>NZ_OY735139.1:0-1200000 GCF_963457605.1 uncultured Gellertiella sp.
CGGTTTCCTCGACCGCGACGGGCGAGAAGCCGAAACGCTGGTAGAGTTGCAGGGCGCGGGGATGGTCGAGCGTGTTGGTGGTGACCTTCACCTTCAGCGGGTTCGTCACCCAGGCGGCGTAAAGCGCCTGCAGCAGGAACCACTTGCCGATGCCAAGCCCCAGGGCATGGCTCATCAGCCCGAAATGGGTGAGCTCCGTCACCTCGTCGTCGAGGCGCAGCAATTCGTAGAAGCCGGCGGGCGCGCCATTGACATAGAGCACCGTGATCTGGTTGCGCTCACTGGAAAGCACGGCGCGCAGCTCTTCGTCAGGCATCCGCAGCCGGTCGACCCAGTGCCAGCGCTGGCCGACCAACCGGTAGAGGTAGCGGTAATAGGGCAGCGGCACATCGACGGCGCGGATCAGCGCCGTCTGGAGATTGACCGGCACCGGCAGGAAGGCTTTCGGGGCCGCATTCATCTCGAGATGGGTGACGTGAACCCTGAGGGGCGCGGCGGACAATTTCTTTATCGGGTCCTTCACGCGCCGGCACCTTTCGGTGCGGGGTCGCCGGTCTCAATAGCCGTATCCGGCAGGCTGCCCCATTCCGACCAGGAGCCGTCAAACAGCGTGTTGTCCTGATGGCCGACCGAGTGGAGCGCCAGCGTGATCGCCGCCGCCGTGACGCCCGAGCCGCAGGTGGTGACGACGGGGCGCGAGAGGTCGATCCCGGCTTCGGCAAATAGCGCCTTCAGCGCCGCGACATCCTTCAGCCGCCCGTTTTCCGAAAGGCTGGTTATCGGAATATTGCGCGCCCCCGGCATATGGCCGCCGCGCATCCCGGCGCGCGGCTCCGGCTCGCGCGCGGAAAACCGGCCGGCGCTGCGGGCATCGGCAATCTGGATGCGACCCTGCGCCACGATCTCGCGCATGCCGGGGAGAAGCGTGACCCGCTCGGTGGCATGGCGCGGGGTGAAGCGGGCGGTGCGGGGTTCCGGCAGGTCGGTTTCCAGCGGACGACCGTCTTTCTTCCAGCCATCAAGGCCGCCGTCCATGACGAAGACCCGTTCGGCCCCCATCACCCGGAACAGCCACCAGACGCGCGGCGCGGTAAACAGGCCCGGCCCGTCATAAATGACGATCGTATCGGTGTGGCTGATCCCGAGCTTGCCGACGGCGTCGGCAAATTCTTCAGGCGAGGGGATGGTGTGCGGCAGGCCGGTCGAATGATCGGCAATCGCGTCCTGATCGAAAAACACCGCGCCGGGCACATGCCCTCCGGAATATTCGAGCGCCCCGTTGCGGCCCTGCGCCGGCAGATACCAGGAGGCATCGACCACCCGGAATTCCGGCGCCCCCAGCTGCTTTTGAACCCAATCGGCGGAAACGGTAAAACGGCTCTTCTCGCTCATGCTGGTCGTCCTTCTGGAAGGCAGGGAGTGGGGGGAAGGGATCAGACAGCCGCGGGCGCGCCAAAGCGGATGCGCAGGCGGCGGTTTTCCTTGCCCTTCTTTTCAATCTTGGAAATGTGGATCAGCCCGACTTCCCGGGTTTCCGACACATGGGTGCCGCCGCAGGGCTGGCTGTCGATGGCGGCATTCTCGCCGATGGCGACCAGGCTGACACGCCCCATCCCGACGGGCGGGCGGACATTCTTCGATTTGACGATGCCGGGATTGGCGGCAAGCTCCGCGTCGGTGATCCAGGTGACATAGACCGGGTGGTTCGCTTCGACCAGTGCCATCATTCGTGAGGTGATGTCGTCGCGTTCCACCGGTTCCGGCAGGTCGAAATCGACCCGTGATTCCTCTTCGCCGACGGCCGCGCCGGTGATCGGGTAGGGCAGCACGACGGACAGGATATGGCAGGCGGTGTGCATCCGCATCAGCCGGTAGCGCCGCGCCCAGTCGATATGCAGCACCAGCTTTTCGCCGACCCCGGGCAGGGGCTGGCCATCGAGCGGGTGGTGCCGGATTGCATCCTTGGTCGCCCCGTGACGGGTTTCGCCAAGCAGGATCCGGCTGCCATCGGCGCGTTCGAAAAAGCCGGTATCGCCGGGCTGTCCGCCGGAGGCGGCGTAAAAGCAGGTCTGGTCCAGTTCCACGCTGCCGTCCTCGCCGACCGCGATGACCGTGCCTTCCGCCGTGGAAAGATAGAAGTCGTCGCGGTAGAGCGGGTGCGTGGTCATGATGACAGGAGCCTCAGACGGGTTCGAAGGGCGGGACGATGGCCGGCTTGTCGAGCAGCCATTGCGGCACCGGCAGGGATTTCGACTGCAGGAAGGCCGGGTTGAACAGCTTCGACTGGTAGCGGTTGCCATAATCGCACAGGATGGTCACGATTGTATGGCCGGGGCCGAGGTCGCGCGCAAGCCGGATTGCACCAGCGACGTTAATGCCGGATGAACCGCCAAGGCAGAGGCCTTCGCTCTCGACCAGATCAAAGATCACCGGCAGTGCCTCGCTGTCGGGGATCTGACAGGCGAAATCCGGGGTGAAGCCTTCAAGATTGGCGGTGATCCGGCCCTGGCCGATGCCTTCGGTGATCGACCCGCCGGAGGATTTCAGCTCGCCGTTCCTGTAGAATTCGTAAAGCGCTGCCCCTTCGGGATCGGCAATCCCGATCCTGATCTCCTTGTTGAAGCCCTTCAGGCCCTCGGCAACCCCTGCCAGCGTGCCACCGGAGCCCACCGCGCAGATGAAGCCATCCACCTTGCCATCCGTATCGCGCCAGATTTCCGGTGCGGTCGTGTCGACATGCGCCTTTCGGTTGGCGACATTGTCGAACTGGTTGGCCCAGATCGCCCCCTTCGGGTCGGTGCGGGCAATCTGCTCGGCGAGCCGTCCGGAGAGCCGCACGTAATTGTTGGGGTTCTTGTAGGGCGCGGCGGGCACCTCGACCAGTTCGGCCCCGAGAAGTCTCAGCGCGTCCTTCTTCTCCTGGCTCTGGGTCTCGGGAATGACGATGATGGTGCGGTAGCCGAGCGCGCTTGCGACGAGCGTCAGGCCGATGCCGGTATTGCCGGCGGTGCCTTCGACGATCACGCCGCCGGGCTTCAACTGTCCGCTGCGCTCGGCATCGCGGATGATGGCAAGGGCGGCGCGATCCTTGACCGACTGGCCGGGGTTGAGAAATTCAGCCTTGCCGAGAATGGTGCAGCCGGTTGCCTCCGATGGGCCCTTCAGGCGGATCAAGGGCGTATTGCCGATAGCATCCAGAACAGACTGACGAACGGACATGGAATCTCTCTTTTGGTTGGCAGCAGAATAGGAAGGCTGTTTTCCCCGCACAAGCGGCGGAACACAAGAAATTATCTTCCAAGCCCTCGGTCCGGGCGGCAAAATTTAAGCTTTTTCAGCAACTTTCTGGGACATGGCTCCGTTTGTAGAGGGCAGACACAGTGGTGCCACCATTTCCACTGAAGGTAAGGATCACCCCCGGTGCGGCCCGGATGGGCCAGGGAGCAATGGCATGAAAAACGGCATGATGCGTCCTGAGGAAGGGATCGTCTGGATTACCGGGGCAAGTTCCGGCATTGGCCGGGCTCTGGCCCTCAGGCTGGCCCGCGCGGGCTTCCGGGTCGCCGTCACGGCCCGCTCGCATGATGGCCTTTACGACCTGCAGAAGGAAGCCGGGCCGGCTGGCGGCAGCATCATCGTGCTGGAAGGCGATGTGACCTCGGGTGCCGATATGGAGCGCGTGATTGCCGCCATCGAATATGATCACGGGCCTTTGATGCTCGCGGTGCTGAATGCCGGGATCTATATCCCGGTAAACGGCAAGGAACTGCACCGGGCGGATTTCGAGAAGACCTTTGCGGTCAACCTGTCCGGCACCATGCATTGCCTGCTTTCGGCGCTCGCGGTGATGAAGCGGCGGGCGACCGGCCATGTCGCCATCGTCTCCTCCGTCACCGGCTATGGCGGCCTGCCGACCAGTGCCGCCTATGGCGCGACCAAGGCGGCGCTGATCAATCTTGCCGAAAGCCTGAAATTCGATCTCGACCGGATGGGCATCAAGATCCAGCTGATCAATCCCGGCTTCGTGGCCACCGGGGCGACCGACCAGAATGATTTCCCGATGCCGGCCCTGATGACGGCGGAGGCAGCTGCCGCCGAAATCCACAAGGGTCTCGCCCGCAATGCCTTTGAAATCACCTTTCCGAAGCGCTTTACCTATGTGCTGAAGGCAATCAATCTCTTGCCCTACAGCCTGTATTTTCCGGTCATCCGGCGCATCACCAAGTGGTGACGCCGGGCTTGCGGACACGGACAAAGGATCGGGTCGAGGTGACCCAGCCCTCCTTTGCAAGCTGCACGACGGGGCCTATTTCTGGAACACCACCTGCCGCACATCGATATTGCCGTCGCGGAAACCCGCTTCGCAGTAGAAGAAGTAGAATTCCCAGAGCCGCTTGAAGCGTTCGTCGAAACCGAGCGGCTTCACCCGTTCCCAAACCGCCCAGAAGCGGACCCGCCACTCGGCAAGCGTGCGGGCATAGTCCTTGCCGAAGCCGAAATTGCCGGTTTCCGTCAGGCCGACGGAGCGCGAGAGGTCACCGAGATGTTGCAGGGTCGGCAGCATGCCACCTGGGAACACATATTTCTGGATGAAGTCGGGATTGGCCCGGTATTCCCGGTAGGCTTCCGGTTTGATGGTGATGATCTGCAAGCCGGCGCTGCCGCCGGGCTTCAGGCAATCGCGCAGCTTGCCGAAATAGGTTGGCCAGTATTTCTCGCCCACCGCCTCGAACATCTCGATGGAAATGACATGGTCATATTGGCCCTGCTCGTCGCGATAGTCCTGGAATTTCAGCGTTACCCTGTCGGACAGCCCGGCTTTGGCGATCCGCTCCTGCGCGAAGGCCAGTTGTTCCCGGCTGATGGTCAGGCCGGTGACGTGGCAGCCGATTTCGCGGGCGGCAAATTCCGCAAACCCACCCCACCCGCAGCCAATTTCCAGCACATGATCGCCCTGCCTGATGCCGGCCGCTTGCGCAAGGGCGCGATATTTCGCCGTCTGGGCGGAGACCAGATCCGTATCGGCGTCGGCGTAGAGCGCTGCCGAATAGGTCATGGTCGGGTCCAGCCATTCCCGGTAGAAATCGTTGCCAAGGTCGTAATGCGCCGAAATATTGCGCTTCGACCCCTCCTTTGTGTTGGAATTCAGCCAATGCCGGAGCCGTTCGACGATCCGGAACAGGCCACGCGCACCGTTGGAAAAGCGGTCGCCAACATGCTTGTTGGCGAGAAACAGCTCCAGAAAGGCCCCGACATCGGGACTGTCCCAATCGCCATCCATATAGGTTTCCGCAACCGCAATCGTGCCACCGGCAATGGCCCGTTGCGGCAGGTTCCAGTTGTGCAGCACGATGGAGGCGGACGGGCCGGGATGGCGACCCCTGATGGCCAGCCGGCGGCCATCGGGAATGGTCAGTTCCAGCACGCCCCGGTCCATCTGGGCGAGTCCGCGCAGTACCATCTGTGCGCGTGCGGGCAGGCCCTTGACGATACGTGAGAGATTTTCAACCGAGACCGTCTCCGGTTGGGAGCGGGTCTGTGAATTCCAGACATGCGAGTTCGACATTGAACATTCTCCAAGCATTCATCGCCCGAGCTGCGAAGGCAACTGTTGTCCGGTTCCGTCTCCTGCCGACGGGACAAATGTCGCATCCCCCTCCAATCTAGAGCGGAAATGCGGTTTCGGCAATTGTGACGAATCAGGTGAAGGCACAGATTTTCCTGGTGTGGGAATGAATTTTGCGCCTTTCCACCATATTTTGAGTGCCTCCCAATGGATCCCCGCCAGGATCGACACCGTCAGGAACGGGATGCGGCCAAACAGGGCGAGAAGGGCCGGGGTCGTCAGCGCAAGCGCCGTGCCGGAAAATGTCGCCGACAGCAGCGGCCCCTCCGGCGACGTCTCGAGAATCCGCCAGCGGATCTCCTCGCCCGGCGGCAGCATTCGGAAATGGTAGCGCATGTTCATGGCGATGAAGGGCGAGACATGGAACAGCTTGTCGGCCTGCTGCCGCACGCCATTCGCTCCGGTCTCATCGGGTCCCACCGGACAGACATAGCGGTGGCGTCCGCCAAAGGTGTTGCTGACCTCATAGATCAGCCCGGCGAGGTTTTCCGCCACATCATAGCCGTAATAGACTGACAGCGGATTGAAGACATGGCCGAAGATCCGGGGGTAGCAGACCAGCAGCACGCGCCGGACCGGCGTGGCTAGACCCGCCGCGCGAAACTGGTCGCGCGCCGCTCCCGCCAGTCCGGTTTCGCCCTGGTCGAGATGATCCTTCTCATGGAAGGACATCCAGTTGCGGCGGTTCACCGAAAACAGCCGCGACAGTCTGCCTGCCTCGGCGAGGCGATCCAGATCGAGCAGAAGCGAAAATACCCGGTAGCTGAAACGGTGGCCAAAGGGCCGCATCCGCTGATGCATCACCTTGCCTTCATAAAGGCAGGCGGCGGCCTCCGGCGGCGGGCCGTTTCTCGCAAGATCGACGCCGGGGTGCGGTTTTCGGGTCATGCGGCCACCGGCAGTTCTGCGTCCACGGGGGATGCATCCAGCCAGGGCACGGTGCCACCCAGTGCGCGGGCCGCGTCCAGACCCGAGCGCAAGCCGTCCTCGTGGAAGCCATAGGCCGTCCAGGCGCCGGCGAAATGGCAATTGTGGACGCCCTGAATATCCTTGAGCCGGGTCTGGGCGGCCATGCCTGCCGCGTCAAACAGCGGGTGTTCATAGGAATATTCGGCAAAGACCTTGTCGGGATCAGGCTCGCGATCCGGGTTGAGGGTAACAAACAAGGGGCAGGTCTTGTCGATTCCCTGCAGCCGGTTCATCCAGTAGGTGACGGAGGCAAAGCTTCCGTCATCGCCCGAGGAACGCAGGTAATTCCAGGAGGCCCAGACCCTTGGGCGTACCGGCATCAGTCTGGTGTCGCGATGCAGCACCACCCGGTTCGGCTGGTAGGGAATGGCGGAAAGCACCGCCCGCTCGGCAGCGGTCGCATCGGCCAGCATCGCCAGTGTCTGGTCGCTGTGGCTGGCGAAAATCACCTTGTCATAGAGGGTTTCGCTGCCGGACTGGTCGCGCACCAGCACCTGATGGCCGACACGGGTCACCGCCGCAATGGCGCAGTTCAGCCGCAGGCGGGAGCCGAGCGGCGCCAGCAGCTTTTCCAGATAGGTGCGGGCACCGCCTGAAACGGTGCGCCATACATGCGGTTTTGAATAGATGAGGCGGTGATTGTCGAAGAAGTGGACGAAATGGTCTGCGGGGAAATCGAGCAGCTTTGCCGCCGGGCTCGACCAGATCGCCGCAGCCATCGGCACGAGGTAATTGTTGGTGAAGCCGGGCGAAAAGCCGCGGTAGTTGAGATAGTCGCCAATCGACAGGTCCTGCAGCTGGCCAGCGGCGCGATCCTTGAGGCAGATCTTGTTGAACCGCAGGATTTCGCGCACCATCAGCAGAAACGACGGGCGAAACAGGTTGCGTTTCTGGGCAAACAATGTCGACAGGTTGTCGCCACTCCATTCCAGCTTGCCCTGATCGAGCGACAGCGCGAAACTCATGTCGCTGGCATGGGTTTTCACCCCGGTTTCGGCCAGCAGCGCGGTCAGATTTGGATAGGTCGCCTCGTTATAGACGATGAAGCCGGTATCGACGGCGATGCGGCGTCCATCGTAGTCGATATCGACGGTGGCGGTATGACCGCCGGGACGATTGTCTTTTTCATAAAGGGTGACGTCGTGATGCGGGTTCAGCGCCCAGGCGGCACTCGCCCCCGAGACCCCTGACCCGATGACCGCAATTTTCAAACGCGGGCCGCTTGTGCCCGGCCCACTTGAAAAGCTTTGAAAGACTGCGTTCATGAACCCCCCTGAAATCGCGTTGCGCCCGAAGCCGGGCGACCTGACACGGATAGTGACGAGGAAAGGTGTACAGGAGTTTCAGGAAGATCCGGTTTTTTTGACAATGCCGTCAGATACATCTTTCAGATCCGATAGCGCTGCGAGAGCTCTGGTCCGCGCCATCCTGTGATCGACGAGGGGCATGGGATAGGTCTTGCCAGGAGAAATACCTGCCGCAGCAAGCTCAGCCACCGAAGCTTCGAACGGTTTGTGGATGAACTTGTTCCCAAGCCCGCGCAACTCCGGCACATAGTCCCGGATATAGGTGCCTTCCGCGTCGAATTTCTCGCCCTGGAGGGTCGGATTGAAGATCCGGAAGAAGGGCGAGGCATCCGCCCCTGACCCCGCGACCCATTGCCAGCTCGCGGCATTGGCCGCCGGATCCGCATCGACAAGCGTGTCGCGAAACCAGCGCTCGCCCCGCCGCCAGTCGATCAGCAGGTGCTTGATCAGGAAGGAGGCGGTGACCATGCGCACCCGGTTGTGCATCCAGCCATGCTGCCAGAGCTGGCGCATGCCGGCATCGACAATGGGATAACCGGTCTCGCCCCGCGTCCAGGCAAGAAAACCCGCCCCGTCCTCGCGCCAGCCGAACCCGTCGAAGCCGGGATTCCAGTTGCTGACGGCAAGCTCGGGAAAGTGGTGCAGCAGGTGAGAGCAGAACTCGCGCCACACCAGCTCCTTGTGAAATCGGTCGATACTTGCTGCGACGTCCGGGCCTTGCGGTTCTGCCGAGGTCACCGCCTGCCAGATCCGGCGCGGCGAAATTTCGCCAAGCGCCAGATGGGCAGACAGGCGCGACGTGCCGTCAATGCCGGGCCGGTCGCGGTCCGTATCGTAGTTGCGGATCTTGGCGTCGAGGAATCGGTGCAACTGCGTGCGCGCCTGCGTCTCGCCCGGTGTCCAGAGCTCGTGGAACCGGACCGCCCAGTCGGGATGCGCCGACAGCAGGCCAAGGCGCTCAAGCGGCTCGGACACCGGCCAGGTTGCGGGCGAGCGCCAATTCCGTGGGGCCTCCAGCGGCGGGGAGGGCGGACCAAGCTGGTTGAAGGCCCGCCAGAAGGGTGTGTAGACCCGATAGCCGCCACCGCTGCCGGTCAGAAGCCTGTCGGGATCATGCAGCAGGGCGCCGTCAAATCCGTGAAAGGCAATATCATGAGCGTGAAGCGTGGCTGCGATCCTGGCATCTGCGGCCCGTGCTGCCGGATCCGGAACGGAGTTGACCGCGACCACTCTGGCACCGCTCCCTGCGGCCAGATCCAGCAGCACCCGTTCGGGATCGCCGCTCCGCAGGATCAGCTGGCTGCCTGCCGCCTCCAGAGCTTTATGCAGGCAAGCCAGGGAATGATGCAGCCACCAGCGTTGCGCGGCCCCCGGCGGCATGAGGGGCGACTGATCCCGATCCCGTATATAGACCGCAATCACAGGCCTGCCGCTCTTTGCCGCCTTCACCATCGCCAGATTGTCATCAAGCCGCAAATCCTTGCGAAACCAGAGGAGAACGGGAGCGTCAGTCAAGGGCGCGGCCTTTCGGGTTGGCAAAGCGGCCAATCCGAAAGGCCGCCGCACCTGTTTAACCCGTCATCTCTTCGGACCAGGCTGCGCAAGGACATGTGAATGCGAGGCACGGAAATCAAGGCCGCAGGATGCTTGGCTTGTCCAACGGGGATGTAAATGACCATCAGACAGCAAAGTGAAGATCACCGTCTGTTATTTTCGGCGAAAGACATATTCACCGCATCCGGTGCCGAAAACACCAGCTCCGCTTTCCGTCTGGAACGTTTTCAGCAGTTCGAAGTCCGCGCCGACCATGGTGCGGACGTCGTCGGGTGTGGCGCTTTCATAGGGATATCCGCCGAGCCAGTCGACGGAATCATGAAAGCGGTCCATCCCTCTGAGGGTGCCGTAATCTTTGAAGAGCTCGCCGTTCGGGATCTGGCGGATCGATCTCAGGCCGTGGAAACCGTAGGCCATTGCCTTTTGCACCGGACGAGGTGCCGCCGAATAGGTGCGCTTGATATGACGCCACACACCGCAAAGCGGGGTCCTGACGTAGATGGCAATGATGAAGACACCGCCTCCGGCCACTTTTTCCGAAGCACGGCGGATGGCTTCTTCCATCTTGCCGGTGTGATGCAGCACGCCCCAGGAATAGACGACATCAAACTGCCGTTCGATCCTTGAGTTCAGGATATCGTCCTGGAAGGCCTGCACCTCGACGCCGAAACGCTCCGCAACGGCTTTGGTGGTCTGCACGGAATCAAGGTCGTAATCGGTTGCCACCACCTCTTCAAATCCGAGGCTCTTGGCGGCGACAGCATGCAGACCGCTGCCCGATCCTATGTCGACCAGGGACTTGCCGGCCGGCACAAAACCTTCGGGCAGGAGCCGAAGCAAAGCCGCCTTTGCCGTGGCGATCCTCTGGCTGTCGATGTGGCGCGCATAGCTCGCCCAGTTTTTTCCGAATTCAAAACGAACAGAATCTTCCATCTGGACACCAAATTTATCAGCAGATATCTTGTATCAGTAAATCATTGCATTTGGATATATAAAGAAAGGTGCTGACGGACACAATCCCGGGGCTGGCCGAAAGTCAGCACGTCGGACGAGCGGTGCGCGCGCGGTAACAGGCAAGCATGATCATTTTGCAGGTGGCCGGATGAGATCGCCGGGCAGAAAATTGTCGGCTGGTCGTGGCAATGCCGAACAATTCAGGTCAAACCGGCAATATGGCTGTCCGCCTGCACCGACGTCCGCAATTGACATCCAATGTAGCCGGAATTTGGCAATATAGGGGAAGGATTTGGAGGCCTCGCCCGGAATCGAACCGGGGTGCAAGGATTTGCAGTCCTCTGCGTCACCACTCCGCCACGAGGCCATCCAGAGTATTTTGCGTGTGGTGGGCGGCGTTTAGCCGGGATTTAAAAGCAGCGCAAGGGTCTTGCGGCCGAAACGGCAGATGTTTTTTCAGCTCTCCGGCAAATCGCCGCGTTTCGCGGCTTTTCTGGCATGGCGGCGTTGCCACCAGACCTGTGACTTGCGGCGCAGGCGACGGGCTGCCGCGACATCATGGGAGAGAACCACCAGCCCGAGGGGAATCATCCAGAAGCCAAGCACCGGCAGAAAGCCCAAAGCGCCACCCGCCAAAAGGCCGCTGCCAAGCGCAATGCGCCCGGAGCGTGACCGGGGCAGCCGCATCGTGAAGCGACCGAGCGTCAGCCTCTTATCCACAGGCAGCAATCCATCGCCGTTGTTTTCACCGTCAGCCAATTCGAAATGCCTTTGATGCCGGGGTTTCGCACCCCTTTCATATGGGGGGGCGCCGGGGCACAAACACCTGTCGCTGCATTTTTTTTCAAAAAACGCTTGGCAAATCGGGAAAGCATTTGTATTAGCCCACTCACGCCGCGACGAGCGGTGATCCCTGGTAGCTCAGCGGTAGAGCATTCGACTGTTAATCGACAGGTCGCCGGTTCGAATCCGGCCCGGGGAGCCAGTTTCTGGAGCGGCGACTTTCACGAGATGTGAAAGTCGCCGTTTCTGTTTTGATCCATAATTTCTCACAGCCTTTTTTCAGCATTGATGCAGATTTCTGTGACAAACCACGGTCTTTGTCAGGTTTTTGCTGCTCGCTCTTCGCGGTGCCTTGAAAGCATGGGGCGACGCGGTTAAGAACGATGCAATCGAACTCATCAGTTCAATCTGGCGATTTCAGCGGAAGCGCAAGTCATATAGGGCCCTGGACATGACAAACTACGAAGTGCAACGCACGAAAATGGTGGACAATCAGGTGAGGACGACTGATGTCACATCCTATTCGGTTCTGTCTGCTTTCCTGACCGTGCCGCGTGAGGCCTTCGTTCCTGAAGCGGCCCGGGCACTGGCCTATGTGGATGCCGACAGTGCGCTTTCTGTTCCCGGACGCTACATCATGCATGCCTCGCCGCTTGCCAAGTTGCTGCAACTGGCCACCATCAGCCAGACCGATCATGTTCTCGATGTCGGTGCCGGGTCCGGCTATGTCTCGGCGTTGCTGGCCCATCTCGCCGGTTCTGTCGTCGCGCTGGAAAGCGATGCCGGGCTTGCCGCCCTGGCCCGGGCCAATCTTTCCGGCCATGCCAATGCAAAGGTGGTCGAAGGCGATCTTGAAAAAGGTGCCGCTGGCGAGGGGCCGTTCGATGTGATTTTCATCGATGGTGCGGTTGATCTTGTGCCGGAGGCGCTGTTTGCGCAGCTGAAGGATGGTGGCAAGCTGGTTGCTGTTCTCGGCCATGGCAATGCGTCGCGGGCCCATGTCTTCACCCGGGAAAGGGGCGCGCTGTCGTCCACGCCCGCCTTCAATACGGCGGTAAAGCCGCTGCCTGGCTTCCGCAAGGTGCCTGAATTCCAGTTTTGACGACAGCGGGAGCCCGAACGCTCTTCGGGCTCCCGATTGTTGCCTGCGGGCAACATGGCCGGGTTGCGTACTGCATGTGATTAAGATTTTGTTATAACTGCGTTGAAGCCTGCTGGTGGCGGGACCATGTTACTGCCGCTGACTGTTGGCGCTGGCTTTGACAGGCAACAGCAACAGGATGAGTCCAGTGTTTATTTTGGAGACTGACAGTGTCATTTCGTAAAGCCTTGCTGGCCACAGCCGTGTTGCCGTTGCTGTTGGTCTCCACCTCGCCCGCTTCGGCCGAATCCCTGTCGGGCGCCCTCGCCAAGGCCTATGCCAATAATCCGGATCTGAACGCGGTGCGGGCAGCCCTGCGGGCAACCGACGAGAATGTCACCATCGCCAAGGCGGGTTACCGTCCGCAGGTGTCGGCATTTGGCACCGCGTCGCGAACCAACCTCAGGGATTTCAGCAATGATGCTTTCCCGAACGATTCCTTCAGTTCCGGCCAGGTCGGCGTTTCCGTCACCCAGGAGATTTTTGACGGTTTCCAGACGCTGAGCCGCATCCGTGCGGCGGAATCCGGCGTCTATGCCGGTCAGGAAACCCTGAAGGCCAATGAAGAGCAGATCCTGCTTGCCGCCGTGCAGGCCTATGCGGACATTGCCCGCGACCAGCAGGTGGTGTCGATCCGCCAGCAGAATCTGGAATTTCTGAACGAGCAGTTGAATGCATCCAAAACCCGCCTTGATGTGGGGGAGGGTACCCGGACGGATGTCAGCCAGGCCCAGGCCCAGCTGGCGGCGGGCAAGGCTTTGCTGGCCTCAGCCGTAGCCCAATTGAAGATCAGCCGTGCCACCTATGTGCAGATCGTCGGCGAGGAACCGGTGGCAATCCGGCAGCCCGCTCCAGCGTCCAGGGGGTTGCCGAAAACGATCGATCAGGCGGTGCAGATTGCCGTGACGGAAAACCCGCAGGTCAAGGCTTCGCTGCATGCGGTCGACAGGGCCGGCTATCAGGTTGATGAAGCCGAAGGCACATTGCTGCCGGGCGTGGTCATCAAGGGGACAGTCGGGCGTTCCGGTTCGACACAGGACGGGACGAGCGGTATCGAGCAGACCTCAAGTTCGGTGACGGCACAGTTGACCATTCCGATCTATCAGGGCGGAGCGGAATATGGCCGGATACGGCAGGCCAAGGAGAACCTTGGTTCCGAGCAGATCAAGGTCGATGCGGTTCGTGCCCAGATCCAGCAGATGGTTGTTGCCGCCTATGCCCAGTTCGAAGCCGCGCAAGCCGCGATCAGCGCCAACCATCAACAGCTGACGGCGGCGAAGCTGGCGCTTGATGGCGTGATCGAAGAGCGCAATGTTGGCCAGGCCACAACACTTGACGTGCTGAATGCCCAGCAGACAGTGCTGAACGCCCGGGAAAGCCTTGCCCAATCCGGTCGCAATTCGGTAATTTCGAGCTATTCGGCGCTTGCTGCGCTGGGTCGTCTGACGGTGGCCGACCAGGGACTGCAAGTCTCGGAATACCGGGCAAACGATCACTATGAAGCTGTCAAGGACAAGTGGATCGGGCTCAGGACCGTCGACATCAAGTGATCTCGCCGACTGGCTGACCTGCACGGGCCACAAATCCTGTGCATCATCCTTAATTGTTGATTCACGGTGTTTTTTTCCGGCGATGATTGCCTTATCCTGATGAAAGTCAGCCTGCTTCGCGGGGTGTACGCCCGGTCTTGAACGGCTTTTCCTCGCGACGGGGAAAATCGGATGCCGGGGAGTTTGGCGGGTTTGCGCGGGGCGTGCCAAAGGCCGCGCCAGATCTGTGACGTGTCAGGTAGAACGGGGATGAATATGGCTCAGCCAAGCGTAGCGCGTGAACCGTCGATGGAAGAGATCCTGGCGTCGATCCGCCGGATCATCGAAAGCAATGAGCCCGGCCCGACGAAATCACCGGAAACGGCTTTTTCCAAATCATTCGAATCCGATGCCTATGATGACGAGCCAGTCGATGCGGCGGAAGAAATTCATCTGACTATTGATGATTCGCTGCCGCAGTTCATCGAGGTGGCCGATGCCCTGCGTCCTGCCCCGGATGCGGTGACCGCCCCGCGGTCCGCCGCACCGGTTGCTTCGGGTCCCCGCATATCGCAGCCTGTGCCGGAAGAGCCGGTGGTGCGCCGGGGTGTCGCCGAAACGCGGACTGGCGATGAGCCCCGCTCGATTTCGCTGGCAGATGTCGCGGCCCGGGTTCGGGCAGCCTCCGAGCGTGGACCATCTGAGCCGCCTGTCGCGTCACGGCCTGTCGCGGAGGCCCGCTCCACCCGAACGGTGGAGCTGAGTGCGCCGCCCCAACCGGTGCGGATGCCGCAGCCTGTCGTTCGGGTTGCCTCCTCGGTGCAGCCGCCGAAGCTGCAACAGGACGTCTTCCGGGCAAGTGACCATGCCGGGACCCCGGATATCAACGTGCTGGAAATGGCCTTCGCGCCGCCTGTTGGGCCTGAACTGGACACGTTCGGCGAGGCCCGGCAGGATACGGCACCCGTTCGGCCCGAAGATCAGGCGGATGACAACAGGGCGCTGGTCTCGACCTCGACGGGTGATCAGGTCGCCCGCTCCTTCCACGAACTTGCCGAACTCGTGAATTCGACCGCCCAGCGCACGCTGGATGAAGTCGCCGAGGACCTGCTGCGCCCGATGCTGCAGGAATGGCTGGATGACAATCTGCCAACACTGGTTGAACGACTGGTGCGCGAGGAGATCGAACGGGTGGCGCGCGGCCCGCGCCGCTGAGCGATTTTGCGTCTTTCCCAGATCAGGGCCGCTCCTGCACCGGAGCGGCTTTTTTATTGACTTGGCACCGGCCATCCTGTTTACCCTGAAGCCCACCCCTCCACAGAAGCTGGTCTGCCAAATGCTCGACAAGACTTATGATTCCGCCACCGTTGAACCGAAAATCGCCAAGGCCTGGGACGAAAACGATGCGTTTCGCGCCGGTGCGAATGCCAGGCCGGGAGCGGAAACCTTCTGCGTGGTGATCCCGCCGCCGAATGTCACCGGCTCCCTGCACATGGGCCATGCGCTCAACAATACATTGCAGGACATCATGGTGCGCTTCGAGCGGATGCGCGGCAAGGATGTGCTCTGGCAGCCCGGCATGGACCATGCCGGCATTGCCACCCAGATGGTGGTCGAGCGCAAGCTGATGGAAAAACAGCAGCACCGCCGTGACATGGGCCGCGAGGCTTTCATCGAGAAGGTCTGGGAGTGGAAGGACGAATCCGGTGGCCTGATCTTCAACCAGCTGAAGCGGCTTGGCGCCTCCTGCGACTGGTCGCGCGAGCGCTTCACCATGGACGAGGGCCTGTCGCGCGCCGTGCTCGAAGTCTTCGTCTCGCTCTACAAGGAAGGCCTGATCTACAAGGACAAGCGGCTGGTCAACTGGGACCCGAAGCTGCTGACGGCCATCTCCGATCTCGAGGTCGAGCAGGTCGAGACCGCGGGCCATCTCTGGTACCTGCGCTATCCGCTGGAAAAGGGCGTTACCTACGAGCATCCCGTCGCCTTCAACGAGGAGGGGTTCGCCACCGAATTCGAGACCCGCGACTATCTTGTCGTCGCCACCACCCGCCCGGAAACCATGCTGGGCGATACCGGGGTTGCGGTTCATCCCGATGATGCACGCTATCAGGCCCTTGTCGGCAAGCATGTCGTGCTGCCGCTCACCGGTCGCCTGATACCCATCGTTGCCGACGAATATCCGGACCCGACGGCCGGCACCGGCGCGGTGAAGATGACGCCCGCCCATGATTTCAACGATTTTGACGTCGGCAAGCGCACCGGCCTGCGCCAGATCAATATCCTGACGACAGACGCCCATATCACCATTCTCGGCAACGAGGATTTCCTGGAAGGGCTCGAGGCGAGCTCCGAACATGCGACCGTCTGGAACGAACTGGACGGCATGGACCGGTTTGCAGCCCGCAAGCGCATCGTCGAACTGCTGGAAGAGCAGGGCCTCGTCGACAAAATAGAGCCGCACAAGCATATGGTCCCGCATGGGGATCGCGGCGGTGTGCCGATCGAGCCGCGCCTCACCGAACAATGGTATGTCGACGCAAAGACGCTGGCCGCTCCGGCGATTGCCTCGGTGCGTGAGGGCCGCACGAAGTTCGTGCCGAAAAACTGGGAAAAGACCTATTACGAATGGATGGAAAACATCCAGCCCTGGTGCATCTCGCGCCAGCTCTGGTGGGGCCACCAGATTCCTGCCTGGTATGGTCCGGATGGCCAGGTCTTTGTCGAAAAGACCGAAGCGGAAGCGCTTGACGCCGCCGTCCAGCATTATCTCGCGCATGAGGGCCCGTGGAAGGCCTATGTTCAGGACAAGCTCGAAAATTTCAAGCCAGGCGAAATACTGACCCGCGACGAGGACGTGCTCGACACCTGGTTCTCCTCCGCACTCTGGCCCTTCTCGACACTCGGCTGGCCGGACGAGACCCCGGAACTCGCCAAATATTACCAGACCGACGTGCTGGTCACCGGTTTCGACATCATATTCTTCTGGGTCGCCCGGATGATGATGATGGGCCTGCATTTCATGAAGGACGAGAATGGCGAGGGCGTCGAGCCCTTCCACACCGTCTATGTTCACGCGCTGGTGCGCGACAAGAACGGCCAGAAGATGTCGAAGTCGAAGGGCAACGTCATCGATCCCCTGGAACTGATTGACGAATATGGAGCCGACGCCCTGCGTTTCACGCTGGCAATCATGGCCGCCCAGGGCCGCGACGTGAAGCTCGACCCGGCCCGCATCGCCGGCTACCGCAATTTCGGCACCAAGCTGTGGAACGCCACCCGCTTTGCCGAAATGAACGGCGTCAAGCGGGACGACCATTTCAACCCCGAAGCAACGAAGCTGACCATCAGCCGCTGGATCCTGACGGAACTCTCGCGCACCGAGCGCGACGTGACGGAGGCGATTGCCAGCCACCGCTTCAATGATGCGGCAGGCGCTCTCTATCGCTTTGTCTGGAACCAGTTCTGCGACTGGTATCTGGAACTGCTGAAGCCGGTCTTCTCGGGCGAGGACGAAGAAGCCAAGGCGGAATCGCAGGCCTGCGCGGCCCATGTGCTGGAGGAAACCTACAAGCTTCTGCATCCCTTCATGCCCTTCATGACCGAAGAGCTCTGGGCGCATACGGCAGGCGAGGGCATCATGCGGCCGAGCCTGCTCTGCCATGCGGAATGGCCGTCGCCCTCCTTTGCCGACGATGCGGCAGCGGATGAAACCAACTGGCTGATCGATCTCGTCACCGGCATCCGCTCGGCCCGTTCCGAAATGAACGTGCCGCCTTCGGCGGTCTCGCCGCTGGTCGTGGTCGGTGCCAACGGGGCGACGCAGGCCCGGCTGGAGCGTCATGCGGCGTCGCTGAAGCGACTGGCCCGCGTTGACGGCATCTCGCTGGCAGAGACCGCCCCGCGCGGTTCGGCCCAGATCGTGGTCGGCGAAGCCACCTGCTGCCTGCCGCTGGGGACGTTGATTGACGTAGTGGCAGAACGCACCCGTCTGGAAAAGGCGCGCGACAAGGTCGATCAGGAACTGGCGCGGATTGCGGCGAAATTGTCGAACGAGAAATTCGTCGCCAATGCCAATCCGGAGGTGGTTGCCGCAGAACGGGAACGGCATGCGGAACTGCTGACCCAGCGTGCCAGCCTGATGGCCGCAATCGCCCGCCTCAACGAAGCGGGTTGACATTTTCCCATCAAGGGTTGTGAAAATTCGGTCGCTCGCCAAATTGGCGGGCGATTTTTGTTTGTTGCCAGAGGCTTATCCTGCGGCATTTCGAATCAAGCTCTTGCTGGCAATGGTGCCGGGTCGCAGGGAATGGCGCATTATGGCCCAAAAATGGCTCAAAATCAGGCCGCCCGCCAGAAACCTGGGGTGTCGCTTTTTTGTTACATATTTGTTGTGTGTAGAATATTGTTCTAAATATATTATGTAATTATACAACATGTAGAATTATGTGCGGAATTCCTGTCCGGAATTGCGTTTTGTTCAATATTTCCCGTCAGGGCATCCCCCGGAAATCAGCGATTATAATTACATTATAACTTGCGAAAATAGGTGTGGTGTTTACACTCGAACCGGGTTTGGAACTTTTTGGGGGAGAGTTCATGGTGTATCGGGTTATTGCCAGGGGCCTTCTGTCGGTCGCATTGGTGGGTCTGTTGTCCGGTACCGCTTTCGCGGGCGGACTGGAGCGGGCGGGTTATTCTGTCGATCAGCTGTTCGACCCGGATGCCGTGACGTTTGAAGCCGATTCCGTTCTTGTCCAGCCGGATCGCACCCTCACCAACGCCCGTGATACGGATGCATCCGACGGGTTGGGTGCCAACGGTGTCGGCGGCGGTACAGCAACCACGCGCGACACGGATAATTACTGGGTACCCCGCGTTGGCGTCAAATTGCGTGTTTTCGAGGATGTGGATTGCCTGGCGGATTATTCCCAGCCCTGGGGCGTGCATTCCCATCCTGGCCGAAACTGGGTCGGCGCAAACAGCAATATCGAGACCAAGGTACACAGCGACAGCTACGCCGTGACCTGTTCCTATAAAATGGATGCCGGGCAGGGCGACATACGCTTTATTGGTGGCGTGCTCTATCAGGATGTCGGCGGCTTCAAGGAGCGGCTTGTGGCCCCGATTTCGCCTGCCTTCGGCACCGGCATCGGCCGTCTCGATCTTGATGGCAAGGGCTATGGCTGGCGGGCCGGCATCGCCTACGAAATCCCTGAATATGCGCTTCGTGCCAGCCTGGTCTACAATAGCGAAGTCAAGCTGGATGATATCACCGGCACACTGGATCTGCGCCAGATCCCCGGCGCAATCAATCCGGCCAATCCGCTGCTCGGCAAAGTGACGCCGGTTTTTGGCGCGTCCGCCATGCCCGACAGTATCGAACTGAAACTGCAAAGCGGCATTGCGCCGGACTGGCTTGCCTTCGGCTCGGTTAAATGGACGGACTGGAGCCAGTTGCAAAGCATCCCCTTCTGCCCGGTTGCGACCAGGGGGATCATTGCCTGCACGCCAAAGGGGCCGACCCGCGCCACGTCTCTGGACCTGCTCTATCGGGACGGATGGACGATCTCCGGCGGCATTGGCCACAAGTTCAACGATCAGTGGAGCGGTGCCGTCAGCGTCACCTGGGATCGCGGCACCTCGACCGGGCTTGGAACCCAGACCGACAGCTGGACGCTTGGAACCGGTGTTTCCTATTCGCCGACCAGCAATGTCGAATTCCGGGTCGCAGGTGCGGTGGGCATTCTGACCAGCGGCAGCTCGGGCATCGTCTCCTATGACGGCAAGGACTATGGGAAGGATGTCGCCTATGATTACAGCAACGATATCGTCACAGCGCTCTCCACCTCCCTGAAGGTAAAGTTCTGACGGGTGCGGTCCGGCGCGCATTTTCCGCAGGGCCCGGCCCTTGCTGCCGGGGAGCCATTTCAGATCCGGTCAAAAGATATGTGACGATTCCGCAACAGTAGAAATGATGCGTTATAGCGACCTTGAATCGGGAAGATTATGTCCATTTCCTGCCACAAAGCGGGAGCAGCGTTCCAACTGAAGACGCGAATGTATTGAATATCGCGATCCAGGAATAGAATGAGCGATCAGGACTTGGGGTTTTCTGGCAGAGGCATGGGTTTGTTGGGGAAATGGCGGCTTTGGGGCCGTTCTTTCACCCCGGAATATCCATTGTCGAACGGGGTTTCGGACCCCATCCGGCGCGCAAGACCCGCCATGCCGCTTTATCGCCATCGAATGAGACTAGAAACAGTTCTGCTATCCCTGCCATCGCGCTTCCAGTCGGGGCGTGTGTCTGGCCTGTGCGGACGAAATCGGACCATCATGTCGAAGCTTGCCCATGTCCCGGTAAAAGTGCTGTTTCTTGGTTGCTCGCTGGCGCTTTCCACGGCAGCATCCGGTGCTCTGGCCTTCGACATCAATTCCGGCGTCACCAAGGAATCCGGCCCCTTCGATCTCTTCAAATTCGGCTTCAAGGCCTACAAGAGCGGCCAGAAACAGGATGCCGTGGAAGCCTACCGCTATGCGGCCGAAAAGGGCCATACCGGCTCGCGCTGGGCGCTTGCCAACATGTATGCCTATGGCGACGGCGTGGCCAAGAGCGACTTCGAAGCTTTCAAGATCTACAATGAAATTGCAGGCAAGGGCATCGAGCCCGGTTCCGAAGACACCGGCTTCTTCGTCAATGCCCTGATGTCGCTGGCCGAATATTACCGCCACGGCATTGACAACAGCCCGGTCAAGGCCGATCTCGGTCAGGCACGGCAGCTCTATTTCCAGGCGGCCTCTGCGTTTGGCGTGCCGGAAGCCCAGTACCAGTTGGCCCGAATGATGCTGCGCGGCGAGGGCGGCAGCCGCAATGTCGAACAGGCAAAGAAATGGCTGAACCGGGCCCGCAAGAACGGCCATGTCGGGGCGATGGGCATTTTCGGCAGCCTGCTGTTTCAGGAAGGCCAATCCGCCCGCGGACTGGGCTACATGACGGCAGCGCTTGATCACTGCTCCGGGAAGGATCGTCCGTGGATTCAGGATCTGCAGGAACAGGCCTTTTCCGTGGCGAGTGAGAATGACCGCCGCACGGCAATCCAGCTTGCCCAGCAGATCGAGGACACCATGCCCACGGTAGAGGCCACGCCGACCATGGACGCCCTTGCTGCCGGAGCGCCGGGAGCAGGCGTGCCGGTGCCGCCAATGGCCGTCGGCGAAGCCGAATCCCTGACGCTGGAAGGACCCGTCGGCGCTGACGGTGTCGATGCATCGATGGAAACGCCTGCCCAGTAGCGCAGGCTGTGCGCACAGGACGCCGATCTTCGGTCCCTTCAGTCCGCCGGTTCAGAAATCAAAGTTTCCGATGACAGGCACGTGGTCGGATGGCTTGTCCCAGGACCGGACGTCCTTGTCGATCTCGACCGATCGCAGGCGATCCGCCGCTTCCGGCGAGAGCATCAGGTGATCGATGCGGATGCCGTTGTTTTTCGGCCAGGCTCCGGCCTGATAATCCCAGAATGTATAGGTCCTGCCCGCCGGGGTCATGGCGCGCAGGGCGTCGACCAGTCCGAGATTTTCCAGTTGCTGGAATGCGGCGCGGGTGGCCGGCAGGAACAGCGCGTCATGGGCCCAGAGTGCCGGATCGTGGCAATCCTCGGGCGCGGGGATGACATTGTAGTCCCCGGCAAAGACAATCGGCTGCTCCAGGGCCAGCCTGTCGGCCATCAGGGCGCGGAGCCGATCCATCCAGCGCAGCTTGTAGGGATATTTCTCGCTGTCGACGGGATTGCCGTTCGGCAGGTAGATCGAGCAAACCCGGATGGTGCGCGTGCCCACCGCATAGACTCCCTCGATGAAGCGTGACTGCTCGTCGCTGTCATCGCCGGGCAGGCCGCGCAACACCTCGACGGGCTTTTGCTTCGACAGCAGCGCCACCCCGTTGAAACCCTTCTGGCCATGGGTTTCGACGTGATAGCCAAGTGCCTCGATTTCCAGCCGGGGAAAGGTCTCGTCCTGCGACTTGATCTCCTGCAGGCAGACTATGTCGGGACTTGTCTGGCGCAGCCAATGGCACAGGTTTTCGATCCTCGCCTTGACGCCATTGATGTTCCAGGTGGCGATTTTCATGACCATGGCAGCCTCTCGTAACGACCCGGTTATGTGGGATCTTCAGACGAGATCTAGCCTGTCCGCAGTGGCGAAGCCATCATTGACCGGCATTTTTCTCGGGAAAAACGCCGGAGCGCCTCCTGGCAGCGCAAAGGTCTCGTATCAATGATCTGTGGTCTCAGACCGAAAAACTGGTGCCGCAGCCGCAACTGGCAATCGCATTCGGATTGCGGATCTGGAAGGACTGGCCGAGCAGGTTGTCGACGAAATCGATCTCCGAACCCGCCATATAGACCAGCGACAGGGAATCGATCAGCACGGTTGCATCATCCGCCGCAATGACGAAATCATCTTCCGCCCGTGTACTGTCGTCGCCGACCAGGTCGAATTTATAGGAAAAACCCGAACAGCCACCGCCCTCCACGGAGACCCGCATGGCGCGCTTGCCGGGATCGGAGGCAAGGATTTCCGCGATTCGTTTCGCAGCATTTTCGGATAGTCTGACGCTCTGGTCTGTCATTTCTGGTCTCCTGCCGGGTTCAAGGCCCGGAGAGTTTCTGGCGGGACATCCTGCGCCATTCCGGCGCAAGCTTTTGATATTACGCATGGCCTGCATGCGGATCACGGCAACTCAAGGACTATGGCGGGAACCATTTGCCACCGGAACCCTTGGCCGGTTCCCATACTATAGGTATGAATGCATTGAGGCGACGTCAATGTTTGGCGTTTGACAGGAAGACCGAATGAGCATCGACAGACGAGTCCTGGGTTTTGGCGGCAGCGAGCGGGCGGTCTATGCGGCCGATCCGTGGACGACGCGGGGCCGGCTGTTTCCCGAGCCGAGCAGCCCGACCCGTTCCGAATTCCAGCGCGACCGCGACAGGATCGTCCACACCACGGCCTTTCGCCGCCTGAAGCACAAGACACAGGTCTTCATCGGTCCGGATGGCGATCACTATCGCACGCGCCTGACCCACACGATTGAAGTCGCCCAGATCGCCCGGGCGCTGGCCCGCGCCCTGAAGCTGGACGAGGATCTCGCCGAAGGCGTGGCGCTGGTGCATGATTTCGGCCACACGCCTTTCGGCCATACCGGTGAGGATGCGCTGCACGAGATGCTGCTGCCCTTCGGCGGTTTCGACCACAATGCCCAGTCGCTGCGCATCGTCACCAAGCTTGAACGCCGTTATGCGGAATTTGACGGTCTCAATCTCACCTGGGAGAGCCTTGAGGGGCTGGTCAAGCACAATGGCCCGCTGATGACCCGCGACGGCACGGGCATCCGCGGCCCGGTCCCGCAGCCGATTCTCGACTATTGTCAGCTGCATGATCTCGAAATCGACAGCTATGCGAGTCTCGAAGCGCAGGTGGCGGCGATTGCCGATGATATCGCCTATAATACCCATGATATCGATGACGGGCTGCGTTCGGGTTATTTGCAGTTCGAGATGCTGGAGGACATTCCCTTCCTCGCGGGCCTGATGGCCGAGGTGCGGGGGCGCTATCCGGATCTGGAGGCAAACCGCTTCACCCATGAAATCATGCGCCGCCAGATCACCCGCATGGTGGAGGACGTGATTTCCGTGGCGCAGCAGCGCCTGTCGCAGCTTGCGCCGGGTTCAGCCCAGGATATCCGCAATGCCGATCAGGTGACGGCCACCTTCTCGCCGGAGATGGCCGAGACCGACCGGCAGATCAAGGCGTTGCTGTTCAGGCGCATCTATCGCCATCCCGAGATCATGCGGGTGAGGGCCGCTGCCGCCCGGATCGTCACCGACCTGTTCAAGGCCTACATGAACGACCCCGCCCTGATGGAAAGCCATTACTGGGTCGATCATATCGCCGGACTTTCCGATGGCGCAAAGGCCCGCCATGTCGGCGATTTCCTGGCGGGAATGACCGACACTTTCGCGGTTTCAGCCCACAAGCGGTTGTTTGACCATACTCCCGAATTGCGCTAGGCAGCGGCGAATAATGCGACACCTGCCGGTGGCGCACGACACTCCTGTGCGTGGATGATTGACATGAACCTGTTCGCAGACTTCGAATACAGAATTAAGAGCGCTCTTGAAACCCTTGATATCGTCAAGGAAAAGCGATCTGAACTGGATTTCGGCCGCATCAATGCGGAGCCGCCGCGCGACAGCGCGCACGGCGATGTCGCGACCAATGCGGCGATGGTTCTGTCAAAGCCTCTGGTCACCAATCCCCGGGCTCTCGCCGACATGCTGGCCGCAATCCTCAAGGAGGATGCCGATATCAGCGATGTCTCGGTGGCCGGTCCTGGCTTCATCAATATCCGCCTCTCCACCGCCTACTGGCAGCGGCTCGTCTCGCGGATGATTTCGGAGGGCATCGATTATGGCCGCTCCCCTGTCGGCAAGGGCCGCAAGGTCAATGTCGAATATGTCTCGGCCAATCCGACCGGACCGATGCATGTCGGCCATTGCCGGGGTGCGGTAATCGGCGATGCGCTGGCCAACCTCATGGGCTTTGCCGGCTATGAGGTCACCAAGGAATATTACATCAACGACGCCGGCTCGCAGATCGACGTGCTCGCCCGCTCCGCCTTCCTGCGTTACCGCGAGGCGCTCGGCGAAGCGATCGGCGAGATCCCGTCGGGGCTCTATCCCGGCGATTATCTCGTGCCGGTCGGCAAGGCGCTCAGCGACGAATTCGGCATCAAGCTGCGGGCCATGCCCGAGGACCAGTGGATGCCGCTGGTCAAGGAACGGGTGATCGCCGCGATGATGGTGATGATCCGGGAAGACCTGAAGGCGCTGAATGTCGTCCACGACGTGTTCTTTTCCGAGCGCAGCCTGCATGCAAACGGCGGTGCCGCGATCCGCACCGCGATCAACGACCTGACCTTCAAGGGCCATGTCTACAAGGGCACGCTGCCGCCGCCGAAGGGCGAGGTGTCCGAAGACTGGGAAGATCGCGAGCAGGTGCTGTTCCGCTCCACCGAGGTCGGCGATGACATGGATCGGGCGCTGATCAAGTCGGATGGCAGCTACACCTATTTTGCCGCCGACGTCGCCTATTTCAGGGACAAGTATGAGCGTGGCTTCAACGAAATGATCTTCGTGCTGGGCGCCGATCACGGCGGCTATGTCAAGCGGCTGGAGGCGGTCGCCAAGGCCGTGTCGGAAGGCGAGGCCAGGCTGACGGTGCTGCTCTGCCAGCTGGTCAAGCTTTACCGCAATGGCGAACCGGTGAAGATGTCGAAACGCTCCGGCGATTTCGTCACGCTGCGGGAAGTGGTGGACGAGGTCGGACGTGATCCCGTCCGTTTCATGATGCTTTACCGCAAGAGCTCCGAACCGCTCGATTTCGACTTTGCCAAGGTGACGGAACAGTCGAAGGACAATCCGGTTTTCTACGTGCAATATGCCCATGCCCGCTGCATGTCGGTGTTCCGGCAGGCGAGGGAAGCCTTCGCCGACCTTGAAACTGATTCGAAAATTCTTGCCGAGTCGGTATTTGGACGGCTGGAGGACGCCAGCGAGATGCAGCTGATCGCCAAACTGGCAGAATATCCGCGGGTAATCGAGCAGTCTGCACTGGCCCAGGAGCCCCATAGACTGGCTTTTTATCTGTATGATCTGGCCAGCGCCTTCCACGCGCACTGGAATAAAGGTAAAGATCAACCAGAGTTACGGTTTGTTAACGATAAAAACCGAGAATTGAGCATTGCCAGACTAGGGCTGGTGTACGCCGTCGCTTCCGTTCTTAAGTCGGGCCTGTCCATTGTTGGGGCAGAAGCCAGGGAAGAGATGCGCTAGCGCCACCATTTTCCCACAATGCACTGGCAATGTATCTCGTTGACAGTTGTGAGTGGATCGCATGGCGGAAAAACAGTTTGCACTCGGCGGCACCAGAAGCGCCAGCTACCTTGAAGAGGATGATCCTCTGGCGGAGCTGGCGAGGATCGTCGGTTTTCAGGCTGAGCCTGTCCTGCCTGCGGAGGCGGCGGTGTCTTCCTCCCGCCCGGACCCTGTCCTGTCCGAATTTCCAGCCGGCGCAGTTGCCCCGGCTCCCGCCGCCAGCAATCCGGTTGCCGATCTCGAGGACGAGTTGCTGCGTGCCTTCGAAACCTACGAAGCACCAAGGGCAGAGCCTGAAGCCATGGTGGCACCAATCGCGTTGCAGACGGTGTCCATCCCTGCAGTAGCGGCAGATGTGCCCGTGGCGGTGTCTGCCCCCGATGAGGACGACGATCCGTTCGGTGCCCTGGCCGCCATCGTCGCGTCGAGCGTCGGCGGTGACATGGGCATCCGCAGGGAGCCTCCGGTTGCTGTTGCGAGCGCTGCGGCTGCCGTAGAGGCACCGGTTTTTGCCGTCGATACGCTTGAAGCCGAACTGATTGAATCCCTGGATGAAGCCGCCCTGGCCGTGGTGCCCGAGCCGCAGCAGCCGCGCCCTTCAGCGCCGCGCAGCCTGTCAAGGACCGTTGTGACCGCCACGGCGGCGGCGCCAGGTCCGGGCGAGCCCGGTTTCCGCATGCCCCTTGCCAATTTCCAGCAGCGGCGGATCGAGCCGCCGGGCGTAGTGGAGCCAGCTGTCGAAGCGGCGGCTGCAGATCGTGGCCTGGTCGATGCAATTGCCCCTTCGGATGCTGTCGACATCGCCTGGGATCTGCCGGGCATCGAGCCTGAGGCCACCTCGGCCGATTCCATGGATGCCCTGCTTGACGGGGTGTCGCGCTATGACCTGCCGAAGCCTGTTGCCGCCGCACCGCTGCGCATCGAGCCGGCCTTTGATGCAGCCCTTGCCGCGATTTCAGGCGTGGCGGCCCGCATTGACACGCCGGTCGAACCTGCGGTGCTACATTCGGTTGCAGCAAGTGCGGAGCAGGTTCCGTCTGCTGAACTGGATGATCTGTTTTCCGCCGGTGATTTTGAACTCGACATCAGCGATATCGAGCAACAGCTGGCAGATATCTCCTTTGATGACGAGCCCGTTGTCTTGGAACCGGTTGCCATCGATGTTGCCTCTGGCGCGCCGGGGGCAGGCTTGATCGACAGCGCCCTCGCGCCGGAAGAGTTCGCTCCGGCACCCGCAGTGTTTTCCGTGCAGAACGAGCGGGTGAAAGCCCCACCCGTGTCGCGAATTGCGGACACGGAGCCGGCCGCACCGGCCCCGCCTGTCCAGGCATCCTATGTCGCTCCGATGTTTGCCGCTTCGCCTGTTGGCGAACAGGCTGGCACAAGCGGGCAGGAGTTTGATCCCACGCTGTTCGGCGAGACGGAAGAAACCGTCGAAGCGCTGGGCAATCTCGATGTTCCGGAACTCCATGTTCCCGAGCCGGAGGAGCCTGCCGTGGTTGTTCCTGATTATGATCTCGATATCGATGCGGAAATGGCAAGCCTGTTCGGCTCCATGCCGGAACGGCCGGTCACCCCGCCGATGCCGCAGGCGGCGAACGATGCCTATGCCAATGGCTCCCTTTTCGAAACGCGACCGGCGCGTCCCGCCGCGCAAGTCGATACATTCGACGAATTCGAGAGGGCACTGGAAGACGATTTCCGCACCATGATGACCCAGCCGCTCGGGCAGAACCCGTCGGTATCGGGGACACCGCTGCGGCCGTCGATGGCCATGGGCGGGCGGTCCAGCCGCAACACGCTGCGTTCCGTGCTGCTGGCCGCCTGCGCCACCGGGGTGATCGCGCTGGTTGGCCTGGGTGGCTATCTCGTTCTCAAGCATGACAGGGGCGCTCTGGGCACGGGGGAGCCACGGGTGATCACGGCGGACAAGGGTCCGGTCAAGGTCGTTCCCGAAAATCCGGGCGGGGTCACCGTTCCCAACCAGGACAAGGCGGTCTATGACCGGGTTGCCGGCCACGAGAACGATACGGTCAAGCAAGGTTCCCTGGTGTCTTCGAATGAAGAACCGGTCGATGTGGTGCAGAAGACCCTGGTCCCCGACAATACTCTCGACACGGAAGCCGAGCAGGAGCAGGCCAATGCGCCAGCCCCGTCGACACCGGTTCAGGATACGCGTGACGCCCGGCTTCTGCCCGCCGATGCCGCGCCTGCCGCGACCGGCCAGCAGGCTGCCGCCGCTCCCGGCGGCATCGCAGTGCGCAAGGTGCGCACGATGATCGTCAAGGCGGACGGGACGCTGGTTCCGCGTGAGGAACCAGCCCCGGCGGCCAGCGCCGATACCGCTTCCGCCCCGGCTGCTGCATCAAACGAGACCACGTCAGCGCTTCCGGGCAATGCCGCGCAGACGGCGTCACCCCTGCCTGCGGCTGCAGCTAATGCGGATGCCCCGGTAGATCCGGCGCTGAGACCTGCGACCGTGACCGATACGGCGAGCTCAACTGCTCCGGCCGGCTCCGCTGGCCCGGCCGGCTCCGCTGGCCCGGCCGGCTCCGCTGGCCCGGTGGCGGCTGCACCTGAGGCGGACAATGCGCCGGCCTCGAATGAAAGCCTTGCCAGTGTGGCCAACAGCAAGGTCGACATCGCCCCGCCCGTCAACACCGTCAACACCGTCAAGACGGCTGACGTAACGGACCACGCGCCCATCCCGACGCCCCGTCCGTCCGACCAGCCGGTCAATGTGGTGAACACTGTCACCGAAAACGGCAATGTGAAACCCGCTCCGGCGGCAACGCAGCAGGTGGCCTCCGCTGAGCCGGTCGCAGCGCCGGTCACGGGCTCCTACGGCATGCAGATCGCCTCTTTGCCGACCTCTGCCGATGCCAGGGCCTCGATCCCGAAGCTCTCTGCCAAATTTGCAGGCGTCATTGGCGGCCGCAGCATCGGCATTCGCCAGGCCGATATTCCGGGCAAGGGCACCTATTACCGCCTGCGCGTCGATGTCGGCAGCAAGGAACAGGCCATCGCGCTCTGCACCAAATACAAGGCCGCGGGCGGCAGCTGTCTGGTATCGAAGTAACATCGACAGATCTGCAACATTGAAACGGCGGGGCGGGGCTCCGCCGTTCTGGCATTTCCGGGACCTCGTGAAAGCTGTGAAATCCGGACCGACTGGTCTTTGAGGGGGCTCGCTATTTGCCCGGTGCCCCTTATGATTCGGATATGAACGAATCAAAAGCACTCATTCTCGGCTGCAGCGGCCTCACCCTCACGGCGGATGAAAAGGCCTTTTATCGGGCGCATCGTCCCTGGGGATTCATCCTGTTTGGCCGCAATATCGGCGATCCCGCCCAGATCGCCGACCTGATCACCGCGCTGCGCGACTGTGTCGGCTGGGAAGCGCCGGTGCTGACAGATCAGGAAGGTGGCCGCGTGCAGCGCATCAAGCCGCCGATCCTTGAGGCCTATCCCTCGGCGCAGGTGCTGGGCGATCTCTATCGGCAGGACCGCGACAAGGGCCTGCGCGCCGCATGGCTGATGTCGCGGCTGCATGCCTTCGACTTGAGCCGCCTCGGCTTCACAATGGATTGCCTGCCGGTGCTGGATGTCCCCGTACAGGGGGCGAGCAACGTCATCGGCACCCGGGCCTATGGCTTCGATCCGGTCACGGTGGCTGAGATGGGGCAGGCGGCAGCGGACGGCCTGAAGGCCGGTGGCATGCTGCCGGTGATGAAGCACATGCCCGGCCATGGTCGCGGCATGGCGGATTCCCACCATGAGCTGCCTGTGGTCCACGCCTCGCGGGTGGAACTGGACGCCCATGATTTCGCCCCCTTCCGTGCCCTCAAGGATGAAGCCTGCGGCATGAGCTGCCATGTGGTGTTTACCGCCATCGATCCCGACCAGCCCGCGACCACCTCGCGCAAGGTGATTGACGAGGTGATCCGGGGTTCTATCGGCTTTGACGGGTTGCTGATGTCGGATGACAGCTCGATGAATGCCCTGCGCGGCACCATGGCCGAGCGGGCCCACAACATCGCCAGCAATGGCTGCGACATCGTCCTGCACTGCAATGGCGTGATGGAGGAGATGCAGGCGGTGGTGGCCAATGTCGGGCCGCTGTCCGGGCGGGCCTCTGAACGGGCCGCGCGGGCACTCGCCTCGATCCGGCCCGCCGATGGCCTGCCGGAAGAGGCTGTCCGGGCGGAATTCCACGCACTCCTGCCTGTCGCCTGAGGAGAAGCCGCCCGATGGCCGTCACCCGCAACAGGACTGGAGACGGAACCCCGAATGCGCCGATGGAGCGGCTGTGGAGCGAAGGGGCAGAAGAACGGGCAATCACCGATCCCGCCCTGATCATCGATGTCGCGGGTTTTGAAGGGCCGCTCGACCTGTTGCTGCATCTGGCGCGCGGCCAGAAGGTGGATCTCGCCCGTATCTCGGTGCTGGCGCTGGCCGAGCAATATCTGGAATTCGTTGACAGCGCCCGCAAGGTCAGGATCGAGCTTGCGGCCGATTACCTGGTCATGGCCGCCTGGCTCGCCTTCCTGAAGTCGCGGCTGCTGATCCCGCAGCAGGCCAAGGACAATGGCCCCAGCGGCGAGGAAATGGCCGCAACCCTTGCCTTCCGCCTGAAGCGGCTCGAAGCCATGCGCCATGCCGCCGAGCGGCTGATCAACCGCGACCGGCTGGGGCGCGATGTCTTTGCCCGGGGTGCGCCGGAACATATCGCCGAGACCCGCCGGTCTGCCTATGAGGCGAGCCTCTATGATCTCCTGACCGCCTATGCCTCGCTGCGCCAGCGTCAGGCCATCACCCAGGTCACCATCGAACGACGCCGGGTCTGGTCGCTTGCCGATGCGCGCGGCATCCTCAACCGGCTGATCGGCGAACTTGCCGACTGGACGGCGCTGGACACCTATCTGCTGCAATATCTGGTCCAGCCCGCCGACCGGGTCACGGCGATTGCCAGCGCTTTTGCGGCGTCGCTGGAAATGGTGCGCGAAGGCAGCATCGAAATCCGGCAGGACGGGGCCTTCTCGCCCCTCTACATGCGGCGCGGCGCGGGCCGCCCGGCAAACGCCGCCACCGGGGACGACATCGATGCAGGACATTGACGGCGACAGCCCGGCACCACGCGTGCATCCGGCCCTGGCCGAAGCCAAGCGCATCGCCGAAGCGCTGGTCTTTGCCTCCGCCCAGCCCGTCAGCGGGGCCTGGCTCAGCGAGCGGCTTCCCGCCGGAGTGGAACTGCGGGCGGTGATGGAAGCGCTGAAATCGGACTATGCGCTGCGCGGCGTTAATCTGGTGCAGGTAGGGGACAACTGGGCCTTCCGGACGGCAAGCGATCTGTCCTTCTTCATCCGTTCCGACCAGGACGAGGTGAAGAAACTGTCGCGCGCCGCCCTCGAAGTGCTGGCGATCATTGCCTATCACCAGCCGGTGACCCGCGCCGAAATCGAGGATATCAGGGGCGTTCAGACCTCGCGCGGCACGCTGGACGTGCTGCTGGAGGCGGGCTGGATCCGGTTCCGTGGCCGCAGGCGCACGCCGGGCCGTCCTGTCACGCTCGGCACCACCCGCGATTTCCTCGATCATTTCGGCCTTGAGGAACTGCGCGACCTGCCGGGTCTGGAGGAACTGCGCGGGGCAGGGCTGCTGTCCGGACGCATCCCGGCGGGTTTCCAGGTGCCGCTGCCGATGATGCATGAAGAGCTGACGGAAGAAGAAGATCCGATTACCCAGCTCGATCTCGAAGAACTCGGCCTCTTGACACCGGGCGGAGAACCGGACCAATAAAGTCATGTTTTAATTTCGCCGCGCCCTCAATGCCGCAGGCAATTTAAGGGCGGGCAGCAGTGAGTAGGCGGGAATGGTTCCTGACAGGCAGATGGCGCAAGGCCCGCAGGCCAAACGCACGGCGGGTGTCACCTTTGCAGCCCGTCTGGCATTCGAGGACATCCACCACAGCTACCACGGCAAGCCGACCATCAGGGGCGTGTCGCTGACGGCAGAGCCCGGCGAGGTGCTGTGCCTGCTTGGACCCTCCGGCTCCGGCAAGACCACCCTGCTGCGGATTGCCGCAGGTATCGAGGCGCAGAGCCATGGGCGGCTGGTGCTGAACGGCCAGGAAATTGCCGGACCGGGCCAGTTCCTGCCACCGGAAAAGCGCGGCATCGGGCTGATGTTTCAGGATTTCGCCCTGTTTCCGCATCTTTCGATTCTGGACAATGTCCGCTTCGGCCTGACGGCCCTGCCGAAGAAGGACGCGATTGCCGAAGCCATGGCGGCGCTGGAGCGGGTCGGGCTTGCCCGTTACGCCGAGGCCTATCCGCATGTTCTGTCCGGCGGCGAGCAGCAGCGCGTGGCGCTGGCCCGGGCGCTCGCCCCCCGTCCGAGCGTGCTTTTGATGGACGAGCCATTTTCAGGCCTTGATTCCCGGCTAAAGGATACGATCCGTGCCGATACGCTGGCGATCCTGCGCGAAACCCGGGCGACCGCCATCGTCGTCACCCATGATGCCGAGGAAGCGATGCGGATGGGCGACCGGATTGCGCTTCTGAAGGATGGCATGCTGGTACAGGCGGGTACGGCAGACGATCTCTATCGCCGGCCGAAGGACCTGTTTACCGCAGCCTTCTTTTCGGAGGTCAACGAATTCGAATCGCGGGTGGAAGGGGGCGTGGCGGAAACACCGCTGGGTCCTGCTCCGGCTCCCGGACTGCGCGATGGCGCGATTGTCGATGTGGCCGTGCGCCTGTCGGGTGTTTCCGTTCTTGCGGAAGGCGGCAGCATACCCGCCCGGATCGTGGCGCGGCGGTTCCTCGGCGTGGTGGAATTGCTCAGCCTTGCCGTACCCGGCAGCGAACAACCGGTCAGGGCCCGCATCCGCGCCGACCAGTTGCCGCCGGGCGCAAAGGAGGTCACGCTCGACATTAACCCACAAGCCATTTTGGTGTTTGAAAAGATCGCCTAAACGGCATACATGAATGACACGTTTTACGAGGGAGAGTAGCATGGGTTCTTTTAGCATCTGGCATTGGATGATTGTGCTGGCGATCGTTCTTCTCATGTTTGGCCGTGGCAAGATCCCGGAACTCATGGGCGATGTCGCCAAGGGCATCAAGAATTTCAAGAAGGGCATGGCGGACGATGACGCCGCCGAAGTGGCCAAGACCGTCGATCACAAGGCTGACGAGGTCAAGTAACCCGTCGCCAGTCGCGAGGCTGCCTGTTCCTGCTGCCCAAGGTGGCGGAAGGGTCGGGCAATCCCCGCCTGTGCCATGCCGCGCCGAGAACCTGCCCGTCCGGGCGGGTTTTCCTGTGAACAGTACCGGCTTCAGGAGCCCATAATCATGCTGGATGTCGGCTGGTCCGAAATTCTTGTTATCGCAGTCGTGCTTATCGTCGTGGTGGGGCCAAAGGATCTGCCGCCGATGCTGCGGGCCTTCGCGAAAATGTCGCGGAAATTCACCACGATGGCCGGCGAGTTCCGCAAGCAGTTCGATGATGCGCTGAACGAAGCCGATATGGGGGATCTCCGCAAGACCATCTCCGATGTGCAGCGCCTGAACCCCGTCAATTCCCTGCGTGACGCCATGAACCCGCTGCGCCAGGCGGCGGAAGATATCCGCACGGATTTGAAGAAAACTGTCGAGGGCAGTTCGTCGGCAGCAACGGTCGAAACGCCCGTCGCCGTGACCTTGCCGGAGCCGGCGGTCTCGCTTGACGGCACGGTGCCGGTCATTCCGCAGCCGGAGGCAAAGACACTGGTGCCGGATACGGCAAGTGTCGTGACATCAACTGCTGCGCTGGCCGAGCGCTTGCCGATGGCTCCCGTCGAGGAGGTCATTCAGGTGAAGCCGAAAACAGCGCGGAAGGCGAAGGCCGTTTCCGTGATCGATGAGGTCGCCCCGATCATGGCACCGGCAAAGCCCCGCGCCCGCAAGGCCGCAGCCACTTCGGTGGTTGAAGAGGCGGTGGTGACGGCTGCTCCCAAAAAGACGCGCGCGACGAAAAAGGACAAGGCATGACCGGCGATATCGATGACAAGCCGCAGCCGCTGCTCGAGCATCTGATCGAATTGCGGACCCGGTTGATCTGGTCGCTGGGGGCGTTCTTTCTCGCCTTTCTCGTCAGTTTCTTCTTCGCCAAGCACATCTTCAATTACCTGGTCTATCCCTATAAATGGGCCGTGGTCTGGGCTCATCTCGATGTCGCGAAATCGGAACTGATCTATACCGCGCCGCAGGAATTCTTCTTTACCCAGGTGAAGGTGGCGATGTTTACCGCCATGGTCTTTTCTTTCCCGGTGATTGCCGCGCAGGTCTACAAATTCGTCGCTCCCGGCCTTTACAAGAACGAGCGGGCCGCCTTCCTGCCGTTTCTGATTGCTTCGCCGATCCTGTTCCTGATGGGGGCTGCGCTGGTCTATTTCTTCTTTACGCCGATGGTGATGTGGTTCTTCCTCGCCATGCAGCAGAAGGCGGAACCGGGGCAGGTGGCGATTTCTCTGATGCCGAAAGTGTCTGAGTATCTCAGCCTGATCATGACGCTGGTGTTTTCCTTCGGCCTCGTTTTCCAGCTGCCTGTTGTTACCTCGCTTCTGGCGCGGGTGGGTGTGGTCACGGCAAAGGGCCTCGCCGAAAAGCGCAAATATGCGATTGTGGCGGCTTTCATCGTTGCAGCGGTGCTGACACCGCCAGATCCGATGTCCCAGATCGGCCTTGCGCTGCCCGCGATCCTTCTCTACGAAATCTCCATATACGCCGCCCGACTCATCGAGCGGAACAGGGACAAGGAGGCGCTGGCCAAAGCTGCCGCCGAAGCGGCAGAGGCAAATGGCGACGCCTAGCCGAGGGTAACCAGGCCCGGTTTCTGTCCGATCTTTTTTCAGGCGGCGCATCCTTTGGGGCGCCGCCTTTTCTGTGCCCGGAAATTGGTGCATCCTCGCGTCGCGCGAGCCGATGGGCGGCTTGCCTCCGCAAGATGCATGAGAACAGGAATTTGGAGCGTGGCCGGACATCCCGTCCGCTTCAGGCCGAAGAGTTGGAACGACGATGCACGATATCAAATGGATTCGCGACAATGCCGCCGAGTTTGATGCAGCCCTTGCCAAGCGGGGTGCCGAGCCGCAGGCTGCCGATCTCATTTCGCTCGACGAGAAGCGCCGCCAGGCGGTGCAGGTGCTGCAGGACATGCAGTCCCGCCGCAATGTCGCATCGAAGGACATCGGCGCGGCCATGGCGCAGAAGGATTCGGCCCGGGCCGAAGCGCTGAAGGCCGAGGTCAGCGACCTCAAGACCACCATGCCGGCCAAGGAGGAGGAGGAGCGCACGCTTTCCGCCGCGCTCACCGACGCGCTGTCCCGCCTGCCGAATATCCCGATGGCTGATGTGCCGGTCGGCAAGGACGAAAACGACAATGTGGTTGCCCGCACCCATGGTGTAAAACCCGGCTTCGACTTTGCGCCGCGCGAGCATTACGACATCGGCGAAGCCCTCGGCTATATGGATTTCGACGGCGCGGCCCGGCTTTCCGGCGCGCGCTTCACGGTGCTGAAGGGGCAGCTCGCCCGGCTGGAGCGGGCGCTCGGCCAGTTCATGCTCGATATCCACACCAGCCAGCACGGCTATCTCGAGGTCAGCCCGCCGCTCCTGGTGCGGGACGAGGCGATGTATGGCACCGGACAATTGCCGAAATTTTCCGAGGACCTGTTCCAGACCACCGATGGCCGCTGGCTGATCCCGACCGCCGAGGTGTCGCTGACCAATCTGGTCAATGGCCAGCTTCTCGAACAGGCGCAATTGCCGATGCGCTTTACCGCGCTCACCCCCTGCTTCCGTTCCGAAGCGGGCTCTGCCGGGCGCGATACGCGCGGCATGCTGCGCCAGCACCAGTTCCTGAAATGCGAGCTGGTGTCGATCACCGATGCCGAGAGCGCCGTTGCCGAACACGAGCGGATGACGGCAGCCGCCGAGGAGGTGCTGAAGCGCCTCGGCCTGCATTTCCGCACCATGACGCTCTGCACCGGCGACATGGGTTTCGGCTCCCGCAAGACCTATGACATCGAGGTCTGGCTGCCCGGCCAGGACGCCTATCGCGAGATTTCCTCCTGCTCGGTCTGCGGTGATTTCCAGGGCCGCCGGATGAATGCGCGCTATCGCGGCAAGGACGACAAGACCAGCCGTTTCGTTCATACGCTGAACGGTTCCGGCGTTGCCGTCGGCCGCGCCCTGATCGCGGTTCTGGAAAACTACCAGAATGCCGATGGCTCCGTTACGGTGCCGGACGTGCTGGTCTCCTATATGGGTGGCCTCAAGACCATCACCAAAGCAGCGTAGGGCTGCGGAAGGAACCCCCGGCATGAAGATCCTGCTGACCAATGACGATGGTATCCATGCGGAAGGGCTGGCGGTTCTCGAACGGCTGGCCCGGCAGTTTTCCGACGATGTCTGGGTGGTCGCGCCGGAAACCGACCAGAGTGGCCTTGCGCATTCGCTGACGCTTTCCGAACCGCTGCGCCTGCGCAAGATCGGCACGCGCCGTTTCGCGCTGAAGGGCACGCCGACCGATTGCGTCATCATGGGCGTGCGCGAAGTGCTGGACAGCCCGCCGGACCTGGTTCTGTCGGGCGTCAATGTCGGCTCCAACGTTGCCGATGACGTCACCTATTCCGGTACGGTCGCCGGGGCCATCGAAGGCACGCTGCTCGGCATTCCCTCGATTGCCCTGTCGCAGGCCTATATTCCGAACAGCGGGCGGCAGATTTCCTGGAAGACGACCGAGAAGCTCGGGCCGGGCATTCTGGAAAAGCTGCTCGATGCCGGACTTGGCCCCAGCATGCTGGTCAACATCAATTTCCCCTTCTGCCCGCCGGAAGAAGTGGCTGGCATTGCCGTCACGCGGCAGGGCAAGCTCGACCATGGCCTTGCCATCGAGGAGCGGGCGGATGGCCGGGGCTTTCCCTATTACTGGCTGCGGTTTCGCGAAAGGACCGGCGATTTCGCCGAGGGTACCGATATCCATGCGCTGCGCAACGGGATGGTCTCGGTGACACCGCTGAAGCTCGATCTCACCGATTACGAGGCACAGGACAAGGTTTGCCTGGCCCTCGGTCTCGGTGACCGCGCATGAAGGAACGACTGGACGAGAAGGAAGGCTTTGCCGGCCTCGTCCTCAGGCTGCGTGCCGAGGGGATCAGCGATCTCGACCTTCTGACGGCAGTGGAGCAGACGCCGCGCAGCCAGTTCGTTCCTGCCCCTCATACCGCCCATGCCTATAGCAGCCGGACCATACCCATCGAATGCGGTGCCTTCATGGAGGGGGCCGACATGGCGGTCCGGCTGATCGACCGGCTGCGGGTGAAGTCCGGACACCGCGTTCTTGAAGTCGGCACCGGCAGCGGCTTTACCGCAGCGGTAATGGCGCGGCTCGCCGAGCGGGTGCTGACCATCGACCGCTACAAGACGCTCGCCAATGAAGCCCAGAAGCGCGTCGACGCGCTGGCGCTGCGCAATGTCATCGTGCGTCAGGCCGATGGCAGCGCCGGGCTGCAGGGCGAGGGGACCTTCGACCGTATCCTGGTAACGGGAGCCTTTCCATCCATGCCGCGATTCTATGCCGACCAGCTGGTCTCGGGTGGCTCGATGATCGCGCCGCTGATCGTGACCGAGACCCAGTGCCGGATGATGCGGCTCACCAAGACTGGTAGCCGGTTTGACACCGAAGTGCTGTTCGACGTGCCGTTCCTGCCCATCGTGCCGCGCCTCGCCTCCTGTCTGTAAGCGCTCCTGCCTTCCGTTGCGGAAGGTTGTATCTCAGAGGCAATCCGCCCCGTCGTAAAGATTTCATTTGCCATCTTCAGGGGGCATCCGTCTGGGATTCCGCGCCTTTTTTGAGAGGGCGGAGGGCGGAAATGTCGGTTCGGACGGAAAATCAGCGCCCCTCTTAACCGGCTAGTAACACTAACAGGCTTTAATCATATGCAAGGTGTAGCGTTATCGGTGGGTGTGAGTCATGCGTGTTTGGGTTTCGGCAAGAGTCGGCAAGACAGCTGCAAAAGCCATGGTTGCCATGTTGTTGGCAAGCGCTGCAACGGGTTGCAGCTCGGATGTAAGCCGCTTCGGCGGGTTGTTCAGCAGCAACAGCAATCCGGATACCATCACCACATCCTCCATTCCCCGCCATTCCATCACCGGCCTGCAGGGCGAAGCACCCATTCCGCAGAACGATATCGGCAATTACAGCGGTGGCGTTGCAGCAAATGGCGGCAATGTCTACCAGCCCCAGCCGGACGGCAGCCGTGCCGCAGCGCTGAACCAGCCCTATCCGGGTTCGGCCCCCAGCTACGACAATGTCACGACCGGCACCACTTCGGTATCGCGTGCCCGCCTGGCTTCGACGCCCGTCGCCGTCGAGCGCACGGCACTTGCCGCTCCCGGTGCTGCCGCACCGCTTGGCAAGGCCCGCAATGTGGCGCTCGCCCAGCCTTTCCCTTCGGCCCTGCCGTCGAAGAATCTTGCCTCCGCTGATCCGTCGGTCCTGTCGAAGTCCGGCTGGAGCGCCAGCAATGCGCCCAGCGTGACCCTGCGTCCCGGTGAAACGGTGGCGGGGCTTTCCCGTCGCTATGGCGTCCCGGAAAAGGAAATCCTGCGTGCCAACAAGCTGGCCTCTGCCGGACAGGTGCATGTCGGTCAGCAGATCATCATCCCGACCTTCGGCAAGGCCCGCAATGCCGCCAGGGATGCGGCAAGCGTCGCTGAAATCCCGACCGGCAAGATCCCGATGCCCGGCAAGGAACCTGTCAAGGAAACGGCGGCCCTGTCGACCGCGACACGTGGCAAGCAACTCGCCGATGCAACCGCCAAGCTGCCGGTACCATCTGGTGGCGATGCGGCGGGCAAGGGCGGCACCTATACGGTCAAGCCCGGCGATTCCCTGGCGCGCATTGCCAAGGCGACCGGAACCCATGTCGATCAGCTGAAGGCGGCCAACAATCTGACGGCGACCTCCATCCGCGTCGGTCAGGTGCTGAAGCTGCCGGGCGCAGCGGATGCCGCCGATCAGGTGAAGACCGCTTCCGTGCCGGCCAAGAAACTGGCGGCGGGCACGGCGGTGGCGCTGGCGCAACCCGTGCCGGCCAAGCCCGCAGGCCAGCCGACCGCCTATCAGCCGCCGGTTGCCACCGAATCGGTCAGCGAAGCCGCGGCCAAGCCGTCGGATACCGAAGCGCCCGACCAGACCGGCATCGGAAAATATCGCTGGCCGGTGCGTGGCGCGGTGATTGCCGGTTACGGCAGCAATGTCGAAGGCAACCGCAACGATGGCATCGATATCTCGGTTCCCTCGGGTACTCCGATCAAGGCCGCTGAAAACGGCGTCGTCATCTATGCCGGCAATGGCCTCAAGGAACTCGGCAACACCGTTCTCGTCCGTCACGACGACGGCACCGTCACCGTCTATGGCAATGCCGATGCGCTCAGCGTGTCGCGTGGCCAGAAGGTGCAGCGCGGCCAGACCCTTGCCTCCTCCGGCATGAGCGGCAATGCCAAGCGTCCGCAGGTGCATTTCGAAGTGCGCAAGGATGCAACGCCGGTCAACCCGATGACTTTCCTGAACTGATCCGCTCTGATCTCCAGTCACAGCCCGAGAGAGCCCGGTCACCCCTCAAAAGGGAGGCCGGGCTCTCTCGGGCTTTTGCATAGGCATGGTTTAATCGCGGTTCATGACCTTGCGCTGCCGTCCGGCCAGGTCCTGGATATATTGCCAGGCCACGCGGCCTGATCGCCCGCCGCGGGTGGTCGCCCATTCCAGCGCTTCGGCATGCAGGGTTTCCGGCGGCAGCACCAGATCATAATGGGCGGCATAGCCGTCGATCATCGCGAGATAATCGTCCTGGCCGCACTTGTGGAAGCCGAGCCAGAGTCCGAACCGGTCGGACAGGGACACCTTTTCCTCCACAGCTTCCGACGGGTTTATCGCCGTCGACTGCTCGTTTTCCATCATGTGGCGGGGGAGCAGGTGGCGACGGTTGGAGGTGGCATAGAACAGCACATTGTCCGGCCGTCCCTCGATGCCGCCGTCGAGCGCCGCCTTCAGCGACTTGTAGGCGGTATCGTCATGGTCGAAGGACAGGTCATCGCAAAACAGGATGATACGCGCCCCGGTTTCCTTCAGGATCTCCATCAGTTGCGGCAGGGTGGAGATATCCTCGCGGTGAACCTCCACCAGTTTCAGGTTGGCGGAAACGGATGCGCGGACATCGGCATGCACGGATTTGACCAGCGACGACTTGCCCATGCCGCGCGCCCCCCAGAGCAGCACATTGTTGGCGGGAAAGCCTTCGGCAAAGCGGATGGTGTTTTCATGCAGGATATCGCGGACATGGTCGACGCCGCGAATGAGCCTGAGCGCAATGCGGTTCGGTTTCGGCACAGGCTGAAGGTGCTGGCGGGCAGGGACCCAGACGAAGCAATCGGCCAGCGAGAAGTCGACCGTGCCGGGGGCGGGACCTGCCAGACGCTCGGTGGCATCGGCAAGCCGCCGGAGTTCGGCGAGGATGAGATCGATTTTCGCGGCATCCATGGCCGTCACTCCCGTGCAATTCCTGGATATGGTGAATAAAATCTTGCAGCGCCGTCCCCGCTACCATGGCCTTTCGTTCCCGAAAAGGTTAAGAGCGCTCGAAACGGTACGGCTTGTCGCCGCTCGCCTGTTGTAATTACGCAATTCGCCCTTATATTCCGCCGGTCCCAAGGGGTCACGGCGGCCCGCAGATACAGAATTCAGGAGCTTTTTGATGTTTATCACCCAGGCCTTTGCGCAGACCGCAACCGGCGACGCGACGGGGAGCATGTTCGGCTCGGGAATGGAGATGATCGTTCTCTTCGTTCCGTTGATGGTCGTCTGGTATTTCCTGCTGATTCGCCCGCAGAACGCCCAGCGCAAGCGCCGCGAGGAAACCCTGAAGAATGTCCGTCGCGGCGACCAGATCGTCACCGCCGGTGGCATTGTCGGCAAGGTCACCAAACTGATCGACGACACCGAGCTGGAAATGGAAATTGCCGATGGCATGAAGGTTCGCATCGTGCGCAGCTTCATCGCCGAAGTGCGCGTGAAGGGCGAGCCGGTCAAGGCCGACTGAACGCCATCGAACGGCCTGCCATTGCTGCCCCCATAGAATATCGAGATTGCCATGCTTTATTTCTCCCGGTGGAAGACAGTTCTCATCTGGCTGACCATTGCTGCCAGCGTTCTGATCGCCTTTCCCAATGTGCTCAGCAACTCCGTGGTGTCGTCCTTTCCGAGTTTCCTGCCGCAGAAGAAAGTGACTCTCGGTCTCGATCTTCAGGGCGGCTCGCATATCATGCTCAAACTCGAGCGGGCCGATATCATCAAGGAACGGCTGGAGACCACCGTTGGTGACGTGCGCGCCAAGCTGCGGGATGCCAATGTCCGCTATACCGGTCTCGCAGGCACCGGGCAGGCCGTTCAGGTGCGCATCAGCGATACCGCGCAGGTGGAAGCCGCAAAGACGGCGCTGCAATCCCTGACCGGACTGGTCAGCACCGGCACGTTTGGCGGCGGCTCGAACCGCGAAGCGACGCTTGAAGATGGCGGCGATGGCCTGCTGAAGATCGATATCACCGATGAAGGCATCGATTACCGCATCTCCTCGGCTGTTACCCAGTCGATCGAAGTGGTGCGCCGCCGTGTTGACGAACTCGGCAACACCGAGCCTTTGATCCAGCGCCAGGGCAAGGACCGCATCATCGTCCAGGTGCCGGGCCTCCAGGATCCGCAGCGCCTGAAGGCGCTCCTGAACCAGACCGCCAAGCTCACCTTCCAGATGGTCGACCTGTCCGTGCCGGTCAAGGAAGCCATTTCAGGCCATCCGCCCGCCGGCACCGAAGTGCTCTATTCACGTGACGATCCGCCGGTTCCCTACGTGGTCGAAAAGCGGGCCCTGATTTCCGGCGAAGACCTCGTCGACGCCCAGGCCAGCATCAACCAGCAGAACAGCGAGCCGGTCGTCAGCTTCCGCTTCAATTCCAAGGGCGCATTGCGCTTTGCCGAAGCCACCCAGCAGAATGTCGGCAAGCCTTTCGCCATCATCCTCGACAAGCAGGTGATTTCCGCACCGCGCATCAACGAGCCGATCATCGGCGGGTCCGGCCAGATTTCCGGCAATTTCACCGTGGAAACCGCAAACGATCTTGCCGTGCTGCTGCGGGCAGGTGCCCTGCCTGCGACGCTGACCGTGGTGGAAGAGCGCACCGTCGGCCCGAGCCTCGGCGCGGATTCGATCCATGCCGGCATTCTCGCCGGCATCATCGGCGCGGTCGCGGTTGTCGCCTTCATGCTGTTCTTCTACGGCTTCCTCGGCCTCATCGCCAATGTGGCGCTGGCCGCCAACGTCATCATGATCATGGCCGTTCTCACCATGCTCGGCTCGACCCTGACTTTGCCGGGTATTGCCGGTATCGTGCTGACGATGGGCATGGCGGTCGATTCCAACGTGCTGATCTACGAGCGCGTCCGGGAAGAGGTGCGCAATGGCCGAAGCTTCGTGCAGGCGCTGGATCTGGGCTTCGAAAAAGCACTGGCGACCATCGTCGACGCCAACCTGACGACGCTGATTGCCGCCGTGATCCTGTTCTTCATGGGCAGCGGCCCGATCCGCGGCTTCGCGGTCACCCTGTCGGTCGGTATCATCACCACCGTCTTCACCGCCTACACGCTGACCCGCTGGCTGGTTGCCGTCTGGGTGAAGAAGCGCCGTCCGAAGCAGATGCCGAAGGGCGTGCGCTCCGGCATGTTCGATGGCACCAACATCCGCTTCATGGGCTTCCGCAAATATACGTTTGTCGTCACGGCTATCCTGTCGATTGGCTCGGTGGTCGGCTTTGCCACCATCGGCATGAATCTCGGCATCGACTTCAAGGGCGGCTCGATCCTGGAACTGAAGGCCAAGAGCGGCAATGCCGATCTCGGCGATATCAGAACCCGGCTGAGCGGCCTCAACCTCGGCGAAATCCAGGCGCAGGGCTTCGGCGATCCGTCCAGCGCGCTGGTGCGGGTGCAGGCGCAGGATGGCGGCGAGAATGCCGAACAGTCGGCGGTCAACCTGATCCGCAGCGAATTGCAGGACCAGTATGAATTCCGCCGCGTCGAAGTGGTGGGACCGTCGGTCTCCGGTGAACTCACCACCATGGCAACGCTCGGGGTTCTGGCATCGCTGGGGGCGATCCTAGTCTATATCTGGTTCCGCTTCGAGTGGCAGTTCGCGCTGGGCGCAATCATCGCCACCCTGCATGACGTGATCCTGACGCTTGGCCTCTTCGTCTTTACCGGCGTCGAGTTCAACCTCACCAGCATCGCGGCGGTGCTGACCATCGTCGGCTATTCGCTGAACGATACGGTGGTGGTCTATGACCGGATGCGTGAAAACTTGCGCCGCTTCAAGAAGATGCCGCTCAACGTGCTGATCGATACCTCGATCAACACCACGCTGTCGCGCACCATCCTGACCTCGGCAACGACCATGATCGCGCTGACGGCGCTCTATCTGTTCGGGGGCGAAGTCATCCGTTCCTTCACCTTCGCCATGCTGTTCGGCGTCGGTGTCGGCACCTTCTCGTCGATCTATATCGCCGCTCCCGTGCTGATCGCCTTCAAGCTCCGTCAGGAAACCTTCCAGACGAAGGACGACGCGAAGACGCCGGACGTCGGCGAAGCGGCGGTGTAATGGCGCGCGGCATTGAAATCAGGGCGGCCCATTTCCCGGGCCGCGCTCCCATCGACGCCTATGGCAAGGGCGGGTTCCGCTTTGCCGACATGTCGCATCGCGGCTCGATCCTCTGCCTGCCCTCGGGCATCTATGGCTGGGATGCGGTGGAAGGCCAGGCGCTGACACCGGACCTGTTTTCCCGGGTGCTGCAGGAGGCTGCGGATATCGAGGTTCTGCTGGTCGGAACCGGGGCAGGGCTGGTCGTCCTGCCTGCCTCCCTCAAGGCAGCTTTGCGCGAAAAGGGGATCGGCAGCGATCCGATGAGCACCGGGGCTGCCGTGCGCACCTTCAACATCATGCTGGCGGAATCGCGCGCCGTGGCCGCAGCGCTGATTGCGGTCTGAGGCAATGGCCGACGCCGTGGACAATGAAGCGATCACGCTTGCAGCGCTTCGCGACACAGATATCGACCGCTACCTCGCGGTTCTCCTGTCACCTCCCGACAAGCGCCGGGCTTTGACCGCTCTCTATGCCTTTCATGCCGAACTGGCACGGGTCCGCGATCTCGTGCGTGAACCGCTTCCGGGCGAAGTCAGGCTGCAATATTGGCGGGATCTGCTTGAAGGTGCCGCTCACGGCTCCACCGATGCCAATCCGCTCGCCTCCGAACTGCTTGACGCCATCCGGGCGCATGGCCTGCCGGTCGCACCGCTGGTGGCGATGACGGAAGCGCGGATATTCGATCTCTATGACGACCCCATCGACAGTCTCGCCAGCCTGCAAGGTTATGCGGGCGAAACCGCCTCGGCGCTCATCCAGCTTGCCAGTCTGGTTCTCGACCCCGAATCGGCCGCTGCAAGCGCGGAAATGGCAGGTCACGCCGGCGTGGCGCAGGCGATAGCAGGCGCGCTGGTGCGGCTGCCGCGCCATCGCCAGCGCGGGCAGGTCTTCCTGCCGCCGGAAATTCTGGGAGCCACGGGGCTCGACCGGGACGCCTTTCTCGAGGATGGCAATGCCCCGCGCATTGCAGCGGCTGTCGAGGCCTTTGCAGGTCTGGGGCTCGATCATCTCGCCAGGGCACGCCAGAACGCAACCCGGGTGCCGAACAATCTGATGCCGGCTTACCTTCCGGTCTCGCTGGCACGCGGCATTCTCAGCCGTGCGGCTGGAAGCGGCGAGGCGGCTCTGAAGGGCATACTTCGCCCGGCCCAGTGGCGGCGGCAGCTCTCGATGATTTCGGCCCTCTGGCTGCGCCGGTTCTGACACCGGGCGGTGTGATGGCCAAGGCCCGGGCAAGTTTGCGCTGGTAACGAGCCGTGATGTCGTATGTCATGCCGGATCTTCCTGATCCGCATCAGGAGGGAAGGATCGCATGAGCATCGGAATGGTCGTCTGGGGCGTATTGATGGTCGGCATTCTCTCCGCCGCCTATATCGCCAGCCGTCTCGGCGAGAAGGAGCAGGAGAAGGGATTTCAGGATACCGGCATGGCGATCCTGGAATTCGGTCGCGCCTATCCGGGCGAAGCCATCCGCCAGTTGCATGCCACCAGCGATGGAGACGTGGTGTTCGTCCGCCTGCATGACAACAAGGCCGGTTTCATGCGCAGCCTGCGCGGCCATTACGCCTGCCACCTGATCGAGCCCGGTTCGGTGCACGTCTCGCCGCTGGCGGATGGCAGGGGGCTGAACATCGAATTCATCGACGTCCCCCACCACAACGGCGCCTTCACCTTCGCCTCGCCACAAGTTGCGGCAGAAGTGTCGCTGTGGCTGCTCGGCAATTATGTTGCGGGAGCGGCCAGGATGGATACACGCGACATCGCGAGGTCCTGATCCGCTAGAGTCTGTCAGGTTCAGATAGAACCTGACAGACTCCAAGCAAATTTGTTTTCGTTTGTCTTTTCGCTCAAACGAGTTTGAGCGCTCAAACGAGTTTGGACGACGTGGCCGAAAGTCCGCCGGCGAGCCAGGTCCGGCAGGCCTCGAGTGCCCGGAGCGCAATCAGCTGGCGTTTCATGATCGTCTTGTCCTTGCCGCGAAAACGCTTGATGCCTTCGGGCTTGACGATGGACCCCGGTTCAAGCTCCGGGAACAGGCCGAAATTGATGTTCATCGGCTGGAAGGACCGCTTGCCCGGCTCATCCTCGGAAACCAGATGGCCACCGGTGATGTGGTTGAGCAGCGCACCGAGTGCGGTGGTTGCGGGTGGCACCGAGGGTGCCTGGCCCAGACGTTCGGCGGCGGCAAAGCGGCCGGCCAGCAGGCCGATGCTGGCGCTTTCCACATAGCCCTCGCAGCCGGTGATCTGGCCCGCAAAGCGCAAGCCCGGACGGCTTTTCAGCGCCAGCGTCGGATCGAGCAGCACAGGCGAGTGGATATAGGTATTGCGGTGCAGGCCGCCGAGACGGGCAAATTCCGCCTGTTCCAGCCCCGGGATCATCCGGAAGATGTCCGCCTGCGCCCCATATTTCAGCTTGGTCTGGAAACCCACCATGTTGTAGAGCGTGCCGAGCGCATTGTCCTGCCGGAGTTGCACCACGGCATAGGGCTTGACGGTCGGGTTATGGGCATTGGTCAGCCCCATCGGTTTCATCGGCCCGTGCCGCAGGGTCTCGCGACCGCGTTCCGCCATCACCTCTATGGGCAGGCAGCCGTCGAAATAGGGCGTGCCTTCCCATTCCTTGAAGCCCACCGCATCGCCTGCAATCAGGGCATCCATGAAGCGGTTGTACTGGTCTTCGTCGAGCGGGCAGTTGATATAGTCCTTGCCGGTGCCGCCCGGCCCGACCTTGTCGTAGCGCGACTGATACCAGCAGATATCCATGTTGATGCTGTCCTTGTGGACAATCGGCGCGATGGCATCGAAGAAGGCAAGCGCTTCGGCTCCGGTTTCCTGCCGGATGGCCTCGGCGAGCGAAGGCGAGGTGAGGGGGCCGGTGGCGATGATTGCATTGTCCCAGTCGCGCGGCGGCAGGCCCGCCACTTCCTCGCGGGTGACGGTGATCAGCGGATTGCCGGCAATCGCCGCCGTCACGGACTGCGAAAAGCCGTCGCGGTCAACAGCAAGCGCCCCACCGGCCGGCACCTGGTTGCGATCGGCACATTGCATGATCAGCGAGCCCGCCAGCCGCATTTCGGCATGGATGACGCCCACCGCATTGCTGGTCGCATCATCCGAGCGGAAGGAGTTGGAGCAAACGAGTTCGGCCAGATCATCGGTCTTGTGCGCATCCGTGCCCCGCACGCCGCGCATTTCGTGAAGAATGACCGGAATACCGGCGCTGGCGATCTGCCAGGCGGCTTCGGAGCCTGCAAGGCCGCCGCCGATGACGTGGATGGGGGAGGAGGGCGTTTTTTCTGTCATGGCGGGCTCATTATCACGGGAATGCCCGGCTTTCCATGGCCCGTAATCAAAAACGGCACCCCTTTCGGGGTGCCGGTTTTTCGCTGATCAAACTCGACCGGGCGGCATCCGCTGGGAGGTGCGGGTGCCCGGGAATTGATTAGCGGAAGTTGCGAGCCGCAATCGAGCGGATGTCGTTGCGGGTGATGCCGATATCGGACAGGGTCTGGTTGGACAGGTTGCCCAGCTCGTTCATGGTGCGGCGGTAGTTGATCCAGTTCTTGGCAGCGCGAATCGGGTTCATCATCTTTTTCCTTCGGTTTGATCGGTTTCGAATGAAGCAGTGTTGCCTCATCTCTGTTCGTTGGGTTTCTTATACACTCGTAAAGGAACCTTGTGCAGTGCAATATTCGCGCGGCTGTCATGCAATTTTGCGGGGGCCGGTTAACGACCCGGCTTCAGATGCCGTGCGGTCTTGGGCGGACGAGACTTTGATAGCTCAGGATCGGGGTCGAATGGCGGCGTGTTTGCGTCCTTGTCGTGGCTTTGCATGTCGCAAATGAAGCAAAGCGACAAGGACCCGCCTTGGGTGCCCGAATTCTCAAATCCTCGCCCGGATTTGCAACCGGCCCAAAACAAAAGCGCCCCCGAAACGGGAGCGCCTTGTTAATGCTTGGTTAATCATGATGCCGCGTCGGAAGCGGCACTCTGATTACTGGCCAACGGCTTCCTTGGCGACGCGGCGGATTTCCGAACGGTGGATGCCGAGGTCGTGGAGTTCGCGGTTGGACATGCGGCCGAGTTCGTTGACCGTCTGACGGAATTTGCGCCAGTTGTTGAAGCTGCGTGCGATGTTCATGGTGGTCTTCCTTTTCACGTGGTGTGGCCCTGCGGCTTGGGTCCGCCTGCCGAATTCGTTGAGACAGATATATGTTGCGGCGCACAAATTGAAAAGCGCTGAAGCCACATGTCACCCATGCGCGCCGTGCATACCAACTGCCGGGGATAGCCATCTTGCTGCCCAATTCGATGCGCGGGACAATGGTTATGCCTCGCTTCGGTCACGATTGACGGGTTTGCGCCTTTGAAAAACCGGCACTTTTGGATCTGGAGGCCCATAAAAAACGCCCTCCGGGGAGGAAATCCGGAGGGCGCATAGTTTAAACCGGTCCCCTGGGAGGAGGAGGGATGCCGGTCATGGTCCAGAGCGGGCTTGGGAGGAAAGGCTCCGCTCCGAAAGGCATCGATACGGAAAATCGCATCGAAAAATCGAATGAAAAGAGACTAATGGCAAATTGCCCCGGGGGAGAAAACAGGCCTGTGCTGCGACATTCTACTGAAACACTGTTTCGGAGGTCAAAGTGCTCCGCATCTCCCGAAATCGGGAAAAGGCATGCCATTCATGCATGTCTCGGTAATAGAGCTTACCTTGGGGTCAGATTATCGCGAAAGTGTTAAGGAATTGTTAAAGCCGGCCCGGAACTGCTCCGTTTTGCGAAACGCCGGGCCGGGGACGGGCGGCGATTTCCTTTTCAGGACATAATGTTCTAGGTTAAATACAAGAGTATGGCGGGGGAATTGATGTATCGCGGACAATTGCAGCGGGACTTTGCGGTCTGGGTGGAAAAAGGGTTGGTGAGCCGGGAAACAGCCGATGGCCTGCTTGCCGAATATGACGGTCGCGAGCAGAGTTTTACGGTTGGCCGGGTGCTGATGATGCTCGCCGCGGTGCTGGTCGGCGCCGCCATTCTGCTGTTCATTGCCGCGAACTGGGACGGCATCCCGCGCGGCGGACGCGCGGCGCTGCTGATCGGGTTGATCTGGCTGTTTCATGCGGGTGCCGCCTTTACCGGCGGTCGCGCCACTGCCTATCTGAGCGGTGCCCTGCTGGTGCTGGGTGCCTCGGCCTTCGGCGCATCGCTGGCACTGGTGGCGCAGATGTACAATCTTTCCGGCGACAATGTCTCCGCCGCCATGGTCTGGCTGACGATGACCGCGGCGACGGCCCTGCTGTTTCGCTCCGCCGCACTCACCTATTATGCGGGCCTGCTCGGCTGGCTGCTTTTTGCCGCCGTTCTCGGCGATGGCTGGGGCACATTCGGGACGCCTGATACCTATGCGCCGCCGCTTGCCGCTATCGGGGTCATCGCCATGGCCTATTATACCGGCGGCATGCGGGCCCGGCACCTTTGCTATCTGCTGCTGCTCACCTGGCTGGGCTGGGGCTATGTCAGCCCGCACGGCCCCTTCAACTCCTGGCTCTTCGTGGCCGCAGGCCTCATCCTGTTCCTGCTGGCGACGGTCCCGGCCTCGCCGCTTCATGCTGCGGCCCGGCGCGCCGGGGCGGCTCCGGCCTTCTACAGCTTCCTGCTGGCGCTGATGGGTCTTGGCCTTTACCAGGTGGAACATGGTGATCTCTTCAGTTCCGATGCGACCAGCCTCTCCACGGCGCTGCCGTCGATGGCCACGGCGACATTGGCGGTTCTTGCCATCGCTCTGGCCGGGCGGGACAATGCGGCGGTGCGCTACACCGGCTATGTCACCTTCGCCCTGGAAATCCTCTACCTGTCGATCGACATGATCGGCACGATCATCGGCACCTCGGGCGTGTTCCTGCTGTCTGGCGTGTTTCTGGCGCTGATCGCCTATCTGGTCATCCGGCTGGAGCGGCGATTCTCCGCAGCATCCGCAGCGAAGGGAGCCTGATCATGGCTGTTCAACTTACCCGCCGCCGCCTGCTTGTTGCAGCCGGGCTTGCCGCAGGCCTGCAAACCGGTGTCCTCGCCACCATGATCTGGTCGAATGCCGACATACTTGAAAATGGCACCGCCATCCGGCTTCAGACCGTTCCCGTCGATCCGCGCGACCTGTTGCGCGGCGACTATGTCGTGCTTGCCTATGAATTCAGCAACCTGCCTGGCACGCTGGTGGAAGGCCCCTGGCCGACAGAGGCGGGCGAGGCTACGCTCCATGTGCGGCTTGGGCCGGATGCGGCAGGCCTCTGGCATCCGCTGGCGGCCTCCTTCCAGCCGTTGGCTGCGCAGCAGGGCACGGTGGTGCTTCGTTCCCGGCCCTTCTCGTATACGCCCGGCAAGGACAAGCCCGCGACGCTTCGGGCCAGTTACGGACTGGAGAGCTATTACGTCGCGGAAGGCACCGGCAAGGCCATCGAGGAGGCGCGCAACAACAAGCGGGTCATCGTCGAGGCGAGGGTGCTTGCCGACGGCACGGCGCGGGTGGCCTCGCTCACCGTCGTGCCCGCCCAGCCCTGAGACCCTCTGCCTGCCCGCCGGGCGGGACAAGGGGGAGCGGCGCGGCCGATTTTGACGGTGCCCATGGCTCCCGTCACGCCCGCGTCATTTTCCCTTTGCGCGGGCTAAAACGGGTGATATAGAGACGCCGCGCTCCGGAAGGCCTCTTGCGCAGGCAACGGATCCAGGGATCGCGGGTATGGTGAAATTGGTAGACACGCCAGATTTAGGTTCTGGTGCCGCAAGGCGTGGGAGTTCAAGTCTCTCTACCCGCACCAGAACGACCGCCGCCGCGGGACGGGACACGATGTCCAGATCCCTGAGGTCAGCAGTTGGGGTGCCATCTTGCCGGGGCAGGATGTAAAGGAATTCTCAATTGGCCACGCACGGGCGAAGCCCGGCGTCGTGCTCACCGAACAACCGGCTGGCTGGGCACGGCCGCCACGAAATGAAGGTACGAACATGCAGGTTATCGAAACGCTGGCGGACGGGCTGAAGCGCGAACTGAAGGTGGTCATCCCGGCCAAGGACATGGAAGCGCGGATGAACGAGCGCCTCGCCGAAACCAAGGATCGCATCCGCATCAATGGTTTCCGTCCGGGCAAGGTTCCGGTCGGCCATCTCAAGAAGATGTACGGCAAGTCGATCATGGCGGAACTGGTCAACGAAATCGTGCGTGACCGCCCGAGCGCCATCCTGACCGAGCGTGGCGAAAAGTCGGCGACCCAGCCGGAAGTCGCGATGACCGAAGACCAGGCTGAAGCCGAAAAGATCCTGTCGGCAGAGGCTGATTTCGAATTCACCCTCTCCTACGAGATCATCCCGGCCATCGAGCTGAAGTCGACCGACGGCATCAAAGTCACCCGCGAAGTCGTCGAGATCGCCGATGACGAAGTCGTCGACCAGATCAAGCGCATCGCCGAAACCGCCCGCAGCTACGAGCCGAAGACGAGCAAGGCTGAAAATGGCGACCGCGTCACCATGGATTACCTCGGCAAGGTCGATGGCGTTCCCTTCGACGGCGGCAAGGACGAAGATGCGCAGCTGGTTCTCGGCTCGAACCGCTTCATCCCCGGCTTCGAAGAGCAGCTGGTCGGCCTGAAGGCTGGCGACGAGAAGGTCATCAACGTCACCTTCCCGGCGGATTACCCGGCAGCAAACCTCGCTGGCAAGGATGCCACCTTCGACATTACCGTCAAGGAAGTGGCCTCTGCCGGTGAAATCGAGATCAACGACGATCTCGCCACCAAGCTGGGCGTCGAATCGGCTGACAAGCTGAAGGAAATCGTCCGCGAGCAGATCGAGAGCCAGTATGGCTCGATGACCCGCCAGAAGGTCAAGCGCCAGATCCTCGACCAGCTCGACGGCATCTACCAGTTCGAAACCCCCTCGCGCCTCGTCAATGCCGAGTTCGACAATATCTGGCGTCAGATCAACACCGATCTCGAGCAGTCGGGCAAGACCTTCGAAGACGAGGAAACCACCGAGGAAAAGGCCCGCGACGAATATCGCAAGCTCGCCGAGCGCCGTGTTCGCCTTGGTCTGGTTCTCTCGGAAATCGGCGAAAAGGCCGGTATCGAAGTCTCCGAAGACGAAATGCAGCGGGCTCTCTATGACCAGCTGCGCCAGTTCCCGGGCCAGGAAAAGGAAATCATCGAATTCTTCCGCAAGACCCCGGGCGCTGCCGCTTCGCTGCGCGCACCGATCTTCGAAGAAAAGGTTGTCGACCACCTGCTCGCGAGCATCGACGTCACCGACAAGGTTGTCAGCAAGGAAGAGCTGATGGCTGAAGAGGCGGAAGACGGCGCGGAAGCCAAGTCGGACGACAAGAAGGCTGCGCCGAAGAAGAAGGCCGCCAAGGCTGACGCCGCCAGCGAAGGCGAAGAAGCTGCCGCTCCGAAGAAGAAGGCCGCTCCGAAGAAGAAGGCCGCCGGGGAAGGCGCCGAGTAATCGGAGACACTATCGGACCTGCCTTTGCCGGCAGGTCCCGTTTTCGGAAACCTCCGGTCCTGCCGGAGGTTTTTTCGTTTGGGTAATGCCAACAAAAAAGCCGGGTCCGCGAACAGGCCCGGCCTTCCTTATGTCTGCGGGAAGCGCATTACTGCTTGGCGGCTTCCAGGTCGATGTCGAGATGGATGTCGGGGCCGAGACCGAAATCGTTCATCTTGGTAATGCCGAATTCCGGACCATTGATGCTGCCGGTGGCGGAAAAACCGATCTTGATGGTCTTGGTATCCCACGGAACCGGCGCTTCGGCATTGAAGATGACGTCGAGCGTCACCGGCTTGGTGGTGCCGAGCAGGGTGAGGTCGCCGGTAACCCTGGCGGTCTTGTCGCCGGTCTTTGCAATGGAAGTGCTCTTGAAGGTCATTTCCGGAAATTCTGCCGTGTTCAGAAAGTCCGGGCTGTTGAGGTCACTGTCGCGCTGCTTGTCATTGGTATCGAGGCTGGTGGTATCGACCGTGATCTCCACGCTGCTCTTCGTCACATCCGCCTTGTCGAAGGCAATGGTGCCCGAGACGGTGTGGAAGATGCCGTGGGCATGCGACCAGGTGCCGTGATTGGTCTTGAAGGTCACCCAGGTATGGGTGGGATCAATCGTGTAGGCATCGGCGGCAAGCACCGGCGAGGCGATGAGAAGAGCGGTCAATGCAGCGGGCAGAAGCTTGAATTTCATTCGTGTTCTCCGGTTTTGATGAGGGGCGGGGGACTGCGGTTTCAGGCGATGAAGCCCAGAACCGAAACGAGGATGGCGGCGAATGCCGGAAGGCCGAGAAGGGCTCCGGCGGCAAGCGGTCTGAGGGGGCGCGGCAGGCGGTCGAGCAGGGCACCGCGCGATTGCAGGATGGGCACGAGGCCGAGGGGCAGCACCGCCAGCAGCAGTCCCGACGGGCTCGCCTTCGGCGAAAACAGCGCGGTGACATCAATTGCCAGGGCCACCAGTGCCAGCCAGGCAAAGAGCGCCGGCGGCCTGGGGAGAAGCGCCTCATCATCGCCCCTGAGAAAAGCGATATAGCGCACCAGCAGCCAGCCACCGGTCATCGCTGCGAGGGCCCCAGCACCCTGCGCCATGCCGATATAGCCGCCGGTCACCGATACGACCGCCGTTGCGATCAGGGTAAAGAGAGCGGCGATCACCGGCGAGGCCGCCTTGTGCCCGCTGCGGGCAGGGCGGCCTGCAAACAGCACCGCGTGGCCGCAGATATAGAGGACCAGCACCCCGACCATCACAGCCTTTGCCGGATTGGCACCAAGCACCCTGGAACCGAGCCAGAGGGCCGGAGCCAGGCTTGCCAGCAGCATGACGGTGAGCGCCTGCAGACGGGTCGGCTGCGGCAGGCGCGCCGCCACGACGCCGAACAGACATGTCAGGCCCAGCAGCACGAAGGGCAGTTTCTGCTTTGCCGCAACCGGCGGGAAACCCGGCCAGCCCTCGATCAGGAGAAGCAGGACCATGGCGGCCAGCGGTAGCAGAAGTGCAAGGCGGCTGCGGGTCTCGCCGAACATCCCGGTGAGAATGCCGAGCAAAATCCCGAAGGCCAGCGGAACCGCCACCGTCCAGACAATGATTTGGCTTATCATGGTTCAACGCTCCGCACTTGATGGTAGAGGGCGGACGATACTGAACTTATCTCGGACAACAAGCGGAACGGGCCGTCAAAATCCTCACGATCCGGTGAACCCGGCCCTGAAATCGCAGCACATACTGTTCACAAAAAATGAACGAATGTGTAAAATTAAGTTTGTTTCACTATACGAACCAAATGCGGCTGATGAACCCCGAATGCCGGTCATCCCAACCGGAGGGCGATTCGTCGGATCGGCTATCCGGTTACGCCGACAGATCGATCATGGACGCCCCGCCTGGGCGGAGCGCCCATGTCCACAGTCACGCGCTTTTCGCCGCCGGCTGTTCATGCGGGCGTTCGAATTCGCCCATCCGGTTCCAGGCATCGAGACCGGCGATCTTGTAGGCTTCGGCAAGGGTGGGGTAGTTGAAGGTGTTTTCGACGAAATATTCGACGGTACCCTTCAGGTTCAGGACTGCCTGGCCGATATGGACCAGTTCGGTCGCCCCTTCGCCGACGATGTGGACGCCGAGCAGGCGACGGGTCTTCAGCGAGAAGATCATCTTCAGCATGCCATTGTCGAGGCCCATGATATGGCCGCGCGAGGTCTCGCGGAAACGGGCGATGCCGCATTCATAGGGAATGCCGCGCTGCTTGACCTCTTCCTCGGTCAACCCGCAGGTGGAAATTTCCGGCACCGCATAGATGCCATAGGGGAAATATTGCGGCGGGTCCTGCGAGGGGGCACCGGCGGCGTGGCGCGAGGCGATGCGGCCCTGTTCCATCGAGGTCGAGGCAAGGCTTGGAAAGCCCACCACGTCGCCCGCCGCATAGATGGTGGGAATATCGGTCTGGAAGGTTTCCGGATTGACCTTCAGGCGGCCACGATTGTCCGCCTCAAGCCCGGCGGCGGACAGGTTGAGACTGTCGGTCGCGCCCACCCGTCCTGCGGCAAACAGCACCATGTCCGCCGAAATCACCCGGCCATTCTGCAGCGTCACATGGCATTTGCCGGCGGCATCCTTTTCCACCTTGTCCGCCGTCTGGCCAAAGACCAGCTTCATGTTGCGGTCGCGCAGCTGATAGGAGAAATCCTCGACGATTTCGCGGTCGATGAAATCCAGCATGGTGTTGCGCGGTTCGACGACGGTGACCTGGGTATCGAGCGCACTGAAGATCGTTGCATATTCGATGCCGATGACACCGGCGCCGATCACCACCATCGAGCGCGGCAGTTCCTTGATCTCCAGCAGCTCGTCGCTGTCGAGGATGGAGGTCCCGTCAAAAGCAATATGACTGGGGCGATAGGGCTTGGTGCCGACGGCGAGAAGAATGGCACCGCCAAACACCCGCACCACTTCGCCATCGACCTTTTCCACCTCGAGCGTGTTGCGGTCGATGAAATGCGCCTTGCCGCGCAGATGCTGCACCCGGTTTCGCGCGAACTGGTGCTCCAGCACCTCCACCTCATGGTCGAGGGTGATCAGCAGTCGGCGGCGCAGGTCTTCGGCGCTGATCTCCTGCTTGACCCGATAGGCTCGGCCATAAAAGCCGCGCTCGCGCCAGCCGGTGAGGTTTAGCGCGGTTTCGCGCAATGTCTTCGACGGGATCGTGCCGGTGTGAACGGAGACGCCGCCAACGCGGGTTCCCTTTTCGATGACGAGCACGCGCTTGCCGAGCTTTGCCGCCTGGATTGCGCCGCGACGTCCCGCCGGACCGCTCCCGACGACGATGAAATCGTAATGGATCATGAAACACCCGAACCTTGATTTCGACAGATGACAGGGGGGTCAATGACCCGTTAAGTACCAAACTTAACAGATCAATATAACTGTTTCGTTAGCGACTTGTTGCACGCCCCATCAAATCAGCTTGAGGCCCTTGAGGCTGGCATGGCCATCCTTGCCGATGATGATGTGATCATGCACGGTAATGCCCAGCGAACGGGCGGTCTGGATGATCATGTGGGTCATGTCGATATCCGCCCGGGAAGGGGTCGGATCGCCTGAGGGGTGGTTGTGGACCAGGATGATGGCGGTGGCGGAGAGTTCCAGCGCCCGCTTCACCACCTCGCGCGGATAGACCGGCGTGTGATCCACCGTGCCGCGCCCCTGTATCTCGTCGGCGATCAGGGCATTGCGCTTGTCGAGAAACAGGATGCGGAACTGCTCCGTCGTCTCATAGGCCATGGCTGCGTGGCAATAATCGATGACCGAGGACCAGGAGGCCAGCACCTCCTTGCCCTTCAATTCCCGCTTCAGCATGCGATGGGCGATGGTGGATACCAGCTTCAGTTCCAGCGACACGGATTCGCCAATGCCCTTGACCTCCTGCAACAGGGCGGGAGAGGCGCCGAAGACACCGGCCAGCGTGCCGAATCGTTCGATCAGCGCCTTGGCAATCGGCTTGGTGTCGCGGCGCGGGATCAGCCGGAACAGCAGCAACTCGAGGATTTCGTAATCTGCAAGCGCTGCCTCGCCATGTTCGCGAAACCGCTCCCGCAGCCGCTCGCGATGGCCGTGATAGTGGGCTTGCGCAGCATCAGGCTGCAATTCCGGCTTGGCGGTTCGCATCGAATGTCCGGATTTCGGCACGGTTTCGGCGAAATGACCCCGCTCGTCGTCCTCCTCGGCAGCGCTGACATCGCTGTCCGGCGGCAGGTCGTCCGAAAGCTCGGTCGGTTGTTTCGCCATCTCAGATCATCCAAGCAGTGCCGTGGACGGGGGCCATCGATCTCTCACGCGTTCAATGCGGGCAGGCCGGGGCGGTCGAGCCCGGCGGGCGACAGGGTGAAGATCTCGCAGCCCGTCGCCGTCACCCCGACCGCATGTTCGTATTGCGCCGACAGCGACCGGTCGCGCGACACCGCCGTCCAGCCATCCGACAGCACCTTCACATGCGGACGACCGAGATTGATCATCGGTTCGATCGTAAAGATCATGCCTTCGCGCATTTCGGGGCCTTCGTCGGCGCGACCGTAATGCAGGATGTTGGGCGCATCGTGGAACAGCTTACCGAGACCGTGGCCGCAGAAATCGCGCACCACCGAACAGCGCTCGGCTTCCGCATAGGTCTGGATCGCCTCGCCAATCGCCCCGGTGCGGGCACCCGGGCGGATTGCCGCGATGCCGCGCATCAGGCATTCGTGGGTGACTTCCAGCAGCCGCTCGGCGGCCCTCTTGATTTCACCCACCGGATACATCCGGCTGGAATCACCATGCCAGCCATCGAGTACGAAGGTGACGTCGATATTGACGATATCGCCCTCGCGCAGCGGCTTGTCGTCGGGAATGCCGTGGCAGATGACATGGTTGATCGAGGTGCAGCTCGACTTGGTATAGCCGCGATAATTCAGCGTGGCGGGCAGTGCGCCGTTGTCCATGCCGAATTCGAACACAAAACGGTCGATGGCATTGGTGGTGACCCCGGGCTTCACCATCGGCACCAGGGCATCAAGGCAACGGGCCGTCAGCTGGCAGGCCCTGCGCATGCCCTCGAAGTCATCCCGTCCGTAGAGGCGGATTGCGCCCGTGTTGCGCATCGGCGCGGAATAGGCCTCGATATAGTTCACCATGTCACTCTCAACCCGGTCAAATCGCTTCGACCCCATTCATAAAGCAGGCGGATGGTGCTCGTCCATCGGGATCAGCCCGAGAGGCCGAATTTCCGTGGGCCTGACCTCGCATTTCACCGCAAAGGCCTCGACGCCGCGCCCCCGTGCCCGGCGATAGGCGCTGGCATAGGCGGAATCGAGATCGCCGGAAAGCCGGAAGCGGCTGCAATCGGCGCGCTGGACAAGATAGAGCATCACCGCGCGGTGACCTCTCTCGACCATGTCGCCGAGCTCTTCCAGATGTTTTGCCCCGCGCGCTGTCACCGTATCGGGAAATTCCGCCAGGTCGGGCTCGCGGATGAAATGCACGTTCTTGACCTCCACATAGGCGTCAGGGCGCAGCCCGCCGCGCAGCAGGATGTCGATCCGGCTATTGCGGCCATAGGCGCGCTCCCGCTCCAGCACCGCGTAACCGGCAAGCGAAGGGACCAGCCCGGCGCGAATTGCCTCCTCGGCGAGGCGGTTCGGCAGGCCGGTATTGATGCCGACCAGCGTGCCATCCACGTCGACCATTTCGAACATGTGCCGGTATTTGCGGGTCTTGCTGTCGTGTTCGGAGATCCATATCTTCGCGCCCGGCGCGGTCAGGCCGCGCATCGAGCCGGTATTCGGGCACGAGCCGGTGATCACTGTGCCATCGTCAAGCTCGGCATCGAACAGGAATCGCTTGTAGCGGCTGATCAGCCGCGCCGGGATCAGCGGCCTTTCAAATTTCACCGCAAAAACCGATCACACCCGCACCATCACATAGGAACCCGGCGCTTCCTCGATTGCATTCATCTGGTCGCCGCCGGGCCTGCGGGCAGGCACCCGCCGATCGTCCTGCCTTTCGATCCATTTCTGCCAGTGCGGCCACCAGGATCCCGGCGTTTCCACCGCCCGGTCCATCCAGTCCTCATAGTCGCCCTCGACCTTGCCGCCGGACCAGTACTGGTATTTGCCCCTGTCGGGCGGATTGACGACGCCTGCAATATGTCCCGAGCCGGTGACAACGAAATCCACCGGCCCGCCAAACAGGCCGGAGCCAAGAAATACCGATTTTGCCGGCGCGATATGATCCTCGCGGGTGGCGAGATTGTAGATCGGGATCTTGATGTCCTTCAGCGCCAGCGTCTTGCCGGCAAGCTGCATCTCGCCCTTGCTCAGCGTGTTGTTGAGATAGCAGTTGCGCAGGTAATAGGAGTGGTTTGCCGCAGGCATGCGGGTGGAATCGGAATTCCAGTAGAGAAGGTCGAAGGGCAGCGGATCCTGTCCCTTCAGGTAATTGTTGACGAAATACGGCCAGATCAGCTCCGATGAGCGCAGCATGTTGAAAGCCGTCGCCATTTTCGAGCCGTCGAGATAGCCCTGACCGGCCATCCGCTCTTCAAGTGCGGTCAATTGCGCGTCGTCGACAAACACTTTCAGATCGCCCGCATGGGTAAAGTCCACCTGGGTGGTGAACAAGGTCGCGCTCTTGATCCGCTTGTCCTTCTCTTTGGCATGCAGCGCCAGTGCTGCCGCGAGCAGGGTGCCGCCGACGCAATAGCCGATGGCATTCACTTCCTTCTCGCCGGTTGCCTTTTCAACCGTGTCGAGGGCGAAATCGATGCCTTCGCGAATATAGGATTCCCAGTCCTTGTCGGCGTGGCGCTCGTCCGGATTCACCCAGGAAATCACAAAGACCGTCTGGCCCTGGTCCACGCACCACTTGATGAAGGATTTCTGCGGGTTGAGATCGAGGATATAGAACTTGTTGATCCAGGGCGGGCAGATCAGCAGCGGGCGCTTCAGCACCGTCGGCGTCGTCGGCTCATACTGGATGACCTGGCAGACATCGCTTTGCGCCACCACCTTGCCCGGCGTCATCGCCAGGTTCTTGCCGACGGCGAATTTGCTGATGTCGGTCTGGCGGATCTTCAGGTCGCCGCCGCCCGCCTTGATATCCTCGGCGAGCATCTTCATGCCCTTGACCAGATTGGCCCCGTTCGAGGCCACGGTCTCGCGGTAAAGCTCCGGATTGGTGGCGACGAAATTGGCCGGTGACAGCGCCGCCGTGATCTGGCGCATATAGAACTGTGCCTTGTGGCGGGTGTGTTCGTCGAGACCGGCGGTATCGGCGACCAGCTTTTCCGCCCAGTCGGCGGTGACGATATAGACCTGGCGGAGCACGTCGAAGAACGGGTTCTTCACCCAGTCCGCATCGCTGAAGCGCTTTTCCTTGCGCAACGGATCAGGCACCGCGTCGGGCGCCTCCTGCAACCTCTGCACGGCGCGCGACCAGATCTGGAAATAGCCGCCCAGCAGGTGGGTCTGCGCCTCCAGCGCCCGGCGCGGATCAGCCATCCAGTATTCGCTGACCTTCGACATCGTCTTGACCATGTCGACCATGGGTTCGGACACCGTGTCGGAAACCTCGCCCTTTTCGCGGGGTTCAATCCAGGCCGAGGCCGCCTGACCCATGTTCTCGATCATCCGGGCGACATTCATCACCATGGCTTCGGGGTCCCTGACGATATAGGGCTCGATGGAATTCGGGTCGATGCTGCCGAAAACGGTGCCTGATTTTGCGGCATCCTCGGTTTTGTCGGTCACGCATTGTCCTCCCCGGGCATGAGTGGCGAAATCTGTTTGTACATTCTGACTGAATTTGACTAGAAGTACCAGTGAAACAGCGTTCAACTCTCGTCTATGGTTGTGGCCGGAATCTATACCGATACCGATGTCACCGGGAAGACAGGGTTGCAGATTTATTTGCTGCGGCAAGAACTTACGGGCGTTTTTCGATGTATATCAAAACTATCTACACCCTGCTTTCCGCAACGCTGGCCCTGCCTCTGGTCGCCTGCAGCACGGCAACGCCGCAAACGGCTTCCCTCTACGCGCCGAAAGTCGTGGTGACCGGGCCACTGCCTGCGACCACGGTAAAGCCGGTGATCGCCAGCACCGGGACCTACCCGACATTCGGGCCGCCGCTGACCGCGGCAAACCAGCAACTGGACGATACGGAAGCCGTCCGCATCCAGACGCAGATTGCCGGTCTTGCCGCTTCGCACAGGGCAGGACAGGTGAGCGATGCGGCGTATCAGAAACAGATGACGGACCTGCGCCTGCTGGCAGCCACCCACGCCGCCGCCATGCAGTCGAAAATCGCCAATTAACGCTTGCCTTTCTGCGCCATTCACCGCAAACGTGCGGCATCGGTCTGATGCCGGCAACGGCTGTGCCTTGGCTCTGGAAAACAGGGACCTTCGGGTCTCTCGCCCCCGTTCCGGCTCACCTGTGCCAGCCTGTCCGCCGATGTCGTCTTTGGAGCGGTTTTTGAAGGTGCCGGTGAGCCCGGCCATTTGAATGAGGGGTCATTTCACATGGAAGAGTTTCACAAGGTCAAGCGCCTGCCGCCTTACGTCTTCGAGCAGGTCAACCGGCTGAAGGCCAGTGCCCGGGCGAATGGCGCCGACATCATCGATCTCGGCATGGGCAATCCCGATCTGCCTACCCCGCAAAACATCGTCGACAAGCTGTGCGAGGCGGTGCAGGACCCCCGGACCCATCGCTATTCCTCTTCAAAGGGCATTCCGGGCCTGCGCCGGGCGCAGGCGGCCTATTATGGCCGCCGCTTTGGCGTTAAGCTCAACCCCGATACCCAGGTAATCGCGACGCTTGGCTCGAAGGAAGGCTTTGCCAACATGGCCCAGGCGATCACCGCGCCCGGCGATGTGATTCTCTGCCCGAACCCGACCTATCCGATCCATGCCTTCGGCTTCCTGATGGCGGGCGGCGTCATCCGCTCGCTGCCGGTCGAACCGGACGAAAGCTTTTTCGGGCCGCTGGAGCGCGCGGTGCGCCATTCGATCCCCAAGCCACTGGCGCTGATCATCAACTATCCCTCGAACCCGACGGCCCATGTCGCCTCGCTGGATTTCTACAAGGATGTGGTGGCTTTCGCCAGGAAGCACGGTCTGATCGTGCTCTCCGACCTTGCCTATTCGGAAATATATTTCGACGAGGCCAACCCGCCGCCCTCCGTTCTCGAAGTGCCGGGGGCCATCGACATCACGGTGGAATTCACCTCGATGTCGAAGACCTATTCGATGCCCGGCTGGCGCATGGGCTTTGCCGTCGGCAACGAGCGCCTGATCGCCGCCCTTGCCCGGGTGAAGTCCTATCTCGATTACGGGGCCTTCACGCCGATCCAGGTCGCCGCCACCCATGCGCTGAATGGCGATGGTTCCGATATTGCCGACGTGCGCGCCGTCTACCGCCGCCGCCGCGACACGCTGGTCGACTCCTTCGGCAAGGCAGGCTTTGAAATTCCCCCGCCGGCGGCCACGATGTTTGCCTGGGCGAAGATCCCGGAAAAATTTCGTCACCTCGGCTCTCTGGACTTTTCCAAGCTGCTCGTGGAAAAAGCGGATATCGCCGTGGCACCCGGTATCGGGTTCGGCGAGCAGGGGGATGACTATGTCCGTATCGCGCTCGTGGAAAACGAGCACCGGATCCGTCAGGCAGCCCGGAACCTCAAGAAGTTCCTGTCTGCCGCCGACGAGAACATGGACAATGTCATCTCGCTGAACCTGCATCGCTGATTTCGGTCAGCCGGCATGAATCATCCCGCTTTCGCGGCGGGATCACAGATCGGGAAGTATACATGGCAGATGCCCTGAAAATTGGCATTGCGGGCCTTGGCACCGTGGGTGCCTCGCTGGTTCGCATTCTCCACCAGCGCCGCAATGAACTGGCCGTTTCCTGCGGTCGCATGATCGAGGTGACAGCCGTCAGCGCCCGTGATCGCAGCCGCGACCGGGGTATAGACCTCAGCACCGCCACCTGGTTCGACAATCCCGTGACGCTGGCCGAGACGGCTGACATCGACGTGTTCGTCGAACTGATGGGTGGGGCGGAAGGGGCGGCAAGCGATGCTGTGCGCGCCGCACTTTCCCGCGGACTGCATGTGGTGACCGCCAACAAGGCGCTTCTCGCCCGCGATGGCGTGGCGCTTGCAGCCCTTGCCGAAGACAAGGGCGTGCTGCTCAACTATGAAGCCGCTGTTGCCGGTGGCATTCCGGTCATCAAGGCGCTGCGCGAATCTTTGACCGGCAACACCGTCAGCCGCGTCTATGGCATCATGAACGGCACCTGCAACTACATCCTCACCAAGATGGAAAAGGAAGGCCTGTCCTTCGAGGCCTGCCTCAAGGAAGCCCAGCGGCTTGGCTATGCCGAAGCCGATCCGGCCTTCGACATCGAGGGCAACGATACCGCCCACAAGCTGTCGATCCTGACGACGCTTGCCTTCGGCACCGAAATTGCGGCAGACGACATCTATCTCGAGGGCATCACCAATATCTCGATCGATGATATCCATGCTGCCAACGAGCTCGGTTACCGGATCAAGCTTCTGGGCGTTGCCCAGCGCACCGAGACCGGCATCGAACAGCGGGTGCATCCGACCATGGTGCCGCTCGATTCGGTGATTGCCCAGGTCGATGGTGTCACCAACGCGGTTGCCATCGAATCCGACATTCTCGGCGAATTGCTGATGGTCGGCCCCGGTGCGGGCGGCAATGCCACCGCCTCGGCGGTGCTCGGCGATATCGCCGACATCGCCAAGAGCCGCCCCGGCGCGCAACTGGTGCCGATTCTCGGTCGCCCCGCAAAAGCGCTGGAGCCCTATCGCCGTGCCCAGATCCAAAGCCACGAAGGCGGATACTTTATCCGGCTAACGGTCGAAGACCGCACCGGCGTCTTCGCCAGCATCGCCACCCGCATGGCGGAAAACCGGATCTCGCTCGAATCCATCGTCCAGCATTCCCGGCATCCGGAGCCGGGCAAGCCGCAGACGATCATCCTCGTCACCCATGCCACCCGCGAAGATTCGGTCCGCAAGGCCATCGACGCCATCAAGGGCGAGGGCTACCTGATCGGCGAACCGCAGGTGATCCGCATCGAGCGTCCGAAGGAAGCCTGAGATCAGGCGTTCCCGCCTGTCCGGCCGGACGGCGGGAACGCCCTTGCCTTTGCGGCGGCATGCGACATAGCATTTTGCTTTGCCGCCGGGAGGCCATATATACGGCACTCGTTTCCTCCGTTCCCGTGAGCCGCAACAGATGTCCGAACAGCCCGCCGATCCGGTGTCGCGCGCCTTTCTCAATGTCGAACTGTCGGCTTCGGGCCAGCGCTGGGTCTCGCGGCTCGATCAGGCGGGGCTGAACCGCGCCATGGCGATAAGCCAGATCCACGGACTGCCCGATATCGTCGCCCGCGTGCTCGCCGGTCGCGACGTGCCGGTCGATGGAGCAATGGAATTTCTAGATCCGACCATCCGCGCCCTGATGCCCGACCCGCTGACGCTTGCCGATTGCGCCACGGCTGCCGGACGGCTGGCCCTGGCCGTAAAGCGCGGCGAGCGGGTCGCGATTTTCGGCGATTACGATGTGGATGGCGCGGCCTCCTCCGCGCTGCTCTGCCGCTTTCTCCGCCATTTCGGGATCGAGTCGGAAATCTATATTCCGGACCGGATCTACGAGGGCTATGGACCCAATCCCGGCGCGATCAACCAGCTGATCGACCGGGGCGCGGAGCTGATCGTCACCGTCGATTGCGGGTCGACCAGCCATGAATCCCTGGAGGCGGCAAAGGCGAGGGGCATCGATGTCGTGGTCATCGACCATCACCAGCTCGCCCAGCCCTATCCGCCCTGCCACGCGCTGGTAAACCCCAACCGGGATGACGATCTCTCCGGCCAGGGCCATCTCTGTGCGGCAGGCGTGGTCTATCTCGTGCTGGTTGCCACCGCCCGCGTGTTGCGCGACGCGAAAGACACCCGCGCCTTCACGCTCGATCTGCTGGCCTGGCTCGATATCGTGGCGCTGGCGACCGTCTGCGACGTCGTGCCGCTCAAGGGGCTGAACCGGGCCTATGTGGTGAAAGGGCTGCTGGCGGCGCGCCACATGGGCAATGCCGGGCTTGCCGCCCTGTTTCGCAAGGCAGGCCTTGGCGGCCCCGTCACCGCCTATCACCTCGGCTTCCTGATCGGACCGCGAATCAATGCCGGTGGACGGATCGGCGATGCGGCTTTGGGTAGCCGGCTACTGACAATCGGTGATCCGAACGAGGCGGATGTGATCGCCGCCCGGCTGGACGAGCTCAACCGCGAGCGCCAGGCGATGGAAGTGGCGATGCTGGAGGAAGCAGAGGCCGAAGTTGCCGCCGAATATGGCGATGGCGAGGCCGCCAGCGTCATCATCACCGCCCGGGAAAACTGGCATCCCGGCATTGCCGGATTGCTCGCCTCGCGGTTGAAGGAAAAGTTCCGCAGGCCCGCATTTGCCATCGCCTTCGATGGTTCCGGCAGGGGCACCGGTTCCGGCCGCTCGATCAGCGGTTTCGATCTCGGCAAGGTGGTGCGGGCGGCTGTCGAAGAAGGAATTTTGCTGAAGGGCGGCGGCCACGGGATGGCGGCGGGCCTGACCGTCGAGCGGGCCAATTTGGGGCGCTTGCGCAGCTTTTTCGAGGAACGAGCCTCAAAGACCGTACCCGGTCTGGTGGCAGCCCATACGCTGAAGATCGATGGTGCGGTCGGAGCCTCGGGCGCAACGCTTGCCCTGATCGACCAGCTCGAATCGGCCGGACCCTATGGGGCAGGGCACGCCCAGCCGGTGCTCGCCCTTCCAGCCCACCGCATCCGTGATTGCCGGATGGTCGGCACCAGCCATGTCAAGGTCACGCTGGAGGCGACGGATGGATCGCGGCTCGACGGCATTGCCTTTCGCGCCGCCAATACGCCGCTCGGCGATCTCCTGATGAATGGCCGGGGCCGCAATGTGCATGTGGCAGGCAGCATCGGCGCGGATTTCTGGCAAGGCACCCGCCGCATCCAGCTCAGGATACTCGACGCCGCGCCTGCACCCTGACGGGGCAAAACGCTATTTCCAACGGCAATTCCGGTACCTGCAGTTTGTCAGGGAAAACACGCAAACGAAGTTTTGCGTCGGGAATCCGGTTTTCCCGAAAGGACAAACAAAAACAAGCAGCAAAAGGCACCCCCGCTATCCTGTCTGGCGGGGGTGGTCAGAATCTCGTTCAATTGCAGTTCTTGGCTTTCATGGCGTTTTCAAGGGCGACTATCTTGCCCTTGGACACAGCCAGTTCCCCCTCTTTGTCGCCGCCGAACGTGCTGGACATCGGCACGCCGATCAAAAAGACGCCAAAGGCATCGCCATTCGCCGCATTGTTCTGGGCTTTGGAGAGAGCGGCAAGCTTGTTTTGCTCGGAGATCATTTCGCGAGCAAGACCCTTGCAAGACTCGTTCCCGTAGGCCGCCATCGGAATATCGACCGGTACAATTGCATCCGGCCTTTTTGCACAGCCGACGATGAGCAGCGGCAGAGCGAAAAGCAGTACAGATTTTCGCATGTAGTTCCCCCTTTTTCGATCTTCACTCGATCATGAAAATGAGGCGCAGAAAACCACTTATTATCAAAGGTGGTATATTCTCAACAGAATTAAATATCTCTGGTTGATTGATTGTATTTTGGGATAACGAGCGGGGGGTGGAGCTTGGTTTGTCAAGACACTTCGCAGCCGCGTGCGCCAAACCAGCAAAGAGATGAGCGTAAGGTTCGATGTCTTGGCAAATCAAGTCAGGACCTTTGAGTGGAGTGGCACGCCCTAGGGGAGTCGAACCCCTCTTCCCAGAATGAAAATCTGGTGTCCTAACCGATAGACGAAGGGCGCGTGCGCTCCGTGGCGCCCTTATAGTCAGGGTGCATAAATCCTGCAAGCGGGAAATTGCAGATTTATGTCAGGAATATGCGAATTTTTTCGGCCCTGGCGGCGGAGGCAGCTTGCAGCGCAAGCTGCTGATTTTCCATGAGGAAATTTCGGCAAGTACAAGGCGGAAGGGAGAAGGTGGAGTGGCACGCCCTAGGGGAGTCGAACCCCTCTTCCCAGAATGAAAATCTGGTGTCCTAACCGATAGACGAAGGGCGCGTGCGCTCCGTGGCGCCCTTATAGTCAGGGTGCCGAAATCGCGCAAGACGGTTTTTCAATTATTCGCGGAAAATTTTCCGTTGTCGTGCAAAACCTTGTTTTGGTGCGATATCAAGCACTTGCGGGTGGGGCGCTACCGTTGCCGGTTCGCCTTTGCTTACAGTTCCGTGTCCGGGCGGCATTTCCAGTTCCAGTCGCGGCGTGCGCCGATATCAACATGGATGGAACTGGTGCTGCAATAGGTGCCGACCCCGCCGATATCCGGCCGACTGCGGAAATAGGCGGCGAGATCCCATTTGCTGATTCCCACCATCTGGATATCGGCGGCATCGCAGGACAGATGCATGGAGTGCTTGGCACCGCCAACGGCAAGATTGTGCTCGGGATCGCGGAAACCGGAGGTGACGACGATCTTCTTGCCGAAATGCCGTTCTGCATCATGCAGCATCGAAACCAGCTTCGGCTTGAAGCAGGCGGTTTCCACCCTCGGATTCTGGACGATCAGCCCGCTCAGCGACTGGCGCGTCAGGCTCGGCAGCGAGGCAAGCTTGACCATGTCGGACGCGGTGTCGTTGGGATCGGGGCCGAGATCGCTGGAGGAATAGAGCTTTCCGCGCATGATCAGCGGAATATCGTCATCGCCGATATAGGCGGTGACCGCCGAACTGTCGGGCTTCTCGCCGGCAATAGAAGAGGACAGCAGCGGGTTCTTGCCTGACGACGAAAACACGCTGGAACTGGTGGCGTTGAAGCCGCCGGCGGCTGGCGGCGGTGGAGCGGCGGCGTCTGGGGTTGGCTGTCCACCCGCCGGACCCGCTGCCACCGGCGGCGCACCCAGCGAAAAGATGCTGGCGCGATTGGCATTGATTCCCGTTGCCTGCATCACCGCCCCGGCCACGCCGGTTTGCGGCTGGGCCGGATCGGTCGGCGAGGGGGGCGTACCGTTTGCCTGGGGCGCAGCATTTGCCGCGGTCTGGTATTCGGGCGAAGGGCTTGCGGCCGTCTGGAGACTGTCGTCATAGGGCTGCTGGCCCTTGGCCTGGGCAACCGATTGCGCATCGGGGGTCAAGAGGTCGGCAACCGGATCCTTGGCCCCGGAGGAGACACAGCCCGCGAGCGCAACCGCGCCGCAGACCAGCATGGCGACGGAGGAAAAGAGCGGCCTTGCCCGCCCGTTTCGCGTTTTCTTGATCAATTCTGGCATCCCCGAACCCATGGCGTTCGACACCGACGGACCGCCAATTCGCGCCTGAGGCAGGAGAATCGGACGGCGACATCATGTCTTTGCCACGAGCTTAATCAGGGCAGGCTTGCCTGAAGCCGTCTTGGGCCCGCAGCTTTACCAGGCGCCGGTATTGGCCATGGACGCCCAGGGTTCCTGCGCGGGCCTGTCTGCCCCTTTCTGCAGGATCTCGATGGAAATGCCATCCGGCGAGCGCACGAAGGCCATGTGCCCGTCGCGCGGCGGACGGTTGATGGTAACGCCATTGTCTTTCAGGGACTGGCAGAGCGCATAGATATCGTCGACCTCGAAGGCGAGATGGCCGAAATTCCGCCCGCCGCCGTAGTCTTCGGCGTCCCAGTTATAGGTCAGCTCGATGCAGGGCGACAGCGCCTGTTCGGCGTGGGGGAGATCGCCGGGAGCGGCGAGGAACACCAGCGTGAAGCGGCCCTTCTCATTGTCCATCCGGCGAATCTCGCGCATGCCGAACAGCGTGCAATAGAAGTGGAGTGACTTGTCCAGGTCTTTCACCCGAACCATGGTGTGGAGGTAGCGCATGGTTTTCCGTCCTGTTTTGGTGGTGGAGCATGAATATTTGGCTGTACAAGCTTCAAGCAAGCCAACATGGTTAAAAATCAGTATGTGTAAAGGGCTGCATGGGTCTTGCGCTGATCGGTTCTCCGGATGTTAATCTGGATGACAAGAATCAGTTAACCGTAATCATGTGAAGCGTAATCGAGAGGCTGGCGGAAAAATGGCGGACAGAATGTCATCGAAAGGGCTTGCATATTTCGAGGAACTCGCGAGCGAGCCGGTTGAGCTGATCGAGATCACCGGTATCGTGAAGTGGTTTGACGTCGCAAAGGGCTTCGGTTTCATCGTTCCCGACAATGGCATGCAGGATGTGTTGCTGCACGTGACCTGCCTGCGCCGGGATGGATACCAGACAATCCTGGAAGGAACCCGGATCGTCGCGCTGATCCAGAAACGGGATCGCGGCTATCAGGCTTTCCGGATCCTGTCGATGGACCAGTCGACCGCCGTCCATCCCTCGCAACTGCCACCGGTGCGCACCCATGTGCAGGTCGTGCCGACCAGCGGTCTCGAGCGCGCCATCGTCAAGTGGTTCAACCGCACCAAGGGCTTTGGCTTCCTGACCCGGGGCGAGGGCACGGAAGACATTTTCGTCCATATGGAAACCCTGCGCCGCTTCGGTCTTACTGAGCTTCGTCCAGGGCAGGTCGTGCTGGTGCGCTTTGGCCCTGGCGACAAGGGGCTGATGGCTGCGGAAATCCATCCCGACATGCCGGGCGGCATCAGCAGGGCGCATTGAATGCGCCCTTTCTGCTCTTTGGCCATGCTGAAAAGCGCCCTTGTGGCGCTCTTTTTTTCTTTGCTTTCGGTCTTCACCCCGCTGCGCGCCAACGAGATTTTTGCCCGGGAACCGCTGACCATCGTCAGGCAGGATGGCAGTAAGGCCCAATTTACCGTGGAACTGGCCTTGACGGTCGCCCAGCGGGAGCAGGGGCTGATGTACCGCTCGATGCTTGGCGAAAACGAGGGCATGCTGTTTGATTTCGGCCAGACCCAGTTGGTGACGATGTGGATGAAAAACACCCTGCTGCCGCTCGACATGCTGTTTGTCGATGCCAAGGGCACCATCAACCACATCCACGAGAACGCCGTTCCTTTTTCCGAAGCGATCATCAGCTCGGTCGATCCGGTTCTGTATGTGGTCGAGGTCAATGCCGGAACAGTCAAACGGCTCGGCATCAAACAGGGCGATCAGGTGAACAGCGCCCAGATGGGCACGGCGGACTGAAATTGAAGGAAAATCTCGCTCCGGCAACAGCCAATGCGGCGGACAGGCTTGCCGTGCTTCAGGTGCTGCGCGCCGTCGCGGCGATGATGGTTGTCTGGCACCACGCGATCAAGGCCTATGCGCTGACAACGCCGGATTTTGCCCTGAACCTCATCCACTCCCTGTTCGCGCCCGCCTGGTTTCGCGAAGGGCTGGGCTCGGGTGTCGACATCTTCTTTGTCATCAGCGGGTTCATCATGGTGCATGGGGCAGGGGCCTATCTCGACGGGCGGCGCCGGCCTCAGGAATTCCTGCTGCGGCGGCTGCAACGCATCTTCCCGCCCTACTGGATCGTTTCGGGACTGTTTGTCGCGCTGATCTGGGGCCAGAGCCACGGACGTTCACCGGAGCTTGGCGCCTTTCGTCTGGTCACGTCATTTTTCCTGTTTCCCTCCGCCACCGCAGGCGGAGACATCAGCCCGGTCCTCGGCGTCGGCTGGACGCTCAGTTACGAAATCTATTTCTATATCCTGTTCTTCCTTGCCCTTGTCGCGGGCGGCAGGCGCTATCCGGTCGTGCTGGCCGCCACGCTTGGCGGCATATGGGCCGTCGCGGCAGCTGTCGGCAATTTGTCCGCTCCGGGCCGCTTCCTGGCCGATCCGGTTGCGCTCGAATTTCTCTATGGGGCGGGAATTGCCCTGCTGCTCCGGCACCGGCAACACCCCGCAGCCCCGGTTGCAGGCTTCGCCGTGGCGATGGTGGTGATGTTTGCCGGATCATGGCTGCATGTCAGCGGTGCGATTTCCGATCAGGCACGGGTGATCTACAGGGGCATGCCAGCCGCTCTCTTCGTCTATACCGCGCTGGCGCGGTCGCAGCGATCCGCAACGGTTCCAGGGGGTCTGAAGCGATTCTGGATACGGGTTGGCAATGCCTCCTATTCGCTCTACCTCACCCATATTCTGGTGATCTATTACCTTGCGCCGCCACTCGCCCGGGCGCTGATCGTGCGGGGACTGATTGCCCATGCGGACCTGGCCATCTTCCTGTCGGTGCTGGTCTCGCTGCTGGTCGGCTTTGCCTTTCATCACGCCATCGAAAAGCCGCTCCAACCGGGAAGGCTGAAGCGGCCTGATCAGGGTTTCGATAAGGGGAAGAGAAATCAGGCCGCCGAGCGGGCCTGATGCCAGTGGTCGCCGGAGCCATGGCCGAGCTTGAAGCCCGACAGCAGCGAGCGCAGCGCCTGGGCTTCCGTCGCCAGCGAATGGCTGGCCGCCGTGGTTTCTTCCACCATTGCCGCATTCTGCTGGGTCGTCTGGTCCATCTGGTTGACGGCGGAATTGACCTCGCCGAGGCCGATCGACTGCTCGCGGGAGGAGGCGGCAATCGATTCCATGTGTTCATTGATATTGACGATATGGCTTTCGATGGTGCGCAGCGCCGAACCGGCCTCGCTCACCAGTTTCACGCCAATCGAGACCTCGTTGGTGGAGTTCTGGATCAAGTCCTTGATCTCGCGCGCGGCCTTGGCGGAACGCTGGGCGAGTTCGCGGACTTCCTGGGCAACCACCGCAAAGCCGCGTCCGGCCTCACCGGCGCGCGCTGCCTCGACCCCCGCATTCAGGGCCAGAAGGTTGGTCTGGAAGGCGATTTCATCGATCACGCCGATGATGTTGGAAATCCGGCTGGAACTGTCCTCGATCCGGCTCATGGCTTCCACCGCCTTGGCAACGACGACGCCGGAGCTGGAGGCGCTGGAATTTGCCTGGGTGGCGACACCACGGGCTTCATCGACCAGCCGCGAGGATGCCTTGACATTGGCCGTGATCTCGTCGAGCGCCGCAGCGGTCTGCTCCAGCGATGCGGCCTGATGTTCTGTCCGCTTCGACAGGTTTGACGCGCCGTCGCTGATTTCCCGGCCACCGATATCGATGGCCTCGACACTGCCCGACACCGAGAGCAAGGTCTGGCGGAGCTGGGCCACGGAAGAATTGAAATCCACCCGCAAGGCTTCAAATTCGCCGGAAAAGCGGGTGGTGATCTCGGTGGACAGATCCCCCGAAGACAATCTGCGCAAGCCGTCCGCGAGACCGGATGTCGCGAGGTGCAATCGTTCACTGGCGGCTTCTTCCGCCTGGGCCTGCAATTTCTGGCGTTCGGTTTCCATGCGGGCGCGATTGCGGTCGGCTTCAGCCTCAATCGCCGCCTTGGCGAGGGCTGCCTGCCGGAACACTTCGACCGACAGCGCCATCGCGCCGATCTCGTCCTTGCGGTCAACGCCCACGACCGGGGCATTGTTCTCGCCCTTGGCCAATGTATTCATCCGCAGCATCAGGGCCTGGATCGGCTGTGAAATCGTGCGCCGGGAGGCGTACCAGATGCCTATATTGAGGACGACAACTGCCGCAAGCAGGCCGAACAGCACCTGCTCGCCGGTCGCCGATAGCGCATTGCTGTTGGCCGTCAACACATCCGAAAGCGATTCGACCTTGTCGCCGGATTCGGCCATGGCACCTTCCAGCGTTTTGAACTGTTGCTGGAACTTCGCCAGCTCTTCGGCGGCCGGTTTCTTGCCCGTCTTCATCTCGTCGATCAGCTTGCGGGCATCATTGACATAATCGGCGAGTGGCTGATCCAGCTTGGCCAGCACCGCACTCACCTCCGGTTGGGTGACCAGTTGCTTGTTAAGAGCGATTGAATCCGTAAATACCTTGCTGTGGTCCGTGAGATTGGCATCCGCATCCTGAACCGTGACGCCCGGCGCGCCGCTCAGTGCCAGCAGGGCGGAAAACACGTCGGCGCGAATTGCATCATGCATCATGTCGGCATTCATGTGGGTACGCACGGCCTGATCGACACGCACGCTTTCCTGCACATTCGCCGTCAGAACCCGCTCGGTCCAGATCCCGCCACATGTCGCAGCAGCGCCAAGCGCAAAGGTCGTCAGGCTTACCAGTATGATTTTGCTGCTTATTGTCGACATGTATTGTCTCTCGCGGTTATGCGGCGATCACATCGGAAATCACCGGAGATAATTTATCAATTGTTAATATGACGATAAATGCTGAATTAAATATTAAATGAATATTGCAAGTTCATGCCATAACAATTGAGGCATTTATTCAGAGTTTCGGCATATGGGGACTATGCCATGTCAGCCGGTCTCAGGCTTTTTGACAGAAATTCCCGACCTGTCACGCAAGCTGCCTGAGAAATACGTCACCCGAAATCGACATGTTTCCAGTTTCCGTCTGGCGTCTTTAAACCCGGCTCAAGACCGCCGCCGATGGAATGCATGTACCGGACGCTTGATGAAATCAGAGCGTCATTCGGGCCTTTGTTTTTGGAAACCCTGCTCTGGGTCAAATTGGCGCCGTCGGCCAATTCTTGCGGCGCGACCCCAATCGCCTTGCGAACTTCCGCCAGGGCCCTCCCCGGGGCGTCTATTGGTCCGGGCAAGACCGTCAGGTCCGGAGACATGTGTCGGATGACAGAATTTGGCGACCCCTGCAGGACTCGAACCTGCGACAACCTGCTTAGAAGGCAGGTGCTCTATCCAGCTGAGCTAAGGGGCCCATGGCCATCAGGCATGAAAGGGCGGGTATTTGCAAGCCGCGCGGCCGGTCAGTGCGTCCAGGGCTGCATGCGGTTGAAGCGGAAATTGTCGGGGTAGGAGACCTGCTTGCGGGTGGCTTCCTTCGGTTCGATCACCCGGTAGTCGATGTCCTTGCGCTTTGCATAGGCTTCGGCCAGTTCCTGACTTTCGAAATTCAGGCGGACCTGCTGCTGGGTATCGGCGCTGGACGTATAGCCCATGATCGGATCGATCTTGCGCGGCACTTCCTGATCGAATTCCAGTACCCAGCGGTGAGTCTTTGCCTTGCCGGATTGCATGGCGGTTTTGGCCGGACGATAAATCTTGGCAGACATGCTCTCACATTGCTCCCATTTTGAAGCAGACCTGGCCCGCTTGTTGCTGTCCCACAATCCCCGCAGGGTAAATCCGGCTGAATGACCGGATGAAAACCCGTCGTTGGTCGGAGTGGAGAGATTCGAACTCCCGACCCTCTGGTCCCAAACCAGATGCGCTACCAGGCTGCGCTACACTCCGTGCCGACGATGGGGCCGAGATACACGGTATAGTCTGACCCCGCAACTCCTAAAATTGTCTTTCCCGTCGTCGCGCGCTGCTCAAGCGATCTCGCCTGGAGGGCCGACGGCTTTTAATGGTGGAAATCACGCCATAGCGGTCCTGACACGTTGTCAGATCTAGCAGAGAGAAACTTTTCCGTCATAAGATCCGACTCAGCGAAACATTTAACCTTTGCCGCGACAGGTCGGCAGAATGTGCACCACACAATTCGGCAGCCCCTTCTTTTTGGAGTGGTTTCAAAAAGTTGCTGGATTGCTTGTCATTCCTTTATTCGGGGTCGGGAAATTCATGTCACAGCTTGCGAAATACAAAGAGAAACTGCGCTACGAGTTCGACAAGACGATGTCTGCCGGAACGGCAGCCCTGATTGGCTGGCTGGCGCTGGTGTCGTTGACCATCATCCTGATCATCGCGGCCTTCGTCGCCGCGACCGGCGTTGCCCCCGATGGCAGCGGCCCGCTCGGTTTCGGCGAGGCTGCCTGGGAATCGCTGATGCGGACTCTCGATTCCGGCACCATGGGGGGCGATTCCGGATGGAGTTTCCGCCTGACCATGCTGTTCGTGACGCTATCCGGCATTTTCGTGGTCTCGACCCTGATCGGTGTGCTGTCCGCCGGTATCGAGGGGAAGCTGGACGTGCTGCGCAAGGGGCGCTCAAGGGTGCTGGAGAGCGATCATACGATCATTCTCAACTGGTCGCCCTCGATCTTCGACATCATCTCGGAACTGACCATCGCCAATGAAAGCCGCAAGAAGCCGCGCATCGTCGTCATGGCCAATCGCGACAAGGTGGAGATGGAAGACGAGATTGCCGACAAGATCGAAAACCTGCGCAACACGAAGATCATCTGCCGCAGCGGCGATCCGACCGATCTCTACGACCTCGCCATCGTCAACCCGCAGACCTCCCGCTCGATCATCGTGCTGTCGCCCGAGGGTGACGATCCCGACAGCCAGGTGATCAAGACGGTGCTGGCGATCACCAACGATCCGCGCCGCCGCACCGGACGCTACCGGATCGCTGCCGAGCTGCGGGAATTGGACAGCCGGGAGCTGGGGATTGCCGTCGGTGGCGACGAGGCACAGCTGGTGCTGGCCGATGACCTGATTGCCCGCATCATGGTGCAATCCTGCCGCCAGTCCGGCCTCAGCGCCGTCTATTCCGAGCTTCTCGATTTCGACGGCTGCGAGATCTACACGCTCGAGCAGAAGGAACTCGCAGGCAGGCCCTTCGGCAGCGCCCTGATGGCCTACGAGACCTCGACCCTGATCGGGATCGTCGACAAGGACAATCGGGTGATGCTCAATCCGCCGATGGAAACGGTGATTGCCGAGGGTGCCCGGGTAGTGGTCATCGCGGAAGATGATGATGCGATCTCGCTGTCGCAGATCAAGCGCGAGTTCAACCGCGCCCTGCTCTCGGCCCCCGCGCCGGTGGAGCTGAAGGCGGAAAAAACCCTGATTCTCGGCTGGAACCGTCGTGGCCCGCTGATTGCCCGCGAGCTCTCCCGCTATGTCCAGCCGGGCTCCAGCCTCACCATCGTGGCGAGCACGCCGGGCCTTGCCGAGCGGCTGCGGCCGATGGAGTTTCCCGAGGACAGGCTCAGCGTGCGCGTCATTTCCGCCGACAGCTCCAGCCGCGCCGTGCTCGATGGTCTTGACATCCACGATTACGACCATGTGCTGGTGCTTGGCTATAACGAGGAACTGGCGGCCCAGGCTGCCGACACCCGCACGCTGGTGACGCTGCTGCACCTGCGCAAGATCGCCGATATGGCCGGCAGGCATATCAGCGTCGTCAGCGAGATGATCGATGTCAGGAACCGCGAACTTGCCGAGGTCAGCAAGGCCGACGATTTCGTCGTCAGCAACAAGCTGGTGAGCCTGATGCTGTCGCAGGCCTCGGAAAACGAGTTCATGTCGGCTATCTTCGGCAGCCTGCTGGATGAGAATGGCTCGGAAATCTACCTGCGCCCGGTGTCGGATTATGTGGTCACCGGCAAGCCGGTGGATTTTGCCACCGTGGTGCTTGCCGCCCGCTCGCGCGGCGAAGTCGCCATCGGCTATCGCCGCCAGCGCGAGGGCGATGTCGACGACCGCAATCTCGGCGGCGTCACCATCAACCCGGTCAAATCCGCCAGGCTGGTCTATGAGCCGCAGGACCGGATCGTGGTGCTGGCGGCCAGCTGAACGGTTGTCCGGACTTCATATCCTGATTGAAAAGCCTCCCGCTGCCGTCTGCAACGGGAGGCTTTCGTGTCTTTCGCCAGCAGCGAAGATGTCAGTGCAGGATCTGGCTCAGGAACAGCTTGGTGCGCTCGTGCTGGGGATTGTCGAAGAATTCGGCGGGGGAGTTCTGCTCGACGATCTGGCCTTGGTCCATGAAGATCACCCGGTTGGCGACCTGGCGGGCAAAGCCCATTTCATGGGTGACGCAGAGCATGGTCATGCCTTCCTCGGCAAGGCCCACCATCGTATCCAGCACTTCCTTGATCATTTCCGGGTCGAGCGCCGAGGTCGGCTCGTCGAACAGCATGATCTTCGGGTTCATGCAGAGCGAGCGGGCAATCGCCACGCGCTGCTGCTGGCCGCCGGAGAGCTGCCCCGGATATTTATGCGCCTGCTCGGGGATCTTGACGCGGGTGAGGAAATGCATCGCCACTTCCTCGGCCTGCTTTTTCGGCATCTTGCGCACCCAGATCGGCGCGAGCGTGCAGTTTTCGAGAATGGTCAGGTGCGGGAACAGGTTGAAGTGCTGGAACACCATGCCGACTTCGCGGCGCACCTCGTCGATCTTCTTGAGGTCGCTGGTCAGTTCGGTGCCATCGACGAAAATCTTGCCCTGCTGATGCTCTTCCAGCCGGTTGATGCAGCGGATCATCGTCGACTTGCCCGAACCCGACGGCCCGGCAATGACGATGCGCTCGCCGCGCATGACCTTGAGGTTGATGTCGCGCAGCACGTGAAATTCGCCGTACCACTTGTTCATGTTGATGATGTCGACAGCGACTTCGGTTTCCGAAACCGTCAGTTTCTTGGGTTGGGCTGGCGCCATGGGGTGTCGTTCCCTTCGTGTTATCGTTTGTGGCCGGTGTCGAGTTGACGTTCAATGAAGCTGGAATAGCGGGACATGCTAAAGCAAAACAGCCAAAAGACAAATCCCGCAAAGATCAGGCCGGTGAGCGGCGTGACTGCCGAAACCCACTTGATATCGGCAAAACTGGACCGGACGATGCCGAGCAGATCATACATGCTGATGATCGACACCAGCGATGTGTCCTTGAACATGCCGATGAAGGTGTTGACGATCCCCGGTATGACCAGCTTGACCGCCTGCGGCATGACGATCAGACCCATTTTCTGCCAGTAGGAGAGGCCGAGCGAATCGGCGCCTTCGAACTGTCCCTTCGGGATTGCCTGCAGGCCGCCGCGAATGACTTCCGCCATATAGGCCGAGGCAAACATCGACACCCCGATCACGGCGCGCAGGAACTTGTCGACATTGGTGCCCGGCGGCAAGAACAGCGGCAGCATGAAGCTCGCCAGAAACAGCACGGTGATCAGCGGCACGCCCCGGATCAGTTCGATGAAGGCAATGCACAGCATCCGGATCACCGACATGTCGGAGCGCCGCCCGAGCGCCAGCAGGATGCCGACCGGCAGGGACACGGTAATGCCGATATAGGAAATCACCAGCGTCACCAGCAGCCCGCCCCAAAGATAGGTTTCCACCACCGGCAGGCCGAACAGGCCGCCATAGAGCAGGATGAAGGAAACCACCGGCAGGATCACGAAGGCGGCCAGCGCATTGGCCAGCTTGTAGGGCATTTTCGGCATCAGCAACGGTGTCAGCGTCGCGGCAAACAGCGCAAACACCAGTGCCGGTCGCCAGTGCTGGTCGACCGGGTAGCTGCCGAACATGTAGAGCGGAAACTTGTCGGCGACAAAGGACCAGCAGGCCCCGCTCCAGCCGTTCGGCTGGTTGCCGCCCTGTTCCACCGTGGCGCAAAAGCTGCGGTCGGTGCCGATCCAGTTGGCCTTGATGAACAGCCAGTTGACCAGGCCGGGCAATACCAGTGCCAGAAGCAGAATGGCGAGAATGGTCAGGACCGAATCAAGCCAGCTGGCAAACAGGTTCTTTCGGACCCAGGCCACAGGGCCGATTTCCGTGGACGGGGTCTTCATCGGCCCGAGCAGCTCGGTGCGCACGAAAGCGACGGAGGCGGGAGAAATCTGTTCGGTCATGTCAGCGCTCCACCAATGCCATTTTGCGGTTGAACCAGTTCATGAACATCGAGGTCGCCAGGCTGATCGACACATAGATCAACAGCCAGATGGCAACGATTTCGATGGCATGTCCGGTCTGGTTGAGGATGGTGCCACCGACGGCGACAAGATCGGCATAGCCGATGGCAACCCCGAGAGAGCTGTTCTTGGTCAGGTTCAGATATTGCGAGGTCATCGGCGGAATGATGATGCGCAGCGCCTGCGGCAGCACCACCAGCCGTGTGGTGAGACCCGGCTGCAGGCCGAGCGCATAGGCCGCTTCCGTCTGCCCCTTCGATACGCCGCGAATGCCTGCCCGCACGATTTCCGCGATGAAGGAGGCGGTATAGAGCGAGAGGGCGAGATAGAGCGACATGAATTCCGGCCAGATGAAGGCACCGCCCGAAATGTTGAATTTTCCGGCAACCGGCATGTCGAAGGTCAGCGGACGGCCGAGCAGCAGAAACACGATCAGGGGCAGTCCGATGATCGCCGCAAGCGCGACCGGCAGCACCGGAGCCCGTTGCCCTGTCGCCATCTGGCGGACACGCGCAAAGCGGCGATAGCCATAGGCAATCACCACGCCGGCAATCAGGGCGGCCAGAATCCAGCCCGAGCCCTCGCCGAAGATCGGCGCGGGAAAATAGAAGCCGCGATTGTTCAGCACCGCGCCGAAGGGCAGGACCAGCGAGTTGCGGGCATCGGGCAGGGCGTTTATAACGCCCTTGTAGCCGAAAAAGATGATGATCAGCGCAGGTATGTTGCGGAAGACCTCGACATAGACCGTGGCGATCTTCGAGATAAGCCAGTTGCGCGACAACCGTCCCATGCCGACCAGCAAGCCGATGATGGTGGCGGTGACAATGCCTGCGGCCGCCACCACCAGCGTATTGATCAGGCCTTCGAGCAGGGCCTGGAAATTGGTGGAATCGCTGCTGTAGGGGATGAGGGTCTGGGAAATGTCGAAGCCTGCCCGCCCCGCCAGAAAGCCGAAGCCTGCGGCAAGATTGGCCCGTTTCAGATTTTCCAGCGTATTCAGCCACATCCAGGTAATGCCGACCAGCAGGACGATAACCGTCAGCGTCTGATAGGCGATGCTGCGCCAATAGGGATCCCGGTGCCATGCGGGTTTGTCGGGCAGGGCGACGGAAAGGTCCGCTGCTTCCATTGTCATGTCATCTTCCCCAATTCGCCTTCATGGCTGTGCCGTTCCGGGCTGTGGCCGGTCCGGCATTCCCGTTCACCCTTTGCGGGTGTATTTTTCTTTGAGGATGCTGACGGCATGGCCCCATGGGAACGCCGTCAGCCAGGCGGGACGACCCGCGCGTGCCGAAAAGGGCAGGCGCGGGGTTCAGGTCAGCGGATCGGCGGCGCGTATTGCAGGCCACCCTTGCTCCAGAGATTGTTGAGGCCGCGGGCGATCTTCAGCTTGCTGCCTTCGCCGACATTGCGGTCGAAGGATTCGCCGTAATTGCCGACGGCCTTGATGATGTTATAGGCCCACTTGTTATCGAGACCGAGGTCGGTGCCGATGGTGGAATCCTTTTCCTCGCCGAGGAAACGCTTGATATCCGGATTTTCCGACTTCACCATCTCATCGACATTGGCCTGGGTGATGCCCATTTCTTCCGCCGTCACCAGCGCGTAATGGGCGAAGGACACGATGTCGAACCACTTGTCGTCGCCCTGGCGAACAGCCGGTCCGAGCGGCTCCTTGGAAATGATTTCGGGCAGGATGACGTTTTCATCCGGCTGCTTCAGCGTCAGGCGGATGGCATAGAGGCCCGACTGGTCGGTGGTGTAAACGTCGCAGCGCCCGGCATCATAGGCCGCATCGACCTCTTCCTGCTTTTCGAACACGACGGGCTTGTAGTCCATCTTGTTCGACTTGAAATAGTCGGCAAGGTTCAGTTCGGTGGTTGTGCCGGACTGCACGCAGACGGCAGCGCCGGAAAGCTCCAGAGCCGACTTCACGTTCAGGCTCTTCTTCGCCATGAAACCCTGGCCGTCATAATAATTGACGGCGCGGAAATTGAAGCCGAGCTGGGTGTCGCGGCTGATGGTCCAGGTGGTGTTGCGGGCCAGCACATCGACTTCGCCCGATGACAAGGCCGGGAAGCGGTCCTTGGCGGAAAGGGGGGTGTATTTCACCTTGGAGGCATCGCCGAACACGGCCGCCGCCACGGCCTTGCACTCGTCGATGTCGAGGCCGGACCAGTTGCCCGCGCTGTCCTGTGCGCCAAAGCCGAGCAGTCCCGCGCCATTGACGCCGCACTGGACGAAGCCCTTCTGCTTGACCGTTTCCAGCGTGCCAGCCGATGCGGACGAGGCCGCGAATCCGACAGCGGCGAGCGCCAAGCCTGCGGTGAGAAGCGTCTTTTTCATGTTTCCAACCCTCTTCTGTTGTTGTTGTCTTCAGAGTATCAGCCGGGATGCGCGGGGAGCGCCGCAAGGAGCTCCCGAAATCCGCCCGGAGCGGGATGCGCTATCACAGTCACAAATGCGGCAAGGGTCAAGTCTTCGAAATGCAATGACGGCTCCCGGCAAACCAGGACATGACTGCAAAGCCTGAAAGATGGAGATTTAAAATATTGATATCCTTTCGATATTGAACTGAAATTCTACAAAATCTAGCGAATAAGAAAATATCGATCATTTCGCCCTCACGATAATTTTTTTTGGGAAAACACGGGCGCGGAGTTCTTGACCCGTGGCCCTGGCGCTTGTCACAAGGAATGACAGAAATCTTAGAGCCTGACTCGAAAAGGTTTCAATAATATCGGTACCTTGCCAAGCGTCGCGTCAGGACCCTGATGTGGGCGATAGTGATCCATGCCTGGGCTGATGCGATGGATTTCTCCCAATCCTTGGCCAGTCGCCGACATCTGCCAAGCCATGCGAAGGTGCGCTCCACGACCCAGCGACGCGGCAAAACCTCGAAGCCCTTGGCCTTATCGGTCCGCTTCACGATCTGGAGAGTGAACGCAGCGATCTTTTGCAGTGCTCCCTTCAGCTTCGGTCCGGCATAACCACCGTCGGCGAAGATATGTTTCAGCCAGGGCCAGCGCTTGAGAATGGTTTTGAGAACGGCAGGTGCACCATCGCGATCCTGAATATCGGCGCTGTGAACCACGAGGCCGACCATCAGTCCAAGCGTGTCGACGACGATATGGCGCTTGCGTCCCTTGATCTTTTTGCCCGCGTCATAGCCTGAAATTCCGCCGCTTTCCGTGGTTTTCACGCTTTGACTGTCGATCACGCCCGCAGATGGCGAGGCTTCCCGTCCTTCCAGTTCACGCGCCTCCATCACCAGATGGTGGTTGATCCGGCCCCATAACCCTGTCGCTCGCCATTCGTAGAAATAGGACTGTACGGTTGTGAAAGGCGGAAAATCCTTCGGCAGCATCCGCCACTGGCACCCCGTTGTCGCCATGTACAGCAACGCATTCACGACCTCGCGAAGATCCGTGCTGCGCGGCCTGCCCAATCGCTTCGCTCCAGGCAGCCAAGGGGAGATCAATCCCCATTCACTGTCCGTCAGATCGCTTGCATACCGCCTTGCGCCTCGGGCATATTGCCGACGGGTGAAATCAGTCCAGCTCATTGTGGTCTCCGTTCGTCGTAAGCAAACAAACAGAATCACAACTGGCTGATTTCACTCAACTCTTTTTCGGTCAGGCTCTTAGAGGGATGGCAGCGCATGGTGACGAGGAAAAACGGAATGGCCGACGCCGGTATCAACACGCGGCTTGCCCATCTCGGACCGAACCCGCGCGATCATCACGGCTTCGTCAATCCGCCGATCGTGCGCGGTTCCACGGTACTGTTTCCCGACGCGGAAACGATGCGCACGGAGAACCAGACATACACCTATGGCACCCATGGCACGCCGACGACGGATGCGCTGTGCGATGTGGTGAATGAACTTGAGGGTTCAGCCGGAACGCTGCTCGTCTCCTCCGGGCTTGCCGCGGTAACGCTGCCGTTCCTCGCGTTTCTGTCTGCCGGCGATCACATGCTGATGGTCGATTCGGTCTATGCGCCCGCCCGTCGCTTCTGCGAAACCATGCTGAAGCGATTCGGCGTCGAGACCGAATATTACGATCCCGGCATCGGTCAGGGGATCGAGGCGCTGATCCGGCCCAACACCAAACTCGTCCATCTCGAGGCCCCGGCCTCCAACACCTTCGAAATGCAGGATGTCGGCCTGATTGCCGGAATCGCCAAACGGCATGGCTGCGTGGTCAGCATGGACAATACCTGGGCAACGCCGCTCTATTTCCGCCCCCTCGATCATGGCGTCGATATTTCCATCCATGCCGCGACGAAATATCCCTCCGGCCATTCCGATGTGCTGATGGGCTTTGTCTCGGCCAGTGCCGCCTGCTGGGAGCGTTTGCAGGAGGCCAACAAGCAACTCGGCCTTTGCGGCAATCCGGATGACGCCTACCAGATCCTGCGCGGCATCCGCTCGATGGGCATTCGCCTTGCCCATCATCAGGAAAGCGCGCTTGCCGTGGCCCATTGGCTGGAAAGCCGCGACGATGTCGCCGCCGTGCTGCATCCGGCGTTGCCGTCCTTTCCGGGGCACGATCTCTGGAAACGGGATTTCAGCGGCGCGAGCGGGGTGTTTTCCTTTGCGCTCAGGGGCGGATCAGCGGCGCTCAACCAGAAGAAGGCGCAGGCCTTCCTTGATGCGCTCCGCTATTTCGGGCTTGGCTATTCCTGGGGCGGCTATGAAAGCCTGGCGGTGCATGTCTGGCTCGGCGACCGCCGTGTGGCCAAGGGGCCGGCGGGTGGTCCGCTGATCCGGCTGCAGATCGGGCTTGAGGATGTGGCCGATCTCAAGGCCGATCTGGAAAAGGGCTTTGCCGCCGCCGCAGCGGTGACCGAATAGGCCGCCGGTTTATTCCGAACCCGCTCCCGGCACGCCAAATCCGTAAAGCCAGTCGAAATCCGCCAGATAGCGCTCTGGCGGGCGGAGCCTGAGCGCGAGATCGCGTCCCCAGCGCATCGGGCCGCGGGCGTGATAGACTAGGCGGTTGACGGCGACGCGCCGCGCGAGCCGTGCAATCCTCGGCTTGCGCTGGCGCTCATAGGTGCCCAGTGCCTCCGGCAGGGGCTCGGTTGCCAGCAGATGGGCAAGCGTTGCCGCATCCTCGATGGCCATCGCCGCGCCCTGCGCCATGAAGGGCATCATGGCATGGGCGGCATCACCGATCAGCACCGCATCCCGGCCATTCTGCCACGAACCCACCGTCGCCTCGCTCAGCGGCCAGTAGAGCAAACCCTCGACATGCCGCAGCAGATCCCTGAGCACCGGGTTCCAGCCGGTAAAATGGCGGCTGACCTCAAGGCGTCTGGCGGGTTCGTTGAGGGTGTTCCAGGCGTCGGCCAGGGTCTTGCTGCGGGTGATGGCGACGAGATTGAAGGCCCCGGTTTCCTTGAGGGGATAGCAGACCAGATGCGCACCGGGCCCCATGAAGGCCGACACGCGGTCACGGGCCAGCACATCCGGGGCGACGGCAAAGGGGATGAGGAAGCGCCAGGCGACATTGCCGGAATAGCGGGCCTCCGGCGCACCGGGCACCAGCCCGCGTGACCGCGACCAGACGCCATCGGCACCGACAACGAGATCCGGCTTCTGTTCGCAGAAAGGGGTGATTTCGGCCAGGGATTTCGGTTCCAGCCGCATGCCGAGATGCAGGCGGCAGAGGGAATTGGCATTGACGGCCTCCACCAGCGCCTTTTGCAGCGTTGCCCGGTGCAGGACCCCATAGGGGGCCTTCCAGCGCGCGAAGGCGGTCTCACCCATCGGGATGGAGACCTCTGGTCGCAGCGTGATCCCGGAACAGAGGTCAACGCTTTGAGGCTCGGTCCAGACCGCGCGCAGGCCGGACAATATCCCGATATCGTCAAGAATGCGGGCGGCGTTGGGGGAAATCTGCAGACCCGCACCCACTTCGCTCAGGCTGTCGGCCTGCTCGAACAGATCCGATGAGAATGCCCTTGCGGGCAAGCGACAGCGCCAGCACCAGGCCCGCAACGCCTGCGCCGATGATGGCCGTGGATGTGACCGGCATGGATGGGATACGCCTCTTGGACCGGGAGGGTTCACGCCGCCTTGACGTGGAACACGCAGCCCGCCGGATTGGTCTGGCTGGCCTTGAGACCGGGATTGTAGCGGTAGAGGGTCGAGCAATAGGCGCAGACCTTTTCCTGCTCGTCGCCCATGTCGATATAGATATGCGGATGATCGAAGGGTGCCGAAGCGCCGGTGCACATGAATTCCTTCACGCCCACCTCGATCATGCGGTGGCCGCCATCGTTCTGGAAATGGGGGATGTGATGGCCGGCCATTATTCTCTCCGCAGTCGGTTTGTCCTGAACCTCTTCTTTACTGTCCTTTGCCGCAAATGTGTAGGGTCAAGTCGCCGCATCGGCGATGTTTTTGGCATCCGGTGAGGGCAGGGGCCGTTGCATGTCGGCAAAACCGTTTCCATGCCGGGCGGATTGGCTTATGGCCAATGGGGATCGTCCGTCATGCCGGGAATCAGCCGATGCATCTCAATGCCCCCCATTTTGCCGAGTTTCACCATGATGGCCTGCGGCTGGCCTATTTCGACGAGGGCGAGCCCTCCGGCGAGCCCGTGCTGCTGATCCACGGCTTTGCCTCCAGCGCGCTGGTCAACTGGGTGCATCCCGGCTGGCTGAAGACGCTGGGGGATGCGGGTTTCCGGGTGATTGCCATCGACAATCGCGGCCATGGCAGGAGCGACAAGCCGCATCTGCCCGAGGCCTACCACCCCGCCAGCATGGCGGATGATGCCGTGGCGCTGCTCGATCATCTCGGCATTTCGCAGGCGCATGTGATGGGCTATTCGATGGGGGCGCGGATTTCGGCCTTTGCGGGTCTGCGCCATCCGCACCGGGTGCGCTCGCTGGTCTTCGGCGGCCTCGGGCTCGGCATGGTCGATGGCGCCGGCGACTGGGACCCGATTGCCGCTGCATTGCGGGCACCGTCTCTCGACGATGTCACCGACGCGCGGGGCCGGATGTTCCGCGCCTTTGCCGAACAGACCAGAAGCGACCGGATCGCCCTTGCCGCCTGCATCGAGACCTCGCGCGACCTGGTGACGCCCGAGCAGTTGCAGCGCCTCACCATGCCGGTGCTGGTCGGCGTCGGCACGAAGGACGACATTGCGGGTTCGGCGCAGGCACTGGCGGCCCTGCTGCCCGATGCCGAGGCGCTGGATATCCCGAACCGCGACCACATGCTGGCCGTCGGAGACCGGGTGTTCAAGCATGCGGTGCTCGGCTTTTTCGATGGGATCGACCGGACCTGAGCGGCGTCACCGCCCGGTGAAATGCGGCTTGCGCCGCTCGGCAAAGGCCTGCCGGCCTTCGGCATAGTCGGCACTGTCGAATGTCGAGGCGCCGATGATCCCGGCATCGCGGCCGAGCGCCGGATCGGCTTCCGATACACCGCGTATGGCAAGCTTCGACGCCCGGATCGACAGCGGTGCATTGGCGGCAATGGTCTCGGCAAGCGAGGAGGCGGCCTGTTCGAGCCTGTCCGTGGCGATGCAGTCGAGCAGGAACCCTTGCTCCTTCAGTTGCTCGGGATGCATGACCTGGCCGGTATAAAGCGCCAGCCGTGCCATCTGGTTGCCAAGGCCTGTGACGATATCGCGGATGGCATCGACGGGATAGGCAAGGCCGAGCCTTGCGGGCGGGATGCAGAAGCGGGCGGTCGGATCCCCAAGCCGGAGGTCACAGGCCGCCGCAAGCCCGAAGCCGCCACCATAGCAGATGCCCCGGATGACGGCGATGGTTGGCACCGGCGCTGCCCGGATGGCCGCAAAGGCTGCGGCATTTTCGGCCTCGTAGCGGGCGGCACTCACCGCATCGCCCCGCACCTCGGCAAATTCGGAAATGTCGGCTCCGGCGGAAAAATCGACCGCTCCGGCTCCGGTGATCACAATCACCCGCGCCCCGGCCTCCTCCACCAGTGCGTCGATGGCGGCGGGTATCGCCCGCCACATGGCCGCCGTGACCGCATTCTTGCGGCGGGGATTGTCGAGGACCAGCACGCCCTTGTGGTCGGTGCAGGCAACCCGCATGAGACTGCCCGCGAAATCTGCCGTAAACCCCGTTGCGTTCTTCATGCGTCACCCCATTTAAGTTCGACCGGTTCTGAATTATAGTGGAGCCACCGTATTCATTCCGGCCTGCCGTTGAAAGAGGAGACCGACCATGGGCGTCCTGGGTGACATCCGCCACAAGGATCAGGTAAAGATCGTCGACCCGATTTGGGACACGATGCTGCATGAAGGTCGCACCGCTGCCGAAAACGACCCGATCCTCGCGGCTTTCCTCTATTCGACCATCCTCAATCATCGCTCGCTCGAGGATTGCGTGATCTATCGCATCTGCGAGCGGCTCGACCACCCCGACATGCAGGCGGTGCTGCTGCGCCAGACCTTTGGCGAAATGCTGGAAGACTGGCCGGAATGGGGCTCGATCCTGCGGGTCGATATCCAGGCGGTCTATGATCGCGACCCCGCCTGCACCCGGTTCATGGAGCCGGTACTCTATTTCAAGGGTTTCCATGCCATCCAGACCCACCGGCTCGCCCACTGGCTGTGGAAGCGGGGGCGGCAGGATTTCGCCCTCTATCTGCAGAGCCGTTCCTCAAGCGTCTTCCAGACCGACATCAATCCGGCGGCCCGTCTCGGACGCGGCCTGTTCTTCGACCACGCGACCGGCATCGTGATTGGCAGCACGGCCGTTGTCGGCGACAATGTCTCGATCCTCCAGGGCGTGACGCTTGGCGGCACCGGCAAGGAATCCGGGGATCGCCATCCGAAGATCCATGATGGCGTGCTGATCGGGGCGGGCGCCAAGATCCTCGGCAATATCGATATCGGCCATTGCTCGCGGATTGCCTCCGGCTCGGTGGTGCTGAAGGCGGTGCCGCCGAAGACCACGGTTGCCGGTGTTCCGGCAAAGGTGGTGGGCGAGGCCGGCTGTTCCGAACCGTCGCGCGCCATGGACCAGGTAGTCATCGGCGGCGATATCTGAGGATGACGAAAAGGCGGGCAGGGGGGCGCCGCGCGCGATTCCGGCCCGTTTGCGTCCTTGCCGCACGCCTGCAAGATCCGGCCCGTCAAGGTCTTTACACCGGTCCTTTGCCCATGCCACAAGCGGCGCATCACGAACACCCGAGACGGAGACCCAGGTGAAACCCGACGAGCTCAAGAAACTGGACGCCTATCTGAAGCGCACCCTCAACCCGAACATCACGGTCAAGGCGCGTCCGCGCAAGAACGATTCGGGCGAAGTCTATCTCGGCGAGGAATTCCTGGGCGTCATCTATCGCGACGACGAAGACGGCGACCTCTCCTACAATTTCTCCATGGCCATCCTGGAAGTCGATCTTTGATCGTCTGAATGTTTATTGTGCGACGCACAAATTGTTTGACCGGTATTGTGCGTCGCATTATGGTCAGGCCATCCGAATTCACCATGGAGATGTCTGACATGTTCAATTTCGATGAAGCCAGCCGCAAGGGCAAGGATGTCATGGATGGCATGCTGAAGAGCTATGCCGAGGTCAGCCGGGGTTTCCAGGCGCTTGCCACGGAAGCTGCGGATTTCTCGCGCAAGTCCTATGAACAGGGCATTGCCCATGTCGAGGCGATTTCCAGCGTCAAGTCGCCGGAATCGGCCTTCGAACTGCAGGCTGCCTTTGTGAAGAGCAGCTATCAGACGGCAATGGCCGAAATGACCCGGATCGGCGAACTCTATGCCGACCTGGCAAAGACCGCTTACAAGCCGTTCGAGACGCCGGTCGCCAAGGCCGCCACCGTCAACACTGCGCCGGTTCAGGCTGGCGCGGAGATCGTGTCCGCCGCCTGAGCGGTTTCGACGTCGCAAAAATTCAGGATGTCCTGTTCAACCGGTCGTGTCCGTCACGGCCGGTTTTTCGTTTTGCCGGGCCACGCCACCGTCACACCATGTTCAGGCAGGTTTCATCGGACATTCCTGATGTCCCCGGACATTTCTGATGTCCACCGCGCAATTGTCGTTGCAGTGTGGAGCGGGGGGCTTAAAATCAGGTAATAAGATACTAGATAGAGGTGGCCGAGGATGACGAGCCACCATGGTGGGAAATGAAGACAATGATGGTGAAACCGGTCCGGATGCAGGGGCAAGGCGACGGCGAGGGCGAGACGCCAGGCCGTGGCACTTCGGTCATCACCCGTACCAAGCCGAAGACCAAGAAGCCGAATCTCTACCGCGTCCTGCTCTTGAACGACGATTACACCCCGATGGAATTCGTCATTCACATTCTGGAGCGTTTTTTCCAGAAGGACAGGGAAGCGGCCACCCGCATCATGCTGCTCGTGCACAATCACGGGGTCGGCGAATGCGGGGTCTACACATACGAAGTGGCTGAAACCAAAGTCAGCCAGGTGATGGATTTTGCGCGCCAGCACCAGCATCCTTTGCAATGTGTCATGGAAAAGAAGTGAGGATCTGAACGTGCCAACATTTTCGCCTAGTCTTGAAAAGGCGCTGCACCAGGCCCTGACCTATGCCAATGAGCGGCATCACGAATATGCCACGCTTGAGCATTTGCTGCTGGCCCTGATCGACGACGCCGATGCTGCCGCTGTCATGGGCGCCTGCAATGTGGATTTCGAAGCCCTGCGCAAAACCGTGACAGCCTATGTGGACAAGGAATTGTCCAATCTGGTGACGGGCTATGACGAAGACTCCAAGCCGACGTCGGGCTTCCAGCGCGTCATCCAGCGCGCGGTGATCCACGTGCAATCCTCCGGACGCGAAGAGGTGACGGGGGCCAATGTGCTGGTGGCGATCTTTGCCGAACGCGAGAGCCATGCCGCTTTCTTCCTGCAGGAGCAGGAAATGACCCGCTACGACGCGGTGAACTTTATCTCCCATGGAATTGGCAAGCGCCCCGGCGCTTCGCAAGCTCGCCCGCCGCGTGGTGCGGAGGAAAGCGAGAGCGAGGCAAAGCCGAGAAGCGAGCAGGAGGACGGGGCTACGAAGAAACAACCGGAAGCGCTCAAGGCCTATTGCGTCAATCTCAATGAAAAGGCGAAGAACGGCAAGATCGACCCGCTGATCGGCCGTCACGACGAGGTCAACCGCACCATCCAGGTGCTGTGCCGCCGGTCGAAGAACAACCCGCTCTATGTCGGCGATCCCGGTGTCGGCAAGACCGCCATCGCGGAGGGCCTCGCCAAGCGCATCGTCGAAAAGAAGGTGCCCGAGGCGTTGCAGGACGCCACGATCTTCTCGCTCGACATGGGCACGCTTCTGGCCGGAACCCGCTATCGCGGCGATTTCGAGGAACGCCTGAAGCAGGTGGTCAAGGAACTGGAAGAATATCCCGGTGCCGTTCTGTTCATCGACGAAATCCACACCGTGATCGGTGCGGGAGCCACCTCGGGCGGTGCGATGGATGCATCAAACCTGCTGAAGCCGGCACTCTCCTCCGGTGCCATCCGCTGCATCGGCTCGACCACCTACAAGGAATACCGGCAGTTCTTTGAGAAGGACCGGGCGCTGGTGCGCCGGTTCCAGAAGATTGATGTCAACGAGCCGACCATTCCCGACACGATCGAGATCATGAAGGGCCTGAAGCCGTATTTCGAGGAATATCACAAGCTTCGCTATTCCAACGAGGCGATCAAATCGGCTGTCGAGCTCTCGGCCCGCTACATCAACGACCGCAAGCTGCCGGACAAGGCGATCGACGTGATCGACGAGACCGGCGCGGCGCAGATGCTGCTCCCGGCCTCCAAACGCCGCAAGCTGATCACCGAACGGGAAATCGAGGCGACGATTGCCACCATGGCAAGGATCCCGCCGAAAACCGTGTCCAAGGATGACGAGATGGTTCTCGCCAATCTGGAGAAGGATCTGCGCTCGGTGGTCTATGGTCAGGACGAGGCCATCGAGGCGCTTTCGACCTCGATCAAGCTTGCCCGCGCCGGACTTCGCGAACCGAACAAGCCGATTGGCTGCTACGTGTTTTCCGGCCCGACCGGGGTCGGCAAGACCGAGGTTGCCAAGCAGCTTGCCGCCTCGCTCGGCGTCGAACTGCTGCGCTTCGACATGTCGGAATATATGGAACGCCACACGGTCTCGCGGCTGCTCGGCGCACCTCCGGGCTATGTCGGCTTCGACCAGGGCGGGCTGCTCACCGATGGCGTCGACCAGCACCCGCATTGTGTCGTGCTGCTCGATGAAATCGAGAAGGCGCATCCGGATATTTTCAATATCCTGCTGCAGGTTATGGACCATGGTTCACTCACCGACCACAATGGCAAGAAGATCGACTTCCGTAACGTGATCCTGATCATGACCACCAATGCGGGCGCGTCCGAAATGGCAAAGTCGGCCATCGGCTTCGGCTCCTCGAAGCGGACCGGCGAGGATACGGAGGCGCTGACCAAGCTGTTCACGCCCGAATTCCGCAACCGTCTGGACGCGACCATCGCCTTTGCGCCGCTGCCGACCGAGGTCATCCACAAGGTCGTGCAGAAATTCGTCATGCAGCTGGAATCGCAGCTGTCCGAACGCAACGTCACCTTCGACGTTAAGCCGGATGCGGTTGCCTGGCTTGCCACCCGTGGCTATGACGAAAAGATGGGCGCGCGGCCTCTGGCCCGCGTCATCCAGGAGCACATCAAGAAGCCGCTCGCCGACGAGATCCTGTTCGGCAAGCTGAAGAAGGGCGGCGTCGTGCGCGTTTCCACCGGTCCCGGCAAGGACGGCAAGGATGGGCTGGTCCTGATCGCCGAGCCTGACGGCGTGCCGGTCAAGCCAAAGCCGGAAGCCGAGGCGATCAAGCCGAACGGCAGGAAGGCGAAGGCGGCGAGGCCAAAGGACGCCGAACTGGCTCTGGCGGACGGTGATGCTCAGGTTGCCGAGGCAGTGCCCGCCAAGCCGAAACGGGCGAGTTCCGTGCCGAAGGTGCCGAAGAAGAAGTAACAGACCCAACTGACAACCATCGAAGGCGGCTCCCCGGAGCCGCCTTTCCTCTATTCCTCCTGTACTCCGAATTTCTCCATGGAAAATAACAACCTGACTGAGCGTTCCGGCCTCTTCTGGTTCGCCAGGGGGGCGGCCCGGGTCACTTCGATTCCGTCGATCATCCTGATGTTTGCCTTCATGGGTTTTGCGGGTCTCTGCCGGGATTCAGGCTTTACCCTGCCGCAGACCCTCGCTATGGTCGCCAGCATCTGGGCGCTGCCCGCCAATGTCGTGCTGGTCGGAGCCATCCTGTCCAAGGCGTCGCTGCTGACCGCGATGCTGTCGGTCGGCCTGTCGTCGATCCGGCTGCTGCCGATGGCGGTGGCGATCCTGCCGGAAATGCAGGTGCCGAAGACCCGCAAGCTGACGCTCTATGTCCTCTCGCATTTCGTCGCGATCACCGCCTGGGTGATGGCGCTCGAACGATTCGCCGACATTCCAAAACCGCATCGTACCGCCTATTTCGGCGGCATCGGCTTCATCTTTCTCGTTGCCAATCTGCTGGTGGTGATGCTGACCTTCGCGATTGCCAATGCCTTGCCGCCGCTGCTGGCGGCAGCCCTCATCTTCATCACGCCGCTCTATTTCCTGTTCTCGCTCTGGGGATCGGCGCGCGAACATCACAGCCACTTCGCCATGGGCTTCGGTCTGCTTCTGACGCCGGTTTTTCACGCCCTGTCACCGCAGACGGATATTCTGCTGACCGGCGTCACCGGTGGAGTTCTTGCCTATGTCACCGGTCAATTCGTGGCGGGGAGGGCGAAACGGTGAGCTTTACCGCCTTCGACAATGGCTACTGGCCCTATCTGTTCATCCTGATCGCCGGATGGCTGCCGACCGATATCTGGCGGTTTCTCGGCGTCTATCTGGCGGGGCATGTGCGCGAAGACAGCGGCGCGCTGGTCTTTGCCCGCACGCTTGCCACCTCGCTGGTCGCCGCCGTCATCGCCAAGCTGGTGCTTTACCCGGAAGGCGCTCTTGCGGCATCGCCGCTCTGGCTGCGGCTTGCGGCGATGGCGGCGGGCTTTGCCGTCTACCTGAAGCTTGGCCGCAAGGTCTATCTCGGCGTGATCGCCGGCGAGGCACTGCTCGTCGGCGGCATCTGGTTCAGCCACGTGGCTGCCTGATACCAATGATCCTTGGTATCAGGCCAGCGCTTTCCTGATCTTCTCCGCATGGGCGGCCAGTACCGCGCCTTCTTCCATCGTGCCGCTGTGCGGGCGCAGGCCTGCATGTTCGTGGCGGGGGATGACGTGGAAATGCAGGTGAAACACCGTCTGCCCGGCAGCCGCTTCGTTGAACTGGGCGATATGGACGCCATCCGCCTCGAAGGCCGCCTTCACGGCATTGGCAATCTTTTGCACCACGGCAATCGTCCGTCCGAGTACGGCAGGATCGGCATCGAGCAGGTTGCGGGAACCGGCCTTCGGGATCACCAGCACATGGCCGGGAGACTGCGGCATCACATCCATCAGCGCCACCGTGTGCTCGTCCTCATAGACGCGGTGCGACGGGATCTCGCCGCGCAGGATTTTGGCGAAGATATTGCTGCTGTCGTAGGCGGTCATCCGGTTTGATCTCCTTCGTCATGTTCGGCAGCGCCTGATGGTGCGGGCTGCTGGCGTTCGCCCTTGCGGAAAGGGCTGTGTTCGGTGAGGATCCCGGACATGTCGGCAACCTGCTGCCGTTCCTGTTCGAGATAATCTGCGACCGCGCGGCGCAGACCCTTGTGGGTGAGGTCATGGACGGAATGGGTGGTCACGGGCAGATAGCCGCGAGCCAGCTTGTGCTCGCCCTGTGCCCCCGCTTCCACCCGCTTCAGCCCGCGCGACAGGGCAAAATCGATGGCCTGATGATAGCAGACCTCGAAATGCAGGTAGGGGTGGTCCTCGATACAGCCCCAGTGGCGACCGTAAAGCGCTTCACCGCCGATGAAATTGATGGCACCCGCGACATAGCGCCCTTCGCGTTTTGCCATCACCAGCAGGATATCCTCCGCCATCCGCGCGCCGATCAGCGAATAGAAGGCGCGGGTGAGATAGGGACGGCCCCATTTGCGGCTGCCGGTATCCATGTAGAAGGCAAAGAACTGGTCCCAGATCTCTTCGGTGAGATCCTTGCCCGTCAGCCAGTCGATGCTGATGCCGTTTTCAAGCGCGGCGCGGCGCTCCTTCTTCAGCGCCTTGCGCTTGCGCGAGGCAAGCGTGTCGAGAAAAGCGTTGTGATCGGCATAGCCGTCATTGATGAAATGGAATTGCTGGTCGGTGCGGTGCAGATAGTCCTCCGCCAGAAACACCGGCAGATCGACCGCGTCGACGAAGGTGACATGGGCCGAGGAGACATCGAGATGGCGAGCGACCTGTTTCAGCCCCGCAGCAAGCGCCGCCTTGACGGTTGAGGCGTGATCGCCGGGCCTTGCCAGAAGCCGCGGGCCGGTTGCGGGCGTGAAGGGAATGGCGGCCTGCAGCTTCGGATAATAGTGTCCGCCCGCCCGCTCATAGGCATCGGCCCAGCCATGGTCGAAGACATATTCGCCCTGGCTGTGGGTCTTGAGATAGCAGGGAATGGCCCCGAGCAGGTCGCCTGCCGCATTTTCCAGCAGCAGGTGATGGCCGAGCCAGCCGGTCTTGGCTGTCGCCGAGCCGGACCGTTCGAGGGCCGAGAGATAGGCATGCGACAGGAAGGGATTATAAAGCCCACCCTCCGCGCCGCGCGTCGTTCCCGCGAGCCGACCCCAGGCTTGGGCATCGATCTCCCGGAACGACCGGACGGTGCGAAGGGTATAGCTGTCGCTCATGCTGATCTGGTCATGGTCCCGGGATCAAATCCCTCGAAGGTTATCTGGTCGGCATGGGCATAGGTATGGCGCGCTGCCGCTTCGTCACGGACCGTCCAGGTAATGACAGGAATATGTCTCTGTCTCTGGGCGGTGACAAAGCTGTTCGGCAGATGGGCGTTGCAATAGGAGATGAAATCCAGCCCCAGATGCATGGCCTCGTCATGGGCAAAGAAACTTTCGGGCTCGGTGCCTTCAGCCGTCAGGCCGACGGGCCAGGGGGAGCCGAGATCCTTCAGGTCCTTGAGCAGCCAGACATCGAAACTCATCAATGCCACGTGGCCAGCGTAGCCTTCAAGCGCGTCGAGCACCGCTTCGGCAAAGCCCTCGTCGTCGCCCTTGCGGCCCTTCAGCTCCAGCACCAGTGGCACCTTGCCGGCGGCGAGCCGCAGCAGCTGCTTCAGCGACGGCACCCTGTCCTTCGTGCCGCCAACCGACAGCAGGCCGAGCTCGCCCGCACTGCGTTCGCGCACGTCGCCCTTGATCTTGCAGAGCCGTTCGAGATCGTCGTCATGGAAGACCACGACGGTGCCATCGGCGGCATATTGCAGGTCGCATTCGATGCCGAAACCGGCCTCGATGGCGCGGGAAAAGCCCGAAAGCGTGTTTTCCCAGATCGCGTGGTTCATGTCATGATAGCCGCGATGGGCAATCGGTCGTGCGGTGAGCCAGGCGAGATCCTTCATCAGGCAATTTCCATGATCGCATCGATTTCCACGGCGGCATTGAGCGGCAGCGAGGCCATGCCGACGGCGGCGCGGGCATGCTTGCCGGCCTCGCCGAGCACCGTGCCAATCAGGTTGGAGGCGCCATTGATCACCAGGTGCTGCTCGACGAATTCCGGCGTCGAGGCGACGAAGCCGTTGAGCTTGACCACCCGGCGGATGCGGGAGAGGTCGCCACCGAGGGCGGCACTGGCCTGCGCCAGGATGTTGACCGCACAGAGTTCGGCGGCGCGCTGGGCGGTCGCGACATCCACATTGCGGCCGAGATGGCCGGTCACGGCGAGCTTGCCGTTCTCCATCGGCAGCTGGCCGGAAATGTGCAGCATGTTGCCCGAAATCACGTAGGGAACATAGTTTGCGGCCGGTGCGGCAGCCTGGGGCAGGGCATATCCGAGCTCCGAAAGGCGGCTGATGATGGCATCGGACATTTTTGTCTCCTGTTTTATTGTAAATAATGTCAAAATCCGGCATTCAAGGCAGACATGCCTCGGCGGGGTGCACGCGTTCTTATATCATCCGTGCCGAGTCCAACAGGAGAATGTGAATGATCCGGTCGCGCTTTGCCGCCGCTGCTGTTGCCGCTTTGGTTGCTTCACCTGTGCCCTTTGCGCTCGCCGCGCCGAGCGAAATGCTGGCGCCACACCGGGCCGTCTACGACCTGACGTTGAAGGAAGCCGACGAGCGCTCCGGCATTGCCGGGATCTATGGCCGGATGGTCTACGAGTTCAAGGGATCGGCCTGCGCCGGCTACACCACGAATTTCCGCTTCGTCACCCAGATCGATACCGGTGAGGAAAAGCGGGTGTCGGACCAGCAGACCACGACCTACGAGGACCTGAACACCCGGAAGTTCCATTTTGCCACCAAATCCTTCACCGACCAGCAGCTCGACAAGGAAGTGGCCGGTGACGCCAAAGAGAGCAACAGCAAGCTGAAAATATCGATTGCCGCGCCGTCAAAGCGCGAAGTCGATCTCGACGAGGGCCGCTTTCCGACCGAACACATGATCGATGTGCTCGACAGCGCCAGGGCCGGGCGGCATTTCTTCGAAAGCCGGATCTTCGATGGCAGCGACAATGCCGACCAGACGCTGATGGCAACCACCGTGATCGGCAACCGCGCCAGGCCCGCCGACGGCGATACGGATGCGGCCGAGGCCGGAAATCTCGCCAAATCCGAATTCTGGCCCGTCACCATCGCCTATTTCAACGAGAAACAGGCGACCGATTCCCTGCCGGTCTACCGGATGGCCTTCAAGCTCTATGACAACGGCATCATCCGCGATCTCACCATGGATTACAGCGACTACGTGCTGTCAGGCAAATTGAGCAAGCTGGACCTGCTGCCCCCGGAACCCTGCAAATAGGGCTGGCGACGCCCGGTGATATCAGGTTAATTTTTGCCCCTGCTCTTGCAAAATCGTGATTTCAGCGATAAGGGCAGCACCATTCCACACGTGGGGTTGGGGATGTCAGGGAGAAATCCTGATGTTTCCGCCGGTGGCCGGGCCCGAAAGGGGCGGCTGTTCACCCCATGGAGGTTCAACCGGAAAAGGATAAAAGGCATGGCATTGCCCGATTTCAGCATGCGCCAGCTTCTCGAAGCAGGCGTCCACTTCGGCCACCAGACACACCGCTGGAACCCGAAGATGAAGCCATACATCTTTGGCGATCGTAACAACATCCACATCATCGACCTCGCACAGACCGTGCCGATGCTGTCGCGTGCCCTTCAGGTCGTTTCCGACACGGTTGCCCGTGGCGGTCGCGTCCTGTTCGTCGGCACCAAGCGCCAGGCGTCCGACATCATTGCTGATGCGGCCAAGCGTTCGGCGCAGTATTATGTCAACTCGCGCTGGCTCGGCGGCATGATGACGAACTGGAAGACCATTTCCAATTCGATCCAGCGCCTGCGCAAGCTCGACGAGATCCTGTCTTCGGAAGCTTCGGGCTTCACCAAGAAGGAGCGCCTGAACCTCGAGCGCGAACGCGAAAAGCTGGAAAAGGCTCTTGGCGGTATCCGTGACATGGGCGGCACCCCGGACCTGATGTTCATCATCGACACCAACAAGGAAAAGATTGCCATCGACGAAGCCAAGCGCCTTGGCATTCCGGTCGTTGCGATCATCGATTCCAACTGCGATCCGGATGCAATCGACTTCGCAATCCCGGGCAACGACGACGCCTCGCGCGCCATCTCGCTCTATTGCGACCTGATTGCCCGCGCTGCCATCGACGGCATCGCCCGCCAGCAGGGCGCTTCGGGCCGTGACGTCGGCGGTGCTGCCGAAGCCCCGATCGAGCCGGCGCTTGAAGAAGCCGCCAGCGCCTGATCAGGCCGGTGGACAGGGGCGGGGCCTTGATGGTTCCGCCTTGTCCCGTTGAGTTCCAGGACGAGGCCGTTGTCACCACCTGATCAGCGGCCTTCTCCATTTTGAGGCGGCGTCCTCACCCCGTGATGGCTGAAGTCATCACGCTGTCATATTCTCGGGGATAGCGTTCCCCACCCCCGGTGCCGCATTCCCCAAGGGAAGAGCCGCGCACCTCTCGAACCGACAAGAGGCAGATAATGAGCAACATAACGGCGGCAATGGTAAAGGACCTGCGCGAAAAGACCGGCGCTGGCATGATGGACTGCAAGAAGGCGCTGGCGGAAACCGATGGCGACATCGAAGCCGCAATCGACTGGCTGCGTGCCAAGGGCATTGCCAAGGCCGACAAGAAGTCCGGTCGCACGGCAGCCGAAGGTTTGATCGGCATTGCAAGCGCCGGCAACAAGGCCGTTGTCGTCGAAGTCAACTCCGAAACCGACTTCGTCGCCCGCAACGATGCCTTCCAGGATCTGGTGCGTGGTGTCGCTGCCGTAGCGCTTTCCACCGACGGTTCGGTCGATGCCATCGCTGCCGCCACCTATCCGGCGTCCGGCAAGTCGGTCACCGACACGATCAAGGACGCGATTGCCCATATCGGCGAGAACATGGCGCTGCGTCGCGCGGCGGCTCTCTCGGTCGACGACGGCGTTGTTGCCACCTATGTTCACAATGCGGCTGCTGACGGCCTCGGCAAGCTCGGCGTGCTGGTTGCCCTGAAGTCGACCGGCGACAAGGATGCGCTGAACGCCATCGGTCGCCAGGTTGCCATGCACATTGCCGCCACCAACCCGCTCGCCCTGCGTCCGGAAGATGTCGATGCCACCGTCGCCGAGCGCGAACGCAACGTCTTCATCGAACAGTCGCGCGCTTCCGGCAAGCCGGATGCGATCATCGAAAAGATGGTCGATGGCCGCATGCGCAAGTTCTTCGAGGAAGTCGCCCTTCTCTCGCAGGCTTTCGTCATCAATCCCGACCTGACGGTTGCAGCGGCCATCAAGGAAGCTGAAAAGACCGTCGGTGCGCCGATTGAAATCACCGGCATGGCCCGCCTGCTGCTCGGCGACGGCATCGAGAAGGAAGAATCCGACTTTGCCGCCGAAGTGGCCGCTGTCGCCAAGGGTTGAGCCCGAAATTAAGGCAGTCAGGGCTTCGGCCTTAACCAGCCCACGGAAAAACGAAGGGCATCGCGTGACAACGCGGTGCCCTTCGTGTATCCGGCAATCGACAGAAATCAAGGAGACTCCATGACGGTCGAACCAGTTTACAAGCGCGTTCTTCTGAAGGCATCCGGCGAGGCCCTGATGGGCAGCCAGGGGTTCGGGATCGATGTGGCGGTTGCGGACCGGATTGCTTCTGACATTGCCAAGGCCCGCGCCATGGGCGTCGAGGTCGGGGTTGTCGTCGGCGGCGGCAATATTTTCCGCGGCGTTGCGGTGGCCTCCAAGGGCGGCGACCGGGTGACCGGCGACCACATGGGCATGCTGGCGACCGTGATCAACGCGCTGGCGCTTGCCACCTCGCTGCGCAAGCTCGATGTCGATACGGTCGTGCTGTCGGCCATTGCCATGCCGGAAATCTGCGAGAGCTTCTCGCAGCGTGCCACTCTTTATCACCTGTCGCTCGGTCGCGTGGTGATCTTTGCCGGCGGCACCGGCAATCCGTTCTTCACCACCGATTCGGCAGCGGCCCTGCGTGCAGCCGAAATGGGCGCTGAGGCGATCTTCAAGGGCACCCAGGTCGACGGCATCTATTCCGCCGATCCGAAGAAGGTGCCCGACGCCACCCGCTTCGACCACCTGACCCACAGCGAAGTGCTGGAAAAGGGGCTGGCGGTGATGGACGTTGCCGCCGTGGCGCTGGCCCGGGAAAATTCCATTCCGATCATCGTCTTCTCGATCCACGAGGAAAACGGGTTCGTCGACATCCTGCGGGGCGGCGGTCGCAAGACTGTTGTGACCGACAACTGATTCCCGGGCCCGCATGGGCTTGCCGGAAGCAGCCAGTATTGAACGCGTCGGCCCATGCCGACGGAAGACAGACAGCGGTGACCAGCGCCATGAACGCAAGCGCCCGGACAAAAGACGGAGTTGACCAATGAGTGAAGGTGTTGACCTCAAGGAAATCAAGCGCCGCATGGATGGCGCGATCAATGCATTCAAGAGCGATATCGCGTCGCTGCGCACCGGACGGGCTTCGGCCAATATTCTCGACCCGATCACGGTCGATGCCTATGGTTCGCGCGTGCCGCTGAACCAGGTCGCCAACATCACCGTGCCTGAGCCCCGGATGATCGGTGTCTCGGTCTGGGACAAGTCGATGGTGTCGGCGGTCGAGCGCGGCATTCGCGAATCCCATCTCGGCCTGAACCCGATCATCGACGGCCAGAACCTGCGCATCCCCCTGCCTGAGCTCAACGAGGAGCGCCGCCGTTCGCTGGTCAAGGTTGCCCATGAATATTGCGAGAAGAGCAAGGTGGCGATCCGCCACGTGCGCCGCGATGGCATGGAAACGCTGAAGAAGGCGGAAAAGGACGGCGATATCGGCAAGGATGACGCCCGCATCCAGTCCGACAAGGTTCAAAAGATGACGGATGAGTCGATTACCGACGTCGAGCGCTTGCTTGCCGACAAGGAAAAGGAAATCATGCAGGTCTAAATTCGGCTGACTCACCCGGATCCTGCATCGTCTCATCGGAATTCCCATGGCTGAACCAAGACCGACGTCCGTGCCTGAGCATGTGGCCATCATCATGGATGGCAATGGTCGCTGGGCGCGCGCACGGGGCTTTCCGCGCACCATGGGGCACAAGAAGGGTGTCGAGGCGGTGCGCGAAGTGGTGCGTGCCGCAGGCGATATCGGCATTTCCTATCTGACGCTGTTTGCCTTCTCCTCGGAAAACTGGCGTCGTCCGGAAGCGGAGGTCACCGATCTGATGGGCCTGCTCCGGGCTTTCATCCGACGGGATCTTGCCGACCTCCACAGGGAAAATGTCCGCATTCGCATCATCGGCGAGCGCGACAACCTCAGAAGCGACATTCTGCCGCTGCTGCTGGAAGCCGAGGACACCACCCGCAACAACACCGCGCTGACGCTGGTCATCGCCTTCAATTATGGTGCGCGCGACGAAATCGCCCGGGCCATGCACAAGATCGCGACAGAGATAAAGGCAGGGGGCCTCACCCCCGAAGACATCACGGCCGACCTGATCAGCGCACGGCTCGACACGGCAGGTATCCCCGATCCCGACCTCATTATCCGCACCAGCGGCGAGGAGCGCTTGTCGAATTTCCTGCTCTGGCAGGCCGCCTATTCGGAGCTGGTCTTCGTGCCGGAATTCTGGCCGGATTTCGACCGTGATCTCTTCCTTTCCACCCTTGAAAAATATGCCGGCCGCGAGCGCCGTTTTGGCGGGCTTTCGCCCAAGTCGGCAGTGGCAGGACAATAATGACCCAGGAACTCCGGCTCCGGATCCAGTCCGGCATCGTCATGGCAGTCGGGGTTCTCGTCGCGACCTGGCTGGGCGGCACGGTGTTTCGCCTGCTGGCGGCGCTGATCCAGATCCTCGTCTTCTACGAATGGACGGCAATGGCCCGGCTGAAAGACGGGGACCGGGCCGGCTTTATCCTCGCCTGGGTGGCGCAGCTGACGCTCGCGGCCACCATCCTCTTCGGCTACCTGCATCTCTCCGCAGCCCTGCTGTTTGCCATGGTGCTGGCAGCGATTGCCTATACAGCCGTGACCAAAGGCAGCGAATGGCTTGCGGGGGGCACGCTTTATGCAGGCCTTACCGGTGTGTCGCTGGCCTTTATCCGGGGCGGCGACCTTTCGGGACTGAAAGCCATCCTGGTGATTTTCGCCGTGGTGTGGAGCACCGATATCCTCGCCTATTTCGTCGGACGGGCAATAGGCGGGGCAAAGCTTGCACCGCGCATTTCGCCCGGCAAGACCTGGTCTGGTGCCATCGGCGGCACGATTGCCGGGGTCTGTGGCGGGTTTGTCGTGGTGGCCCAGAGCGGCGGTACGGTGACAACAGGCACACTTGTCATCCTGTTGCTGCTGTCCATATTCAGCCAGATCGGCGATCTGTTTGAATCCTTCATCAAGCGCCGCTTTGGCGTGAAGGATTCGAGCCATCTCATTCCGGGACATGGCGGGGTGATGGATCGTGTCGACGGGCTTGTTTTCGCCTGCTTTGCGGCGTTCCTTCTCTCGGCGGCTGCGACGGTGTTTTCCAGCTGCACGCAATGTTCCGTTGCCACCGTTCTGCTTGGCATCGGACCGAACTGAATCAAGGAAATGACTGGCATGACCGTTTTTGCTGGACTATTTGGCCTCCTGACCGGCGAAATCGTGCCCTTTGTGCTGATTCTCTCCCTGCTCGTCTTCGTCCATGAAATGGGCCACTATCTGGTGGGGCGCTGGTCCGGAATCGGCATCACGGTATTTTCCATCGGCTTCGGGCCGGAGATCGTCGGGCGGACGGACAAGCATGGCACGCGCTGGAAACTGTCGCTGATCCCGCTCGGCGGCTATGTGAAATTCTACGGCGACGAAGACGCATCCAGCAAGCCCGATACCGAGGCGCTGGAGGAACTGTCGCCGGAAGAGCGCGCCCGCACCTTTGCCGGTGCCCCGCTCGGACGGCGCGCCGCCACGGTACTTGCCGGACCGGTTGCCAATTTCCTGCTGGCGATCACCATTTTCACGCTGCTGTTCTCCATCTATGGCCGCCCGATTGCCGATCCGGTGGTGGCGTCGCTGGTGCCGGGCAGCGCGGCGGAAAAGGCCGGAATCCTGGCCGGCGATCTGCTTGTCTCCATCGACGGCAGCCCGGTTGTAACCTTCGAGGATGTCCGCCGCTATGTCAGCATCCGGCCCGACCAGTCGATCATGATCAGCGTCAGGCGGGCAGGGCAGGTGGTCGGCGTGGCGCTGGTGCCCGAACGCAAGGAGATCAAGGACGGCTTCGGCAACAAATCCGAAGTCGGCGTGATCGGCATCATCACCGATGACAAGGCCGGCAAGTTTCGCCTCGAACATTTCACCCCCGTTGAGGCCGCTGGCGAAGCCGTGCGCGAAAGCTGGCAGATTGTCACCGGAACCTTCGATTATCTCCACAATGTCGTGACCGGTCGCATGAAGGCCGATCAGCTGGGCGGGCCGATCCGGGTCGCCCAGGCCTCCGGCCAGATGGCCTCGATTGGCCTCTCCGCATTGCTGCAGCTTGCCGCCGTCCTGTCGGTGTCGATCGGCCTGCTCAACCTGATGCCGATCCCGGTACTGGATGGCGGGCATCTGTTCTTCTATCTGGTCGAGGCCCTGCGCGGCAAACCGCTGAGCCCGCGCGTGCAGGGGATCGCATTCCGGATCGGATTTGCTATCGTATTGACTTTGATGGTGTTTACGACAATCAACGACATCAGCGCACGGTTTGGATAAACGGCCAAACCCATTGCGCGGCATTAACCATTCATTTACGATAAACGAAGTCTTGCGTGGCTGAAGCGACACGCCTGCCAGCGAAGTAAACAGAAATTAACGCCCGCCCTTGCTTGTATGAGAAAAGCGGGTAAAACGGCACACGTGACCGGGAGTCGAGTGACGGGCTCAGGGGAAACGTAAAAAAGGTAAGAAGTGAAATGAAGGCTGGTTCAAAGTTCTTGAACGCAGTATCGGCGGTGGCGCTGTCTGCAGGTGTAGTTGCTTCTGGCGCGAGTTTTGCCATGCTCGCCTCTGCGACCGCTGCTGAGGCGGCTGTCGTGAAGCGTGTCAACGTGCAAGGGGCTGGCCGCATTGGTGCCGACACCGTTCGCGCCAATATCGATATCGTACCTGGCAAGAGTTTCTCCTCTTCTGACATCGATTCTTCCGTGCGCCGGCTTTACGCCACGGGCTATTTTTCCGACGTGAAGATCAGCGTTTCCGGTGGGTCGCTGAATGTCTCCGTTGCGGAAAACAGCCTGCTGAACGAAGTCGTGTTCAACGGCAACCGCAAGATCAAGGATGAGAAGCTCGCGGCCATCGTCCAGACCCATTCGCTTGGTGCCTACAGCGATACGCTGATCCAGGCCGATATCCAGACGATCAAGGATGCCTATGCCGCTATCGGTCGCAGCGATGTCGAGGTTACCACGCAGACCGTGCCGGTTGGCGAAGGACGCGTGAACCTGGCTTTCGTGATCAACGAAGGCGAGCGTACCAAGATTTCGGCGATCAATTTTGAAGGCAACAAGGCCTATGGTGGCGGTCGCCTCTCTGCCGTCATCAGCACCAAGGAATCGAATTTCCTGTCGTTCCTGACCCGTCGTGACGTCTACAGTGAAGACAAGCTGCATGCGGATGAAGACGCGCTGCGGCAGTTCTATTTCAACCATGGTTATGCGGATTTCCGCGTCGTCTCCTCGAATGCGACGCTTGATCCCAAGACCAATGAATACACGATCAATTTCGTCGTTGATGAAGGTCCGCGCTATACGTTTGGCGATGTGAATGTCGAATCGACCGTCGAAGGGATCAATGCTGCCGAACTCAAGGGTCTGGTTTCGACCAGCACCGGTTCGAGCTACAGCGCCCGCGATGTGCAGAAGTCGATCGAAGCGATTTCCAAGCGCGTTGCCTCGGCTGGCTATCCCTTTGCCCGGGTGACCCCGCGCGGCAATCGCAACTTCCAGAACAACACCATTGGCGTCGATTATCTGGTCGACCAGGGCGAACGCGCCTATGTCGAGCGGATCGAAATTCGCGGCAATACCCGCAGCCGTGACTATATCATCCGCCGCGAATTCGATCTGGCCGAAGGCGATGCCTTCAACCAGGAAATGATCAGCCGCGCCAAGCGTCGTCTGAATGCACTCGGCTACTTCTCCTCCGTCAATATCTCGACCGCACCTGGCAGCGCTGCCGACCGCGTGGTGATCGTGGTGGATGTGCAGGATCAGCCGACCGGCTCCTTCGGGGTTGGCGCTGGCTATACGACCGGCAACGACGGCGGCTTCACCGTCGAAGCATCGATTGAAGAAAAGAACTTCCTGGGCCGTGGCCAGTATATCCGCGTTGCCGCAGGTGGCGGCGCGAGCAATGCCCGCAGCTACAGCCTGTCCTTCACCGAGCCCTATTTCCTCGGCTATCGCCTGGCTGCCGGTTTCGACATCTTCAAGAATTCGACATCGAACAACACTTTCTACGATTATGCGGAACAGGGTGTGACGCTGCGCGTCACCGCGCCGATCACCGAAGATCTGGCAACCACCTTCCGCTATAATTACAAGCAGTTCGATTATACCGGTCGCGGTGATTTCAAAAACAATGCCAATCTGGCGCCGGCCTATCAGAACCTGATCAATGGTGGCCAGTGGACATCGTCGAGCGTTTCGCAGAGCCTGACCTACAACACGATTGACGATGTGAATGTGCCGCATGAAGGCATCTTTGCCCAGCTGACGCATGAATATGCAGGTCTTGGCGGTGATTCCGATTTCTACAAGATCTACGGCAAGGCACGTTATTACCAGACGCTGTCGGATGATGCCGATCTCGTTGGCATGCTGTCGGTGGGTGCGGGTTACGTTGCCCCGACCAGCGGCAACCTGAATGTCTACGACCAGTTCAGCATCGGTGGCCGTGAAATCCGCGGTTTCGAATCGGCTGGTATCGGTCCGCGCGATGGCGTGACGGGCGATTCGCTCGGTGGCACGACCTATTTCGTGGCGACGGCTGAAGCACAGTTCCCGCTGCCGGGCCTGCCCCAGGATCTCGGTCTGCGCGGCGCATTCTTCGCCGATGCCGGTACACTGTTTGGCAACAAGGTCGACAACGGAGCAAATCCGGTTCTGGGGACCGATTCGGCGATCCGCGCTTCGGTTGGTGCAAGCTTGCTTTGGGCATCGCCCTTCGGCCCGCTGCGCGTCGACTATGGTTTCCCGGTCCTCAAGCAAGAATTCGACAAGGAACAACGTTTCCGCTTTGGCATTTCCAACCAGTTCTGATATCGGCATTCCAGACCTGCGGGCTCGTTTTCCGTGCTGGAGCATATGCTGATGGAAGTCTCGACGTTTTTTCCGCCCCATCAGGGAGTCACGCTTGCAGAGCTGGCTCCCCGTATTGGGGCGGAACTGTGTGATGCCGGTCATGGAGACCGGGTTATCCGGACGGTTTCACCGGTCCATCGCGCTGGCGATGGGGATCTGTGCTATCTGCTGTCCCGCCGCCACAAGGAGGAGCTGGAAAGCTGCCAGGCCTCGGCCATCCTGTGCGACAAGGCGCTTTTGAGCCTCATACCGTCCCATATTCCCGTGCTGCTGTCGGCAAAGCCGCAGACTGCCTTTGCCATTGCAGGTGCATTGCTGCATCCCAATGCGATGCGGCCGGATCAGGTTGCGGTCATCACCGCGATTTCGGACAAGGCCCATGTCGATCCCGCCGCCCGTCTGGAAGACAATGTCCATGTCGAGCCCTTTGCCGTGATCGGTGCGGGTGCCGAGATTGGCGCGGGCACCCGCATCGGCGCAGGCACGATCATCGGCCCCGGCGTGAAAGTTGGTCGCGATTGCACGATAGCCGCCGGTGCGAGCGTGCTTTGCGCCTATATCGGCAATCACGTGATCATCCACAACGGTGCCCGTATCGGGCAGGATGGTTTTGGCTATGCCCCGGGTCCGCGCGGCATGCTGAAAATCGTCCAGATTGGCCGCGTCATCATCCAGGATCATGTCGAAATCGGTGCCAATACCACGATTGACCGGGGCACGATGGACGACACCGTGATCGGTGAGGGCACCAAGATCGATAACCAGGTGCAGATCGGCCACAATGTCCGCATCGGCCGCCATTGCGGCATTGTCAGCCAGGTCGGCATTGCCGGCAGCGCCCGGATTGGCGATGGCGTGATGATCGGCGGGGCGGTTGGCGTCAACGGACACATCACCATCGGTGATGGTGCGCAGATTGCCGCCATGAGTGGCGTTGCCGCCGATGTGCCGCCCGGCGAGCGCTATGGCGGCATTCCGGCCCGGCCAATGAAGGATTTCTTGCGCGAGGTCGCCGAAATGGCTGCGCGCTCCGCAAATCGCGGAAAGAAGACAGGGGACAAGCATGACTGAAAACACCACGGGCGAACTCGGCTCCGCTGACATTCTCGAAATCATGAAGCTGCTGCCGCATCGCTATCCCTTTCTGCTGGTCGACAAAATCATTGAGATCGACGGCGACAATTCGGCCATCGGCATCAAGAACTGCACGGCGAGCGAACCGCATTTCACTGGTCATTTCCCGGAATCACCGATCATGCCCGGCGTATTGCTGATCGAGGGCATGGCCCAGACCGCAGGTGCGATCTGCGCCCGCAAGGAAGGCCAGGGCGGTAATCTCGTCTATTTCATGACGATCGACAACGCCCGCTTCCGCAAGCCCGTCGTGCCCGGCGACCGGGTCGAATATCACGTGACGAAGCAGAAACAGCGTGGCAATATCTGGAAGTTCCATTGTGACGCCAAGGTTGATGGTGCGCTGGTCGCCGAAGCCGATATCGGCGCAATGATCGTCCGCAAGGAAAAGGCCAAGGATAGCGCTAGGGAAACCGCATGAGCCAGATTGCCGCCAGTGCCCGTATCCACCCGCTTTCGGTGATCGAGGACGGTGCCGTTATCGGCGAGAATTGCGTGATCGGTCCTTTCTGCCATGTCGGGCCGAAGGTCGTGCTCAAGGATGATGTCGAACTGATCACCCATGCGGTGGTGCTGGGGCGCACCGACATGGGCAAGGGCTGCCGCGTTTTCCCGAATGCAGTGATCGGCGGCGATCCGCAAAGTGTTCATCATGAAGGTGAAGAAACAACGCTGACCATCGGTGATCACTGTACATTTCGCGAGGGCGTGACAGTCAACACCGGCACCGTCGGCGGCGGCGGAAGCACGGTGATCGGCCATCACAATCTGTTTCTTGCCAATTCGCACGTCGCGCATGATTGCCGCCTCGGCGATCACATCATCATGTCGAACAATGTGATGCTGGCCGGCCATGTCACGGTCGAAGACCGGGTGATCATGGGCGGTGGCTCTGCCGTCCACCAATTCACCCGCATCGGAAGGCAGGCCTTCATCGGCGGGCTGTCCGCTGTCAGCTACGATGTCATTCCCTTTGGCATGCTGAATGGCAATCCCGGCGTGCTGGGCGGCCTGAACGTGGTCGGCATGACCCGGGCGGGTATCGAGCGCGCTGTCGTTCACACGGTGCGGCGTGCCTATAAGGCGATCTTCGAAGGACCGGACTCCGTGCGCGCCAATGCCGCGGCTGTCAGGGCGAACTATGAGGATTGCCCGGAAGCGATGCTGATCTTCGATTTCATCGCGGCGGAAAGTGATCGCGCCCTGTCCTCGCCAAACCGCGGCAAGGGTTGATAGCGGTGAACGCCATCGGCTCCGCTGCAAAAGGCCGCCTTGGCATCATCGCCGGAAGCGGCCTTTTGCCGTCCCATGTGGCGGAAGCGGCGCGCAAGGCGGGGGAAAATCCCCTGATCATCGCGCTCAAGGGCGAAAGCCGGGGCGATTTCGGTGATTTCGAGCAGGTGAGCATGGGCGTCGGCGACATGGCGATGCTGCGCAGCCTTTTGGCGCGGCACGATATTCGCCGCGTGGTTCTGTCGGGTGGTGTCGCCCGCAGGCCAGAATGGCGCGAGATCCATCCGACCCTCGCCACCCTCGGCAGGATCCCGACCGTCATCCGTACCCTGCTGTCCGGAGGCGACGATGCGGTCCTGCAAATGGTGATCAAGCTGATCGAGGCGCATGGGGCGCAGGTGATCGGCGCACAGGACGTCGTGCCTGGCCTCCTGGCGCAACTCGGTCCGCTCGGCACCCATCGCCCCGATGAGGCCAGCCGGCTGGATATTGCGCGCGCGGCGGAGGCGGCGGTGGCACTTGGTGCGCTGGATGTCGGGCAGGGTGCCGTCTCGGTGGGCGGGCGTATCGTTGCGCTGGAAGGCGTGGAGGGCACCGACCAGATGCTGATGCGTGTGGCGGAACTCCGGGTGGCCGGTCGCATCTCGCGGCGCCGGCGCGGCGTGCTGGTGAAAATGTGCAAGCCCAATCAGGATGAGCGGGCCGATCTGCCGACAGTCGGCCCTTCCACCGTGCTGAATGCCCAGCGGGCCGGGCTTGCAGGCATCGCCATCGAAGCGGGCCGCGCCCTGGTTCTGGAGCGCGAGGCCATGATTTCGGCAGCTGATGCGGCGGGCCTGTTCGTTTGCGGCATCGACCGGGGCCTGAAGGGGCAGGGCCTGTGACCACTGTACTGAAAATCGGGGTGGTGGCGGGCGAGGTCTCGGGCGATCTGCTCGGTGCCGACCTGATTTCCGCCCTGAAGCGGATCTCCGGCCGGCCGGTCGAGCTTGTCGGTGTCGGCGGGGAGGCGCTGAAGGCGGAAGGCCTGCCATCTCTGTTTGAGTATTCCGAACTGTCGATCATGGGCCTGACCCAGGTGCTCAGCCGCTTGCCCTTGCTGCTGCGGCGCATCCGGCAGACTGCCGAAACCCTGGTGGCTGCCCGCCCGGACATCATCCTGCTGATCGACAGCCCCGATTTCACGCACCGGGTGGCCAAACGGGTGCGTGCCGCCAATCCTGATATTCCCATCGTCAAATATGTCTGCCCCAGTGTCTGGGCCTGGAAGGAATATCGCGCGCCCGCCATGCGCGCCTATGTGGATCACGTTCTGGCGCTGCTGCCGTTTGAGCCCGGGGTGATGGCCCGGCTGTCCGGTCCGCCCACCACATTTGTCGGCCATCGCCTGACCGCAGATGAGAATGTGCGCACCGTGCGCCAGGCGCGGGCCGCAAGGGCTGCGCAAACCGAGCGGGACGAGCCGGTACTGCTGCTGCTGCCGGGCTCGCGGGGCTCCGAGGTGAAAAAAATTCTGCCGGTCTTGCGGGATGTCGCTGAAGAATTTCGGGCGCGAAACGGCGCGGCGCGGCTGCTTTTGCCCACCGTGCCGCGCATGGAGGCGCTGGTACGCGAAATGACCGCCGTCTGGCCGGTGCAGCCGGAGATCAGCGCCACAGCACAATTCAAGTGGGATGCCTTTGCCCGCGCCAGCGCCGCTATTGCCGCCTCTGGAACCGTCATTCTGGAACTCGGCCTGTGCGGCGTTCCCGTCGTGTCGATCTACAAGACCGACTGGATGATCAAGCTGATCACCGACCGGATCAAGATCTGGAGCGGCGCATTGCCAAACCTGATTGCCGATTATGTGGTGGTGCCGGAATATTTCGACGCCCAAATCCGCACAGGCAAGCTGGTGCGCTGGCTGGAACGGCTGTCACGCCCGACCCGTGAGCACGCGGCGATGATGGCCGGCTTCGATTTCGTCTGGCAGACCATGCAGGTGGCGGAGGCCCCTGGCGATGCGGGGGCCCGCATTCTGCTCGACCTCTGCACCAAAAAACCCGGCCATTCCTGACCGGGTTCGATTTTCAGAGCTTTGACATCCGGTTCAGCGCTTGGAGACCGGCATGTAATCGCGCACAGGTGCGCCGATATAGAGCTGGCGCGGGCGACCGATGCGCTGCTGCGGATCCTCGATCATCTCGTTCCACTGCGCGATCCAGCCGACGGTGCGGGCGAGTGCGAAGAGCACGGTGAACATCGTGGTGGGGAAACCGAGCGCCTTCAGCGTGATGCCCGAGTAGAAGTCGATATTCGGATAAAGCTTCTTCTCGATGAAATAGCTGTCGGTGAGCGCGATGCGCTCCAGCTCAATGGCGACTTCCAGCAGCGGATCGTCCTTGATGCCGAGTTCGTTCAGCACTTCATGGCAGGTCTTCTGCATGATCTTGGCGCGCGGATCGTAGTTCTTGTAGACGCGGTGGCCAAAGCCCATCAGACGGAACGGATCGTTCTTGTCCTTGGCGCGGGCGACAAATTCCGGGATACGGTCGACAGTACCGATTTCGGTCAGCATGTTCAGCGCCGCCTCATTGGCACCGCCATGGGCAGGGCCCCAGAGGCAGGCAATGCCGGCCGCGATGCAGGCGAAGGGATTGGCACCCGAAGAGCCGGCAAGCCGGACGGTCGAGGTCGAGGCATTCTGTTCGTGATCGGCATGAAGGATGAAGATCCGGTCCATGGCGCGGGCGAGAACCGGGTTTACAACATAGTCTTCGCAGGGCACAGCAAAGCACATGCGGAGGAAATTGGCGGCATAATCGAGATCGTTCTTCGGATACACGAAGGGCTGCCCGATGTGATACTTGAAGGCCATGGCAGCCAGGGTCGGCATCTTGGCAATCATCCGCAGGCTGGCGACCATCCGCTGGTGCGGATCGGTGATATCGGTCGAGTCATGGTAGAAGGCCGACAGCGCCCCGACGCAACCGCACATGACGGCCATCGGGTGGGCATCGCGACGGAAACCGGTGAAGAAGCGCGACATCTGCTCATGCACCATCGTGTGATGGGTGACGCGATAGTCGAAATCCTTCTTCTGGGCAGCGGTCGGCAACTCGCCATAGAGCAGGAGATAGCAGACTTCGAGGAAGTCGCCCTGTTCGGCGAGTTGGTCGATCGGATAGCCGCGATGCAGAAGAATGCCTTCGTCGCCATCGATATAGGTGATCTTCGATTCGCAGGAAGCAGTGGAGGTGAAGCCCGGATCATAGGTGAAGGCGTTGGTATGCTTGTAAAGCGTGCCGATATCGATCACATCGGGGCCAATCGTGCCCTGTTTTACGGGCAATTCCACATTTTTCCCATCAAGCGCCAAAGAAGCGGTTTTGTCAGTCATGGTGGTCCTCCGAATGCGGGCGCTCCAAAGCGCCATATGGTTTAGTCGAGTGGCCTTAGCTTAAAGCGCGTCGCGCCAAAGGAATTTCGCGAGACGGCTCAAAAAAAATCGTCTTGAAGCCTGATCGTTACCGAAAGCCTGCCGGTGAGGCGGCTGGAACGCCAAGCGCTATCCCGGCGAAGTTCATGCCATCGTCCGCATCGCGAATTGTGCACTGCATGGTAATCCCTTCTGCAATGCGAAATCCACAAGAATCATGGCCTTGCCGGATAGTTTTGCCGCATCTTAAGTCGAATTGTTTCCAATCCCGTTAATGGCATATATGCGGCATGGCTTAAATAGTGTTGCCAAGGCCGGGGGTAACGTCGCACAGTGTCGCAATGGAGACACGGCATTCAGAAAAGCTCGAGTTGCTCCACTGGAACCGGCCGCAGCCGCTCGGTTTTCCGGCAGTGCCTGCCAATGAAAACCTGCCCGATTCGATCCCGCCTGGACCCCGTCGCCAACTTTCGATCCGCATTTACCGGCAAGCCCAGCCGGCGCTGGAGGCAGCGCAATTTTCGCTTGCCCGCCTGCTTGAAGAAGAGGCGCGGCGCGACCGGATTTTTCTGTTCGTGCCGGTTGCGATGGGCGCAGGCGCCGCTGCGTGGTTGCTGGTGGCTGAAGAGCCATCGCTTCTCTATCTCTTGCTGCTGTTCATGGCCGCAGCCATGGCGCATGGCTTGCTGAGGCACAGGCGGCCTGGCGTTGCCAGACTCAGCGGCGCCGCATTGCTGCTTCTGTCAGGTTCTTTGCTTGCCGCCTTCGAGAACTGGCGGGCGGATACGGTCATTCTCGACGCTCCCGTGACGACGGAAATATCTGGCGTGGTCGAAGCGCGGGAGGCGAGCGGGCCTCACGCCTGGCGCTATCTGGTCGCTCTCAGCGACACCCGAAGCCCGCACCTTGCCCGTCCGCCGACCACCATTTCCCTGCTGGTGCGGACGAGACAGCAGGCTCCCGATGTCGGCGATGCCATCCGGGGCAAGGCCCGGCTGACGCCGCCATCCGGACCTGCGCTTCCCGGCCTCAATGATTTTGCCCTTGCCGCCTGGTTCGACGGGGTGGGGGCGACGGGCTTTCTCTATGGGCCGCCCATGAAAGAAAGGGCAGAGCATGCAGGCACCCATTTCACCTTCGCATCCCGCCTTACCCGCTCCATGCATCAATTGCGGGCCGGGATCGGCGATCATATCCGCGCGGTGATCGGCGGCGACGAGGGGGCCTTTGCCGCCGCCATCATCACCAACGAACAACGGGCGATTTCAAAACCGACGGTGGAGGCCCTGCGACTGTCCGGGCTTGCCCATATCATCGCCATCTCAGGCATGAACATGGCGCTGTCGGCAGGTATCTTCTTTGTCGGACTGCGGGCGCTGGCAAGCCTGTCGGTCGGCTTTTCCCAGGCCTTTCCGGTAAAGAAGATCGCGGCCATCGGGGCGCTCGCCGGCACCACCGCCTATTACATGATCTCGGGCTTTGCGGTTTCTGCCGAACGCGCCTTCCTGATGATGGCGATCATGCTTGTGGCTGTGGTGTTTGACCGCCCCGCCATCAGCCTGCGCAATATTGCGCTGTCCGCGCTGGCAATCCTGCTGGTATCGCCGTCGGCAATCCTTGGTCCGAGTTTCCAGATGTCCTATGCGGGAACCCTCGGCCTGGTGGCGGGCTATGAGGTCTGGGCGCGGCGCAAGCGACCCTTATCGCCGCCGTTCCCCGCGCCCGTGTGGCTGAGGACCGGATACCGGATGGCATCGGGTGCCTTCATGACATCCCTGATCGGCGGCACCGCCACCGCGTTGTTTTCCATCGAGCATTTCCAGCGCTTCGCCACCTTCGGCCTGATCGCCAATCTGATCGTGACACCGCTGATTTCGCTCGTGGTGATGCCGTCTGCGCTGATTTCCATGCTCTTGATGCCGCTGGGTCTCGACCGCTGGCCATTGCTGGTGATGGGCTGGGGGCTGAAAGAGGTGATCGCCACCGGCTTCTGGGTGGCGGGCTGGGGCGGGCAGTGGAATACCGGTCAATTGCCCGGCTGGTATTTCCTCGCCATCACCGTGTCCTTTCTGCTTCTGACGCTGTTGACGACACGCCTGCGGCTATCCGGTCTGGTTCTCGCCGGTGCCGCTGCAGCCCTGTTGCTGCTTCTGCCCGCAAAGCCGCCGCCCGATCTGGTGATTGCGGAGGATGGCTCGCTGGCGGCCTTTGTCGATGGATCGCATCTCTCCCCGAACCGTGCACATCCGCCGAAATTCCTGTTCGTCCAGTGGCAACGGGCGCTGCGTGCCGCCGATGTCGCTGCGCCCGCCTATCTGGAGCAGGGCGAGGAGGTCAGGCAGGACAGCCGGTCAGATCGCTATCGCCCGCTGACGGACGAGGAGGAAATTGCCGAGCGGGCTTTCATGACGCAAACCCTGGAGGAAACCCGGACGCGGCATTTTGCCTGCAAGAAGGCGGCCTGGTGTCTGGGCAAACTGCCCGGCGGCGGTTCTGTCGCACTTGTTGAGAACAGCATCTATGCCGGAATTGCCTGCGATGTCGCCAGCATCGTTGTATCGCGAACACCACGGCATTTCACCGCCTGTCGCTCTGGCGCCCTGCTGATCAGCCGCGAGGTGCTGCGCCAGACCGGAGCCCTCAGCCTGCACTTTCCCGGCCCTGCGGCGCGACCCGAAATCACCGCATCCTTGCTCCATAGCCATCGGCCCTGGAATGCATTCCGCACCTATGACTGGCGAACCGGCGGCACTTCGCCCCCGATTCCCGCCGCAATCGCGGCTCTGATCGTCAACTGAAGGCCCGGCGTCCGGCCACCCGCAAAACCCGGTCAGGACAGGGGTCAATGATACCGGCGGATCAGGCCGACAAGCTTGCCCTGCACCTTGACGCGGTCAGCGGCGAAGATCCGGGTCTCATAGGCCGGGTTGGCGGCTTCGAGCGCAATCGATGCCCCCTTGCGCCGGAAGCGCTTCAGGGTGGCCTCCTCGTCATCGACCAGCGCAACGATGATGTCTCCCGGGGTAGCGCTTGCGACATTGCGGATGATCACCGTATCGCCATCGAGAATCCCGGCCTCGATCATCGAATCGCCCTTGACCTCCAGTGCATAATGTTCGCCGGATGCGAGCATTTCGGCAGGCACGGAAATTTCATGGGTGTTGTTCTGGATCGCCGAGATCGGCACACCGGCGGCAATCCGCCCCATCATCGGGATGGAAACGGTGTTGCTGTCATTGGCGGGAAGGGGCTTGACCGGGGCAGGCGCAACCGGCTGGGGCTTGCCGAGACTGCCTTCGATGACACTTGGCGAAAAACCGCGCCTCGGCTGGCTGGCGGGCTGATAGGCTTCCGGCAGCTTGATCACCTCGAGCGCCCGCGCCCGGTTCGGCAGGCGGCGGATGAAGCCGCGCTCTTCCAGTGCGGTAATCAGCCGGTGAATCCCCGACTTGGAGGCGAGATCCAGCGCGTCCTTCATCTCGTCGAACGAGGGCGGAATGCCCGATTCCTTCATTCGTTCATGAATGAAAAACAGCAATTCCTGTTGTTTGCGCGTCAGCATCTTCACTTACCCCGGGAGCGTGAAACAAATCCAGAACATACCCTATATGTTCCATTTGTGTTCCGCAAGTCCATAAAACTTCGTTAACGATGAACATCCCGGCCAAAAAGGCGAACGAAAGCGGAAAACACATGACTGTCAGGTGAGGCCAAATGCCTGAAATAATTGAGGATAATATATTTTTGATGGATATTGTCATAGGTTATTATCAGGACATCTGATCCATATATTGTTTTGATGCCGCCCTGCGACGGGGCGTCTTGCCGCCAGGACGCGGTGTGCGATTCGCCGTCAGCTTTCACCTGTCTTAAGCAGGAAAAAGCCACGTCGGACGCGCGGACTGATTGATTAAATCGATTGAACAGGTCTATAGGAGTTTGTCCGCCGGGTTGCGCGAGAGTCTGTCTGCATCGGAAAAACCGGGTCCCGCATTTCCCTGACAAACTCCATGGGCCCGGGGGTGCAGTGGTCGGGTATTTGAGCCGCAGGAGAGTGTTTTTCATGGTCACGCCGCGCTTGATTGATCATCTCGTGCTGCCTGTCAGCACGCTGGAGGTCGCCCGGCACCGGTTGTCGGCCCTCGGTTTTGTCGTGGCAGCGGATGCCCGCCACCCGTTCGGCACTGAAAATGCCTGCGTGTTTTTCGCCGATGGCACCTATCTGGAACCTCTGGCCATTGCCAGCCGCGAGTCCTGCATGGCGGCGGTGGCCGGTCGCAACATGTTTGTCGCCCGCGACCAGGCCTTTCGCTTCCGGGTGGGGCAGGATGGCTTTTCCGCCCTGGTCCTGAAATCGGCCGATGCGGCAGCAGATGACGGGCAGTTTCACGGCGAGGCCGTGTCCGGCGGTCCGATGCTCTCCTTTTCGCGCCCCGTCAGAAGCGCGGCCGGGGTTGAGTCGACGGCTTCCTTTCACCTCGCCTTTGCGGCTGATCTGCGGGCACCCGATTTCTTCTTTTTCAGTTGCGAACGGGTGAATGCGGCCGCCTTTCCGCCCGCTCCCCCGCATCTAAACGGGGTGACCGGTTTGAAGTCCGTCATCCTCTCCGAGCAGTACCCGTCGGATTTTCAGTATCTGCTCGAAACCGTGCTCCGCCAGCGCGATGTCCGGGCCCATTCCTTCGGGCTGGATATAGCGTGTGCCAGTGCCACCCTGTCGGTGCTGACGGCACAGGGCATCAAGGCCCACTATGGTGTCGATAGCGGGCGGCACGGACGTGGCCTTTACGGCGAAGGACTGGTGTTTCTCGTCTCTTCGCTGGAGGCGACGGAAAAATGCCTTGTTGACAGCGCCATTCCTTTTATCCGACAGGCTCATCGCATCATTGTCCTGCCGGAAGCCGGGCAGGGCGCATTTTTCGCATTCGAGGAATAGGAGACGCAGATGAGCGCGCGCGAGACACTGCCAACCCATGCGACGGTCACAGTGGGAGAAGGCAAGGGGCGGGTCAGTTTTTCGAATTCCCTGCCATTGTCGCTGATTGCCGGCCCCTGCCAGATGGAAAGCCGCGACCACGCCTTTGCGGTAGCAGGCAGGCTTGCCGAAATCTGCGCCGCCGCCGGCATCGGCCTGGTCTACAAATCCTCCTTCGACAAGGCCAACCGCACCTCGCTCAATGCCGGACGCGGCATCGGGCTGGACAAGGCGATGGAAGTCTTTGCCGACCTGAAGAAGGAATTCGGCTTTCCCGTCATCACCGACATCCACACCGAAGAGCAATGCGCGCTGGTGTCACCGGTCGTGGACATGCTGCAGATCCCGGCCTTTCTCTGCCGCCAGACCGACCTTCTGGTGGCGGCGGCGAAAACCGGCCGGGCGATCAATGTCAAGAAGGGCCAGTTCCTTGCCCCATGGGACATGAAGAACGTGCTGCACAAGCTGAATGCCAGCGGCAATGCCGATGTGCTGCTCTGCGAGCGCGGGGCCTCCTTCGGCTATAACACCCTGGTCTCCGACATGCGCTCGCTGCCGATCATGGCCGCGATGGGCGCGCCGGTGATCTTCGATGCCACCCATTCCGTGCAGCAGCCGGGCGGGCAGGGCGGCTCCTCCGGCGGCCAGCGCGAATTCGTCGAGACGCTGGCGCGCGCCGCCGTGGCGGTGGGCGTTGCAGGCGTGTTCATCGAAACCCACGAGGATCCCGACCATGCGCCCTCCGATGGCCCGAACATGGTGCCGCTGTCGGACATGCCGCGCCTGATTGCAAAATTGCAGGCCTTCGACGCCATCGCCAAGGCGTGATGGCCCCTTCCAACTGGCGCGCGGATTGCGACACCGATTGTAATTTGCGCGCCCTGTCCTTATGAAAAACCCACCACTGTTCACACCGGAAAACAGGAAGCGTCCATGACCGCCATAACCGACATTATCGCCCGCGAAATTCTCGACAGCCGTGGCAATCCGACCGTTGAAGTCGACGTGCTGCTGGAAGACGGCAGCTTTGGCCGCGCCGCCGTTCCGTCGGGTGCCTCGACCGGCGCGCATGAGGCCGTCGAGCTGCGCGATGGCGGCAAGCGGTATCATGGCAAGGGCGTCGAAAAGGCGGTCGAAGCCGTCAACACCGAGATCTATGACGCCATCGGCGGCCTGGATGCGGAAAACCAGCGCCAGATCGACCAGTCGATGATCGAACTCGACGGCACGCCGAACAAGTCGCGCCTCGGGGCCAATGCCATTCTCGGCGTGTCGCTGGCGGTCGCCAAGGCTGCCGCCGAAAGTGCGGGCCTGCCGCTCTACCGTTACCTCGGCGGCCCCAATGCCCATCTGCTGCCGGTGCCGATGATGAACATCATCAATGGCGGTGCCCATGCCGACAATCCCATCGATTTCCAGGAATTCATGATCATGCCTGTCGGCGCGGATTCGATCCGTGATGCGGTGCGCATGGGCTCGGAAGTCTTCCACGTCCTGAAGAAGGAACTGGCGGCCCAGGGCCACAATACCAATGTCGGCGATGAAGGCGGCTTTGCCCCCGGTCTCGCCAGCGCGCCGGCCGCGCTCGATTTCATCATGAAATCCATCGAGAAGGCCGGCTACCGTCCGGGTGAAGACATGTATCTGGCGCTTGACTGCGCCTCGACCGAATTCTTCAAGGATGGCAAATACGTGCTGGAAGGCGAAGGCCGCACGCTCGAGCCCGGCGCAATGGCCGAATATCTGGCGGAACTGGCCGGAAAATATCCGATCATCTCCATCGAGGACGGCATGGCCGAAGATGACTGGGAAGGCTGGAAGACGCTGACCGGCCTGATCGGCAACACCTGCCAGCTGGTGGGCGACGACCTGTTCGTCACCAACACCGCCCGCCTGCGCGACGGCATCCGGATGGGCGTTGCCAATTCCATCCTCGTCAAGGTCAACCAGATCGGCTCGCTGACGGAAACGCTGGATGCGGTCGAGACCGCGCACAAGGCGCGCTATTCCGCCGTGATGTCGCACCGCTCGGGCGAAACCGAGGATTCGACCATTGCCGATCTCGCGGTTGCCACCAACTGCGGCCAGATCAAGACCGGCTCGCTCGCCCGCTCGGACCGCACCGCCAAGTACAACCAGCTGATGCGCATCGAGGAAGGCCTCGGCCCCCAGGCAGCCTTTGCAGGCCGGTCGATCCTCAAGGCCTGAATGTCACCACCGGACTGACGACAAGAGCCCGCGTCATCACCAGGACGCGGGCTTTTTCGCGCGAAGCCTCAAAGCGAGGGGACCGGGTCAGAGCGTGTTGTCGGCCATCAGCTCGCTGGCGCGCTCGTGGAAAAAGTCGTGATAGTCGTCTCCCCCATCGCGCGCCGTCAGCATTTCCTTAAGATCAGGCAGCGTGACAGTAAGTACAAGCTTGCCATTTTCCCGGAGCTCCTCCACCGCCGCACGCCGTGCACCGCCATCAAAACCGGCGCGCGAGACCAGGATGGCGATACTGCGCTGTGCCTTTGGATGCAGGTGCCGGGCTGCGGCATGCACCTCGCCATAGCCAGCGGGCTCCGCGCCATTGACGAAGCTGACCGTCATGTAGCGGCTCGAAAAATCACCCTGCAGCGTCAGCCAGACATCGTGATGCGGCAGCAGGCGGGCGACCATCGACGGGCGGTGCTGGCCGTCGTCACTGGCGACGGGCAGGCTCCAGCGCTGGACCTGATCGGCAAACAGCAGCCGCAGCGCCTTCTCGCCCACCTGTTCGAATTTGCGCTGGTTTTCCTTGCCCGGCCTGGTCTGCTCGAACTCCCCGATCAGCCGCGCGCCGTCGCCACGACTCTTCGACCGGGCGGTAAAGCCTTCAAGCTGCTGCATCTCGCGCAGGAACTGGCCGGGGTGGACGGCGAGTTCGCGCAGCAGATCGGCAAATGTTTCCGCCAGCGTCGGCGTCTTTTGCGCCATCGGCAGCAACTGGGCTATGCCCCAGAGCTGCACCGCCTGCCGTTCGGCCTCCTGCATCTGCATGTCCGTCGGTTCCGCCGTGATGATCAGGATCGCGTGGCCAGCCTTTCGCGTGTCGCGAAAGCGCCTGATGTCGTCCAGCGCATGGCGGAACAGGCCGTCTTCCATCCGTCGGCTGCGCAGGTATTTCGCCTCGACAACCGTCAGCTCGGTGTCCGGCGGGCGCTTGAAGACAAAATCGGCCTGGGTTGGTGGTGCCTTGCCATTCTTGGCCTTCCAGCCGGTTTCAACGACGATGGCGCCCTCGCGTGCCAGGATTTTTTCGCATAGGGAGCGAAAGCCTGCCTGAATTTCCCGGTGCCGCGGGTTACGCTCCAACATCTCGTTCCCTCTTCCCAAAATCTGCCGCCGCACGAAGCCGCCAAAGCAGGCGCAACCGTCTGAGCGCAGGGCGGGATTGCACATGCGTCGGAGATTGCACCCCGCTCCGACGGGTGGCGACGGAACACAGCATAGCGCAGCCGCGACGGCGGTCTACCTTTTCCCGCAAAGATTTGAGGCGAAATGACGCCCGCCTACAGCGTCTCGGGATGCAGCACGAGAATGGGGCAGGGCATGCCGGCGGGCAGTTCCGGCGCGTGCGGCGGGCGGATGATCAGGCAATCGGCCTGGCTGAACTGCTTCATCAGCGAGGAATCCTGCTTGCCAAAGCTTTCGACCAGCAACTTGCCCGAGGCTTCGCGCAGCAGCCGGGCGCGAACATAGTCCTGCCGGTGATCATTGGCGGGCAGGGCCGAAACCGTGGTGGCGGTAATTTCCCGTTTCGAGGCTGGCATATGGCCGAGCTTGCGCAGCAGCGGCTCCAGAAACAGCAGGGCACAGACCATGCTGGAAACGGGATTGCCGGGCAGGCCAAGCACATGCATCGGCCCGAGGCTGCCCACCATCAGCGGCTTGCCGGGGCGCATGGCGATCTTCCAGAAATCGAGCTCCATGCCGGAATCGACCAGCACCGACTGGACGAGATCGTGATCGCCGACCGAGGCCCCGCCAAGCGTCACCAAGACATCCGCACGCTGGGCGCGGGCTTCGGCAATCGCCACGGAAATCGCCTCGCGCCGGTCCGGCACGATGCCGAGATCGATTACCTTTGCTCCGGAAAGCCGGGCAAGCTCGGCAACGCCATAGGTGTTGGAGGCAATGATCTGGTTCGGGCCGGGCTGCGAGCCGGGGGTGGCGAGTTCGTCACCGGTTGCGACAAGCGCGACCACCGGCTGGCGGTAGACCGGCAGGCTGCCGTGGTTCATGCCGGCGGCTACCATCAGGCAGGCATAGTCGAGCCTGCGGCCGGCCTCGAGCACCACTTCATCCAGCGCAAAATCCTGGCCGCGCGGGCGCACATGGCGGCCTTTTGCGGTCGCGAAGGTCGTGCGGATGCGACCGTCGCCGAGAACTTCCGCATCTTCCTGCAGCAGCACGGTATCGGCTCCCTCGGGCAGGGGTGCGCCGGTGAAGATCCGCACCGTCTCGCCTTCCGCCACGGTTCCGGGAAAGCCGTGACCGGCGGCCGATTCGCCGATTACCCGCAGTTCCGCCCCGGTCTGCGAAATATCCGCGGCCCGGACCGCATAGCCATCCATGGCGGAGGCGTCGAAGGGCGGCTGGGTCAGGCGGGCGGCTACATCCTCCGCCAGAATCCGGCCCGCCGCCTCGTGAAGGCACACATGCTCCTGGTCCTCAAGCGGTTCCGTGCGTTCAAGCAGGCGCGACAGGGCAGAGGAGACGGGAAGCAGGCTCATGGCTTGGATCTTTCTGAAAGGCGAAAATCACCGGATTTGCCCCCGGTCTTTTCGACGAGACGGATGCCGCCGATCTCCATTGCCTTGTCGACGGCCTTGGCCATGTCATAGATGGTGAGGCAGGCAACGGAGACGGCGGTCAGGGCTTCCATCTCAACGCCGGTCCTGCCGGTTAGTTTCGCGGTGGCCTGCACTCTCAATCCGGGCAGGTCGGGATCAGGCGTGATATCCACCACCACCTTGGTCAGCATCAGCGGGTGGCAGAGCGGGATGAGGCTGGCTGTCTGCTTGGCGGCCATGATGCCCGCCAGCCGCGCGGTGCCGATCACGTCGCCCTTCTTGGCATCGCCATCGCGTATCGTCTGGAGGGTGCTTGCCAGCATCCGGACCGAGCCTTCCGCCGTCGCGCTTCGCACCGTTTCCGCCTTGTCGCCGACATCGACCATGTGGGCTTCGCCGGAGGCACCGATATGGGTCAGTCCCGACATCACTCGGCTGCCACTTGTGCGCTGCGGCCGATCAGGGCGCGGGTGGCTGCCGCCACATCGTCCTGCCGCATCAGGCTTTCGCCGACCAGGAAGGTGGTGATCGAACTTTTCGCCAGCCGCAGGCAGTCCTCGCGGGTGAAAATGCCGCTCTCGCCGACCAGCAGCCGGTCCGGCGGCACCATCGGAGCCAGTGCCTCGCTGACATCCAGGCTGACCTCGAAGGTTCGCAGATTGCGGTTGTTGATGCCGATCATCCGGGAGCCGAGTTTCAGCGCCCGCTCCATTTCCGGGGCGTCATGCACTTCGACCAGCACATCCATGCCGAGCTGCATGGCTTCTTCTTCCAGCCGCCTGGCGTCGCTGTCGGACAGCGAGGCCATGATCAGCAGGATGCAGTCCGCGCCCCAGGCCCGGGCTTCGTGCACCTGATAGGTGTCGAACATGAAATCCTTGCGCAGCGCCGGAAGCGTGCAGGCAGCCCGTGCGGCGGTCAGGAATTCCGGCGCGCCCTGAAAGCTCGGCGTATCGGTCAGCACCGAGAGGCAGGCAGCACCACCGTCCTGATAGCCGCGGGCGAGGGCAGGCGGGTCGAAATCCGGGCGGATCAGCCCCTTCGACGGGCTCGCCTTCTTGATCTCGGCGATCAGTCCGAACTGGCCTGACGCTGTCCTTGCAAGCAGTGCATCGAGAAAGCCGCGCGGCGGCATCTGTTCGCGGGCCAGCGCCTTGAGATCGGCCAGCGGCACGCGCGACTTCGCGGCAGCAATCTCCTGCCGCTTGTAGGTTTCAATCTTCTTCAGAATATCGCTCATCGTGGCCTGGAACCCTTCTGCTGCGGCATATGCGGCAACGGTGCCGTCAGGCGGCACTGTTGGAGACGCTGACGAGCTTTGCCAGCGCTTCGGCGGCACCACCATCCTCAAGCGACATTGTCGCAATCCGCATGCCATCGCGGATCGTCTCCGCCTTGCCGACCACCACCAGCGCCGCTGCCGCATTGCAAAGCGCGATGTCGCGGTAGGGGTTTTTGGCCCCGTTCAGCACGTCAGTCAAGGCTGCGGCATTGGCAACACCATCGCCGCCGCGCAATTGCGCCAGCGTTGCCACCTCGACGCCAAAATCGGCAGGCGTCAGCTGGAACGTCCGGATTTTGCCGTTTTCCAGCGCTGCAACCTCGGTCGAGCCGGTCGTGGTGATCTCGTCGAGACCGGAGCCATGCACGATCCAGAAGGCTTCGGAGCCCAGATCCTTCAGTACTTCTGCCACCGGCACCACCCATTTCGGCGCGAAGACGCCAAGCAGGTGCAGCCGGGCGCTGGCGGGGTTGGAGAGCGGTCCCAGCAGATTGAAGATGGTGCGCGTGCCAAGCTCGACCCGGGACGGGCCGACATGCCGCATGGCGGAATGGTGCATCTGGGCAAACATGAAGCCGATACTGGCCTCGGCGATGCAGCGCGAAATCTGTTCCGGGCCGATCTCCAGATTGACGCCCAGCGCCGACAGGGCGTCCGCCGTCCCGGATTTCGAGCTGAGGGCCCGGTTGCCGTGCTTGGCGACGGGCACGCCCGCCCCGGCGACGATCAGCGAGGCAAGTGTCGAGATATTGTAGGTATGGGTGCCATCGCCACCGGTGCCGACGATATCCACCGCATGGGCGGGGGCGGAGACCGGCAGCATCTTCGAGCGCATGGTCTCGACCGCGCCGATGATTTCATCGACGGTTTCGCCGCGCACCCGCAGTGCCATCAGCAGGCCGCCGATCTGCGAGGGCGTTGCTTCGCCCGACATCAAGATCTCGAAGGCGGCCCGCGCCTCGTCCCGGTTCAGTGATTCGCCATTGGCGGCCTTGGCAATCAGCGGCTTCAGTTCGGCCATGTCAGGGCTCCGGAAGTTAGCGCAGCGTCATCGCCTGTTCGGCAAGCGCACGGTTGACGGTCACGCCATAGTCCGACTCGAGGCGCGACACCATCTGGTCGACAATGTCTTCGCCTGCAGTATTGGCAAGGGCCGTGACGTCCTGCTGGTTGGCAAGCGCATCCGTCGTTGCCTGTTCGGCGACATCCGTGACCTTGAGCAGGATCTGGCCGCTGCCGTCAGCGTTGAGATCATGGGCAACCGTGCCAAGCGGCCCGGAAAAGGCCGCAGCAATCGCGCCGCGCCCGAGAACCGTATCCTCGCTGCTGCGCTTGATTCCGGCCTTGCTCTCGACCTGAAGCCCCATGGCGGTGCCGATATCGGCCAGCGACTTGCCGCCCTGCACCTGTTTGGCAAGTTCCGTGGTCCTGGCCGCAAGGGCGGCGGCCTGCTGTTCGGCGGTCCAGTCGGCGACGGCCTTGTCCTTGACCTCGGCGAGCGGACGTTCGTGCTCCGGCTTGACATCGAGCACGTCGAACCAGACATAGCCGCCTTCGGACGTGGCCATCGGCGTGGTTTCCACACCCTGTTCGGCCTTGAAGGCGGCATCGAGCAGTTTCCTCTGCTCGGGCACGTTCTTGACCGGATTGCCGCTGGTGTCGAGGCCGCTGGCATCGATGGCGTCAAGGGTGATGCCCTTCAGTTTCAGCTTGTCGCCGACCTGCTGGATCGAGAGACCGGAGGCGCGCAGATCCTCGAACTGGTCATGGCGGTTGAGGATTTCGTCGCCGGCAGCCGTCAGCGCCAGCTCCTTGCGGATCTCGTCCTTGACCGCGTCATAGGTGCGGGCGCTTTCCGCCTTGATCTTGCTGATGCGCAGGATCACCGGGCCGAAGGAGCCATTGATTACCCCGGTCGTTCCGCCGTCCTTCGTCACGGTAAATGCTGGGTCGGCAATGGCGGGATCGGGTACCTTGTCCCTGGTGAAATCGCCCAGCAGCACGTCGGACGGGGCCTTGCCCTGATCCTTGACCAGCTGGTCGAAGGGCGTGCCGCTCTTCAAGGCGGTATCGGCGGCATCCGCCAGATCCTTGCTGGCAAAGGTCAGCTGCTCGATGGTCCGCGAAGCGGGGGTCTTGAAGCTTTCCTTGCGCTTTTCAAATTCCGCCTTCACGGCGTCCTCAGTGATGCCTGCGGGGTCGGCGACATCCTCGAGCCGCATCTGGACATAGTTGATCTTGCGGTATTCCGGTGCCTTGTAGCGGACCTTGACGGTCTCGAACCACTTGGCGAGCACATCGTCGGCGGGCGCCTTGACCGGATCGATATTGGCATTCGACAGCAGCAGGTAATCGACGCTGCGGCTCTCGTCGCGATACTGCGTCAGGGCATCCACCAGCGTTTTCGGCGGCACAAAGCCGCCGGATATCGCGTCATAGATCTGGCTGCGCATCGCAATCTTGCTGCGTTCATTGATGTAATCATTCGGCAGCAGGCCCGAATTGCGGAGACGCGCGTCGAAGATCTGCCGGTCAAACTGGCCGTTGACCGACTTGAAGGCCGGGTCCTCGGCAATCAGTCGCGCCAGGCGGTTCTGCGACAGGCCGAGCTTCATGTCCTTTGCCAGCTGGTCCATTGTGGCTCCGGCCGAGAGCTGCGCAAAGACCTGCTGCTCGACACCAAAGGCCTTGGCCTGCTCGGTCGACAACTGGCTGCCCAACTGCTGGCTGAGATTCGAGACCTGGCTCTGGTAGGCAAAGCGGAATTCAGGGATATCGATCTCCTGGCTGCCGACGGTCATCACCGTGCTCGACGTTCCATGCTCCATGCGCTGGGCCGCACCCCAGATGCCAAAGGAAGCGATCAGCAAAATGAACAGGGCTTTCGCTACATATGTCTTGGCAGCTTTTCTCAGCAGATCGAGCATCGGATACCATACCTCGCAAACAAATGATTTTGGCCGCCCGGGCAGCCGCAAATACAGTTCCTTAGAGGAAACTGCGGCGGAAATGAAGCACCCAGCTGCCGAAAAGCGCCGGGGACACGGAGCCACGGCGAAAAGGCCGGATCCGGTTGCGCAAAGTCCTGCGGCACCTGTTTTCCGGGAGGGAACGTATTCGCAGTTTGCGCGACCACCTTCAGCGTCCGGAAGTGGACGATGTGCGGGTCCGTCATCCGAAATACTACCTTTGGGATGTTAAATTGGCTGGACATCAGCCTCGCACAACCATAATTACCCAGAAAGAACAGGGAACCTATCCCGTCGCGAGACGTTGTGTGGGCCGATAGGGAGCCGCATGAATATGTCGAATAATGGAATACCTTTTGCCCAGCCCTTTACCCTGAAAATGCAGTGTGGATTGGAGCACACATTTATCAATGCCTATGATGCACTGGATTTTCTGGAGAATGAATGGCCGTTGCGCACCGGCACCAGCTACGCCCACGCGGTTGCCGTGCTTGGCGACGTGCTCGCGGGCAGGCGGGCGAGCCGGGCTGCCCGTTCGGCGCTGATCAGCGCCTGCCACGAGGCGGGCCTGACGCCCGTGATCGTCGAGCTTTCCGGCAACGGATCGCGGCCCAACGCCGCCTGACCTCCCGCCGACGCCGCGACCGGCTCAAGCCACGAGGACGAAAATAAGCCTGCCCGGGAGTACGCCCATGGCAGGCTTCCTGCTTTTCCCCGATCCAGAATGGCGGGCAGGCCGGATCAGTCGACGAGTTTCATCGTCACCGATTTCAGCTTGGTATAGGTCTTCATGCCTTCAAAACCCTTGGCGCGGCCAAAGCCGGACTTGCCATTGCCGCCAAAGGGCACTTCGACGCCAGCCGCGAAATACTCGTTGACATAGATCTGCCCGGCATCGACATCACGGGCGAAACGCACGGCCTTCGAGAGATCGGCGGTATGGATGCAGGCCGCCAGCGCATAGTCGGTGCCATTGGCAAGCGCCACGGCATGGTCGAAGTCGTCGGCAACCTGCAGGGCGAGAACCGGGCCGAACACCTCTTCCTGCACGATCGGATCGGCGGGATCGCTGGCTTCGACCACGGTCGGGGCGAAATACCAGCCGTCGCGGGCATCTTCCGGCGCAACCCGGCTTCCGCCTGAGATGATCCGGTCGCCGCGGGCTTCGGCACGCTGCACATGGCCTTCGATGCGGGCCAGCTGTTCGGCGGAATTGACGGCGCCGACATCGAGATTGTCGAGCCCGTGGCCGACCTTGAGATGCGCCATCGCCGCCTGCAGGCGTTCGACCACCTGGTCACGGATCGACGCCTCGACGATGATGCGCGAGCCTGCCGAGCAGATCTGCCCGGCATTTTCGAAGATCGCCCCCATCGCGTCGGGAATGGCGTGGTCGAGATTGCAGTCGGCCATCAGCACATGCGGCGACTTGCCGCCAAGCTCCAGCGTCACGCGGGTGATGTTGCGCGCCGCTTCCGCCATCACCCGGCTGCCCGTCGGGACGGAGCCTGTGAACGTGATGTGGTCGATGTCGGGATGGGCGGTCAGCGGCCCGCCGACCGATGCGCCGGTGCCGGTGACGACATTGAACAGGCCTGCCGGAAGCCCGGCCCGGACACAGATTTCAGCCAGCAGCAGCGCGGTGAACGGCGTCTGTTCGGCAGGTTTCAGCACCACCGCGCAGCCGCAGGCAAGCGCCGGTGCAACACCGCGCACCGCCGAGGTCAGCGGATAGTTCCAGGGGATGATCTGGCCGACCACGCCCACCGGTTCGTTGATCGTATAGGCGAGATAATCCGTTCCGACCGGGATCTGCGATCCTTCCAGCTTGTCGGCTGCACCGGCATAATATTCGAAGGTGCGCGCGGCACTCTTCACGTCGCCTTCGGCTTCGCTCAGCCGCTTGCCCGCATCGAACATTTCGACGAGTGCCAGCCGCTTGCCCTCGGCGCGGATCATGTTGGAGATCGCAAGCAGGATGCGGCCCCGTTCGGGAGGAGGCGTCAGCTGCCAGGCGCGCTGCGCCTTGCGGGCCGATTGCACCGCACGGTCGACATCATCGGCAGTGCCGTTGGCAAATGAGGCAAAGGCCTTGCCCAGACCGGGATCGAAACTGTCCATCTGGTTGCCGGCGGACGGCGTCACGAAGGTGCCGTCGATGAAATGGCCGCGCGGCAGGCGTGCGATCCCGGCGGCATCCCGGGCTTCGGCCAGACGGGTCTTGAGGTCGCTCATGATCTTGTCTCACTCATTCTGTAGGCCGCCTTGTCGAGCCAGGCGGGATTGATCTCCACGCCCCAGCCGGGCGCGTCGGTAACGGTGACCTTGCCATCCTCGACCCGGTAGGGATCAAAGGTGAACAGATCCTGTTGCCAGGGGTAGTAGTCCGGTCCCTCGATGGAAAATTCGAGGTATTTCCCGGCATTCGGAATGGCCAGCAGCAGATGCATGGTGCATAGCGTCACCAGCGACAGGTTGGCCGCATGCGGCGTGACCGGCAGACCCGCCGCCGCTGCCATCCGCGCCACTTCAAGTGTCCGCACCATGCCGCCCATATACATCACGTCGGGCTGGACGATATCGACGGCGCCCATGCCGATCATGGCCTTCCAGACCGTATATTCGCAATCCTGCTCGCCGCCCGTGACATCGATGGCCAGCGCCTCGGCGACTTGCCTGGTCTGCTCCAGCTCCCAATAGGGGCAGGGCTCCTCGAAATGGCCTATGCCATGGTCCTGCAACAGGCGTCCGACTTCGATGGCGCGTTGCGGAGAATAGCAGGAATTGGCATCGACCAGCTTGTCAATTCCGTCGCCAAGTGCGCTGGAAACGGTCTTGATGATCTCTTCCGTGCGGCCCGGCCATTCGTCGCAGTCGCGCCCGCATTCCGAGCCGACCCGCCATTTGAAGGCATCGAAACCATGACGGTCGCGCAGTGCCACCAGCCGTTTGGCCTCGTCTGCGGGCGTGATGTCGCGACGCATCGAGCTGGCATAGGCGCGCAGTTTTCCCGGCTTGCCGCCAAGCAGGCTGACCACCGGCAGGCCCTCGATCCTGCCCCGGAGATCCCACAATGCGGTATCGAGCCCGGTCATGGCGCGGCGGAGATAGGAGCCCGGATATTTGTGCTCGCGCTCGCCGATCAGCTGCAACGTATCGGTAAAGTCCAGCGCATCGGTGCCCAGTGCATGCGGGGCGATCTGGCGGTGGAAGATCTCGCAGGTAATGTCGGCATTATAGGTGGAGACCTGTCCCCAGCCCTGATGGCCGCTGTCGGTCGTTACCCGGACAAAGCCGACGAATTCGTTGCAAAAGGTTTCGAGCCTGCTGATTTTCATGGGGGCAACCGGGTTCTGGCCTCGATTGGGCCTCTGACTTGAGGGCCGCACCCTATGCCAGAAGCCGCCAGCCTGCCTAGCGGAGCGGGCCGGTTCCGGGATCAAAATTAACTGCATGTAGGCTCAGGATTTTTTGAACATGCGAACGTTGTTCAGCGCTGCTGTCCGGCAGCGCCAAACCGGACGCGGCTTTTGCCGGGGTCGATGAAGGCCTGTTGAACGGTGACATCAAGTGCCCCGGTTTCCGCAGCCACCGCGAGGCAATGACCGGGAGCAAGCAGCTGGCTTAAGAAGCTCCAGCGGGCCGGATCGTCATCCGCCGGTGCGTCAAAGTGGACGGTCCCGTTGCTGGAAATCAGCGAAAAGCCTTGCAGATCAAGGCGGAAGCCGAGGCCTCTGGCCTTGATATAGGCTTCCTTCAATGTCCAGATGCGAAAGAAGGCCTCCGTCGCCGCCTGCGCCGGGAAGGCGGCAAGATGGGCCTGCTCGCCGGGTGAAAACAGGTGCCGCGCAAGATCCCGGTCTGCGGCATCGGCTTTTATCCGCTCGACATCGATGCCGCACCGTGCGCCGGTGGCAATACATGCGGCGACCATCCCTGATGTTTGCGTGCGGGAGAAATACACCGGGGCGGGGATATCCCGATGCATCGCCACCGGTGCGCCAAGCGCATCATGGGAAATGCCGACAGTCCGGGGATCGGCATCAAGTGTTTCCGCGAGCAAGGTTCTCGCAAGCATCGCACCCGCGATTTTCTGCTGTTGCAGGTGGGAAAGGGGCAGGCGCGCAATGCGTGCCTTTTCCGCAGGCAGCAGCTCCGCCTTCAGCCGCTCGAAGGTGTCGGCATCAAGACCTTCAAGCGCCAGGAATGCCGCTCTCAGACGAACCGGGCCCGTCGTGGGCCCGGCATGCTGCAAAGGGGAAGTCATCGCTCAGCGGCGCGGCAGGGCAACCGGGATCAGTTGCTTGCCGGCCAGCGCCTGACGACGGGTGGCGGGAGCGCCATGCCATTCGGAATTGGCCGGAATGCGCTCGCCCTTCATCACGATGGTGAGCGGCCCGAGCCGGGCGAAGTCGCCGACATGGCTGTCATAGAGCACGGTGGAGCCGCATTCGACGCTGACGCCCTTGCCGACCGAGACCCGGCCGATCTTCATCACCCGGTCTTCGTAAAGATGGGTCTGCAGCGCCGCGAAGGCATTGACCGAGACGTAATCGCCGACATTGATGCAGTCGAATTCGGTGATATCGGTCATGTCGAGATAGACACCCTTGCCGAATTTCGCCCCGAACAGGCGCAGAACCCAGGGCAGGAAGGGCGTGCCGCGCAGGAAGTCGAGCAGCATGCGGGCGGCCATGCCGGAATACATCACGGCAATCGCTTCGGTGCGCAGCGCCCACCACGACCACATCGGCTTTTCACGCGGCACATAGGTGCCCATCATCAGCCATTTCAGGCCAATGACGATCAGCGTCATGGTCACCGACATCCCGAGCCCCAGCGCCACGAAAGTGCCCGCAGCGGCCAGGTAATCGCCATTGGTGATGGGGTCGGCCATGATTTCGATGGCCACGGTCCCGAAGGTGATCATCGACACGGTCGGCACCGAGAGGTTGAAGAAGGCTTCGAAACCGGCGCGGCCGAGCTGCCGCCAGATCGACGGGGTGAAGGTGCGGTTGGCACCGCCATCGAAGCGCTGGCGCACCGGCAGCTTGATCGACGGGCTGCCGAACCAGGTGTCGTTTTCGCTCATCAGTTCATTGGCCGGCGGCTTGGACTTGATGCCGATCAGCGTGCCTGTCGGAATATCTGCACCTGCGCCCACCACGGAATTGTTGCCGACAAATACCCGGTCGCCGGTGCGCACCTTCTTCAGCGTCATCCAGCCGCGGCGCACATCTTCCTCGCCGAGCATCGCTTCGTCGGCGATGAAGCAGTTCGCCCCGACCTCGACCAGATCATAGCGACCCGACAGGCTGGTGGAGATTTCCGCACCCTTGCCGATCTTTGCGCCCATCAGGCGATACCAGCCGCGCATGTAGACCGTCGCATAGAGCGAGGAGAGGGTTTCGAGCGCCACTTCGCTGGCAAGCGACACTATCCATTTGCGGACATAGACGCCGCTGTGGACCGAATAGGTGCCTTCTTCGAGGCGGGGCAGGAAGATCCAGCGGATGGCGACGATCGAGGCAACCGTCATGGCAACCAGGCTCAGGGCAGCGGGAAGCGCGATCAGCGGCAGGAACCAGTGATAGTCGATGGTGGTGGACTGTTCGAGCAGGCCATCGGCCCAGTCGAAGATGTAGAAGGCAGGCACCAGCGGCATCAGGCCGATGGAGGGAACGGTGAGGGCGGCGAGCAGATAGAACAGGATGTTGCGGGCCCGGACGGCACGGCTTGCGGTCGCCGGTGCGGGAAGTTCCGAGACATCGACAGTCCCGACCCGGCGGGCCGGCGATCCGTCCCATTTTTCAAAGGCACCGATGACCGAATCGTTGCCGATGGCGGTGAGGTCGGCCATCTCGGCGCTTTCGCCGATGGTGACATTGCCGCCGATGACGCAGGACGAGCCGATATAGGCATCGTCGCCGATGGTGATCGGACCAATCACCAATTCATTGCCGATCACCTGTGCATTGGCAAAGCCGCAATGGCCACCGATGGAGACACCATTGCCGATGTCGAGCAGGTCGACGGCGCCGGCTTCCACTTCATAAAGCAGCGTATCCTTGCCGATCCGGGCTCCGAGCAGGCGCAGCACGACGATCAGCAGCGGCGTGCCCTGCACCCATTTCATGTGGATGAGCGAGGTCAGGCGCTGCACCAGCCACCAGCGGTAATAATAGCTGCCCCAGAGCGGATAGCGACCGGGTCTGGTGCGGCCAAGGATCAGCCATTTCGCGCCGATGACGATGGCGGTGGTCAGGAGATTGATGGCAAGGAAGACACCCGCCATGCTGAGCGTCTCGACATAGAAGGGAGTCTCGTCGGAATTCAGCAGCATGTAGGAGACAAAGACGCCCAGCCACTGGGCGGTCATCAGGCTGATGATGACAGGCAGGGCGGCAGCCTGGGCGGCCCCGCAGAGGAAACGGCGCAAAAGCGGCACCGGCGTGAAGGTGAGATCAACCCTGGCCGCATTCGGATCCAGCTCGGCATCAAGCCTTGCCGACATCGCGCGGATGGTGCGGTCACGATAGACGTCCTGCAAGCCGAGGCCGGCCTGATCGGCCTTCTCGCGCACGATGGAGATGAAACGGGCCGCCAGCAGCGAATGGCCGCCGAGATCGGTGAAGAAATCCGCGTCCAGCGGGATCGCCGAACCGGGGAAGATTTTTTGCGCGGCGGCGTGGAGAACAGCTTCGGTCGGGGTGCGCTCCTCATCGACCGTGGCGGAGATTTCCGGCGCGGGCAGGTCGCGCGCCATCAGCGCCTTGCGGTCGGTCTTGCCGGAGACCATGACCGGCAGGTGATCGAGCGGGATGATGCGGGCCGGGACCATATAGGCCGGAACCGTCAGCGCCAGCGCGGCGCGCAGCGCCTTGACGTCAGGCGTGACATGGGCGGCAGGCACGATGAAGGCGACGAGCTGGTCGACGCCATTGTCCGACCGCAGCACCACGGCGGCCTGCAACACCTCGTCCATGCCACTGAGCCGGGCTTCGATTTCGCCGAGCTCCACGCGGAAACCGCGAATCTTGACCTGGTCATCGAGACGTCCATGGAAACGGATATTGCCGTCAGCGTCGACGCTGACCGCATCGCCGGTCCGGTAGAGGACCGGGTCCATGCTGCTGAGCGGGAAGGGATTGGCAATGAATTTGGCAGCGGTGAGGTCTGGACGCTTCAGGTAGCCGCGGGCAATGCCGGGGCCGCCGATCAGCAACTCGCCTTCGGACCCTTCCGCCACCAGTTCCAGGGCCTCATTGACGACGTAGCAGCTGTAATTCGGGATCGGACGGCCGATGGTGACATCGGCACCGGGCAGGATTTCCGCGACCGTCGCCACCACCGTTGCTTCCGTCGGGCCATAGCTGTTGAACAGCTGGCGACCGGGCCGGGCAAAGCGCGCGGCAATCGAGGGCGGGCAGGCTTCACCGCCAAGGATGATGATGCGCAGGCTCGGCACATCCTCGGAAAACAGCGAGAGCAGGGTCGGCACCGTGTCGATGACGGTTACGCCATACTGGCGCAACACGCCGGGCAGCGCCTCGATGTCGGACATGATGGCGGGATCGGCGACAAACAGCGACGCACCCGCGACATAGGGCAGCCAGATCTCTTCCATCGACAGGTCGAAGGCGGCAGACGCGCCCTGGAACACGATATCCTGTTCATTGACACCATAGACCTCACGGGCGGCGCGCAGGAAATGGCAGATGTTGCGATGGGTGACCTCGATGCCCTTCGGCGTGCCGGTCGAGCCCGATGTATAGATGTAATAGGCCGCATGATCGGCGGTCAGGCCGAGGCTGCGCGGATTGGCCGGAGCCTGGCCGCGCAGCGCGATTGCCTTGTCGACGAATATGCTGAGGCCGAGGCCATCGAGGGACGGGGCGAGGTGCGCTTCGGTGAGGATACCGCGTGCATCCGCATCGCTGAGGCAGGCATTGATCCGCTCGGCCGGCGTATCGGCATCGAAGGGCAGCCATGCAGCACCGCTGCGGGTAATCGCAATCTGCGCCGTCAGCAGCGCCACGCCGCGCCGGAACCACAGACCGACGACATCGCCGGGGCCAATACCCTTCTGCTGGAGGCCTGCCGCAAGCGCATTGGCGGCTTCATCAATGTCTCGATAGGAAAAGCGCTTCGCCGGCGTGATATAGGCGGTGCGATCCGGCCCCCTTTCGACGGCCTCATTGAAAATGTCCGGCAGCACGTCGTCCCGCAACAGATCCGGCCGGCTGTCGCCCAAAAGCAGGGATGCGGCGGGATGGCGGGCTGGAGAAAAGCGCGGGCTGACATTCATAAGGTTCATGGCGGTAATCCGTTCAATATGATCCGGCTGAAACGGCTCCGCAACGCAATGTCGCGACTCCTTCTTTCACCGATGCCACACCGATAGCCGATCACGCATTACCTTCCCCTGACGCGCCCTGACGGTGTTTTGTAATCTTTCTTCCACTAGGATAGTGTTTCGTGGCGAGATCCGCGCCGGACCCGCCGCAGACAACCCGAGGCATTGTTACCATTGATGAGAAGCATTGTGGCCATAGCGCAAGGCGTGCTGTTAGCGGGTGCGGTGGTGACCATGGTGCCCGGCGTGAATGCAGCGCCCAACCACCGCCCGCAGGTGCACACGCCGCCGTCTGCGGATGACCATTCCCGCCAGTCCTTTGCCGACCTGGTGCGCAGCCTGGTGGCGGCAGGCGAGGTCCAGCCGCTGCATGAAGTGCTGGAAATCGCCCGCAAGGCCAGTCCCGGCGAGATCGTCAGCATCAAGCTCCGGCACCAGAAAAACCATTGGGTCTATCATGTCCGCATCCTGAAAAAGGAAGGCCGGCGCACCGAACTGTCCATCGATGGCAAGAGCCTGAAGATTGTCGAGAGGAGATAGGCCTTGCGCGTTCTGATCGTGGAAGACGAGCTGCGGCTGGCCGAAGACCTGGGCCGTGCGCTTGAAGCCCAGAACTATGTCGTCACCCATTCAAAGGATGGCGAGGACGCCTGGTTCCGGGGCGATTCGGAAGATTTCGACCTGGTGATCCTCGATCTCGGCCTGCCAAGGATGGACGGCTTTTCCGTGCTGAAACGCTGGCGGGCCTCGGGCCGCACGATGCCGGTTCTGATACTCACCGCGCGGGAGTCCTGGCGCGACAAGGTGGATGGCATCGATGCCGGCGCGGATGACTACCTGACCAAACCGTTTCGCATGGAAGAACTGATGGCGCGGGTGAGGGCGCTGTTGCGCCGCTCCGTCGGCCAGGCCTCGCCGGTGCTGGTGAATGGCGATGTCGAAGTCGACACGCGGCTGCGAACGGTGACCTATCGCGGCACTCCCGTGACCCTCACACCGCTGGAATACCGGTTGCTCACCTATCTCATGCACCATGCCGGACGGGTCGTGTCGCAAACCGAGATTTCACAACATATCTACGAGGAAGACATCGACCGGGATTCCAATGCCGTCGAGGTGGTGATCGCAAGGCTGCGGCGCAAGCTCGGCGGTCCCGTCATCGAGAACAAGCGCGGCCAGGGCTATTTCATTGCCGCCGATGGCGACAGATTGACCGGATCGCCCCGGTGAGATTGCGCTCCCTCCGGTTCCGTCTGGCCTTTGGTGCGCTTGCGGCGATTGCCGTCGCCTTCGCGCTGGCGGCGATTGGTCTCGAATTCATTGTCGGCCGCACCGTGGAACGGGTGGCACTGTTTTCCATCGAAGACCAGATGCGGGTGCTGGTGGCCAATATCGAAGTCGGCGAAGACAACAGGCTGATTCTGGCGGATGAACCCAAGGACCCCCGTTTTTCCATGCCCTATGGCGGGTTTTACTGGCAGATCGGGCGCGGCGACAAGCCGGAGCTGCGCTCGCAATCGCTCTGGGACCAGACCCTGCCATGGTCGCATACCGGCAAGACCAGCAAGGCCAGCGTGCATCTGAACGGACCGAATGGCATCGCGCTTCTCGGGTCGCAGCAGGATATCGTGCTTGGCACCGCCAATGGCGATGAATCCGTCAGCATTCTTGTCGCGCTGGACGACAGCCAGATCCGCGCGGCGCGGCGCGAATTTCTCTATGCCATGGCACCCTCGCTGGTGGTTCTGGCGCTGGCGCTGACGGGGGCGGTCTGGACCTTCCTGCGCTACGGCCTTGCACCGCTCGACAGCCTGAGAACGGCACTCGGTGCCGTCCATGGCCGCAATGCACGATTGATCGAAGGCGAATTTCCGACCGAAATCCAGCCGCTTGTCGACGACCTCAATGCCCTGATTCTCCGGCGTGACTCGCAGCTGACGTCGGCCCGCGCCCGGGCCGGCGATCTCGCCCACGGGCTGAAGACGCCGCTTGCCGTTCTCGACGCCATCGCCCGCGAGCTGGAACGGCGCGGCAGCGGCGAGGAAGCCGGCGTCATCCGCGGCGAAGTCTCGCGGATGGACGCGCATGTGCGGCGCACGCTGGCCCAGGCCCGCGCCGGCCTTGCGGCAGCCCAGTCAAAAGTCAATGTCGATCTGGTGGTCTCCACCAGCCAGCTGGTCAGCACCATGCGCCGCATTGCCTCCAATCGCGGACTGAGCTTCAATCTCACCGCCCCGGAAAGCCTGCCTGCCAACATGGATGAAGCCGACTATATGGAGATCTGCGGAAACATTCTCGACAATGGCCGCAAATGGGCAAATTCCGTGGTGAATGTCACGCTCGCGCAGGTCGGCAACCGGGTGATCCTCACCGTCGATGACGACGGTCCGGGCCTGCCGGAAACGGAAGGGGTGCTGGATGTGGCCCGTGGCCACCGTCTCGACGAAGCCGTCGCCGGCACCGGCTTCGGCCTGGCCATCGTGAAAGATCTGGTCGAAGCCTATGACGGCCACCTCAACTTCGACCGCTCCCCCCTCGGCGGCTTCCGCGTCACGGTCAATTTGCCCGGAAATGCGCTGGTGACATCAATGGGCTGACACCTGGGGCTGACGCCCAGGGGAATCGGGTGAACGCATTATCCGGTGATGATGCGGACGAGGAAGTCGTCGTCCCAGGCTGCGGAGTGTCGGGCGAGATTGACGGACAGCTTGCCCTTTCCGCGCCGGATGAGGTTCAGGGCCATGTGCTTGATGGTTGTGAAGTTGGCGGGGGCGTGATCGGTTCGCACGCGGCATTCGTCGTCGCGGAACGTCATATCCATGACCCAATGCAGGCTGTTTTCGACTGTCCAATGGCTCCGGACGACCGGACCGATGGCGCAAGCCGGGAGATTGAGCGAAGTGATGTAGAGGCGCGTCTCTCTCGTTTGGACCCCGGCGATTTCCCGGATGGTGTCGATCATGACGATGCTTTTCAAGGCAGGCCAGTCATGCCGCTCCCGAAGCCATGCAGCGTCGTGGATCACGGTCGTTGTTCTGGTCTCGATGCGGCCATGATCCGCATCGACGGTTTCGTCGCGACTGACGACGGTGTCCTTGAAATCGCACGCCTTTTGTTCAGCGACGAAGAGTTTGACGTCCTCTTGCAAGCTGCTCTGGTTACCCTTGAGCGCCAGGACGTAATCGGCTTTCTTGTCGACGATCTTCTGCGCGACCGCGCGCTGGCAGCCGATCGCGTCGATGGTCACGATGGCACCTTCGATTGTCAGCATGTCCAGCAGTTTGGGGATGGCGACGATTTCGTTGGACTTCTCGGCCACCTTGACCTGACCCAGCACCAGGCGCTGGCGTGCGGCGAAGGCAGAGACCATATGAATGGCTGCGATCCCCCTGGACCGGTTATGCGAGCGGCGCACCGTCTTGCCGTCAATGGCGATCACGCCCTCCGGAATGCCGGCGACGGTTGCGACCCAGGTTGTGAAACAACGCTGGAATTGCTCGGCATCGAGCGAGGCCAGAATATCGCCGAGATGGTCGTGGGCAGGCGTTCCATTCTCGAATGCCGCCAACCGGCGCAGCAAACCCAGCCTCTTCGCGCCGAACAGGGCAATCGCGGTGATGCTCTCGGCACCCGCTACCACAGCCGTGAGGCATAGCAGCAGAATCTCCTGAAGCGGGTAAACCACCTTGCCCCGCTGACGCGGGTCTTCCAGTTCCGCAAAATGCTTCAGAAAAACAACCGTTTCCTCAAACGCCGGGCACATCGCTGCCGTATCGTCCATACCATCCCCCAAAAAGCAAATCAGAGGAAAGGTACAGATTCAGCAAATCAGGCGTTTGTCACCTCCTCATTCACCCGATTGCCCTGGGCTGACGCCGCCATCCGGTATTTACGCATGGATAATTCAGTTATGGCGGAAGAGGTGGGATTCGAACCCACGGTACGGTCTCCCGCACGCCGGTTTTTAAGACCGGTTTAAAAATATTGATTAACTTGCACTTTTTCTCTATTTCTGTCACATGTTGCAGCATTGTTGCAGAAATCAGGGAGAAGCTGCATGGCAAGCCTCGTCAAACGCGGATCGAAATGGACGGCGACAGCCCGCCTTCCGGACGCGTTCAACGGGCCGTGCAAGTCCCGATCGATCTCGGCCACCTTCAAATCCAAGCGGGACGCGACGCTGTGGAAAGACGCGACGGAATCGGCAATGCGCCTGGGCACATGGAAAGACCCGCGCCTTGAGCCGAAACCGGGATCTTCGAAGGGATACCTAGAGCGCCCCTTCAAGGAGGTTCTGGAAGACTACCGCGATCTCGTCACGCCGGAGAAGATGGGTGCGGCTCAGGAGGTCGCGATGCTTAACATGCTTGCCCGAATGGACTTCGCTTTGAAGACCGTCCGGGAGCTGTCGGTGCAGGACTTTGCGGATCTCCGCGACGCCCGCTTGAAGGAAGGGCTTAAGAACTCCACCGTCCGGAACAACCTCAACACCCTCTCGGCGATATTCGAATGGCTGATCCACGAGAAGTCCGTGCAGACGTCGAATCCTATCGCTGGCCTGCGGAAGCGGAAGCGCGGCATTCCCCAGCCCGGCGCCGGGCGCGAGCGTCGTCTTCGTCCCGGTGAAGACGACCGGATATGGAAGGCCCTTACCGGAGAGACTTGGCAGAATCGCCAATGGCAGGCCCTCTACCCTGTCTTGCTCGACACCGCGATGCGCGCTGGGGAAGTCCGCAAGATTCTGGCAGGTTGGGTTCGGCAGGAGTACGGGTTCATCATCATCCCGAAGAGCAAGAACGGTGAAGCGAGGCATGTCGCCCTTTCGGATCGTGCCTACGAAGCCCTACTTAGTCAGGCAGAAGGGGAGCCTGACGATGCGACCGTGTTCAAGATGACGAAGAACTCCGCCGAACACGAGTGGCAGAAAATACGCATCGTTGCAGGTTGCCCCGACCTTCGGATTCACGATCTCCGACATGAAGCTCTGAGCAACATGGCCGCGAACGGGGCTGACCTCCGGACACTGATGCGGCAGTCCGGACACAAGAGTGTCTCCGTTCTCATGAGGTACTTGAATCCCACGAAGGAGGAGCAGAGGGCTCGGCTGTTCGGAAAGAAGGCGCCCGCACCAGAACAACCCGAGGCGCCGTGAATCCCTTCAGGCGCCTGCTAGGGCCTGTCCGCGTCAAGAACGAAAGATTTTAGTTTTTCCCGAAGCTTTTCGAGGTCTGAGATTTCGCACTGCCACAGAACTAGAACCGACCAACCAAATTCTTCCAGGGCGTCAATATTCCGTGCGTCTCTGGCGACATTTGCATCAAATTTGATTTGCCAGAAGTCCGCTCTGCTCTTCGGTGTACTGGCCAGCCGGCACCCAGCGTGGCGATGCCAAAAACAGCCGTGAACGAAGATCGCCTTCTTCTGTCGGGGAAACACGACGTCAGGAGACCCAGGTAGGTCTCTCCGATGAAGCCTGTACCTGAACCCCATCGCGAACAGCGCGCGCCGGACTGCCATCTCGGGCTTTGTGTCTTTGCCCTTGACGCGCGCCATGAGTGACGATCGTTTCGGGTCGATTTCACTCATGCCGGAACCGGTCGCCTATTCGGTTCAAGGAATTCATGTTGTTGGTTTTCACGCGGAACTGAGCCGGTTTTTCCACCGAGAAATGAGCCACCTCTGAGTATGGTTTTCTGATCAGGGTTTGGTCAAGGGATTGGCTTTTTCTCCTCTCTTGTGTGCTGCGGCAGCCGAGCTGGCTTTAAAGCGGAAGCTGTCGTTCCCGGTTTCCAGGATATGGCAACGATGGGTCAAACGATCGAGCAGGGCGGTCGTCATCTTGGCGTCGCCGAAGACGGTTGCCCATTCGCTGAAGCTGAGGTTGGTGGTGATCACCACGCTGGTCCGCTCGTAGAGCTTGCTCAACAGGTGGAAGAGCAGCGCTCCGCCGGACGCGCTGAAGGGAAGATATCCCAGTTCGTCCAGGATCAGCAGATCGAGGCGAACCAGCGTCTCGGCGATCTGGCCTGCCTTGCCTTTGGCCTTCTCCTGTTCGAGAGCATTGACCAGTTCGATGGTCGAGAAGAAGCGGACCTTTCGGCGATGATGCTCGATGGCCTGGATTCCGAGAGCGGTCGCGACATGCGTTTTGCCAGTGCCAGGGCCACCGATAAGGACAACGTTCTGCGCCCCATCCATGAACTCGCATCGGTACAGTTGGCGCACGGTGGCCTCGTTGATCTCGCTGGCGGTGAAGTCGAAGCCGGAGATGTCTTTGTACGCAGGAAAGCGGGCAGCCTTCATGTGGTAGGCAATAGAGCGTACCTCGCGCTCGGCCAATTCGGCCTTCAGCAACTGGGACAGGATGGGCACGGCCGCATCAAAAGCCGGAGCACCTTGCTCGATCAGATCCGTGACGGCTTGGGCCATGCCATACATCTTCAGGCTCCGCAGCATGATGACGACGGCGGCGCTGGCGGGATCATGACGCATGGCGACCTCCTGCGATCCGGGCGCGTAGGCCATCATAGCGTTCGACATTGGCTTTGGGTTCACGCAGCAAAGCCAGCGCCTGTGGCGTATCGATGTCGGGACCGTCGGTCGTCTTGCCGTCGATCAGCCGGTGCAGCAGGTTCAGCACATGCGTTTTCGTTGCCACGCCGGCATCCAAGGCCAGTTCCACAGCCCTGAGTACGACCTGTTCGTCATGCTGAAGGACGAGGGCAAGGATGTCGGCCATCTCACGATCACCGCCGGGGCGGCGAAGCATCTGGTCTTGCAACTGCCTGAAGGCAGTCGGCAATTCCACAAACGGTGCGCCATTGCGTAAAGCGCCGGGCTTGCGCTGGATGACCGCAAGGTAATGCCGCCAGTCGTAAATCGTTCGTGGCGGTTTGTCGTGGCTGCGCTCAATGATCCGCACATGTTCGCATAGGATATTGCCCTCGGCCGCAACGACCAGTCGGTCGGGATAGACCCGCAGGCTTACGGGCCGGTTCGCAAACGACGCAGGCACGCTGTAACGGTTCCGCTCGAAGGTGATCAGGCAGGTGGGCGAGACGCGCTTGCTTTGCTCGACGAAGCCGTCAAAAGCGGGAGGCAGTGCCATCAACGCGGCCTGTTCTGCGACCCAGACGTCGGCGATCGAACCGGGTAATGTGTTGTGTGCAGTCTCGCGCCACAGATCCTGGCAATGCTGTTCCAGCCAGGCGTTCAGCGCTGCCAGATCAGGGAAGCTTGGCATCTGTTGCCACAGGCGTGGTCGGGCATCCTGGACGTTCTTCTCGACCTGCCCCTTCTCCCAGCCCGCAGCGGGATTGCAGAACTCAGGCGCGAAGACGTAATGGTTCGTCATCGCGAGGAAACGGATATTGACCTGTCGCTCCTTGCCGCGGCCGACGCGATCGACCGCCGTCTTCATGTTGTCATAGATTCCCCGCGATGGCACACCGCCGAACACGCGGAATCCGTGCCAATGGGCATCGAAGAGCATCTCGTGCGTTTGCAGCAGGTATGCCCTGACCAGAAAAGCCCGACTGTGCGATAGCTTGATATGTGCGACCTGAAGCTTCGTGCGCTCGCCGCCGATCACGGCATAATCTTCACTCCAATCGAATTGGAATGCTTCGCCTGGGCGGAATGACAGCGGAACGAATATGCCACGGCCCGTCGTCTGCTGCTCACGTTGCCGATCAACTCGCCACTCACGGGCGAAGGCGGCGACCCGACCATAGGAGCCGGTAAAGCCGAGAGCCACCAGGTCCGCATGAACCTGCTTCAGCGTTCGGCGCTGCTTGCGCGACTTCCCGGCCTCGGTCTTCAGCCAGCCAGCCAGTTTGTCGGCAAAAGGATCAAGCTTGCTCCGTCGTTCCGGTACCGTGAACGTCGGCTCGATCGTGCCGGCGCTCAAATACTTCGCGATCGTGTTACGCGACAGCCCAGTGCGCCGGCTGATCTCGCGGATCGACTGCTTCTCGCGAAGCGCCATCCGACGAATAATGTTTAAAAGTCCCATGTGGATCACTCCGTTGCCCCCGTCGCTCACCGCGTTGGGGGGAAGGTTCACATGGCTCAGTTCTCAATGGAAATTATGCGCCTAACCGGCTCAGTTCTGCGTGGAAATCAACACTCCTTGCCCCATGGTCACTGAATGGTGAACGGACTTTCAAAAGATGATCCATCATCACTGCCCCGGACGGAATCGGTCGAAGACACGCAGGCCATCCTTCCGGATCGACGCCGCCAGTTCGTCGGCGGCTCCGGGCAGTCGCGTCTTCCGGACAAGCTGGGCCTCCTGCTTGCCGCGCTCCCTGACATAGATGGCGGCGAGGTACCACAGGCGCCCGCCCTGTGCGTCGTGCGACTTCGCTTCCTCGACGAGGATGTCGAACGTGAGGCCACGAAAGGTTATGGTCTTGATTTCCATCTTTTAACTCCATGAAAACATAGAATTTTTTATCATTTCTGGAAGTGCGGGCCCAGGACGATCCGGGAAGAGGACCAACGAAGATCTAACGCGGATCGTCCGACTCGGCGGTCTCCCCAGAGCGGCAGGTCGGTCAATAAGAATCGATGGGAGCGGGTGCGGCCCGCAGGAAGCCGCAGGCGAGCGAGGACACGGTCCCGTCTATTCCTGTTGACGGGCCGAAGCGACTCAATCCTAGCTTGGCCGGGGGCAGACAGAAGGGAGAAAAGGCCGAAGGCCGCACCCTTGTGCCTGCCCCTGGACTAGATCAGTCGGATCATGCCGACCGGAGGCAGGGCAAGCCAAAGGCGCGCCAGGAGGCAGGAGCCTCCGCGAGCATCAAGGGGACGATGAGCGTATCGGAGACGTCAGCATAGCGCCGCCCTGCGGGACGTCGGGAATTCGCGCATGCTTCGGCGGGTTCGAGGCAGCCGCAGGAGCGTCAGCATAGCGCCGCCAAGGGCGGGACGCGGGGCCGACTGCCTCCGTCGAAGCATTCCGCTCGTCAACTTCTCCACTCGATCATCCGGAAGGTGACACGTCCAGCTCGACAGCTCGGCGAAGCTCACCTTCGAAGTCAGCGACGGCGTCCGACCGAAGCTCTACTACGCGTCCTTGCCGACGTTCCGGGCCGGAGGCGACCATGTCGAACTGCTGCCGCGTCCGGCAAGCTGCAAGCCGCGTGACCGCTGGTTGGAAGAGAACACGAAAGAGGCCGCTGCCTGCTGCGGTCCAGCCGCCTCCAAAAGCGGCTGCTGCGCGTAGTCCCAAAGGGGAAGAAAAGGGACATAGGAGGGGCGGATTCCGCCGCCTCTCATCGCACTGCCCGCTGCAACAAGAATCGGGCGCTCCTGCAACACGTATGCAGTTGCAGCATTGTTGCAGGTAATTGTTGACAATATTGCAGACTGGCCCTGATCGACGCCAATCACGTCAACAAAAATTGCCAAACACTCTCAAAGGCTTATGGCGGAAGAGGTGGGATTCGAACCCACGGTACGGTCTCCCGCACGCCGGTTTTCAAGACCGGTTCCTTAAACCACTCGGACACTCTTCCGTGGCGAGGCTTATTGCCTGAATGGGGGCGAATTGCAAGATGGGGCGGGGTGGGGATTTCGGCTGGAGGGCAGGGCTGTCCCGGGGCGGGGGGCGCCGAACACAGGCAGGAGCATCGCTAAGCATCTGTTAACCATGGCGTCAACTATACCGACATTCTCCACAATTTTATTCGCATTTTCGCCATCTTCGAAGCATGCTCTGGTGTGAGCCCGCGCATCCGGCAAGACCTCCATGAAGGGGGCGGTGGATAAGCGGGTATCCTGTATTGCGTTGAGGGTGACAGAGATGGACGGGGACATGAAGGGCTTTGCGGCCACACGCGCACATTTGCGCTGGATTGCGCTTGGCGCACTTTGTGTCGGCCTTGCCTCCTGCGGCACGACGCATGCTCCGCGTGGTCATGGCAAGCATGGCAAGGAATATTTCTCCGAATCCGAATATGGCGTGAAGGCCAGCCCGCGCGTTGCCTATGGACGCAATATCCCGAAGGGCGGCGGGCGCTATCTGGTCGGCAATCCCTATGTGGTGCGTGGCAAGCGCTACGTGCCGAAAGAGGATTTCGGCTATAACAAGATCGGCATCGCCTCCTGGTACGGGTCGGCCTTTCACGGTCGCAAGACGGCCAATGGGGAAGTCTATGACCTCTACGGCCTGTCTGCGGCCCATCCGACCTTTCCGCTGCCCAGTTATGCCCGTGTCACCAATCTGGACAATGGCTCGTCGATCATCGTGCGGGTCAATGACCGTGGTCCCTACCATTCCAACCGGATCATCGATCTCTCCGGCAAGACCGCCGACATGCTCGACCTGAAGCACAGCGGCACCGGCAAGGTGCGGGTGCAATATGTCGGCAAGGCCCGGATGGACGGGCATGACATGCCCTATCTGATGGCCTCCTACCAGCCGAAGGGCAGCCGCTTCCCGAGCGTCAACCCCGAGGGCCAGATCGCAACCGGCGTGATGGTTGCCTCCAACCAGCCGCTGCGCAAGCAGGTCCAGACGCTCGACAACCAGGCGGATGCCATCGGCTATGGCGGCAATACGCCGAGCGCTGCCTATGGTGACGGCACGGCCTCCCAGCCCTTCGCCGCCCTGCCTGCCGCCGCCCCACTGCCGCTTGCCGGTCCCGTCGGCACGATGAATGCGGGCGGCGAACTCGCGAGCTTCCCGGTCCTGCCGCAAACCGGGCCTTTCCCCTACGAGCGCCCCGGCTTTACGCCGGGCACGCTTTCGGCAGCCTCTGCCTATGTCGATGTCCCCGACAATGCAAATGCCCCCTTTGATGCGGTACTGCATTTCAAGGGCGACCTGACGCCTGAATCCATTCTTGCCGCCTGGCACCGGCAACATGTTGCAAAATAAGGCCATCGCTGCGGTTGCGGCGCGCGCTCTACTTGGCAGGCGTGTTGCGTTTCGATACAGCTGGCATCCCGATGCCTGACGGGAACTGCCATGAAAAAACTGCTGGTTACGCTTTCTGTCCCGTTGTTTGCCGGGTGCCTGTTCTTGACAGGACTGCTGGTTTCAACACCCACGTCTGCCGCCGAAAGCGCCACACCACCCGGTTTTGAAACCAGGGCCGCCGAGGCCTATATGATCGAGGCCCGCACCGGAACGGTGCTGCTCGCCAAACAGGAAGACAAGCCGGTTTCCCCGGCTTCCCTTGCCAAAATCATGGTGGCCGAGACGATTGCCGGCGCACTCGCCCATAATGAGGTCTCGCTCGATACGGTCTATCCCGTCTCCGAACATGCCTGGCGAACCGGGGGGGCACCCTCCGGCACCGCGACGATGTTTGCAGCGCTGAAATCCACCATCCGCATCGATGATCTCCTCAAGGGCGTCATGGTTCTGTCGGCCAATGATGCCTGCATCATTCTGGCTGAAGGCTTGAGCGGCAGCGAGGCGCAATTTGCCGAGCGGATGACCAATCGCGCCCATGATCTCGGAATGAAACAGACCGTGTTCCGCAATGCCACCGGCCTTCCCGATCCGCAGAACCAGGTGACCATGAAGGACATGGTGACCCTCGCCCGGCATGTCGAGGCGAGCTATCCGGAACTCTACAGAAATTATGCCGCGCCGGATTTCCAGTGGAACAGCATCCGCCAGCGCAACCGCAACCCGCTGGCAAGCCAGAACCTTGGCATCGACGGGCTGGCGACGGGCTTTACCGAAGGCGAGGGCTACGCGATCACCGCCTCGGTCGAGCGGGATGGCAAGCGGCTGTTTCTGGCGCTGGGCGGGCTTGCCAGTGACAAGGAACGGCAGGAGGAAACAAAACGGGTGCTCGACTGGGGACTTTCCAGCTTCGACTATCGCAAGCTGTTTCTCCGTGGCGAACCGGTCGGCGAGGTCAGTGTCTATGGGGGCGTCCAGTCCTCCGTCGAGGTGGTTGCGAAAGAGCCGGTCGACATTTTCGTTCCTGTCAGCAATCCGGAACGGATCAGCGGCCGTATCACCTATGGCTGGCCGATCTATGCACCGGTGGTTGCCGGTCGCGAAGTGGGCAAATTGTCCCTCTACAGTGGCCAGAGGCTGATTCAGGAGGTGCCGCTGTTTACCCGTGCGCCGGTGGCCGAAGCCGGCCTGTCGAAAAAGGCCTTCGATGCGATCAAGGAACTGGTGCTTTTCTGGTGGTGATCGGCAGAAAGGCCGGTCATGACCCGGCCGGAACGGTTTCCCTCATCATGATCTTCCATTAAAGAAGGACCCGACGCAGCCCCAACGGGGCTGCCTGACGCAGGAAGTGGCATTTCGTGAATCATTCCGGCCTGTTCATCAGCTTTGAGGGAGGGGAAGGGGCTGGCAAGTCCACCCAGATCCGCCGCCTTGCGGGCACCCTTGCCGGACGCGGGCTGGATGTGGTGGTGACCCGCGAGCCAGGCGGTTCGCAAGGCGCGGAGGCGGTGCGCCATGTGCTGTTGTCGGGGGCCGCCGAGGCCTTCGGGACCCGGATGGAAGCGCTGCTGTTTGCCGCTGCCCGCAGTGACCATGTCGAACAGGTGATCCGACCGGCACTGGCGCGGGCTGCGATTGTCATCTGTGACCGCTTCATGGATTCCTCGCGGGTCTATCAGGGTGTTACCGGCAATCTCGAGCCCGACTTCATCGAGGCGCTGCAAAGGGTCGCCATCAACGGCGTCACCCCGGACCGCACCATCATTCTCGACATCCCGGCGGAAATCGGACTGGAGCGTGCCCGCAGCCGGGGGCAGGCGGCGAGCACGGCCCCGGATCGCTACGAGAAGGAACAGCTCGAAACCCACGAGAAGCGGCGCGACGCCTTTCTGGATATCGCCATTCGCGAGCCCGGGCGCTGCCGGGTGGTGAATGCCGCGCGCGACGAGGACCAGATCGCTTCGGAAATCATCGGGCTTGTCGACGTGATGCTTCGGCCGCGCAGCCAGCGACCGCAGAAAACCGCGGAAACCGGACGATGAGCAGCGAGGATCCCGCCCTGCTCGATGGCGCGATTGCGCCTGCGGAAAATACCCGGCTTTTCGGCCATCAGGGGGCAGAGGCATTTCTCGCGCAGAGCTACCGCTCGGGCAAGGGCCACCACGCCATTCTCATCGAAGGCCCGGAAGGGATAGGCAAGGCAACCCTGGCCTGGCGTTTCGCCAGTCACGTGCTCAGCCATCCAGATCCCGCCACCGCCCCGGACCACCTCGGCGATCCCGATCCCGACAGCGCCATCAGCCGCCAGATTGCCTCCGGTGCCTCGCACAATCTCCTGCATCTCAGCCGCCCCGTCGACGAAAAATCCGGGCGGCTGAAGACGGCGATCACGGTGGATGAAATCCGCCGGGCCTCGAAATTCTTCAGCCAGACATCCGGCACCGGCAACTGGCGCATCGTCATCATCGATCCCGCCGATGACATGAACCGCAATGCCGCCAATGCGGTGCTGAAAATTCTGGAAGAGCCGCCGAAGCGGGCGCTGTTTCTGGTGCTTTCCCATGCGCCGGGCAAGTTGCTGCCGACCATCCGCTCGCGCTGCCTGCCGCTGAAACTCGAGCCGCTGGACGATACCGCCATGGCCGAAACGCTCGGTCACCTCCAGGTGACCTTGCCGCCAGCGCAGCGGCAGGCGGTCTTCGAGGCGGCCAGGGGCAGCGTGGCGACGGCGCTGAAGCTGATCAATTACGGTGGCGCCGATATCGTCGCGGCCTTTCAGGATGCGCTGGCCGCGCAAGGGCCGGGGGCAAGGCGCAAGATGCACAGGCTTGCCGACGTGCTGTCGGCCAAGGATGCCGAGACGATTTTCGGCTTCTTCATCGACCATGTCACCGATGATCTGGTGGCGCGGGCCAAGCAGGCGGCCCATTCCGGCGATCTGGCGCTGGCCAACCGGCTCGCCCGCCTGTCGGTCGAGATCGGCGAGAAGATCACGGTCGCCCAGGCCTATAATCTCGACCGCAAGCAGACGATTATTTCCGTGCTTGAATCGATTGCCTGACGACAGGCAAAGTTGAGGTTTCGCAGACGCTCAACATCGGGTAAGAGCAGCCGCAGAGATTTCATGACCAGTGGACCGACGAGACCGATGACGGATAAAGCGCCCTTTTACATCACCACCGCAATTTCCTACCCGAATGGCAAGCCGCATATCGGCCATGCCTACGAGCTGATTGCGACCGATGCGATGGCGCGTTTCCAGCGGCTGGATGGCCGCGAGGTGTTTTTCCTGACCGGGACCGACGAACATGGCCAGAAGATGCAGCAGACGGCGCGGGCCGAGGGCATTACCGCCCAGGAACTCGCCGACCGCAACACGGCCGAATTCCAGGCGATGACCACGCTGCTCAACGCCTCCAACGACGATTTCATCCGCACCACCGAAAAACGGCACCATGCCTGCGTGCAGGATTTGTGGCGGCGCATGGAGAAGAACGGCGACATCTACAAGGACAGCTATGCCGGCTGGTATTCGGTGCGCGACGAGGCCTTCTATGCCGAAGACGAGACGGAACTGCGCGCCGATGGCCTGCGCTACGGACCGCAGGGAACGCCGGTCGAATGGGTGGCGGAGGAAAGCTATTTCTTCCGGCTTTCCAAATACCAGGACCGGCTGCTTGCCCATTACGAGGCCAATCCGGATTTCATCGGGCCTGCCGAACGGCGCAATGAAATCCTGTCCTTCGTCAAATCCGGCCTGAAGGACCTGTCGGTATCGCGCACCACCTTTGACTGGGGCATTCCGGTGCCGGGCGATCCCGCCCATGTCATGTATGTGTGGGTCGATGCGCTCACCAACTATCTGACCGCGACCGGCTGGATCGACGGGGGGCCGAGGGCAAAGTTCTGGCCCGCCAATATCCACATCATCGGCAAGGACATCATCCGCTTCCACGCGGTCTATTGGCCGGCCTTCCTGATGTCGGCGGGCGTGCCGCTGCCGGAACGGGTGTTTGCCCATGGCTTCCTGCTCAACAAGGGCGAGAAGATGTCGAAATCGCTCGGCAATGTGGTCGATCCCGTCAATCTGGTCCAGCATTTCGGGCTCGACCAGGTGCGCTATTTCTTCTTGCGCGAGGTCTCCTTCGGCCAGGACGGCAGCTACAGCGAGGAACAGATCGGCATCCGGATCAATGCCGATCTTGCCAATGGCATCGGCAATCTCGCCAGCCGTTCTCTGTCGATGATCGTCAAGAATTGCGATGGCCGTATCCCGGAGATGGGGACGCTGACGGAGACCGATCAGGCGATGCTCGACCAGGCGGACGCCATGCTGGCTGTTGCCCGCGAGGAGATGAACCGGCAGATGATCCACAAGGCGCTGGCCGCCATCATCGCCACCGTCTCAGAGGCCGACCGCTATTTCGCCGGGCAGGAGCCATGGGCGCTGAAAAAGACCGATCCGGCCCGGATGGCAACCGTGCTTTACGTAACGGCAGAGGTGGTGCGCCAGATTGCAATCCTGCTGCAACCCTTTGTTCCGGCTTCCGCTTCCAGGCTTCTGGATCTCGTCGCCATCCCGGCAGAAGCGCGTGATTTCGCCCATCTTGGCGCGGCGGGACGGCTGATCTCCGGCACGGAACTAGTCGCGCCCACGCCGGTTTTCCCGCGTTACGTGGCACCGGAGGCCTGAGACCGTGCTGATCGATACCCATTGCCATCTCGACTTTCCGGATTTTGCCGAAGAGCTCGATCAGGTCATCTCCCGCGCCCACGAGGCGGGCGTCAGTCAGATGGTGACCATCTCGACACGGGTGCGCAGGCTGCCGCAGCTGCTGGAGATCTGCGCGCGGTTTCCCTCGGTCTACTGCTCCGTCGGCACCCATCCGAACAATGCCGATGAAGAGCTGGATGTGACGGCCGCCGAACTGGTTTCGCTCGCCGCCCATCCGAAGGTGGTTGCCATCGGCGAGGCCGGGCTCGACTATTTCTACGATACGCAGAAGCCGGAAGACCAGAAATCCGGTCTTGCGCAACATATCGCCGCCGCTCGCCAGACGGGCCTGCCGCTCGTCATCCACAGCCGCTCGGCAGACGGGGACATGGCTGATATCCTGCAGCGCGAGACAGGGAAGGGGGCCTTCCCCTTCATCCTGCACTGCTTTTCCTCCGGGGCGGAGCTGGCGCGGGTGGGGGTCGAACTCGGCGGCTATGTGTCGTTTTCCGGCATCCTGACCTTCCCGAAATCGGAAGAGCTGCGCGACATCGCCAGAACCATTCCGATGGAGCGGCTGCTGGTCGAGACCGATGCGCCGTATCTGGCGCCGAAGCGCTGGCGCGGCAAGCGCAACGAGCCATCCTATGTGGTCAATACCGCCGAGGTTCTGGCCGAGGTCAAGGGCGTGTCCGTGTCCGGGATGGCGGCTGCGAGCACGGAAAATGCCTGGCGGCTGTTTTCTAAGCTGCCGAGGATCTGACCCGGTGGCAACGGTCCGGCGCTTCACCATCCTTGGCTGCGGCTCATCGCCCGGCGTGCCGCGCATCACCGGCGACTGGGGGGCCTGCAACCCGGAAAACCCCCGCAACCGGCGGCTAAGGGCATCGTTTCTGATCGAACAGACCGGCGCGGATGGCGGCGTGACAACCGTGGTCATCGACACCGGACCGGATTTTCGCCAGCAGATGATAGCCGCCGGTGTCCAGCATATCGATGCCGTGCTCTACAGCCACGCCCATGCCGACCATCTGCACGGGATCGATGATCTCAGGGGCTATTTCCACCAGTCCCACCAGCGCATCCCGATCCATGCCGAACCCTTTACGATGGAAAGAATCCGCCAGGGCTTCGGCTATTGCCTCGAAACACCCGAAGGCTCCAGCTATCCGCCGATCGTCAAGCCGCATCTGATCGAGGATCTCGATCATCAGGTGGTGATCGAGGGAGCTGGCGGAACCCTGTCGTTTCTGCCGCTGAAGCAGATCCATGGCGACATCATCTCGCTCGGCTTCCGGATCGGCAATCTGGCCTATTGCAGCGATGTCAGCGACTTTCCCGCAGAGACCGTCGCCAAGCTCGCAGGCCTCGACGTACTGATCCTCGACACCCTGCAATACCGCTTTCATCCGAGCCATCTGTCGATGGAACAATCTCTGGCCTGGATCGCCCGCATCAATCCCAGACGTGCTATCCTGACCCACATGCATATACCGCTCGACTACAACAAGGTGATGGCCGAAACCCCGGACCATGTCGAACCGGCCTATGACGGTCTTGTCGTGGAATGCAGCCTGGACGACTGACCGGCAACTGGCTGGCTCATGGCGGGATCAGCCGTGCCGCCGGATTTAGAATATCCAAAAGTTCCATAATCTATCTTATGCGATTTACGGGTGGGGTTGTGAAGGCAGCTTTGCCGCGGTTCCGCATGTTGGATAGTCCGGTTCCCCGCCTCCGCAGCATGGCAAAGCACGCCGCGATTTGATGCGGTTCAGCGCACGGCCAGAACGATGGTTGACAGTGTCAAAAGCGCTTGATACGCCTAGTATATTAGAGTCGCCTTATTATATTAAAGCAGTTGCGGCTCGAATAATATTGGGAGAATACATATGTTGATTGAACGTAATGCAATCCGTTCGAATGCCCGTCGCGACATGCTGAAACTTGGTGTTGCCGCATCGCTGATTGTCGCCGCCTCCCTTTCGTTTGGCGCGAATGCGGCTTTTGCGGCGAGCAAGCCGAAAGTCGGCCTGATCATGAAATCGCTGTCGAACGAGTTCTTCAAACAGATGAAGGCCGGTGCCGATGCCTATGCGGCCAAGAATGCCGACAAGTTCGATTTCAAGGCGGTCGGCATGAAGGACGAGCGCGATTTCGCCTCTCAGGTCGATGCGGTCGAGAATTTCGTGACGCAAAAATATGACATCATCGTCGTCGCCCCCGCCGATTCCAAGGCCATGGTCACGCCGCTTGCGAAGGCGGTGATGGCGGGCGTCACGGTCATCAATATCGACGTGCCTCTCGATGCGGATGCCAAGAAAGCCGCCGGTATCGATCTTGCCTTCTTCGGCCCTGACAACCGCGACGGGGCCAAGCTTGCCGGTGATGCGCTGGCAAAGGATCTTGGCAAGGGCGGCAAGGTGGTGATCCTCGAAGGCAATCCGGAAGCCGACAATGCCAAGGAACGGGCGAAAGGCTTCGGCGATTCGATCAAGGCGGGCGGCCTGCAGTTGCTCGACAGCAAGACTGCCCATTGGGAGACCGAAGAAGCCAATACGGTAATGACGAACTTCCTCACCCAGTATCATGACATCCAGGGTGTCATGGCTGCGAATGACTCGATGGCCCTCGGGGTTGTCAAGGCACTCGATGCGGCGGGTCTCAGCGGCAAGATCAAGGTAGTCGGCTTCGACAACATTCCTGCGGTCAAACCGCTGATCGAGAACGGCAAGATGCTGGCTACCGTCGAGCAGTATGGTGCCCAGATGGCGGCGATGGGCATCGACTACGGCCTGCGTGAGGCGAAGGGCGAAAAATTCACCGGCTGGGTGAAGACCGACGTCAAGCTCGTCACGAAGTAGTTCGTCACGACCAGGCGCCCGGCACGGACGGGTGCGCCATCTCCAGGGCCTCGGCGCACCCTGCCCTCACCGGATATTTCCCTAGATATCGCTGAACGTCCCGGTGAACAGCCACCCTTTGCGTCGGCTTTTCCGGTTGATCCCTGTCGCGTGTAGTCGTGAGCGCGGTTTATCGGCACAGCCAGACTTTTGCGATGAATATATGCATAAAAACAATAACCTAAAGCGTGGGGGCTAATACCAGGGATCACTGATGGGAACCCATTCGATGGCGTGGAAACGGATACCGGGTAGGAGAATACCGCAGGTCGATGCTTTGAGCATCGACCGAGGATTTCGACGCCCTCCGGTGGCCGAATTCCACGCCACCCGGAGGGCCGGTCGCTTTTGACGTGCGGACGGCGTCGAAAATCCCCGCCGGACCGGTAGGTCCGACTGCGGTTTTCTCCTGGCCGCAAGCCAAAATCGATCCGGTCGAATGGGTTCCCATCAGTGATCCTTGGTATCAGCCCGAGAGATCGCGATATGCTTCAATAACCGTGCGGATGAAACGATGCATGAGGTCGACGTGGCAGACGAAACCGAAAACACCATTCTGCGGCTTGAGGGGATCGGCAAGCGATTTCCCGGCGTTGTCGCCCTCAACAATGTCTCCTTCGATATCGCCAGGGGCCGGGGACATGTTTTGCTGGGCGAGAACGGTGCGGGAAAATCGACGCTGATCAATCTTCTCGGCGGTGTCTTCAGGCCGGATGACGGGCAGATCCGGTTCGATGGCAAGCGCTACGAGCCGCACTCGCCGCATCAAGCCTTTCAGGCGGGCATCCGCATCGTTCACCAGGAACTTCATCCGCTGTCCAATCTGACGGTGGCGGAAAACCTGCTGTTCGAGAACCTGCCCCGCCGTCGCGGGCTGGTGGATTTCCGCCAGATGAACCGCCGGGCCGCCGAACTGCTGGCTGAAGTCGGGCTGGACATGGCGCCGACCACGCAGGCGGCCAGGCTCAGCGTCGCGCAGCTGCAGCTGCTCGAGATTGCCAAGGCACTCTGCTACGAGAGCAGGTTTCTGGTTCTGGATGAACCGACCGCGACCCTGACCTCGAAGGAGGTCGACCGGCTGTTTGACATCCTCAGGCGGTTGCGCAGCCGTGGCGTCACGACGCTTTATATTTCCCATCGTCTGGAAGAAATTTTTGAGGTCGGCGAGAACGTCACCATCCTGCGCGACGGGCAGCATGTGATCACCCGCCCCCTCGCCGGTCTTGGCATTCCCGATATCGTCGAACTGATGGTCGGTCGCACCATTGCCGATCTCAACGTCTTTCGCGGCAACAGCCCGGTCGCGGGCGAGGCGCTCGGCGTTTCGGGCCTGAAGGTCACCCGCCACAGTCCGGAGCTCTCCTTTTCCGTCCGCAAGGGGGAGATCGTCGGCATTGCCGGGCTGGTCGGCAGCGGTCGCACCGAGGCGGTCAGGGCACTGTTCGGGGCCGATACCAGAGCAGCCGGCGAGATCCGCATCGACGGTGTCGCGGCGGTGATCAACACGCCGAAGGATGCGGTGGCTGCCGGTCTGTGCCTGGCGACGGAAGACCGCAAGATGCAGGGGCTGATGCTCAACATGAGCTGCGCCGAGAACACGACCATCACCGACCTGCGCAAGATCTCGGGCCGGGGCCTGATCCGGAGAAAGGCGGAAGAAGGCCATTCCGGCCGGCTGGTCAAGGAACTGCGCATCAAGACCCCCTCGATCCACCAGCCCGTTCGCACCTTTTCCGGCGGCAACCAGCAGAAGGTCGTCATCGCCAAATGGCTGTTTCGCGGGCCGAAGGCACTGATTTTCGACGAACCGACCCGCGGTATCGATGTCGGGGCCAAGGCGGAAATCTACGATCTGCTGTGGAAGCTTGCCGCAGAAGGCAAGGGGGTGCTGGTCGTCTCCTCCGACCTTCCTGAACTCATGGGGATCTGTCACCGCATCATCGTTTTTTCAGCCGGTAAGATAGCCGGAGAAGTGCCTCGCGAAGAGTTTGACGAGAGCCGGATTCTGTCGCTGGCCTACAAGGAGTACAGTCGTGTCAGAGAGCATTGAAACCAAGGGCGGCGCACGGCAGGTTCCGTTGCTCGACACCATCATCCGGATATCGATGCGCGAGGCGGGTGTGGCGATTGCGCTCGTCGTGCTCGTCGTCTTCTTCTCCATCGCTGCCCCCTATTTCGCGACGCCGGAAAACTTCCTGAAGATATTCGTGCAGATCGCCATCAATACCGTTCTGGCCTCGGGCATGACCTTCGTCATTCTCGTCGGCGGCATCGATCTTTCCGTGGGGTCGCTTCTGGCGCTCTGCACGGTCGTCGGTGCCAGCATCATGATCGATCCCGGCCTTTCCCCCTGGCAGGCCATCCTGCTTGCAAGCCTTGCCTCGATGGGCGTTGGCGTTGCGCTCGGGGCGCTGAACGGCTGGATCTGCGAAAGATGGAAATTGCCCTCCTTCATCGTCACCCTCGGCATGCTGAATGTCGCCAGCGGCCTTGCCCGCGTGGTCAGTGACAATTCGACGATCACCGGTCTGCCGCAGCCCTTCGTCGATTTCGGCAATCTGATCTTCTGGAGTGTCCTGCCGTCGATTTTCCTGATTGCAATGATCGTCGTGCTCATCGGCTGGTTCATCCTGCGCTACTCAGTGTTCGGGCGCTTCGTGTTTGCCATCGGCACCAATGAAGAGGCGGTACGGCTCTCCGGGCACACGCCACGCCGGTACAAGATCGCGGTTTTTGCGATTTCCGGACTGACATCCGGCATCGCGGCCATGGTCTATCTGCTCCGGCTGAATGTCGGCAGCCCGGTTGCGGGCATTGGCTACGAACTGAATGCCATTGCCGCCGTCATCATCGGCGGCACCAGCCTCTCGGGGGGCAAAGGTTCGATTATCGGCACGCTGGTGGGTGCCTGCATCCTGCAGGTCCTGTCGACCGGCCTGCAATTGATGGGTGCCGACGATAACGTCAAGCCGATCGTCATCGGCGTGGTCATCGTGCTCGCCGTCATCGGCGACAGCTATCGCGGCAAATTGCTGGGCTTTCTGGAAACGAGATAGGCTGAACCGGATCACGGCCCGGGCGAACCGTTTGAGGAGAAGGAGTGTGCACCCGGGCGGATCTAGCCGAAGCGAGGCAACTGCCCTAGATTGGCTGTATCCTCGCTGGAGATACAAGCCATGCGCCACCGGTTCCAGTCTGCCCTCCTCCTGGCAATTCCGCTGCTTGGCCTCATGCTGACCCCGGCAGGTGCGGCAGATCCCGTGCCGCTCGCGCAAACCGTGATCAAGAACCAGATCGCGGCCTTTCTGGCGGATGATGGTGCTGCGGCCTATGGTTTTGCGTCACCGAATATACAGAAGCTCTATCCCGACAAGGACCGCTTCTTCGCCATGGTGAAGAGGAGCTATCAGCCGGTCTATCATCCCGGCAATTTCGCCTTTGGCCGCTCGAAGGTTCTCGGCGATGGCGCCACGGTCCTCCAGGAGGTGCTGATTTCCGGCGATGCGGGCGATGACTGGATGGCGGTCTATGAGCTGGAGCGCGAGCCGGATGGCAGCTACAGGATCAACGGCGTGCAGATGTTGCGCAACACCGCCAGCAAGGGAATCTGACCTTTCCTCGCGTCAGGGCAGGTGAGGCCCCTGCCCTAACCTGATGCTTTTCTTGTCTTTTCAGAGTGCGTCTATATCGCCGCGCGCCCAGTTTTCCTGGGTTTCGGCCATGAAATCGGCAAACCGGCCTTCGGCGATGGCCTGGCGGATTCCCTGCATCAGCTCCTGGTAATAGGCGAGATTGTTCCAGGAGAGCAGCATGCCGCCGAGCGCCTCATTGGCGCGCACGAGATGGTGGAGATAGGCGCGGGAATAGTCGCGTGCCGCCGGGCAGCTCGATTGCTCGTCCAGGGGACGGATATCTTCGGCATGGCGGGCATTGCGGATATTGACCTTGCCGCGCCGGGTGAAGGCAAGGCCGTGGCGGCCGGAGCGGGTCGGCATCACGCAGTCGAACATGTCGATGCCGGCGGCCACCGATTTCAGGATATCGTCCGGCGTGCCGACACCCATGAGGTAGCGCGGCTTTTCTGTCGGCAGTTCCGGCAGCGTGACATCCAGCATCCGCAGCATCACCTCCTGCGGCTCGCCGACCGCAAGGCCGCCGACGGCGTAACCCTTGAGGTCGAGGCCCTTCAGCCCCTGGGCCGAACGTATCCGGAGGTCCTCGATATCGCCGCCCTGGACGATGCCGAACATCGCCTTGCCGGGCTGATCGCCAAAGGCGACCTTGCAGCGTTCCGCCCAGCGCAGCGACATTTCCATCGCCCGCTGGATTTCCTTCGGCTCTGCGGGAAGTGCGACGCATTCGTCGAGCTGCATCTGGATATCGCTGTCGAGCATCCCCTGGATTTCAATGGAGCGCTCCGGCGACATGTGATGTTCGCGCCCGTCGATATGGCTCTTGAAGGTCACGCCCTGCTCGTTGAGCTTGCGCAGGCCGGAGAGCGACATCACCTGAAAACCGCCGCTGTCGGTGAGGATCGGCTGTGGCCAGCGGATCAGTTCGTGCAGGCCGCCAAGCCTCGCCACCCGTTCCGGGCCGGGCCGGAGCATCAGGTGATAGGTATTGCCAAGAATGATATCGGCACCGAGGTCGCGGACCTGGTCGAGATACATCGCCTTGACCGTGCCGACGGTGCCGACAGGCATGAAGGCGGGCGTGCGGATCGTGCCGCGCGGCATGGTGATTGCCCCCAGCCGCGCCCGGCCATCGGAGGCCTTCAGGCGAAACTGGAACGTGTCGGTGGCGGGATCGAGGGTCTTGTCGTCATAAAGCGTGGTCATCGGTCTTCCCGGAACAGCAGGCTGGCATCGCCATAGGAGTAGAAGCGGTAGCCATCGGATATGGCATGATCATAGGCGTCGCGCATGGATTTCTGGCCGGAAAAGGCGGATACCAGCATGAACAGCGTGGAGCGCGGCAGATGGAAATTGGTCATCAGCATGTCGACCGCCCTGAAGCGGTATCCGGGGGTGATGAAGATCTCGGTCGCCCCGGACCAGGCCGCAAGCCTGCCGTCGTCACCGGCGGCACTTTCCAGCAGCCGTAATGACGTGGTGCCGACAGCGATGACCCGCCCGCCCCTTTCCCGGACCGCGTTCAGCCGCGCAGCCGTTGCGGCACCGACATGGCCGATTTCCGCGTGCATCCGGTGATCGGCGGTGTCTTCCGCCTTGACCGGCAGGAAGGTGCCCGCGCCGACATGCAGGGTCACGAAATGCCGCTCGATACCGGCAGCGTCGAGCGCGCCAAACAGGTCCGGGGTAAAATGCAGGCCGGCGGTGGGGGCTGCAACGGCCCCCTCCTCCCTTGCGTAGATGGTCTGGTAGTCGCGCCGGTCGCGTTCGTCCTCATGCCGCTTGGCGGCGATATAGGGCGGCAGGGGGATATGGCCGACCGTGGCAATTGCCTGGTCGAGATCGGGGCCAGAGAGGTCGAAGGCAAGATCGATTTCACCCGCCTCCCCCTTGGTCGCGACCGTGGCTGAGAGCGTGCCGAGCAGGCAGGCCCCGCCCCCGTCGCCAAAGTCGATCCGGTCGCCCGGCTTGATGCGCTTGCCGGGCCGGGCAAAGGCCTTCCAGCTGCTGGCACCGGTGCGCATGTGCAATGTGCAGGAGACCGGTGTCCTCTCTGCCCCCTCGCGCAGGCGAACACCTTCCAGCTGGGCGGGGATAACCCTGGTATCGTTGAACACCATGGCATCGCCCGGGCGTAGCCAGGAAGTGAGGTCGCGCACATGTCCGTCGGTTAGTTCAGGCGTTTGTCCGGGCCGGACAACGAGCAGCCGGGCGCTGTCGCGCGGTTCGGCGGGGCGAAGCGCGATATTCTCATCGGGCAGGTCGAAATCGAACAGATCGACGCGCATCGGCACCATGCCTCCCCAAACGCGAAACCCGCCCTGAAGTCACGGACATCAGGGCGGGCCTCATTAATCCTGTCAGATCTCAGAGATCGGCGGCAACGCGAACGGAGACGATGCTGTCGGGATCCTTGACCGGCTCGCCCTTCTTGATCTGGTCGACCACATCCATGCCTTCGATGACCTGGCCCCAGACCGAATATTGCTTGTTCAGCCAGGGTGCATCGGTGAAGCAGATAAAGAACTGCGAATTGGCCGAATTCGGGTTCTGGCTGCGGGCCATCGAGCAGGTGCCGCGCACATGGCTCATGTTGGAGAATTCCGCCTTCAGGTCCGGCTTGTCGGAGCCGCCCATGCCGGCACGGGCCGGGTTGAAGCTGTCGCCGCCCTGCTTGCCATACTGGACGTCGCCGGTCTGGGCCATGAAATCCGGGATGACGCGGTGAAAGACCACGCCGTCATAGGCCTTCTCGCGCGACAGTTCCTTGATGCGGGCAACATGGCCGGGCGCAAGATCGGGCAGAAGCTGAATGACAACCTTGCCCTTGGTGGTTTCCATCACGATGGTGTTTTCCGGATCCTTGATCTCGGCCATGTTCATTCTCCTTGAAATGCGGGCAAACCTGCCCGGAAATGCGGGGGGGACCCGCCGTTACTTGCTGACGGTGACCTTGATCATCCGGTCGGGATCAGTCACTTCGCCATTGCCGCCATCGCCAAGCTTGATCTTGTCGACGGCTTCCATGCCCGACACGACCTTGCCAACGACCGTGTACTGGCCGTTCAGGGACTCGCCGGGGGCAAACATGATGAAGAACTGCGAATTGGCGGAATCCGGATCGGAGGCGCGGGCCATGCCGACCGTGCCCCGCTCAAACGGTTTGTCAGAGAACTCGGCCTTGATATTCGGCAGATCTGAGCCGCCGGTTCCGGCCAGCTGTGCATCGTAACCCTTGGCGGCATTGCCGAACTGCACGTCGCCGGTCTGCGCCATGAAGCCGTCGATCACCCGGTGGAACACGACATTGTCATAGGCACCCTTGGCGGCCAGCGCCTCGATCTGGGCGACGTGCTTCGGGGCAACATCCTTGGCAAGCTCGATGACAACAGGGCCGTCCTTAAGCTGGATGGTCAACGTGTCGGCAAGCGCCACGGAGGCGAAGGATGCGGCAGCGAGCATGCCGGCAATGGCAAGTTTGAAAATCTTCACGAAAACTCCACGGCTCAAGGGGTTAATTCAGGGTTTTGACAATTTCAGCTTCAGGGCCGCCAGAACCTCCGGCGGTACGAAGGGACTGACATCGCCGCCCATCATCGCGATCTGGCGAACCAATGTGGCGGTTATGGGTCGCGTGGCCGTTGCCGCGGGCAGAAAGACGGTCTGCACATCCGGCGCCATCTGGCTGTTCATGCCCGCCATCTGCATCTCGTAATCGAGGTCGGTGCCATCCCGCAATCCCCGGATCAACACAAGCGCGCCATGCTGGCGTGCCGCATCCACCACGAGACCGGAAAAAGAGACCACCGAGACCCTGCCCTGCGCCTCCGGCAGGCGTGCGGCAAGCGACCGCGTCACCAGGTCGGCGCGCTCGTCAAAGCTGAACATCGGCACCTTGCCGGGATGAATGCCAATGGCAACCACGAGCCTTTCGGCAATGTTCAGGGCTTGAACAAGCACATCCATATGGCCTGATGTCAGCGGGTCGAACGAGCCCGGATAGAAAGCTGTGGTCATTGTCGGTCCGATTGTGCGTCAGGCACGCCTTTTGTCATGGATGCGCCCGTCCTGCAAGTCTGGCTTGCCACGCCCGTTAATCGGATGCGGGAAGCGAACCGGGCAATATGAACGCCAGATGAACGGAGCATTCAAGATGGTTTCAGACGCCACATGATTAAACGACACTCAAGGAACCAAACGCGTACTGCGGGTGTTTACCGTCTGAATTCACCGATTGTTAAGGTCTGGCCGGGTGGCAATCCGGCGGGACGGCAGGGATCGGAAAAAAGCTGCATATGCTTAACGTATTACCAAGGAACCATAGCATAGTTTGCCGCGGTTTCGGTGACGGTCTGGACACCATGCACGTTAAAATTATTCTGGAGGATCAAAAGGATGCCTGACAAAATTACCGTGATCAGCCTGTGCTGGATGACCCTGATGGGCGTCATGTTCGCCGCTTTGTTCACCCTGGGCGAGGCAAACCAGCCCGCCATGCAGCATTCCACATCCCGGGACGTAACCGCCCATTCATAATCGCGACCCATCCTTTCCCGGGACAGGTCGTCACCACCTGCAACACGGAGGGAAAGAGATGGTATTGATTACGACAATGCTCGCAGCCCTTATTGGCCTGATGTTTTTCGGAAGCATGGCCACGGCCTTTTCCGAAATGCACCGCGAACGCGCCGAGCGGGATGCGGACCCGCACCCGCTGCACCTCCGCTGATCTTTTGCGGTCGCATTTACTTTCTGCCACAAACAAAAAGCCGGAGGCTTCCCCTCCGGCTTTTTTGCATCCGTTCATCACCCGGTTTGAAGGCGGGCATCGTCGCGCGGGCCAATGACCCGCGCAATGAATGAGACTGTCAGTCCTGCGGAGCGTCGCCGGGATCGGCAGCGCCCACGTCCGGCGTATCGCTGCTGCCTTCCGGCAGATCGACACCCGTGTCGTCATCTTCCGGCTCGCTGATCCCTTCGACCGACACCACCTTCTCGCCTTCTGCGGTCGAGAAGATCGTCACGCCCTTGGTGGCGCGGCTGGCGATGCGGATGCCATCGACCGGCACGCGGATCAGCTGACCACCATCGGAAACCAGCATGATCTGGTCCTTTTCCTCGACCGGGAAGGCGGCAACCAGTTCGCCGATTTCCTGGGTCTTCGAGGTGTCGGTGGCCCGGATGCCCTTGCCGCCACGGCCGGAGATGCGGAAATCATAGGACGACGACCGCTTGCCGTAGCCCTTTTCGGAGACGGTCAGCACGAATTGCTCGCGGGCCCTGAGTTCGCCATAGCGTTCCTCGTTGATATCACCCTCTTCGGTGACCTCTTCACCGACAAGCGCGATATCGTCCTCATCCACGCCCATGGCACGACGATCCGCCGCCGAGCGCTTGAGGTAAGCTGCCCGTTCCCAGGCCTCCGCATCGACATGCGAGAGGATGGTCATCGAGATCAGCCGGTCGCCATCGGCGAGCGAAATGCCGCGCACCCCGATGGAATTGCGGCCGGCGAAGACGCGGACATCATCGACCGAGAAGCGGATCGCCTGGCCGAGCGCCGTGGTCAGCAGAACGTCATCCAATTCTGTGCAGGTTTCGACCGAAAGGATTTCATCCCCCTCGTCCTCGAGCTTCATGGCGATCTTGCCATTGCGGTTGACCTGGACGAAATCCGACAGCTTGTTGCGCCGCACGGTGCCGCGCGTCGTCGAGAACATCACGTCGAGATTATCCCAGGTGGTCTCGTCCTCCGGCAGCGGCATGATGGTGGTGATGCGTTCGCCGGGCTCCAGCGGCAGCATGTTGATCAGCGCCTTGCCCTTGGATTGCGGCGTGCCGATTGGCAGGCGCCAGACCTTTTCCTTGTAGACGATGCCGCGCGAGGAGAAGAACAGCACCGGCGTATGGGTATTGGCGACAAACAGCCGGGTGACGAAATCCGCGTCGCGCGTGGCCATGCCCGAACGGCCCTTGCCGCCACGGCGCTGCGCCCGGTAGGTGGTCAGCGGCACGCGCTTGATGTAACCGAGATGCGATACGGTCACCACCATGTCTTCGCGGGCAATCAGGTCCTCGTCATCCATGTCGGGACCGCCATCGACGATCTCGGTGCGGCGCGGCGTGCCGAATTCGTCCCGCACCGCCAGCATCTCGTCCTTGACGATGGTCTGGATACGGACGCGCGACGACAGGATATCAAGATAATCCTTGATCTCGCCGCCGATCTTGTTGAGCTCGTCGCCGATTTCATCGCGGCCAAGGGCGGTCAGACGGGCAAGGCGCAGCTCGAGAATGGCGCGGGCCTGCTCTTCGGAGAGGTTATAGGTGCCGTCCTCGTTGATGCGGTGGCGGGGATCGTCGATCAGGAGGATCAGCGATTCCACGTCGGCGGCCGGCCAGCGGCGCTCCATCAGCTGCTCGCGCGCCGTCTGCGGGTCGGGCGCGACGCGGATCAGGCGGATGATTTCATCGATATTGGCAACCGCAATGGCGAGGCCGACCAACACATGGGCGCGGTCGCGCACCTTCTTCAGCAGATATTTGGTGCGGCGGCTGACCACGTCTTCGCGGAAGGAGACAAAGGCGCGCAGCATGTCCAGCAGCGTCAGCTGCTCCGGCTTGCCGCCGTTCAGCGCCACCATGTTGCAGCCGAACGAGGTTTGCAGCGGCGTGTAGCGATAGAGCTGGTTGAGGATCACTTCGGCATTGGCATCGCGCTTCAGCTCGATGACCACGCGGTAACCCTGCCGGTCGGATTCGTCGCGCAGATCGGAAATGCCCTCGATGCGCTTCTCGCGCACCAGCTCGGCCATCTTCTCGATCATCGTCGACTTGTTCACCTGATAGGGAACCTCGGTGATGATGATCTGCTCGCGGTCGCCGCGCATCGGCTCGATGGTGGCGCGGCCGCGCATGATCACCGAGCCACGACCGGTTTCATAAGCGGACTTGATGCCGGCGCGACCAAGGATCATTGCGCCCGTCGGAAAATCCGGACCGGGGATGATCTGCATCAGCTCGATCAGGTCGATGGCGGGATTGTCGATCAGCGCCACGCAGCCGTCGATGACTTCGGAGAGATTGTGCGGCGGAATATTGGTCGCCATGCCGACGGCGATGCCGCCCGCGCCATTGACCAGAAGGTTCGGGAACTTGGCCGGAACCACCACGGGTTCGTTCAGCGTGCCGTCGTAGTTGTCGCGAAAATCGACGGTGTCCTTGTCGAGATCGTCGAGCAGCGAATGGGCGGCCTTCTGCAGGCGGCATTCGGTATAGCGTTCGGCTGCCGGCGGGTCACCGTCGATGGAGCCGAAATTGCCCTGCCCGTCGATCAGCGGCAGGCGCAGTGACCAGTCCTGCGCCATGCGGGCGAGCGCATCGTAAATCGCCGAATTGCCGTGCGGATGGTATTTACCCATCACGTCCCCGGTGACGCGGGCGCATTTGACGTATTTCTTGTTCCAGTCGATCCCGAGTTCCGACATGCCCCAGAGAATGCGGCGATGCACCGGCTTCAGGCCATCGCGGACATCGGGAAGCGCGCGGCTGACGATGACGCTCATGGCGTAATCGAGGTAGGACCGCTGCATTTCCTCCATGATGGAGATAGGTTCGATGCCTGGCGGGAGTTTCCCGCCGCCCGGTGTGGATTGCTCAGTCAATTGGGATCACAATCTCTGTCTAGAATCACTCTTGTTTTTATAGCGGAAAGCGCCGTTTCGCGCCAATTTCGCTGAAGGTTTTGAACAACCTTTCAAGGTTTTGCACCAAAACCGGGCCGATTCCAAGGCATTTAAAATTATTCTTATAAAACAACATATTATCCGGCTTTTTTATCCTGCCCCGCGCGGGTTGGAACCGGTTCTCCCGTAAAGCCCGAAAGGGCTGCGCAAAAGGTGCAAAGGGATCGCACTCGCCCTATAGTCCGGCAAAGGCCAGGGTAGGCGCGATTCTCGCCGCAAGCCTCGCCAACGGGAGGGGATATCATCCATGGAAACGCTGCTGAATGCCTTCACCACCCTGCTGGTGACGCTCGATCCGCCGGGCATGGCACCGATTTTCCTCGGACTGACTGTCGGCATGACCCGCGACCAGCGCAAGCAGGTGGCGCTGCGCGGCAGCACCATCGCCTTCTGCATTCTCGCCGTCTTTGCCCTGTTCGGGGCCAAGGTGCTGGGCACGCTGGGCATTTCCATCGGTGCCTTCCGGGTGGCGGGCGGCTTGCTGCTGTTCTGGATCGCCTTTGAAATGATTTTCGAAAAGCGCCAGGAGCGCAAGGAAAAGACCTCGGAAGTGGCGATCAGCAAGGATCACATCCACCATGTCGCGGTCTTCCCCCTCGCCCTGCCGCTGATTGCCGGCCCCGGCGCGATTTCCGCCACCATCCTGATTTCGGGCGCGATGTCCGGCACATTCGAGCGCCTGCAGTTCCTCGGGGTGATTGCCGTGTCGATTGGCCTGCTGTTCTGCGTGATGCTGATTGCCGACCGCTTCGCCAAGCTGCTGGGCGTTACCGGACGGGCGATCATGACCCGCCTGCTCGGCGTCATTCTCGCCGCCCTTGCCGCCCAGTTCGTCATCGACGGCGTCAAGTCAGCCTTTCACATGATAGGCTGAGGCGGGACGGACACAGGCCTCGGCGGGAATGGAAATACGCGTCAAGCCGTATGGCGCTGCTGCCGGATCTCGACGCATTGCGGCAGGCTCGACAGCACCCGCTCGGGCGATGCCGGATATTTCACCAGAAGTTCCGCCGGGCGGATGGGCCGGTCAATCAGATTGCCGCCGCAATTCGGGCAGCGACCGGACAACGGACCGGCAGCGCAGCTCCGGCACCAGGTACATTCGAAGGAACAGATCAGCGCATCGCCACTGTCGGGTGGAAGATCCCGGTCACAGCATTCGCAATTGGGTCTGAGTGCCAGCATGCAGCCATCCCCGGTTCAGCGGCGGGCCTTCAGGATATATTTCCACAGCGTGCTGCCGAAAAACCGGTTGGCAATGACGAAATAGGCGATGATCAACGCAAAAGCGATGAAAGCGGGCAGACCGTTCAACCGAAAGCCGTCGGCGGTCCGGCCGCCGGAGATGCTGGCCACCACAAAGCCCATGACGATAAAGGCGGTCAGAAGGTCAAGAAAAAAGGCCAGTATGATCCGCCAGCTGGCTGGCACCGGCTTCGTTTCTGCATCACTCATCGCATCCCGCCCCCGTTACAGTCTCACCTGTGCAAAACCATCCCGTTCTCAGAACGGGATGTCATCATCGAGATCGCGCGAGAAGCCGCCGCCGGAGGCCGGAGCGGAGCCGCCGCGACCGGAGGAACCGCCGCCACCCGAGCCATAGTCATCGCCATAGCTGCCGCCGTAATCGCCGCCCGCAGGCGCGCCGCCACGGGCGCCGCCCGCACCGGCACCGCCGCCATCGCCGCGGCCGCCAAGCATGGTCAGCGTCGAGTTGAAGCCCTGCAGCACCACTTCGGTCGAATAGCGGTCCTGGCCATTCTGGTCCTGCCACTTGCGGGTCTGCAGCTGGCCTTCGATATAGACCGTCGAGCCCTTCTTCAGATATTGCTCGGCAACCTTGCAGAGGCCTTCGTTGAAGATCACCACGGTGTGCCATTCGGTCTTTTCACGGCGCTCGCCGGAATTGCGGTCGCGCCAGGATTCCGAGGTGGCAATCCTGAGGTTGGCAATCGGCCGACCGTCCTGCGTGCGCCGGATTTCCGGGTCAGCCCCGAGATTGCCGACCAAAATGACCTTGTTTACGCTACCAGCCATATCAAACCATCCCTGTCTGCCCCGTCGGGCAGCTTCCTGTCTCGCCCGCCATCCCGGCGGTTCCTTCAAATCCAGTCGGCACCATAGACCATATGGCGGGTCTATGGCCTCACCGGAGGCTTAACCCACAGGTCTTTTTCGTTCTTTCTTTGTTCTAATCTTCCGCTAAGATCGTGTCAACCGAATCGTTGTGCGCGAGGCGCGGCATCAGTTTTCCCGGGAAACGATTCGCTTTCCCGGGGCAAATCCGGCGTTGCCGCTCGACACCGGGCATGGGATCACTACATAGGAAGCTCCACGCCATCACCCCAAGCGGCGACCTGTCTGAAGCGGAAGATCATGAGCGAACTGAAGACCATTTCCATCCGTGGCGCACGCGAGCATAATCTCAAGGGCATCGACCTTGACCTGCCGCGCAATTCCCTGATCGTGATGACCGGGCTTTCGGGCTCCGGCAAATCCTCGCTCGCCTTCGATACGATCTATGCCGAGGGGCAGCGCCGCTATGTCGAGAGCCTGTCGGCCTATGCGCGGCAGTTTCTCGAGATGATGCAGAAGCCCGATGTCGACCAGATCGACGGGCTGTCGCCGGCGATATCAATCGAGCAGAAAACCACCTCGCGCAATCCGCGCTCGACGGTCGGCACCGTCACGGAAATCTATGACTACCTGCGCCTGCTCTTTGCCCGCACCGGCGTGCCCTATTCGCCCGCAACCGGCCTGCCGATCGAGAGCCAGACCGTCAGCCAGATGGTGGATCGCGTTCTGGCGCTGGAGGAAGGGGCGCGGCTCTATATCCTCGCGCCCTTGGTCAGGGGCCGCAAGGGCGAGTACAAGAAGGAACTCGCCGAGCTGATGAAGAAGGGCTTCCAGCGCGTCAAGGTGGATGGTCAGTTCTACGAAATCGCCGATGCGCCGGTGCTCGACAAGAAGTACAAGCATGATATCGACGTGGTGGTCGACCGGGTGGTGGTGCGCAGCGATATCGGGGCGCGGCTTGCCGACAGTCTGGAGACCTGCCTGAAGCTCGCCGACGGGCTTGCAATTGCCGAATTCGCCGACCGGCCGCTTGCCGCCGGGGACACGTCGGCCGGCGGTTCGGCCAACAAGTCGCTGAACGAAACCCACGAGCGGATGCTGTTTTCGGAGAAATTCGCCTGCCCCGTCTCCGGCTTCACCATTCCGGAGATCGAGCCCCGCCTCTTCTCCTTCAACAATCCCGCCGGTGCATGCCCCACCTGCGACGGGCTGGGATCGCAGCAGAAGATCGACGAGGCGCTGGTCGTGCCGGAGCCTGGCCGCACCTTGCGCGATGGCGCCATTGCCCCCTGGGCCAAATCCTCGTCGCCCTATTACAACCAGACGCTGGAAGCGCTGGGCAAGGCGTTCGGCTTCAAGCTCTCCAGCCGCTGGAGCGATCTTTCCGAGCGCGCCCGAACGGTGATCCTGCGCGGCACCGAGGAGCAGATCGAGTTCCACTATGCCGATGGCGCCCGCAGCTACGCGACAACGAAAAATTTCGAAGGCATCATCCCCAATCTGGAGCGCCGCTGGAAGGAGACCGAAAGCAGCTGGTCGCGCGAGGAGATCGAGCGCTACATGTCGGCAGCCCCCTGCCCGGCCTGCAACGGCTTCCGCCTGAAGCCGGAAGCGCTGGCGGTGAAGATCCACGGACTGCATATCGGGGAAGTCACCAGCATGTCGATCCGCACCGCCCGGGACTGGTTCGAGGTGCTGCCGGGCAAGCTCAGCGCCAAGCAGAACGAGATTGCGGCGCGGATCTTCAAGGAAATCCGCGAGCGCCTGCGCTTCCTCGATGATGTCGGACTGGATTATCTCAGCCTGTCACGCAATTCCGGCACGCTGTCGGGCGGCGAAAGCCAGCGCATCCGGCTTGCCTCGCAGATCGGCTCGGGCCTCACCGGCGTGCTCTACGTGCTCGACGAGCCCTCTATCGGCCTCCACCAGCGCGACAATGCCCGGCTGCTGGAAACGCTGAAACACCTGCGCGATATCGGCAATACCGTGATCGTCGTCGAGCATGACGAAGACGCGATCATGTCTGCTGATTATGTCGTCGACATCGGCCCGGCGGCAGGCGTGCATGGCGGCGAAATCGTTGCCGAAGGCACGCCGCAGGAGATCATGAACAATCCGAAGTCGCTGACCGGCAAATATCTGTCGGGCGAGCTTGGCGTTGCCATTCCTGCCGAGCGGCGCAAGGCGAAGAAGGGCAAGGAAATCAAGGTTGTCGGTGCCCGCGGCAACAATCTGAAGAACATCACCGCCGCCATTCCGCTCGGCCTGTTCACGGCGGTGACCGGGGTATCGGGCGGCGGCAAGTCGACCTTCCTGATCGAGACGCTCTACAAATCCGCCGCACGGCGGGTGATGGGGGCGCGTGAAAACCCGGCGGAACATGACCGGATCGACGGTTTCGAGCATATCGACAAGGTGATCGACATCGACCAGTCGCCCATCGGCCGCACGCCGAGGTCGAACCCCGCCACCTATACCGGGGCCTTCACCCCGATCCGCGACTGGTTTGCCGGCCTGCCGGAAGCCAAGGCGCGTGGCTACCAGCCGGGCCGCTTCTCGTTCAACGTCAAGGGCGGGCGCTGCGAGGCCTGTCAGGGCGATGGTGTCATCAAGATCGAGATGCATTTCCTGCCGGATGTCTATGTCACCTGCGATGTCTGCCACGGCAAGCGCTACAATCGCGAAACGCTGGACGTCACCTTCAAGACCAAGTCGATTGCCGATGTGCTCGACATGACGGTGGAGGAAGGTGTCGACTTCTTCGCCGCCGTGCCTGCGGTGCGCGACAAGCTGCAATCGCTGAAGGATGTCGGTCTCGGTTATATCAAGGTCGGCCAGCAGGCCAATACGCTGTCGGGCGGCGAGGCGCAGCGCGTCAAGCTCGCGAAGGAACTGTCGAAGCGCTCGACCGGCCGCACCCTCTACATTCTCGACGAACCCACCACCGGCCTGCATTTCCACGATGTGGCGAAACTGCTGGAAATGCTGCATGAGCTGGTCAACCAGGGCAATTCGGTCGTGGTCATCGAGCACAATCTCGAAGTGATCAAGACCGCCGACTGGGTGATCGACATCGGCCCCGAAGGCGGCGATGGCGGTGGCGAACTGGTGGCAGCAGGCCCGCCTGAGATGATCGTCAGGGAACCGCGCTCCTATACCGGTGCCTTCCTCAAGGACTTGCTTGAACGCCGGCCGGTGCGCCGGGTGGCGGCGGAATAGGCTCGAAACCGGGAGGGGCAGCATGACGAAAGCGGGCGAAATCAGGGTCGGGATCGGCGGCTGGACCTTCGAACCCTGACAGGGCACCTTCTATCCGGCGGATCTGAAAGCGAAGGATGAACTGCATTCCGCCAGCCGCCAGCTGCGCACGATCGAGGTCAACGGCACCTATTACAGCACCCAGAAACCCGCGACCTTCGCCAGATGGGCCCCGACGTGCCGGACGATTTCGTCTTCAGCCTGAAGGCGAGCCGCTATGCAACCAATCGCAAGGTGCTCGGCGAGGGTGGTGACTCCGTCAGCCGCTTCCTCGATTCCGGCATTTCGGAGCTTGACGATCACCTCGGCCCCATCCTCTGGCAATTCATGGCCACCAAGAAGTTCGAGCCGGAGGATTTCGAGGACTTTCTGAAGCTGCTGCCGGAAAAGCAGGATGGTATTGTCCTTCGCCATGTGGTCGAGGTCCGCCATCCCTCCTTCATCGTTCCCGAATTTGCAGCGCTGCTGGAGAAATACGCGGTCGGGCTGGTGGTGGCCGATCATGCCGATTATCCCCTGATGGCGGATGTCACGGCGGATTTCGTCTACCTGCGCCTGCAAACCGGTTCGGATGACGTGGCGACCTGCTATGACGCGGCGAGAATGACGACCTGGCAGAAACGGATCGAGACCTGGGCTGCTGGCGGAACGGTCGGGGATCTTACCCTCGCCGCGCCAGGGCGGCTGGCCGAGCCCGGGCGTGCGAAGAAGAAGCAACCAAGGGATGTGTATTCCTATTTCATCACGGAGGGAAAAGTGAATGCGCCTGCAGGTGCAAAATACCTTCAACACCATCTAAACAGGTAATTTTCAAGGTTTTCCCGGTCTTTTCCACCCGGTGCATCTTTTTTGAACCAGATTTTTTCCTTAGCCGCCTACGCACGTGACGGTTAGTAAATTGTGACAATGTCGTGAATACGGTACTGTGTGTCGCTAGACTCACCGCAGGGCTCGCTTTAAAAGCAGAGTTTCGCGCGTCTCATGTTTTTTTCATAAGCGGACGCAATTGTCCGCATTCCCTCGCAAGGCCCGCCATGACCGGTTCCATCGTCTTCATCAATCTTGCCGGTGCCGTGGCGCTGCTGCTCTGGGCCACCCGCATGGTGCGCACCGGCGTGGAACGCGCCTATGGCAGCCTGTTGCGCGACAAGCTGCGGCTGGCCATCGGCAATCGCTTCACGGCTGCCGTCGCCGGGTTTTTCCTCGCCATCGGCCTGCAGAGCGCAACGGCAGTGGCGCTGATCGTCTCCGGCTTTGTTGCGGCCAGCTATGTCTCGACGACGATAGGGGTCGCAACCCTGCTCGGGGCCGATTTCGGCTCGGCCTTCGTGGTCCGTCTGCTCCGGCATGACCTGTCGCTGCTGGTGCCGATCCTGATGCTGCTCGGTACCGTTGCGTTTCGAGCCAGCGAGGCGCGCAACTGGCGGCAGGTGGGCCGCATCTTCTTCGGTCTCGGCCTGCTGCTGCTGTCGCTGCGGCTGATCGGCGAAGCCTCCGATCCGCTGAAGCACAGCGATCTCCTGCCGATTGTCATCAACTACCTGTCGAAGGACTGGATCACCGCCTTTCTGCTGGCCGCGCTGCTCGCCTGGGCGTTCCATTCCAGCGTCGCCTCGATCCTGCTGTTTGCCTCGCTGGCCGACCGGCAGTTGCTGACGCCGGAGCTGGTCATTCCTCTGGTGCTGGGGGTGAATTTCGGCGGCGCGGTGATCGGTGCCATGCTGACCCGGGGAGACGAGCCCTCGGCGCGCATCGTGCCGCTCGGCAATGTGGTGATCCGCGGCTTCGGCACGGTGATCGCGCTGGTGCTGCAACTGGTCTTCCAGATCAAGCCCACGGTTTTTGCAGAACATCCCGGCGATGCCGTGGTGCTGGTGCATATGGCGATGAACCTGGCGGTAATCGTGCTCGGCCTGCCGCTCTGCCATCTGGTGGCAAAGGCGCTCGAGCGCTATCTGGCGAAGCCCGCAACCGCCGCTGCGGACCGGCCCGGCGATGACCGGATTTCGGCGCTGAGCCCCGCCGACCTTGCCAATCCGCGCCAGGCCATCAACAACGCCACCCGTGAGGTGATGACGGTCTGCGACAAGATCGAGGTGATGCTGACCAAGATCCCCGATGTCTTCGAAAACCCGGATGAGGTCAGGATGGCGCGGATCGAGGCACTTGACGACGAGGTCGACAGTACCCATCGCGACATCAAGTTCTATCTGGCCCGCATTTCGCAGACGGCGCTGGACCCGAAGTCGGCAGCCCAGTGCCAGGATCTGCTCGGCGCGACCATCAAGCTCGAACAGACCGCCGACATCATCTCGCAGAACATGCTGACCCGCGCCCGCAAGAAGGCCGCCCGCAAGATCGCCTTTTCCGCCGAGGGCTGGAGCGAGCTGAAGCAGATGCATGACGAAGTCCTGCACAATGTCCGCATGGCCTTCAACCTGCTGGTCAATCCCGATGTCGAACATGCCCGCCAGCTGGTGGCGCAAAAGGAAATGGTGCGCGCGCTGGTGCGCACCAGCGAGGAAAAGCACCTGCAACGCCTGCGTGACGGCAATATCGCCAGCTACGATTCCTCCTCCATCCATATCGATACGATCCGCGACCTGAAGGAGATCAACTCGCTGGCCGTGTCGATTGCCTATCCGGTACTGGAAAGTGCCGGCATGCTGCGCCAGAGCCGCCTGCTGTAGGCGCGGGCAGAGATCGGATTATCCAGTCGCATCAACTGACTGGACGCATTGCTGAAATGAGGGTCTTCCGACTTGCGGCCCTGCCTTCCGTTACGGCAGTGGATAAAGATGCTCCGGCAGGTCCTCCGCCGTCAGGCCCGGGCCTGCCCGCTCGCCGGCCTTGCCATGCAGGAAGACCCCGGCGGAAGCTGCGTCGAAGGCGGGCATGCCCTGCGCCATCAGGCCACCGATCAGCCCGGCCAGCACATCGCCGGAGCCGGCGGTGGCAAGCCAGGGCGGGGCATTGGTGTTGATCCGTGCGCGGCCATCGGGTGCCGCGATCACGGTATCGGCCCCTTTGCAGACGATGACGGCGCGGGCGCGGGCGGCGGCGGCCTGCGCCTTTTCGACCTTGCCGGGACCGGGGTCGGCGGCAAGGTCGGGAAACAGCCGGGCGAATTCCCCCTCATGCGGAGTCAGCACCATCGTCGGCGCCTCCATGGCCGCGTAGAGCGAGAACAGCGCCTGCGGCCTGTCGCGCCAGGCGGAAATGCCATCCGCATCGAGCACCAGCGGTCGTCCCGCGATCAGCTCCACCAGAGACCGGATCGTCTCGCCGGAGCTAAAACCCGGACCCAGCACGAAGGCACTTAGCCGCCGATCGGCGATCCAGTCGGCCACCGCCTTCAGGTCCGCCAGCACCTTCACCATGATCGCCGTCAGATGGCTGGCAACGACAGCGGCGGCGTCAGGCGGCACGCCAAGCGTCACCAGCCCGGCCCCGGCCTTGAGCCCGGCCCGGGCGGAAAGCCGTGCGGCACCCGATGTGGTGGCCCCGCCGGAAAAGACCCCGAGATGGCCACGGCGAAACTTGTGGCTCTCCGGCCCGGGGACCGGGAGCTGCCAGAGTGACGGATCATTCCGCCGGATCTGCCCGGCACAGGCGGAGAGAATGCGGTGCGGAATGCCGATATCGAAAATCTCGGTCGGGCCGCAGAGGGCCCGCCCCGGCAGCAGGAGATGGCCGGGCTTCAGCGCCATGAAGGTGACGGTATGGCTGGCCTGAAAGGCAGCACCGCGCACCATGCCGGTGCGCCCGCAGAGGCCGGAGGGCAGGTCGACCGCGACCACCGGCAGGGCTCGTGCCGTGACGGTGTCGATCACGGCTTTCACATCCTCCGGCACCGGTTTGGAAAGACCCGCACCGAACAGGGCGTCGATGATGACATCGCCGGTTTCGGCCTGATACTGGTCAAGCGGCAGACTTTTGGCGGCAACACGAGCCCGGGCGGTGGCGGCATCGCCCTTCAGCCGTTCGGGATCACCAAGATGGAAGATCTCGACCCTTGCACCGGACGCGCTGAGCGCCCCTGCCGCGACATAGCCATCGCCGCCATTGTTGCCGGGGCCGCAAAACACGACAAAGCGCAAGGTAGCGGGATAAAGCCGAAGCGCCGCCGCCGCCACCGCCTGCCCTGCCCGCTCCATCAGCCCAAAGCTGTCGATACCGGAGACAGCTGCCGCACGGTCGGCGGCGGCCATTTCATCGGGGGTGAGAAGCAGGGTCGGGAGCGCATCAGCCATGTCACCATTTGAAACCAATTCACAGCCAAGGCAATCCCTGACAAGGTGGGAGGTGCTTGTTCAAGAATTGTGCAAATGCACAAAAAACAGGCAAATTGCAGGATATATTCGCACCTGAAATGGAGCGACAGGGCCGAAGAAGGCGTCTAACCCCCCGCCAGAGCGCCCCGCCCCTCCCCGAAAGCGGCGCGATCCTTGGGCGTCAAAAAATTTCGAGAAATTTCCATGCAAGACCGAATCTGGCACGCAGCATGCATTCCATTATCGCGAGCGGGTTCGAGCCTGCTTTAACCGGAACGCGGAGAGACATTTTCTCATGAAAAAGATCGAAGCCATCATCAAGCCGTTCAAGCTCGACGAGGTGAAGGAAGCCCTGCAGGAAGTGGGCCTTCAGGGCATCACGGTCACCGAGGCAAAGGGCTTTGGCCGGCAGAAGGGCCATACGGAACTCTATCGTGGGGCAGAATATGTCGTCGACTTTCTCCCCAAGGTGAAGGTCGAAGTGGTCGTTGCCGATGAAAATGCGGACGCGGTGATTGACGCCATCCGCAAGGCAGCGCAAACCGGCCGCATCGGCGACGGCAAGATCTTCGTCTCGACCGTCGAGGAAGTGATCCGCATCCGCACCGGTGAAACGGGCACAGACGCCATCTAATCTGCCGGTGTCGGGAACGGCACCGGTAACCACTCGTTGTTTAATCTCTCAAGGAAAACGTCAAATGACGACTGCAGCAGACGTTCTGAAGCAAATCAAAGATAACGACATCAAGTTCGTTGACCTCCGCTTCACCGACCCCCGGGGCAAGCTCCAGCACGTAACCATGGATGTTGGTATCGTGGACGAAGACATGTTCGCCGACGGCGTCATGTTCGACGGCTCGTCCATCGGCGGCTGGAAGGCCATCAACGAGTCCGACATGGTGCTCATGCCCGATCTCGATTCCGTCCACATGGACCCCTTCTTTGCCCAGTCGACCATGGTCATCCTCTGCGATATCCTGGATCCGGTCTCCGGCGAAAGCTACAACCGCGATCCGCGCGGCACTGCCAAGAAGGCTGAAGCCTATTTGAAGGCATCGGGCATCGGCGACACCATCTTCGTTGGTCCGGAAGCCGAATTCTTCGTCTTCGACGACGTCAAGTACAAGGCCGACCCCTACAATACCGGCTTCAAGCTCGACAGCTCGGAATTGCCGTCCAACGACGACACCGACTATGACACCGGCAACCTCGGCCACCGTCCGCGCGTCAAGGGCGGCTATTTCCCGGTTCCCCCGATCGACAGCCTGCAGGACATGCGTTCCGAAATGCTGACGGTCCTGTCGGAAATGGGTGTCACCGTTGAAAAGCACCACCATGAAGTGGCCGCTGCCCAGCACGAGCTTGGCGTCAAGTTCGACACCCTGCTGCGCAATGCCGACAAGATGCAGATCTTCAAATATGTCGTGCATCAGGTCGCCAATGCCTATGGCAAGACGGCAACCTTCATGCCGAAGCCGATCTTCGGCGACAATGGTTCGGGCATGCATGTCCACATGTCGATCTGGAAGGGCGGCAAGCCGGGCTTTGCAGGCGACGAATATGCGGGCCTGTCGGAAAGCTGCCTGTTCTTCATCGGTGGCATCATCAAGCATGCCAAGGCGCTGAACGCCTTCACCAACCCGTCAACCAACTCCTACAAGCGTCTGGTTCCGGGCTATGAAGCCCCGGTTCTGCTGGCCTATTCCGCCCGCAACCGTTCGGCCTCCTGCCGCATTCCGTTCGGCTCGAACCCGAAGGCAAAGCGCGTCGAAATCCGCTTCCCGGATGCGACCGCCAACCCCTACCTCGCCTTCGCCGCCATGCTGATGGCTGGCCTCGACGGCATCAAGAACAAGATCCATCCCGGCAAGGCCATGGACAAGGATCTCTATGATCTGCCGCCGAAGGAACTGAAGAAGATCCCGACCGTCTGCGGCTCGCTGCGCGAAGCACTCGAAAGCCTCGACAAGGACCGCAAGTTCCTGACCGCTGGCGGCGTTTTCGACGAAGACCAGATCGACAGCTTCATCGAGCTGAAGATGGCGGAAGTCATGCGTTTCGAAATGACCCCGCATCCGGTCGAATTCGACATGTACTACTCGGTCTGATCGACCCTCAATCGTGCGATCCGGTGTCCCGCGGGCCACCGGATCGCCATCAAAAAACCGGCCCTCTGCATGACGGGCCGGTTTTCGTTTTTCAGTGTCTGTCGTGTCGCATCGGGAAAATCGTCGTCTTTTGATCCTCAATAGTCGTCACAAAATCGTTCCCAGATGATTGTACGGAAATCTCCTGCCAAATAGATTGTCCCCATACGGCCATAATCAAAACCCTCCTGCTCCAGTGCGATGATCAATGGCATTCCACCGTCGCGCAGTTCAGGAAGATCCTCAACCTCGCTTCGCACGAGGCGCGCGAAGAGCTCCGGGCGCTTTTGTTCAATAGTATCGACGGCGCGCAGCAGGTCTTCGGGCGTTTAGAGTCTGTCAGGTTCTTACTGAACCAGACAGACTCTAATATTCTTTGTTTTCGTTTGTCTTTTCGGGAAAACCGGATTCCACTTTTCCCTGACAAACTCTAGGGTCTTTTGTATCGCGCACTCATGGTCAAAACCTCGACTGTTGCTTCGCGAAGTGCGGGGCGGAGCGGAGCATCGCCTTACGGCCGTTTCAGCCGGTCTTTCAGCAGTTTCAGATAATCGTCATTCGCCCCGGAGCTAAAGTCCTGCGCCTGTCCCTTGCATTGCGGATCATAGGCCGGGGCCATCCCGAGTTTGACGCAGGTCGCGACTTTCCAGCCGGGCGGCAGGGCTGCGAGGTCGACGGCTTTCCATTTCGGGTGACCTGACTGTTTCAGCGCGTCGAGATGCGAGAGCACGAGGCTTGCGACATCCGACACCGCCCGGCAGCTGTCGCGCTGATAGGCCTTGCCTCTGGGGTCATAATCGAAGGTCATCAGCACCGCCTTGACCGCGACGGCATCAACCGGTTCCTTCTGGAACGGATAGGTGCCTGCCGGGATGGTCGCCGCCGTGTAGCTGGCCAGAAGCGGCGCATCGGTGACCGGCAGCAGATGAAACTTTGCGGCATCGATATCCGGCGACTGGAAAAGTTTTGCCGGCGCACCCGCCACATAGAACAGCGCATCGATCTCGCCTGCGAGCAGCTTCGGCAGCGCCGCGTCGGGATTGATCGCCTCCCGTTCTCCGCCCTTGACCTGCAGGATATCCAGCATCAGCGACGAGGTCAGATAGGTGCCGCTGTCCTTTGTGCCGACGGCAATCTTCCTGCCCGCGAGATCCTTCAGCGAGGCGATGTCGCGGCGGGCGAGCACGTGGACTTCCTCATTATAGAGCGGAAACATGATGCGCACGCCGCGCACCGCCTTCTGCACCTCCGCATCATCCGCCTCGAAGGTCTTGAGATAGTCGAGCACATCGCTCTGGACGATGCCGAACTGGGTGTTGCGGCGATTGCGCACGCCGGCGAAATTTTCAAGCGAACCGGCGCTTTCCACCACGTTCAGCGGTTTGCCGCAGGTCTCGGCGAGCTTTGCGATATCACGGCCGATCTGGATATAGGTGCCCTTGGCCCCGCCGGTCATGATGTTGCGCGGGACGTCATCCGCCAGCGCCGCGCCGCCAAGGACCGTGAGGGAGGCAATCGTCAGAAGCGTGCGAAACAGCATGTCCGTCATTCCTTTTTCAGCAGGGACTGTCGAGATCCCGGATCAGGGCGCGCAGGGTCAGCACCGGCACCCGTGGGAACAGGTCTTCAAGCGCATCGGTGACACAGGCCCCGGATTCCAGGTGTTTGGCAAGCGTGTCGCGATCAGCAAGTGTCAGACCCTTGAGGCCGGGGGCCCGCGCCAAAGCGTTTTCAACGGCAAGCCGCAGGCGCTCCGGGCCCTTGACGGGACCTGACGGGGTCTCGGCCGGAGCCGTCGATTGTTCAGACTCGGGGGCCAGGACCGTCGTCTCAGACTTTGCCGATTTCAGCGCCACCGTGAGGGTCTCCACCTGCGTCTTCAATGCGGCAAGGTCAGCGGCCGCCGCCGCCTTTTCCTCCGTGAGGGCAAGGATGCGGGCATTGGCCGCTTTCATCTGCGCCTGGCTTGCCTGATCATGCAGGCTGACATTCTGGTTTTCCGTCTCCAGTACGCCGATCCTGGCCGAGAGACCCGAGAGCTTCAACTTGAGATCGCTGGCATCGCGAAGCGCCTGTTCGCGGCTTCGGGCAAGTTTTGCCGCCGCAGCCGCCGTTTCGGCCACCTGGTCCTTGAGGTGGTCCCGTTCCAGGGAAAGGGCCTCCAGCCGCCTGCGCAAATCCGCATCCCCGGTCCCGGCGGCAGGGCCGTCCCCGGCTGGAGCCCCGGCTTTCAGGGCGGATAGCGAAGCCTCGAGCGCGGCGCTGTGGGCGCGCGATTCCGCCAGCGCCATCCTGAGATCGCCCGCCTCGCGGCTGGCACTCTCGCGCGCCTTCAATGTCTCGCTGTAGAGCTGGTAGAGCGGCCCATCCGCCACCTGACCCGGTGCGCCTGGCTCATGGCCAAGAACGCGGGCAAGCCCGTAGCCCCCGGCACCACCGAAGACCAGAGCCAGCAACGACGCCAGAATGATAGGTCCGGTGCGGCTGCCGCGACCGGGGCGCTGGCCATCCCGCCCCCATTGATTGACCACTGTCATTCCGTTCGCCCTCACGTTCCGGTTCGGGGTAGCCGAAATTCTCCACCCGTGCAAGCAAGGCGCGAGTGGAAGGGTGATTGGCGGAATTCAGCGGATAAACCGGTCTGACAGATGTCAAACCCTTGATGTCCGGCACCGATGTCACCACATTGTCATGGAAAGGAAGCGCCCAATGAAACAGCGAACAGCCAAATACCGCATCGGTGAAATCGTCAAGCACCGGGTTTTTCCGTTCCGTGGCGTCATTTTTGACGTGGATCCGGAATTTTCAAATACCGAGGAATGGTGGAACTCCATTCCCGCCGAAGTACGCCCGGCCAAGGACCAGCCCTTTTATCACCTCTTGGCCGAAAACGACCAGAGTGAATATGTCGCCTATGTCTCCGAACAGAATCTTGTGTCGGACGAAAGCCGCGAGCCGTTGCGAAACCCCAATATCGACCATATATTCGAAGGCACGCCTGGCCAGTACAAATCGAAGCTGACCACAGCCCACTGAACGGGTCGGCTCAGGTCTCGAAACGGAAAATCCCGCTGCCGGTCATCCGGCAGCGGGATTTTTGTTTTCGGCGTTGCCGATGGCAGAAGTTTACTGGGCCGTTGCCTTCTTCTGGGCGTCTTCCAGTTTCTTGCGGGCCTCTTCAGCCTTCTTCTGCAGGCCTTCTTCCAGCGAGCGCTGGGTTTCGGCGAGCTTCGATTCAGAAATCGGATCGCCATCATAAACGCCGCTGAAGCCATCCAGCGAAATCTTGATCGGGTTCGGCGAGCGGCGGAAATTCATCGAGGTCAGAACCATCTCGTTGCCCTTCTTGATCGAGGCAAGCATGCCATCGGTCAGCGGCACTTCGGCGGTGCAGCGATCCGGAAGGCAGACGACATAGTCGAGCTTGGCACCCTTGCCGCCATCGATCTGCATCACGATGCCCGACGGAATAAGACGGGCGGAGGGAACAGACACCTGAAGGATCTTGCGGTTGACCTTGCCGGTGACCGAGATCAGGCCGACGGCAGTGATCATCTGGCCATTGTTGGCGCGCTGGATGTTCTGGACCGCGCAGATATCATTGTCTTCCTGCTTGGCACAGGTCTTGTACCAGCCGAAGGGCTGCTGGCCCTGTCCGGCGGCGGCATCCTGCGCCACGGCAAAAGTCGGGGCGGTTGCGGCTGCCGCGCTGACTGCGAGCGCGCAAAGTGCTGTTTTGAACATGTTGTCTGCCTTGAAGATCATAACGATATCCGTCTCCTGAAATCCTTGCACCAGTTCCGAAATCGACCAGACCATCTGTCGTGATCTTCCGGTTGGGCCTTTCCTGTTCACCTGTCGGGCAAATGAGGCATTTGAATGACCCGGCTGTTTCGGCCTCCTGTTACATTGCCGCCGACGCGATATCCAGTGTTTCTTTGGCCAGAGGTGGAGCCCGGACGCACATTTCCTTGCGGGCGTGTTGGAATTGAAACGCCCATGCTACGATTTGGTTCGAATCAAGACATTTCATAAAGGGCGTCCAGACATGCGCGGCTGGTTCATTTGTTTGTTTTTGCTGGCTTTCCCGGCAGCTGTTGTCGCCGGGCCGCTGCATGGCATTGCCATGCATGGTGCCCCTTCCCTTCCGCCTTCCTACCGCAGCTTTTCCTATGTGAAGCCGGATGTGAAGAAGGGCGGCGAGATCAATTACGGCGTTGTCGGCACCTTCGACAGCCTGAACCCCTTTATCCTCAAAAGCATGCGGACGACGGCCCGGGGCCTGTGGGATCCGGATTACGGCAACCTGGTCTTCGAATCGCTGATGCAGCGTTCGCGCGACGAGGCCTTTTCCGTCTACGGACTGCTGGCCGAGACCGTGGAATGGGATGAGGCCCGCAGTTTCATCCAGTTCAATCTCAATCCCGACGCAAAATGGTCGGATGGCCAGCCGGTGACGCCCGAGGACGTGATCTTCACCTTCCAGCTGTTGCGCGACAAGGGGCGCACTCCCTTTTCCAAACGGCTTGATACCGTCGCCAGAATGGAGAAGATCGGCCAGCATGGCGTGCGCTTCACCTTCAATGACAAGGCCGACCGCGAGACCCCCCTGATCCTCGCGCTGTCGCCGGTGCTCCCCCGTCACGCGACCCGGACAGACACATTCGACACATCCTCGATGGATATTCCGGTCGGATCCGGTCCCTACAGGATCACGTCGGTCAATCCCGGCAATTCCATCCGATTTGAGCGCGATCCCGGCTACTGGGGCAAGGACCTGCCCTCCAAGACCGGCTTCGACAATTATGACGAGATCAACGTCACCTACTTCCTTCAGGAAAACGCCCTGTTCGAGGCGTTCAAGAAGGGGGATGTCGACATCTACCAGGATGGCAGCCCGATCCACTGGGCGCGGGCCTATGATTTTCCGGCGGTCAAATCCGGCGCGGTGGTCAGGCAGGAGTTCAAGCCGCAACTGCCGTCGGGCATGACGGGTTTCGTGTTCAACACCCGCCGCCCTGTTTTTGCAGACATTCGCGTGCGGGAGGGCCTGTCGCTCGCCTTCGATTTCGAATGGGCCAACAAGAACCTGTTTGAAGGGGCCTATGAACGCACCCAGAGCTTCTGGCAGAATTCCATGCTCTCAAGCTATCACCTGCCCGCAAGCGACGCGGAAAAAGCGCTGCTCGGCCCCGCCCTTGCGAAGGTGGAACCGGCGCTGGTCGACGGCAGCTACAGCCTGCCGGTCTCCGATGCCTCGGGCCGCGACCGGAAGATCCTGCGCCAGGCGGTCGATCTCCTGAAAAGCGCGGGCTACAGCATCAAGGGCTCGCAGATGGTGGATGCCTTGGGCAAGCCGCTGGCCTTCGAGATCATGACCCAGAATATCGACCAGGAGAAGCTGGCGCTGGCCTATCAGCGCTCGCTGAAGTTGATCGGCGTCAATGCCGCCATCAGAACCGTGGATGACAGCCAGTATCAGAGCCGCAGCATCAGCTTTGACTATGACATGATCCTGAAGAGCTTCACGTCCTCGCTGTCGCCGGGCGTGGAACAGATCGGCCGCTGGGGCTCGTCCACCCGTGACCGGCAGGGCAGCGAAAACTTTGCCGGCGTTGCCGATCCCGATATCGACCGGCTGATCGACGCCATCCTGCGGGCGAGGAGTGACGCGGAGTTCCAGACCGCAATCCGCGCCTATGACCGGCTGCTGATCTCTGGTCACTATCTCGTTCCGCTCTATTTTTCTCCGCTGCAACGGGTTGCCTGCCGCGCCAGGATCGGGCATCCCGACAAATTGCCGCTCTACGGCATTCAGCTTTCCACATGGTGGGACAACAGCGCCCAGAAATAGGGCGGGAAAGGTACGGGATGGAAACCATCGTCATCGACGTGATATCGGATGTCGTCTGCCCCTGGTGCTATCTCGGCAAGGCGCGACTTGATCTGGCCGTGGCCGAAGTGCTCGATACGGTCAGCGTCGAGATCAACTGGCGGCCCTACCAGCTCAATCCCGACTATCCGCCGGAAGGCGTCGATCACCGCAAGGCGCTGGCCGCCAGGCTGGGCGGGCAGGAGACGGTCGACAAGGCTCATGCGGTGCTGACCGGGCTTGGCCGGGAAGTCGGCATTTCCTTCGATTTCGATGCGGTGAAGATCGGCCCGAACACGATGGATGCGCATCGCCTGCTGCTCTGGGCCCATTCGGAGGGCCGGGAGATGCAGAACCGGGTGGCGATGGCGCTGTTCAGGGCGAATTTCGAGGAGGGGCGCAATGTCGGCGATCCCGACGTGCTGCTCGACATCGCCGAAAAGGCCGGGCTCGACCGGGCCGTCATCGCCCGGCTGCTTGCGTCGGACGCCGACCGCGACACGATCAAGGCCGAGATATCAGCCGCCCGGCAGATGGGTGTCTCCGGCGTTCCCTTCATGGTCTTCGACCAGCAATATGCGATCAGCGGTGCACAGATGCCCGATGTTATCGTCGGGGCGCTGCGCGATATCGCCCGGATGAAGGCAGAGGCCCGCGCGGCCGCAAACTGACCGCCCGCCGGACTCGCCCAGGGTCTGTCAGGTTCAGATTGACCCTGACAGACCCTGGCTCTCCTTCTTGTCGTTTGTCTGTTCGCGCGAACACGTTCGCGCGGGAAAACCGGTTTCCACTTTTCCCTGACAAACTTTAGCCCTTCACCAGCCCTGCCAGCTGCGTCATCACCACTGCCGCGCCGGACAACCGCTTTTCCGGTGTCGGCAGGTCGCGGGCGAGGAAGACACTGTGGTCGGCGCGGATCTTGGCCATCGAGCCCTGCTTGCCGATATAGCCGACCAGCGCTGCGGGATTGGGGAATTCGCGGTTGCGGAACTGCACCACCACACCCTTCGGGCCTGCCTCCAGCTTCTCGACATTGGCGGTGCGGCAGAGCGACTTGATATAGACGATTTTCAGCAGATGCTGCACCTCGATCGGCAGCGGGCCGAAGCGGTCGATCATCTCCGCGCCGAAACTGTCGATTTCCGAGAGTTCGGTGATCTCGCCGAGGCGGCGATAGAGGCCGAGCCGCAGATGCAGGTCCGGTACATAGTCGTCGGGGATCATCACCGGCGTGCCTACCGATATCTGCGGTGACCAGCCGGTATCGCGGACCTCCTCGTCCCCCTTCACCTCGGCCACCGCCTCTTCCAGCATCTGCTGGTAAAGCTCGAAGCCGACTTCCTTGATATGGCCGGACTGTTCCTCGCCGAGCAGGTTGCCCGCACCGCGGATATCCAGATCGTGGCTGGCAAGCTGGAAGCCTGCCCCCAGCGTATCGAGTGACTGCAACACCTTCAGGCGGCGTTCCGCCGTCGTCGTCAGCACCCGGTTGACCGGCAGGGTGAAGAGCGCGAAGGCCCGCACCTTCGACCGTCCGACCCGGCCACGCAGCTGGTAGAGCTGGGCAAGGCCAAACATGTCGGCGCGGTGGACGATCAGCGTGTTGGCGGTCGGGACATCGAGACCGGATTCGACGATGGTCGTCGACAGCAGCACGTCATAGCTGCCGTCATAGAAGGCATTCATCACGTCCTCGAGCTCGCCCGCCGCCATCTGTCCATGGGCGACGGCCACCTTCAGCTCCGGCACGTCCTGTTGCAGGAAATTCGAGATTTCCTCGAGATCGGCGAGCCTTGGGCAGACATAGAAACTCTGGCCACCGCGATAATGCTCGCGCATCAGCGTCTCGCGGATCACCAGCGGATCAAAGGGCGAAATGAAGGTGCGCACCGCCATGCGGTCGACGGGGGGCGTGGTAATCAGCGACAGCTCGCGCACGCCGGTCATCGCCAGTTGCAGGGTGCGCGGGATCGGCGTTGCCGACAGCGTCAGCACATGCACGTCGGATTTCAGCTCCTTCAGCCGTTCCTTGTGCTTGACGCCGAAATGCTGTTCCTCGTCGATGATCAGCAGGCCGAGATTGGCAAACCTGATGCCGGAGCCGAGCAGCGCATGGGTGCCGACAACGATGTCGGTCCTGCCCTCCGCCACTTCCTTCTTGGTCAGCGCCAGTTCCTTCGAACCCACCAGCCGCGAGGCCTGGGCAAGCCGGATCGGCAGGCCACGGAACCGCTGGGAGAAGGTTTTGAAATGCTGGCGGGCGAGCAATGTCGTCGGTACCACCACCGCCACCTGCACGCCGTTCATCGCCGCAAGGAAGGCCGCGCGCAGCGCCACTTCCGTCTTGCCGAAGCCGACATCGCCGCAGACGAGCCGGTCCATCGGACGTCCCGCGCCAAGATCCTCGCGCACCGCCTCGATGGAGTTCAGCTGGTCCTCCGTCTCGTCATAGGGGAAGCGGGCGGCAAATTCGTCATAGAGGCCGTCGGGGGCGACCAGCACCGGCGCATGGCGCACCAGCCGGGCGGCTGCAATCTTGATCAGGCCATCGGCCATGTCGAGCAGGCGCTTCTTGAGCTTGGCCTTGCGCATCTGCCAGGCGCCGCCGCCGAGCTTGTCGAGCGCGCTTTCATTGCCCTCCGATCCATAGCGCGACAGGAGATCGATGTTTTCGACCGGCAGGAACAGCTTGGCCTCGTCGGCATAGACCAGTTCCAGGCAGGCATGCGGCGCACCTGCGGCCTCGATGGTGCGAAGCCCGATGAACTTGCCGATGCCGTGCTGGGCATGGACGACGAGTGCGCCCTCTTCCAGACCCGCGACCTCGGCGATGAAATCCGCGCCCCGCTTGCGGCGCCTGGAGCGGCGCACCATGCGGTCGCCGAGAATGTCCTGTTCGCCGATCACCACCAGATCGCCGGTCTCGAAGCCCGCTTCAAGGCTGAGCACGGCCGAGGCCGCCTCGCCCTTCGCCAGCCGGTCGAGATCGGCAAGCGCCTTCACCGGCCTGATCTTTTCCAGCCCGTGCTCGTTCAGCACCTGCAGCAGCCGGTCGAGCGAGCCTTCCGTCCAGGCGGAGATCAGCACCTTCTTGCCGCGCGCCCGGCGTTCGGCGATATGCTTGACGGCGAGATCGAAGACATTCAGCCGCTCGGCATCGGAACTGTCGGGCACGGCCTTTGCCCAGCGCGGACCGGAGGCCGCGTCCACGGACATCACCTTGCGCCCGCCGCTTTCCAGCTCGTTGAACGGGCTGAGCCGAATGGCACCGCGTGCTTCCAGCACGGCGGCAAAATCCTTCGGTGCCAGATAGAGCTGGCCGGGGGAGACGGGCTTGTAGGGCGTACTGTTGCCGAGCGAGCCCTTCTTCTGTTCGCCCGACTGCTGGCGCGCCTCGTAATAGTCATGCACGAGCTTCGAGCGTTCTTCCGCAGCCTCACGTAACGTATGATCCGTGACGATACGAAAACCATCGAGATAGTCAAAGACCGTCTCCAGATGCTCGTAGAAAAGCGGCAGCCAGTGTTCGAGACCGGCATAGCGGCGGCCTTCGGACACGGCGGCATAGAGCGCATCATCGCGATTGGCCGCGCCGAACATCGAGAGATAGCGGGTGCGAAACCGCGAGATCGTGTCCGGGGTCAGCGACACCTCGCTCATCGGGTTGAGATCGAGCGAGCGGGCCTGACCCGTGGTGCGCTGGCTGGCGGGATCGAAGGTGCGGATCGATTCCAGCGTATCGCCGAAGAAATCGAGCCGCACCGGCTCTTCCTGACCGGGCACGAAGACATCGAGAATGCCGCCGCGCACCGCGAATTCGCCGACCTCACGCACCGTCGACACCCGGTCGAAGCCGTTGCGGTCGAGCCGCGCGGCAATGTCGTCCATCTTCAGCTGGTTGCCGGGACGGGCGGAAAAGGCGAGGCTTTCGATCACCTCGCGCGGTGCCACCTTCTGCAGCATCGCATTGGCGGTGACGAGCACGATGGCCGCATGCGGCTTTCGGGCATGGGCGATCAGGCCCGTGAGCGCGGACAGCCGGCGCGCGGAGGTGTCGGCACTGGGCGACACCCGGTCATAGGGCAGGCAGTCCCAGGCGGGCAGCGACAGGACGGGAATATCGGGTGCGGCAAAGGCCAGCATCTGCTCGACATCCTGCATCCGCTGGCTGTCCGACATGACATAGGCCACTGGCGCACCCGCGCGGGCAAGCTCGGCAAGGATGAAGGGCTCCATGCCGGCAGGCACATTGGCAATGGTCACAGGCATATGGGCGACCGAGCCCGCGGGCGCGGTGAGCTTGCTGATATCGAGTCCGGCAATCATCCGTGGTCTTTCATCGTCCCGGCGCGATCAGGCGACAGGCTTTCCATTGTCACAAGGTCGAAATCCGGGCTGTAGCTGGCGATCCGGGCAAAGAGCGGCGTTGCGTAACGCTGGGGCAGCGGATCGGCGCCGGTGACCCAGCGCACGAGGTCATGATCTTCCTCGGCCATGATGATTTCCAGCTCGTCGAGGGCCTGATCGTCGAGGCCGGCAATTTCCGCCTCGGCGAACTGGCCAAGCACCAGATCCATCTCGCGGATGCCGCGATGCCAGCAGCGATAGAGAATGCGGCGGCGGCGCGGGTCGAGATCGGCGCTGGTGCGGGTCAATCCGGTCATGTCTCACGGCCCTTCCTGTTGATGCGCTTCTATAACCGCTGGTTTCTGATTTGTCAGCCTTGCCAAGGCCCCATTTCCCGTCGCAATTTGGCAGCCATGCGCCCTGCCCTGCTTGATCCCCTGTTTTCGCCGATCACCACCCTCCCAGGGGTCGGGCCGAAACTTGCGCAACTGCTCGCCCGGCTGTTTGGCCGCGAGGAGGTCGAGGAGTGCCGGGTAATCGACCTGGTCTTCCACGCCCCCTCCTCGCTGATCGACCGGCGCAACCAGCCGGGAATTGCCCTGTCACCGCAAGGTGTCATCGTCACCATCACCGCCCGCGTCGACCGCCACCAGCCGCCGCCGCGCGGCAAAAGCAATGTGCCCTACCGGGTGTTCCTGCATGACGATACCGGCGAACTCGGGCTGGTCTATTTCAAGGGCAACGGACAATGGCTGGAAAAGGCGCTGCCGGTCAATGAAACCATCGTCGTCAGCGGCAAGGTCGACTGGTTCAATGGCCGCCCGTCGATGGTGCATCCGGATTATGTGGTGCTGCAATCGGCTGCCGAAACCATGCCGCTGGTCGAGCCGATCTATCCGCTGACCGCCGGCCTGTCGCTCAAGTTCCTGCGCAAGGCGATTGGCGAGGCCGTTGCCCGGGTTCCCGACTTTGCCGAATGGGACGATGCGGAGCTCACCCGCCGGCAGGGCTTTCCCCCGGTGAAGCAGGCGTTTCTGGCGCTGCACAGCCCGCGCGATGCCGGCGATCTCGACCTTCAGGCCCCTCACCGTCGCAGGCTTGCCTATGACGAGTTTCTGGCCGGTCAATTGTCGCTGGCTCTGGTGCGCCAGAGGTTGCGCCGGGTACCGGGCGTGCCCGTTGTTGCAACCGGTGCCGTCAGCCGCCCGATCCTTGCCGCCCTGCCCTTTTCGCCCACCGCCAGCCAGACAAATGCCGTTGCCGAGGTGCTGGCCGACATGGCGGGCGACCAGCGGATGCTCAGGCTGTTGCAGGGCGATGTCGGTTCCGGCAAGACGCTGGTGGCGCTGCTGTCGATGGCAGCGGCGGTGGAAAGCGGCGGGCAGGCGGTGCTGATGGCACCGACCGAAATCCTCGCCCGCCAGCACCATGCGACCATCTCGAAAATGGCGGCGGCGGCGGGCCTGACGGTGGAAGTCCTCACTGGCCGCACCAAGGGCCGTGAGCGGGACGCCATCGTCGAGCGCATCGCCAGCGGCGAGGCCCAGATCGTCATCGGCACCCATGCGCTGTTCCAGGACAGTGTCACCTACCGCAACCTGCTGCTGGCGGTGGTGGACGAGCAGCACCGGTTCGGTGTACACCAGCGGCTGCGGCTGACGGCCAAGGGCATTTCGCCCCACATGCTGGTGATGACCGCAACCCCCATTCCGCGCACCCTCGTTCTTGCCGCCTTCGGTGACATGGATGTCTCGAAACTCACCGAGAAACCGGCGGGCCGCAAGCCGATCCAGACCATCACCGTGCCGATGGAGCGCACCGGCGACATTATCGACCGGCTCCGCTCCGCCCTTGCCGAGGGCAAGAAGGCCTACTGGATCTGCCCGCTGGTCGAAGAATCCGACGTGTCCGACCTGATGTCGGTGGAGGAGCGGTTTGCCGTGCTGGAAAAGGCGCTGCGGGTGCCCATCGGCCTTGTCCATGGCCGGATGGCGGGGACGGAAAAGGATGCGGTGATGCAGGCCTTCAAATCCGGCGAGACCCGCCTGCTGGTCGCCACCACCGTGGTCGAGGTCGGTGTCGACGTGCCGGATGCGACGATCATGGTGATCGAACATGCCGAACGCTTCGGGCTGGCGCAATTGCACCAGCTGCGCGGCCGGGTCGGGCGCGGCGACGAAGCCTCGACCTGCATCCTGCTCTACAAGGGGCCGCTGGGGGAAACCGGCAAGGCGCGGCTGTCGATCCTGCGGGAATCCGAGGACGGATTTCTGATCGCCGAGGAAGACCTGAAGCTGAGGGGCGAAGGCGAATTGCTCGGCACCCGCCAGTCCGGCACGCCCGGCTTCCGGCTGGCCAGCCTTGAGGCCCATGCGGATCTGCTGGAAATCGCCCGGAAGGATGCCGCCTACATGATCGAGCGCGATCCCGACCTCGCCAGCGCGCGCGGCGAAGCCCTGCGCACCCTGCTCTATCTCTACCGCCGCGACGAGGCGATCCGCTTTTTACGCGCCGGGTGACGGCAGGTCTGCGACAGATTGGGATCTGGGCGCGGCGGCCCCTTCGCGGGGCTTGAAATCCGGGGTGATCAGGCCGCCTGAGAGCAGCACCTTGGCGGCATCCTCCGGGCTCATGTCCAGCATGACGATCTTGCGTTTCGGCACGAAGATCAGGAAGCCTGCGGTCGGGATCGGGGTTGGCGGCAGGAAGACGGCCACCATGTCTTCGCCCATTTCATTGAATTTCGCGCCGATCTCGCCCTTCGGCTGCGAGGAGATGAACACCAGCGCCCAGAGGCCAGGGCCGGGATATTCGATCAGCCCGACCCGCTTGAAGGACGAGGACTGGTCCTTCAGCACCGATTCGAAGATCTGCTTGACGCCGCGATAGATGGAACTGACCAGCGGCATGCGATGCACGAGGCGTTCGCCGAATTCGACGATGCTGCGGCCGATCAGGTTCTTGCCGAGCAGGCCGACGACGGTGATCAGAACCACCGCAATCAGCAGGCCGAAGCCCGGAATGGCGAATTTTAGGTAACTTTCCGGGTTGTAACGGTAGGGAATATAGGGATTGACCCAGCTGTCGGCCCAATGGATGAAGGTCCAGGTCAGCCAGATCGTGATGGCAATCGGCGCACAGATGATCAGCCCGGTCAGAAAATTGTTCCTGAGCCGGGTGGCGAAACTTTCCCGCTTCGGCGGTTCGGTCAACCTGATCTCGTCCACATCAAACCTTTGTCGCTCATTCCACCGTCACGGACTTGGCCAGATTGCGCGGCTGGTCCACATCCGTACCCATGAACACGGCGGTATGATAGGCCAGAAGCTGGATCGGCAGCGAGAATACCATGGGGGCGATCAGTTCATCCACCTCGGGCAGCACGATTGTCGCCATGGTCGGCAGATTTGAGGCGACCGCGCCCTTTTCATCGGTGATGAAGATGATCCTGCCGCCGCGCGCGGCCACTTCCTGCATGTTGGAGACGGTCTTGTCGAAGAACCGGTCATGCGGGGCAATCACGATCACCGGCATGTTCTCGTCGATCAGCGCGATGGGACCATGCTTCAGCTCGCCCGCCGCATAGCCTTCGGCGTGGATATAGGAGATTTCCTTGAGCTTCAGCGCCCCCTCCAGCGCCAGCGGATAGCTGGTGCCGCGACCGATATAGAGGACATCCTTGTATTTCGACAGTTCCCGCGACAGGCTCTCCATCTGCGGCTGGATGCGGTTGAGGACCGCGCTCATGATGCGCGGCATCTCGGTCAGATGGCGGACCAGTTCCTTCTCGCCCGCCTCATCCAGCGTGCCCCGGGCCCGCCCGGCGGCAATGGCAAGGCTTGCCAGAACGGTCAGCTGGCAGGTGAAGGCCTTGGTCGAGGCAACGCCGATTTCAGGCCCGGCAAGGATCGGAAACACCGCATCCGATTCGCGGGCGATGGTGGATTCACGGACATTGACGACCGCGCCGATCTTCAGCCCGTTTTCCCGGCAATAGCGCAATGACGCCAGCGTGTCGGCGGTTTCGCCGGATTGCGAGATGAACAGCGCTGCCTGATCGGCGGAAAGCGGCATTTCGCGGTAGCGGAATTCCGAGGCCACATCAATTTCGACCGGCAGCCGGGCATAGCGCTCGAACCAGTATTTGCCGGTGAGGCCGGCGAGATAGGCGGTGCCGCAGGCGGAAATCGCCAGACGCGACACGCTGGAAAAGTCGATCAGCGCCGTCTCGGCATTGACCTTGAGTGCGGCAAAATCGACGTAATGGCCGAGCGCATGGGAAATCACTTCCGGCTGCTCGTAGATTTCCTTTTCCATGAAATGGCGGTGATTGCCCTTGTCGACCACGAAGACGGCGGCCTGCGAAATCTGGCGCGGCCGTTCGACCGGATTGCCGGCGAAATCGGTAATCAGCGCCCCCTTGTGGCTGATGATTGCGAGATCGCCATCCTGCATGTAGGTGATCTGGTTGGTAAAGGGCGACAGCGCAATCGCATCGGACCCGAGGAAGGTTTCGCCCTTGCCGAAGCCGATGGCCAGCGGCGGGCCTGAGCGCGCGCCGAGCAGCGTATCGGGATCATCCTGAAACAGCACCACCAGCGCATAGGCCCCGGTGACGCGGTTCAGCATCTTCAGCATGGCGGCGCGGTGATCGAGACCGTCGCGGGTATATTTTGCCAGCAGATGGGCGACGACCTCGGTGTCGGTCTGCGACAGGAAGAGGCAGCCTTCGGCCCGCAGCTCATCGCGCAGCTCGGAGAAATTCTCGATGATGCCGTTGTGAACGACGGCGACGCCATCAACGAAATGCGGGTGGGCATTGGTTTCGTTCGGCACGCCATGGGTGGCCCAGCGGGTATGGGCAATGCCGGTCGTGCCGGCCAGCGGCTCGTCGGCAAGCCGCTTCTGCAGGTTGACCAGCTTGCCTTCCGCCCGGCGGCGATCCAGCACGCCTTCATGCACGGTGGCAATCCCGGCGGAATCATAGCCGCGATATTCAAGCCGGGTCAGCGCATCCACCAGCCGTCCGGCGACCGGTTGCGTTCCGACAATACCAACAATGCCGCACATGTGGGGCTCTCCTCATTCGTAATGTAACAGGCGCTGTTCCTACCGGTTTTCCCGGTGAATTCAACACCACCGGCGGTCACGTTCGATTTCGAACCGTTACAGGCCATACCAAGGATCAGGCTGATTTGGACGCCTTCGCCGCTTTCAGCGCAAGGTTGCGCTCGCGGATCAGCCGGGCCCGGCCCGGCTTGATGTCCTGGCGGGCGCGGCCGAGCGCCAGCGCATCTTCCGGTACATCCTCGGTGATGACGCTGCCCGAACCGACAATCGCCCCCTTGCCGACAGAGACGGGTGCGACCAGCGAGGTGTTGGAGCCGATGAAGGCATTATCGCCGATCCGGGTCTCGTGCTTGTTCACCCCGTCATAATTGCAGGTGATGGTGCCCGCTCCGATATTGCTGTGGGCGCCTATAAAGGCATCGCCGATATAGGTGAGATGGTTGACCTTGGCCCCCTCGCCGATCTCGGCCTTCTTCACCTCGCAGAAATTGCCGACCTTGGCATCGCGGCCGAGATTGGCCCCCGGACGCAGTCGGGCGAAGGGCCCGACGGTCGCGCCATCGGCGACCTGTGCGCCCTCTATATGGCAGAAGGCGTGGATGGTCGCGCCGCTGCGGATCACCGCGCCGGGGCCGAAGACCACATTCGGCTCGATCAGCACTTCGGGTTCGATCACCGTATCATGGCAGAGAAACACGGTTTCCGGCGCAATCATCGACACGCCTGACAGCATCAGTTCCTGCCTGCGGCGCTGCTGCCACAGGCGTTCGATGACGGCGAGTTCGGCGCGGGTGTTGCAGCCGGTCATTTCGACTTCCGGCGCATCGACCGCCGTCACCCGCCCCCCGAGCGCACGGGCGATTTCGACAAGATCGGTCAGGTAATATTCGCCCTTGGCATTGGCATTGGTAATGCGGGACAGGAGATCGAGCGCCTTTTTGCCATTGATCGCCATCAGCCCGCTGTTGCACCAGGTCACCTGGCGCTCGGCCTCGCTGGCGTCCTTTTCCTCGCGAATCGCAACGAGTTCGCCGTCTTCGACCAGCAGGCGGCCATAGCCGAACGGGTTGGCGGCGTGAAAACCGATGACGACGATGTCATTGCCTTCCGCAAGCTTTGCCCGCGCGGCGGCAAGCGGTCCTGCGGTCAGCAAGGGTACATCGCCGTAAGCGACCAGGATCTGGTCATAGCCCCGGGCAATCTCGTCGGCGGCCATCTGTACTGCGTGGCCGGTGCCCTTGCGCTCGCTCTGGAAATGCGGTGTCACCGTCAACCCGCCGATGCGGGCGGCTTTGGCGACGGCATCGGCGTCGCGGCCCGTCACCAGCGCCACATCCTCGATCCCCGATTCCCTGACCGCCTGCATGACATGCGAGATCATCGCACGGCCAGCGACCGGATGCAGCACCTTCGATTTCGAGGACTTCATCCGCGTGCTGTCACCCGCAGCCAGAACCACCGCCAGACACCGACCTTCAACCATGGACATCTCCCGAACAGACCGGCAGTCGTGTGAACCGCACACCCGCCACGCATTTATCCCGCTGTAGCAAAAAACCGGCGAATGTCCAAAACTCTCGCGGCTACGGTGAAATGCAGGCTCAGATCCGGTTCATCAGGATCTTGTCGATCCGACGGCCATCCATGTCGATCACCTCGAAGCGGAAGCCGAAACGCTCGAGAATATCGCCTTCCTCCGGCGATTTGCGCAGTTCCTGCACGAGATAGCCGGCAATGGTCTCGAAATTTCCCTCGGTCTCGATGCTGTCGAGATCGAGTGCCAGTTCGATTTCGTGGATCGGGGTGCGCCCGTCGATCACGTAGCTGCCGTCCTCGCGCTGGCGGATCAGCGTCGATTCGCCGGCGTCATAGTTGGAGGGCAGAATGCCGACGATGGCTTCGAGCAGGTCTGCCGGAGTGACGATGCCTTCGGTGCTGCCGTATTCATCGACGATGATCGCCATGTGCATCGGCGTCGACTTGAAGGTTTCGAGCGCCTTCAGGCAGGTCGTGGTCTCGGGAATGGCGCGGATTTCCTGGACCAGAGGGCGAAGGGCAAAGGAGGAGGCGTCCGCTGTCGCCGCAAAGATGTCGCGGGCATTGACGGCACCGATGACATTGCGATTGTCGCCCTCGACCACGAGGTAGCGGGAATGGCCGCTGGTCTCGACCTCGCGCCGGATCTCTTCCAGCGAATCGTTGATGTCGAGCGACACGATTTCGGTGCGGTGGGTCATGATCGATTTCACCGAGCGGTCACCGAGCCCGATGATCCGTCGCAGGATGTCGTGTTCCGCCTTCTCGATCACGCCGCTTTCCGCCCCTTCGGCAAGAACCGCGTGGACCTCCGCTTCAGTCACCTCGTCGGCGCTCTTCGACAGCATGCCGGTCGCCCGCATGAAGAGATGGGCGGAAAACTCGAACAGGTAGACGAAGGGTGCGGCGATCCGCGACAGCATCGCCATCGGCCGCGCCACGATCAGCGCCAGCGCATCGGCATTGCCGAGGGCGGTCTGCTTCGGGATGAGTTCGCCGATGATCACCGAGAAATAGGTGAGGATCGTCACCACCACGGCAACTGCCACCGAATGGCTGTAGGCTCCGATATAGGGCATGGCCTCAAAGGCCGGGGCTGCCTGATCGGCAATCTGCGCCCCGCCATAGGCACCCGTGAGCGTCGCCACCAGGGTGATGCCGACCTGCACGGTGGAAAGGAATTTCGCCGGATCCTCGGCAAGCCGGAGCGCCACCAGCGCCCGCCGGTCTCCCTGCTTGGCCTTCTGCCGCAGCATCGGGCGGCTGGCCGACACAATCGCCATTTCCGACAGCGAGAAGAAGGCATTGATCAGGAGAAGAACAAAGATGACCGCAATTTCAGTCGTAATCATGAACCACCATCGGGGTCGGTTATCCCGGTTTTGAGCGGGTGCCGGGTTTTCCTGAGCCTTTCGGCCTTCGGTCCCGACTGGAAAGTCAGAAGATGCAAATGCTGTATCTGAGCCAGTCAGATAGTGCATCGCCCGCGCAAAGACAATCTCGGCCATGCCGGTCGTCCAGACGCAAACGGGGGCACCCGAAGGCACCCCCGTGTCATTTGCAGGTCCAGACCTTGTTATTGCGGCAGCTTGTCGTCCACGCCTTCGATGTAGAAGTTCATGCCGAGAATGGTGCCGTCATCGGCGCTTTCGCCCGCCTTCAGCCAGTCCGAGCCGTCCTGCTTCTTGATCGGGCCGCTAAAGGGCTTCAGTTCGCCGGACTTGATCTTGGCTTCTGTGTCTTCCGCCATCTTCTTGACGTCGTCAGGAATGTTGGTGAAGGGCGCCATGGTCAGGATGCCGTCCTTCAAGCCGTCGAAGCTCTGCTGCGAGGACCACTTGCCATCAAGCAGCGCCTGGGTGCGCTTGATGTAATAGGCACCCCAGGTGTCGACAATCGAGCTCATCTGGGCGGTCGGGCCTGCGGCAATCATGTCCGAGGCCTGGCCGAAGGCATGGATCTTGCGCTCTTCGGCAACCTGCATCGGCGCAGTCGTGTCGGTGTGCTGGGTCAGCACGTCGACACCTTGGTCGATCAGCGCCTTGGCGGCATCGGCTTCCTTGCCCGGGTCGAACCAGGTGTTGACCCAGATGACCTTCAGCTTGAAGTCAGGATTGACGCTGCGTGCGCCATGCAGGAACGAGTTGATGCCTGCCACCACTTCCGGGATCGGGAAGGAGGCGATGTAGCCGGCAACTCCGGTCTTCGACATTTTCGCGGCGATCTGGCCGTTGATGTAGCGGCCTTCGTAGAAGCGCGAATTATAGGTCGAAACGTTCGGCGCGACCTTGTAGCCGGTGGCGTGCTCGAACTTCACATCCGGGAATTTCTGGGCAACCTTGAGGGTTGCGTCCATGAAGCCGAAGGACGTTGTGAAGATCAGGGCGCAGCCGGAGCGGGCCATGCGTTCGATGGCGCGTTCGGCATCGGGGCCTTCCGGCACGTTTTCGAGGAACGGCGTTTCGACCTTGTCGCCAAGGGCCTTGTCGAGCTGCTGGCGGCCGAGTTCATGCGCCTGGGTCCAGCCGCCATCGGTCTTGGAACCGACATAGACGAAGCAAACCTTGGTCTTGTCTGCGGCCTGAACAGCAGAGCCGACGCTGATCATCATGGCTGCCGTTGCGGCGAGCGCGAGTGCGATTTTCTTCATATTCACCCCTTTTTTGGTTCTCTGGTTTTTGGTCTTGAGCGTTTCCACGCCGGTTTTTAAAGCGGTATTAACGGTCGGGCACGAAGGGCTTGCCGAGGCAGGCCGGGGTATTGATGAGGGTCGTGCGGCGATTATGCGAGATCGCGATGAGAACGACAATAGTCGCCGCATAGGGAAGTGCGGAGAGAAACTGGCTGGGCACCCCGATCCCCAGCGCCTGCGCATGCAATTGCCCGATGGTGACCGCCCCGAACAGGTAGCCGCCCGCCAAAATCCGCCACGGCCGCCAGGAGCCGAAGACGACGAGCGCCAGCGCGATCCAGCCGCGCCCGGCAGACATGTTTTCCACCCATTGCGGCGTATAGATCAGCGACAGCTGCGCCCCGGCTAGACCCGCACAGGCACCGCCGAACAGCACGGCGAGATAGCGCGTCCTGATCACGTTGATGCCGAGCGCATGGGCGGAGCCATGGCTGTCGCCGATGGCGCGCAGTTTCAGGCCGGTGCGGGTTTTGAACAGGAACCAGTTGACGCCGAAGACCAGCACGATCGACAGGTAGAAGATGATGTCCTGCCGGAACAGGATCGGCCCGACGACCGGAATATCCGACAGCACCGGGATGGCGATCTCCGGCAGCCTGACGCCGGGCACGCCGACGAAACTTTCGCCGAGATTGCCGGAAACGCCGAGGCCGAGAATGGTCAGCGCCAGACCCGTCGCCACCTGGTTGGCGACCAGCGTCAGGGTGAGGAAGCCGAAGAGCAGCGAGAAGGCAGCTCCTGTCGCCATCCCGGCCAGAACGCCGAGATAGGGCGAGCCGGTCATCTGCGCGCAGGCAAAGGCGCCGATGGCCCCCATGATCATCATGCCTTCGACGCCAAGATTGAGGACGCCGGAGCGTTCGGTCACCAGTTCCCCCAGCGCGGCAATGACCAGCGGGGTCGCGGCGGTGATGACGGTGAGCAGGATTGCTTCGAGGATCATCTGGAGGCCTCTCCCTGCATTTTGGCACTGAGTGTGGTCCAGACGATGCGCACCTTGTAGCGGATCAGCGTATCGCAGGAGAGAACGAAGAACAGCAGCAGCCCCTGAAACACCCGGGTGACCTTGTCGGAAACCCCGAGAGACAGCTGCGCCGCCTCGCCGCCGAGATAGGTGAGCGCCAGCACCAGGCCGGACGCGATGATGCCGAGCGGATTGAGGCGGCCAAGGAAGGCGACGATGATCGCGGTAAAGCCGTAGCCGGGCGAGATCACCGGCTGCAGATGGCCGATGGAGCCCGAGACTTCCGAGATCCCGGCAAGGCCGGAGAGTGCGCCGGACAGCAGCATCGAGAACCAGATCATCCTTCGTCCGGAAAAGCCCGCAAACCGCCCTGCCCGCTCGGATTCGCCAAGCACCGCAACTTCAAAGCCCTTCAGCGTGAAGCGCATCATGAACCAGATCGCCAGCGCCGCGATGATCGCGAAGGCAAAAGCCCAATGGGCCCGGCCCGAGGCGAGCATGGCGGGCAAGGTGGCAGCGTCGGAAAAGGTCACGGATTCGGGGAAATTCATGCCGCCGGGATTGCGCCAGTGGCCGCGCACCAGCCAGTCGAGGAACAGTTGCGCGATGTAGACCAGCATCAGGCTGGTCAGGATTTCATTGGTGTTCATCCGGCTTTTCAGAAAGGCGGGGATCGCCGCATAGAGCGCGCCGCCGATGGCACCCATCACCAGCATCAGCGGCAGCACCAGCCAGGAATGCCATTCCGGCACCAAGATCGGCAGGATAGACCCGGTGATCGCCCCGATGGTGAACTGGCCCTCGGCACCGATGTTCCAGTTGTTGGAGCGGTAGCAGACGGAGAGCCCCACCCCGATCAGGATCAGCGGCGCCGCCTTGATCGCCAGCTCATGCAGCGACCAGACTTCCGTCAGCGGATCGATGAAGAAGCTGTAGAGCGCATCGAGCGGGCTCTTTCCCAGCAGCGCGAACATGATCGCACCCGCGATGGTCGTCAGCAGCAGGGCGAGCAGCGGCGAGACAATCGAAAACAACTGCGACTGGCCGGCCCGTTTTTCAAGTTCAATGCGCATGGGCGGCCTCCCCGCTGGCGGTCGCGGATTTCGGGTCGTGCATGCCGCCCATCAGCAGGCCGATCTTTTCCATGCTGAGCTCCGAGGCGGCATAGGGTTTCGACAACCGTCCTTCCGAGATCACGGCGATTTCGGTGGCGACTTCGAAGATTTCGTCGAGGTCCTGGCTGATCACCAGCACCGCCGAACCGCTGCGGGCGAGATCGACCAGCGCCTGGCGGATGCGGCTTGCAGCCCCGGCATCGACGCCCCAGGTCGGCTGGTTGACGATCAGCACGGCGGGCTGGCGGTCAAGCTCGCGACCGACGATGAATTTCTGCAGGTTGCCGCCCGACAGCGAGCCTGCGGGCGGATCTTCGCCACTCTTGCGCACGTCCATGGCTTCGGAAATCCGACTGGCCGCGGCCTTGACGGCGGCGTGGCGGATCAGCCGCAACGGACCTGAGATGAAAGCCTTTCGGTCGGAGCGGTGGCGGGCAAGAACCAGGTTGTCGGAGAGCGACATCGTTGTCACCGCAGCGTGACCATGGCGCTCCTCCGGCACGAAACCCGCCCCCATCAGACGCCGCGCGGAAATGCCGAGCCTTCCCACCGGCTTTTCGGCAATGCGGACCGCATTGCCGTCGGCAGTCGGAAATTCGCCGGAGAGCGCATCAAACAATTCGCCCTGCCCGTTGCCGGCGACACCGGCGATGGCGAGGATTTCACCGGCGCGAACCTTGAGATTGATATCCTTCAGCGACACGGCAAAGGGCGTGCGGGCCGGAACCGTCAGCCCCACCGCTTCGAGCTGGATCGCGCCGCCGGGAATATCGGTGATGCGCTTGACCGATTCGACATCGGCCCCGACCATCATCCGGGCAAGGGTCGCAGGCGTTTCCTGGCGCGGATCGCAGGCACCCGTCACCTTGCCATGGCGAAGCACCGTCGCCCGGTCGCAGATCCGCTGCACCTCTTCCAGCCGGTGGCTGATATAGAGCACCGAGCGGCCTTCGCTCTTCAGCTTTTCCAGGGTTTCAAACAGCCGGTCGGCCTCCTGCGGGGTCAGCACCGAGGTCGGCTCGTCGAGAATGATCAGGCTCGGATTCTGCAGGAGGGCGCGGACGATTTCGATCCTCTGCCGCTCGCCGACCGACAGATCCGCCACATGGGCATTCGGATCGAGCGGCAGGCCGTAATTGCGCGACAGGGTCGCCGCCTCTTCTGAAATTTTGGCAAGCGATATGCCGGGATCCAGCGACAGCGCGATGTTTTCGGCGACCGTCAGCGCTTCGAACAGCGAGAAATGCTGGAAGACCATACCGATACCGGTCTTGCGGGCCTCGCCGGGCGACGTGATGCGCACCGGCTGGCCCTTCCAGAAGATCTGGCCCGAGCTTGGGGCGAGCACCCCGAACAGCATCTTGACGAGTGTGGATTTGCCCGCGCCATTTTCGCCGAGAAGCGCGTGGATTTCTCCGGGGCGGATCGCGAGATCAATGGCGTTGCAGGCAGCAAATTGCCCGAACAGCTTTGTCAGCTTGCTGACGGACAGCAAGGCGCCGTTTTGCGACGTTTCCAATGCCGACACCTATCCCCCTGGTCTTTTATCCTGAAGATCCCCGGGCCGACCTTTTCCGGTCGATTGTCAGGGAATCAAAAGGATTGTTCCACTTGTTTTTCTTGCCTCGAGATCCGCATGGGCGCGGCCCGCCTCCTCAAGCGGGTAAGTCCTGAAGACATTGATACGCACTTTGTCCATTTGGACAATATCAAATAGCGCATTTGCACAGGCGCTGAGCTCTTCCGGTGTGGAAATATAAGCGAAAAGCGATGGGCGCGTGGCATAGAGCGAGCCTTTCTGGGAAAGAATCGCCAGATTGACCGGCTCGATTGCTCCCGAGGACTGGCCAAAGCTGACCCAGAGGCCGCGCGGTTTCAGGCAGTCGAGCGAGGCCGGGAACGTATCCCTGCCGACGCTGTCATAGACCACGTCGACACCCCGTCCGCCGGTGATGTCGCGCACCCGCTCGACAAAATTTTCCGTGCGGTAGTTGATGACGTGGTCATAGCCATTGGCCCGGGCAAGCTCGGCCTTTTCAGCCGAGCCGACGGTGCCGATGACGGTGGCCCCGAGCGCCTTTGCCCATTGTCCGGCAATCTGGCCGACGCCACCGGCAGCGGCATGAAACAGCAGCACCGTCTCCGGCCCCACCCTGTAGGTCCGGTTGAGGAGGTATTCCGCCGTCATGCCCTTCAGCATCATGGCTGCGGCCTGTTCGAGCGTGATGCCGTCCGGCACCCTGACCAGATGGCGGGCTGCAATGTTGCGGGCGCGGGCATAGGCGCCTGCGCCTCCCGCATAGGCAACCCGGTCGCCGACCTGAAATCCGGTCACATCCGGTCCGACCGCCGTCACGGTGCCTGCGCCCTCGCGCCCGGCAACCGACGGCAGGCCGCCCGGCGTCGGATAGAGGCCGGTGCGGAAATAGACATCGATATAATTGACGCCGATGGCTGCCTGGCGGATCTGCACCTCGCCTGCGGCCGGCAGCGGCAGGTCGATCACCTCCAGCGTCAGGACCTCAGGCCCGCCATGGGTGCGAAACAGCACTGCTTCGGTCGTGCCCATCTCAATATCCCTTGCGTCCGAGAGCCGGAAACAGCTGCAGCACCGCGCCGATGAAATAGAGGTAGAGGCCGGTCAGGATGAAGCTCGCCATCACCCACAGCGGCGTCTGGAAATGCAGGAGCAGCGAATAGCCCCCAAGCCCGCACCACAGCAGGCAAATGCCGAGATTGAGCGGGCGCAGCCGCTTGACGCGGACAGGATGGAGGAAATGCAGAGGCAGGAAGGTCAGCAGCACCGAGCCGAACACGAGCACCGCCGTTGTGACCGGTCCGGCACCGATCACGAAGAGTGTCAGGATGATCATGTTCCAGACGACGGGAAAGCCGGAGAAGAAATATTCGTCGGTCTTCATCCCCATGTCGGCGTAGTAGATGGCGCTCGACACCACGATCAGGCCGGAGGCAATGAAGGACCAGGGCGCGCCCAGCATGCCGCTTTCGTAAAGCGCAAAGGCGGGCACCAGCACATAGGTGACATAGTCGATGATATTGTCGAGCGTGTCGCCGGACCAGTTGGGAAGGACGTCCTTGACTTCGAGCTTGCGGGCAATGGGGCCATCGATACCATCGACGATCAGCGCCAGGCCGAGCCACCAGAACATGTCGACGAAACGGTGCTCGGCCGCCGCGATCACGCTCAGAAGCGCCAGGAACGAGCCGGATGCGGTCAGGATATGGACCGAAAAGGCCCGGATTTCCGCGTAGGGCACCTTCTTGTAGTTAAACACTTTTCTGAGCAAAGTCATGATCAGTTCCGCCTTCGGTACCGGCCCGCTGAGGCCGACAGGTGCCTTGCCACCTGTCCTCCGGTTGAGGGGATGCCACGACAGGTGGCCGGTCGTCCAGCGAAAACAGGACTGGATTGACACGGCAACGCTGCGGCTGCGCCATTTGATCCCATGGATTGTTGTGGCCAAAACCACTAGATATCGGGACCAGAGATGAGTGCGGAATGGAACAACGGCCATGAGACAGTTTGAAATTGCGGTTGTCGGCGGCGGACTGGCCGGGATGGTTGCGGCTCTGGCGCTGGGGCGTGCCGGTCGCAAGGTCGTGTCCCTTTCGCCACCGCCTGCCGCAACCGACCGGCGCACCACCGCGCTGATGGACCAGTCGATCCGCTTTCTGGAAGGTCTCGGCATCTGGCCGGAGATGGCGGACAAGGCGGCGGCCCTGTCCACCATGCAGATCCTCGACGGCACCAGCCGCCTGCTGCGCGCTCCCCCGGTGGCCTTCCGCGCCTCCGAAGTCGGTCTTTCGGCATTTGGCTACAATTTTCCGAACGCAGCCCTGATGCCGGTGCTGGAAGCGGCGCTCGACCGGGAGCCGAATGTGGTGCGCCACCGGTCCGGCGTGGCGGAGCTCAGCCATTTTCCCGATCAGGTGGACCTGCGTCTCGAGGATGGCGAGGAGATGTCGGCTTGCTTCGTCATCGGTGCGGATGGCCGCAACTCGCCGACCCGCGCCAGCGTCGGGATCGAGACGCGAAACTGGTCCTATCCGCAGACGGCGCTGGTGCTGAATTTCGACCATGAACTGCCGCACCGAAATGTATCGACCGAATTTCACACCGAATCGGGCCCCTTTACCCAGGTGCCGCTGCCGGGCGACCGGTCGAGCCTGGTCTGGGTGATGAAGCCTGCGGAAGCCGAGGCGATGCGCGACCTGCCGCCGGAGGTGCTGGGCGACCGCGTCGAAGCGCGGATGCAGTCACTGCTCGGTCGCGTCGGGGTGGAACCCGGCGTTCAGGCCTGGCCACTCTCCGGCATGATGGCGAAGCGGCTCGGCAAGGGCCGGGTGGCGCTGGTCGGCGAAGCCGCCCATGTCTTCCCGCCGATTGGCGCGCAGGGCCTGAACCTCAGCCTGCGCGATGTGATGGCGCTGGTCGATCTGCTTGGCTCTGCCGCCGCCACGCCTGTACCCGGTGATGCGGGCGACCGCTTTGATCGCCGCCGCCGGGCGGATGTCACCAGCCGGTCGGCAAGCGTCGATGTGCTGAACCGCTCGCTGCTGTCGGATTTCCTGCCGGTGCAGATGCTGCGGGCGGCGGGCCTGCATCTGCTTGCCGCCATGCCGCCGCTGCGCGGGATCGTCATGCGCGAAGGTGTCGAGCCCGGACGCGGCCTGCGTGCCGTGCCCGCCGCGCTGCATTCCGCCTTACGGGAAAAGCTGGGCGGGTAACACGCCCGAGCGCAGCGCATAGAGCACCAGCGACACGCTTGCCACCGACAGTACCGTCGAGATCAGGATCGTGGCCGAGGCCCGCTCCTGCCAGATGCGGTATTGCTGGCCGATGACAAAGACATTGGCCGCCGTCGGCAGGGCGGCGAGCAACACCGCCGACTGGATCCAGACCAGGTCAAACCGCCCGATGGAGGCCAGCACGAGATAGACAACGGCGGGATGCAGCAGCAGCTTGACCGGCACGATATAATAGATTTCGGCAGGCACCCGCTTCAGCGGCCGGAGCGCCAGGGTCACCCCCATGGCAAACAGCGCGCACGGGGCTGCCGCCTGGGCAAGCGTATTGACCAGTTGCTGCGCCGGTGCAGGCACGGCAAGCCCGCTTGCCACCACCACGAAACCCGCCGCACAGGACAGGATGAACGGGTGGAGGGAGACCTTCTTCAGGATGTCGAAGGCCATTTGCGGGCGGGTCCGGTCATCCCCGCCCGCCACCGCCATCATCGCCGGGGCGACAACGAAATGCATGGCATTTTCGAAGCAGACGATCAGCGCCACCGGCACGGCTGCCTTGTCGCCGATGGCCAGCAGCGCGAGGCCCGGTCCCATGTAGCCGATATTGCCATAGGCACCGGCAAAGGCCTGCACCGTCGATTCGCCGACCGGATTGTTGCGGATCAGTTTTCCGAGCACGAAGACCAGCGCAAACACCAGATAGGTCGCGCTCAGATCGGCAAGGATGAAATCCACCCGGGTGAGATCGGCAATCGGCGTCTTCGACACCAGCTTGAAGAACAGCGCCGGCAGGGCCGCATAGATGATGAAGGTATTCATCCAGCCCAGCGCCTCCGCCGGCTGCCGGGTGATCCGGGCGGCGACATAGCCGATCAGGATCAGGCCGAAAAAGGGCAGAAGCAGCAGCAGTATTTCAAGCATGTCGATATCACCAGCAGGGGAAAGGCGCGGCTTCCTTACCCTATTTGCTGCAGGATGGGGAAGTTCTGCTGGAACCAGATTGCGATATCGCTGACATAGCCGAAGATGAAGGCAAGGCCCGTCAGCACCAGGAACAGGCCGAGGACCTTCTCGACCAGACCGAGATGACGGCGAAAGCGCGACAGGAAGCGCATGAAGGCACCGGAAAAACCCGCCGCAATCCAGAACGGCACGGCAAGCCCCAGCGAATAGATCGCCAGCAGCAGCGCCCCGCCGGAAACCGTGTCCTTCGAGGCGGCAACCCCGAGAATCGCGCCGAGTACCGGGCCGATGCAGGGCGTCCAGCCGAAGGCAAAGGCAAGGCCCATGACATAGGCGCCGGTCAGCGTCGCGGGCTTTCCCGCCCCCTGGAACCGCGCTTCACGGGCCAGCAATCCGATCCGGAACAGGCCGAGAAAATTCAGGCCCATGATGATGATGATAAGCCCGCCAACCTTGGCAAGCACATCCAGATGCTGGCGGAGCACGCCCCCGATGGTGGAGGCGCCTGCCCCCAGCGCGACGAAGACCGTGGCAAAACCCAAGGTGAAGAACAGGGCCGGCAGAAATACCGTCCAGCGGCCTGCCCTGCCCGCGCCCCCCTCCATGCCGTTGCGAAAATCCTCGACCGAAACCCCCGCCATGTAGCAGAGATAGGGCGGCACCAGCGGCAGCACGCAGGGCGACAGAAACGACAGGGCACCGGCGACAAGCGCACTCAGGAAGGAAATATCGGCAAACATCAGGGCGCGCTGAACTCCGGGCGGGTAAGGGTTGGTGCCTTACCTAGCCGCTGGCGGCCCGGCTTGCCAATCACCTTTCCGTTTTACCCTATCGCAAAATTGTCGCGAAAAACCAAAAAACCGCACGAATGCGGGTTGACCACCCAAGGTCCCCTGCATATGTTCCGCGCACTTCCAGAGGGGGCCGAAATCGCCCTTCGCAAGGCCTGGGAGCGCGTAGCTCAGCCGGTAGAGCAACTGACTTTTAATCAGTAGGTCCAGGGTTCGAATCCCTGCGCGCTCACCATGATTTTTCCCATACCGAAGACATGGGTGACAATTCCGTGCCGAACGGATCGTTTGCTACTGTCCCTGTTCGGTGGCAAGATCGGGCTGAGTTTTTCTGGTAAACAGAAGAGGCCCTGTCCAGGTTTTTTCCGCGGTCTAAAAACTTTTCATCGAAATAATATTATATATTTAACAGTAAATAGTATTTCCATGCAGAAACACGACTTCGAAATTTCCCTTCAGTCATGCCAAAACCATCATCCGGTTTAATATATTTTTCCGCCATAAATACAGGTACTGTACTTGATATTTTGCGGGGTGATGGATTGGCTGACAGGTATCTGGTGGAGACCACCGATTCCTCGACTGGCGCAATCATTTGGCGAAGCGGGTTTCTTACTGGGGAATTGGAAAATATATAATTTCAAATGTGACGCGTGACTTTATGCCGGACGATACATCAATGAACGATATTGCCACCACCCTGCGGTGATGCCTCTCCCTCCCATGCCGGATGCCATGCGGGGTGCGTCCGTCCGGACGGCACGCTACATCCGCCAGACCACGGCACCGCCGGTCATGCCGGCACCGGCGGCGGTCATCAGCAAGGTGTCGCCCGGCCTGATCCGGTTCCCGGCATCGGCGAGCGACAAGGTCAGCGGGATGGTGGCGGCAGAGGAGTTGCCGTAACTGGTGACGGAGCGTTCGATTGTGTTGCGGTCGAGGCCGAGCTGGTCGGCGACGGTGTCGAAAATCCGGGCATTGGCCTGATGCGGGATGAAGCGGGTCACGCTGCCTGCGGCAAGACCGGCATCGGCCAGCGCGCGGCGGGCGCAATCGACCATCATCCGCACCGCCTTTTCGTAGACGGCACGTCCGTCGCGCATGGTCATCAGCACCTGGTCGGCGGCAAGGCCGGGATGGAAGGGCTGGCTGGAGCCGCCCGCCGGGATCGAGATCAGGTCATAGCCGCCGCCATCGGCAGCGAGATCGGCACCGAGCAGACCGGTTCCGGCCTCCCCGGATGGCGCGACCACCACGGCCCCTGCCGCATCGGCAAACAGCACCGCACTGGCCCGCTCCTGCGGATTGATCCTGCGGCTGAGAATATTGGCGGCAATCACCAGCACCGGTTTGCCCTGGCTGCGGACATGACCATCGGCCAGCGTCAGCGCGTAGAGAAAGCCCGCACACGCCCCGGCCAGGTCGACGCCTCCGGCTGACCTCAGGCCGAGCTTGTGGGCGACCAGCGGGGCGCTGGGCGGCAGCAGATGATCGGGGGTCGAGGTGGCGAGCAGCACCAGTCCGATGTTTTCACGCGGGATTCCGCTTGCCGCGAGCGCCATCTCCCCTGCCCTTGCGGCGAGGTCGCTGAGCGTGTCGCCGTCTGCGGCCCAATGCCGGGCGCGGATGCCGGTGCGCCTTTCGATCCAGCCGGTTTCGAGACCAAGGCTCGCCTCGATCTCGGCATTCGGCACGCGCCGTTCCGGCACCGCGTGGCCAAAGCCTGCCAGCCGTGACGCGGGCGCGCCCCTCACCGCTTCATGTCCTTCAGCACATGGGTGATGCCCTCGTCGAGCCCGTCATAGAAGCGGTCGAGTTCGTCCGCCGTCACGCAATAGGGTGTCATCAGGTAGAGCACATTGCCAAGCGGGCGCAGCAGCAGGTGTTTTTCGCGAAAGAAGGCCCGCAGTTTCGGCCCGCATTCGGCGAGATAGCCGCCCGCAGGCACGACCAGGTCCATGGCGGCGATGGTGCCGGTCTGCCGGATATTTTCCACCCGTTGGTCACCCTCAAAGCGCTTCAGCCGGTCCGTGTGGGCGCTTGCCAGCGCATCGATGCGCGCCTGAACAGGCTCATCCCGCCAGATGTCGAGATTGGCGACCCCGGCGGCGCAGGCCATCGGATTGGCGGTGTAGGAGCTCGAATGGAAGAAGGTTTTCCGCCGGTCGGTGGAATAATGCGAGGCGAAGATCTCTTCCGTCGCAAGCGTTGCCGCAAGCGGGATCGCGCCGCCGGTCAGGCCCTTGGAGGTGCACAGAATATCCGGCGACACGCCCGCCTGTTCGCAGGCAAACATCGTGCCGGTGCGCCCCCAGCCGGTCATCACCTCGTCGGCCAGAAACAGCACGCCGTGATGGCGGGCAATCGTGACGATTTCGGTCAGGAATGCGGGCCGGTAGAACCGCATGCCGCCAGCACCCAGCACCAGCGGTTCGAGAAGCAGCGCCGCCATGTCGCCGTTGCGGCACAGCGCCTCGAAGGCATCGAGACAGGCCCGTTCCCGCTCCGCCCCCGGCCCCGGAAAGGGCAGACGCTCGACCTCGAACAGCAGCGGATCATAGGGCGCATTGAACACGCCGCGCTCGCCCGCCGACATCGTGCCGATCGTATCGCCGTGATAGCCATCTTCCAGCACCGCGATGCGGCGGCGGCCAATGCCCTGATTGTGGAAATGGCCGAGCGCCATCTTGATGGCCACCTCGACGGCGGTCGAGCCGCTGTCGGAATAGAATACCCGAGTCAGGCCAGCGGGCGCCACCTCCACCAGACGGCGGGCGAGGTCTTCGGCGGGTTGATGGGTAAACTCGGCAAAAATCACCTGATCCAGCCTGTCCGCCGTGTCCTGGATCGCCTTGATGATGCGGGGGTGCCGGTGCTGATGGGTAATCACCCACCAGGACGAGATGCCATCGAGGATCGCGTTGCCGTCGGCGTCGAAAATCGTTGCCCCCTCGGTGCGCATGGCCTTGCGCATTCCGGGCTCGAGCGCGTGCTGGGTAAAGGGATGCCACACGGGCGAAAGGGTCGTCATCTGGACATCTCCTTCTAGAGTTTGTCAGATTCATACTGAACCGGACAGACTCTAGCGCTCTTTGTTTTTGTTTGTCATTATCGGGAATACCGGATTCCACTTTTCCCTGACAAACTCTAGAAATCAGCCAGATCGAAGGCGGAGGCAAAGGCCGCGCGAAGGGTGGCGGCATCGAGGAGATCGAGCCGGGGCAAGCGGCCAAGCACCTTCACCTTGCCCATCGCCCCGATGATCCGCTGGCTTTCCGCCACGTCGTCGCCGATGAAGGCAACGCCGAGAACGGGAATGTCGCGGGCCCGGAGTGCCTCCAGCGACAGCAGGGTGTGGTTGATGGTGCCGAGCGCGGTGCGGGCGCAGAGCACGACAGGCACCTGCCAGCGGGCAAAGGCATCGGCATAGGTCTGGTACTCGTTGAGCGGCACCAGCAGCCCGCCTGCCCCTTCGATCACAAGAGGTGCGTCGAGCTCAGGCAGATCCAGCGCCTCCAGCGCTATCTCCACCCCCTCCTCGCGCGCGGCCAGATGCGGCGAGGCGGGCAGTTTCAGCCGGTAGCGCTCGGCAAGGATGCGGTCCGGGCGAAGGCCACCGATCCGGGCGACCAGTTCGCTATCGGTCTCTTCCTCGATCCCCGCCTGCACCGGCTTGAAGTAGACGGCATCAAGCGCCCCTGCCAGTGCTGCGGAAAACACCGTCTTGCCGATACCCGTATCGGTGCCGGTGACAACCAGACGCTTGCCCATGTCAGTTCTTCCTCAAGAGATCGGCGAGCAGGCCCGCCATGGCAGAAATATCGTCCCTGGTGACATTCAGCGTCACCGACAGGCGCAGCCGCGCCGTGCCTTCCGGAACGGTTGGCGGACGGATGGCGCGAATGTCGAAACCGGCCTGCCGCAGGGCCCCGGCAATTGCCACCGAACGGGCGTTGTCGCCGATCGGCACCGGAATGATCTGCGACGGACCGGGATCAAGCCCCAGCCGCTGCTTCAGGCTGTCGCCCGCAAACCGGACAAGGTCCGACAGCTCTGCCCGGCGCTGCGGCTCGTCGTCGACGATCCGTAAGCTTTCACGCACCGTTGCCGCCATCAGCGGGGACGGCGCGGTGGAATAGATGAAGGGCCGGGCGCGGTTGACGAGATAGTCGCAGAGCACCCGGTCTCCCGCCAGAAGTGCCCCGGAACAGCCGAGCCCCTTGCCGCAGGTATGCAGCGTCACGATGTTTTCGCGGCCCTCGAAGGCAGCCGCAAGCCCGCGCCCGCTTTCGCCGTGCACGCCGGTGGAATGGGCCTCGTCGATGACGAGAAAGGCATCGTGCTGGTCGGCAATGGCAACAAGATCCGCAAGCGGCGCGAAATCGCCATCCATGGAATAGAGGCTTTCGACGGCAATCCAGGCATGGCCCTTGCCGCCCTGTCTCCGCCAGGTGACAAGGGCCTGTTCCAGCGCCTGCATGTCATTATGGGCAAAGCTCTCGGCGCTGGCCTTACACATGTCCATGCCGTCGAGCGCGCTCGCATGGATCAGCGCATCGAAGAAGATCCGGTCATCGCGCAGCGGCAGGGTGGAAAACAGCGCCAGATTGGCGGTAAAGCCATTGCCGAAATAGAGCACGCGGGAGGCACCGAAAAACGCTGCCGCTTCCGCCTCCAGTGCCTCGTGTTCGGGATGATTGCCGCGCAACAGCCGCGAGCCGCCGGAACCAACCGGCACGCCGCGCTGAAGGGCGGATTCCACGGCCCGCTTCAGGCGCGGCGATCCGGCCAGGCCGAGAAAGTCATTGGAGGTGAAATCCTTGCCCGCTTCGGGCAGCAGCGCACGCCGCCGACCCTTTCGTTCAAGGCCGGCAAGCGTGCGCTGATAGCGGGCAAGCCCGTCGCTCATGCGGCATCAGAGCCCATGCTCTCGTCGTTCAGCGGCTCGGGCTTCAGGCCAAGGCGGCGGAACAGCAGGTCGTCATGGCTCTCGCCGGGATTGTCGGCGGTCAGCAGCACATCGCCGGTGAAGATCGAATTGGCCCCGGCGAGGAAGCAGAGCGCCTGCAATTCGTCGGTCATTTCGGTGCGGCCGGCCGACAGCCGGACATGGCTCGCCGGCATCAGGATGCGGGCGAGCGCGATGACCCGGACGAATTCGATGGGATCGACCGGCGCGGCATTTTCAAGCTTTGTACCGGGGATCGGGATCAGCATGTTGACCGGCACGCTTTCGGGCGGCTCGGGCAGGTTGGCGAGCGTCACCAGCATGTCTATCCGGTCTTCGGTGGTCTCGCCCATGCCGAGAATGCCGCCGCTGCACACCTTCATCCCGGCGTTGCGGACATTGTCCAGCGTCTCCAGCCGGTCGGCAAAGGTGCGGCTGGTGATCACTTCGCTGTAATAGCGCTCGGACGTATCGACATTGTGGTTGTAATAGTCGAGCCCCGCATCCTTCAGCCGCAGCGCCTGTTCGGGCGACAGCATGCCGAGCGTCATGCAGGTTTCCATCCCCATGTTCTTCACGCCCTCGACCATGGCAATCACCATGTCCATGTCGCGCTCCTTGGGGCTGCGCCAGGCGGCCCCCATGCAATAGCGCGTCGCACCCGATTCCCTGGCCTTCTGCGCCTCGTCCAGCACGCGCTGGACTTCCATCAGCTTGGAGGCCTTGAGGCCGGTCGGGGCATGGGCGGACTGGCTGCAATAGCCGCAATCTTCCGGACAGCCACCGGTCTTGATCGACAGAAGACGGCTCATCTGGATGGCGTTGGCATCGAAACGCTGGCGGTGGACCGTCTGGGCCTGAAACAGGAGATCATTGAAGGGCTGGTGATAGATCGCGCGCGCCTGCGCACCGGAAACGCCCCCGGTCGATGAAGCCGACGGCGCAGCCGTCAGCGAAGCCGACGGCGTGGCATTGGAAATATCGGCGGAAATCTTGTCCAGCATCGCGGTCGCAGTCCTTCTCGTTCGGTCCGTGGAACCCGTTTCCCAAACCCATGCCCGCTTTCGGTGGCGGTTTCAAGAATTATCTATAATTTTTCCCCGCCCTGAGACGAAGGACCAAGATGCGCGCAACAACGCGCTCAACAGCACTCAAACTATAGAGATCCGATGTCGCCAACGCGCCGGAATTCGGCATTCTTCAGCCGGTTTGGCCGGATTTGCGGCGTTTCTGACCGGCCAGATCCGCAAAAAGCCGGGGCAAATCCGGGCGTGATATATCACAGCCCTTGTGTCGAGAAATCGCGTCTGCCAAGGTCTGATATATCAGAATGGGGACCACAACATGTCGACAGCCCGGGAGTCCCAGAGCCACCTCGCCTATCTCGCGCTGGAAAGCCTGATCGTCACCCTGAAGCTGAAGCCGGGATCGCTGGTGACGGAAAAGCAGCTGCTGGATCTGGCGGGCCAGGGCCGCACGCCTGTGCGCGAGGCAATCCAGAAGCTTGCCTGGCAGGGGCTGATCGCCGTACGCCCGCGGGTCGGCCTGCAGGTTGCCGAAATCCTGCCGGAGGATCACGACAACATCATGCAGGTTCGCCGGGAACTCGAGCCGATTGCCGCAAGCCTCGTCGCGCGCCATGCAACAGCCGACCAGCGCGCCCGGCTGCTCGCCTGCGCTCAGGATATGACGGCCTGCGCGATTTCAGGCGACATGGCCCGGTTTCTCGCCACCGACAAGATGTTCGATGAAATCATGGAAGACGCCTGCCCCAACCGGTTCATCACCGCAGCGCTCGCCCCGTTGCAAACCCATGCCCGGCGGCTGTGGTTTTCGGTCGCCACCCACGAGGGCATGGACCGCGCCATCTCTCTTCACGTCGCCGTCATCCGCGCCATCCAGCAGTCGGACCCTTCAGCAGCCTCCCGCGCCATGCAGGCGCTGGTTGACCACGTGAGCAAGCGGTAGGGTTTGCCATTTTCGGGAAAACCGGATTCAATTTTACCCTGACAGATTTCAGCAGACTTCAGCCCCCATAGATCTTCCGGGCTCTGGTTTCGAAGGCTTCGGAAAACATCCGGAAGGCGCGGTCGAACATCGAGCCCATCAAGGCGCCGAGGATGCGGCTCTTGAATTCGTAGTCGATGAAGAAGCTGACCGTCGAGGCGGTTTCGCCCTCGGCCAGGAAGCGCCACTTGTTGTTGAGGTATCTGAACGGGCCGTCGATATATTGAACGTCGATGACCAGCTCTTCCGGGTTGAGCAGCACCTGGGTGGCGAAGGTCTCGCGGATCGCCTTATAGCCGACGGTCATGTCGGCAACCAGCAACTGCTTGCCGTCGCGCTCCCGGCGCGAGCGGACAGCAAGCCCTTCGCAGAGCGGCAGGAATTCCGGATAGCGCTCGACATCGGCAACCAGATCGAACATCTGGCGGGCCGAATGGGGGACTTTTCTCTGGCTTTCAAATTGCGGCATGGCGGTATCAGGCAGTTCCCGACAGCTTCTTTTCCCGCGCCGCCCGCAGCCTTGCGAAATCATCGCCGGCGTGATGCGAGGAGCGGGTAAGCGGGCTTGAGGCGACCATCAGGAAGCCCTTGGTATAGGCGACCGTCTCGTAGGACTTGAATTCATCCGGCGTGACGAAGGAAATCACCGCATGATGCTTGCGGGTCGGCTGCAGATACTGGCCAATGGTGAGGAAATCCACGTCGGCGGTGCGCAGGTCATCCATCAGCTGCAGCACTTCGTTGCGCTCCTCGCCGAGCCCGACCATGATGCCCGATTTGGTGAACATCGTCGGGTCGAGCTCCTTCACCCGCTGCAACAGCCGGATGGAGTGGAAATAGCGCGCACCGGGGCGAACCGTCAGGTAATTCGACGGCACCGTCTCGAGATTGTGGTTGAAGACATCGGGCTTTGCCGCCACCACCCGCTCCAGCGCGCCGGGCTTGCGCAGGAAATCCGGGGTGAGGATTTCAATCGTGGTGAGCGGGGAGACGGCGCGGATCGCCCGGATCACCTGTTCGAAATGCTCCGCCCCGCCATCTTCAAGATCATCGCGGTCCACCGAGGTGATGACGACATGGCTTAGGCCCATTTCACGGACGGCCCGGGCGACATTTTCCGGCTCCTGCCTATCCAGCGCATTCGGCTTGCCGGTCGAGACATTGCAGAAGGCGCAAGCGCGGGTGCAGATCTCGCCCATGATCATGAAGGTCGCGTGCTTCTTGTCCCAGCACTCACCGATATTCGGGCAGCCCGCCTCCTCGCAGACCGTCACCAGCTTGTGCTCCCGGACGATGGCGCGGGTCTCCGCATAGCCCTTCGAGGTCGGCGCCCTGACCCGGATCCAGTCCGGCTTGCGCAGCACTTCGGTATCCGGGCGATGCGCCTTTTCCGGATGGCGAACGCGCCGCTCCCCGGAATCCGGTCCGACCGTGTCGAGAATAGTCACCATGATGCTTGACCTTTTCTATCCGCTCATGCTGGCGTCGTTCAACGCCTGATCAGTTTGACGGCAAACAGCAGAATGCAGGCACCGACAAAACTGGTAATGAGGTATCCGAGCCAGTCACCGACGATGACAACTTCAAACCGGCGCAGAATGGCATTGGCCACCACAGCCCCGACCATGCCGATTATGATGTTCATGATCAGGCCGAAACGCATGTCCATGAATTTGCCAGCCAGCCAGCCGGAGAGACCGCCGATCACCAGAGCCGTAAACCAGCCAATTGCCATGTTCCATCCGTCCTTTCCAGTCTGAAGCAGCGCGGGAGATAGACATCGCTCAACCTCCCCGCAATGCATCCTCAGGCGTTCAGCGCCCTTCCATAGGCATCCAGTACGCTTTCCTTCATCATTTCCGAGAGGGTCGGATGGGGGAAGATGGTGTGCATCAGGTCTTCTTCGGTGGTTTCGAGATTCATCGCGACCACGAAGCCCTGGATGAGTTCGGTGACCTCGGTGCCCACCATGTGTGCGCCCAGAAGTTCACCGGTCTTCTTGTCGAAGATGGTCTTGATCAGGCCATTGTCCTCGCCGAGCGCGATGGCCTTGCCATTGGCGGCAAAGGAGAATCGGCCGACGCGGATCTCGCGGCCCATCTCCTTCGCCTTTGCCTCCGTCAGGCCAACCGAGGCGACCTGCGGATTGCAATAGGTGCAGCCGGGGATCTTTTGCCTGTCCATGGCGTGAACATTCGGCAGGCCGGCGATCTTCTCGATGCAGACGACGCCTTCATGCTCGGCCTTGTGGGCAAGCATCGGCGGGCCCGCGACATCGCCGATGGCGTAGATGCCCGGCACATTGGTGCGGCCATAGCCGTCGATCACCACGCAGCCGCGATCCGTCTTGATGCCGAGCGCTTCCAGCCCGAGATTTTCGATATTGCCCTGCACGCCCACGGCGGAAATCAACCGGTCGGCGGTGAGCTGCTGCACCTTGCCATCGGCGGTTTCCACATGGGCGGTGACGCTGTTTGCCCCCTTCTCCACCCTGGCGACCCTGGCGGAGGTCAGGATCTTCAGGTCGCGCTTTTCCAGCGCCTTGCGGGCAATACCGGAAATTTCGGCATCTTCCACCGGCATGATCCGGTCCATCACCTCGATCACCGTGACCTCGACGCCCATCGAGCGGTAGAAGCTGGCAAATTCGATGCCGATGGCGCCGGAGCCCATCACCAGCAGCGATTTCGGCATTTCCTGCGGCACCATGGCCTCGAAATAGGTCCAGATCAGCTTGCCGTCGGGCTCGATGCCAGGCAGCGCGCGCGGGCGGGCCCCGGTGGCCAGAATGATGTGCTTGCCAGTATAGGTCCCCTCGCCGAGAACGCCCTTCGGCACCGGGTTCTGCGGCAGCATCGGGGCCTTTGAAGTCTTGGAAACCACGACTTCGCCGGGCTTCGACAGCTTTGCCTCGCCCCAGATCACGTCGATCTTGTTCTTCTTCATCAGGAAGCCGACGCCGCCGTTCAGCCGCTGTGAGACGCCGCGCGAGCGGGCGACGACAGCCGTGACGTCAGGCCGGATCGTGCCCTCAAGCACCAGGCCATAGCTTTTTGCATGGTTGCTGTTGTCGAGCACATCGGCCGAGCGCAGCAGCGCCTTGGTCGGAATACAGCCCCAGTTGAGGCAGATGCCGCCGAGATGCTCGCGCTCGACGATGGCCGTCTTCAGGCCGAGCTGGGCGGCGCGGATTGCGGTTACATAGCCGCCGGGGCCGGAACCGATAATGATGACGTCATAGGAATTCGCCACGGGCCTTCATCTCCTTCTTGGCACGTGCCGGGCAACGTCCCTTGCCGCCCGGCCCTGTGCGGGATCAGACCCTCATGCGCCCTCAGGCCCCGGTCAGCATCCCGTAAATCTTGTCCTTCAGAACCAGCCGTGACTTGCGCATGGTCTCCATATGCAGGTCGTCCGTCGGCTCCACATTTGTCTCCGCGCGGTGAATGGCGCGGTTCACGTCATGGTATTCGTCGCTGAGCCGGGCAAAATGCGCGTCGCTCACCTTCAGTTCATGCAGCCGGGCAACATGCTCCGGAAACTCTTCAGCCAGTTCGTGCGGGGTGTTGGACATTGCCTATCTCCTTGTTCGGGTTGATAGGTTCAGCCTAGGCCCCTGCACCGCCAAAGCCTTGATCCTGATCAAGCCAGGATCGACAGCCCCGGCTTTAAATCCCGAGCATCATCCGGACGACCGGCTCCAGCCCGCGCCCGATGGCCCGCGTGCTGGCGGCATCGAGATGAATGCCGTCAATCGGCGTCGTTACCGCCACCGATCCCGCATCGAAAAAGCCGCATCCCAGTTCATCGGCGAGATCGCGGTACTGGGGTGCCAAAGTCGCGGATTCCTCCACTGCCCCCTTGAACATCGCCGAAAACATCGGATGGGCGGTCTCACAGATCAGCGGCGGCGCGACGAGCAGAACGTCCGGCCCCTCGTCCCCCTCCGATGGCCAGGCGTGATGGCGGATGACCTCGACCAGCCGCGCCATGCCGCGTGTCGCCATGAAGGCATTGCCGAGACCGCGCTTCATGTCGTTGGTGCCAAGCAGCAGGATCACCAGATCCAGCGGCGCATGGCTGTGAAGAACCGTCGGCAGCAGCCGCGCACCGTTGCGGTCGCAATCGGCGAGATGATCATCATAGGCGGTGGTGCGACCGTTCAGCCCTTCGGCAATGACATTGACGGCCTCGCCGAGGCCTTTCTGCAGAACCGACGGCCACCGGTCTTCGAACCGGTGCCGCCCCTGTCCTTCCGCATCATAGCCCCAGGTCAGGCTGTCGCCGTAGCACAGAACGGTTTTTGCCATCGCCTAGACCAACATGCCGAGGGGATTTTCGATATAGGTCCTGAAGGCTCCGAGCAGTTGTGCCCCCAGAGCTCCATCCACGGCGCGGTGGTCGGTCGACAGTGTCACCGACATCACGGTGGCAATCACCATCTCACCGTTCCTGACGATCACCCGCTGTTCACCCGCGCCGACCGCGAGAATCGTCGCATGCGGCGGGTTAACGACGGCGGCAAAATTTTTGACCCCCATCATGCCCATGTTGGAGACCGCCGTGGTGCCGCCCTGATATTCCTCGGGCTTCAGCTTGCGATCCTTCGCCCGCTTGCCGAGATCCTTCATCTCGTTGGAAATCGCCGACAGGCTCTTTTCTTCCGCTTTGCGGATGATCGGGGTGATCAGTCCGCCCGGGATCGACACGGCGACGCCGACATCGGCGTGCTTGTGCCGGACCATCGCCTGATCGGTCCAGGAGACATTGGCGTCAGGCACATCGCGCAGCGCCAGCGCCATGGCCTTGATCACCATGTCATTGACCGAGAGCTTGTAGGCAGGCTTGCCATCGCGCACCGGCGCGGCATCGTTGATCTGGGTGCGCAGCGCCAGCAGCGCATCGAGTTCGCAATCGATCGTGACGTAGAAATGCGGAATCGTCTGCTTGGATTCCTGCAGCCTCCTGGCAATCGTCTTGCGCATGCCGTCATGCGGCACCAGCTCGTAGGAGCCTTCGGCAAACAGCTTCATCACCTGATCCGACGACATGCCGGTTGCCATTTGCGGTGCGGCGGCGGCAGGCGCAGGTGCAGGCTGGGCGGCAGGTGCGGCCTTGCCGGTGCCCGAGGACACCGCCTTTTCGATATCGGACTTCACCACCCGGCCATGCGGACCGGAGCCGGAGATTGCCGAAAGGTCGAGACCTGCTTCCTTCGCCAGACGTTTGGCAAGCGGCGAGGCAAAAATCCGCGTGCCCTGAGGTGCGGCGGACGCGACCGGCTGCGGAGCGGGTGCGGCGTGCGAAACAGCTGCCGGGGGGGCCGCAGCGGGAGCGGGTGCCGCCTGCGGGGCAGCGGGAGCGGGTGACGTTGCGGCCGCGCTTGCGGCGGCACCGACATCCTCGCCCTCGCCTGCCAGAACGGCGATGACGGCATTGACCTTCACGCCTTCCGTGCCTGCGGGCACGACCAGTCTGGCGATGGTTCCCTCATCGACGGCTTCCACTTCCATGGTCGCCTTGTCGGTTTCGATCTCGGCGATCACGTCGCCGGATTTCACCTTGTCGCCTTCGTTCTTCAGCCATTTGGAGAGCTTGCCCTCCTCCATGGTCGGCGACAGCGCGGGCATCGTGATGTTGATCGGCATCTCTTGACCCTCCCCTTAACGGTAGCAGACGGTTTTGACCGCCTGAACGACTTCACCGACATTCGGCAGGGCCAGCTTTTCCAGGTTGGCGGCGTAAGGCATCGGCACATCCTTGCCGGCGATGGTCAAGATCGGCGCATCGAGATAGTCGAAGGCCTGCTGCATCACGCGGGTGGCGATTTCGGTGCCGACGGAGGACTGCGGATAGCCTTCCTCGACGGTCACCAGGCGACCGGTCTTCTTCACCGATTCGATGACAGTCGGCAGGTCGATCGGGCGGATGGTCCTGAGATCGATGATCTCGACGCTGATGCCCTCCTTGGCCAGTTCGTCCGCCGCCTTGATCGCATAGGTCATGCCGATGGAGAACGAGACGATGGTGCAGTCGGTGCCCTGGCGATGGATGCGCGCCTTGCCGATCGGCAGCACGAAATCATCCAGCTTCGGCACGTCGAATGTCTGGCCGTAGAGGATTTCGTTTTCGAGGAAGATCACCGGGTTCGGATCGCGGATCGCCGCCTTCAACAGGCCCTTGGCGTCGGCTGCCGTATAGGGCATGACCACCTTGAGGCCGGGGATCTGGCTGTACCAGGCGGCATAATCCTGGCTGTGCTGGGCACCGACGCGGGCGGCCGCGCCGTTTGCGCCACGAAACACGATGGGCGCGCCCATCTGGCCACCGGACATGTAGAGCGTCTTGGCTGCCGAATTGATGATGTGGTCGATGGCCTGCATGGCGAAATTGAAGGTCATGAATTCAATGATCGGGCGAAGCCCGGCCATCGCGGCACCAACGCCGACGCCGGCAAAGCCATGCTCGGTGATCGGCGTGTCGACGACGCGGCGCGGTCCGAATTCCTGCAGCAGCCCTTGGGTGATCTTGTAGGCCCCCTGATATTCCGCCACTTCCTCGCCCATGATGAAGACATCGTCATTGGCGCGCATTTCCTCGGCCATCGCATCGCGCAGCGCTTCGCGCACGGTTGTTGCGACCATCTCGGTGCCGGCGGGAATGGCGGGATCGGCTGGCACTTCCGCCTTCGGCTCTGCCGGAACGGGGGCAGCCGTTGCAACCGGTGCCGTCGGCCTTTCAGCCTGCTCCACCTGCGGCGCAGGCCTGGAGGCATCGGCGGTCGGGCCGGAGGCGGCGGATGCAGTTTCGCCATCCTGCAGCAGGACGGCAATCGGCGTATTGACCTTGACGCCTTCGGTGCCCGCCGCAATCAGCAGCTTGCCGAGCACGCCCTCGTCAACGGCTTCCACTTCCATGGTCGCCTTGTCGGTTTCGATCTCGGCGATCACGTCGCCTGACTTCACCGCATCACCTTCGTTTTTCAGCCATTTCGACAGTTTGCCCTCTTCCATCGTCGGGGAGAGCGCAGGCATCAGGATATTGATCGGCATAGGTGGCCTCCCCGGCTCAAAGCAGAATGTCGGTATAGAGCTCGGATACATCCGGCTCCGGATCGGCCTGGGCGAAATCGGCACTGTCGGCGACGATGTCGCGCACGTCCTTGTCGATGGCGCGCAGTTCATCCTCGCTCGCCCAGCCCTTTTCCAGCAGCCGGGTGCGGACCTGCTCGATCGGGTCATGTTCCGACCGCATCTTCTGCACTTCATCCTTGGAGCGATATTTCGCCGGGTCGGACATCGAATGGCCGCGATAGCGGTAGGTCAGCATTTCGAGGATCAGCGGACCCTTGCCGGAGCGGCAATGGGCAACCGCTTCCTCGGCGGCGGCGGCAACCGCACGCACGTCCATGCCATCGACCTGGTAGCCCGGAATGCCGAAGGAGGCACCGCGCATTGAAAAGTCGGTCTGCGCCGAGGCGCGCGACACCGCCGTGCCCATGGCATAGCGGTTGTTCTCGATGATGTAGATTACCGGCAGCTTCCAGAGGGCCGCCATGTTAAAGCTTTCGTAGACCTGGCCCTGGTTGGCCGCGCCATCGCCGAAATAGGCAAGGCTGACATTGTCATTGCCGCGATAGCGGTTGGCAAAGGCAAGGCCGGTGCCGAGCGACACCTGCGCGCCGACGATGCCGTGGCCGCCATAGAAATTCTTTTCCTTGGAGAACATGTGCATCGAGCCGCCCTTCCCCTTGGAAAGACCGCCGCGCCGGCCGGTAAGCTCCGCCATCACGCCGCGGGCGCTCATGCCGCAGGCGAGCATGTGGCCGTGGTCGCGATAGCCGGTGATGACCTGATCACCGTCCTTCAGCGCCGTCTGCATGCCGACCACGACCGCTTCCTGGCCGATATAGAGGTGGCAGAAACCGCCGATGAAGCCCATGCCGTAGAGCTGGCCGGCCTTTTCCTCAAAACGCCGGATCAGCAGCATCTCGCGATAGGTCTTCAACTCGGTTTCCTGGTCGAAATCCAGGAATGTCCCGCCGTTGAAATCTTTCTTCGCTGACTTCACCGCGAGTTTGCGGCTGGATGCGGGCGCGGTTTTTCGCGACACCATCAGGATCCTCCTCAAGGGTTTCCCAGAACCAATTTAGAAGGACAGCTTATGAGAGAATTCGCCGGACAGCAATGCTATAAATGCATGCCTTCCATTCTAATCAACCCATTGAAAAAAATAGTAAAATTGAAATTAACCTGATTTCGGTTAATCGAAATAGGAGTTAAATATCACAATCTCGTCGGCGCGCGATACATTGAGTTCGTAGCGAGCTTTTTCGTCCAGAATGTCCTTTTCCATCGACCCGTCACTGAGCAGGCTGACCTGCAGTTCCAGCGCCTTGCGCTTGCCTGTCAGGCCATCCAGCTCCGCCTGGCGCTCGATCCGCTGATGCTCGAATTCCTCGGTCGCGATCAGCCCGAAATCGCCGTGAATCGAATGATAGCCAAAATAGGAGAGAAAGGCGACGGTAATGACGGGCAGGACGAAACGGCCCAGTTTGCGCTGCTTGTGATGTTTGGTCCACATACTCATTGACTACCCGGATACGCGAGAACATGTGCGCAGGGTAACCAAGATTTCTTAACCGACCGTTGACCATGGGAAGATGGGCAATCGCCTTTCCCGGCCATCTTGCATGCCGATCCCACCTCGCCTGAAAAGAGGTCATCCGCACGCGGGCGCGAGACATCCGCTTCACGACCTGGCCCTCGCCCTGTCGAAGCAGATGACAAACAAAAAAAAGCGCCCCGGAAGGCGCTTTTTGATCCATGTGCTGCGAAGCTGTTACACCAGCCGGCTCTGTTCGAGCGCGGCGGTGATGAAGCTTGAAAACAGCGGATGCGGTTCCAGCGGCCGGCTTTTCAGTTCCGGGTGATACTGCACGCCGATGAACCACGGGTGATCCGGGTATTCCACCGTTTCCGGCAGCACGCCATCCGGCGACATGCCGGAGAACAGCAGGCCGCAGGCTTCGAGCCGCTCCTTGTAGTCGACATTCACCTCGTAGCGGTGGCGGTGGCGCTCGGAAATGTCGGTCGTGCCATAGATGTCGGCAATCCGGGTGCCCTTCTTCAGCGCGGCCTTATAGGCCCCGAGCCGCATGGTGCCGCCGAGATCGCCGGCGGCAGCCCGTTTTTCGAGCTGGTTGCCCTTGATCCATTCGGTCATCAGGCCGACCACCGGTTCCTTCGTCGCGCCGAATTCGGTCGAGGAGGCCTCTGAGATGCCGGCCAGATGCCGCGCTGCCTCGACGACCGCCATCTGCATGCCGAAGCAGATGCCGAAATAGGGCACCTGCCGCTCGCGTGCGAATTTTGCCGCCGCGATCTTGCCTTCCGAACCGCGCTCGCCAAAGCCGCCGGGAACGAGGATGCCATTGACCTTTTCAAGCCACGGGGCCGGATCTTCCTTCTCGAAGATTTCCGACTCGATCCATTCGAGCTTGACCTTCACCCGGTTGGCAATGCCGCCATGGTGAAGCGCTTCGATCAGCGACTTGTAGGCATCCTTGAGGCCGGTATATTTGCCGACAATCGCAATCGTCACTTCACCTTCGGGATTGTGGATGCTTTCGCAGACCTTCTCCCAGGCGTCGAGCCGCGGCTTCGGGGCCGGCTCGATGCCGAAGGCCGCCAGCACCTCGCTGTCGAGGCCTTCCTTGTGATAGGCCATCGGCACGTCATAGATATTGGCGACATCGAGCGCCTGGATGACGGCGGAGGGCCGGACATTGCAGAACAGCGACAGCTTGCGCCGTTCCGGTTCCGGGATTTCCCGGTCAGCCCTGACCAGCAGGATGTCGGGATGAATGCCAAGCGCCTGCAACTCCTTGACGGAATGCTGGGTCGGCTTGGTCTTGAGCTCGCCCGCCGCCGGAATATAGGGCATCAGCGTCAGGTGGACATAGACCGCCGTTCCGCGCGGCAGGTCGTTACCGAGCTGGCGGATCGCCTCCATGAAGGGCATGGCCTCGATATCGCCGACCGTACCGCCGATTTCGCAGAGCACGAAATCATAGTCGTCATTGCCTTCGGTGACGAAATTCTTGATCTCGTTCGTCACATGCGGAATGACCTGGACGGTGGCACCGAGGTAATCGCCACGCCGTTCCTTGTCGATGATATCCTTGTAGATCCGTCCGGTGGTGATGTTGTCGGTCCGGGTGGCCGAACGACCGGTGAACCGCTCGTAATGCCCGAGATCGAGGTCCGTCTCGGCACCATCATCCGTCACAAACACTTCGCCGTGTTGTGTCGGCGACATCGTGCCGGGATCGACATTCAGGTAGGGATCAAGTTTGCGAAGGCGAACCCGGTAACCCCGAGCCTGCAACAACGCGCCGAGTGCTGCGGCCGCGATTCCCTTTCCGAGGGAAGAAACCACGCCGCCTGAGATGAATACATATCGCGCCATGGGATTTACCGATTACCGTTTCTGAATTGATTCCGCCAGTCCCGGCGTGACAAGAAAACTGTTCTTATCCACAAGGAACCGGAAACCTGCACAAAAGAAATCCGGCAGGCTTGCGGCCTGCCGGAGGGGATGATGCGTGATAGCCTTACTGGCCCGTCGGCACGCCGGTCTTGTTCGGATCGGCAGCAGGTGCTGCGGGCGTTGCAGGAGCCACAGGCTGTGCCGCGCCGGTTGCCGGAGTGGCTGCGCCACCCGTCGCGGGAGCAGCGGCGCCATTGGTGGCCGGTGCCGGGGTCTTTGCGCCGCCGAGCGAGTCGAGCACGCCGTTCTGGCCGGTCGTACCCTGTATCTTGTCCAGAATATCGGTCGGCTTGGCGTCGAAGCGGCTCAGAATGCCCATGCCGAGGGCCAGTACGAAGAACAGGGTGGCCAGGATTGCCGTGGTGCGGGTAAGCGCATTGGCGGTGCCGCGTGCCGACATGAAGCCGGAACCGCCGCCGATACCGAGACCGCCACCTTCGGAGCGCTGGATGAGCACGACGCCGATCAGCGCCAGCACCACCATGAGATAAATGACAAGCAATACGGTTTGCATGGGAGTCCAATCCTGCCCCTTGACGAGGCCTAGAAGTCGTTTTGCGGCTCTTTACAGGAGGTGGGGCTGCATTCCAAGCCCTGCCTGCCGATTAAGCCAGCAATTCCGCGTATGCGTTGTAGATGGCGAGGAAATCGACCGCTTTCAAGCTTGCCCCGCCAATCAGGGCACCATCGACATTGGCCACGCCCATCAGCTCTTTCGCATTGCCGGGCTTGACCGAGCCGCCATAGAGCAGCCGCATGCCTTCGCCTTCCGCGCCGAAACGGGCTTCCAGCTCGTTGCGCATGAAGAGATGGGCTTCCGCCACATCCGCCACCGTCGGCGTCAGGCCGGTGCCGATCGCCCAGACAGGTTCATAGGCGATCACGGTATTTTCCGCCGTCGCTTCATCCGGGACCGAACCTGCAAGCTGGCGCTTCAGCACGCCGAGCGTCTCGCCGCCCTTGCGCTGCGTCTCCGTCTCGCCGATGCAGATGATCGCCACCAGACCGGCTGACCAGGCGGCAGCCGCCTTGGCCGAGACCAGCGCATCGCTTTCCGCATGGTCGGTGCGCCGTTCGGAATGGCCGACGATCACGTGGGTGCCGAAACAGTCGGCAATCATTTCCGCCGCGATATCGCCGGTATGGGCACCCGACTGTTTTTCGTGGCAATCCTGCGCGCCGATCATCAGCGGGCTGTCATCGCAGAGCGCGGTTGCGACATAGAGCAGGGTTGCGGGCGGGCAGATCAGGGTTTCGACCCTGTCCGACAGCGCGGACTTGACGCCATCGGCCATCGCCTTGATTTCGTCCAGCGCATTGCGCACGCCGTTCATCTTCCAGTTACCGGCCACAAGCGGCATCACGTCAGGTGTCATGCGGATATTCCTTGAATTGGTTGACCGCACCTACCAAAAGCCGGGGCAAAAGGGAAGCGGCACGCGGCATTTACGACAGCAAATGGCTAACGCAGCAGCAGCCAGTTCAGGACCCGTCGCCAGTCCGTCATCCGCACGGGGGTTCCGTGCGAGCCGGACTTGAAAAGGGTAAAGCGCACGGGGTATTTTTCTGCGTGCAGCCGGTCATAGATCGCCGCCTGATCGGACCACTTGTAGACCTTGTCGGCGCTGCCATGGGTGAACCAGACCGGCAGCTTCGCCCTGTGTGCGGCACTGGTGAAGAAATCCGGGTCCGGTGCGCCGCCCATGATCAGCATGCCCTTGAGATTTTTCACCGCTTCCGGATCGCGGCTAATCCCCCAGCAGAGGAAACTGCCCATCGAGGCACAGGACAGGATCACCTGGTCTGCGGGATCGTCCGCCTTGATCGAGGCGATCAGCTCGGCAATGCTTTTCACGCCTCTGTCGTCGAAATGGCGGATGGTCGGCGCGACATAGGAGCCGTCATTGCCAAAGGCGAGATTTTTTAGCCGGTTGAAATTGCCGCCGAAGCGATAGTCGTTGGAACCCAGCCGCCGGTCGCCGTCCCGTCCATGGATGAAGATCACCGCAAAGTGCCTGCCCTCGCCAGTGCGGGTGATGTCGAGCGGGCCAGACGGCAGCGCCAGCGTCATGTCCTTCTGGGCGGCGCGCGGCGCGAGATCGACATAGGCCCGCCTGACCCGGTGTTCCGGCTCCTCGTCGCGGCCATTGATATCGCGCAACTCCTGGTAGTCGATCACCTCGTAGTCGCCGCCATCCCTGCTCTCCAGGACCGTCTGGCCGGAAAACAGCACATCCTTGAACGGCTTCAGCGGCCCCTCTCCGGCAGCAGATGCAGACGCGGCCAGCAGCAGCAGCGGCAGGAGAATTCCGGATAGATGGCTTGAAACGGTCATGCGGGCGGTCCTGTTTGACGTGTTTGCGTCCTGCTTTGCCTTGTCGCAGTGGATATCGCAAGGATCTGGCACACCAACAGAGCCTGACACATCGCGAACAAACACAGAATCTGCCACTATGGGGAGCCGATTCGCGCGGGGATTGGTTGATTGCGGTGTTGCTGCGATTGGCCTAAAAGCCCTGGCTTGCCGGTGGAGAAATCCTGCTTCCGCAACCCGACTTTGACAGACAGAACCGAATTGCCCATGGCCGACGATCTTTTCTCCTCGATGCCCACGCCGCCCCGCCGCCCCGAAAAGGTGGAAAAGCCGGCCGCCCCCCCTCGCCCGGCGGCCCCCGCCGCGTCACCGTCCGGTGACAGCTATGATGCGTCGGCGATCCGGGTGCTGGAAGGGCTGGAGCCGGTGCGGATGCGGCCCGGCATGTATATCGGCGGCACCGATGAAAAGGCCATGCACCACCTGTTTGCCGAAGTCATCGACAACTCGATGGACGAGGCGGTGGCAGGCCATGCCAATTTCATCGAGGTGCATCTGGCCGCCGATGGCTGTCTCAGCGTCACTGACAATGGACGCGGCATGCCGGTGGAAAACCATCCGCAGGTTCCGGGTGTCTCGACCCTGGAAGTGATCATGACCAAGCTGCATGCGGGCGGCAAGTTCGATGGCAAGGCCTATGAGACCTCGGGCGGCCTGCATGGCGTCGGCGTCTCGGTCGTCAATGCGCTTTCCGATTTCGTCGAGGTCGAGGTTGCCCGCAACCGCAAGCTCTATCGCCAGACCTTTTCGCGCGGCGTGCCGCAGGGCGGGCTGCAGGAGGTCGGCGATGTCAACAACCGGCGCGGCACCAAGGTGACCTTCCGCCCCGACAAGCAGATTTTCGGCGATCACGCCAAGTTCGATGCGGGCCGGATTTTCCGGATGTCGCGCTCCAAGGCCTATCTGTTCGGCGGTGTCGAGATCCGCTGGAGCTGCGATCCCGGCATCCTGCCGGAAGGGTCGGATATTCCTGACAAGGCGGTCTTCCATTTCCCCGGCGGCCTCAAGGATTATCTGCAGGCCAATCTCGGCAAGGATTTCACCGTCACCCGCGAGATTTTCGCCGGCAAATCGGAAAAGACCGGGGGCCATGGCGCGCTGGAATGGGCCATCACCTGGTATGGCGGCGACCAGCAGGTGCATTCCTATTGCAACACCATCCCGACTCCGGAGGGCGGCACCCATGAGGCGGGCCTGCGCATCGCGCTCACCAAGGGCCTGAAGAACTATGCGGAGCTGACCCAGAACAAGCGCGCCGCCCAGATCACCACCGATGACGTGATGATTTCGGCGATGGGCATGCTGTCGGTCTTCATTCGCGAACCGGAATTCGTCGGCCAGACCAAGGACCGTCTGGCGAGCGCCGAGGCCCAGCGCATCGTTGAAAACGCACTGCGCGATCCGTTCGATCATTACCTCACCGACAATCCCGGCGAAGCGGCCAAGCTGCTCGAATGGGTGATAGAGCGGGCCGAGGAGCGGCTGCGCCGCCGCAAGGAAAAGGAAGTCAACCGCAAGACCGCCGTGCGCAAGCTCCGGCTGCCCGGCAAGCTCGCCGATTGCTCGCAGAACACCGCCGAAGGGGCCGAACTGTTCATCGTCGAGGGTGATTCGGCAGGCGGCTCGGCCAAGCAGGCGCGCAACCGTTCCAATCAGGCGATCCTGCCGCTGCGCGGCAAGATCCTCAATGTGGCAAGCGCCGGTCGCGAAAAGCTCTCCGCCAACCAGCAGATCGCCGACCTCATCCAGGCGCTCGGTTGCGGCACCCGCTCGAAATATCGCGAGGAGGATCTTCGCTACGAGCGCGTCATCATCATGACCGACGCCGATGTCGACGGGGCCCATATCGCCTCGCTGCTGATCACGCTGTTCTACCAGGAAATGCCGGAACTGGTGCGCGGCGGCCATCTGTTCCTTGCGGTTCCACCGCTCTATCGCCTGAGCGCCGGCGGCAAGACGCTCTATGCCCGCGACGACCAGCATCGCGCCGAACTGATGGCCTCCGCCTTCAAGGGCAAGAAGGTCGAGATCGGCCGGTTCAAGGGTCTTGGCGAGATGATGCCGGCGCAGCTCAAGGAAACCACCATGGACCCCGCCCATCGCACCCTGCTGAAGGTAGCCATCGATGACGCGGATTTCGAAGGCACCCGCGATGCCGTCGATGCGCTGATGGGAACCCGCCCGGAAGCCCGTTTCCGCTTCATCCAGGACCGCGCCGCCTTCGCCGACAATCTGGATATCTGACGGCGGATGTGTCACCCGGCAGGGCGCAGATCATCAGACCGGAAGCTCCTCACCCCAGCCTCTTCTCCATGAACAGGCTGAGCGGGTCCTGCCTGTAAGCGCCGAAGGGGCCGATTTCGACATAGCCCCAGGCCCGGTAGAGGCCGATGGCTTCCGGCTGGGTGATGCCGGTCTCAAGCCGGATCGCCTCGATGCCCTTGCGGCGCGCGAGCGCTTCCAGTTCCTCCATCAGGCGCTTGCCGAGCTTCAGGCCGCGCGCCTCGGGATCAACGAACATCCGCTTGATTTCCGCCGTGCCATCGCCTGCCTCGACAAGCGAGACACAGCCGACCACATCCTCCCCGCGCCGCGCCACCAGAAACCAGACGCCCGGTTTTTCGAGCGAGGCCAGATCCAGCAAATGATTGCTTTCCGCCGGATACAGCGCCGCCATATAGGCATCCGACATGTCCAGAAGACGGATGACGCCCGGCTGGCGGGGTAATTCTTCGGCGATTTCCACTGACATGCGATTCCGGTCCCCTAGTGGAATGAATTTGAAACGGGATGGTTGAGGGAAAATCTGCACCGGTCAAGAGTTCAGGGGCGCGACTTTTCCTGATGATCTTAAACCGTAACGAAATATTGACCCTGCTGTGTCAAGGATGAGGCTGATCGCCTTCCACCGGTGCAATGATTGCGCAAGAGCCAGCCCTGAGGTTGAAGCATGCGCGTGTCCCGTCTTGTTGCAAGCGCCCTAATTCTGCTGTCCGCCAGTGTTTCAACCGGCATCAGCTCGGAAGCACCCCATTGGACCTATGAGGGTGCCGAGGGGCCGCAGCATTGGGCGACCCTCGACCACAGTTTCGAGACCTGCGAAATCGGCCAGCAGCAATCACCCGTCGACCTGACCCCGACGGTCAAGGCGGACCTGCCGTCGATCAAGTTCGACTATGGCGAGATCCCCACCGAAATCCTCAACAATGGCCATACGATGCAGGTCAATGTGCCCTTCGGCCATTCCATGACCATCGACGGCCGGACCTTTCAGCTCATCCAGTTTCATGTCCATACGCCCAGCGAGTACCGGATCGAAGGCCAGTCCTTCCCGCTGGAAATCCATTTCGTCAACAAGGATGAAAAGGGCGATCTGGCGGTGGTCGGCGTGCTGGTAAAGGAAGGCGGCGTCAATCCGGCGCTCGAACAGATTTTCTGGGGCGGTCCGACGGAAGCCGGGAAAACCCGGCGGCTGATCGACGTCAGGACCGACCTCACCACCCTGATGCCGGTGGACGGCACCTATTTCCGCTTCATGGGGTCGCTGACCACGCCGCCCTGCAGCGAGGGCGTCAACTGGTATGAAATGCGCACGCCGATTGAAGCCTCGATGGCGCAGATCCAAAAATTCCGGGAGATGTTCCCGATGAACGCCCGCCCCCTCCAGCCGCTGAACAACAGGCTGGTGGTCGAGGATATCAAATAATCCGCCACCCCCTGCCACCAACTGACTGTCCTGTCAGGCGGCAAGCACCGCCTGAAGTGCATAGGAGCGGGCCTTGTGGCGTTGCTCGAGGATATTGAGCTTTTCCACCATGTCCATCAGCTCGGAGGCGGCATTGCGCCCCGCACCCGGATTGCGGAACTGCCGGAGCAGTGATTCGGTGATGGTCTGCGACGCAGCCCGTCCTGCGCCTGCGGCCTTGCGCAACAGAAGGGTGGCTTCGACAAAGACCACGCTGAGATCGCGCGGCAGGCCTGCGGCCTCATAGAGCGCTCGCACCGCATGCATCCGGCCCGTCGACAGCACCGCACGCACCCGGCGTTCGTCGACGCGGGTCAGGTTGACCAGAACGCCCGAGATGAAATCGATACGGCCGGCGCAGAGCGCGTGCATGATGAAGGCGGGCGTCAGCTGGCAACCGGCTCTCAGATGCTCCACCAGATCGGGAATCTCGCCATGGCTGGTCTCACCGGCAATCGCCAGGGTTCCGGCATCACTGGCTTCGCGGGCAATTCGCTCCAGCCGCTTCTGGCCGACGGTCGCCCGGACGAGATCGAAGCCGCACAGCGCATCGCTGACATGGCGCATCAGCTGATGCCTTGCATCGGCTGGAAGGTCATCGCGCTCAAGCAGCAGGCTGCGGATCGTGGCACTCTGGCCGTGCCGCCGGGCAATGTCGCGCAGGCTCGCGGCACAAAACACCGTCTCCGGATTTTCCAGCAACAGCTGCACTTCCGGCTCGTCACCCACCGCGACAATGGCGGCAGAAACCATGCGCGACAGGCCGGAGCGCGAGGCAATCAGGCCACGCCGGAAACTGTCGCCGCGACCGGCCAGCTCAACGAAGTCATGATCGGTGATCACCGGTGATTGGGTGATGACGGTGGCGGCAATCTCGGCCTGGTCTTCGGCAAGTGACAGGATGAGTGCGCGCGGTGCGTCCGGCGACGCGGCAAGCGCTTCAGCCAGCGCCAGACGGACCTTCGGCGACGGATCGTCCAGCAGATAGGTCATTGCCATCGCGGCGGCCTGCTTCTCGTCCCGGCCCATTGGCGAGTGGAGATAGGCACGCCCGAGCGCATTGGCTGCATTGGCACGGTCCGTGACGCGCGCCGTCTCGGACCAACGAAGGAAGGTTTCTACAATCACTGTTTGCCCCACCGGAGTGTTCAATCACACATTTTGGCTTGGACTCACCCTATCGGGCAAAGAATTACGATTAGTTAACTACGTTGATTAACCAATCTGATAATTCCACCAAAGCAACTTTTGAGGAGGGTATGCGGTGAATGCGAGCATGACTTGCAGCGCCTGCCGGAAGGCCAGATTCCCCGGCAAAGGATTGGATTTCCGGCCTGCGCGGGCTAGAGTCTGTCGGGTTCAATGTGAACCAGACAGGTTCCTGGGCGGCCCTCCCGCCCAACAGGATCCAACTTTGGCCGAGGAGGCCGTTGAGCCATGGCGTTACAGGCAAGCGGCTTGCCCGTTCCCTTCCAGACCCGATCCTGGCTGGTGATTCCCCCGCTGGAAGAGGCAGCGCTTCAGGCCGGCCTCACCTCCGGGACAGACATTCTTGTCATCGATATCGCCGCCGTGCCGGACAGGCGCAAGGCGGCGGCGGGCGAGTTCACCTGTGCCTTTCTCGAAAACCACCCGCCGCGTGACGGGCGGCCTGCCCTGTTCGTGCTGGTTCCGCCCATTGATGCGCTGGCGGGCGATATCCTGCACAGGGTGATGCGCGGCAGGCCGGACGGTTTGGTGCTCTCCTCTGCCCGCAATGCGGCTGATATCCAGCATCTCGACATGCTGGTGTCCGTCGAGGAAGCAATTCTCGGGATCGAGGAGGGTAGGACCCGGCTGGCAGCCCTTCTGCCACAGGCAGGCCGGATGCAGCCTGACGGCCATTCCCGGCGGTTGATCGCCCTGCTCTGGTCGGCGGAAGGCCTTGCCGAAATGCTTGGCGCTCCGCGCCGGCACAGGGTGGACGGACCGTTGAGCGACGCCTTCCGCCAGGCCCGCGCCTCCGTTCTTCTGGCGGCCTCCACCGCCGGGCTGGAGGCAGTTGATTCGGCCTCGGGCCTGTTTCACAGCGACAAGCTGGCGCTCGATGCACGGGAGGCCGCAGAGGACGGATTTACCGGCAAGGCCGCTTGGTCACCCCGGCAGGTAAGCACGATCAATCACGCCTTCACCCCCGGGATCGATGCGGTCCGCCAGGCAGAGGCGATCCTTGCGCAGCGGGCTTCCCCCCACTCTGTGGAACGGCTGCGGGCGCTGCGAACCCTTAAGCGTGCCACGCCGGATGTTCCCTGATCCACTGCGGGCCTGCGACACTCAGGGCCGCATCATCTCGAACACGTCGCCCGCATCGCTATAATCCATATAGCCGAGACGTCCGACCGGCCGGATGGCCGCCATGTCGATCCGCCCGTCCCGGATCATCCCTTCGTCAAGATGGATGCCGACCACCTGGCCGAAGGTCATCACCGTATCAGCCTCATCGCCCGAAAGCGTCGCGGGATGGTGGATCTCGGTGACCCGGCATTCCAGCACAGCATGGGCCTCGCCGACATAGGGCGCATCGACCAGACGGCCCGTCACCGGCGTGAGGCCAGCAATGGCAAACTCATCCGTGCCATAGGGCACCGAAATCGACGAGGCATTCATTGCCACAGCGAGGTCGCGGCTGACGAGACTGACGGTGAACACCCCGGTTTCCGCCGCATTGCGCGGTGAATCCTTGCCGAGACCGGCGGAAAACATCACGATTTTCGGTTCGTCGGCGACGATGTTGAAAAAGGAATAGGGCGAGAGGTTGCGCGAGCCATCCCGGCCCTTCGAGCCGATCCAGCCGATCGGGCGTGGCGAGACGATGGCCTTGAACGGGTCGTGCCGCAGGCCATGGGCGTTTGTGCCGGTATCGTAGAACTTCACTCTGCCTCTCCAATCCAGGTGACGGTATCGGCAAGCTCGGGCCGGGGACGCTCGACGGCGGGAAAGTCGCTCGAACCGATATGGATGAAGCCCGCAACCTTCTCGCCAGGCTGGACGCCGAGCAATGGATAGGCGCGCTCATCAAAGGCAAACCATTCGGTCAGCCAGTTCGAGACATAGCCAAGCGCATTGGCTGCAATCAGCGTGTTCATGCAGAGCGCACCCGCCGACATCACCTGCTCCCATTCCGGCACCTTGGCATGCGGGCCAGCCTTGCTGATGATGCCGATGACCACGGGCGCACGGGCAAAGCGGGTCTTTTCCACCTCGATGAGGTCCGCGCTCAGGCCCGGATCGAAGGACAGCCGCAGCTTGAGCAGTTCCGCCCCCAGCCTGATCCGCTCCCCGCCCCGATAGACAATGAAGCGCCACGGCGCGATCTTGCCATGGTCGGGCACCCGCGAGGCAAGTCGCAGGATGTCTTCGATTTCACCCTGGCCCGGGCCGGGTGCCCGCATCTGGAAGGCGGGGATCGAGCGGCGCACCGCGAGGAAGTCCTTGAGGGGGGTATTTTCAGTCATGCTCTCTCACACCGTTGTTTGACAGGCCCGATATCCGGATGGGACGATCCGGGCCTTGAAATTGCCATCGCATTGCGATTGAAGTGAAGTGGCAGATAACAGAAGTCAACCAGGTATATCGATGTCAGGATTATCCCGTGCCCTCCGTGGTTGCATTCTCCTGGCGGCGACGCTGGTGTCGCTGGTCACGGCCTCTGCACAGGAGCAGACCCCTGCCGATCCGGCCAGCGATCCCCCGGTCAGCGCCTTCCGCCAGATCGATGGCGCAGCCAAGATGCCGAAGCTGAATGCCTTTGCAGCCCCCGGCGATCCGCTTGCCCCCGCCTCGACGGTCAAATTCGTGAAATTCGAGGCGCGGCTGACCGAGAAGGGCAAACCGGTCGAGGATGGGCTGATCTGGAGCATCTTCAGCCCCAATACCGGCTCCGACGAAAAGTTGCCGCTGGTTGCCACCGCGACCGGTGGTTCTGCCGAATTTCAGCTCGCCCCCGGCGATTACTTCGTCAATGTCGCCTTCGGTCGCGCCGGTGCCACCAAGCGGCTGCATGTGGATTCAACGGGCAATGTCGACAAGCAGGTCTTGAATCTCGATGCCGGCGGCATCCTGCTGAACGCGGTCTCGGGTTCCGATGTGCGCATCCCGGCGGACGATCTCTCCTTCACCATCTATTCCTCCGACATCAAGGAAGATGGCGAGCGCGGGCTGGTGATGGATGATGTCAACGCCAACCAGGTGGTGCGGCTCAACGCCGGAACCTACCATGTGGTCTCCAGTTACGGCGACATCAATGCAGTGATCCGGGCCGATATCCAGGTCGAGGCAGGCAAGCTGACCAGGGCCGTGCTGCAGCACCGCGCCGCCCAGGTGACGCTGAAGCTTGTGTCCGAGGCGGGTGGCGAAGCGCTGGCCGATACCGCCTGGTCGGTGCTCTCGGTTTCCGGCGATACGATCAGCGAGAGTGTCAGCGCCTTCCCGACGATGATCCTTGCGGAAGGCCAGTATACCGCCGTCGCCCGCAACAAGGACAAGATCTACCAGAAGGATTTCAAGGTCGTCTCGGGGCAGAACAGCGAGATAGAGGTGCTGACCACCGCCCCGCAGCAGAAGCGGGACAATACCGCAGCCTTCGAGGCGGACTGATCAGGCCCCGCTCAGTTGAGCACGGCGAACCGGCGGCCTTTTGGCGGAGCCAGCGAAAACACGGCCTGATGCAGATAGGTCAGGATATCCTGCCTGCCCGGCATCCGGCTCAGCTCGTCCCAGAAGATCATGTTGCCGACGCTCGAACTGATGATCGAGCCTGACAGCTTGCGGAATTCGCGGATCAGCAGCGAGATGCGCAGCGTCAGCGAGAATTTGCTGGCGATGTGAAACAGCCGGCCATTCTGTCCGTCGAAATAGACCGGAATGACATTGGCCTTGGCGGCCTGAATGAGCTTGGCGGTAAAGATCTTCCAGGGCAGGTCTTCCGCCTTGCCGAACGCCTTTCTCGCCGTCGCCACGCCACCCGCCGGAAATACCACCACGGTGACGCCCTCGCGCAGCAGCCGCACCGCCTCGTGCCGGGTCTGCATGTTGATTGCCAGCGCTTCCTTGGTCTCCTCGAAGGAGACCGGCAGCGAATAGGGTTCCATCTCGGGAACCTTCAGCAACTCGTTGTTGATCAGCACCCGGAACGGTCGTCCGAGCTGTTCGGCGAGCGCCAGAACCGCAATGCCGTCGCCGATGCCATAGGGATGGTTGGCAACGATCACCACCGGCGCATCGGTGAGGTTTTTCGGCGGCCATTCGCCCTGGACCGACATGCGGATATTGATCAGTTCCAGCATCCGGCCAAACACCCGGTCGCCGTGGGCGGCCACTTCGGCACGCCAGATTTCGTAGAGATTGATGAACCGGTCGCGGCCCGACAGGCCCTCGATGGTGCGGATGATCCAGCGTTTCAGGCGGGGGTCGCGTTCATTGGCGTAGCTGAGCTGCTCGAAGCGCAATGTTGTCCGGGCGTATAAGACCCGCTCCCTCATTCGTGGCTACAGCCCGGTCGCAACCGGGCTCACGCACACTCACCGGCTGACAGGGCAGCCGAGACCTGGCAACCCTATCATTGTTCCGAAGATGATAACAAAGCGATGTTACGGAATTCTGACAAAAACCTGTTGATTTCGTCCAAACACCAATATCGCGCGATACGCTCAGCCCCGCGCCTTGCGCGCGTCCGCCTTGCGCTTCAGATCCGGCGGCGTTGCTTCTGCCGTCAGCGAGGCAAGTGCCTCGGTGAGCGACATCGGCACCTGCGCCTGCGAGCCGAGACGGCGGATGTTCACCGACCGCTCTTCCGCTTCCTTCTTGCCGCAGACGATGATGACGGGAACCTTGGTGACCGAGTGTTCGCGGATCTTGTAATTGATCTTCTCGTTGCGGAAATCGGTCTCGACATGCAGGCCCGCCTCGCGCAATTCGTCGGCGACCTGCTGGCCATAGGCATCGGCATCAGAGGTGATGGTCGCGACCACCACCTGCAGCGGCGACACCCAGAGCGGCATGTGCCCGGCGAAGTTCTCGATCAGGATGCCGAGGAAGCGTTCCATCGAACCGCAGATCGCCCGGTGGATCATCACCGGCTGGGTCTTGTCGGAATTCTGGTCGATGTAGAAGGCCCCGAAGCGTTCCGGCAGGTTGAAGTCCACCTGCGTGGTGCCGCACTGCCATTCACGGCCGATGGCGTCCTTCAACGTATACTCGAACTTCGGCCCGTAAAATGCCCCCTCGCCTGGCAAAATCCCGGTCTTGATCTTGCCGCCGGACTGCGCCTCGATGGTTTTCAGCACCTCCATCATCACGCTTTCGGCGCGATCCCAGAGATCATCGGACCCGACCCGCTTTTCCGGACGGGTGGAGAGTTTCACCACCACTTCCTTAAAGCCGAAGTCTTCATAGACCGACAGGATGAGGTCGTTGATCTTCAGGCATTCCGCCGCCATCTGCTCGTCGGTGCAAAAGATATGGGCATCGTCCTGGGTAAAGCCGCGCACCCGCATCAGGCCATGCAGCGCGCCGGAGGGTTCATAGCGATGCACATTTCCAAATTCTGCAAGGCGAATAGGCAGTTCGCGGTAAGACTTCAGACCATGCTTGAAGATCTGGATATGGCCGGGACAATTCATCGGCTTCAGTGCGAAGACCCGTTCGTCGTCGGTTTCCTCGCCAGCCACCGTTACCTTGAACATGTTGTCGCGGTACCAGCCCCAGTGGCCGGAGGTTTCCCAAAGCGACTTGTCGAGCACCTGCGGCGCGTTGACCTCCTGGTAATCGCCTTCCAGACGGCGGCGCATGTAGGAGACCAGCGACTGGAAGATCCGCCAGCCCTTGCCATGCCAGAACACCACGCCCGGGCCTTCTTCCTGGAAATGGAACAGGTCCATCTCGCGCCCGAGGCGGCGGTGATCGCGCTTTTCGGCTTCGGCCAGAATATGCAGGTACGCGTCGAGATCGGCTTGTTCCGCCCAGGCCGTGCCGTAGATGCGGGTCAGCATCGGATTGTTGCTGTCGCCACGCCAATAGGCACCGGCCACCTTCATCAGCTTGAAGGCATTGCCGATCTGGCCGGTCGAGGCCATGTGCGGCCCGCGGCAGAGGTCGAACCAGTCGCCCTGATAATAGATCTTCAGGTCTTGGCCCTGGGGGATGGCATCGACCAGTTCCACCTTGTATTTCTCGCCCCTGGCGGCAAAGACCTCCTTCGCCTTGTCGCGCGACCAGATTTCCTTGGTGAAGGGCTTGTTGCGCTGGATGATCTCGCGCATCCGCTTTTCGATCTTCGGCAGATCCTCGGGCGTGAACGGCTCGTCCTTGGCAAAATCGTAATAGAAACCGTTGTCGATCACCGGGCCGATGGTCACCTGCGTGCCCGGCCACAGTTCCTGCACGGCTTCGGCCATCACATGGGCGGTGTCATGCCGGATCAGTTCCAGCGCACGCGGATCGGTGCGTGTGACGATCTCGATCGTGCCGCCGGTGACGGGATCTGCAAGGTCCTGAACGGTCCCGTTGATCGCAATCGCCATGGCCTTCTTGGCTAGCGACTTCGAAATGGAGTCGGCCACATCCCTGCCGGTCGCGCCAGCGGCATACTGGCGAACGGAACCATCGGGAAATGTGAGGGAAACAGTTTGGGACATCAGTATTCTCCTTGTCCAGTCCCGCCAACCAATGCGGGTGGTTTTTTAAAGCGGCCACAATCGCGACCGGATACGCGCGCGGTGATAATATGATTTGCTTGTTGAGTAAAGAAGTCGCCCAGACCAGTTCCCAGAAGGCGCGGGCACCTGCAGGCAGGCTATCGAGCGTCCGGGTCAGGGCGTATTTGTCGACATGCTGTTCAGCACAGCCGCCACATCGGGAATGGCAGTGGGTGTGGAGAGATTGTGGTCCGGCCTGAGCGCCCTCACCTGGGCCATCAATTCGGCCCGGGTGCCGCACGGCTTCACCGGGCTGGTCACGTCCCAGTCCTTCACGAAAATGGCACGCGGCAGTGGCGGCAGCACCTGGGCGAAGGAGCGCGCCTCGCCGATGGTCAGGCGGCTTCGAAAGAGACGCGGGAGACGCCTTCCAGCATCGTATAGGTCTGGTGCGTGGTCTGGAGCATGGCGTGGTCGCGCAGCGCGACCATGAAGGCATCGAAATCCCTCTGGGCGGTCCACAGTTCCAGCGGCAACGGCATCAGACCTGCTCCTTCGTGCTGCGAAAATAGCGCCAAGGCGTCCACCATTCCTGCCTGTTTTCCAGCCGTTCGCTGACAGGATCGAAGCCGGACGTGCCGCCGGGGCCGCAGCGGGTGACGCGGAACAGGGTCATCCAGCCGCCTGCCCACAGGCCATGCCGGGCAATCGCCTCATAGCCGAATTCCGAACAAGTGGGCATGTGCCGGCAGCTGTTGCCGATGAAGCCGGAAAGCGTCAGCTGGTAGAGGCGGATCAGTCCCATGCCCAGCAACCGGCCGGGTGTCCGGCGAAACGGGCCGCTCCAGTTTCGACCCCGGCGGGGCGGCAATTTCGGGTGACTGCACTCCGGTCCGTTGCACATCGGCCCGCCTCAGGCCCCGACGCCGCGCTTCGCCTCGATCTCGTCGATGGCCTTTACCACCGCATCGAAGGTCAGCATGGTGGAGGCATGGCGGGCCTTGTAATCCCGGACGGGTTTCAGAAACCGCATGTCCTCGAAGCGACCGGAGGGGCCCTCGCCGCCGTCCTTCAGCATCGCCAGCATGTCGGCCCGCGCCTTGCGGATCTCCTCCGCCTCCGCCCCCACCACATGGCGCGCCATGATCGAGGACGAGGCCTGACCGAGCGCGCAGGCCTTCACCTCATGGGAAAAGCCGGAGATGACGGAGCCGTCCAGCCGGAGATAGACCTTCACTTTCGAACCGCAGAGCCTGGAATGGGCGTCGGCACTGCCATCCGCATCGGAAAGAACCCCGGTCAGCGGAATATTCCCGGCAAATTCGAGGATCTTGCTGTTGTAGATGTCGTCCATGCTGATGTCCTGCTCTTCGTTCCCGGACTGGGGCACCGCACCGCAATTCAAAAGAAAAACACGGTGTGTCGCTTTCCGGCCCTTTTCGGCAACCCAACCCATACTATATTAGGTCGGAAGCTGGTCACGAAAAAACAATGGTCTTGCGCGTAAGATTGCGACATGAACAGGTGCGAAAAACGTGATCAGCGAGAAAACCAGTTCTTGAAATGCCGGGCGTTCTCCCAGAGGATGGTCCGGATTTTGTGTTTCTGTCATCACTGACAGGCAATAAGGCACGGTCCGCCCCAGCGGATCAGGAGGCAACAGTCGCATGGATGCAATCATCAAGAACTTCCCGCGGGGCGCAGCCGAACAGGGCCGTCCGTCGCAACAGGAAGCCGAAGACGCCGTTCGCGTGCTGTTGCGCTGGGCGGGCGATGACCCGAGCCGCGAAGGCCTGCTCGACACGCCGGCACGCGTCGCCAAATCCTATCGCGAACTGTTCGGCGGCTATGATCTGGCACCGGAAGATGTTCTCGGCCGCACCTTCGAGGAGGTGGCCGGCTATGACGACATGGTGCTGGTGAAGGACATCCCCTTCTATTCCCATTGCGAACACCACATGGTGCCGATCATCGGCAAGGCGCATATCGCCTATCTGCCGGACGGAAGGGTGCTGGGCCTGTCGAAGATTGCCCGCGTCGTGGACATTTTCGCCCGCCGCCTGCAGACCCAGGAAACCATGACGGCGCAGATTGCCCGCTCCATCGACGAAACCCTGCAGCCGCGCGGTGTGGCCGTCCTCATCGAGGCCGAGCACATGTGCATGGCGATGCGCGGCGTGCAGAAGCAGGGCTCAACCACGCTCACCTCCACTTTCACCGGTGCCTACAAGATGGACGCCGCCGAGCAGGCGCGGTTCATGACGCTGGTGCGCAGCCGCTGACGGCAGACGGGCAAGAGACCGGCATCATGACACTCTCCTTTCCCGAGCCCTCCGCCGACAAGACCGTGCTGGAAGATGCCGGTGACTTCACGCCGAAATTCGACCGGAACGGCCTTCTCACCGCCGTCGTCACCGATGCCGCCGATGGCGTGCTGCTGATGGTCGCGCATATGAATGCCGAGGCTTTGTCGCTGACACTGGAAACCGGCATAGCCCATTATTTCAGCCGGTCGCGCGGCAAGATCTGGAAGAAGGGCGAAACGTCGGGCAATCTCCAGACCGTCACCGAGATCCGCACCGATTGCGACCAGGACGCGCTCTGGCTGAAGGTCAGGGTCGCAGGCCACGACGCCACCTGCCACACCGGCAGACGCTCCTGCTTCTACCGTTCAGTAACGGTTCAGGGAACATCGGCTCAACTCCTCATCGAGGACAGCGAACGGCAATTCGATCCCGCTGCCGTTTATGGAATTGTTAAAGACGATTCCAGATGACGCCATCGGGCAGGATGGGCCGGAATGTCGTCAAAATCCTCCAGAATCCTTGAATTATCTGCTGTTTGACGCGCCAGACGCGTTGTTATTGCGCGTGCGGACCTTACATGAAGTCTGGAAGCCGGATTGCCATAAACGAATTTGAAAGCAGACCGGGCGCTTCATTGGTGTCAGTAGTGTTCAGCCGGAAAAGGGTGATATCAGATGCTGAACTGGAGTTTGAACCGGACAAACGCGGTTGCCGCGACACTCGAACCCGCTACGCCCGCGCCCCCGGAAGTTGCCGCACCCCCCATCGCGCCGCAGAAGACCCGTACCCGCATCGCCTTGGCGCTGGGCGGCGGTGCCGCGCGCGGCTGGGCCCATATCGGCGTGCTCAGAGCCATGGACGAAGCGGGCATCGAAGTCAGCATGATTGCCGGAACCTCGATCGGCGCGCTGGTCGGCGGCTGTTATCTTGCCGGAAAACTCGATGAGCTCGAAGCCTTCGCCCGCTCGCTGACCATGCGCCGGATCGCCGGACTCCTCGATTTCACCATCGGCGGCGGTGGCCTGTTTGGTGGCATGCGGCTGACCAAGCGGATGCAGGAACATCTGCAGGGTCTTGCCATCGAGGATCTCGACCGCCCCTTCGTCGCGGTTGCGTCCGAAGTCAATACCGGCCACGAAGTCTGGATCACCAGCGGCTCGCTGATCACCGCATTGCGGGCCTCCTATGCCCTGCCCGGCATTTTCGAACCGATCCGCTGCAACAACCGCACACTGATCGACGGCGCTTTGGTCAATCCGGTGCCGGTCTCCGTCTGCCGCGCCCATGAGGAACCATTGGTCGTGGCGGTCAATCTCAACTATGATCTCTATGGCCGCTCGGCGGTGGTCAAGCACAATGCCAGCGTCCAGACCGAGGAACCGCGCGAACGCAAGCCGGAAGAGGCCCGGATGGGACTGACCGGCGTGATGGTGCAGGCCTTCAACATCATCCAGGACCGCATTTCCCGCGCCCGGCTTGCAGGCGATCCGCCGGATCTGGCGCTTCATCCGCGCCTCAGCGATATCGGCCTGTCGGAATTCCACCGCGCCGGCGAAGCCATCGAACGGGGCTATGAAGAAGGCCGCGCCAAGCTCTCCGAACTGAAGCGCCTGCAGGAAACCTTTGCCCGGTGAGGAAACCGGCCTGCCCTGACCTATCCGGGCACCGGCACCGCCGGTGTCCAGGTCTTCCCGGGCTCACCCGGCAATATAGGCCTTGATCTGCTCGGCCTCATGCTCGATTTCGCGGATCCGTGACTTCACGACATCGCCGATGGAAATCATGCCGACCAGTTTGCCGTCGGTTTCCACGGGCACATGGCGGAAGCGCCGGGCGCTCATCACTTCCATCAGCTGATTGGCGGTTGCCTCCTCGTTGCAGCGATAGACCATCGTGGTCATGATCGACGAAACCGGCTGGTTCAGGCTGTCCTTGCCATGCCGGGCGAGTGCGGTGACGACATCGCGCTCGGAAAAGATCCCGGCGATCCGTCCATCCACACCGACCACCACCACCGCACCGATCTTCCTGTCATGCAGCAGCGTGGCGGCCTCCCCCACTGTCACCTCAGGCGCGATGGTGATGACAGACCGTCCCTTCTGATCAAGCATCGATTTGACTGAAACAGACATAGGCTTCCTCCTCCAGACGCATGTCGCGAAAAAGAATGTCAGCGTTATCGCCGAATTGACATGCAAAAAACAAACGCTCCGGGCGCGATGCGCCAGTTCTGAAATCCCGGCACGCCCTCAAGGATGAACGTTATGTCCCCGGCGCTCCGTGCGGGAATGGTGCCCCGCCTTGTCCGCGAAAGCAATAGCCATGTCTCATCAGGGTCAGGCCAGGGTCGTGTCGGCAGAAACGCGCCGGTCAAACAGCGGAAAGGCCAGCAAGCCGAACAGCAATCCGCCAATATGGGCTTCCCAGGCCACAACCGCACCCGGCGACCCCGCTATCGGCAGGCCGGCTGCGACGAGCACATTGCCCAGCAACCAGGAGGCCAGGAAGGTTATCGCGGCCCGGCTGGAAAAGACCTGCGACAGCGACAGCAGCGGATAGGCATAGACCGGACGACGGCTGAAATGCAGACCGCGCGGCGGAAAGGCAAAACGGCAGGCTGCCCCGGTGAAGGCGGAAATCACGCCGGAAGCGCCAATCACCAGAATGCCATCGGCCCAGTGCAGCCCGGCAAAAACGCCAACCGAGGCAATCGCCGACAGGATCCAGAAGGCCACGGACCGGACCGTCCCGATCCGGCGCACGACAGGTGTGCCGAAACAGACCAGCCACACACAGTTGAAGATCAGATGCTGCGGATTTCCATGCAGGAAGGAATAGGTGACCGGGGTCCAGGCCCAGGCATAATCGCCGGCAAACAGCGGATAGACATAGCGGGCCGGAATGAAGCCGAAGGTAAAGGTGATGTAATCGTCCCAGTCCCCTGACAGCAAATAGGTCTGAACCACAAACAGCGCCGCCATGAAGCCAACCACGGTGACGAGTGATGTCGGAAGATTGAACATCGGCTGACGCCCGGAGGCCGGCGGCACGGGTGGCGAAGGCTGGCCAGAATCGGGGGCCGGATGTTCGGGCAGTTCGGAATTCGAATCGTTCATGATGCGAGCCTACAGCATGTCACCGGCATTGGGGGATCCTGGCAGGGCAACAAGCAAATTGCCGGTCTGATACCAGGATGCGGAGTGGCCAAAAAAACAGCCGTTCAGCTGGGCTGAACGGCCATCGGATGCGGGAAAAGTCCGCTTTCGATCAGTTGAGTGCTGAAGACAGTGCCTTCAGAGGTGCTGTGCCCCTTCTGCCATCCGGCGGCCCCGCAGGCAACATCAACCCTTTGTTAACCTTAACGCCGATTCGGCGGCACGGTTCTGGCAACAGGGACAGCACACAGCTTTTTCCCGGGCATGACGCCTCAAAAAGGAACACCAGCATGCAGCTGAAGACAACCCGCGCAATCCATGACTATTGGAACCGCGTTCGCGCCGGCAAGGCCGCACCATCCCGCAGCGATCTGAAACCGGGGCCGATCTCGGCCTTTCTGCCAGACATGTTCATCCTGCAATGGAACGCAGACAGCGACGTTACCTTCCGGCTGGCGGGTACGCGTGTCTGCACCCTGCTGGGTCGGGAATTGAAGGATCGATCCTTCACCGGTATCTGGGCCCCGCAGCAGGGCGGCAGCCTGCCATCGCTTGTGCGGGCCATTGCCGAAAACACCATGCCCGTTGTCGTCGATCTCTCCGGTTTCCGCCGCGACCAGGCGCCCCTGAAACTGGAAATGCTGTTGCTGCCGATCGCGACAGGGGACGGCGTGCCCAACCGGCTGCTTGGATGCCTGGCCCCGGAAAACGGCACCTCCTGGCAACGGGTCGAGGCCGTCGGCCTGCTCCGGCTGGAGGCTTTCCGCCCGGTCGCCGGTGCTGCGGAACCGGCACGCCCATCCGGCGATGCCGGATTGGATCGAATTGCCAAACCGGCACGCCTGTCAGCCCTCAAGCGTTTGATTTCCCTTACAACGCAAGGAATATCATCGCTGGACCCAAACCATCTGCGAGGTTGACGCCTCCCGGCAAATCTCGCCGTTACCTGTTAGTTCTTGATCATGCAGACAACAATCTATTAACGGCTCTGGCCTATTATGTAGATATAGAAAATCCAGCAAGTTGAACGCCATGTATTCGTTTTCGGCCAGCCAGAACACCACAGCCCCGGCCAGACCGATGGAACAACGGTCTTTTCAGCGCGTCACCGTCAATCTGCAAGGTCGGCTGATGCTGGCGAATTATGACGAATTCGATTGCACGGCCGTCGACATGTCGCCGGGCGATGTCAATATGAGCTGCGCCGGTCGCCCCTCGCATGGCGAGAGGGTGATTGCCTATATTGACCATCTCGGTCGGGTCGAAGGCGTGGTGCAGCATCTCGTTGCCGGCGGCTTTGCAATGACGATCCAGGCGTCCGAGCGCAAGCGCGAGAAGCTCGCCGCCCAGTTGACCTGGATTGCCAACAAGCACGAACTCGGCCTGCCGGAAGACCGTCGCCATGATCGTCTGACGCCGCGCGACACCCGCGCCGAGCTGGTGCTCGACGATGGCAGCCGCTACGTCTGCCGCATCCTCGACCTGTCGCTGTCAGGGGCCGCTCTCGACATGGAATTCCGCCCGCCGCTCGGCACCGCCGTTCGGCTCGGCAGCGTCAAAGGCCGTATCGTCCGTCATTTCATGGAGGGCGTGGCCATGGAGTTCAGCTCCGTCCAGTCCCGCGACGCGATGCGCGAATTCCTCTGAACTCCCGGCAGCCGCCTGCTCCTGTCAAGCCCGCAACCAGGTGATGGATGCGGGCTTTTTGCTGTCTGGACCTCGCCCGGACAGCCATGAAAAACCGGCGCACGGCGCCCCTCACCGCAAAAATATCTGAATTTTTTTTGAGCCCCGGACAGGCCGGAACGCGGCCGAAATGGCCTTCAAACTACACAAGTATTATTATCGTAAAATACAGATAAAATTGAAGGGACTGCGGACGCCTGGCAAGGGGCCCGGGACGATTGCCGAACAACTGTGATAAAATCGGCATTTACAACATTATTTCAATTGGATGACTTGATATACAGGATGGACTTCACTTCCGGTTGTCTGGCATTTTAGGCAATTTTTCGGAAAGATTGAAGCGCATTTGCCCTTAATTTTATACTTGTTTTATTCAATGTATAGTCAAGGTTAAAGCAGATATTAGCTTAATTTTACTTCCAAATTTTGCGAGGAATAAAAAACTGCATGTCATTGTGATCCTCAATCGGGGAGAAACACGATGACAACAACAAGAATACTGAAAAGCACCGTCGCCGCCGCTCTGTTCACCGTCAGCATGATCGGTGTGGCCGAAGCCTTTCCCTCCAACATGACCATTATCGGACGCGCCAATCCGCCGCTCGGTGCCTATGATTTCTGCAAGGAAAATGGCTCGGCTTGCGACCAGAGCTACAGCGATACCGGCCCGGAGCCGCTGACCGAAGGCAACTGGAAAGAGCTGCTGAAGGTGAACTACCAGGTCAATTCCACGATCCAGCCGATGACCGACATGGAAATCTACGGGGTCGAGGAAAAGTGGGCCTATCCGACCACGGTCGGCGATTGCGAAGATTATGCGCTGTTGAAACAGAAGATGCTCGAGCAGGCAGGTTTCTCGCCTTCGGATCTGCTGATTACCGTTGTGTTGCAGCCAAGTGGCGAAGGCCACGCCGTGCTGACGGTCAGGACCGATCGCGGCGACTTCATTCTCGACAATATGCGCAACAAGGTGATGCTCTGGTCGGATACGGAATACACATTCCTGAAGCGACAGGCCGCCACCAGTCCCGCCGTATGGGACAAGATCCAGGATGGCAGAGCCCCTGTCGTCGGCAGCGTTACCCAGTAACGCCCGCAAGCTAACCGGCGCATGATGCGCCAACCAATCCCCCAGAGATGCGTTGCGCGCGCCGTCAGGCCTTGCGCAACCCAGCAGTGGTCACCGGTCAGTCCCCCGCACCCGTCCCCGACCGGAACCATGAGCCGATCCCGACTGTCCCCGGGATCGGCTCGCTCTTTTTCCGGCAGACACTCAAAAGCCGTGAAGCACCAGCCAGCCGAGGCTGAGCCCGTAGCAGGCGGACCAGACGGTAAAGATCAACGCCAGGGCAACCAGGTCGAGCGCCGTGCCGGTCTTGCGCAGACGAAAGGGCCGACTGGCATCCCACAGCAGGGCCGGACCGGCGGCCAGTGCCAATATCCAGGGCAGGATCCGCTTCTCCCATTGAAGCCCCTCCCTTTGTTGCGGCCATTGCGCCCCGACAAGCGGCCTCGCCATGTCACAGACGAGCAGCGACACCAGAAAGCCAGCCAGCGCGGCTTCGGCGAGATGCACGATATTCATGATCCGTTAACCATATTTAACCAGTGTGACAGTGACGATTCCCTTGCAAGTGCCGTGCCTGCGCCGCCGCCCGATCCGTTATCGCAGGCAGTCGCAGATCCGGCCGGACCGGATGCGGACACATGAGCACCACGCAGGCCATGCCGATGGCTTCAACATTGGAAGAAGAACCCCTGCTTTCCAACAGGCTTCTTCTGAAAACACTGGTTTTTCTTCTGGTCATGGCGCTTCTGACCGGTGGCGTGGTTGTCGGTGGTCACTGGCTCGGCAAGCGCATCACGCTCGCCGGACATACCGACAATCGGGATCGGGTGACGCTCACCATCGGCAGGGACACGCTGTCCCTGCCCCAAAACGTGCTTCGATTCGAAACGGAGCGCCATAGCGGCACAGCCGAGCGTGCCGATCTCTATTTCACCTGGCCGGAAATGCAGGGCTTCAGCCGCGCTGAAAGCGATCGCTTCAACGATATCAACAGGAGCAGGCGGCTGATCTTCGTGCAGATCACCCAGTCGATCATGTCGCGGGACATGTCCGGACGGATAGAGCCGATCTATGCGCATTATTACGATGGCGAAGCACGGGACGGCGGCAACGGCCTCCTCGTGCACCGCCTGCAGGCCCAGGCCGGCTATGACCAGGATGTGTTGCTGACCGCCCCGCGGCCCGGCCAGACGGATTACGCGGTGCGCTGCGTGTTGCCGAAGACCTCTGCCGAGTCCACAGGCGGGGATTGCCAGCGCGACATATTCGCAGGCAAGGATCTCTCGGTTCTCTACCGCTTTTCCAGCGATCTCCTGCCCGACTGGAAGGCCCTGGATGCCGCCGTGAGCAGCTATGTCGCGGCGCATCTCGCCGGAAAACAACCGGAAAATCCGTAGAATGTTCGTGGCGATCAAAACCAATCATTAAACATAAACCGATTGGTAACGCTAATCCGATAGGTTGCCAGTCAAGGACAGGCCCGGAGATTGATCCGGCTCGGCGATACAAATGCAAGCAAAGAGTAGTGTAGTGTCAAAATCAGCATCCACCGTAGCTGCCGGCCTGCCCGGCATGTCCATCCTCCGCACGGTCACATGCCTGCTTTTCGCAGCAGCCCTTCTTCTGACCGGTTCCGGTACGGAAGCCTTCGCCAGAGCGTCCAAATATGCGGGGATCGTCGTCGATGCCCGCACCGGCAATGTCCTTTACAGCGAAAATGCCGATGCCCTGCGCTATCCCGCATCGCTGACCAAGATGATGACGCTCTATCTGGTGTTCGAAGCGCTGGAAAGTGGTCGCATCAAGCTCGATTCGCGGGTCCCGGTATCGGCCAAGGCGGCTGCAATGCCGCCCTCCAAGCTCGGTCTGCGCCCCGGCAACACGATTACGGTCGAACAGGGCATCCTTGGCCTCGTCACCCGCTCCGCAAACGACGCAGCCACTGCGCTCGGCGAATATGTCGGCGGGTCTGAAGGCCGCTTCGCCCAGTTGATGACCGCCAAGGCCCATGCGCTCGGCATGACCCGCACCACTTACCGCAATTGCAATGGCCTGCCGAACACCGCGCAGATGACCACCGCCCGCGACCAGGCCCGCCTCGGCATCGCGCTGCGCAAGCATTTCCCGCAATATTATCACTATTTCTCCACCCGCAGCTTCCAGTATGGCCGTCAGGTCATCGGCAACCACAATCGCCTGCTCGGCGTGGTCAAGGGCGTTGACGGCATCAAGACCGGCTATACCCAGGCGGCGGGCTTCAACCTTGTCACCTCCGCCCAGTTGGACGGCCATTCGATTGTTGGCGTCGTGCTGGGTGCCCCCTCCGGCGGCTGGCGCAATCAGCAGATGACCAGGCTGGTCAAGGCCTATCTCCCGAAGTCGGTGCGCGGCCGCGCCGGTCAGGACGCCGTCGCTGCGGCAGATCCCGCACCCGCTGCCGACGAATCCGCATCTGCGGCCCAGGATGACCAGGAAGAAGGCGCGTCTGCACCTGCTGCCGAGAGCAACAGCACCGCCGCCGCCGGTTCCGGCATAGCCCTGCCGCAGAACGGCCCGATGCCCGACACGCGCTACGACGCGCAGGGCAATGTCGCGGACGCCTCGATCACCACCAATGGCATCACGCCGGCTGCTGCCGACGCCAGCCAGCAGGCCTCCGCTGCCAGCGCCTATCAGGCGAAACCTGTCCCGGTTCCCGCCGCAAGCGTCGGGTCCAGCGATGATATCGACAATCTCACCACCTCCTCCACCCCGAAGGGCTGGGTGGTCCAGGTGGGCGTTTCCCCGGACAAGACATTGGCGCTTGGCCTGCTTGATGCAGCCAAAGCCAAAGGCGGCAAGGTATTGCGTTCCGCCACCCCCATCGCCGTGCCCGTTGCCACCGGCAGCAGCACCCTCTACCGCGCCCGTTTTGCAGGCTTTTCCAATCAGGATGCGGCGGTCGGCGCCTGCAAGGTGCTGAAGCGCAAGGGCGTCAGCTGCTGGGCCAGCGCCCAGTAGCAAGCCATTCCCGACCCGCCTTGCCCTATTTGTTCCGGGGCAGGGCCTGACTGCCGGTACGCCATCCGGGGGAGACGAAGCGGCGCTCCCGCCTGATGGCCAGGAACAGATGTGAAAGGCCTTTCCGGTGCGTGTTCAGCCAGCGGAAGGGAAATGGGAGGAACCTTGTACCGGTTCCTTCATCTTGCGTCCTCGATCTTGTTCTGCGTTACGAGGTAATTGACATGGCCACCAACGAAAATCGGCCGGGCCCGTTTGACATACCGGAAACCCCCGCGCCGTTTCAGCCCCCCACGCTCCATCCCCTGCACGAGGCCGCCATGCGGCTGGCCGACATGGGGCTCACCCGGGTCCGCTCGAAGAGCAAGACCCGCGACCTCGTCGCTATGCTGCTGTCGCACGGCGCCCGCGCCTGGCGCCTCAACCAGCCCCCCGCCTCCGTCCACCTCTACGTGGCCCCGAGCGAGGGCCGATACCCGGTCTATATCCGGATAAGATGACATGCGAGGGGGAGCCGAAAGGCTCCCCTTCCGTTTATGCCAAGGCTTGGAGTCTGTCAGGTTCAAACTGAACCAGACAGACTCCAAGCAAATTTGTTTTCGTTTGTCTTTTCGCGCAAACGAGTTTGCGCGGGAAAACCGGATTCCACTTTTCCCTGACAAACTCTAGCTCAGCAACCGCTCCACCAGCAGCTTCTGCTGCCGGGTCCCGTCCGGATCGGCACTGGTCTTCAGCTGGCAGAAGGCCTCGCTCCATTCGGAAGTGCGCATCCTGACGGGCGGCGCGTCCATCTCGATGCAACCGGCAATCACTTCGGCGACGGCTTCCGGGGTCTGGTAGACCCGGGCCATCTCTTCCGGCGGACGGCCCTGCATGGCACCGAGATAGGTCTGGAACAGCGGACGATAGGCATCGTCCTTCAGCCCGCCACCCGCCTGGAACTGCGCCATGACATTGCGGGCGAAATCGGACGAGATGCCGCCGGGCTCGATGGCGGTGAACTTGATGCCAAAACCCTTGTCCATGTAGCTCGCCATGGATTCCGTATAGCCCTCGACCGCAAATTTCGCCGCACAATAGATCTCGTTGAAGGGTTGGCCGACAAGGCCGCCAATCGACGATATGTTGATCACATGCCCTGCCCGCTGCGCCCGCATCTGCGGCAGCGCCGCTTTCGTGCAGCGCACCACGCCCATGAAATTGACATCCATCACCCAGCGGATCTCGTCTTCACTGGCCTGCTCCGTGGTGCGCACGAAACCCGCACCGGCATTGTTGACCAGCACGTCGATGCCGCCGCAGGCCTGAACCATTTCGCCGATGCAGGCCTCGATGGAACCCGCATCCTCGACGTCGAGCTTCAGGATGCGGATATCCAGCTTCTCCGCCTCAGCGGCGGATTTCAGCGCCTCCTGCTTGTCGAGATTGCGCATGGTCGCGGTGACGGCATGGCCCCGGCGCGCCAGCACGAGGGAAAGATGCAGACCAAGGCCACCGGAGGCACCGGTTACCAGAATACGTTTGCGCATGGATTTTGTCCTTGTGATTGGGTTGGTGCAGACCGCAGGTTCAGAGCAGGCCCAGTTCCATCAGTTCGCGCTTGAGATCGGCGGGCATCTCGGCGACGCCCTGCCCGAGCGCCATCACATCGCGTGGCGCGTCCTCGACGGCAAGATAGCGCCAGCCCTGAAAGGGTCGGCGCGGCTGGATCGCGGTTTCGATGACCTCTGGCCCGAGCACGAGATCGCAGCGGGTGATCCCGTCCTCGCCGGTGAAGGTTCTGATGTCGAGCAGGTTCTGGCGCGCCTGAACCTGCCCCTTGATCACCCAGTAGAGCGAGCCGCCATCCAGCAGCTCGTCCATCCGCTTCGGCACCATCCGGGTGGTGTGGATGCTGTGGGGTTCCAGGCCTGCGGCAATGGCAATCAGCGCGCGCCGCGCCACCCAGTCCCTGAGATCGTCGATGCTGTCCGCACCGACACAGAGTTTCAGCATATGCAGGGCCATGGAGTTCTTTCCGCAGATCAGGCCCCGCTTCTAACGAGAAGGACCGCTCAGCATTCCACCAGGTTGACCGCAAGCCCGCCGGTGGAGGTTTCCTTGTATTTTTCGCTCATGTCGTAACCGGTCTGGCGCATGGTTTCAATACAGGCGTCGAGCGGCACGAAATGGGTGCCGTCGCCCTTCAGCGCCAGCGAGGCGGCGGTGACGGCCTTGACGGCCCCCAGCGCATTGCGCTCGATGCAGGGCACCTGCACCAGCCCGCCGACGGGATCGCAGGTCATGCCGAGATGGTGTTCGAGCGCGATTTCCGCCGCATTCTCGATCTGCGCGGGCGTGCCGCCCATCACAGCGGCAAGCCCCGCCGCCGCCATCGCCGCCGCCGAGCCGACTTCGCCCTGGCAGCCGACTTCCGCGCCCGAGATCGAGGCATTGTGCTTGATGATGCCGCCAATGGCAGCCGCCGTCAGCAGGTAGTCGCGAATGCCCTTCTGGTCGGCATCCTCATGGAAATGCAGGTAATAGCGGATGGTGGCGGGAACCACGCCGGCGGCACCATTGGTGGGCGCGGTCACCACCCGGCCGCCCGCGGCATTCTCCTCGTTGACGGCCATGGCATAGACGCTCAGCCAGTCATTGGCGAGCACCGGATTGACCCGGTTGCTGCGCCATTCCTCGTGCAGCTTGTCATGGATGGCGCGGGCGCGACGGCGGACATTCAGCCCGCCGGGCATGATGCCCTCGCCCTTCAGCCCGCGATCGATGCAGGAGGTCATGGCATTCCAGATCCGGTCGAGCCCGGCGTCGAGGTCCTCGCGGCTCATCGCCGCCTCCTCGTTGGCGCGTTTCATCTGGGCGATGGACTTGCCGGACCGGGCCGCCATCTCCAGCATCTGCTCGGCACTGTCGAAGGGATAGGGCACGCCCAGCGCCTGCTGGTTCGGTACGGTGTCGCTGCTGCGCATCGCCTCCAGCTCGAGATCGGTGACGACGAAGCCGCCGCCAATCGAATAATAGACCTGGCTGACCAGCACCCGGCCGTCGCGGTCAAGCGCCGAGATGCTCATGCCATTGGCGTGGCCCGCAAGCGGCGTCTTCCTGTCGAAGACCAGATCGGTCGCGGGATTGAACTGATATGCCGGATGGCCGGGCGGCTGAACCGTACCGCTGCGCTCGACCTCGGCAATGATCCCGTCCATCCGGTCGGGATCAACGAGATCGGGCCGCTCGCCGGTCAGCCCGAGGATGACGGCCCTGCCCGTGCCATGGCCGATGCCGGTATAGGCGAGCGAGCCATGCAGGCTGACCCTCAGCGCCTTCGGCTCGACACCCGCCGGGCGCGGCCAGTCAGAAGAGGCCAGCAAATCCAGAAACCGGTTGGCCGCTGTCATCGGCCCCATCGTGTGCGAGCTCGATGGCCCGATACCAATCTTGAAGACGTCGAATACTGATAGAAACATACCCCGGAGCCCCATAAAATCCGGCTATCCTGCCGGTTAAAATTGATTGTTGCAAGCTAAGCCAGAGCCCGTTCGAAGCGTGGTGGCGAACCGACACGGGATTGGACAGCGACGACATGAAGAGCTGCGATGCAGTGCAATCATGGCGGCGGTGCGGCCTTTGCCCTATGTTATGCGGATCTAACAGGAATCACTCCGGAGCGCCCGTCATTCCGCGCCATGGGACAGGAGAATTTTTGCATGCAGACCATCGATTATGTCGCGCTCGCGCTGTTTCTCGGCCTCTGGATCACCTATTCCCATATCACCAACGGCACGGTGAAACTCTTCAACCGCAAGAGTCTGACCCGCGTCATGGCCGACCATCGCCGCCACTGGATCCTGAATTCCCTGAAGCGCGACCTGAAGATGATCGATACCCAGATCATGGCGGGTTTGCAGAATGGCACCGCCTTCTTCGCCTCGACATCGATCTTCGCGCTCGGCGGCTGCTTCGCCCTGCTGGGGGCAACCGACAAGGTGGACGCGGTCTTTCGCGACCTGCCGCTTGCCTTTCACGGCGGGAGAACCGCCTTCGAGCTGAAGGTCGGCGGTCTCACCGGGATTTTCGGCTATGCCTTCTTCAAGTTCGGCTGGTCCTACCGGCTGTTCAACTACTGCACCATCCTGTTCGGCGGACTGCCTATGGCAGCGGAGGCGGAACGTGAGCCTGCGGCAGCCGCGCGCGCGGCGGAACGGGTGACCGAAATGAACATCATCGCCGCCAACCACTTCAATGCGGGGCTAAGGGCGATTTTCCTGTCGATCGGCTATCTCGGCTGGTTCGTCAATGCCTATGTGTTCATCGCCACCACCATGTTCGTTGTGCTGACCCTGATCCGCCGCCAGTTCTTCTCACCTGCCCGCAAATTGCTGATGGAAGAAATCGGCATCAACGGCGGGTGATCGCCGCCGGATGCCCTGTCCTTTGCCGAAAGGCTGCGCTATGTGTCCGCCGTCCCGACCGAACCAGGCTGCCCTTTGATGTCCCATTCCGAACTGCCATCGCCGCTGACTTCAGGCTTTTCGCGCGTTGGCTGGCTGGATACGGTCAGGGGCATCGCGCTGCTGGCGATGGCGAGTTACCACCTGACCTGGGATTTCGAATATTTCGGCTATCTCGAACCCGGCACAACAGGCCACGGCCTGCCGAAGGTCTATGCCAGACTGATCGCCTCGACATTCCTGCTGCTGGCCGGTTTCAGCCTGGCGCTTGCCCATCGGGACGGTATCCACTGGGGTAAATTCCGGACCCGTTTTCTGAAAGTCGGCGGCGCGGCCCTGCTGATCACCGCCGCCACCTTCCAGTTCATGCGGGAAGGCTTCATCCATTTCGGCATCTTGCATGAAATCGCCGCCGCCAGCCTGATCGGCCTGCTGTTCCTGCGCCTGCCGGTCCTGTTGACCTTTGCGGTGGCGGCCGGTGTGGCGGTGCTGCCGAATGTCTTCCGCCCGGAGCTGTTCAACACGCCCTTGCTGTGGTGGACGGGGCTCGCACCGCAGCCACCGGTATCCTTCGACTACGTGCCCGTCTTTCCCTGGCTCGCCCCGGTTCTGGTCGGGATCGGCCTCGGGCGGATCAACGCGATCAGGACCTTGCTCCGGAACCTTTCCGCTCCGGCACCCGCGCTGAAACCCTTCGCCCTCGCCGGAAGACACAGCCTGATCTTCTACCTGTTGCACCAGATCCCGTTGTTTGGCCTTGTCTGGCTCCTGTCGGTCGCCGCCCCGCCAGACCGGGGCCCGGCCTATCTCAACGAATGTCAGCAGAGTTGTTCGGCCACCAGTGACGCCAGGCTTTGCCAGCGCTTCTGCAGTTGCACGCTCGACCGGCTGAACCAGGGCAGCCTGCTGGCGCCGCTGCAGACCGGCAAGATCACGGCGGATGATCCGCAGATCCAGTCACTCGCCCTGCAATGTTCGCGGGAAGCGGAAAAACCGGCTGATACCAAGGATCACTGATGGGAACCCATTCGACCGGATCGATTTTGGCTTGCGGCCAGGAGAAAACCGCAGTCGGACCTACCGGTCCGGCGAGGATTTTCGACGCCGTCCGCAAGTCAAAAGCGACCGGCCCTCCGGGTGGCGTGGAATTCGGCCACCGGAGGGCGTCGAAATCCTCGGTCGATGCTCAAAGCATCGACCTGCGGTATTCTCCTGCCCGGTATCCGTTTCCACGCCATCGAATGGGTTCCCATCAGTGATCCCTGGTATGAGTAGCCCGTCCTGTTTCAGGTGCCGACGCCGATTTCCGCAAGGCGCGTGAGGCAGGCTTCCTCGACATTGTCGAGTTCGGCCAGCGTCTCCTCGATGTCCTTGCGCTTCTGGCGCAACTCGTCGCGCTTCTCGTCCACCCGCTTCATCATCAGCTTCAGCTGACCGATCTCGCCGGGCGGCTCCTTGTAGACCTGGATGATCTCGCGGATTTCGGCAATCGTGAACCCGATCCGCCGGCCACGCAGGATTTCCTGGATCAGGGCCCGGTCGGCCGGGCGAAACAGCCGCGTGCGCCCGCGCCGCTCCGGCTGGATCAGCCCCTCGTCTTCATAGAACCGCAGGGTGCGGGTGGAGACGCCGAACTCCCGCGTCAATTCAGTGATCGAGTAATATTTCTTCACAATGGAAATGTCCTGGCGGCAGAGCGGGCTCATGCCGTTTCGATTGCTTGGCATCAGCAGGAAAGCCATACCCTAAATTAACTTACGTAAAAGTCAATTTTCAGGTGCTTTCTGGCTCAACTGAGCACGAACCACCAGGTGGCAATGCCGAGAAACGAGAAGAATCCGGTGATGTCGGTGATCGTGGTCACGAACACGGTCGAGGACACAGCCGGGTCCGCGCCGCTGCGATCCAGCACCAGCGGCACCAGGATGCCGACCAGCGCCGCCACCAGGAAATTGATGATATTGGCGATGGCAAAGACGCCACCGAGCTGGAAATCATTGAACCAGTAGCCCGCCACCACACCCATGACCGAGGCGAGCGCCAGGCCATTGGCGAGCCCCACCCCGGCCTCACGGCGGATGATGCGGCCGGCATTGTAGATGTCGAGTTCACGGGTGGCGAGCGCCCGCACCGAAACGGTCATGGTCTGGGTGCCGGCATTGCCGCCGATGGCCGAGACAATCGGCATCAGCACGGCAAGCGCCACCATCTTCTCGATGGAATGGCCGAAGACGCCGATGATGCTCGCGCCGAGCGACGAGGTCAACAGGTTGACATAGAGCCAGGGCAGCCGCGAGCGGGCAATCGAGACGATGCTGTCGGACAGTTCTTCGTCGCCCACACCGGCGAGACGCATGATGTCCTCTTCCGCCTCCTCATGGATGACGTCGACCATGTCATCGATGGTGAGCACGCCGACGAGGCGGTTGTTCTCGTCGACCACGGCGGCGGAGAGAAGGTCATATTGCTCGAAAAGCTGGGCCGCCTCTTCCTGGTCCATGACCGCAGGGATCGGATAGGTGGTCTCATGGGTGATCTGTTCGATCCGCACCTGCCGCTTGGTGCGCAAGAGCTTGTCGAGATCGACCGCGCCCAAAAGCTTGAAGGTCGGATCGATGACAAAGATGATCGCGAACTGCTCGGGCAGATCCTCGCCATTGCGCAGATAGTCGATGGTCTGGCCGACGGTCCAGAACGGCGGCACCGCGACGAATTCCGTCTGCATGCGCCGGCCGGCGGAGCTTTCGGGATAGTCCAGCGCCCGCCGCAACCGCACCCGTTCGGTAAACGGCAACTGGGCAAGGATTTCCTCGCGGTCCTCCTCGTCGAGATCTTCCAGAATGTAGACGGCGTCGTCGGAATCCAGATCACCGATGGCCTCGGCGATCTTGTGGTTCGGGATCTGCTCGAAGATTTCAAGACGGATCGCCTCGTCCACCTCGGTCAGCGCTGTCATGTCGAAATCGTCGCCAAGCAGACTGATCAACGCCAGCCGCTGATCCGGAATCAAGGCGACAATCAGGTCGCCGAGCTCCGATTCGTGCAGGCGCGCCACGTCATGGCGGAGAAACAGGATATCCCGGTCGGCAATTGCCGCCCCGACCAGCGCCAGGAAATCCGGGCGGATGGAGCCATCTTCGGAATAGATGTCGATGGAGACGTCGTCGAACGACTTGCGGTTCGTGCCTTGATCCAGGGTTTCCGTCATCGAACCGCCCTTCATCGTCCAAAATGGGATGGCCGCAGACGGCCCCCGAAAGGCGCACAATCCCGGATCCGGTCACCTGATAACGCCGCGCCCGCGCCCCGGAAACCGGAGCCTGCCGCAGGCCCGCCGCGCTTTCCTGCTACTCCAAGACTGAGGCGAGGTCCAGCACGGAAAATCGCCAAAAAACCTTTTCGTATCGATATTTGGCAAATGCAGAAAGTCGCTGTAGCTTCCGCTCGCCATCCCCACCTGTTTAGGACAATTTCATGACAGTCTTGCCCTTGCTGCGCTATCCCGATCCCGGTCTGAAGACCGTCTGCCAGCCGGTCACGGTCTTCGACGAAACGCTTGCCGAACTGGCCGCTGACCTGCTGGAGACGATGCGCAAGGCACCCGGTGTCGGGATCACTGCCGGGCATGCCGGAAAGCCGGTCAGGCTGGTGGTGATCGAACTGACACCGGGCGAGCCCCGTGTCTATGTCAATCCGTCGATCTTGTCCTCCTCCTCGGAGCGCATCAGGTCGACCGAGGGCAGCGTGTCCATGCCCGGTGTCACCGGGGAAATCGACCGGCCCCGGGCGATCCGGCTTTCCTGGCACGATCTTGCCGGCACGAGCCATGAGGGAGTAATGTCCGGCTTTGAAGCCGTGTGCATGCAGCACGAAATCGACCAGCTCGACGGGATCTTCTGGCTGCAGCGGCTGTCGCGGGTGAAGCGCGACCTGGTGATCCGCAAGTTCAGCAAGGCAAACCGGTAGCCGGGTCTATGCCGCCGCTGACCGTTTCGCCGAACACCGCCTCGAAGGCGTGGCGCAGCCGGATGTCGACATCGCTCATCATCACCGGCAGGCCGAGATCGACGAGGCTGGTCACGCCATAGGCCTTGATCCCGCAGGGCACGATGCCGGTGAAATGGCTGAGGTCGGGATCGACATTCAGCGACAACCCGTGAAAACTCACCCAGCGGCGCAGCCGGATGCCGAGTGCCGCCACCTTGTCCTCCGCCATGCTGCCATCGGCCAGCCCCGGTTTTTCCGGACGGCGCACCCAGACGCCGACCCGATCCTCCCGCCGCTCGCCGCGCACGTTCATCCCGGCCAGCGTGCCGATCACCACCGCTTCAAGTGCGGCGACAAAGGCGCGAACATCCGGCTTGCGGCGCTTGAGGTCCAGCATCACATAGGCGACCCTCTGGCCCGGCCCGTGATAGGTATATTCGCCACCCCGTCCCGTTGCATGGACCGGGAAACGGTCCGGCTCGATCAGGTCTTTGGCATCGGCACTGGTGCCCGCCGTATAGAGCGGCGGGTGCTCGAGCAGCCAGACCAGTTCATCGGCCCGCCCCTCGGCAATCGCGGCGACGCGGGCCTCCATGAAGGCCACAGCCGCCTCGTAGCCGACCAGACCATCGGAAATCGCCCAACGCACCGGCGGCGAACCGGGGTGAGCCGCAAAGACCGTGTCGATATCGTTGCGCTGCATGGAGATTCTCCCGCCAGGCCTGCTGCCCCAACCCCGGAAAGAGGTGCGGTCCCTGTGACCTAACCCTATGTGGCAAAAAAGATTTCAATTGCCAAGATGCCTGCGTCACAAGGCTTCTGGAGCACTTGCCGAAAGCCAATGTCATTGTTTTGCAAAAATCTCCAAAACCGCCCTTGCACCCCCCAGATGCTTTTGCTACATGCAGCCCCGCCGGAGCAATTCGGCATCTACCACGATGCGGTCGTGGCGGAATTGGTAGACGCGCAGCGTTGAGGTCGCTGTGGGGCAACCCGTGGAAGTTCGAGTCTTCTCGACCGCACCAAAGAAACCCGCTTCGGCGGGTTTTTTCTTGTCCGGATTTTGGCGAATCCGCGTTGGTTTGCGCCTGACGGCTTGCTGTTCGTCGATATCCGCAACCGTTTTCGTCGTCCGCCCGCGCAGATGGCGGACGGAAAGTCCGTCAAGCTGCTGTTTTGCGTCTACACCGAGCAACAATGCGCCCACGTGGTTGCGGCTACCGGCGCGGGTTTACAAGGGTTTCCGGGGAAATCAGATGCAGCCGCTCATCTTCTTGCGCCAGACTTTCGATATCGCCTGAAAAACCACTTCTGCTGAAAAGCAGGTAGTGCCTGGCCGTCGCCCCGTTCCCGTAGGTCGTTTTCCCGGATCGCTCACGCAACACGCGGAGGTCGCCAGGGTCGATCCCGCGGGATCGCCATTTGCATTCGGCATAGAAGAATGTGCCGTCCAGCAATCGACCGGCGATATCGATGTCAAAATCGGCATGTCCCCAGATCTGGCCAACCTCCTGCGCCGGAACCGCCAGGACGTCCTGCAGATGAAGCCTTGCAAATTGAAGGGCGATCGGCTCGAACGCAGTCCCCATATAGTCGGCGAAGCGAGGCGCCACGACGCGGTCGTAAACCTCCTCCCCAAACCCGCTGCTGATCGCGCTCAGGTTTGGGCGCACGAACCGATGCCAGAACGACATCAGGCTGTCTGCAACGCGATAGCGGCGGTTTCGCCCCTTTTCGTCGGCATCCAGCGATTTCGAATTATCGGTCAGATCAAGCGCGATCAGTTTTGCCAGGTAGGGTCCGATAGCGTCTGCTTTGACACCCAGCCGGCTTGCGATTTCAGACCTGGTGTTGCAACCGTCAGACACGGCCGCAACCACGCTTGCATAAAGGGACGGCTCTCTGAGTTCGGTCTGCAGCAGCGTGTTGGGTTCGTCGATCAGCGTGCCTGTCTCGGTGAGCAGGAGCTTGATGACATTGTTGCGGATCGGTTCCCGGGCGTCGCAGAGCTGAAGATAGTAGGGAATGCCGCCGAAAATCGCATAGGTTTTGATGATGTCCTCGGCCGTGTAGTCCGGGAAAAACCGGGCGACATCAACAAGGGGCAAGGCCTTCATCTCAAGCGACAGGGTTTTTCGTCCGTAAAGCGGGTTTCGTTCCGCCAGCAGCTCTTCCATTTGGGAAATGGCCGAGCCGCAAAGCATCAGTTTCATTGCCCCGTCGCCAGGCGCACCGGAATCCCAGAATTTCTGCATGATCGATGGCAAGGCTGGCTCGTTGTCCAGCAGATAGGGAAATTCGTCGATCGTGACGATCAATCCCGGATAGTCGGCGGCACGCTCGGCAACATAATGCAGCACCCCCTCCCAGCTTGAGAGAGCTTCGAGCTGTGGCTTGGACCCGATTGCCTTTCCGACATCGGATTTGAACTGCTCCAGGTTCAAGAGTGACGAGACGCGGGTCGCCTGAAAGTAGATTTCCGGGCGATTCCGGGCGACCTCGCGCAGGAAGCGCGATTTGCCGATGCGGCGTCGGCCAAATACGAGGATCAGGGAAGGTTTTTGCGAATCCAGTTCGGTCCGCACCAGCCTGAGTTCACGTTCGCGCCCCAGAAACTGCATGCGCCCACCCCAGTAAGCATAATTACTGTAATCGCGTTTACGTTAATCACGATTATCTTGGGAACGGCTCTGCTGTCAAGTTCTGCGCGCTGCCGCCCACCAGCCTGAGACGGGTGCGAGGCGTCTCGGTCTGGTCGTGTAGGCACTTACCCCATCGCGGATCTCAGGTCATAATTGGCAGTGCAGGGAAACTTTGCGCCATCAGGCCATTGAAATATATGTATAATATCCCTGCGAATGATGTGCAGGCTCAGCCCCGGGCCAATGCGCCAGGATGTGGCTGGACCTTTCAGATCCGGCCCGGATCGTACCGGTTTCAGCGGCTGGCCCGGGGCCGTCGTGTCACTTTTCTGATGGCATTGCGGGAGACGAGCGGCAGGGTCAGTGGTTCCGCAAGGTGGTCTCCCGGTCCGTCGCCCTCGCCCGTCAGCAGCCAGATCGGGGAGACGCTGAGGATTGCCGCCAGCTTCTTCAGCGACTGGAGATTCGGCGCGGCGCGATCTGCTTCCCAGTAGTTGAGGGTTGCCGCATGCACATCCATCTGCCGCGCCACCATGGCCAGCGTCATGCGGGCATAATCCCGCGCCAGCGTCAGCCTGCCGCCGAGCGTGTCATCCGACTCCGGTTGCTTTGCATCTTCGGTGTAGTCGAAATGCGGCATTCGTGAACCTCCTGCTGGCCGATACGCTGATCGACCGGTTCGTTGTCCGGGCATGCTTGGTCGCGCCATGCCTGAAACGGGAGGGCATGGCGGCTCCTGAAGCCTAGTACAGGGCTGGAATTTGAAAAGAGGCAAAGACGACGATTGTTGGCTAAATCGACGCCCTTTTGCGCATTAATCCTTCATGGGCCAGGATTTGACCTCCGGGAAAGGTCCAGTCAGCACAAATGTCCGGTTTTCGCAGCCCCACCCTCCCGCTGGAGACCCGATCCGGATGAAGCCGAAGCTCCAGACCGGATTTCCGGCGGATCAATTTCCTGCCCTGAAATACATAAAATTAAGTCAAAGTACCGGAGATAACCTTAACTTCGTTTCTTTCGATATTCTCAACAAGGAATTGGTATTGATCATTTCGGTTTCATGATGAAACGGAGATAAAAGATGAGTGAACTGAGACTCTCTTTCCCGGCCAGCGCCATCGCCGGAAAAGGCAAGCTGACGGCCGACGATATTCACCTGCTGCGGACCGAGACCTTTCCGGAAGGTGTGCAGGATACCGAAGGCGCCGTCCTTCTTCTCGCCCTCCACAATTCCTGCCGCGAGACCTGCCCGCAATGGGCACCGTTCTTCATCGACAGCCTTACACAATTCATCGTCCACCACACCTTTCCGCAAGGATCGCTGGATGATGCCAATGCGCTCTGGCTGGAGCGCATGCTGTCGACGGATGGCGTCATTGCCAGCGAGCTGGAACTGAAGCTGCTGCTGCATGTCATGACCGTTGCGGCGCATGTGCCGGAAAGCCTGAAGGTCTTTGCCCTCAGCCAGCTCCGCCACGCCGTGCATGGCGATAGTGGTGCCTATGCCCGCCGCCGCCGGGGCCATCAACGTGCGCTTGGCGCTGCCGATCTGGAATTTGCCCGCTTTGTCGTCGGCTGCGGTGCGCCGGGAGATGCCCCCTCACCTTCAGGTGCCATCCATCGGGTCCTGCTGTCCATCGACGCCATCTCCAACCCGGCCCTGAATGAAAGCGGCTGGGTACGGTTCCTCTACCTGACCCGCACGGGCGAGCGCAGTCCGCAGGCCCGGACACCGATGCCCTCAGCTGCTGCCGCCCGCAGCAATGCCGTCGCCGCCGCCTGACAATCGTCACGGCTGATAAAATCCCGATGAACCCGGTAGCGATTTGTCACCGGGTTCACGACTATACCAAGGCTCTGCGTGTCTGAAGACCGGAAACGGAGCCCCGTGGCATGAACACATTGGCACCTGCCTGCTTTCTGCTGGTGGTGAATGTTGGTCTTCTCTGGCTGCTGATGGCCGCCCCCCTCGGGTGCCGCACGATCACCTTCCGGCGGCAGTTCCCGCTTGATCCTGAAACCCTCTGGCAGGCGGTTCATCCACTCGGCAGCCTGTCGGGCTGGAACCCGTCGGTCCTGTCGAGCGAACCGGTCGGTGACGACAGGAGGGAAATCCGCCAGTCCTTTCGCTATCCCGACCGGCGCGGCAAGCCGATCGTGCGGATGCTGGCGCTGGAGGAAGGCGAGCCTGCCGCCCCCAACCGGCGTTTTCACACCCGTATTGTCGATGACAGCGCCCTGGATCACTCCTACTGGGCGAGTTTTTCGGAAACCCGGGCGGTGGCGTCCCTGCCCGATGGCGCGGAACTGACGGTCGAGGTCACCGACCGCTATCGCGGACTGGCAATGTTCCTGTTCCGCTATTTCGCGCTGCGCCGCGAGCTTGGACAGCTCCGGCAATGGGTGGAGACGGGCAAGGCGAAAGCGGGCGGGTTGATCGAACACCCGCTTACCCAGATTGCCAGCGCCATTGCCTCGACCCTGATTCTCTGGCCGTTCTTCGGCCTGACGAGGATGGGGCTGCTGATGTCGACCCTGCTGACCGTCGTCATCGTGCTGCACGAATTCGGCCACATGCTGGCCTATCGCGCCTTCGGCCACCGTTCGGCGCGGATGATCTTCGTGCCGCTGCTGGGCGGACTGGCGATTGGCGGCAGACCCTATAATTCGCTGTTCGAAGTCGCCACCTGCGCCCTGATGGGGCCGGGCATGTCAGCCTTCCTGGTGCCGATCACCATTGCCGTCTTCGGGCTGGCGCGGGCGGGCGACCTGCCCCGCATCCTCGTCGAACCCTCGATCCTGCTCCTGTTGATCCTCGGTGCCTTCAATCTCCTGAACCTGCTGCCGATCTACCGCTTCGATGGCGGCCAGGTACTGCGCCAGGTCTTCCCCTCGCGCCGGATGCTGACGGTCGGCAGTTTTGGTGTCACGGTCCTCATTCTCGGCATTGGCTGGCGGATCGGCCTGCCCGCACCGGCGCTGGAGGCAGGCCTTGCGGTCTTCACCCTGATGAGCCTGATGGGCCGGGCGCGGGTAAAGCCGCGCGAAGCGCTGGTCCCCATGTCCTCGCCGGAACGGCTGATGGCGGGATTCGGCCTTTATGCCGCCATTGCCATCCATGGCTATGCCATCGTCTATGCCTGCGACCAGCTTTTTACCTGACAACGACAGACCGGGAGCGGCAATGGATGCCGCTTTGAGAATGGTCCACAGCGCGAAAAGGCGGCCCGGCCGGTTCCGGTGGGTTGACGCACAGTTTTCACTTGAGCGTCACTTGCCGCCTGTGCCAATGTCCCGCCGAAAAACCGTGTCAGGGAGACGATTTAACCATGGATGTACGCGCCGCAGTTGCCGTTCAGGCCGGAAAGCCGCTTGAGATCATGACCGTTCAGCTCGAAGGCCCGCGCGCCGGCGAAGTGCTGATCGAGGTCAAGGCCACCGGTATTTGCCACACCGACGACTTCACCCTTTCGGGTGCCGATCCGGAAGGCCTGTTCCCGGCCATCCTCGGCCATGAGGGTGCCGGTGTCGTGGTTGATGTCGGTCCTGGTGTCACCTCGGTCAGGAAGGGCGACCATGTCATTCCGCTCTATACGCCGGAATGCCGTTCCTGCCCGTCCTGCCTGTCGCGCAAGACCAATCTGTGCACCGCCATCCGCGCCACCCAGGGCCAGGGCGTGATGCCCGACGGCACCTCGCGCTTTTCCATCGGCAAGGACAAGATCCACCATTACATGGGCTGCTCGACCTTCGCCAATTACACGGTCCTGCCGGAAATTGCCGTCGCCAAGGTCAATCCCGACGCGCCCTTCGACAAGATCTGCTATATCGGCTGCGGCGTGACGACGGGCATCGGCGCGGTGATCAACACCGCCAAGGTGGAGATCGGCGCGACCGCCATCGTCTTCGGCCTCGGCGGAATCGGCCTCAACGTCATCCAGGGCCTGCGCCTTGCCGGTGCCGACATGATCATCGGCGTCGACATCAACAATGACAAGAAGGCCTGGGGCGAACGCTTCGGCATGACCCACTTCGTCAACCCGAAAGAAGTCGGCGACGACATCGTGCCTTACCTCGTCAACATGACCAAGCGCGGAGCCGACCAGATCGGCGGCGCCGACTATACGTTCGACTGCACCGGCAATACCAGGGTGATGCGCCAGGCGCTGGAAGCCTCGCATCGCGGCTGGGGCAAGTCCGTCGTCATCGGCGTGGCGGGCGCCGGCCAGGAAATCTCCACCCGCCCGTTCCAGCTCGTCACCGGACGCAGCTGGATGGGCACCGCCTTCGGCGGCGCGCGCGGCCGCACCGACGTGCCGAAGATCGTCGACTGGTACATGGACGGCAAGATCGAGATCGACCCGATGATCACCCATCTCCTGCCGCTCGATGACATCAACAAGGGTTTTGAGCTGATGCATTCCGGCGAAAGCATCCGCTCGGTCGTCGTCTACTGATCAGAACAGTCCCGCCCGGGCGCGCGACCGCCGGTATCGGCACGCGGGCTCCGGGCGGGTCATCATGGTCGCGGGCCGACGCGACGGCAGCTATTGGCATCGGCCGGGGAGGACTAACGAAATGGCTCATGTATCTCTGCACCCGTCCATAGATGGCGGGATCAGGAAGGGTTCCGCCGACTTTGCCGGTGGCACGCTCGTCTGCGCCTGCAGCGACCGGCCGGTGCGGCTGAAGATCAAGGGCAATGTGGCCCACAATCATGCCTGCGGCTGCACCAGGTGCTGGAAGCCCAAGGGGGCGAAATTTTCCGTTGTCGCCGTCACCGGCACGGACAACGTGACGGTCGAGGCCAATGGCGACAAGCTCAAGGTCGTCGATCCCGCCGCCCTCATCCAGCGCCATGCCTGCACCGGTTGCGGCGTGCACATGTACGGCCCGGTCGATCGCGACCACCCGTTCAAGGGCCTGTCCTTCGTGCACCCGGAACGTTTCGAGGAAGCGGGTTCCGCCGAGCCGGGCTTTGCCGCTTTCGTCTCCTCGATCATCGAGGCCGGTGTCAATCCATCCGAAATGGATGACGTGCGCGCCCGCCTGCGGGAACTCGGCCTCGAACCCTATGACTGCCTGAACCCGCCGCTGATGGACTATATCGCCACCTTTACGGCGAAAAAGAGCGGCGTGCTGAAGGACTGAGGCAAATCACCCGCAAGCCGTGTCCCATGTTCACAGTCGGGTGCGGCTTGCGGATTTGACAATTTCTGGTGCCTTGCCCTGTCGATCGCGACAGATACCGGCATCCTTGCCATCGGCAAGACCCATCCAAAGCAAGCATGGAGCAGGATTTGACGGACCGATCGCCGCAGCGAATGCCGCAAATCTACGTCGATGCGGATGCCTGCCCCGTCAAGGCGGAGGTGCTGAAGGTGGCCGAACGGCATGGCCTGCCCGTCACCTTCGTCGCCAATTCCGGCCTCAGGCCGTCGCTTGATCCGATGGTGCGCAACATCATCGTCCCGGCGGGCTTTGACGCCGCCGACAACTGGATCGTCGAGGCGGTAAAACCTGCCGATATCGCCATTACCGCCGATGTGCCGCTGGCGGTGCGCTGCGTGGCGGCGGGTGCGCTGGTCACCGGCCCCACCGGTCGGGTCTTCGACGAGACCAATATCGGCATGGCGTCGGCGATGCGCGATCTCGGCCAGCACCTGCGCGAAACCGGCGAGAGCAAGGGCTACAACGCCGCCTTCTCGCCGCGTGACCGCTCGAAATTTCTTGAAACACTGGACAGGCTGTGCCGCAAGGCAAAGGCGCAGCTGTCCCAATCCTGACGATATCACCTCCCGGAGACATGCAATGAAGGTCCTTTCCCAGAACACCGCATTCGGCGGCATGCAGGGTGTCTTTTCCCACGAGTCCGAAACCACCCAGTGCGAAATGACCTTCGCCGTCTTCGTGCCGCCGCAGGCGACCAAGGAGCCCTGCCCCGTGCTCTGGTATCTCTCCGGCCTCACCTGCACCCATGCCAATGTGATGGAAAAAGGCGAATACCGCAGGCTCGCCGCCGAACTGGGACTGGTGATCATCTGCCCCGATACCAGCCCGCGCGGCGATGCCGTGCCGGATGAACTCACCAACTGGCAGATGGGCAAGGGTGCCGGCTTCTATCTCGACGCCACCGAGGAACCGTGGAACAACCATTACCGGATGTATTCCTGGATCACGTCCGAACTGCCCGACCTCGTCTCCCGGCAATTCCGCCTCGACATGACCCGCCAGGGAATTTTCGGCCATTCGATGGGCGGCCACGGCGCCATGACCATCGCGCTCAGGAACCCGGACCGGTACAGGAGCTGTTCCGCCTTTGCCCCCATTGTCGAACCTTCGACCGCGCATTGGTCAGTCGATGCTTACGAAAAATATCTGGGTCCCGACAGGTCCGCCTGGCGCGCCTATGACGCCTGCGCGCTGGTCGCCGACGGTGCCCGCTTCCCGGAATTCCTGATCGACCAGGGCAAGGCCGACAGCTTCCTCGACAATGGCCTGCGCCCATGGCTGTTCGAAGAGGCGATCAAGGGCAAGGATATCGGCCTGACGCTGCGCATGCACGAGCGCTACGACCACTCCTACTACTTCATCTCCACCTTCATGGACGACCACCTGCGCTGGCACGCCGAACGCCTCGCCGGGTGACCGGCGCGCGGAACGGCTTGTGTAACGACTATACAAAAATCAGCGGGCGATTTCCGGAAATCGCGGTGCGCTGGCGGAGGCCTTGCATGGCATGGATCTATCTTCTTCTGGCGGGTGCCGGTGAAATCGGCTGGGCGCTTGGCATGAAATATACCAATGGCTTTACCAGGCCGCTGCCGACGGTGCTGACCATTGGCGTCATGGCGATCAGCGTGTTTTTCCTCGGCCTCGCGGTCAAGCAATTGCCGCTCGGCACCGCTTACGCGGTCTGGACCGGCATTGGCACGGTCGGCACGGTGATCCTCGGCATCTGGCTGTTCAACGAGCCGGCCGACGCGATCCGCCTGTTCTGCATCGCGGTGATCATTGCCGGGATTGTCGGGCTGAAGCTGGTCAGCTGAGCCGGGCGGCTCAGTTCTTCAGCGCCGCAAACGTATCGGCGGCAGCAGTCATTTCGACCAGCCGCAGCGCACGGCGGGCCATGCCCTCGTCGTCCTCGCCCCAATGCTCGATGGTCCAGTCCTCTTCGAGATGCGCGAGCGCCCAGATGCTGTCGAGGTCGAGATGACCTTCGGCATAGGCAAGCGCCAGCAGCGCGGAGCCCGAGAGCGTCGTCATGGTGTGAAGTGCTGCCAGCGCGATCGGATCGAGATGCGGCTGGAAAGCCTGCCTTATCGCCGCAACCGCTTCTTCCGGCTGTTGCTGATGGATCACCCCTTCGGCCAGGATGAAGCGGGCACCGAACCGCTCGGCAACCCAGTCGAGAACCGGGTCCCAGCGCTGGTGCTGGCGCTCGACCAGCCCCTCCGGCTCGTGGGCGCGGTAGCAGAGCATGTCATTGCCGGCATATTTGACGATATCGTCGGCGACCGCGAGAGGGTCATCGGCAATGCCGTCGAGTGCGGTGTTGATGAGCCGGGTCACCGGCATCCGGTGGGGATCGATGATCTCGGCCTGTGCATCCCATTCGCGCACCAGCATGTCGGCAAGCGCTGGCGTCGGCACCAGCAGCACCTTCCGCGCCGGAGTCTTGACCGGACGCCCGTCGAGCAGGATGGCGTGACCGCCCTCCTCAGCCTCGTGGCTGACGCTCTTGTAGAAGCGCTTCGGCATCGGCTTCTTCATCTGGATCTGGGCGCGGATGATCGGGTCGGGATGGCTCAGTCCCTCGGAAAGGTCATTCAGCAGATCGCGCATGGTTCGTTACTCGCCAATCAGGTCAACAAGGTCTTGCGGCACGCGGGCAATGGCATCGGCTCCGGCCTCGACCAGCGCTTCGACAGGTCCATAGCCCCAGGCCACGCCGATGGCACGCGCTCCCGCCGCCTTGGCCATCTGCATGTCGTATATCGCGTCGCCAATCACAAGGGTGCGGCCCGCCGGAATGCCGCGCTCTTCGCAGCATTCGCTGACCATCGCCGGATGCGGCTTAGACGGGCAGTCATCCGCCGTGCGCGACACCTTGATATGCGGCCAGAGATCATGGGTGTCCATGATCAGGTTCAGACCCTGCCGCGACTTGCCGGTAACGGCCCCGAGCATCAGGCGCGGATCGGCAATCACCTGATCGAGCATGGCGCGAATGCCGGGAAACATCGGCTCGCTGAAGCCGGTCGCAGTCCGCACATCGGCAAAGATCGACTTGTAATAGGCCATCATCGCCACCGCCTCCTCATCCGCATGCGGCTTGCCCTGGATGCGGGCAATGGCAATGTCGAGTGTCAGGCCGATGATCGATTTTGTCGCGGCATAGGTCGGCTTGTCGTGGCCGAAATGCAGGAAGGTCCGTTCCATCACGTCGTGGATCAGCGCTCCGCTGTCAACCAGCGTGCCGTCGCAGTCAAACAGGACCAGCTTCATCCTCGCTCCCGGTCTCCGTCGGTGACTTCAAGCCCGAGCAGGTTCCAGCTCTGCTCCATATGCGGCGGCAACGGCGCGGTGATCTTCAGGCGACCGCCGCTCGGATGCGGAATGTCGATATGGCGGGCGTGGAGATGCAGGCGTTTCTGCATGCCGCCGGGGAAATCCCAGTTCGGATCGTCCTCGAAATATTTCGGGTCGCCGATGATCGGGTGGCCGATATGCAGCGCATGCACGCGCAACTGATGGGTACGGCCGGTATAGGGTTCCATTTCCAGCCAGCACAGGCTCTGCGCGGCGGTGTCAATGATCCGGTAGAAGGACACCGCGTGATCGGCCCCATCCTCGCCATGTTTGGCAATCAGCATCCGGTCGCCATCCGGCGTCTGTTCCTTGACCAGCCAGGTCGAGATCTTGTCGTCCTTCTTGCGCGGCACGCCCTTGACCAGTGCCCAGTAGGTCTTCTTGGTGTCGCGCTCGCGGAAGGCGGCGGTGAGCTTCTGTGCGGCACCCCTTGTGCGGGCAATGACCAGAACCCCCGACGTATCCCGGTCGAGCCGGTGCACCAGCCGGGGCTTTTCGCCGCGCGGACTGGTCCAGGCCTCGAGCATCTGGTCGATATGCCGGTTGACGCCCGATCCGCCCTGCACCGCAAGGCCTGCCGGCTTGTTGAGCACGATGACCTTGTCGTCCTCATGCAGCAGCATGCGCGACAAAAGCTCGTGGTCGCCGGCATGTTTCAGATCACGCCCGGCAATCGGACCGGCCTTGTCGGCCTTGTCAACGTCGAGCGGCGGAATGCGCACCATCTGGCCCGGCTGCACCCGCGCATCGGATTTAACCCGGCCGCCATCCACCCGCACCTGACCGGAACGCAGCAGCTTCTGCAAGGGACCGAAGCCAAGGCCCGGATAGTGCACCTTGAACCAGCGATCGAGGCGCATGCCCGCCTCGTCCTGTTCCACCATGATATGCTCAATCCCTGCCATCGGTCCTGTCCTGTCGCTTTTTTCGGGGCAAACCCCAAGTCTGAAGGCTGGCTTTAGAGTATTTCCGTGGCGATGGGAAAGCAGAAATCACCCATAAGGCCGAATTTCCGGCCTTTCAGAGCCATGCACGGGCCAGCATCAGCCCGCCCGCCACCGCCAGCAGTGACAGTCCGACGCTGGCTGCGATGTAGAGCAGCGCCAGGCCAGCCTGCCCGCGTTCCAGCAGGGCGATGGAATCCAGCGAAAACGAGGAGAAGGTGGTAAAGCCGCCGAGAAAGCCGGTGACCAGCAGCAGCCGGACCGGCTCGGACGCATTGAAGCGCCGCGCAATCGCCTCGACGAATACCCCGATGACAAATGACCCCGCCACATTCACGCTGATCGTGCCCCAGGGAAATCCCGGCCCCATCAGCCGCGTGGCGGCCAGCCCCGTCGCATAGCGAAAGACCGATCCCGTGGCGCCACCGACGGCGACCAGAAGCATGTTCAACATTCCACTGCCCCATGATTCATCCGTTAACCTCACCCTCGACTATAGAGGAAAGCACCGGTGATTTTTCACGCAAAAGCACGGGATCACTCAAATCCTAACAAATTCCTCAACAAAGCATGAAGAGGCCAGAGGTACCGTAAGCGCAATCGGTATTGTCCTGGTGATTTCTCGTGGTCCAAATCATGTCCATATCGGCCAACACGGCCGCAATAGCCATGGAGGCGTTGAGGCCCATGCCCCGCAAGGGCGCGAAGGCAAGTGTTGACGAAAATTCCCGCATCGCCCAGCGCAGTGATCCCGAAAATCAAAGCGATTCCATCCTGCCACCGTCCGAGACGATCTCCGCCGTTTCCGCTCGTCTGGCGATGCTCGACAATGGCAATTACAAGCAGCAGACCACCCTCAGACAGGCGGTCAATGCCTATATGAATTCTGAGTTCTGACTATTTGAGACATTTTGACTTGGCATGGCGACAGCACCTCGGGTTGCCGTGCCTTTTTATTCCCGGCCCCCGGCTGATATCTCATCCCCTGCCCCTGATCCTCCGCCCCGACCCGGCAGAAGACCGGTGTTCCAGCAGATGTTGGAACACCATCAATCACGGCATCTTTTTTTCAGCCTGCGACATTTGGGGCTTGCCAAGCGTCATCCGAGCGCGATAATTGCGACATTCTGTTGGGAGAAGCCGCTTCGCTGCGGTGCCGAAGGAGCAACCGCCCCGGAAACTCTCAGGCAAAAGGACCAGCAGAAGCCTAAGGAAAATCTGGAGAGTTGCAGCCCGTCTGGGGTTGTGCGCCGAAGGGATAACAATCTCAGGCAAAAGGACAGAGGGGGCTCAAACCACGGCAGAGCCATGCCGAGAACCGAGCCCAGCGCGCGCCCGCGTGCCATCCTGGAGGTCCGTCTTGGACGAATCGTCAACACTTCTGAAGACACCCCTTCACGCCCAGCATGTGTCGCTTGGAGCCCGCATGGTGCCCTTTGCCGGCTACGACATGCCGGTGCAATATCCGGCAGGCGTGCTGAAGGAACATCTGCACACCCGCACTGCCGCGGGCCTGTTCGATGTTTCCCACATGGGTCAGGTGACCCTGCGCGCCCGCTCCGGCAACAACCGCGATGCGGCGCTGGCGCTCGAAAGCCTGGTGCCGGTCGATGTCGCCGGTCTTCCTCCCGGCCGCCAGCGCTATGGCCTGTTTACCAGTGCCGAAGGCGGCATTCTCGATGACCTGATGATCACCAACCGCGGCGATCACCTGTTTCTGGTGGTCAATGCCGGCTGCAAGGAAGCGGATTTCGCCCATCTCGAACGGCATCTGGGCAGCACCTGCGAAGTCACCCCCTTGCGCGACCGCGCCCTGCTGGCGCTGCAGGGGCCGAAGGCTGAGGACGCGCTTGCCCGCCTTTCGCCCGATGTCGCCGCCATGCGCTTCATGGATGTGATTATGACCCGGCTGGTCGGCGGGGACTGCATCGTTTCGCGGTCGGGCTATTCCGGCGAGGACGGCTATGAAATCTCCGTGCCGGAGGATCATGCCGAAGCGCTGGCAAAGGCGCTGCTCGCCATCGAAGGCGTCGAGCCGATTGGCCTCGGGGCCCGCGATTCACTGCGGCTCGAAGCCGGTCTCTGCCTCTATGGCAACGATATCGACACCGGCACGACCCCTGTCGAGGCAGCCCTTGAATGGGCAATCCAGAAGGCTCGCCGCTCCGGTGGCGCACGGGCGGGCGGCTTTCCGGGAGCTGCACGCATCCTTGGCGAACTCGACAATGGCGCATCCCGCCGCCGGGTCGGGCTGAAGCCGGAAGGCCGGGCACCGGTACGCAACCACACGCCGCTGTTTGCCGATCCCGAAGGCGCGCAAAAGCTTGGCGAGGTCTCTTCCGGGACCTTCGGCCCTTCGGTCGAGGGTCCGGTGGCGATGGGCTACCTGCCTGGTTCGCACGCCACAATTGGCACCGAAATCTATGCGGAGGTGCGGGGCAAATACCTGCCCGTCACCGTCACCGCCCTCCCCTTCGTCACCCCCACCTACAAGCGCTGACCGGCGATCCCAGCAAATAGAGAGAGGACCTTTGATGTTGAAATTTACCAGCGAACACGAGTGGCTGAAGATCGAAAACGGCGTGGCCACCGTCGGTATTACCAGACATGCGGCAGAACAGCTGGGCGATCTCGTCTTCGTCGAACTGCCCGCCCCCGGCAGTGCCTTCGGCAAGGGCGACAATGCGGCAACCGTGGAATCGGTGAAGGCCGCCTCCGAAGTCTATTGCCCGCTCGACGGGGAAATCACCGAAAGCAATGACGCCATCGTTGCCGATCCCGCGCTGGTCAGCAGCGATCCGGAAGGGTCCGGCTGGTTCTTCAGGCTGAAGCTTGCCAATCCCGCCGATGCCGAAGGCCTGCTGGATGAGGCCGCCTACAAGGAGTTGATTGCCTGATGCCCTCTCCCGTCGAATTTTCCTTTACCGATTACAAGCCCTATGATTTCGCCAACCGGCGGCATATCGGCCCCTCGCCGAGCGAAATGGCGGCGATGCTCGAGGTCGTCGGCTATCCGACGCTCGACGCGATGATCGACGACACGGTTCCGCCGTCGATCCGCCAGAAGCAGCCGCTGGCATGGGGCGCGCCGATGACCGAGCGCGAGGCGCTCGACCGGCTGCGCGAGATCGCCAACAAGAACCAGAATCTCGTCTCGCTGATCGGCCAGGGCTATCACGGCACCATCACGCCGCCGGTGATCCAGCGCTGCATTCTGGAAAACCCCGCCTGGTACACCGCCTATACGCCCTATCAGCCGGAAATCTCGCAAGGCCGGCTGGAAGCGCTGCTGAACTTCCAGACCATGGTCTGCGACCTCACCGGCCTCGACGTCGCCAATGCCTCGCTGCTCGATGAAGCGACTGCTGCCGCCGAAGCCATGGCGATGGCCGAACGGGTCTCGACATCGAAGGCGAAGGCCTTCTTCGTTGACGAGAATTGCCATGCCCAGACCATCGCCCTCATCCATACCCGCGCCGAGCCGCTTGGCTGGGAGGTGATCGTCGGCAATCCGCACCGCGATCTCGATCCGGCTGGACTGTTCGGCGCGATCTTCCAGTATCCCGGCACCTATGGCCATGCCACGGATTTCACCCGGCAGATCGCCGCCCTGCATGCCACAGGCGCCATCGCCACCGTTGCCGCCGATCCGCTGGCGCTGGCGCTGCTCAAATCCCCCGGCGACATGGGGGCCGATATCGCCATCGGCTGCACCCAGCGTTTCGGCGTGCCGATGGGCTATGGTGGCCCGCATGCGGCCTATATGGCGGTCAAGGACGCCTACAAGCGCTCGATGCCCGGGCGTCTGGTCGGTGTTTCCGTCGATGCGCGCGGCAACCGCGCCTATCGCCTGTCGCTCCAGACCCGCGAACAGCATATCCGCCGCGAAAAGGCGACCTCGAATATCTGCACCGCGCAGGTGCTGCTCGCCGTGATGGCATCGATGTATGCGGTTTTCCATGGTCCCGAAGGCCTGAAGGCCATCGCCCAGAGTGTGCATCTGAAAGCGGTGCGGTTGGCGATGGGGCTTGAAAAGCTCGGCTACGACGTCGAGCCGAAGGTGTTCTTCGACACGATCACCGTCAATGTCGGCCGCCTGCAGGGCGCGATCATGAAGGCGGCGGTGGCCGAGGGCGTCAACCTGCGCAAGATCGGCCATGACCGGATCGGCATCAGCCTTGACGAACGGTCGCGACCGGCAACGCTGGAGGCGGTGTGGAAGGCCTTCGGCGGCGATTTCCGCATTCGCGAATTCGAGCCCGTCTATCGCCTCCCCGATACGCTGATGCGCACCAGCCCCTATCTCGAACATCCGATCTTCCACATGAACCGGGCCGAAAGCGAGATGACCCGCTATATCCGGCGGCTCTCCGACCGGGATCTGGCGCTCGACCGTTCGATGATCCCGCTCGGCTCCTGCACGATGAAGCTCAACGCCACCGCCGAAATGCTGCCGATCACCTGGCCGGAATTTGCCGAGATCCATCCCTTCGCGCCGGAAAACCAGGCGCTGGGCTACCGGGAAATGATCGAGGACCTCTCCGCCAAGCTCTGCGCCGTCACCGGCTATGACGCCTTTTCCATGCAGCCGAATTCCGGGGCGCAAGGCGAATATGCGGGGCTGCTGACGATCCGCAACTACCATATCGCCCGGGGCGAAGGCCACCGCGACATCTGCCTGATCCCCACCTCCGCCCATGGCACCAACCCGGCCTCCGCCAACATGGCGGGGATGAAGGTGGTGCCGGTCAAGGCCCGGGAGAATGGCGATATCGACATGGAGGATTTCCGCGCCAAGGCGGAGCAGCATTCGGCCAACCTCTCCTGCTGCATGATCACCTATCCCTCCACCCACGGGGTTTTCGAGGAATCGGTGAAGGATGTCTGCGATCTCGTCCATGCCCATGGCGGCCAGGTCTATCTCGACGGGGCCAACATGAATGCCATGGTTGGCCTGTCCCGCCCCGGTGACATCGGTTCGGATGTCTCGCATCTGAACCTGCACAAGACCTTCTGCATCCCGCATGGCGGCGGCGGTCCCGGCATGGGGCCGATTGGCGTCAAGGCCCATCTGGCCGCCTATCTGCCCGGCCATCCAGAATGGGCGGCAAAGGACGGTGCTGTCTCGGCAGCCCCCTTCGGCTCCGCCTCGATCCTGCCGATTTCCTGGAGCTACTGCCTGATGATGGGCGGCGAGGGCCTGACACAGGCAACCAAGGTGGCGATTCTCAACGCCAACTATATCGCCGCCCGGCTGAAGGGTGCCTATTCCGTGCTCTACACCTCGCGCAGCGGACGCGTGGCGCATGAATGCATCCTCGACACCAGACCCCTCAACGACAGCGCCGGCGTTTCCGTCGACGATATCGCCAAGCGGCTGATCGACTGCGGCTTCCATGCGCCGACCATGAGCTGGCCGGTGGCGGGAACGCTGATGATCGAGCCGACGGAATCGGAAACCAAGGCCGAGCTGGACCGGTTCTGCGATGCGATGCTGGCGATCCGCGCGGAAATTCGCGCCATCGAGGAGGGCCGGATGGACAAGGCCAACAACCCGCTGAAGAACGCCCCCCATACGGTCGAAGATCTGGTCGGCGACTGGGAGCGGCCCTATTCCCGCGAACAGGCCTGCTTCCCGCCCGGAGCCTTCCGCGTCGACAAATACTGGCCACCGGTCAACCGCGTCGACAATGTCTATGGCGACCGCCATCTGGTCTGCACCTGCCCGCCGGTCGAAGACTATGCGGAGGCGGCCGAATAGGCCGAACAGCGGTGACGCCAGACATCGAAAACCGCCGGGACGAAAGACGCCCGGCGGTTTTCTTCTGTTCAGGTTTTCAAATTACCTCTGCGCTCCCGCAAGGGCCAGCGAGGCGCTGGTCAGCGCGAAAATGCCGAAGGCAATCAGGATCACGCCAGAGACGCGCGACACCCAGAGGGCAAAGCCGGGGGGAATCCGGTGCTTCAGCACCGTGACCGTGCCGCACAGGAAAAACCACCAGAGCAGCGAGCCGGTAAAGACACCTCCTGTGGTGACCAGCGCCGCAGACCCCTGCCGGGCGAGGCCGAGGCCGGCAAAAATCGCGGCGAAGGACAGAATGGTCGCGGGATTGGAAAGCGTCAGCACGAAGGTCGTGGCGGTGACCTTCAGGAGATCGGTGACACCTGTGTCGGGAGCTGCCGGTTTGGGTTCCGTCCCCGCCCGCAGCGATTGCCAGCCGAGATAGAGCATGAAGGCCCCGCCGATAATTCCGAGCGCCATCGACAGGCGGGCAAGCACCGCCGAGAAAACCGCAAATCCCGCCGCCGCCAGCACCGCATAGGCTCCGTCGGCGAGCGCCGTCCCGAGGCCTCCGGCAACACCCGCCCAAAAGCCGCGCGCCAGCGTCCTGTTGATGCAGAGCGCGCCGATGGGACCGAGCGGTGCGGCAATGGCCAGTCCCAGCACGATCCCCTTCAGATAGACAAAGAGCATCCCAAGGCTCCGGAGGAAAACACCACGAACCCGCAAAGCTTACCCGGCGCAGCGCGGGGGAACAAGACCGGGGCTTATTTCGACGACTTGAAACCCGAGCGGCGCTTGGCCGGTTTGCCGGTCGCCTCTTCTTCCGGTGCATCGGGATCGAGCGACAGCTGCACGGGATCCGCAGCCTTGACGGCGGCCTTTTTGGCCGGAGTTTCTGCCGTCGGGGCACTTTCCGGCTTCTGGGTAAATCTGATCATCACATGCCTGCTTTCCAATTGCTGTCGACGAGGATCGGCACGCGGCTCCGTCCTCGCCTGAATTATAGGTCGTGAAGATCATCCTACAGCATTTTGAAACGGGCAGGGCCAAATTCGCTGTCCATGCACGCTTTCGGCGATCCGCCCGTGAACCGCCCTGGCGGGAATGGTGTTTGCGGCAGTTTTACCGGGTCTGGACCACCGCGTCGCCCCGGGCAGCAAGCGCTGCAAGATCGGCCGGCTTCAGCTCCACCGATTCGCCGCAGCCGCAGGCCGAGGTCTGGTTGGGATTGTGGAAGGTGAAGCCGGAGCGCAGCGTGGTCTGCTCGAAGCCCATTTCGGTGCCGAGCAGATAGAGAACCGCATGCGGGGCGACCCAGACGCGGGCCCCTTCATGTTCGATCAGGTCGTCCCGGGCATCGGGCTCGGTCACGAGGTCGATGGTATATTCCATGCCCGCGCAGCCGCCCTTCTTGACGCCAACGCGAATTCCGCGCGCATCCGGGCCGGATTTTTCGACGATGGCCTTCACCCGTGCGGCGGCGGCATCGTTGATCGTCATGATTGCGTAGCCCATCGGCCTGTTCCTTTCGTCACCGGAGGAAAGGTCCGGTGCCTCTTGAAGTCCGTCGCATCATTCTGCGAAACGCTCGTCGCCTGAATGTAAGATCTATCGGTAAAGGCTTCAATACCAGCCGACCGCAACCTGCGCCTCTTCCGACATCCGGTCCGCCGACCAGGGCGGATCGAAGGTAAGCTCGACCGTCACGCCCTGCACGCCCTCGACCGAACTGACGGCATTTTCCACCCAGCCCGGCATCTCGCCCGCAACCGGGCAGCCCGGAGCGGTCAGCGTCATGATGATCTTCACCATCCTGTCATCCTCGATGTCGATCTTGTAGATCAGTCCAAGCTCGAAGATGTCGGCGGGGATTTCCGGATCATAGACGGTCTTCAGCGCCGCGATGATGTCGTCGCTGAGGCGCGCGAGTTCTTCCGCCGGTATTGCCGATTGCACCAGTCCTTCGCGCAGATCGGCCTTCTGGTCGCTTGCAGCTTCACTCATTGGGCCATCTCCTCAGGCAAAGAATTTACGGGCATATTCAAGTGCCTCCACCAGCACATCCACTTCGGCCCGGGTATTGTAGAGGCCGAAGGAGGCGCGGCAGGTGGAGGTGACGCCAAAGCGTTTCAACAGCGGCTGGGCGCAGTGGGTTCCGGCCCGGACCGCGACGCCGCGCCGGTCGATGACCATCGACACGTCATGGGCGTGGATCCCGGCAAGCTCGAAGGAAAAGATCCCGCCCTTGTCCGGCGCATTGCCAAAGATCTTCAGCGAATTGACCGACCTCAGCCGCTCGGCGGCATAGGCCGCCAGATCCGCCTCGTGGGCGGCAATCGCGGCACGGCCGATCTTCTCCATGTAATCCAGCGCAAAGCCGAGGCCGATGGCCTGCACGATCGGCGGTGTCCCGGCTTCGAACCGGTGCGGCGGCTCGTTGTAGCTGACGGTCTCTTCCGAGACGTCGACGATCATCTCGCCGCCGCCCATGAAGGGCCGCATCTCGCGCAGCCGGTCCATCTTGCCATAGAGCACGCCGATGCCGGAGGGGCCGTAAAGCTTGTGGCCGGTCATCACATACCAGTCGCAGTCGATGTCGCGCACATCGACCGGCATGTGCACCGCCGCCTGGCTGCCATCGACCAGCACCGGAATGCCGCGCTCGCGGGCGATCCGGCAGACGTCCTTGACCGGAACGATGGTGCCGAGCGCATTCGACATGTGGGTAATGGCGATGAGTTTGGTCTTTTCGGTCAGGCTCGCCTCGAAGGCCTCGATATGGAAGGCTCCATCATCATCGACCGGCACCCAGACCAGCTTTGCACCCTGCCGCTCGCGGATGAAATGCCAGGGCACGATGTTGGAATGGTGCTCCATGATCGTCAGCACGATCTCGTCACCTGCGCCGATCTTCGGCATGCCATGGCCATAGGCGACCGTGTTGATCGCTTCGGTCGAGGACTTGGTGAAGATGATCTCGTCCACCGACCCGGCATTCAGGAAGCGGCGCACCTTTTCGCGCGCGGCTTCATAGGCATCGGTCGCCGCATTCGACAGGAAATGCAGGCCGCGATGCACATTGGCATAGCCATTGCTGTAGGTGTCACTGATGGCATCGATCACCACCTGCGGCTTTTGCGCCGAAGCGCCATTGTCGAGATAGACCAATGGCTTGCCGTGGACTTCGCGCGACAGGATCGGAAAATCCCGGCGAATGGCCTCGACATCATAGGCGGTGGCAGGGGGGATCTTGTCCATCTCAGCCATGCGCCTCCAGCCAGTTGGCAATCACCGCTTCCAATGCCTCGACCAGCGCTTCATCCTCGAGTTCCTCGACGATTTCGGCAACGAAGGCGTTGATCAGCAGGGCACGGGCCTGTTTCTTCGGAATGCCGCGGGCCATCAGGTAATAGAGATGGGTGTGGTCGATATCGGCAACCGTCGCCCCATGGGCACATTGCACGTCATCGGCAAAGATTTCGAGTTCCGGCTTGACCGAAAACTCCGCATCATCTGACATCAGCAGCGTATTGCAGGCCATCCGCGCATCGGTCTTCTGCGCATCCGGGGCAACCCGGATCTGGCCCTGGAAAACGCCCCTTGCCCGGTCGAACACCACCGAGCGGATAACCTCGGTCGAGGTCGTGTCCGGCACATTGTGGCCGAGCGTCATCGTCACATCCGTATGGCTTTCGGCCCCGAGCAGGTTGATGCCGCGCAGCGTGAAATCCGCGCCGCCGCCTGCCGTCGCCACATGCACTTCCTGGCGAACCAGCTTGCCACCGGCATTGATGAGGAAAAGCCGGAGCTTCGCATCGCCGTTGAGCACCACCTTGATCTGTCCGAGATGGGTATCGGCAACACCCTGCTGCTGCAGCACGATCCAGGTGACCTCGGCCCCCTCCTCCAGCACCAGATCGGCAACCGAGGACACCAGCGCGGGCGCATCCGTCACCGCCCGGTGACGTTCCAGCACCGTCACCTTCGAGCCCGCACCGAAGCGCGCCGGAAAGCGGCTGTGGGACGTGCCTCCGGCCTGATTGGCCTGCAATTCGATGATTCCGGCAATCTCCGCACCGGCGGGAATGTCAAACCCGTAACCATCGCGGACGAAACTGCCGTTGATCCGGCCGATCGCATCATCGGCCCCCCGGTCGGCGAGACCCTGGGCAGCACTTCCATTCTGAAGCCCGTCGCCAAAGCGCGACAGGCCGAGATCGGCAGCGTCTGCCGCTCTGTCGGCCATGCCCTGCGACAGGGCGAAGACCCGGGACCCCTCGACCAGCGGCGGGCTTGCCGCAGCCTTGGCGGTGACGGCAGCGGGCAGGCCCTTCAGGAGGGTTTTCAGATCCGTATAATGCCAGGCCTCGATCCGGCGGGTCGGCAGGCCCTCGGCCTTCAGCGCTGAAAGCAGCCGGTCGCGGGCGGCCATCACGGCACCATCACCCGGCAGATCCGACAGCGAGCTTGTGTAGGCGTCCAGCAACTGCACTTCGGCAGCCGTCTGGCGGTTCAATGTTGCCACGTTCATCGACGTCGCTCCTTGTCCTTGGCGCTTAAGCTGCTGCGCCGATGATGTCGGCATAGCCATTGGCTTCGAGTTCATGCGCCAGCGCCTTGTCACCCGACTTGATCACCTGGCCCTTGTAGAGCACATGCACCGTATCCGGCACGATATAGTCGAGCAGGCGCTGGTAATGGGTGATGACGATAACAGCACGATCCGGCGAGCGCAGCGCATTGACCCCGTCGGCGACGATCTTCAGCGCATCGATGTCGAGGCCGCTGTCGGTTTCGTCAAGCACGCAGAGGCTCGGCTGCAACAGCGCCATCTGCAGGATTTCGGCGCGCTTCTTCTCGCCGCCGGAAAAGCCGACATTCAGCGGACGCTTCAGCATGGCGGGATCGATCTTCAGCCCGGCTGCTGCTTCCTTGACGCGGCGCATGAAATCCGGCGTCGTCAGTTCCGACTCGCCGCGCGCCTTGCGCTGCTCGTTCATCGCCACCTTCAGGAACTGCATGGTGGCAACGCCCGGAATTTCCACCGGATACTGGAAGGCAAGGAAAATGCCCTTCGTCGCCCGCTCGGCAGCGTCGAGTTCCAGAATGCTTTCGCCATTGAACAGGATATCACCGGAGGTGACTTCGTAATCCTCGCGGCCCGACAGGATATAGGACAGCGTCGACTTGCCCGACCCGTTCGGCCCCATGATCGCCGCCACTTCCCCCGCCTTCACCACAAGATTCAGGCCCCGGATGATCTCCGTTTCGGTATCGGCGATCCTGGCATGGAGATTTCTGATTTCTAGCATGTTATCTTCCTTCATATCAGTTCGCTATTTCAGCCAGTCGCCGATAGGCGCGACGAAGGCTGTCACTGTTGGAGAGCGCCTCACTCAAATTCCAGCTCTTTTCGACAAAGGAACTGAGACGCTTGTTGTAACCGATCCCAATCGGAGTAAGGCTGCCTTCCGTGGGCACCAAATCCTCTCGAAGACCACGTTTGGCTCGGCGTGCCAAGTTTACGAGAGTCTGCTTGGGATCTGCTATCGCATCTGGAGATCGAGGTATTCGCGCATCGCTTACGCCCAAGAAGTTGGCTACTCCGCTCCGGTCTGACAAAATCCAAGCCTCTGCTTCCCTCACAGCCACTCGGAACATCAGTTTATCGGGTATGCTTTTGCCGTTGAACCATTCCGCCTTGAGCGCAGGTGCACAGGCCACATTGTCCAAATCGGTCAGCAACAACACTGGGTAGCGCGATGCCAACGTCATAAACTTATCAAGATTCGACCTCAGGTACCCATTCCCGCCTTTACACAGAACTTGAACATGAGTGTTCTTTCCCAGCGTTTCGTGGACAAGCCTGTAGCCTATTGCTTCGCTCAGCGCATCTTCAACGGCGAGATACAGATTGATGAAGCTCATAGCTCCAGTTCCAGCTGGATTTTTCTACCCGCGATCATTTGAGCATTCGGCAAGACCGCCTCAGCGGCCGAAAAACCTGCCTCAATGCCGGCTTTTTCAATCGGGTTCACACCTCTGATCGTCGTACCCTCGCTGGTCGGATCCAGCACGACAAGTGATCGCGCGTCGATGCCGGCATTGCTAAGCATGGAGCGGCTATGTGTGGTCACAATGACCTGACGCCTGCGGTTTTTTTTGCGCGTTTGTTGAACGCGGAAGATGAGATACGGCAGCTGCTCTACAATCTCTTCGTTCAGCGACAGCTCCGGCTCTTCCAACAAGAGCAAGGACTCACCATCAATCAACAGCCAAAACAACGCGATAAGTCGCAGTGTCCCATCCGAAAACTGATCTTCCAGTTGCCGTGCTCCGTGGGGGCGGTAATGTTCATATCTGATCTCAAGATGTGGCCGACCCGTCTCATCGGGTGAAAAAGCCAAATCGTTCAAAGCAGGGACCACCTTCTTGAGCGCCTGCTCAATCCGTTTCAGTCGCGAATTGCGTGTCCTTTCGGGCGTTTTGGCAAGTCGCTCCATGAAGGCTTGTCCGAAGGGATCGTTCTCCAGCGTTCTGCCGCCGATAAGATCTCCAAATTTGAGAAGTTGCGGCACTATATGCAAATATGTTGTGTCGGCGAGAAAGTCTGCAAGCTCCCGAAACTCGCGATTTGCCTGCACTTGCTCAATCGCAGTGGCGGTAAGTCGCTCAGGATCACTGTCATCTGCCGAGTCGGGTCGGGAAATCGAAAAAACTTCAGTGCCATTCGTGTCGAATTTCCGAACCGCCTCGCGCTTGATCTGAGGGCGCTGCGCACCCTTTCCCTCGTGGGAGAACTCAAGCAGGTAACTCCAAAGCGGATACGGATCATCGACCGAAGACGAAACTTCGATTTCAATTGCGACTTCTGAGTGCTGACGCGCATGCAGACATCTCAACTTCTTGATCCCGCCGCGATCAGCTATTGCCTTTTGCAACCCTCCGCCAGCTGGTCTGGCGACATCGCGAAGAAATCGAAAAACGTCGAGAAAATTGGATTTTCCTGATGCATTCACACCGATTATATAAGACATGTCACGCAAATCTGCTTCAGCGCGCTTGAAGTTTCGCCAATTTGTAAGTTTGACTTTTGTGATAAACATGACATGTCCTCCCGGTAGGATAGGTTACCCCACCGATCCTTCCAGCGATATGCCGATCAGCTTTTGGGCTTCGACCGCGAATTCCATCGGCAGTTCCTGAATGACTTCGCGCACGAAGCCGTTGACGATCAGGGCGATGGCGGCCTCTTGCGGGATGCCGCGCTGCAGGCAGTAGAAGAGCTGGTCTTCCGAGATTTTCGAGGTGGTCGCCTCATGCTCGAACTGGCAGGTCGAATTCTTCGCCTCGATATAGGGCACCGTATGCGCCCCGCATCTGTCGCCGATCAGCAGGCTGTCGCACTGGGTGAAGTTGCGGGCATTTTCCGCCTTGCGGTGGGCAGAGACCTGGCCGCGATAGGTATTCTGCGAAACCCCCGCCGAAATCCCCTTGGAGATGATGCGGCTGGAGGTGTTCTTGCCGAGATGGATCATCTTGGTGCCGCTGTCGACCTGCTGGTGACCGTTCGACACCGCAATCGAGTAGAACTCGCCGCGCGATCCGTCGCCGCGCAGGATGCAGGACGGATATTTCCAGGTGATCGCCGAGCCGGTTTCCACCTGCGTCCACGAGATCTTGGAATTCCTTCCCCGGCAATCGCCGCGCTTGGTGACGAAATTGTAGATGCCGCCCTTGCCGTTCTTGTCGCCGGGATACCAGTTCTGGACGGTCGAATACTTGATTTCGGCATCATCCAGCGCCACCAGTTCGACAACGGCGGCGTGCAGCTGGTTTTCATCGCGCTGCGGCGCGGTGCAGCCTTCGAGATAGGAGACATAGGCCCCCTCTTCGGCAATGATCAGCGTGCGCTCGAACTGGCCGGTGTTTTTCTCGTTGATGCGGAAATAGGTGGAAAGCTCCATCGGGCAGCGCACGCCCTTCGGAATGTAGACGAAGGAGCCGTCGGTAAATACCGCACAGTTCAGCGTCGCATAATAGTTGTCGGTGGTCGGCACGACCGAGCCCAGATACTGGCGCACGAGGTCGGGATGTTCGCGCACCGCTTCCGAGATCGACATGAAGATCACACCGGCCTTCTTCAGCTCTTCCTTGAAGGTGGTGACGACAGAGACCGAATCGAACACCGCATCGACGGCGATCTTCGAAGTCTTCACACCCGCCAGCATTTCCTGCTCGCGCAAGGGAATGCCGAGCTTTTCATAGACCTTCAGCAGTTCCGGATCGACATCCTCCAGCGAGGTCGGACCTGCCGTGCTCTTCGGCGCGGCATAGTAATAGATGTCGTTGAAGTCGATCTTCGGATAGTGGACGCGGGCCCAGTCGGGCTCGACCATGGTCAGCCAGCGCTTGTAGGCCTCCAGACGCCATTCCAGCATCCAGTCCGGCTCCTGCTTCTTGGCGGAGATGAAGCGGATCACATCTTCGTTCAGGCCTTTCGGGGCCTTGTCGACTTCGATTTCCGTCTCGAAACCGTATTTGTACTGGTCCACATCGATCTGGCGGACCTGATCGATGGTTTCCTGAACCGCAGCCATTTTCGTTCTCCAATCTCGCCGGGTCCAAGGCCCGGCAGCTTGTCAACGGGACGGTGTTACCGCCCTCATCTAGTTCTGCAAAAGAGAGTTTTCACCCCTTTTGTCCAGTTAAAATTTGCATTTCCGCAATTTTCCCGGCAGGTCAGGCCGCACTCGCCGCCTTCCGCCTCCCGGCAATCCGCCCGAAGGCCTGAAGCGCCCGGTCGATGTCGGCTGCGGTGGTCGAAGGGCCTGTCGACAGCCGGAGCGCCCCGAGTTTCGGGTCCAGTCCCATCGCCGACAGAACATGGCTCTCCCCGACCCGTCCGGACGAACAGGCGGCCCCCGCCGACAGCGCTATACCTTCGAGATCGAAGGCGATCTGTCCCGTTTCCGACTTCAGCCCCGGCAGGGTGAAAAACGAGGTATTGGCCACCCGCCCGACCTCGGCGCCGTGGATGATCACATCGGATGCCCGCTGCCGCATGCCGCTCTCAAGCCGGTCGCGCAAAAGCGCGATGTCGAGGTTGCGGCGGTCCATCCCTTCTGCCGCAGCCCAGGCGGCGGCACCGAAACCGACGATCGACATCAGGTTTTCCGTACCCGAGCGGTGGCCCCGCTCCTGCCCGCCGCCACGGATCAGCGGCGCGGGCATCAGGGTTTCGCCCTTCACCACCAGCGCACCCGCTCCGCGGGGGCCACCGATCTTGTGGGAGGAGATGATCAGGAAATCGGCCTCTGCCGCATGACGGGCGAGATCGATGCGGCCAGCGGCCTGCACCGCGTCGACTACAAGCAGGCCGCCATGCGCCTTGACGATATCCGATACCGCTGCAACCGGCTGGATGATGCCGGTCTCGTTGTTGACCAGCATCACCGCCACCATCGGCAGGCCATGAGAAGATGCATCGTGATTCGAAAGCTGCTGCGTCAGCGCGGCCAGATCGATCAGCCCGGAGGAAAGCACCGGCACTTCGCTCACCCGGTCCTTCGAAAAACGCCCGCCCTCGCGGATTGCCGGATGCTCGATGGCCGAGACATAGAGATGTCCGAGGGCAAGCGGTGCGCGACCCATGCGGAAATCCGGCGTCAGCACCAGATTGGCGGCTTCCGTCGCGCCGCTGGTAAAGATCACATGGGCGGGATCACGGCCACACAGCACCCCCACCTGCCGCCGTGCACCCTCGAGAGCGGCCTTGGCGATGCGGCCTTCGCCATGCACTGAAGAGGGATTACCGGCCATGTCGAGAACCCGCAGCACGGCCTCGCGCGCTTCGGGACAAAGCGGTGCCGTGGCATTCCAGTCGAGATAGAGACGAGAAGCGGTCATCGATCCGGTTCAGTTCACCCTGCAAATCAGCAGATGGTTCATTTTTCTTGAATTTGCCGTCTGGCTTGCCTTAAGACACAGTCACACGAACGTGCGACAGCACAGTCAGTTTTTAATGGTTCTAAACTGCGTTTTAAAAAACATGACAGTCTGAGTCAAGTCAACTCGGATGTCTGAATGCGCAATTGGGACCGGAAACCGAAGACCGGAGTACCGATGCCTGAAGTGATTTTCAACGGCCCCGCGGGTCGCCTTGAAGGAAGATACCAGCCCTCGAAGGAAAAGAGCGCACCGATCGCCATCATCCTGCATCCGCACCCGCAGTTCGGCGGCACGATGAACAACCAGATCGTCTATCAGCTGTTCTATCTGTTCCAGAAGCGCGGCTTCACGACGCTGCGCTTCAACTTCCGCAGCATCGGCCGCAGCCAGGGTGAATTCGACCATGGCGCGGGCGAACTCTCCGACGCCGCCTCGGCGCTCGACTGGGTGCAGAGCCTGCATCCCGACAGCAAGAGCTGCTGGGTGGCCGGTTACTCCTTCGGCGCCTGGATCGGCATGCAGCTGCTGATGCGCCGCCCGGAAATCGAAGGCTTCATCTCGGTTGCGCCGCAGCCCAATACCTACGATTTCTCCTTCCTCGCCCCCTGCCCCTCCTCCGGCCTGATCATCCATGGCGACCAGGACAAGGTCGCGCCGGAAAAGGATGTCAATGTGCTGGTCGACAAACTGAAGAGCCAGAAGGGCATTCTCATCACCCACAAGACGCTGCCCGGTGCCAACCACTTCTTCTCCGGCCAGATCGACACGCTGACCGCCGAATGCGAAGACTATGTCGACCGCCGCATGGTCGGCGAACTCACCCCCGAACCGGCTGCCAAGCGCATCCGGTAAAAGCCGGGTATTCGGGCCTCCACGCCTGTGGGCCGGGGTTTACCCCCTGGCCAGCAGTTCATGGCTGGCTTGCCGGAGGGGCAGGCCAAACGGGAAAACGTTGCCAGGCTCGTCCGGCGGTTCAATCCACCGCCGCCGCCAGCACTCCACCGCTGACCGCCTCGCGCACGCCGGTGGTACCGGGAAAGGTCAGTGGCAGGCCCTTCAGCGACCGCACCGCCAGATAGGCCCAGGCCTCCGCCTCCATCGCATCGCCGTCAAGACCGGCCTGTTCGGCGGACAGGACCGCGCTGCCGCGCAGAGCTGCAAGGTCGGCCAGATCCTTCATGATCACCGCATTCAGCCGACCGCCGCCTGAAATCACGAAGCTTGCCGGAAATTCCGGCAGATGTCCCGCCGATGTCAGGATCGCCGCGGCGGCGACATGGGCGAGCGAACGGGCACCGTCGGCAAGCTCCACCTCACCCGGGGCGGGCGGGCGAAAATCGTTGCGGTCCAGCGAACGGCGCTGGTCGCCCGAAAAAAACGGGTGGTCGAGATAGCGCGCCACGAGATCGCCGATCACTCTGCCTTCGCTGGCAATCGCACCACCGGCGTCGAAGGGAATGCCCGCCTCGCCCTCGACCCACTGGTCGATCAGCGTATTGCCCGGGCCGCTGTCAAAGGCGCGGATCGTGCCATCCGGCAGGATCGCGGTGATGTTGGAGATGCCGCCGATATTGACGAAACAGATCGCCTCGCCCGGCTTGCGGACACCATCCGCCAGCGCCGCGTGATAGGCGGGGATCAGCGGCGCACCCTGCCCGCCATGCCGCATGTCGTTGGCCCGCATGTCATGGACTGTCTGAATGCCGGTTTCACACGCCAACAGTGGGCCATCGCCGAGCTGCACCGTCAGCCCCTGGCCGGGCCGGTGCAAGACCGTCTGGCCGTGAAAGCCGATGACATCGATATTGTCGCGCGACAGCCGGTTCTTGGTCAGAAATTCCGTTACGGCAATCACATGCCGTAACGTCAGCTCCCGCTCCACCCCGGCGAGGCAGCCGATCCGCTGTTCGCGCGATGCCAGACCTTTGGCATCCTCCAGCGCCTGCTTCAGCCGCTCTCGAAACGGCGCATCATAGGCAAGCCCGAGAAACGGGCCGCGCTCCACCACACGCTCGCCATCGGTGCGCAGCAATGCCACATCGATGCCATCCATGGATGTGCCGCTCATCAGCCCGATGGCGGTGAAGATTCCGTCCTGCAACCTCGTGTCCTCCCGCTGCAAGCCTGACTCGAAAAGCTGGCAGAAGGGATATCAGAGATTTTCCGTTTCGCCATGAAGACAGGCCGAAATTGCGTCCGCCCGTCTCGCAGGTGAAACCAGCCGAACGTCGCTAGCTGCCCGTGGCCGTCTGCAGCGATGTGGCAAGCGTGTTGAATGTCGTGCCGATCTGACCGCCCAGGGCAGTCGCGCCGGCAATCAGGGCCACCGAAACAAGCGCTGCAATCAAACCGTATTCGATGGCAGTTGCGCCCGCTTCATCCTCGATGAAACGCTTGAAAAGTCTTGCCACCCCGGTTCCCCTTTATGATCCGTCACCCCGAACCCCGGACATGTGTCGGGGCTTCAATAAGAATAATAGAATATAATTTATCATTTATAAAATACAGACTATGACTAATCGCCAGTGACTGAGGGCGCGTCCGGCCCTCCCGCCTCTCATTCATCTCAAGGAAATACCGCTTCACACTTTTCCTGGAATTGCTTAAGAGCCCTCGATACAACACGATCCGCAGCCGGTTAGCAGAGAAACAGCTCATGTCCGCGTTCAAATCCGATTTCCTTCGCACGCTTTCCGAGCGGGGCTTCATTCATCAGGTCTCCGATGAAACGGGCCTTGATGCCCTTCTGCAGAAGGAAACGGTCAGCGCCTATATCGGCTTTGATCCGACCGCGCCGTCGCTGCATGCGGGGTCTCTCATCCAGATCATGATGCTGCACTGGTTCCAGGCGACCGGCCACAGGGCGATTTCGCTGATGGGCGGTGGCACCGGCATGGTCGGCGACCCCTCCTTCAAGGAAGAATCCCGCCAGCTGATGACCGTCGACACCATCGAGGACAATATTGCCTCGATCAAGCGGGTGTTTTCCAATTACCTGACCTATGGCGACGGCCCCGCCGACGCGCTGATGATCAACAATGCCGACTGGCTGCGCCAAATCAACTATCTCGAATTCCTGCGCGATGTCGGGCGGCATTTTTCGGTCAACCGGATGCTGTCCTTCGACAGCGTCAAGACCCGGCTTGACCGCGAGCAGTCGCTGTCCTTCCTCGAATTCAACTACATGATCCTGCAGGCCTATGACTTTACCGAACTGGCGCGGCGCTACGATTGCCGCCTGCAGATGGGCGGGTCCGACCAGTGGGGCAACATCGTCAACGGCATCGATCTCGGTCACCGGATGGGGACAAAGCAGCTCTATGCGCTGACCTCGCCGCTTTTGACCACCTCCTCGGGGGCCAAGATGGGCAAATCCGCCAATGGCGCGATCTGGCTCAATGCCGACATGCTGTCGGCCTATGATTTCTGGCAATACTGGCGCAACACCGAGGATGCGGATGTCGCGCGCTTCCTGAAGCTCTACACGACCCTGCCGATGGACGAGATCGCCCGGCTGTCGCAGCTCGGCGGGGCCGAGATCAACGAGGTCAAGAAGATCCTCGCCACCGAGGTCACCGCCATCCTCCACGGTCGCACGGCTGCCGAACAGGCCGCAGAGACCGCGCGCAAGACCTTCGAGGAAGGCGCGCTTGCCGCCGATCTCCCTTCGATCGACATTGCCGCCGGCGAGCTTGAGGCCGGGATCGGCATTCTCGCCCTCTTCGTCAAGGCTGGCCTTGCCGACTCCAACGGCGAGGCCCGCCGTCACGTCAAGGGCGGCGCGGTGAAGGTGAATGACAAGCCGGTCAGCGATGACCGCCAGATGGTCGGCACGGCGGATGTCACCGCCGATGGCGTCATCAAGCTGTCGCTCGGCAAGAAGAAGCACATGCTGGTGCGTCCCGCCTGAGCCGCGATCCGATCAGACCAAAGTCTGTTTGAAGGCCGGGCATTGCCCCGGCCTTTTTACTGGAATTCGAAAATCTGCCGGAAGATGCCGGGCGCGATGATCGACAGTGGATTGATCGTCAGGTTCGGCTTGTCGAACGGCCCTGTCAGCTTGAAGGTGATGCCAAGCAGGCCGCGATCCCGGCCATTGCCGAGAATGATGCCGATGATCGGCAATTCCGCAAACAGCCGGTTCAGCCCATAGGCCGGCATGAAGGTGCCGGTGACATCGATCTTGCCATTGGGATCGCGCACTGTTCCCTGGAAGGTCGCGCCGACCTGGGTGCCGCGCAGGATGCCGTTGGCGATCTGCAAGGCCCCGTCGGCATAGGTGAAATAGGCAAAGCCGCGCTGGAAACGCTCGGAGCTGACATCGATATCCCGTTTCACCGCCTTGTTCAGGCTGCGCCCGTCCGCCCCCGTGGGCGTCGAGACGATGGTCTGCAACCGCTCTTCATTGGCGAGCTGGAATTCGCGGATATCGATGTTACCGGTCCAGCTGCCGCTGCGTCCGGGCCGGATGCGGGTATTGAGCAGGCCCTTCTTCACCCGGCTGTAAAGGCCGAGAAACCGGAAGGTGGCACCGGCATCGCCTGACGTCAGCTGGATGAAATGGCCATTGGCATCATCCACCACCTGCCCCACCACCGCCTGTCCGCTCGAGGTCACGGCACTCAGCTGGAACTTGCCGCTGTTTGCCGAGACCGGCGCATAGGCGATCTCGAAGGCGTGCAGCTTTTCATCGCCGAAGCCATAGAGGGTGTCGAGTTTGGCGCGCAGCAGCAGACTGAACTTCGGCGGTGTCGGATCGGCACTGGTGCCGGCACTGCGCAGCCGGGCGATGGCGGCCCTGACATCGGCGGAATGCCCGCTGATCGCCACATCATAGCCCGAGCGGACCGGTTTCACCCGCAGGCTGAAATCATCATTGGCGGAAAGCTTCACCTTGTCGAAGGACGCCTGCACCAGCTTTCCCGCGCGGGCTTGCAGCTTGCCCGAGACACCGAAGCCGTCTCCTGAAATCTGCAGATTGCTGACATCGACGAGGTCACCATCCTTCCTCAGGTCGAAATTGGCCTTTGCGGCGATTCCGGATCCCTTGGTCCAGCCGGTTCCCGGCACCTTGAGCGTCGCCCGGGTGAGATCCGCCTCGATCTTCTGCACGCCTGCCGGCATCAGCGCGACCTGGGCCTTGATGGAACCGCCGAGCACGTCGCCCATGTGCGGCAGCAGACGCGCGATGTCCTCGTCGGCAAGGGTCATCGTCATCGCCCGCCTGCGTTCGACTTTGGACTCCTGCCCGACCGGTTCGGTCGCCGTGAGCTCCATCGGCACGCCATCGATCTTGCCCCTGGCCACCAGGTTGGCCGCCATCGGATCGATGTCGAGCGTTCCCGTCAGGCCCGTCATCCGCCTGCCCTCGATGGGCTTGAGGAGGTCGACATTGTTGAGCGCCATGGCCGCCTTCCATTGCGGCTTGATCTCATCGGCCGCGTTGAGGCCAAAGCTTGCCTGCACATCGGCGCGGATATTGCCGATCACGTCGCCGGGGGCGAGACCGACCCGGCTCAGATACTTGATCGGACGGTAGGTGATCAGTTCCGCCACCGCATCGGCAGCCCCCGATACAGTCACCGCCATTTGTGCGGTCAGGGGGTGAATGTCGATGTCGGGAATGGTGAAGGTGCCGCCTTCTATGGCCACCGAACGGTCCGTGGGGAAATAGGAGGTGCCCGACTTGATGTCGACAACCACCTTCGCTCCCTTGATCTCGAAATGTCCGGTGGTGCCGCGCAGGGGCGGAATATCGCCGGCTATGTTCAGCCGCGCATTGGTGATGTCGAAGGAAATATCCAGTTGATCACCGTTCAGCAGCAACGTGCCATCCGCATTGCGTGGCCGGACCGCCGGCAGGAAAACCGCCAGCGATCCATTGGCAATCGCGCCGCCATAGAGATTGCCCGATACCCAGTGGCGGGCCCGCGGTGCAATCCAGAACGGCCAGAGCTGCTTGACCGTCTGGGTCTGGACATTCTCGGTCTGGGCGGCAAAGCTGATTTCCGGGTCCGGGCCGCCAAATTTCACCTTCAGCGAGCCGATCAGCGATCCCGCATCGGTTCCGGCGACCACCCGGTCGAGGGCCAGTTCGCCGGTGTCGGCATAATAGGCCCCGGTGGCCTGGGCGGCGACCGCAATGGGCACGGCGCCGGCCCCTTCCGTATAGGCCTTGCCACCCTTCACCAGCAGATCAACGCCAAACCCCTTGGGCGAGGCCGGTTTCAACCGGTCGAGATCGATCAGACCGCCGGTAAAGGGCAGGCTGGTCTGGCCGAAACTCATCGAGGACGGCAGGACTTCCAGCGAATTTTTGGCAAAATCATAGGCAGCATTGACGGTTGCGCCATCAAAAGCCTGCTCGATCCCGTGGATGCGCAAGGTGCCGGGATTGGCGACCACGGCCAGCGAGATGGCCGGGGACACCGAGACGCTTGCCCGCGTGGCCGACAGTTCTGTCGCCGCCGAGGCAAGCAGTGTGTCGGGGCTGCTGCCATCGGGCTGCGGTGCGGCACCAAAGTGTTGCAGCGGGATGCCGGACAGGCGCGCCTTTACCGAAACGGTCTTGCCCAGCTTGCGTTGCGCCTTGATCGAAAAGGGCACGGTATCGGCTTCCACCACCAGCGAACCGTCCAGCGCCAGGCTTCCACCAGGCTGGCGGATCAGGCTGAAACTGGCACTGCCAACCGGCAGGGTCTTGCCATCCGGCTGTGCGGCCAGCAATTGCATGCCATTGACGCCAAGCGAATCCGTACGGGCCCGGTCGACGAAGCCACCGAACAGGTCAAGCTGTGCAAATCCGGTTTCAACCAGTGCAGGGATCGAATCGATGCGGAAACGGCTGAGATCGAACCGCGTGCCGGAGGCAAACAGCGCTGTGTCGAAGCGCACATTGTCGGCCTCGATCCGGTTGATGTTCAGTTCCCCGGCAATCAGCCTGAAAGGATCGAGCGCCATCCGGATGGCCGCTGTCTCGGAAACGGTGCGTCCGGTCTGCTGATCGACCATGACGACATCCCTGGCCTCGATGGCCAATTGACGGTTGCCGGCAAAACGGATGGCGGTCTTGCCGACCCGGGCGAGATAGCGCGGCCCGATGGCCCCGTTCAGCGCACCTTCAGCCCGCGCCGTCAGCGTCTTGTCGAGCGCGCCGGATTCGACCGCCATGAAACCTGCCCCGGCGATCAGGATCAGCAGCATGACCAGCGTCAGCCCGCCTTTCACAACAAAGCGCAGCAGCCGGAACCGCTTCGGACGCCGGGCGCGTTTGCCCGCACGACCGCCCGCCTGCGTCGCGTCGCGTTGCCTGTCTGCCCTTGTTCCCCTGTCCTTCATGAACGGTTCCCTGTTGACTGTCGACGGTTCTGGTCGGCATCTCCGGCATGGACCTTCGCCACGGCCAGTCTATATAGGAACAAGCTATAACCAGATGGCGCACAGCCACAAAGCGATCTCTCGTCTGCACGAAAGGGTTTCCACATGTCAGCCGATCATTCCCCTCCCGATATCGGGGCCGTCGCCCCGGATTTTGACCTGCCGCGCGACGGAGGCACCCGGATTTCGCTTACCCATTTCGCAGGCAAACCGGTGGTTCTGTTTTTCTATCCCAAGGACAACACCCCAGGCTGCACCAGCGAAGCCATCGCCTTTTCCGCGCTGGCCGATGCGTTCTCCAAGGCGGGTGCCGCGGTGATTGGCCTGTCTGCCGATAATGTCAAAAGCCACGAAAGGTTCATCCGGAAACACGCCTTGTCGGTACCGCTTGCCTCCGACGAGGATCAGGAAACGCTCAAGACCTATGGCGTGTGGAAGCAGAAAAGCATGTTCGGCAAGAGCTATATGGGCATCGAACGCACCACCTTTCTGATCGATGGCAATGGCCGGATTGCCCGGATCTGGAACAAGGTCAGCGTCGACGGCCATGCCCAGGAGGTGCTGGCCGCCGTGAGATCGCTGTGATATCGCTCGCGCGCCCGGCGGCCAGGTACATGTTGCCGATAACCCGACGAGAACAGACATGACACAGGAAAAGCTGCTGACGTCGCTGCGGGCGGGTGCGATCCACGCCATCAGCGCCAGGGATCTCGACGAGAAGACCGGGCTTGCGCAGAGCGTGGCACGGCGCTGGTTCGGGCGGACCATATCGCTGCGCTCGCCGTTTGACCCTCCCTTGCCGGAGCGGCCAGGCCGCCCTGCGCAGCCTGCTCTGGTCCCGCCCCGGCAGATGAAGAAGCGCTCACTGCACACGCTGGCCGGCAGAATTGCCATGCTGCATGCGCTCGCCCATATCGAACTCAATGCAGTGGATCTGGCGCTCGACATCGTTGCCCGCTTTGTCACCGAACCCGTGCCGCAGTCGTTTTTCGATGGCTGGATGCAGGTGGCCTTTGAAGAGGCCAAGCATTTCAACATGGTCCGCGACCGCCTGAAGGCGCTGGGGGCTGACTATGGCGACCTGCCGGCCCATGACGGGCTCTGGCAGGCAGCGCATGCCACCCGCAATTCGCTCTCCGCCCGGCTGGCCGTGGTGCCGCTGATCCTTGAGGCCCGTGGTCTCGATGTGACGCCGTCATTGCAGGAAAAGATGGTGGAAACCGGCGATCTCGACAGTGCCGCCGTACTGCAGGTCATCTATGACGACGAAAAGGGCCATGTCGCCATCGGGGCCAAATGGTTCCGCTTTCTCTGCGCCCGCGAACGCAAGGACCCGGCGGAGACGTTCAAGACCCTGGTCCGGTCCAATTTTCGCGGCCCGCTGAAGCCGCCCTTCAACGATCTCGCCCGGGCGGAAGCAGGCCTGACACCCTCCTTCTACCGGTCGCTGCCATCGATCAGTCACGCCTGATCTGCCCCGGCCTCTCGCCCGACCGGGGAGTGCTTGTAAACGCATTCTTAACCTTAATGATTTGTAATCACCCTTGATGGAATCCTTCAGAGAAGGCGGTCCGAAGGGGGAATGGGCGTGAACGACAATCAGGACAGCAGGGTTTTCGGCAAGCGCGCGCCCCGGCACTTCCTGATTCTCGCCAGCGGCGAACGGGTTCGCCACATGGCCATACGCCCGTGGATGGCGGGCGCGGCGCTGACCGCCGTCGGCCTGGTCTGCGTCGGCTATCTCGCGGCCACCGCCTATCTGGTCCTGCGCGACGACCTGATCGGTGCCACCATGGCCCGTCAGGCCCGCATGCAATATGAATATGAAGACCGGATTGCTGCGCTGCGCGCCCAGGTCGATCGCGTGACCTCGCGCCAGATGCTGGATCAGCAGGTGGTGGAAGACAAGGTTGAAAAGCTGCTCGAACAGCAGGCTGCCCTGTCCACCCGCCACGGCAAGATCGGCACGCTTCTGGACCGTGCGGAAGCCTCCGGCCTGAATGGGGCCGCAGACCCGGCACCGACACCTGCCGCACCGGATCATGCCGCCATGAACGGCGGCCTTTCGGCCATTGACGCACTGCTCGGCAAAGCCGCCCCCGCCCCCTCGGGCAACAGCGAACTTGCCTATGCCGCGACCGGCCACGAAAGTGCCGGTGACCGGGCGGACCGGCTGTTTTCCACCATGACCCTGTCACTGAAATCCATCGAACAGGACCAGCTGACCAAGGTACAGACCCTGACCGCAGGCGCCTCGGAAACCGCCGGTCATATCGAGGACATTCTGGCGCGAACCGGCATTTCGGTCGATACCGCCTCCAGTGCCGACCCGGCTGCCGCGGCCGCCGGTCCGGCCGAAGGCGGCCCCTATGTCGAGCCGATGAACCAGGACCAGTTCGATCTCTCGCTGCAGCAGCTCGACCAGGCCCTGAACCGGCTTGAGACCGTCCGCGCCACGGCGCTGCGGCTGCCCTTTGCCAATCCCGCACCGGGCCGCGAGATCACCAGCACCTTCGGCAACCGCACCGATCCCTTTCTCGGCAAGCTCGCGATGCATACCGGCGTCGATTTCAAGTTCGAGACCGGCGAGGAAGTGCATTCGACCGGGGCGGGCAAGGTCACCAATGCCAGCGCCCTCGGCGGCTATGGCAACATGGTGGAAATCGACCATGGCAATGGTCTGAGCACCCGCTACGGCCACCTGTCCCGCATCCTCGTCTCCGTCGGCGACGAGGTGAAGGCGGGCGACCTGATCGGACGGGCAGGCTCCACCGGGCGCTCGACCGGTCCGCATCTCCATTACGAGGTCCGCTACAGGGGCGAGGCGGAAAATCCGATGCGCTTCCTCAATGCCGGGGCAAAATTGCTCGCCTTCCTGAAATAGGACAGGAAGACCGCCGCAACCGGGCTTTTCCCCAAAAACGATCGGGCCGGACGGCATCCTCAACTTAATTTCGCCCGAAATTTACTGTCTTGACGGGTCAGACCACTCGAATTACCCCAAAAAGCCTGCATTTCCTTGACTTTGGGCCGCATTGGGACTATGCCGCCCTGCGTCCGCACGGCTGTGCGCATCGATTCAACACTTGGTTTCTTCGAAAACCGGAACGGATACATTTTCCCTTTGACCACATTTGCTGACCTTGGCCTGAGCCCGAAAGTCCTCTCCGCAGTGACCGACGCGGGTTACACAATCCCGACGCCGATCCAGGCGGGCGCCATTCCTCCAGCCCTGCAACGCAGGGACATTTGCGGGATTGCGCAGACCGGAACGGGCAAGACAGCATCTTTCGTGCTGCCGATGCTGACGCTTCTCGAACAGGGCCGCGCCCGGGCCCGCATGCCCCGCACCCTGATCCTCGAGCCGACCCGCGAGCTTGCTGCGCAGGTGGCCGAGAATTTCGAGAAATACGGCAAGAATCACAAGCTCAACATTGCGCTTCTGATCGGCGGCGTGTCGTTTGAAGACCAGAACCGCAAGCTCGAACGCGGTGCCGACGTACTGATCTGCACGCCCGGCCGCCTGCTCGACCATTGCGAGCGCGGCAAGCTGCTGATGACCGGCGTTGAAATCCTCGTCATCGACGAAGCCGACCGCATGCTGGACATGGGCTTCATTCCCGATATCGAACGCATCGCCAAGATGATCCCGTTCACCCGGCAGACACTGTTCTTCTCGGCCACCATGCCGCCGGAAATCCAGAAGCTGGCCGACCGCTTCCTGCAGAATCCGGAGCGGATCGAGGTGGCCCCGCCCTCTTCCACCGCCAAGACCGTGACGCAGCGCCTCGTTGCCGCGCACAACAAGGATTACGAAAAGCGCGCCGTGCTGCGCGACCTGATCCGCGCCCAGGACGACCTGAAGAACGCCATCATCTTCTGCAACCGCAAGAAGGATGTCGCCGAACTGCTGCGTTCGCTCGAACGTCACAGCTTCTCGGTTGGTGCCCTGCATGGCGACATGGACCAGCGCTCGCGCACCACGATGCTGCAGAATTTCCGCGACGGCAACATCCAGTTGCTCGTCGCCTCCGACGTTGCCGCCCGTGGCCTTGACCTGCCCGATGTCGGCCATGTCTTCAATTTCGACGTGCCGATCCATGCGGAAGATTATGTCCACCGCATCGGCCGTACCGGTCGCGCCGGCCGTTCCGGCCGCGCCTTCACACTGGTGACAAAGTCCGACCTTAAATATGCCGATGCCATCGAGAAGCTGATCGACCAGAAGATCGAATGGCATAACGGCGACCTGTCCGCCCTTCCCGCTCCGATGGAGCCGACGGACAGCAAGCCGCGCAAGGGTCGCGAAAACCGCGATCGCGACCGGGAACGGGACCGCGATCAGGGCAAGCGGCGGGGCGACCGTCGTCCCCGCAGCGAAAAGGGTCCGGAAACGAGACCTGAAGAGGCAGCTGTGGCTGCCGCCGGTAACCGTGTTGAAAAGGATGTCGAAACACCCATGGTCCAAGCTGTCGAAACCGTGACTGCTGCCCCCGAATTGCGCATTGTCGAGCGGGCTGGCGACAGCCGCCCGCACCAGCAGGCTGCCAGCCGCCACGCGCGGCCGAACCCGGCCAATGACGATGGACGCCGTGACCGCGACCGCCGTCACCGCAATCACCGCGACCACGACGACGGCCCTACCCCGGTTGGCTTCGGCGACGACATCCCCGCCTTCATGCTGATCGAAGGCCTGGCAGCCAAGGCCTGATGCAGGACGGCAACCCGCCAGACGAAACTGCCCCGAGCCCCGGTTTTCCGGGGCTTCATTTTCCCGGCGTCGGCTCTGGCCTTGCCTTCGTGCGCGACGGCAAGGTGTTGCTCTATCATCGCCGCAAGGCCCCTGAGGCCGATCACTGGAACATCACCGGTGGCAAGGTGGAGCACATGGAGCCTGCCGCAGAGGCAAGCCGGCGCGAGGCGCTGGAGGAAAGCGGTCTCACAGTCAGGTCAGACCGGTTTCTTTGCCATTCCGAACAGATCATCGGGAGGGATCGCCAGCACTGGCTGTCGCTGATTTTCGTCAGCGACCACTTTGACGGCAAGCCCGCATTGATGGAGCCGGAAAAATTCCACGGCTTCGGCTGGTGTTCACCCGACGCCCTGCCCGCCCCTCTCTCCCGTTTTGCCGCCGACGCCATATCCGCCCTGATCGGGCAGGGCTATCTGGCGCGCAGCGCCGCCTCATAGGCACGCCGGGCCCAGACCGCCATGTCATCGGGATCGTCAAGGGCGGCATCAGGCACGGTCCAGTAGGGCATATGCGCCTTCTTTCCCGACCTGCTTTCATAGCCCCACTGGCTGCAACCGGCTTCGACAAAGGCAGGCGCCGTCTCGGCATCGGCTTTCAGCAGCAGCGCGCCATCAACCACCACTGCCAGGATGCGACCCTGGTGATAGATGCCCTTGCCGCCGAACATTTTCCGGATCGTCACCTCGCCCAGTCCGCGGAAGAGGTCGTGAATGTCGTCGTTTTCCATGGTCACCCTTTCAGCACGCCACCGGCCTTCACCACCGCCTCGGGCGTATCGACGTCGAGGCGGGCGCTGTCGCCGATTTCAACATCGATCACCGGAAGGCCGCATGTCTCGATGATCCCGCGGGCACCGGTATCGCCGACCAGCCGGGCAATGGCCGGAAAACTGGTGCGGGGCAGGATGACCGGATTGCCACGCTTGCCGCCGCTTACTGCCCGGATGATACTTTGTCCCTGCCCGTCCCGGAAGGCGGCAACCAGCGCGGCGATATCGGCAGAGCCCACCCCCGGCATGTCGGCCAGCATCACCAGCACCCCGTCGGCCGTCGAGACCTCCGGGCTGAGAATGCCCGAAACCAGCGAACTCGCCATCCCCGAGGGATAATCGGGATTGGCGACCAGCCGGACATCGAGCCCGGCCAGGGCTGCAACAATCTCGGCCTGCCGGTGGCCCGTCACCACCGCGACCGGTGACCCACCGCCCTCGCCGACGACGCGGGCCGAACGGCGCACCAGCGGCTCGCCGTCAAATTCCGCCAGAAGCTTGTGGCCGCCGTCGCCCATGCGGCTGGCACTGCCTGCCGCCAGAACCAGGCCCGCAACCCGCAGCGGGCGGTCCTCCGTCCCGCTCTTGTCGCGCGGACTGGGGCGCAGCGGGATTTCCTTGAGCAACCCGCCGACACCAAAGCCGGTCAGGTCGTCTGCCGCGGGAAAGCGGCCGGCAAGGATGCGGTTCAGCACCCAGTCAAAGCCGTTTTCCGCCGGACTGCGCGCGCAGCCGGGGGCCCCGATCACCGGGACATCGCCGATGCGGCCCAGCACCAGCAGATTGCCGGGATCGACCGGCATGCCCGCATGCACCACCTCGCCGCCGGCAAGCCGGATCGCCGCCGGAATGACATCGCTGAAATCCGTCATGGCGGAGGCCCCGAACACCACGATCAGCGGATCGGCATCGCGGGCCTCCAGCGCTGAAGCCATCGCCGCCGCAACCGCGTCGGCGCGATGCGCGCAGCGGATTTCGCGCAAGAGCGTGCTCTCGGACAACGCCAGCCGACGGGCAAGCACCCGCGCCGTCTTGTCCATCACCGAGGCTTTCAGCGATGGCAGTTCGGTCGCGACAAGGCTGACGGCATGCGGCCGGAACGGCAGGATGGCAAAAGGCGGTGCAGCCGAAACAACAGCCTCGGCTTCTTCCACCTTCTCCGCGCCGACCGCCAGCGGAATGATCTTGACGGTCCCCACCATCTCGCCCGCCATCACCGGCACATGGCTTTCCAGGCAGGCAAAGGTGATCGCCGGGTCGATGCGGTTCAGCCGGTTGACCGTATCCCGATCCGCCGTGAACAGGCCGTTGACGGTGGCGTGGATATTGACCCTTCCGGTGCTGGCCGGGGTCAGGCGATGGTTCTGGCCGGCAAAAGCCGTTGCAATCCGCCGCGCCGCCTCGTCTTCTCCGAGATCGCCCTCCTCCATCCGGACCGCGATGACCGAACCTATGCCTGCCCCGTGCAGCCGCTGGAGATCGGCAGGGGTCAGCACATGACCCTTCGCCAGCGCCCCACCCTCAAGCTTCAGGGAATGGGCAAGAATGACGCCTTCGGCGTCACCAAGTTCAAAGGTTCCAAACTTCATGAAGCCTCGCCGGATCTGAGGTCGCGGCACCGGTAGGCGCGGATGATGTCGGCAAGCACCGAGACAGCGATTTCGGCAGGCGTCGCCGCCCCGATATCAAGTCCGATGGGGGCTGAGATCCGGGCGATATCGGCGTCGCCGATCCCCTCTGCCTTCAGCCGCTCCACCCGTCTTGCATGGGTCTTGCGGCTGCCGAGCGCGCCGACATAGAAGCAGCCGGTCACTAGCGCCGACACCAGCGGGACATCATCGATTTTCGGATCATGGGTGACCGCGACCAGCGCCGTATGGGGATCGAGCGGGTGCTGGCGCAGCGCATCCTCCGGCCATTCGGCGATCAGTTCGACACCGGCAAACCGCTCGGGTGTCGCAAAGGCGGTGCGGGGATCGATGACCACAAGATCGAAACCGGCAATCTCCGCCATCGGGGCCAGCGCCTGGCTGATATGCACCGCGCCGATCACCACGATGCGGACCGGCGGCAGATAGACATTGAGGAAATGCTGCCTGTGCCCAATCTCGACAAGTGCCGCTCTTCCTGTGCGAAACGCCTTTTCCAGCAGGCCTGCCACCGGCTCCTCCACCGCCTCGCCTTCCCACAGGAGGCGCGTAGTTCCGCCGTCAAGATCCGTCAGCGTCGCCACCGCCTGCCGGTTGGCGCGGGCGCGGTTGAGGGCATGGAGCAGGTCTGGTTGCATCAGCCCAGCCTTTCCAGATGCACCCGGATCCGCCCGCCGCAGGACAGGCCGACGCGCCAGGCGGTTTCATCGGCGACGCCAAATTCGAGGATGCGGGGGATGCCGGAGGCAATCACCTCGCCGGCTTCGGTGATGACCGCGCCTTCGACGCAGCCGCCGGAGACCGAGCCCATGAAATTGCCGAGGTAATCGATGACGAGATGACTGCCGACCGGCCTTGGCGCGGAGCCCCAGGTTTCGATCACCGTTGCCAGCGCCACGCCGCGTCCCTCGGCAAGCCAGGCCTCGCCTGCAACCAGCGGATCCTGCATGTCCTCCCTCATGATCGGTTCCTCCCGGTAAAGTCAGCAAATCGCCGCGCGGCGGTGTCAACCCCTGCCGCCGTATCGGCTGCCCGCTCCGCAGCAGGAAAGGCCGGTTCCGGCTTTCGCGACCATCGGCCCGGCCCGCCGCGCCCCGACAGGCTGTTGGCAATGTCCTGCAACGAGTTCAGATTGTGGACGGTGCGGAAATCATCGACATGCGGCAGCATGGCGCGCACGCCCCGCGCCCGAGCCTCGAAGCCGTCGAAGCGCAAGAGCGGGTTCAGCCAGATCAGCCGCCGGCAGGAGCGGTGCAGGCGGTCCATCTCGGTTGCCAGCACATCCACCCCCTCGCGCTCCAGGCCATCGGTCAACAGCAGCACGATTGCCCCCTGCCCGAGCACGCGCCGCGCCCAGAGGCGGTTGAACGCCTTCAGCGTCTCGCCGATCCGCGTGCCGCCGGACCAGTCGTTGACCGCAGCCGTGCAGGCATCGACTGCCAGGTCCGGATCGCGATTGGCAATCTGGCGGCTGACATTGGTGAGCCTTGTGCCGAACAGGAAGACATGCACCCGCTTGCGCCTTGTCGCCAGCACATGCAGGAAATGCAGGAAGACCCGGCTGTACTGGCTCATCGAACCCGATATGTCGGTCAGCACCACCAGCGGCGGATGCGCCTGCCGGGGGGCGCGAAAACGCGGCAGCATCAGGTCGCCGCCGGTCCTGAGACTCGCCCGCATGCTGGCGCGGGCATCGATGCGACCGGCGTGGGCGGGCTTGAAACGGCGCAGTTTCACCTTGTCCAGCGGCAGGACGAGATGTTCGATGGCCTTTTTCGCCTCCGCGAGTTCCGCCGCCGACATCTGGGCGAAGTCCATTCTGCGCAGCACTTCCGAGCCTGATGCGGTAAAGCGGGAATCGGTGATCACCTCCGGCGGCTGGTCTTCCCGCGCCTGCGCCTGCGGTCTGGTGTCGTAGAAGGCGTCCTTCACCCGGGCCGATCCCGGTTTCTGCCTTTCCGCCTCCCGCCGTGCCCCGACCGGCAGCATCATCGCCATCATCTGCGAGATGTAGTCGCGCGACCGCCAGAACAGCCGGAAGGCTTCGTCAAAGACCTGCTGGTCCTCGTGCCGGTTAACGAAGACGGAGGAAAGGGCGGCGTGAAATTCCTCGCGCGACCCGACCCCGACGGTAATCGCCGCCGCCATCGCATCCCTGACCGAGGCCGGTCCGACGCGCAGCCCCGCCTTGCGCAAGGCCCGCCCGAAATAGACGATATTGTCGGCAAAAGCCCCGTCCCCCGGCAGCAGCGGCGGCAGGGCAAGGGTCTGGAAACCGGGGTCAGGCGTCGCGTCCGCTGCCATGGCTCAGGCCCCGGCCGCAATGCCGGCCTTGACCTCGGCCAAGAGCTTTGCCCCTTCGCTTCCGGCAATCCGGGCGATGTCATCCTGGTATTTCAGGAGCGTGCCGAGCGTATCGGCAACCGTCGAGGGATCGAGCGCGAAACGATCGAGTTCGGTCAGCGCCGTCGCCCAGTCGATGGTTTCGGCAACGCCCGGATTCTTGAACAGGTCGAGCCTGCGCAGGCCCTGGACATAGCGGACGATCTCTTCCGACAGGCGCTCTGCACAATCCGGCACCTTCCTGCGCACGATGGACAATTCCTGCTCCGCATCGGGATAATCGACCCAGTGATAAAGGCAGCGCCGCTTCAGCGCGTCGTGGACTTCGCGGGTGCGGTTGGTGGTGATGATGACGATCGGTGGCGCCTCCGCCCGGATCGTGCCGAGTTCGGGGATCGTCACCTGAAAATCCGAGAGCACTTCCAGCAGGAAAGCCTCGAAAGCCTCGTCGGCCCGGTCAAGCTCGTCGATCAGGAACACCGGCGGCCCTTTGCCGGGCGCAGGCGTCAGCGCCTGCAGCACCGGGCGGCGGATCAGGTGGCGTTCGGAAAACAGCCCCGCTTCGATCCGCTCGCGGCTCGCTTCGCCGGTCGCCTCCGCAAGCCGGATTTCCAGCATCTGTGCGGGATAGTTCCATTCATAGACCGCCGTCGAGACGTCAAGCCCCTCGTAGCATTGCAGGCGGATCAGGTCGCGACCGAGCCCCCGGGCGAGAACCTTGGCGATTTCCGTCTTGCCGACCCCTGCCTCGCCTTCGAGAAACAGCGGCCGCTTCATCTTCAGGGCCAGAAACACCACGGTCGCAAGCCCGCGTGAGGCCAGGTAATCCTGGCTCTCCAGCAGCCTTGCCGTCTCGTCGATGGATGCGGGAAGGGCGTGATCGGTACCAGACTGCATGAACGCTCCCAGATGGAGATGGGGCCTTGCGTGTCTTACGCATCCCGGCACCGCCTGAAGGGGAGCTTACAGCCTGTGATATCCCCGGTCCAGATAGACCAGCGCCTCATCCGGCTGTCCGTTGTGAACCGCCACGACCTCGCCGAACAGCACGGTGTGGGTATTGGTCACCTTCTGGTCGATCACCCGGCAGTCAAAACTGACATTGGCGGCAAGCAGCACCGGCGCGCCGGTCATAAGCGTGGTCCATTCGCCGAGCGCGAAACGCTCGTCTGCCGTCAGCTGATTGCGCCCGGAAAAGGCGTCCGCCAGCGGCTGCAGCCGGGCGCCAATGGTGTTCAGGGCAAAGATGCCGCTGTCGAAAAACACGCCATTGTTGGGGTTGGTGTTGTTGAGGCAGACAAGCACGGTCGGTGGATTGTCGGAGACCGAACAGGCCGCAGTGATCGTCACGCCGCGCCGAACCGTCCCGAGCGCCGTCGTGACAATCTGCACATGCCCGGCATAGCGCGCCATGGCATCGCGGTAGACTGCCGCATCCAGTTTCTGCTTCTCCAACACCCGCTGCCTCCGCCCGAATTCATTCGGTCTTGTCTTGTCGCTGCGTTCTCACGGTGCCATCCCGAGGGGGCGAAGTGCGCAATGGTCTCAATATGGGAATCACATATTACATTTTCCACAACGGCACAGGGCGAAACGGGCAGGAGGCCTGCCAAAAACGCTTTTCCTTTGACGGTTTCGACCGGACAGTTACATAGAGAGTGAATAGTGTTTTAACGGGACCCGACATTTCATGGCTTTCAGGCCAATTGCCGCCCTTGTCAGGGCATCCGCCCTCATCCTGCTGATTTCCGCCCTGCCCGCGCATGCCACGGGAAAGGTGATCGGCGTGGTCGCTCCGCTTGAGGGCCCCTATGCGATCCTCGGCAAGCAGGTTGCCGACGGTGCCAGCGTCCGCGCGGCAGCGCAGGGCGACAGTGCCGTGGTGGTGGGCGACAGTTGCGCCAGCGGCGGCGGGTCCGCCATCGTTGACCGGCTGGTTCAGGAACATGCCGGTGTCGCCATCGGGTTTCTCTGCACGGAAACGCTGGAAGAAGCGCTGCCCGGACTGAAATCGGCAGGCATTGCCGCCATCACCCTCGGCGTGCGCTCGAATGTTCTGATGGAAGATGCCCTGAAGGCGGGCTGGCCGCTGTTCCGCCTCGCCCCCTCGCAAACAACAGAGGTGGAGAGCCTGGCCGATACCATCAGCACGCAATGGACGGCAGAACCCTTCGCGCTGATCGACGACGGGGCCATCGGCAATCACGATCTCCTGGAAAACCTCAGGGCCTCGCTGGAGGACAAGGGTGTCAAGCCGGTCCTCACCGATACGCTGCGCCCCGGACAGGATCAGCAATTGACGCTGGTGCGGCATCTGTCGTCGGCGGGCGTGCTGCGCGCCTTCATCGCCGCCGACCGGGACGATGTCGCGGTGCTGGCCCGCGACATCACCGAATCCGGCCTGCCGATCACCCTGCTGGCCGGTGCCTCGCTCGACACGACGCCCGGAACCGTGCAGCTTGCCGCAGGTGTTCAGGCCCTCGTGCTCAGCGATGCCGCGGCAGCCGGGAGCAACGCCGTACTCGTCAAGGCGCTTCGCGCCGCCAATATCGAGCCGGAAGGCTATGTCATGCCGGCAATTTCGGCGGTGGAGACCGCGGAACTGGCGCTCGACGCGGCGGCGGCGGAGAAAAAGCCTGTTGCAGAAGCCCTGCTCGGCCGGGCCTTCGATACTGTTGCCGGACCCGTCCGCTTCACCGAAAGGCACGAACTGACCGAAAATCCCTATACGGTGATGCAATGGGACGGCCACGCCTTTGTGGTGCCGCCGAAACAGTAACCGGGGACGGACCCTTATCATGGCGGACGGCAGAACTTGCCGATAGCCATGGCGAGGTGTTAAGAGGCGCGCACATCCACGGTATCAGGAGTTGTCATGTCCCTGCCCCTGCGCATCGCGCCCTCGATTCTCGCCGCCAATTTCGCAAAACTCGGCCAGGAGGTAAGCGACGTCACGGCTGCGGGCGCGGACTGGATCCATCTCGACGTGATGGACGGCCATTTCGTCCCGAATATTTCCTTCGGACCCGACGTGATCAGGGCGCTGCGCCCGCATACCGACGCGGTCTTCGACTGCCACCTGATGATCGCGCCTGCCGATCCCTATCTGGAAGCCTTCGCCAGGGCGGGCTGCGACATCATCACCGTCCATGCGGAAGCCGGGCCGCATCTGCACCGCTCGCTGCAAACCATCCGGGCGCTCGGCTGCAAGGCCGGGGTGTCGCTCAATCCGGCGACCCCGCTCGATGTGCTCGACCATGTGCTTGATGATATCGACCTGCTGCTGATCATGAGCGTCAATCCCGGATTCGGTGGCCAGAAATACATTCCCGCCATGACCGACAAGATCAGGAAGGCGAAAGCCCTGATCGGCGACCGGCCCATCGAACTTGAAGTCGATGGCGGCGTGACGGCACTGACAGCACCGGAAATCGTCGAAGCCGGGGCCAATGCGCTGGTCGCAGGCTCTGCCGTCTTCAGGGGCGACGGGGTCGAGGATTACCGCAAGTCGATTGCGCTGTTGCGGCAGGCGGCAGGCGGGTCTTGACCTGTTGACCCCGGCCGCGCAGCACCAGCCGAAACGGCCGGCCCGGATGCCGATGCCATCCTACCGGTTGCTCTCCGGCGGCGGGCTCGGCTGGGGCCTGGTGATGGTGGCGAGCATGCTCCTCTATCAGCTCCACCAGACCGGTCTCAACAGCACCCATCTCTTTGAGCTCGGCACCATCTATTTTGGCGGCGGATTTCTCGGCTGGATCTCCGCCCTGCCGGTTGCCAGCCTGGTCACCGGGCGGCGGGCCATCGAAACCCGGTTTGCCGCCTGCTTTTTCGGCCTTTCGGTTGCGACCATCAGCTTTACCGCCTTCCTGTTTGCCATGCAGTACCGGATGTTCTACGCCCGGTGGCACGATCCTTTCGGCTCGCTCAACTGGGCCATCGAATTCGTCGAAACCGGGGCTGGCGCCGTCTACCAGTTCCTCGTTCTCGGCCTGCCGCACTATCTGCCCCTCGCCTTTCCCGCGCTTCTTGTCGTCAGCTTTCGGCTGGCGTCGGGAACGCGTTGAGCTTGGCGCATGCAGATGCTAAAGCCGCCCCAACCAAAAGCTTTGAAAGAAGGCACCTGACATGATCCCGCGCTATTCCCGGCCCGAAATGGTTTCCATCTGGTCCCCGGAAACCAAGTTCCGCATCTGGTTCGAAATCGAAGCCCATGCCTGCGATGCGCTGGCAAAGCTCGGGGTGATCCCGGTGGAGGCCGCGCGGACGATCTGGGAAAAGGGCGGCGCCGCCACCTTCGACGTGGCGCGCATCGACGAGATCGAGGCGGTCACCAAGCACGATGTCATCGCCTTCCTCACCCATCTGGCGGAAATCGTCGGACCGGATGCCCGCTTCGTCCATCAGGGCATGACCTCATCCGACGTGCTCGACACCTGCTTCAACGTCCAGCTGGTGCGCGCGACCGACCTGCTGCTGGCCGACATGGACAAATTGCTGGCCGCCCTGAAGCGCCGGGCCTTCGAGCACAAGGACACCGTCACCATCGGCCGCTCGCATGGCATTCACGCCGAGCCCACCACCTTCGGCGTCAAGCTGGCGCTCGCCTATGCAGAATTCGACCGCTGCCGGGCCCGGCTGGTTGCCGCCCGCGAGGAAGTGGCGACCTGCGCCATCTCGGGTGCCGTCGGCACCTTCGCCAATATCGATCCGCGCGTCGAGGAACATGTGGCCGCAGCCATGGGTCTGAAGGCCGAGCCGGTCTCCACCCAGGTCATCCCCCGCGACCGGCATGCGATGTATTTCGCCACGCTCGGCGTCGTCGCCTCCTGCGTCGAACGGTTGGCAACCGAGATCCGGCATCTGCAACGCACCGAGGTTCTGGAAGCGGAAGAGTATTTCTCCCCCGGCCAGAAGGGCTCGTCGGCCATGCCGCACAAGCGCAACCCTGTGCTGACCGAAAACCTCACCGGCCTTGCCCGGATGGTGCGCGCCTATGCCATGCCCGCCATGGAGAATGTCGCCCTCTGGCATGAACGCGACATTTCCCACTCCTCCGTCGAGCGGATGATCGGCCCGGATGCGACCGTGACGCTCGATTTCGCGCTGGCGCGGCTGACCGGGGTCATCGACAAGCTCCTGATCTATCCCGACAACATGCTGAAGAACATGAACAAGTTCCGCGGCCTCGTGCATTCGCAGCGCGTGCTTCTGGCGCTCACCCAGGCCGGCCTGTCGCGCGAGGATTCCTATCGCCTCGTGCAGCGCAACGCCATGAAGGTCTGGGAACAGGGCAAGGACTTCCTCGAAGAACTTCTGGGCGACAGCGAAGTGCGCGCCGCCCTGCCGGAAGCCGAAATCCGCGAAAAATTCGACCTCGGCTATCACACCAAGCATGTCGACACGATCTTCACCCGGGTCTTCGGCACCGCACAGGCGTGACATCAGGCGCAGGGTCTGCATCGGTCAGGGGGCTTCCTGCGGGAGGCCCTTTTTCGTGCCCGCATGCCAGACGTCACGCTGCCACACTTGACGACCGGGCCACGGGAAAGCACATAGGCAGGCATGAAAGTATCTGAAGCAGACATCCTGATCGTCCCCGGCTACACCAATTCCGGCGAACACCACTGGCAGACCCGCTGGCAGTCGAAGCTGAGTTCCGCCCGGCGGGTTGAACAGGCGGAATGGTCAAAGCCGGTGCGCGACGACTGGGTGGCGACACTCGTCGAAGCGGTCAATGCCGCCGAAAAGCCGGTAGTGCTGGTCGCCCATTCGCTGGGCGTGCCAACCGTGATGCATGCCGTGCCGCAATTTACCAGACAGATTGCCGGCACCTTTCTGGTCGCCCCGCCGGATGTCGCCAATCCCGGTATCCGGCCAAAACATCTGATGAGTTTCGGCCCCTATCCCGAGAGACCACTGCCCTTTCCCTCGCTGACGGTCGCAAGCCGCAATGATCCTTTCGGCAGCTACGAACATGCGGAAAAGATGGCAAATGCCTGGGGCTCGCTGATCGTTGATGCCGGAGAGTCCGGACATATCAACGCCGAATCCGGCCATGGTCCCTGGCCGGAAGGCACGATGGTTTTCGCGCAGTTCCTGTCGAAGCTGAAACCTTAAACAATAAATTGATTTGTAGTAATATATGCGATATGAATATAATTCATTATGTATTATGATTTAATTCCAAATTAATCGATGTCGAACATAGTTGACGGCATCTGATCAACGGGTTGAAAAATTGTCTTCCAAGCCGCTCTTTTTCAAAGGAAATTTGGCCAATCCGGATCAAAAGTCCGTGGACGACAAATGGCGCGATGACCTCGTGGAGCGCGAGAGCCGCTGGAATCATGCACTTGTCGGTTCGGAACTCGGCGTATGGGACCACAATTTCAGCACCGGGCAATATTTCTATTCCGACATGTGGCGCGAGATGCGCGGCATTCCCGCAGGCGAGCCGATCAATGCGGATTTCGATGTCTGGATCGACAACATCCATCCGGAAGACCGCGATCTGGTCATTGAAGCGATCGCGGGCCAGAACGCCGGTGATGAACGCTACCAGGTTTTCGAATATCGCGAACGCCATCGCGATGGCCATTATATCTGGGTGGAGTGCCGTGGTTCGGTCGTCGAATGGGACAGTGATGGCGCGCCGTTGCGGGTGGTCGGAACCGATACCGACATTACCAAGCGCAAGAATGACGAAGAGAAGCTGGAGAAGATTTCGAGAAGGCTTGAACTGGCCCTTGATGTCTCCTGCATCGGCGTCTTCGAAGCCGATCTGCAAACCGGTCTGGTCGAATGGGATGACAATATCCTGAAGATCTTCGGCATGGAGGGCACGGCGTCGATCAAGCCGTTTGCCGCCTGGGAAGAGATGATCCTGCCCGAGGACAAGGACCGGGCGTTGGGGCGGGTGGAGTCCAACCTTGAGACCGACAGTTCCTTTGGCAACGAATACCGGATCCGCAAGCCGGACGGCAGCATCCGCTATGTCAGGGCACTGGCAGCGCCCTTCGACACCAAGGAGGGCGGACGGCGGATCGTCGGGGCAAACTGGGATGTCACTGATGACGTGTTGCTGCGCCAGGAACTGGCCTCCGCCAGGAACCTCGCCGAAGCGCGCAACCACGAGCTGGAAGAGGTCCATGCCCGCATCAAGCACAATGCGCTGCACGACTACCTGACCGGCCTGCCGAACCGGCGCTATCTGGAAGAAATCCTCGACCGCGAGACAGCGATCAGCAGCCATGACCGCAGGCCGCTTTCAGTGCTGCATATCGACCTCAGCCGGTTCAAGCAGATCAACGATACGCTCGGCCACGAGGCGGGAGACCTGTTGCTGAACGAGGCCGCCAAGGTATTGCGCGGGCTGGTGCGCGGCAATGATTTCGTGGCGCGAATCGGTGGCGATGAATTTGCCTTCGTCTCCCGCCAGTCGACCACGCCGCGCCGCCTGGCAGTGCTTGCCGACCGGATCATCAAGGAACTGTCGAAGCCGGTCACCTTTCAGGGCCATTCGATCCGCATCGGGGCCAGCATCGGCATTGCGCTCGCCGAAGGTGCGGATATCGACGGCAAGCAGCTGCTGCTGAATGCCGACATCGCCCTCTACCGGGCGAAGAGCCGTGGCCGCAATCGCCATGAATTCTTCTCGCCCGAGACCCAGAATGAAATCATCCAGACCAAGCGCCTGTCGGACGAAATCCTCAGGGCACTCGAAAACGGCGAATTCGTCCCCTATTACCAGCCGCAGTTTTTCGCCGACGGCCTCGGCCTCGCAGGCATGGAAACGCTGGTGCGCTGGAACCACCCGGAGCGCGGCATCATCACGCCGGACCAGTTCCTTCAGGTGGCCAATGATCTCGACGTGGTCTCGATCATCGACGGTTTCGTGCTGGAAAGGGCACTCAGCGACATGGCGAAATGGGACAGGGAAGGCCTGGATATCAAACGGATCTCGGTCAATGTCTCCGCCCGCCGCCTCGACGACCCGCAACTGATCCGCAAGCTGAAGCAATTGAAGATCGCGCCGGGCAAGGTGTCTTTCGAACTGCTCGAATCAATCTTCCTCGACGATCACGACCAGAACACCGCTGACACGCTGGCGGAGATCCGGGCGCTGGGCATAGAAATCGAAATCGACGATTTCGGCACCGGCCATGCCTCGATCATCAGCCTGATGAAGATCAGCCCGGATATCCTGAAGATCGACCGGGAACTGGTCCGGGCCCTGCCGCAATCGGCAGAACAGCGGCGGCTTGTGGCTTCCATCGTCGAAATCGGCAAATCGCTGGATATCAAGGTTCTGGCCGAAGGCGTGGAAACCCGCGATCACGTGACGATCCTGCAGGATGTCGGCTGCGACATTCTCCAGGGCTACGGCCTGGCAAGACCGATGCCTGCGGCATCGATTGCGCCGTTCCTGCGATCCGGCAGCTGGTACAACTGAAAACCGGCCCCATTTGGAGGGACCGGCGCTTTCGGCAGTAATGCAGTCCTATTCCTCAAACAGCTGGCGTTGCGCCTCGGCATAAAGCGACTTGAGCTTTGCCACGATCTCCGCCTCCGATACCTTGATCCGCGCGGCCTCCAGATCGCCCCTGACCTTGGCAATCACGTCGCTGTCGTCCGCCTTCAGCGCATCGGCGGCGACCACGTCCCTGGCATAGGCGGCCGCATCGCTCCTGCCGAGCTGGCCAGCGGCCCAGAGTCCGAACAGCTTGTTGCGCCGCGCAATCGCCTTGAACCGCATTTCCTCGTCATGGACGAACTTGTTTTCGAAAGCCTTTTCACGATCACTCATACCCGTCATGCGTCGTCTCCTGCTGGATTTCGGTTTGCCGGAATGGTCATCAAAAGGGTGAATGATTGAAATTCAATTGTCGATGCACGAATATGTGCACCGTCTGCGAAAATTTGTGCATCTTCAGGCAAGCCCCGGACCGGCGGGCCATCATAAAACCTGCGGACAGATTCGAACCGAAGGACAGCCCACCCTCATTGTGAATTGTGTTCTTTTCCTTTAAGGGACCCCGTAACAAAGATCCGCGCCATCACTGGTGCCCATTAGAACAGAGACAAGCATCATGAACCGTCGCCGCCGTATCTACGAAGGCAAGGGCAAGATCCTTTACGAAGGTCCCGAGCCGGGCACTCTCATCCAGTTCTTCAAGGATGATGCAACGGCATTCAACAAGAAGAAGCACGAGATCATTGACGGCAAGGGCGTTCTGAACAACCGCATTTGCGAATATATTTTCTCGCACCTGAACCGAATCGGCATCCCCACCCATTTCATCCGCCGCCTGAACATGCGCGAGCAGCTGATCCGCGAGGTGGAGATGATTCCACTGGAGATCGTCGTGCGCAATGTCGCCGCCGGTTCGCTCGCCAAGCGGCTCGGCATCGACGAGGGCACGGTGCTGCCGCGCTCGATCATCGAATTCTACTACAAGTCCGACGCGCTCGACGACCCCATGGTGTCGGAAGAGCACATCACCGCCTTTGGCTGGGCCAATCCGGCGGAGCTGGATGACATCATGGCGCTTGCCATCCGCGTCAACGATTTCATGACCGGCCTGTTCCTCGGCGTCGGCATCCAGCTGATCGATTTCAAGATCGAATGCGGCCGTCTGTTCGAGGGCGACATGATGCGCATCGTGCTGGCCGATGAAATCTCGCCGGACAGCTGCCGTCTGTGGGATATCGAGACCCGCGAGAAGATGGACAAGGACCGCTTCCGCGAAGACCTCGGCGGCCTGCTCGAGGCCTATCAGGAGGTCGCCCGCCGCCTCGGCATCATGAATGAAAATGAACCCGTGCGCGGCATGGGTCCGGTTCTGGTCAAGTAACAGCAGGGAATGAAGACAGTGATCAAGGCACGTGTGACCGTCACGCTGAAGAATGGCGTTCTCGACCCGCAGGGCAAGGCAATCGAGGGCGCGCTGTCGAGCCTCGGCTTTGACGGCGTCGGCCAGGTTCGCCAGGGCAAGGTTTTCGACATCGAGCTTGCCGAGACCGACCGCAGCAAGGCCGAAGCGACGCTGAAGGCGATGTGCGAGAAGCTGCTTGCCAATACCGTTATCGAGAATTACGCTTTCACCCTCTCCTGAGGGGTAAGGCCATGTCCGAGATTACCCGTGAGCGGATGTATGACGTGCTGAAATGCGTGGAAGCGGATATGTCGGCAATGCGTTGCGATCTCAGCGACATGAAATTCGGGTCAGGTGCCCTGCGCGGCACGACGATGGCGATACAGCAGGACATCCGGAGCATCTACGGCATTCTTCGAGACCACGGCACCGCACCTGAACGCATCGAGCGTCGCCTTGACCTGCGCGAGATGGCGGAAGCGGGAGCCCGCTTCGACCACCACAGCTAATCGCTCACTCTTGCAATAACTTCGCCTTGAACCGGCTTCATTCCGGTTCCATTCTGCCGATACTGCCCAAACTCCGGAGACCCGCCTGATGAAATCCGCCGTTGTCCAGCTTCCCGGTCTCAATCGCGACCGCGACATGATCGCCGCGCTGACCAAGATCTCCGGCAAGGCGCCGGTGACCATCTGGCAGACGGAAACCGACATTCCCGACGTCGACCTGATCGTCATTCCCGGCGGCTTTTCCTATGGCGATTACCTGCGCTGCGGCGCGATTGCTGCCCGCATGCCGGTGATGCAGGCGATCAAGGCCCGCGCCGAACAGGGCGTCAAGGTGCTCGGCGTCTGCAACGGCTTCCAGATCCTGCTCGAAGCGGGACTTTTGCCCGGCGCGCTGATGCGCAATGCCTCGCTGCGCTTCGTCTGCAAGGAAATCAGGCTGGAAGTGGTCAATGCCGACACGGATTTCACCCGCGCCTATGCCCGGGGCCAGGTCATCCGCAGCCCTGTCGCCCATCACGACGGCAACTATTTTGCCGATGCCGAGACGCTGAAAACCATCGAAGGCAATGGCCAGGTGGTGTTCCGCTATGCCGAGGGCACCAATCCGAACGGTTCGGTCAACGACATCGCCGGCGTGATGAATGCCCGCGGCAATGTCATGGGCATGATGCCGCATCCGGAAAACCTGATCGAGACCGCCCATGGCGGCAATGATGGCCGGGGGATCTTTGCCTCCGCGCTCGATGTCATCGCGGCGTAAGCGCCCTGTTTTTTGTGCATGTCGGCCTCGCAGGACCGTTTCACAGGTTTGCGCGACATGCTCCAAGCCGACTGCCCCCCGCAAACAGACCGGAAGGTGCCGCCATGACGACCCGTTTTCCCCGTGCCCTCGGTGCCACCCTCGCCCTTCTGCTGCTCGCTTCCTGCGCACCGAAAGCACCGCGCCCGACGGCGGATGCGTCCCGCGCCGCGCTGCCGGTGATGGAGCGGGTGTCGCTGGGTGCCGCGCAATGCTGGTTCAAGTCGCATGATCCGGCCTTTGCCGCCTATCACATGGCCCCGGAACTGAATTCCTATTCCGGCCGCCCGCGCCTGCTGCTGGTCAAGGCCCACAGCCCGGAATCCCGCCCGCTGCTGGTGGTGCAGGCCGAAGGCAACCCGGCCCGCGTCGACACCTTCGGCCCGCTGATGAACGACGCCTCGGCCGGCCGCATCATGGCCGATGTCAACCGCTGGGCGGCAGGCGGCAAGGGCTGCTGAGCCTGCAGGCTCAATCCATATACAGTGACTTGCGATATTCCTCGCGCGCCTGATTGCGGGTGATGCCGATGTCGCGCAATTCGGTGTCCGTCAGGCGGGAGAGCGCCCGGCGGCTTTTGCGCCGTTCCGCCCATTGTCTCACCCTGCCTGCGACAACACGCAGCCATTTCCGCAGCCGACCGGGTGAAATTGTCTCTGCCTTCCCGGCAGGACCCACCATATGCAGGGTGACATTTGCATCATTCTTGCTGATATGCCGCATGATTTGTCTCGATCTGGCTGGAACAAAGCGCATAATTGGGATACAATGCAGTCATTCCCGATCCAAACGAGATAATGTCACCATGACAAATTGGCTTCCCGACCTCTCGACCGGCACCGGCCCGCTCTATGTCCGACTCGCCAACCAGATCGAAGCGGCGATTGATGACGGGCAGTTGCCGCCGGGCACCAAGCTTCCGCCGCAACGCAATATCGCCTTCGATCTCGGCCTGACGGTGGGAACGATCAGCCGCGCCTATGCGCTGGTCCATGAACGGGGCCTTGTTTCCGGCGAGGTCGGACGCGGCACCTATGTGCTGGACCGCAGCCAGCGCGAGCCCGGCCGCGAGACCGATCCGGTCAGCATCGCGCTGGCGGGAACCCGCATTCAGAATGCCGAGCCGGACAAGTTGCGCTTCGACAGCGCATCCGCGCCCGATGTCGGCCAGGCCGCCGTGATTGCCGAGATCACCAATGCGGTGATCCGCAGCCACCCCTGGGAAATCGCCAGCTATACCCGCAATTTTCCGGCCTCCTGGTCGGAAGCGGGCGCGCGCTGGCTGGGTCGCGCCGGTTTCAGGCCGCAGACCGATTGCATCGTGCCGACCATCGGTGCCCATGCGGCTGTGGTGGCGATCCTGTCGGTGGTCACCGTGCCCGGCGACCGGGTGGCCTTCGAACCCCTCACCTATTCGCAGATCAGCCGGGCTGCAGGCCTGACGGGTCGCCGCTGCGTGATGGTGGAAAGCGATGAGGACGGGCTGATCCCGGAAGAATTCGAGCGGGTCTGCGCCCAGCAGCATCCGAAACTGCTGTTCCTGATGCCGAATGTGCAGAACCCGACGCTGACCATGCTGCCCGAGAGCCGCAGGCGCGAGATTGCCGAGATCGCCCGACGCCACGGGGTCTGGATCATCGAGGACGATCTCTATGGATCGCTGGTCGCCGATCCCCCGCCGCCGATGTCAGCCTTTGCGCCGGAGCGGACCTTTCTGGTCAGCGGCCTGTCGAAATCGGTGGCGGCAGGCGTGCGCGGCGGCTGGGTTTCCTGCCCGCCACTCTATGCGCCCCGGGTGCGGATTGCCCACAAGATGATGACCGGCGGCCTGCCCTTCCTGCTGGCCGAGGTCACCGCACGGCTGGTGCTGTCGGGCGAGGCCGGGCGGTTGATGGGGCTCACCATCACGGAACTCACCGCCCGCGAACGGATGGCACGCCTCGCCTTTGCCGGGATCGATTTCCAGTCCCGCCCCGGCGTGCCCTTCCTCTGGATGAAATTGCCGGAACCCTGGCTCTCCGGCACTTTCAAGAAGGCCGCGCAGGAAGACAATATCCTGATCGACGACGAGGACGAGTTCAAATCCGGTCGCTGCGGCAGTGCGCATCCGCATGTCCGGATCAGCTTTTCGACCCCCACCAGCCGGGATGTGGTGCAGCGCGGCTTTGCAAAACTCGCCTGCCTGCTGGAAACCGGCCGCACCGGCTATGACCGGCTGGCCGGATAGGGGGGCAGCCACCTCCCCGGTTGAAAAACCCTGTAGTTCTAACCCATCCGTATTGCTTCGTTTGAAAACACCAGTGCGAATTTTCGCTTCTGCAAAATCAGGGGTTGTCATTCCACCGTTAAAGCTTTGAAATCCCTCACAGCACAGTACTGCGTCGCTGATTTGATCCATTGCATTTTGATGACGAGGTGATTGTGACGCCTGTAAGACCTGGAGCGTGCGCCGCTCTTGCGCTTTGCGCAGTCTGTTTTTCCCTTGCCCAAACCCAAGCCGCCGATCTCGACTTTGACGAGCTTCGCTTCGGTGCGACCGCAAGCATCGAGCCGAATGGCAATCGGGAACGTGGCGTTTTTGCCAGCAGCATGGCGTTGTTTGACCCCTGGGATCGCAAGGGTGCGACCGGCTGCAGCCAGCTGTTTACCCCGCGACTGAGCGTGGGGGCCGACCTTTCCGCCTTTGGCGAGGCAAATCAGATCTATACGGGCCTCAGTTGGACAGTGGAACTTGGCGATCACCTGTTCGTCGAGGATGGCATCGGCGGCGCGATCCACGATGGCAAACTTCAGGAAGACGGCACATCCGGGCCGAAGCTCGGCAGCCGCGTGCTGTTTCACGAATATGCCGCCCTCGGCGTCAATGTCACCGCCCGCTGGCGCGCCATCGCGATGATCGAGCACTCCTCCAATGCGGGTCTCCCCGACGGGCCGAACAGCGGTCTTTCGCGGGCCGGGATAATGATAGGGTATAAATTCTAATTCGCGCATGGCACCGGCATTTTCCTGTCGCGCCGTGCGAAGGCTTGGGTTAAAGAGACGGCAAATTCCACTGCCAGTCTGAGGGGCCTCCAGCCATGAGCGTTTCCAACACCCGCCCGATCACCCCGGACCTGATTGCTTCCCACGGCCTGAAGCCGGACGAATACCAGCGCATCCTGTCTTTGATCGGCAGGGAGCCGAGTTTCACCGAACTCGGCATCTTTTCGGCGATGTGGAACGAGCATTGCTCCTACAAGTCCTCGAAGAAATGGCTGCGCACCCTGCCGACCTCCGGTCCGCGCGTCATCCAGGGTCCGGGCGAAAATGCCGGCGTGGTCGACATCGATGACGGCGATTGCGTCGTCTTCAAGATGGAGAGCCACAACCACCCCTCCTATATCGAACCCTACCAGGGGGCCGCGACCGGTGTCGGCGGCATCCTGCGCGATGTCTTCACCATGGGCGCACGCCCGGTTGCGGCGATGAACGCCCTGCGTTTTGGCGCGCCTGATCATCCGAAGACCCGGCATCTCGTCTCCGGTGTCGTCGCGGGTGTCGGCGGCTACGGCAATTCCTTCGGCGTGCCGACGGTTGGCGGCGAAGTCGAATTCGATGCCCGCTACAATGGCAACATCCTCGTCAATGCCTTTGCCGCCGGGCTCGCCAAGTCGGATGCGATCTTCTATTCGAAGGCGGAAGGCGTCGGCCTGCCGGTCGTCTATCTCGGGGCAAAGACCGGACGTGATGGCGTCGGTGGTGCCACCATGGCCTCGGCGGAATTCGACGAATCGATCGAGGAAAAACGCCCGACGGTGCAGGTCGGCGACCCCTTCACCGAAAAATGCCTGCTGGAAGCCTGCCTCGAACTGATGGCAACCGGCGCGGTCATCGCGATTCAGGACATGGGCGCGGCCGGTCTCACCTGTTCGGCGGTCGAAATGGGAGCCAAGGGCGATCTCGGCATCGAGCTTGATCTCGATCTGGTGCCGGTGCGCGAAGAGCGGATGACGGCCTATGAAATGATGCTGTCGGAAAGCCAGGAGCGGATGCTTATGGTGCTTAAGCCGGAAAAGGAAGAGGAAGCCAAGGCGATCTTCGTCAAATGGGGCCTCGACTTTGCCATTGTCGGCAAGACCACCGACGACCTGCGCTTCCGCTGCCTGCATCAGGGCGTCGAAGTGGCCAATCTGCCGATCAAGGAACTGGGCGACGAAGCGCCGGAATATGACCGCCCCTGGACGCCTGCCAAGGCCCTGCCCGCGCTCGTCGCAGGCGACGTGCCGCAGGCCGATGTCGCCGATGCCCTGCTGAAGCTGGTGGGTTCGGCCAACAATTCCTCGCGCCGCTGGGTCTACGAGCAATATGACACGCTGATCCAGGGCAATTCGCTGCAATTGCCGGGCGGTGATGCGGGCGTGGTGCGCGTCGAAGGCCATCCGACGAAGGCGCTGGCCTTCTCCTCCGACGTCACGCCGCGCTATGTCGAGGCCGATCCCTATGAAGGCGGCAAGCAGGCGGTTGCCGAATGCTGGCGCAACATCACCGCCACCGGTGCCCTGCCGCTCGCCTCCACCGACAACCTCAATTTCGGCAATCCGGAACGCCCCGAGATCATGAGCCAGCTGGTCCATGCGATCAAGGGGATCGGCGAGGCCTGCCGCGAACTGGAGTTCCCGATCGTCTCCGGCAATGTGTCGCTCTACAACGAGACCAATGGCCAGGGCATCCTGCCGACCCCCACCATCGGCGGCGTCGGCCTGCTCAGGGACTGGACCCGCATGGCCCGCATCCGCTTTGCCGAACAGGGCCAGGCCATCCTGCTGGCCGGTGCGCCGGGCGACTGGGGCACCCATCTCGGCCAGTCGGTCTATCTGCGCGATATCCATGGCCGCACCGACGGTTCCGCGCCCCCGGTGGACCTGAAGCATGAAAAACGGGTCGGCGATTTCGTCCGCGGCCTCATTCTCGAAGGACTGGCAACAGCTGTCCATGATTGCTCGTCGGGCGGCCTTGCCCTTGCGGTTGCCGAAATGGCGATGGCTTCGGGCATCGGCGCCCATATCAATGCGCTCGACGGCAAGGACCCCGTCCCGGTGTTCTTCGGCGAGGATCAGGGCCGCTACGTGATCACCGTCAAGGAAAGCAATCTCGACCGGGTTTTTGCCCGCGCGGAGGCTGAAGGCGTCGCCTGCCCGTGGATCGGGCGCACCGGCGGCTCCTGGGTGACACTGGGTGCGGCGCGTCCGGTGGCAATTGAACAATTGCGTTTTGCCCATGAATCATGGTTCCCTGACTTCATGAACGGCGGCGCGGATGTGCCCGTTGCTGCCGAATAACGGTCGAGGAGAACAAACGCATGGCCATGAACCCCGGCGATATTGAAGACATGATCAAGGCTGGCATTCCGGGGGCGAAAGTCACCATCCGGGATCTGGCCGGTGATGGCGATCACTATGCAGCCGAAGTGGTGGCGGAAGCGTTCCGCGGCAAGACCAGGGTGCAGCAGCACCAGATGGTCTATCAGGCCCTCAAGGGCAACATGGGCGGCGTGCTGCATGCGCTCGCCTTGCAGACCAGCGCACCGGAATAACACCTGACATCAGCATCACCGGACAAAGCCCGCGCCGCCCTGGCGCGGGCTTTTTTCATGGCGTCACGCAACCATCCTCACCGATGGGCGGCAGGTTGCCGGAGGTGAAGGCCGCAAACTGCGCTGATGGCAGAGGGCCCGCGGTCAAAAGGGTAAAGTCGAAACTGCCCCGGCGATCCGGTCCAAGCACATATTGCCGGTGCATGCGCAGAATATCGCTCTTGATCCGCCGGTAGCGCTCCTCGCTCAGCACCGTGCGGAACCGGAAGGGCACGATGGGCGGCTGGGGTGCATCGGCAAAACCTGACGCCGACACGGTCCGCGCCTTGTAGAGATGAACGGGATCGGTCAGCGACTGGACCTCGAACCAGGTAATCCCCGGACATTCCGCCACCAGCCGGATGCGCCGCCGCAGCACGACGGCACTTTTCAGCAGCGCGCATTGCAGCGCCGCGCCACCCAGCGTCGCGAAGGTGAGCCGCTTGCCCCGGAACGCGTCCGGATTACGCTCCAGGAGTCCGCCGAGTGCATGCAGCGCCAGACTTGCCCCCATGGAATGGGCGGTCACCAGATAGTCGTCCGCCTCCCCCTTCAGCGCCTCTTCCAGCATCGTGATACTGTCGCCGAGCCAGCGGTTGACCTCGCCATCATCCAGCCGCGCCACATGCACCGCCAGCCGCCAGTCGGCAAGGAGATGCAGCGTGTGCAGGCGTTCGGAAAAGGGCAGGAATACCTTCACAAAGAACAGCGGCCCGGCAAGCAGGCTCCACAGCAGGTGCCAGTGCGGCAGGTCGAGCGCCAGCGGCAGCAGCATGATCGACAGCGATACGGCAAGGGCGGACAGGACGAACTGGAAGGGAAAGACGAAGAACAGGCCGAATCGCCAGGCATGGCGGAAATAGCCGGTCATCCCGCCTTCCATCATCACCCGGAAGGCGGCGGCAAAGCCGAGCAGGATCTGGCGGATGAGCCCGACCGAACGCAGCCGGCTGATCAGCCCGTCATGATCGCGCACGTGAATGGTCGAGCGCATGGTCCAGTCCGGGCCGCTCGCCGCCACGCAGAACCGGTCGCCAGCCAGCGGGCCGGTGACAAATTTCGCATTCCAGACAGCAGCCGACTGCAGCGCCGAACGCGCATAGCGCTTGCGGTGGTCCTCCGCGCCAAGCGGCTCGAAGCCGGGAAAATGGACGACAATTCTTGAACCCAATGCCACGCGGTTATTGTCCGTTTCGTTATCGATGCCGCCTGCTACGTCAGATCTGCGGCAAGAAAGTGCCCGGGACGGGATGATTTTTCGAAATCATGAAAATAATACGGAATAGCTGTCGGCAGGCGGAAATTCGCTGCAAGCCCGAGAGCCCCGTCAGGTTTTTCGTCCGGCTGTCTGGAATTTGCCCGAAGACATGTTATCTAGGGGACACGCTTTGACAACGGCGGGCCTTGAACCCGCATGCGAAAGGACAGACCCATGAGCGGTATCAACGAATTCATCGACAACGAAGTCAAGACGAACGACGTTGTGCTTTTCATGAAGGGAACGCCGCAGTTTCCCCAGTGCGGCTTTTCCGGCCAGGTCGTGCAGATCCTCGATTATCTCGGCATCGGCTACAAGGGCATCAATGTTCTCGCCGACCAGGAAGTGCGCGAAGGCATCAAGGCCTATTCCAACTGGCCGACCATTCCGCAGCTCTATGTCAAGGGCGAATTCCTCGGCGGCTGCGACATCGTGCGGGAAATGTTCCAGGCCGGTGAATTGCAGAGCCATCTGCAACAGCAGGGCATCGCCGTTCGCGGCGCAGCCTGAAGAGGCCCGGCGGGTCGACGAACCGCCTCTTTTGACGAATTCATCAAAGGCGCTACCCCGGTAGCGCCTTAACGCATTTTCAGTCGAGGTATTTAAGCGAATGGCAACACTTTCCAAATCAGCGGCAGACCGCCTGAAAAATGTCGGGCGCAACGAATTCATTGCAATGATGGCGGCGCTGATGGCGCTGAATGCCCTTGCCATCGACATCATGCTCCCAGGCCTGCAGCAGATCGGGGCCAGTCTGGGCGTCACCAACGAGAATCATCGCCAGTATGTGATCACCGCCTATCTCATCGGCTTCGGCATTGCGCAGCTTGCCTATGGCCCGATTTCCGACCGGTTCGGACGCCGGATTCCGCTTCTGACCGGGCTCGGCATCTATATTGCCGCCGGGATCTCGATCATCATGGTGCCGTCCTTCGGCCTGATGCTGGGCTTGCGCTTCGTGCAGGGGCTCGGCTCCGCCGCCATGCGGGTGATCACCGTCTCCATCGTCCGCGACATTTTCGGCGGACGGCAGATGGCGGAGGCGATGTCGCTGATCATGATGGTCTTCATGGTCGCGCCGGTGCTTGCTCCCGGCACCGGACAGGTGGTGATGCTGTTTGGCAACTGGCACCTGATCTTCGTGTTCATTTCGGTGGTGGCGACGATCATCGGTGGCTGGGCCTTCATCCGCCTGCCGGAAACGCTCGACCCAAGGGATGTCCGCCCGCTCAATCCACGCACCATCCTTGATGGCTTCCGGATCGTGCTGACCAACCGGATCGCCTTCTGCTACACGCTGTCGAGCACCTTCATCTATGGCGCGCTGTTCGGCTTCATCAATTCCGCCCAGCAGATCTATGTCGGCATCTATGGGCTTGGCCTGTGGTTTCCGGTGGCCTTTGCGGCGGTTGCCGCCTTCATGTCGATGTCATCCTTCCTGAATTCGAAACTGGTCGGACGCTTCGGCATGCGCCGCCTGTCGCACGGCGCGCTGCTCGGTTTCGTCACAGTGAACGCCATCTGGCTGGTGCTGCAATTGCTGTGGTCGGGACCCATGCCCTTTCCGCTGTTCATCACCTTCTTCGGTCTGTCGATGTTCCAGTTCGGCTGGATCGGCTCGAACTTCAACTCCATGGCCATGGAACCGCTCGGCCATGTCGCGGGCACCGCATCCTCGGTGCTCGGCTTCATGGGAACGGTCGGCGGCGCGCTGATCGGTGCGGCCATCGGGCAGGCCTTCAACGGGACGGCCCTGCCGATGGTCGCGGGCTTCTTTGCCGTGTCGATCATGGGATTGCTGCTGGTGCTGATTGCCGAAAAGGGCATGCTGTTCAGGGCGCAGAACAAGCCGGCCTGACCGGTGAAATACCGGGCGACGCGATCAGGCGTCGCCCGGTTCGCTTTTCCGCTCGGCCACAAGGCCTGCAAAATCAAACAATTTGCCATCCATCAGATGTGAAGGATTGGTATTTGCCAGAGCCCGCAGCATCGTGTCCTTGCGACCCGGCATGCGGGCCTCGATATCGGCAATCATCGCCTTCATCGCATTGCGCTGCAGGCCGTCCTGCGAACCGCAGAGATCGCAGGGAATGATCGGAAACTTCATCGCCTCGGCAAATTTCGCCATGTCATCCTCGGCGCAATAGGCAAGCGGCCGCAGCACCATCAGGTCGCCCTCGTCATTGAGCAGCTTGGCGGGCATGGCGGCAAGCCTGCCGCCGTGGAACAGGTTCATGAAGAAGGTTTCCAGAATATCCTCGCGGTGATGGCCAAGCACCAGCGCGTCACAGCCCTCCTCCCGCGCGATGCGGTAGAGATTGCCGCGTCTGAGGCGCGAGCAGAGCGAGCAATAGGTCGCCCCGTCAGGCACCTTCTCCTTCACGATCGAATAGGTATCGCGATATTCGATCCGGTGCCTGACGCCGAGGGCAGAGAGATAATCCGGCAGGACATGTCTGGGGAAATTCGGCTGGCCCTGGTCAAGATTGCAGGCGACAAGCTCCACCGGCAACAGGCCTCGCCACTGGAGATCCAGCAGGATCGCCAGCAGTCCGTAGGAATCCTTGCCGCCGGACAGGCCGATCAGCCAGCGCTTCTGGCCCTTCAGCATGGAAAAATCGTCCATCGCCTGCCGCACCTGCCGGAGCAGGCGCTTGCGCAGCTTGTTGAAGGACACCGTTTGCGGCATGTCGCCAAACAGCCGGGCCGCAGGACCGCTGTCCGGCAGCGCCTGCTCGTCATCCGTCTCAGGGATAGAAAGGGTCATGTCTGTCTCGCGGTCTCAAAAAGCGGCGGGCGTGCGGCAAGGATCTCTAGCTCAACCGCCCGGGCCGCCACAAGGCTGTCACGCGATTCCAGGAGGTCGTCGATCTCGCCGGGATGGCACATTACCACGCTCCCCGGGGGCGCCGTTTGCGCCCAGACCTCGAGCGCCACTTCGAACGTCTCCGGCCGCCGCCAGTCGTAAAAGCCCGCGAGCGGACCCCGGACCGGATACCCGGCCGCCCGCATCTCGCCGTCGAAGCCCCGCGCCAGCATCGCCACGAAACCGATTTTCGCCTTGAGCGCCACGCCCGTGGCAAGTGTCATGGCGGGTGCCCCCCGCAGCCACGGCCTTGCCGGGAACTGCCCGGCTTTGTCTTTCAGCCACTGCCGCACGGGCCGCAGGAAATGCACATGCTGGTGCCCGTCGAGATAGGCAGGAGCCCTGCCCCAGGCCGTCTCGAAAGCCGCCAACTGGGCGTCGAGTTCATCCCTGATGGCCCGATCATGCCGGTCTGTGGTGGCGAGGGTGGCAATCAGGTGTCTCAGCGGTGGCATGCGTCCGCTGCCATCCAGCGAAAATCCGGCAAGGCCGGGAAAATCCGTCAGCGTCAGGTGCTGGCCGATATCGGCGGCCCCGACATTCGCGGTGGCCTTCAGCAGCCCGGCTTCCTCGCCCCATTCGGGAAACAGCGTCATGCAGCCGGTGCCGGAGAGACGACCGGCGGCAATCAGGCTGCGGATGCCGCGGCTGACCGCCGGCGACAGGCCATAATCATCGGCAACCAGATGGCGCGGTCCGCTCACGGGGCCTGCTCCGCCGCTGGCCTGTGAATGGCCCGCAGCAGATAGAGCGGACGGTCCTTCGCCTCGCTGACCCCCACCCACAGATATTCGCCGATCAGACCGAGAAGGGCGAGATTGAACCCGCCGAAGACCGCCACCGCCACCATCAGGCTCGGATAACCCGGAACGGAGACGCCGTAAAACAGCACTTCCAGCAGGATCTTCAGCCCGTAGAGCATGCCGCAGATGCCGGTGACGGCCCCGAGGATCGAGAAGATCCGCAAAGGAATGACCGAAAACGAGGTGATGCCTTCCACCGACAGGCCGATCAGCGCCAGTTTCGACCAGCGCGATCCGGAATCCTGCCGCTCGTCCGGCGTATAGGGAATGCCTTTCTGGCGAAACCCGGTCCAGGCATAGAGGCCCTTGTTGAACCGCCGCTTGTCGCGCACCGACAGCAGCGCATCGCAGACCGCCCGCCGCATGATGCGAAAATCCCCGGCATTTTCCGGCACATTGTAGCGCTGCTGAAAATTGATCAGCCAGTAGAACAGCCGCGAGCCGATATCCTTGCGGAAGGATTCCTGCTTACGGTCCTCGCGCACCGTATAGACGACGTCGAGCGACGGTGCGCCGAGCAGTTCCTCGATCAGCTGGATGCAGACCGCATAGGGATGCTGCAGGTCGGCATCGACCATCATCACGTAATCGCCGGTGGTTTGCTCCAGCCCGGCAAACAGCGCGATTTCCTTGCCGAAATTGCGGCTGAGTTCGGCGATCTTCCAGTTGCCCGTCAGGTACTGGCGATAGCGCGCAATACTGTCGTCCCGGCTGCCGTCATCGACCAGCACGGTTTCGAGCGCCAGACCGAAGCGGGCCTTGATCTCGGTCTCCAGCATCCGCAGGAAATCGCCCATCCGCGCGGCGCTGCCGCTTTCGTTGAGGAACGGGATGACCAGGGAAAGCACAGGCATGGAAAACTCCGGGCAACGACATCATGCGTCCGCCCATTGGCCCTATAAATGACCGGATGTAAATAAATTTGTGCGGAATTTTGCCGCTCAGCGACCCGGCGACAGCCAGAGATCGAAGGTCCACATGACCCCCTTCTGAAAGCCTTCGAGCGTGAAGCTCTGCGGCACGACACCGGCTGGCATCGCGGCCCTGACCGCCGCCGCGCAACTGTCGTCACCGTGCTGGCAAAGGCCGATCAGCCCGCGCTGCAAGGCCTGTTCGCGGGTGACATAGGCCTTTGACGTCTCGAAGGAATTGTCTTCCAGTGCCTTCAGGTCATTGCGGGAATAGAAGGAGACCGCGTTGGAAAGCACGGTCAGGCCATAGACGATGGCCTTCGGCTTGCCGCCCGCTGCCTCCCAGCGCTGGTCGACCTCCGCCGCGACATCCGACAGCGGCGCCGTGTAATAGCCGTCGATCTTCAGCTCCTGCCGGTACCAGAAGGGCGCAACCGCCACGATGATCACCAGGAACAGCACAATCGCGCCGATGGCGCGGCGCAGGCGCATTTCGTGATAGGCGGATGGCACCAGCAGCGCCAGGATGACCGCATAGGCGGTATAGAACGGGATGCCCCAGACGGCGCTGAGTTCGGCCCCGGCGAGGTAGCCGGCCAGAACCGTCAGCAGCAGCGGCCAGACAGCAAAGGCAATCAGCGCCCGGCCTTCGACCGATGCCCGGAGCTCCGTGACACCCGAGACCGGCAGGAAGGCAAAGGAATCGCGAACATTCCGCATCGACCGGGCAATCAGGATCGAAATCGCGCTGTAGCCGATGGGGGTGACCAGAAACAGGGCGGAATCCGCCAGATTGGGTCCCTCGCCATCATCCTGATGGGCGGCATAGGTGATCGGCAGGAAATCGTTGCCCACCAGCCAGAATATATGCGGGGCGAGGACCACGGCAAAACCCGCGACAGCCACCAGCCCGAACCACGAAAACAGCAATTTCCGCGCCTGCCCATCCATCAGCGCGTGCAGCAGCAGCGCCGCCAGCATCACCGCCGAATGATATTTCGTCAGCATGGCGACGGCGGCAAGCACGCCTGTCACGGCGGCGTCGACAAGCCGGCCGCGCTCCAGCCCGCGCAGATAGAACAGGAACAACCAGGCCCAGACCGGCGTCATCGCCGAATTGGCGTTGAAATTCAGCCCGACAAACGAGATCGGCGGCATCACCATGGCAAGCGCCAGCACCAGCACCTGAAAACCGGTCGCGCCGAAACGTGCCGCAATCCGCCAGACCGCCACCAGCGCCATGCCGGCATTGACGCCCGACAGCAGGAAATACCAGAAATCGCGATGCGGGAAGATCAGGAACCAGGCCGCCGTTTCCCAGCCGAAAAAGGGCGGATGCTTGAAATAGCCCCACTGCCACAACGCACCCCAGGCGTAGTTTTCATACATGTCGCCATAGCGGTCGAGCGTCGGACGGGAGAGATAGCCGTGCAATGTCAGCGCCAGCACGAAAGCCGCGATCAGGCCGAGGCAGAGGGCTGCATTGCGACGGCGGGAAAAGGAGGGATCGGCGACAATCATTGTGGCACTCTGTATCGGCTACGCGGGATTAGGCCCGGATTAGCATTCCGGCAAAGCAATGGACAGGCGTTAGTCACCTCAAACATCAGCCAAACATGAAAAAAGCCGCCCCGAAGGACGGCTTTTCCAAAATTTCCAGCGCGTTACGATTAACGCGAATAGAATTCAACCACCAGCTGGGGTTCCATGATAACGGGGTACGGAACATCCGAATGGGTCGGTACGCGCACGAAAGTTGCGACCATCTTGTTGTGATCGGCTTCGATATAGTCGGGAACGTCGCGTTCAGCGAGCTGCACCGATTCGAGAACCGTCACCAGCTGCTTGGACTTCTGGCGCACCTCGATCACGTCGCCAGCCTTGCAGCGGTAGGAACCGATGTTGACGCGCACGCCGTTGACCGTGACATGGCCATGGTTGACGAACTGGCGGGCGGCAAACACGGTCGGTACGAACTTGGCGCGGTAGACGATGGCGTCCAGACGCGATTCCAGCAGGCCGATCAGGTTTTCCGAGGTGTCGCCCTTGCGGCGGTCAGCTTCGGCGAAGATCGCACGGAACTGCTTTTCGCGCAGGTCGCCGTAGTAGCCCTTCAGCTTCTGCTTGGCGCGCAGCTGCACGCCGAAGTCCGAAAGCTTGCCCTTGCGGCGCTGGCCATGCTGGCCGGGGCCGTATTCGCGGCGGTTGACCGGGGACTTCGGACGACCCCAGATATTTTCGCCCATGCGGCGGTCGATTTTGTACTTAGCCGATTCGCGCTTGCTCATCGCATTTCCTTTCAAGGTGTTGGAGCCGTTTCTTCAGAAACGGCCTCAAGGAAACGCGCCCTCCTCTGGTCCTCGTCTTCAAGAACCTGACAGGACCCCACCTTCTGGCGAACGGGAGATCCACGGGACACGTCAAATGAAACACCGGACATTGCTGCCCGGCGCTGGCGGGTCTTTAGGCTGGCAAGGGGGAAAAGTCAACGGGGTGAGATGCAAGAACAGTCCGGTAAATGCCGGTGGCACTGATTCATCCCGTTACGTCTTGCCCCGAGGGGCCGCTGTGGTTTTCGCTGGCACGCGATCCCGCCTTGTCGGTCAAAACAGGCGCAAGCCTCAGATCGTTGGCGATGTGAAGTTCAATCGACATGGATGATTATGCCATCCGCAACCAGACTGCTTGCAGCCGAGTTGGCGACCTCCAGATCCTCCACGAAGTCGGAAAGACGGGTGCAGGTGACGTCGGCATGGACTCCGCTTCCCTGCTGTACCTTCCAGCCATAGAGCGGCGACAACAGGCGCTCCGGGGCATCATCTGCGACGATGACCTTGAGATCCCAATCGCTGTGCGCCGTTGCTTCACCCCGGGCACGGCTGCCGTAGAGGACGACGTCAATCGGATCGTAGGCCTTCCTGATCAGCGCAAGGAGCTGCCGGATCTCTGGAAACCGGGCCTGCGGCGCGGAACGTCCCCCCAAAGCTTCAGCGACTGCGTTCACGGCACACTCCATCTCGAAACCGCAGCAACACTAGCTGATCCGCCGGGGTTATTCCATCCCCTACTCCGCCGCCGAGACCTCGCCCGCTCCCAGCGCTGCGTTCGGGTCGCCCGGCTGGGTCTGGGCGTTGAGGTCGGGGAAGGCGACGATGCGTTTGCCGGAAAAGTCGGTATGGACGACGATCAGGCCCTGTTCCTCGAAATAGCCGAGGAAGCGGCGGGCGCGGCGGGCGGAGTGGGTGCCGTAGGCGCGGGCGATTTCGGCGTCGGACGGGCAGATGTCGCCCGCCAGCGCATGGCGCGCCAGCAGCAGGAACACGCCCTGCAGATCGTCGGTCACCTGCACCGACAGGCCCAGCGCCTGCTGCCAGCCCTCCTTCGCCGCCGTATCGGGGTCGACGCCGGAGCGCACCACGGCGAGGCGGCGGCGAAAGTCGGGAAGCGCCATGGCCGGGCCGGAGATGCGGCGCATCCGGCAGCGCACCAGAAATTCCTGGAACAGCACGGCATCCGAGCGAAACGCCGCCCCGGCATCGGCGAGGATTTCGCCGAGCACGGCGGAAAGCCGTTCCTCGCGCTCTTCCGGCAACAGTTCCGGCTGGCTCGTCCTCGGCTCCTGGGTCGGCGCAGCCGAGGCGGGCGTGGCCTTGGCCAGTTCGGCCAGAATATCCGTGGTCGGGCGCGGCTGCGGTGCGGCGCGGCGGGTGAGCGGGCGGTTGAATTCCTCCGGGTCGGGGGTGAAGATCAGGTCTTCCACATCCTGCGGCGCATCGGGCAGCGGCATCAGCTTCGGGCTGGAGGAGCGTGCCGAGGTCTCGACGGCGCCGATGGTGACGGCAAGCGGGCGGCGCGACAGCGCCGGGCCAAGGGCGACGAAACTGCCGCGCTTCAGGTCGCGGAACATCTCCGCCTGCCTCCGGTCCATGCCGAGCAGATCGGCGGCCCGCGCCATGTCGATATCTAGAAAGGTGCGGCCCATCAGGAAGTTCGAGGCTTCCGCCGCGACATTCTTGGCGAGCTTTGCAAGTCGCTGGGTGGCAATCACCCCTGCCAGTCCGCGCTTTCGGCCCCGGCACATCAGGTTGGTCATCGCACCAAGCGACATCTTGCGCGCCTCGTCGCTGACCTCGCCGGCAACGGCAGGCGCGAACATCTGCGCCTCGTCGACGACCACAAGCACAGGATACCAGTAATCGCGCTCGGCATCGAACATGCCGTTCAGGAAGGCGGCCGCCGCCCGCATCTGCTGTTCGATTTCGAGCCCCTCAAGGGTCAGAACGCAGGAGACCCGGTGCTGGCGGATGCGGTTGGCAATGCCTGCAAGCTCCGCCTCGGAGCGTTCGCCATCCACCACCACATGGCCGAACCTGTCGGCCAGCGTGACGAAATCCCCTTCGGGATCGATGATGCATTGCTGCACCCAGGGGGCGGATTGTTCGAGCAACCGGCGCAGCAGATGGGATTTTCCCGAGCCGGAATTGCCCTGCACCAGCAGGCGCGTTGCCAGCAACTCCTCGATATCGAGCTTTGCCGGATCCCCTCCGGCAAGCGTTCCCATATCGATGCCAACCTGCATTCACAAAACCTCTGACCACGCCTGCCGCTGATTCCCCGCAAGGCGGGAGCAAAGCCAGTATCAGCCTTTTGCCCGCTTGGCGCGGCAAAAGCTTGCGTGATTCACAGCTTGCAGCGGGTGGGTGCGGAGCACCTCACCGGACGCTGAGGCCAAAGCCCTGCATCAGCCGGCGGGTCGGGAAATCAGGATTGCCGGATGTAAAGATCGCAAAATCCCTGGCCTCGGGATGTTCGGCATCGCGCACCTGCGGCACCAGGCTGCGAGCGCGGCGGGCGATGGCTTCCGCCGGGTCGATCCAGTCGACCGGCCAGGGGGCGAGCCTGCGAAACACATTGGCCATGAAGGGATAATGGGTGCAGGCCAGCACGATGATATCGGTCTTTGCCCCGTCCCTTTCGACGAAACAGTCGGCAATCTCCGCCTGCACCGCCTCGTCCGACACCCCCTCGCCCCGCACATAGGCTTCCGCCATCCGCGCGAGGTTTTCAGAACCGACCAGCCGCACATGGCATTGCTGGGCAAAGGACTGGATGAGATCGCGGGTATAGGCGCGTCTCACCGTGCCGGGGGTGGCGAGCACCGAGACCAGGCCGGAACGGGTGCGCTCGGCGGCAGGCTTGATGGCGGGCACCGTGCCGACAAAGGTCATGGCGGGAAAGGCGGCCCGGAGATCGGCACCGACAAGCGTGAAGGCGGTATTGCAGGCAATCACGCAGACCTCGGGCGCATGCTCGGCCAGAAGCTTGCCGAACAGGCCGATCACCCGCTCCTTCAGCGCCGGTTCCTCCCAGCCGCCATAGGGAAAACCGGCATCGTCGGCGACATAGATGAAGCCGCGTTCCGGCATCAGCACACGGGCCTCGCGCAGCACCGTCAGCCCGCCGATGCCGCTGTCAAACACCAGAACCGGCTTCAGCTCAGTCTGCATCCCTGTCCCCATCGATGGGCCACTCGCGATCAAGCCCCTGGTCACCCGCACTTTCCCCCTGGCGGAATTTCCGGGAGAAGCGGTCGAGCGACGAAATCACGCCGCGAAACACCCCGATTTCCTGCGAGGTAAAGGCGCGCCGCGTCATCACGGCCCGGAGATTGTCGACCATCTTCGGCTTTTTGGGGGCCGGATGGAAATAGCCGCGCGCATCCAGCGCCTCCTCAAGATGATCGAACAGGCCGAACAGCTCGTTCTTGGTGGCGGGACGCTGCTCCAGCGGCTGGAACAGCGTTTCGCTCAGGTCCTCCATGCCGGATTTCATCCATTCATAGGACATCAGCAGCACGGCCTGCGCGATGTTGAGCGAGGCAAAGGCGGGATTGACCGGAAAGGTGACGATTTCATCGGCCAGCGCCACTTCCTCGTTGGAAAGGCCCCAGCGTTCGCGACCGAACAGGATGCCGGTCTTCTCGCCGCCTGCAAAGCGCTGCCGCAGCGTCGCCGCCGCCACCACGGGCGAGCGCACCGGCTTGAACCCGTAACGCTCGCGGGCGGTGGTCGCAAAGGTGAAATGCAGATCGGACACCGCCTGTTCCAGCGTGTCGAAAACCTGGACGGCATCGATGACGTGATCGGCCTTGGAGGCCGCCGAGCGGGCCTTCTCGCTCGGCCAGCCATCACGCGGATTGACCAGCCGCAATTCCCACAGGCCGAAATTGGCCATGGCGCGGGCAACCATGCCGATATTCTCGCCAAGCTGCGGCTCGACCAGAATGATGACCGGTCCTTCCTCGAGCAGCAGCTTTTCGCTGTTGGTGCCTGACATCCAGCCTTGTTCCCTTGCCTGTTTCCCTGCCGTATTGGTCCGGTCTCCCTCGCATAATTCGGGCAAAAGGCAAAGTGGGCAATCTCATATCCTGTTACTGCGCAATGATCGTCTTGAGTTCGTCCTTGATCGACTTGCCGGACTGGCCGTTCTCGACCGGATAGATATCGTCGATGACAGCATGGCCCTTCTCGGTCTTCACATGAAAGATCAGAACGGTATCGTTCTGGTTGGCAGCGTCCTTGCCGAAACATTTGTGATTCTTGAACAGCGCGGTGACCTGTCCCTCGCCGTCATCTTCCACCCGGATGTCTTCAAACGCGCAGCCATCCTGGCCACCGGCAATCGGATCGTAATCGAAGGGGTTGCCCGTCGTTTCTCCCTCCGGCGGATCCATGGCCGGATGATGGGTCGCCTCGCGGTAGGTCCTGGCGAAATCGACGCTGAACAGCCGCGTCAGCCTGTCCTCGCTGAACACATCTTCCGCGTCGCCATCCTGACCGTCCCAGCTTTTTGCGGCGGTGTTGACCACCTCCCTGACCGGTGCCGTCATGTCCGCCGCATGGGCCACGCCCCCCGCCAGCGCGACCAGCAAAGGCAGCACGAAAATCGACCCCGTTCTCACCACGCGAAGCTCTCCCGTCATTCCGTCAGCCCCGACCGGAACGGCCGGGTAATGGTTTTGCAGGATAAGCAGCTTGCCGGACTGCGGCAATCCGGGATGCGCTCCATACAGGCTTCGCATTCCGGCCAATTTTGGGAGCGAAAAGGCGATCCCCGACTTATGACTGTCTTTGCGATCCCCTTCGGGAATGCTATAGCGCGACATCTCGCGTCAATTCCCACGGGATTCTCCCGGTATCCCTGACCGCACTTCAAGAGGATGGTTTTTCATGAAAAAGATCAAGGTGGCAAATCCGGTCGTCGATCTCGACGGCGATGAGATGACCCGCATCATCTGGCAGCTCATCAAGGACAAGCTGATCCTTCCCTATCTCGATCTCGACATCGAATATTACGATCTTTCCGTGGAAAACCGTGATGCCACCGCCGACCAGGTCACCGTCGATGCGGCCAATGCCATCAAGAAGCATGGCGTCGGCATCAAATGCGCGACGATCACCCCGGACGAGGCGCGCGTCAAGGAATTCAACCTCAAGGAAATGTGGAAATCGCCGAACGGCACGATCCGCAACATTCTGGGCGGCGTGATCTTCCGCGAGCCGATCATCTGCAAGAACGTGCCGCGCCTCGTTCCCGGCTGGACCAAACCGATCGTCGTCGGCCGCCATGCCTTCGGCGACCAGTACAAGGCCACCGATTTCAAGTTCCCCGGCAAGGGCACCCTGACGATCAAGTTCGTCGGCGAGGACGGCCAGACCATCGAACGCGAAGTCTACAAGGCACCGGGCGCGGGCGTGGCGCTGGCCATGTACAACCTCGACGAATCGATCCGCGAATTTGCCCGCGCGTCGATGATGTACGGGCTGCTGCGCAAGTGGCCTGTCTATCTGTCGACCAAGAACACCATCCTCAAGGCCTATGACGGCCGCTTCAAGGATATTTTCGAAGAGGTCTACCAGGCCGAATTCAAGGCAAAGTTCGAGGAAATCGGCATCACCTACGAACACCGGCTGATCGACGACATGGTGGCCTCGGCGCTGAAATGGTCCGGCGGCTATATCTGGGCCTGCAAGAACTATGACGGCGACGTGCAGTCGGATACGGTCGCGCAAGGCTTTGGCTCGCTCGGCCTGATGACCTCGGTGTTGCTGACCCCCGATGGCAGGACGGTGGAAGCCGAAGCCGCCCACGGAACCGTGACCCGCCACTATCGCCAGCACCAGAAGGGCCAGGAAACCTCGACCAACTCGATTGCCTCGATCTTCGCCTGGACCCGAGGCCTTGCCCACCGCGCCAAGCTCGACGACAATGCCGAACTCGCAGGCTTTGCCGACACGCTGGAAAAGGTCTGCATCGCCACCGTGGAATCCGGTTACATGACCAAGGATCTCGCCCTGCTGATCGGCCCCGACCAGCCGTGGCTCTCCACCTCCGCCTTCCTCGACAAGATCGACGAGAACCTGCAGAAGGCCATGGCGGCCTGAATTTGCGGAGCTTTGATTTGACAACGAACCCGGCTTCAGGCCGGGTTTTTTGTTGCCGCCGCCAGCCATGCCGCTATGCTGATTTACTCACATGATGGAGGAATTCATGGCCGCTTCGCTGACCCTTTACACCAATCCGATGTCGCGTGGCCGTATCGCCCGCTGGCTGATGGAAGAAGCGGGAGAGTCCTACGAGGTCATCAATATCAGCTACGGGCCGGAAATGAAGCAGCCGCCCTTTTCCGGCATCAACCCGATGGGCAAGGTTCCGGCGCTCACACATGGCAATGCCGTCATCACCGAATGCGCGGCGATCTGCGCCTACATGGCCGAGAGCTTCCCCAAGGCCGGGCTCGCCCCGACACCGGAGGAACGGGCCGACTATTACCGCTGGCTGTTCTTTGCCGCAGGCCCGCTGGAACAGGCCGTCACCAACCGGTCGATGGGGTTCCAGGTGCCCGATGACCGGCGGGGCCAGTCCGGCTATGGTTCCTTTGAGGCGGTGGTTGACACGCTGGAAAAGGCGGTCTCCGCCCAAGACTACATCGCCGGAAACCGCTTTACCGCTGCTGATGTCTATGTCGGCTCGCAGGTTGCCTGGGGCATGATGTTCGGCACCATCGACAAACGCCCGGCCTTCGAGCGCTATGCCGCGCGGGTGACCGGGCGCGACGCCTATCGCCGCGCCCACCGCCTGTGCGAAGAGGACATGCAGGCGATGAAGGCGAGAGGCTAATACCTTTCGCCCGGCACTCACATGACAGGGATGCAGATTTCCGTGATCAGATCCTGCGGGGCCGTATCCATCGGGGTGTTCAAGTAGATTTCGATGGGCGGCTCGTTGCGCACTTCGACATCTGCCGAGCGCAGCCATTGCTGGTAGAGCCACTGATAGGCGAGCGGCAGGCTGGAATAGGGTCCCTTGTGGGTCAGCACCGCATAGCGGCCACCGGCAATCTTCAGGCGGCGGAGCGGCGGCTCGACGGGGCGCGCGGTGTCGCTGGTCGACAGGCAGGCGACGGAGCGCAGCGTCCGGGGATCACGCCCCTCGGGATCGTCATAATAGACACCATAGATCCGGGCACCCGGCCCGAACAGGCCACGGCTGCGCGCCAGCCCGTTCAGCCTATCGAAGGCCTGCCCGATCTCGGTATAGGGGCCGGTATGATCGATGCCGATGGCATCGACCGGTGGCTCGTCGCGAAAAATCACGTCATACATGCTGTTGTCTCCGTTGAGGATGGCCTGGCTGAGGTTCACGTGAAGACCGGTCTTGCGGAATTCGGCAGGCGGCTTGCCATAGGCGGCACTGAAGGTGCGGGTAAAGGACTGCACATTCGGATAGCCGCTGTCCCGGGCAATCTCCGCCACGCTGCGGCCCGTGGCAATCAGCGCCCGCGCTGCCCGCTGCAGCCGCAGGCGCTTCACCGTCGCCTGCAGGGTTTCCCCCTGCACCGCCCGATAGATGCGGTGCCAGTGCCAGGGCGACAGGCAGGCGATTTCGCCGAGCCTGTCCATATCCAGATCGTCCTCCAGGTGATCGTGAATATGGGCGATCACCCGCTGCAGACGGCTTTCATAGCTGGCCCATGGGCTGCAGATTGGCATGGCTTCTTTCCGTTGGTCTCACGCAGCCAGATGAGCACGGCGCGACTTCACAAATCCTGCGGAGTTTGCTCCGCGATATCAATGCCGGATTATTGCGCAAGCACATGGCAGAAGCAATGCAATCGGCCTAACGTCGGCTGAACCGACAGACGCAAGGGGCTATGACATGACCGACAGACTGGTTCCAAAGCTCGTCACCGTGTTCCGGGAAGGCTACAGCCTTGACCGGCTGAAAACCGACGCCCTGTCCGGACTGACGGTTGCCATTGTCGCGCTGCCCTTGTCGATGGCGATTGCCATTGCTTCGGGCGTCACACCGGACCGGGGTCTCTATACCGCCGCCATCGGCGGTTTCCTTGTGTCGATGCTGGGCGGCAGCCGCCACCAGATCGGCGGGCCCGCCGGGGCCTTCATCGTGCTGGTATCGGCAACCGTCGCCCGGGTGGGAATCGACGGGCTGCTGCTTGCAACCGCATTGTCGGGCCTCATCCTGATTCTCGCGGGCCTCCTGAAACTTGGCCGCTACATCCGCCTCATCCCCTATCCCGTCACCGTCGGCTTTACCGCCGGGATCGCAGTGATCATCTTTGCCAGCCAGATCCGCGACCTCTTCGGCATCCACCTGGCGGGGAGCGAACCGGGGGCGATCATTCCGAAACTCCTGACGCTGGGGGGAGCCATCTCGACCCTCAATCCCGCAGCGCTGATCGTCTCGCTTTCGACCATCGCGCTGATCATGATCCTGCGCCGCTTGCGGCCCGGCTGGCCCGCGCTGCTGATCGCCGTGGCGGCGACCACCCTTGCCGCCCATCTCCTCGCTCTTCCGGTGGAAACCATCGCTTCCCGCTTCGGCGGCATTCCCCGCACCCTGCCCCTGCCTGCGCCGCCAGCCTTCAGCCTTGCCAAAGTGCAGGCCGTGCTGCCGGATGCCTTTGCCTTCGCGCTGCTCGGGGCGATTGAATCGCTGCTCTCCGCCGTGGTCGCCGACAGCATGACCGGCAGGCGGCACCGCTCCAGCATGGAACTGGTGGCGCAGGGCATTGCCAATATCGGCGCGGCGCTGTTCGGCGGCATCTGCGTGACCGGCACCATTGCCCGCACCGCCACCAATGTCCGCTCGGGGGCGACAAGCCCGGTCTCCGGCATGCTGCATGCGGTCTTCGTGCTGCTGTTCATGCTGCTGGCAGCGCCGCTGGCCGGCTATATCCCGCTGGCAAGCCTTGCCGGCGTGCTGGCCGTGGTGGCCTGGAACATGGTGGAAAAACCGGCCTTTGCCGCCCTCATCCGCGCCTCGCGCGCCGATGCGCTGGTGCTGATGGCGACCTTCCTGATGGTGGTATTTCGCGATCTCACCAGCGGGATCGTGGTCGGGCTGGCGCTGTCGGCGATCCTGTTCATCGACCGGATGAGCAAATCCGTCCGCGTCGAGGAAGGCCGCAGCAAAAACCCCGACGACGAGCCGGAAAGCCCGAAGGAGGGCCTGCCTGCCGATATCCTGCTTTACCGGATCAACGGCGTGCTGTTTTTCGGCGCTGCCCCGCAGGCAGGGCCGCTGCTGGACCGGGTGGCCAATGGCTACTGCTATGTGGTGCTCGACTGTTCCGGCGTGCCCTTCATGGATTCGACCGCCGCCAACCTGATCGAGGGGGCGCTGCGCAAGGCGGAGCGCCGCCAGACCATGACCTATATTGCCGGTGCATCAAAACCGGTGCGCATGGCGCTCGAAAGCCACGAGGTCTGCGAACCCCGGGTGATCTTTACCGCCACCGCCGACGCGGCTCTGGGCCGGATCGCAGCGCACCGGAGCGGCGAAGGAATTGCGCCCTCGCCCGCCCTTGCCTGATACCAAAGATCAGCACCATCCCGTCCGGCTTAACCGGCCAGTGCGGCCTTGACGGCTGATATTGCCGCGTCCGCCTTGTCGCCATCGGGGCCGCCGGCCTGGGCCATGTCGGGCCTGCCGCCGCCGCCCTTGCCGCCGAGGGCTGCCGAGGCGATGCGCACCAGATCGACGGCGCTGAAACGCGTGGTGAGATCCGCCGTGACCGCGACGACCGCGCTGGCCTTGCCATCCGGCGAGACGCCGACAAAGGTTACGACCCCCGAACCGAGGCTCGCCTTGCCGTCATCGGCAAGCGCCTTCAGATCCCTGGCTTCGACGCCCGACAGCACCTTGCCGAGGAATTTCGTTCCGGCAATTTCCTCAGCCGCATCCGCCGAACCCGCAGCCCCGCCACCGCCGAGCGCCAGCTTGCGCTTGGCATCGGCCAGTTCGCGCTCGAGTTTCTTGCGCTCGTCCAGCATCGATTCCACCCGCGACACGAGGTCGGCGGGCTGGACCTTCAGCGCTGCGGCGAGCGTCTTTACCCGCTCGTCCTGATCGGCAAGATAGGCACGGGCGGATTCACCGGTCACCGCCTCGACGCGGCGCACGCCCGCACCCACGGCGCTTTCCGACAGCACGCGGACGAGGCCGATTTCGCCGGTCGCCTGCACATGGGTGCCGCCGCAGAGTTCCAGCGAATAGGGCTTTCCGGCCTTCTCGCCATGCACGGCCCGGCCCATCGAGACGACCCGGACCTCATCGCCATATTTCTCGCCGAACAGCGCCATCGCGCCTTCGGCAATCGCATCGTCGACGCTCATCAGCCGGGTCGAGACGGGGGCATTCTGGACGATGATCTCGTTGGCCATGTCCTCGATGACCCGGAGTTCTTCCACCGTCATCGGCTTGGGATGCGAGACGTCGAAGCGCAGCCGTTCCGGTGCCACCAGCGATCCCTTTTGCGCCACGTGGGTGCCGAGCACCTCGCGCATCGCCTCATGCAGGAGATGGGTGGCCGAATGGTTGGCGCGCAGCCGGGAGCGGCGGGCGTGATCGACGGTCAGCACCACGGCATCACCGGTGGCAAGCGTTCCCGAGATCACGTCGGCCGTATGGACGAAGACGCCCTCGCCCTTCTTCTGGGTGTCGGTGACCTTCAGCCGGGCAGTGTCGGTTTCGATCAGGCCGGTATCGCCCATCTGGCCGCCGGATTCGCCATAGAACGGCGTCTGGTTGACGATCACCTGCACCTGTTCGCCTTCGACCGCATTGACCAGCACCTTGCCATCGCGCACCAGCGCCTGCACCACGCCTTCGGCGCGTTCGGTGTCATAGCCGAGGAATTCGGTGGCACCGTGCTTTTCCCGGATTTCGAACCAGATGGTTTCCGCCGCCTTGTCGCCGGAACCGGCCCAATGGGAGCGGGCCTCGGCCTTCTGGCGCTGCATCGCATCATTGAAGCCGGTGAGATCGACATGGATGCCGCGCGCCCGCAGCGCATCCTGGGTAAGATCGAGCGGGAAGCCATAGGTATCATAGAGCTTGAAGGCGGTTTCGCCATCGAGGCTGTCGCCCTTGTCGAGATCGCTGGTCGCATCCGACAGCAGCGACAGGCCGCGCTCCAGCGTCTTGCGGAACCGGGTTTCCTCGAGCTTCAGCGTCTCGGAGATCAGCGCTTCCGCGCGCTGCAGTTCCGGATAGGCATGGCCCATCTGCTGGACCAGAACCGGCAGCAGCCTGAACATCAGCGGATCGCGCGCACCGAGCAATTCGGCATGGCGCATGGCGCGGCGCATGATGCGGCGCAGCACATAGCCGCGTCCCTCGTTCGACGGCAGCACGCCATCGGCAATCAGGAAGGCGGAGGAGCGCAGGTGGTCGGCAATCACCCGGTGGCTGCCGCGGCGCTCGCCTTCGGCAGCAACGCCGGTCGCCTCGACCGAGGCCGATATCAGGGCGCGGAACAGGTCGGTGTCGTAATTGTCGTGCTTGCCCTGCAGCAGCGCCGAAATCCGCTCCAGACCCATGCCTGTATCGATCGACGGGCGCGGCAGGCCGACGCGCTCTTCCCTGGTGACCTGCTCGAACTGCATGAACACCAGGTTCCAGATTTCGATGAAGCGGTCGCCATCCTCATCCGCAGAGCCCGGAGGCCCGCCCCAGATATGGTCGCCGTGATCGTAGAAGATTTCCGAGCAGGGGCCGCAGGGGCCGGTATCGCCCATCGCCCAGAAATTGTCCGAGGTGGGAATGCGGATGATCCGGCTTTCCGGCAGGCCGGCGATCTTGCGCCAGAGGTCGAAGGCCTCGTCGTCGGTGTGGTAGACCGTGACCAGCAACCTTTTGGCGTCGATGCCATATTCGCGGGTGATAAGGTTCCAGGCAAGCTCGATGGCACGCTCCTTGAAATAGTCGCCAAAGGAGAAATTGCCGAGCATTTCGAAGAAGGTGTGATGGCGGGCGGTGTAGCCGACATTGTCGAGGTCATTGTGCTTGCCCCCCGCGCGCACGCATTTCTGCGCGGTCGCCGCCGTCTTGTAGGGGCGGCTTTCAAGCCCGGTGAAGACATTCTTGAACTGCACCATGCCGGCATTGGTGAACATCAGCGTCGGATCGTTGCGCGGCACCAGCGGGCTCGACGCCACGATCTCGTGGTCGTTCTTCTTGAAGTAGTCGAGGAAGGTCGACCGGATCTCATTCACACCGCTCATGATATGCCCTTCATAGCCGCCAGCGGGCGGTCCAGTTCATCAAACCACTGGCTTTTATCGCCCCCGTTTTCCCCTGTCCAGCACGACAAACGAAACAGGCCGCCCATCAGCACGAAGAGCGGCCTGTTTTCCCTAAAATAACCGGACCTGGAAGACCTTAAGCAGGCCCCGGGCAGGCTTTACATCTCGGCGGCACCGTCACCGTCGTCGCTGTCGGCCTCCGGGCCACCGTTCTGCAGGAAGCGGTCGGCGATCAGCCCGGCATTCTGGCGCAGCGCCAGTTCGATCTCGCGGGCAAGATCCGGGTTGTCGCGCAGGAAGGACTTGGCATTTTCACGCCCCTGGCCGAGACGCTGGCTGTTGTAGGAGAACCAGGCCCCCGACTTCTCGACAATCCCGGCCTTGACGCCGAGATCCACGAGTTCGCCGGTCTTCGACACGCCCTCGCCATACATGATGTCGAATTCGACCTGCTTGAAGGGAGGGGCCATCTTGTTCTTGACGACCTTGACGCGGGTCTGGTTGCCGACCACCTCGTCACGTTCCTTGACCGAGCCGATGCGGCGGATGTCGAGGCGTACCGAGGCATAGAATTTCAGCGCATTGCCGCCGGTGGTGGTTTCCGGCGAACCGAACATCACGCCGATCTTCATGCGGATCTGGTTGATGAAGATCACCATGCAGTTCGAACGCGAGATCGAGGCGGTCAGCTTGCGCAGCGCCTGGCTCATCAGGCGGGCCTGGAGGCCCGGCAGGCTGTCGCCCATCTCGCCCTCGATTTCGGCGCGCGGCGTCAGTGCCGCGACGGAATCGATGACCAGCACGTCGATGGCCCCGGAGCGCACCAGCGTATCGGTGATTTCAAGCGCCTGCTCGCCGGTATCGGGCTGCGAGATCAGGAGGTTCTGGAGATCGACCCCGAGCTTGCGGGCATAGACCGGATCGAGCGCATGTTCGGCGTCGACAAAGGCGCAGATGCCGCCCTTCTTCTGGGCCTCGGCAATGGTCTGCAGCGCCAGCGTCGTCTTGCCCGAGCTTTCCGGCCCGTAAATTTCAATGATCCGGCCCTTCGGCAAGCCGCCGACGCCAAGCGCGATATCAAGGCTCAGAGAGCCCGTGGAAACGGTCTCGATCTCCACCACATTTTCATTGGAACCGAGCTTCATGATCGATCCCTTGCCGAACGCCCGTTCGATCTGGGAGAGAGCTGCGTCCAGTGCCTTGCTTTTATCCACCGATTTGTCCTCTACAAGCCGCAAAGAATTTTGTGACATATGATCCACCTTTAGGTTATTGAAGCTGCACAGGCAACGAAGCTTCCGATGCGTTGTTTGTACTCTTTTTGTTCCGTTTCTGCAAGAGCCCGTCAACCGCCTGAATAAAAAAAGGAATAGAACCTTCGTTCCTTTTTTGTTTCGGTGACGGAACGGGCAATGCGTTCAACAGCTTGGCAGGGATCGCAGGGCTCAGTCGGGCCCGCGAATCGCCTGCCGTTCCAGGCCCGGGCCGGGGGGTTCCATGCAAAATTCCATTCTGGTTCTGGGGGGCGCCCATATCGACCGGCGCGGCAGGATCAGCGGCCAGACGGTGCCGGGTGCCAGCAATCCCGGCAGCTGGTTCGAGGAGGCGGGCGGCGGCGGCTTCAATGCGGCCCGCAATCTTGCCCGGCTCGGCCATGCCGTGACCATGGTATCGCCACGCGGCGGCGACCGGGAGGGCGAGGCGGTTGGCGAGGCTGCGGCCCTTGCCGGGGTGACGGATCATCCCTTCGTCTTCCTCGACCGCAAGACGCCGAGCTATACCGCAATCCTCGAGGCCGACGGCAATCTGGTGATCGCGCTTGCCGACATGGAGCTTTACACGCTCTTCACCCCGCGCCGCCTGCAGATGCGGCAGATCCGGGCGGAACTGGCGGCGGCGTCGGCGCTGGTCTGCGACGCCAACCTGCCCGCCGAGACGCTGGCCGAGCTTGCCCGGCATGCAGCGGAAAACCACAGGCCGATCTCCGGCATCGCGATTTCGCCCGCCAAGGTGCGCCGTTTCCAGCCGATATTGCCGCTGATGACCCATCTGTTCCTGAACGAGGCGGAGGCCGAGGCAATTGCCGGCTTCCGGGCGGCACGAGCCGAGGACTGGCCCGGGGCCCTGCGTGCCGCAGGCCTCAGGGGCGGAGCGGTCACCCGGGGCGGCAGGCCTGCGGTGCTGTTTGACGCAACGGAGGCCGTCACCCTCGCCCCGCCGCCGCCGCCATCAGGCATTGCCGATGTCACGGGGGCCGGCGACAGCTTTGCCGCAGGTGTCATGTCGGCGCATATGCAGGGCCTGCCGCTTGCCGAAGCCATCCGCTGGGGCACGGCCTCGGCCTTGATCACCCTTGCCTCGCCGCTCGCCTGCGCCGGGGATTTGTCGCCGGAACGCCTGCAGTCCATGCTGCCCCTTGTGCCCCGGGCAGAAATATTGTCTTGAATTTCATCCCCACCCGCGCGGCCCTGCCCGCCGGCCCCTTTAGAGTGGAACGCCTGTCATGACCAGACCGATTACCCCTTCCCTTCCGATTGCCTATTCCCGCGAAGTGGCGGCCGCCAAGGCGCGCGGCGCGCCGGTCGTGGCGCTGGAATCGACCATCATCACCCATGGCATGCCCTATCCCGGCAATCTCCACATGGCCGAAAGCGTCGAGGCCATCATCCGCCAGGAAGGCGCTGTTCCGGCAACGATTGCCGTCATCAACGGCACGCTGCATATCGGGCTCGAAAAATCGGAACTGGTGCAGCTCGCCCAGACCACGGGCGCGATGAAGGTGTCGCGTGCCGATCTCGCCTTTGCGATTGCCGAGCGGCGCACCGGCGCCACCACGGTCGCCGCCACGATGATTGCCGCTGCCCGGGCGGGCATCAGGGTCTTTGCGACCGGCGGCATCGGCGGCGTTCACCGGGGTGGCGAACAGAGCTTCGACATCTCCGCCGATCTCGAAGAACTCGCCCGCACCCCCGTCATCGTCGTCTGCGCGGGGGCAAAGGCCATTCTCGACATTCCGAAGACGCTGGAAGTGCTGGAAACCCGGGGCGTGCCTGTCGTCACCTATGACAGCCTGGAATTCCCGGCCTTCTGGTCGCGCTCCTCCGGCCTTGCGAGCCCGCTGATGCTGAACAGCCCGGCGGCGATTGCCAATTTCCAGCTGGTGCGCGACCAGCTCGGCATCGATGGCGGCATGCTGATTGCCAATCCCGTACCGGAAGAGGCGGAAATCGGCCGGGAGGAAATGGAAATCTACATCAACCGGGCGCTGGCCGATGCCGAAGACAATGACATCTCCGGCAAGGCGGTGACGCCTTATCTCCTCGACCGGATCTACCACCTGACCGAAGGCCGAAGCCTGCGGACCAATATCGCGCTGGTGGAAAACAACGCCCATCTCGCCGCCGAAATCGCCGTGGCGATGGCCTGACCGGATATCTGGGGGGCCGGTCCCGGTCCCCCGTTTTGCACCGGTTCCGGCTGCGTCAGGTATTGCCGTCGAGCATTTCCCAGACCGCTTCGGCCAGCTGCTTCAGCGAGAAGGGCTTTGGCAGGAAGCCGAATTTGGCATCTGCCGGCAGGTTGCGGGCAAAGGCGTCTTCGGCATAGCCGGAGACGAAGATGAACTTCATGTCGGGATAGGACTTGCGCAGTTCGGTCAAGAGCGTCGGCCCGTCCATTTCCGGCATCACCACGTCGGAAACGACGATATCCACCTTGCCGTCCAGTTCCTCCATGATCTCCAGCGCCTCGACGCCGGATCCCGCCTCATGGACCGTATAGCCCCGGGTTTCGAGCATCCGCTTGCCGCCCCGGCGCACGGCCTCCTCATCCTCGACCAGCAGCACGACGGCAGACTTGCCGGTGAGATCGACCGGTTCCTTCTGCTTCGCCTTCCGTTCCAGAGCCGCCTGGGCCTCCGCCTCGGAAGCGGCGGTGACGACCGGTTCCGGCAGCACTTCGGGAATGAAGCGCGGCAGGAAGATGCGGAAGGTGGTGCCCACCCCCACGTCCGATTCCGCCTGGATATGGCCGCCCGATTGCTTGACGATGCCATAGACCATGGCAAGGCCGAGACCGGTGCCCTTGCCCACTTCCTTGGTGGTGAAGAAGGGTTCGAAGATCTTGTCCATGATCTCGGGCGCAATGCCGGTGCCGGTATCGGTCACCTCGACCACCACATGGTCTTCGGCGGGCACGTCGGGCACGTTCATCGCGGCAATGTCGGCCCCGGTCAGGTTGCGGGTGCGGATCGTCAGCTCGCCGCCTTTCGGCATGGCGTCGCGGGCATTGACGCAAAGGTTGATCAGCACCTGCTCGAATTGTGAAAGATCGGTCTTCACCGGCCAGAGATCGCGGCCATATTCGACCTTGAGCTTGACATGGGTGCCGGAGATCAGCCGGTCGACCAGCATGCGGAGATCGCCGACCACGTCGGTTAGGCTCAGCACCGAGGGCCGCATCGTCTGCTTGCGCGAGAAGGCGAGCAGCTGGCGCACCAGCACGGCGGCGCGGTTGGCATTGCGCTTGATTTCCATCAGGTCGGCAAAGCTTGCATCCGCCGGACGGGCCTGCAGCAGCAGATGGTCGGAGGAGAGCAGGATCGCGGTCAGCACATTGTTGAAGTCATGGGCAATGCCGCCCGCAAGCGTGCCCACCGCATTCATCTTCTGGGTCTGCGCCATCTGCGTCTCGAGCGCCTTCTGCTCGGTGATCTCGACCGCATAGACGATGGCCGATTCCTCCGGCGCTTCATCCGACTGGTCGATGACGGCGTTGACATAATAGCGGAAATGCCGGTTCTCGTCCTGGGGATGGTGGAGATCGACGGGCGGAATGTCGCCCTGCCGGTCCCTGGCCGCCGCCAGTGCTTCGGCCATGCGCGGCTGCTCCATCGGCGGCACGATGGTTTCCATCCTGATGCCGGCCTCGACATCGTTGCGGTTCACCACGCCGGCAAAGAGTTTCAGGAACGGCGCATTGGTGCGCAGGATCCGGCCTTCGCCATCCACCGAGGCAATCGCCATCGGCGTGTTGTTGAAGAAGCGGTTGAACCGCGCGGCCGCATTCGATCCTCCGGCCTCGCCATCGCTCTCGCCGCTGCGGGCAAGCACGATGGTGCGGCTTTCGCCCGGCGCGCCGTCGCGGGCAAAGGTGACGCTGTGCACCAGCCGGACCGGCAGGCTCTGGCCATTGGTGCGGCGCAGGTCGATATCGACGGTCGCGGTCTTTTTCATGCCGGGATCGGCCTGGATCGACTGGATCAGCGTCAGCCCCTCGCCCGCCACCATGTCGGCAATCGACAGGCCGCCCGGCGAAAACTTGGTGAGATCGATGCCCAGCCAGTCGGCAAGCGTCGCATTCAGATAGATGATCTCGCCCTTGCGGCCGGCGGAAAAGAAGCCTGCCGGCGCATGATCGAGATAATCGATGGCATTCTGCAATTCCTTGAAGAACCGCTCCTGATCGTCCCGCTCGGAGGTGATGTCGGTGATCTGCCAGACCCGGGAGGCGGCATTGCCCTTTTCGCTCCCCGCCAGGCTGCGCGCCTTCAGCCGGTACCAGTGCGGACCGGAACCGGTCATTGGCTGCCCCAGCGGCTTCATCAGCCGGAATTCCTCGTGGCCGTCTTCGCCCGCCTGCAGGCGGTTCGACAGCCGGTAAAGCGCCTCGCCCGATTCCTTGTTGCGCGACAGCAGCATTTCCAGCGACTGCACATCCTTCTCCCGGGTCGCACCCGTCAGCGCACCATAGGCGGCATTGGCATAGAGGATGCGGCCCCTGGCATCGGTGATCAGCATGCCATCCGGGTGGCTGTCGAGATAGGTGCGGTCATGGCCACCACCACCGTTCATCTGCGGCATGACCTCGACGAAGCCGATGATGGCCGAGACGATGAAGAAAATGCCGGCCATGGCCAGCATGCCGAGCAGCCCCAGCACCAGCTCGTTGGTCAGCTGTTCCTTGAACAGGATGAAAGCCGCCGAAGCCGCAATCAGGATCACGGCCAGCACGATGATGCGCCAGGTGGCACCCTTGCCCGCACCGTGATCGACCAGTGCCCTGTTGTCCTTAGCCGGTGATAGCGTATCCATTCATCCCCCACACCCCGTCCGCAGAGGTATTGCCCGGCAAGAAAGACGCTGACTGCGTCCTCGTCTGCGAAAATCCAGATCCGGCGAAACCAGCCGTCTGCCCTTGAGGCGCGCCAGGCCCCGCAGGCTCGAATCATTATTATCAATTTGCATCACGGTGAAGGGGCACCACAAGAAAGGAAGCGCGAATCCCCAGACACCGGCAGGCTTTTTGCTACAAGGGCATGCCCTGCCGCCTCCGGCCCGGGCAAAAATGCACGCCCACATCAAGGAAGGCTTGGACAAACCGGGCGATGCGCTTGTTTCAGCGGTGAAAAAATCGTTTCCTCTCGGGGTCATGGTGTCGGGCTGGCCAGCTTCCCTTGCGGCGCGGGTGCGGCTATCGCGAACCTCTGTGACGGGGTAGAGAGGAGCTTGTACCTCTGCACCCTGATAATTCTTGTTCTCGGACTCGGACGCGCTCCGGGAGGCGATACCATGCTGGACGATGTTTCAGGCTCTTTCGGAATGCGGTTTGCGCTGGCGGCACTGGCTGTCGGCCTCGCCATCACGGTTTTCTTTGCCGCCATCACCTATTTGCGCCGCCGGGCACCCGGCACCTTTGCGGGCTTCGGCATCGGAGCGGGCCGCGGCATGGGGCGCGGGCGGCATCACCGGCTCGAACTGCTTGAAACGGTGGTTCTCGATGCGCGCCGTCGCGTGATCCTCATCCGGCGCGACGAGGTGGAACACCTCTTGCTGGTCGGCGGTCCTGCCGATCTCGTCATTGAAGACGGCATTTCCACCGCCTACCAGATGGCTGACCCCGAAGATGACGACGAGGCTCTGCCCCCCTATGAGGATGCGCCGAGCCCGCCGCCTGCGGCTCTTGACCGGCTGCGAGGCCGGACCCCTGCCCCGGAAAAACCGGCACCGCCCGCCTATCAGGAATGGCAGGGCGACGACAGCTATGACGATCTCGACCTTTCCGATGAGGGTGACGACGATCTGGCAGGCGATTTCGAGGAAACCTTCCACGATTATGACCGCAACCGTTCGGAACCGCCGACCGGCACGATCCGGCCGCGGACCGGAAGCGAGGCCGGGCGGGCCCTTGCACCACCGTCGCCGCCGATGTCGGATGAGGAGGCTGCGATTGCCCGCGAGCTGGAAGCGGCGCGCAAACGCCAGCAAATTCCCGGCCCGAAAGCCCCGGTTCTGGGTGTCACCGCCGCGAGACCCGGGGACGATTTCAACAGCGCCATGGAAAGGGAAATGGAACAGCGGCTGGAAGCGGCCAAGAAGCAGGGCCAGGCCGGCGCAGCCCCGCGCCCGGTCACCCTCCAGACCCGTCGCGGCCAGCCCGCCGACGATGCCACGCTGAAATCCGGTCTTGCCCAGCTGTTCGGCGAAGGCGATCCGAAGGGATAAGGCGCGTTCGGGCACGGGGCCGGAGACGATCAACCGGCACATCTGCCCGTTCCCGCGTCTGCACGAAAGCGGACGCGGAATCAAAAATCGCCGCAAGGTGCGGCGATCATCATGCTGGCTTATTCGTCGCGATAGACCTTTTCGCGTCGCTCGTGGCGTTCCTGCGCCTCGATCGACAGGGTCGCAATCGGGCGGGCGTCGAGACGCTTCAGGCCGATCGGCTCGCCGGTTTCCTCGCAATAGCCGTAGGTGCCATCTTCGATCCGCTGCAGGGCAGCATCGATCTTGGAGATCAGCTTGCGCTGCCGGTCACGGGCACGCAATTCGATGGCACGGTCGGTTTCGGAAGAGGCGCGGTCGGCAAGGTCAGGATGATTGGCGCTTTCTTCGGCCAGGTGACCGAGGGTTTCCCGCGCCTCCCGCAGGATGTCGTTCTTCCATGCCAGAAGCTTGGCCTTGAAATAGGCCTTTTGGGTGGCATTCATGAACTCATCGTTTTCCGAGAGCACATAGGTACTAAGATCGATCTTCTCACTCAACGCGATTCTCCTGAAGAACATCTCTTTGTGCGTGGGTGTATATCGCAACAGTCCCTTGCGGTTCAAGCTTTTGTAAGCTTTCTCGCATTTTTTGCGCCACCGGCCCTGACAGGGATCAAGTGGTACGGTTTTATCCTTTGTTATCAATCTGCTATTTCGACCTCACACGGAATTTTCCGAAGCCCGTCGCTGCTTTCCTGCGGTTTCGGTTGACGAAGCGGGGTGAAGCCCGCTAGGGGATTTCCATCATCGACGAGTTCTGGATCCCGCCGGATGCCCTTTCTGCCGCCGCCGCCTTCGCGCCTCTACCTGATGCGCCACGCCCAGTCCGGCTGGGCCCTGCCGGGACAGACCGATTTCGACCGCAGCCTGGATGAAACCGGCGTGATGGAGGCATCCCTGATCGCGACCCGTGCCGAAGCGCTGGGATACCGGCCCGAAATCCTGCTTGTATCCACTGCCCGGCGCTGCCGCGATACCGCCCGCAGTTTTCTCGCCGCCTTTGCCGAACCTCCGGAAGCGCATTATTTCGACGACCTCTACAATGCCCCGCCGCTGGCCTATTACGAGGTGATTTCCCGGCATGCCGCCCGGCGTTCGGTCATGGTGCTCGGTCATAATCCGGCGATGGAAGAAATCCTGGAAACGCTGGTCGGCCAGAACGTGGCAACCGCCACCGCGCCGGATGGCTATCCGACGGCGGGTTTCGCGGTGCTCTCGCAGGACCGCGAAGCCGAGGCAACCGATCCCTTCCTCCTCACCGACTTCCTGCGCCGCTGAGGGGCAGAACACCTTCCGTCAGTCGCCCGCCTTGTTTTCCGCGCCGGAAAGCACCAGTTTCCTGAGACGCGCGGTTTGTCCGCGGCAACCGGAACAGGGCAGGCATCGATGAAGACACTCGGCCTCAACCACATCAATATACGCGCGCCCCGCCCGCTGCTCGAGGATCTGCGTGATTTCTACCGGGATGTGGTGGGTCTTGCCGAGGGATTTCGCCCGCCCTTTGCCGGGTTCGGTTACTGGCTCTATGCCGGCGATCAACCGGTGGTGCATCTCTACGAGACGGCACCGGAGGATATCAGGACATCGGGCGTCGCGGTGCCGCTCGACCATTTTGCCTTCAGCTGCGAGGACCGGGCGGACTTTGAAGCCACGCTTTCCCGGCTCGCCATTCCCCATGTGTCGAAAACCATCCCGCAGACCGGCCATGGCCAGATCTTTGTCACCGACCCCGCCGGCAATCGCGTCGAACTGCAATTCGCCCGCCACGACCAGGGCTGAGGAAGATCCATTTGCCGCCTCGCATCACCTCCCTTGCCGATGACGCCCTGATTGCCCTTGATCACCTCGCGGGCCAGGCGGGCCAGTTCTTCAACCCTTCCGTCCGGCTCGGCATCACCGGCCTGTCGCGCGCGGGCAAGACGGTGTTCATCACCTCGCTTGTCCACAACCTCCTCAACAATGGCCGCCTGCCGCTGTTCGAGCCGATGCGGTCGGGACGCATCTCCGCTGTCCGTCTCGATCCCCAGCCCGACGATGCGGTGCCGCGCTTCCAGTACGAGGACCATATCCGCGCGCTCTTGCAGGAAAGGGTCTGGCCCGACTCCACCCGGCAGATCTCCGAACTCCGCCTCACCCTGGATTTTGCCAGCGCCAGCGGCTGGAACCGGCTGTTCTATCCCGGCAGGCTGTCCATCGATCTCGTCGATTATCCCGGCGAATGGCTGCTGGATCTGCCCTTGCTCGGCCAGACCTACCGGGAGTTCAGCGCCCGCACCGTCGATCTCGCGCGCACCGGCAGCCGTGCGAAGCTTTCCGCCGAATGGCTGGCCCTTGCAGCGACGATGCAGGGCGGGACCAGCGCCGATGAACCCGCCATCCGCAGGCTCGCCGATGCCTTTACCCGCTATCTCCGTGCCTGCCGGGACGACGAGCGGTCGCTCTCCACCCTGCCGCCCGGCCGCTTCCTGATGCCCGGCGATCTCGAGGGGTCGCCCGCCCTCACCTTCGCGCCGCTGCCGGATCTGCCGACGGGGCCGCCTGGGCGGGGCTCCCTGCACCAGACGATGGAACGCCGTTTCGAAGCCTATAAATCCAGCATCGTGCGCCCGTTTTTCCGCGACCATTTTGCCCGGCTCGACCGGCAGATCGTGCTGGTCGATGCCCTGCAGGCGGTCAATCGCGGTCCGGAGGCGGTCGAGGATCTCGAGCGCGCGCTCGGCGATGTGCTTGGCTGCTTCCGGCTTGGCCGGAGCGGCCTCCTCTCGGCGCTGACCGGCAGCCGCATCGACCGGGTGCTGATCGCCGCCACCAAGGCCGACCATCTGCACCACGAGGGCCATGACCGGCTGGAGGCGATCACCCGGCGCATCACCCAGCGGGCCCTGTCCGGGATCGGCCTCAGCGGTGCGGGCTTCGACGTGATGGCGCTCGCCGCCGTGCGCGCCACGCGGGAAGCCTTTGTCGAGCGATCCGGCGAAAGGCTCCCCGTCATCACCGGCACCCCCATCGCCGGGGAACGGATCGGCGGCGAGAGCTTTGACGGCAACCGGAAAACCGCCATATTTCCCGGGGACTTGCCGGACAATCCGGATTCAGCGTTTGAAGCAGGTGATTCAAAATCTGAACTGCATCCGCCCGTCGCCTTCGTCCGCTTCCGCCCGCCGGAACTCGACGTCACCACCGGCGGGCTGAAACTGTCGGTGCCGCATATCCGGCTTGACCGGGCGCTGCAGTTTCTGGTGGGAGACTATCTCGCATGACGGACCCCGGGGATGACGACCGAAACCGCGCACCCGGTGCCTTTTCGCTCGCCGCAGAAGCCGCAAAGGCGAAACCCGCACCGGACAGGCCGCGCCAGCCGCAGAGCTTTTCCGGCCCGGTCGAGATGACGCCTGACAGCGACGACCCTTTCCTTGCCGAAGCGGCGAACCTGCCCGCAACCGTCCGGCCTGCCCGCAGGCGGTTTTCGCTGGGCAATGTCGCAGCCTCCGCCTTCGGCATTCTCCTGTCGCTTGCCCTCGGCATCTGGATCGACGACCTGATCCGCGCCCTGTTCGACCGCTCGACCTGGCTTGGCGAGATCGCGCTCGGCGTGCTCGCCGTATTTCTGCTGGCGCTGGGGGCCATCGTCATCCGCGAAATTGCCGGTCTCTGGCGGCTCGATTCGGTGCTGGCGCTGAAGGCGGACGCGGAAGAGGCGCTGCGCGTGCGCAAGCCCGGCCCGGCCCGCGCCGTGTTGGCACGGCTCATCGTGCTTTTTGCCCATCGTCCGGAAACCGCGCGCGGACGGGCATCCCTTGCCGCAACCGCGGGCGACATCATCGACGGGCCGCATCTGGTGGCGCTGTGCGAAACCGAATTGCTGGGCCCGCTCGACGCCACCGCCCGCAGCCTCGTTCTCGATGCCGCCAGGCGGGTATCGGTGGTAACCGCCGTCAGCCCGCGCGCGCTGGTCGATCTCGCCTATGTGCTGTTTGAATCCGTCCGCCTCATCCGCCGCATTGCTGCCCTCTATGGCTGCAGACCGGGAACGCTCGGCATGATCAGGCTGGTGAAGGACGTGCTGTCGCATCTGGCCGTCACCGGCACGATTGCGGTCGGCGACAGCCTCGTCCAGCAGGTACTCGGCCACGGTATCGCCTCACGCCTCTCCGCCCGGTTCGGCGAGGGCGTGATCAACGGGCTGATGACGGCGCGCATCGGCATTGCGGCGATGGATTACTGCCGTCCGCTGGCCTTTCATGCCTGCAGGCGACCGGGAATAGGCGATTTCATCGGCGACCTCTCGCCCTCGATGTCACGCGCAAAAGCGCCTTCCGACAAGGCCTGATGACTTGACGGAAAACAGGAATTGGGGCGGGCGATCAACCAAGCATTAACCATTTTCACCCATATATTCGGCCTGTATTTTGTGTGTAGCCCGTCCCAAGGAATGTCCATGAACACGCGTCACTCATCGCTTCTGTGCTGCCTCGCGGCAACAGCCATCGGCATGATCGCCGTTTCCGCGCCGAAAGCCATGGCCGCATCGCGGGACAAGGTGTTTTTCCAGTCGGTGGCGGGGGCCTGGCAGGGCCCGGGTGAAATCGTCGCCGGCAAATACAAGGGCACCAAGTTTTCCTGCAGCCTGACGGGCGAAGCGCCAAGCGCAGGCAAGGCCGGACTGAAGCTTGACGGCACATGCCGCGTCGGGCTGTTCAGCCAGCCGATGTCCGCCGAGCTTTCCGATGCCGGCGGCACCTACAAGGGCAAGTTCCTCGACGGCGCATCCGGCAAGGGCCTCGACATCATTTCCGGCCGGGTCGCAAAGGACAATGTCGTGCTCGGCATCAACCGCTCGAAGCTGAACGGTGCGATGATCGCCAGGCTCGAAAGCGACAATGCGATGAATGTCACCATCTCGGTCAAGGTCGGCGAGACGATGGTGCCGGTGATCGGCATGAAACTGAGCCGCCAGACGGACGATATCCAGGTCGGCGCGATCAAGTAAGGCCGCGTTCCTTCCCACTGGTCATACGGCAAAGGCAGCCCCGGTTGCCTTTTTGCATGTCCGGCACCTTCAGAAGCTCTGCCACCAGCTGGCGGGATGACCGGCGTCCTCGATCCCGGCAACGTCTGCCTCCCGCAGCCAATCGGCGACCGAACGCCCGGCAACGATCAGCTCGGGCGCGAAATCGGCAAGCGGCTTCAGCACGAAGCCCCGCCCGGTCATCCGCGGATGCGGCAGTTCCAGACGGTCCGAGGCCTGCACCAGGCTGCCATAGGTCAGCACGTCGATATCGATGGTGCGCGGCCCCCAGCGCTCGATGCGCACCCGCTTCATGTCGCGCTCGATGCCGAGACAGGCGTCGAGCAGGTCTTCCGGCGACAGCGTGGTATCGACGCCAGCGCAGGCATTGAAGAAATCCGCCTGATCGGTCTTGCCCCAGGGCGGCGTGCGGTAGACGCGGGAGACATCCGTCACCCGGCAATCCGGACGCTGGTCGAGATGGCGCAGCGCCTCCGCCATGGCATGGACGGGATCGCCGATATTGCCGCCGAGGCCCAGCGTTGCGGGAATGAAGCGGGGCTCAGGCACGGTGGGTCACGCTGACCTGGACGTAATCCAGAATGCCGCGGATCGGCGCGGAGGGCTTGCGCACGGTGATCCTTGCCTCGCGGATCGCCGGGAATTTGGCGCAGAGCGCCCGGGCGATATCGAGCGCCAGCGCCTCGATCAGCTGGCGGCGGGTGCCGGTGACGATCTGTTCCATCAGTTCGAAGGCCTCGCCATAGTGGACGGTACCCTCGATACTGTCCGTTTCCAGCGCCGCGCCTGCCTCGACCTCGAGCGCGGCATCGACGAAGAAGCGCTGGCCCAGCACCTCCTCTTCCTTCAGCACCCCGTGCCGGGCGAAAAACGCGCAGTTCTGCAATTCGATGCGATAGGTACTGGTCATGCGTGCAGATCCGGTTTCAGTGTCAGTCGGGCTTCGGCATCGAGCATAGCATTGGCGACCGCCAGTGCGTCCCTGTTGATTGCGACATTGTGGACCCGGAAAATCGCGGCCCCCTGCTGGCGCAGATAGACCGTGGTCGCCGCCGTCCCCGCATCGCGGCGATCGGCCATCTCCTCGCCGGTCATCGTGCCGATGAAGCGCTTGCGCGAGGTGCCGGCAATCAGCGGCAGGCCGAACCCGTGCAGTTCCGCAAAACGCGCCATCAGCTCCATGTTTTCGGCAGGGTCCTTGGCAAAGCCGAAGCCCGGATCGAGCACGACGGCGCTGCGGGCAACACCCGCCGCATCGGCAATATCAAGCGAGCGACCGAGAAACAGGATCTGGTCGGCGATCACGTCGGACAGCTTGTCGCGCCCGCGCCCGGTATGCATCAGGCAGAGCCCTGCCCCGGTTTCAGCCGCAACCTTTGCAATCTCCGGCTCGCGCTGCGCGCCATGCACATCGTTGATCACATGGGCACCGGCGGCGACCGCCAGCCGGGCGGTGGAGGCCCGGTAGGTGTCGATGGACATCAGCGCATCGGTGCGCGCGGCAAGCGCTTCGATCACCGGCAGCACCCGGTCCTGTTCTTCCGCCGCGCTGATCCCGACGGCACCGGGCCTGGTCGATTCGCCGCCGATATCGAGGATATCGGCACCCCCAGCCACGCAGGCCAGCGCATGGTCGACAGCGGCGGCGGTACTCTTCAGCAGCCCGCCATCGGAAAACGAATCCGGCGTGACATTGATGATGGCCATCAATGCGCCGTCCTTCAGGTCCAGCGCCCGGCCATGCGCCAACTGCCAGATCCTTTGCGCCGTCACGACCACCGCCCCGCCTCCTTCATGGCATTTTGCCAAACTCTGTCTTGCACTTGGTCAGCCTATGCCGCAAGGTCCGCCCGAGTTCAACCACCCGGACTTTCAAGAATGAATTTTGCCCCGTGGCGTCCCTCTGTTTTTGTCATCCGGACGCTGATTGCCCTGCCGATGCTCGTTACGGCAACCGCCGCCCCGGCGGAGATGATCGTCTACAAGACAATCACCTATTTCTCCATTGGCGGCACGACCATCGCGGAACTCGATCACGAACTCCAGACCCGCGGCCCCGAGGTCAAGACGACAGGCACCCGGCATCCCGGCGCAACCCGGATCAAGTTTGGCGGCGATGTCACCTATCTGCAGAAGGGCGGAACCTGCCGGGTGGCAAAGGCTCGGGTCACCGTCAGCACCCATATCATGCTGCCGCGCTGGAAAAACCGCCGCAGTGCCAAGCCCGGTCTCGCCCTGCTCTGGGACACGCTGTCCGGCGATATCCGGCGCCATGAGGAGCGGCACGCCGAAATCGCCCGCACCCACGGGCGCGAGATGGAACAGGCGCTCGCGCATTTGCCAGCCGAATCGACCTGCCATGCAATGCAGGAGGCCGTTTCAAGCCTGTCCGCCATGCTCATCCTGTCGCATGATCGTGATCAGGCGCGCTTTGATCGTGTTGAGGCGGTCAATTTCGAAAGCCGGATGATTCGCCTGCTGAGGGGCCGGATTTCCGCCAAACCGGTTGAAAAACATCTGTGATGTCTCGGGCCGCCCTTGCGGGGACTGCATCGCCAGGCTTGCGCGGGGCTTGCCGCAAGTCTGCGGAATGATCGGTCATTTCTGATGATTTAAGAATCGAGAATTATCTATTATAAAAATAATCATGTTTCCTGGTTGGTTTATCCGGTTCCCGCGTTCTCCTGGTGCGTCCCAGAGCCGCAGGCGTTCTCCTCCCTCGCCCTGCAGGCGATGCACCCATCTGGCCTCGCCGGTCCCAGACCGTTGCGAGGCTTTTTTTTGACCGTCACGCCGTTCTACCAGCGGAACTCGACAGCCAGATGACGGAATATGCGGGGAGACTCCTGACAATCAACCCTGGCGTTCCGGAACATGCACCACCAGACCGTCGAGCTCATCACTGATCTTGATCTGGCACGACAGGCGCGAGGTCGGGCGCACGTCGAAGGCAAAGTCCAGCATGTCCTCTTCCATCGCGGCAGGCGCACCGACCTTTGCGGTCCAGGCATCGTCCACGTAGACGTGGCAGGTGGCGCAGGCGCAGGCACCGCCACATTCGGCTTCAATCCCGGGCACGGAATTGCGCACGGCGTTTTCCATGACGGTGGAGCCATTGGCTGCATCAAGTTCAAGGCGCGTGCCGTCGAAGGCGACGAGGGTCAGTTTGGTCATGTTGCTGTTCCGATGCCTGAAGGGAAAAAACCGCGCCTGTCTTCCATAAAAAACACCGGACAGTCAACACGGGTGCGAGGCCTTGCGGACGAATTCCGGTTTCCAGATTGTCAGCGGAGAAGGAGGATCGTCCGGCAGCACATGGCTGAGCCTGTGCCATCAGGACACAGGCCGGATGCATCGCTGCCTCCTATCGGCACAGTTTCAGGATAAAGTTTTCCGCCGCGACAATGGCAGACCCGACCGACACGATCAGGCCGGCATCCCGTGGGTCTGCCTCGAGCCGGGTCGTGATGGCGACGATATCCCGGGCACCGACGGCAGCGGCGGCTCCCTTCAGGCGATGGGCGATGGCGCTTGCCTGGGTCTCATTGGCATGGGCGAGTTCGGCAAGGCAGGAACGGGCCTGCCGGGCAAAGATTTGCAAGACTTCGGTTTCAAGCGCCTTGTCGCCCATGGTCTGTTTGGCGAGATGATCGAGATCGATGGGGCGGGTCGCAGAAGGGCACGGGCCGGAGTGATTGTCGGGGGCCTCGAACGCAATATTCAACGCTGCCATGTCAACATGTCCTTGTTCTTATTTTTGACGCTTCGGCAATATGTGCCGGGTTGAGACGCAATCCCGTTAAAAACCGGCGCTATCAAGGCAGAAACTGAATTTATGGTTAACAGTGGTTAAAGGTCGCTGCCGAAAGGGTTTATATCGAAGGGTATGTGTTAAAACATGTTAACAAAGCGAGCGAATGGCCCCTGCCCGCGACCCCGCTTGATTGTATCAGCGCCCCTTCTGTGGCACTAAAGCATTGTAAAGCTGAATAAAGGCGACGATGCCGCCCTCCTGCTTCCCAACAGCTGATGACATCGAGCGGCGATGGCATGAAAGGCCGGGGTGGAGAGAATGGCGGATCAGGTATGGAGTGCCTTTCTGGAAACGCGATGTGCGCCTGGCTGCCCGCGAATTCCGAGAGTTGCTCCCGAAGAGATACGAGGCAGGATGCATGGCAAACGGTAGAAGCGGCGACCCGCAGGCTGACAAGGCTTACCAGGCCCTCGAGGATGCCCTGCAGGGTAAATTTGACGAAAAAGGCCAGCAGCGCGCTGTGGCTCGCTCTGACGGCCGGGAGGCAAATGTGGCGGATAACATGAAGCAACGTCCCAAGACGGCAGCCGAGCAGGCGCAGCAGCGCCGGGCCGCCCAGGAAGGCGGACGCCCGCAAATGCCGGAAGGTCCCAAGGGCCAGTCCCAGCCGCCCGCCAATGACGGTCGCCGGTCCTCCTCCGCCATGCTGAAAAATCTCGAGGGCGGCTCGATGAATTCGGCGCTGCGCAATGCGGCGGTGATGTCGCTGCTGTGGGCCGTGGCCGTTGTCGGCCTGGCGCAATTGCTGTTTTCCTCGCAGATCTGGCAGATCAGCGCGGCCTCGGATGTATTCGGCCTGCCCCGCCTGATCCTGCTGATCATCGCGATCATCCTGCCGGTCATGCTGTTCTTTGCCTATTCGATCATGATTGCCCGCGCCCAGGACATGCGCAACGCCACCCGGTCGATGGCGGAGCTTGCGCTGCGTCTGGTGGAGCCGGAAGCCATGGCCTCCGACCGCATCATGAATGTCGGCCAGGCCGTGCGCCGCGAAGTGACCGCGATGAACGAGGGCATCGAGCGGACCATCGCACGCGCCACCGAACTGGAGGCGCTCGTGCATTCCGAAGTCAATGCGCTGGAGCGCAGCTATACGGACAACGAGATGCGGGTGCGCTCGCTGGTCCAGGAACTCGGCTCCGAACGCGAGGCGATCACCAATCATGTCGAGCGCATCCGCTCCTCGATTGTCGGCGCGAATGAGCAGCTGAAGGAAGAAATGTCGCTCGCCACGGAAGAAATCTCCGTGCGGCTGGCGACATCGGGCGAAGCCTTCGCCCAGATGATCGACACCCGCGCTGCGGTGCTGCTCGAAAAATCCGATACCGCAGCCCAGAACATCAGCTCGCTTCTGACCGGCAAGACGACGGCGCTGGTCGATGCGCTCGATGCCTCGGGCTTTGCCCTGGCCCGGGAATTCGACACCCGCCTCGATTCGATCTCCACCACCATTACCCATCGTGGCCAGGAAATCCTCGGCCAGTTCGAGACCCGCGCCTCGACGCTCGACGCCAATACGGAACGGCTGAATGCCGCGCTCAACGAACGCGCCAACCAGTTGAACGAGACCCTGATTGCCCGCACCCGTGAAATCAACGAGAGCCTGACCTCGGGCCAGACCAGCATCGCCGGCACGCTCGACGACGTGTTGATGAAACTCAATACCAATCTCGACGAGAAGAGCTCGACCTTCCGCCAGAACCTGCAATTGACCGCCGACGAAGCGGTGATGGATCTCGACATCCGGTCCGGCTTCTTCGTCGAACGGATGCAGGCCACCACCAGCCAGCTGTCAACAGTTTTCGACGAGCGCTTTGCGGAATTCTCGGAAGCCTTCGAACAGCGCTCCGGTTCGCTGGACAACAAGCTGATGGAAAGCCTGGCACGGATCAACGAAACCCTGTCGAGCGGGTCTGAATCCCTCGACGGCATCCTGTCGACCAGCATCGACCGGCTCGGCACCTCGCTCAACGACCAGTCCTTCGCGCTGGCCGCAGCGCTTGGCACCGGGCAGGAGGTGATCGAGAATTCCATCGACCTGCGGGTGCGCGAAATCACCGGCACGCTGGAAAGCCGCACCGGCGAAATCACCTCGGTGCTGAACGAGACCGCTTACAGTATCAATTCCAATCTTGCCGAGCGGACGGCGGAAATCGCCTCGACCCTGGGCGCCCGGGCAGATGAATTCACCACCGCGCTGAACAGCAAGACCTCGGAAATCACCTCGACCCTGACGGAGAAGACCTCGGAACTCACCTCGGAGCTCGATTTCCGCACCATGGAACTGACCGCAGCGCTCGGCGCACGTACCGAGGAAATCACCTCGGCGCTGAGCAGCAAGACGGCGGAAATGACCTCCGCGCTGACCGACAAGACCTCGGTACTCACCACCGAACTCGACTACCGCACCATGGAACTGACCGCAGCACTTGGTGCCCGCACCGAGGAAATCACCTCTGCCGTCAGCACCAGTACCGAAGAGATGAGCCAGACCCTGTCGGCCCGCATGCAGGAGATGAATGCATCGCTGGAAAGCCGCACCGGCGAGTTCAAGGCTGTGATGGATCACCGCTCCGGCGAGATCACCTCGGCGCTGACCACCCGCACCGCCGAAATCGCCGGCGCCCTGCACCAGGCCGAAAACCGGATCGGCGCGACCATGGCCGAGCGCAGCGACACGCTGATTGCCACCATCTCGACCAATTCCGCTGCGCTGACCGAGGCAATGACCGCGATGGAATCGAATTTGGGCACGGTGCTGGCCAGCCGCAGCGACAGCCTGATCTCGGCAGTTGCCAGCGCAACGGCAGAGCTTGCCGAGACCATCGACGCCCGCGTCACCGGTCTCACCGATGTCTTTGCCAGCGGCAATAGCCGTCTTGCCGACACGATTTCCGGCCAGACCGACATTCTCGGCACGATGGCGGATACCACGCAGGCCGCGATTGCCGATGCGCTTGGCCGTCGCACCGACGATATCGCGCTGGTGCTGGAACAGGGCCGCAGCCGTATCGACGCCACCCTGGCCGAACGCGTGGATCAGATGACCGGGGCTCTGACCACCAGCAGCACCGAGATCATCGGCAGCATCGACCGCAAGGTGAACGATCTCTCGGACGCGCTCGTCGAGGGTTCGCTGACCTTCGGCCTGCAGCTCGAAACCCATGTGGCGACCGCCATCGACAGCGTAGCCGACGCCGAAACCCGCCTCACCTCCTCGCTGGAAGAACGGGCGGCAGCGCTGCGCCGGACCTATGAGGACAATCAGGCCCTCATCCAGGACGTCCTCGACGGATCCGCCAGCCGGCTCGAGAATACCATTTCCAGCGGCACGCGCCGCATCGAGGACGCGGTATCGAGCAGCGTCAACCAGCTCGACGGCTCGCTGTCGACCAGTGCGCTGCAGATCGAGGAATCCCTGAATTCCGGCATCAGCCGCCTGACGGAAACCCTGATCGGCACCTCCTCGGAACTGGCGATTACCGTGGAAAGCGGCGTCGAGCAGATGCAGACCTCGCTGCAGGCGAGCGCCAGGGACATCGACACGGCATTGCAATCGGGGACCGGGGATATCCAGTCGTCGCTGCTCGCGGGCAATGCCCAATTGCGCGATGCGCTGGTGACGGGTACAGGCGACCTCCGGGGTGCCTTGCTCAACAGTGCCGCCGACATCAGGACTTCGCTGACAGAAGCGCAGACGCAGCTCGACGCATCGCTTGGCCTGGGGACAGCGCAATTGCAGACCGCCCTCACCGGGGCGCAGGCGCAGCTCGACATGGCGCTCGGCCAGGGTACGGCGCAATTGCAGACCGCGCTGACAGAAGGTTACGACAATATCAGCGGCAGCATCGCCACCGGCTACGAGCGGATCGACCGCGCGCTGTCGACCACGCATGCGCAGTTCCGCGAGACGCTGGAGGCTGGCAACGACAAGCTCGATCTGACGCTGAAGGATGCGCGCAGCCAGATGGAGAGCGTGCTGATCGAGCAGGCCACCACCATCGGCGCAACGGTTGCGACCGGCGCAAGCATGCTGGAAATGTCGCTGGAGGATCAGGGCACGGCCCTGCGCCAGGCCATCGAACTTGCCACCACCGACATGGACAGCCGCCTGCGGGGCACCGCCGGCAAGATCGCCGGCCAGCTCAGCAGCGCCGCACTCGACGTCAACAATGCCGCCGCCACCGCGACCTCGCAGGTCGAACAGAGCGTCGACCTGCTGGCCTCCCGCCTGGTCGATACCGGCAACCGGGTTGAACTTGGCCTCAACGCCATCGAACTGAGGATCCGCGAAGGTGTCACGGGTGTCGCCACCCAGATGGAAACCGCCGGACGGGTGTTCGGCGACACGCTGTCGGAACGCATCCAGGATATCGACCGGGTCTCGACCGAAGCCACGGGCCGTCTTGCCGATGTGCTCGACAGCCGCAGTTCGCAGGTGGCAAACACCATGGAGGCCGGCACCTCGCAGATCGACCAGCGCCTGTCGCAGCTCGATGGTGCACTCGCCACCGGCCTCGACAATGTCAACCGGACCATCGAGGAAAAGGCCGGGGTGCTCGCCGTGACCCTGCGCTCGGCGGTCACCGACGCCGCAGGCAATCTCGAGGCGGAGGTCGCCCGCACCACCCGGGTCCTCGCCCAGGCGAGCGATGGCTTCATCGACAAGGTCGGCGCAAAGAACCTCGAATTCACCCAGTCGGTCGAAGACCGCTCCGACCGGATCGTGGCACGGGTGTCGGAAACCCAGAACCGGCTGGCCGCCCAGGCGGCCGCCGTCGCCCAGACCTTCTCCGTCGCCGGCAATTCGATCGTCAGCAAGGTTGCCGAGGCCGAAGGTCTCGTCTCCAGCCAGGTTCAGGCCATCACCGAAGTGCTGGCCGGGGCTGAAAGGACGCTTGGAGCGCAGGGCGAGCAGATCCGCACCAGCCTCAGCGAAACCGGCGACGCGATCCGGAGCAGCATGGCGGAAACCGGAGATGCCCTGCGTACCAGCCTCAGCACCACCAGCGGTGACATTACCAGTACCCTTTCCGACGTGGAACGGGTGCTCCAGAACCGCAACGAAGCGATCCGCACCAGCCTTGAGGAACGGGCCCGCGAAATCGATGGCACCCTAAGCCAGGTCGACCGGGCACTGGAAGCCCGTGGCAATGCCGTTCGCTCGGCGCTGGAAGAGCGCACCCGCGACATCAACTCGATGCTGTCGGACCGGTCCATCGAGCTTAGCAGCATCATCGAGGACAAGCTTCTGCCGGTGATCGAGACCTATGCGGCCACGGGCCGCGAGGCCGCCGATCATATCTCCATGGCCGCACGCACCAGCGCCGACCGTCTGCGCGCCGAAAATGCCGCGCTGATCGATGCCATGGTGCAGCGCACCGAGGCGACCGCCCAAACCATCAACCAGCTGGAAGCCACGCTGTCGACCAGTGTCAACAGCCTGATCCACCGGCTGGCGGAGAGCAATTCCGGCCTTGCCGACACCGTCGGTCGCGCCAGCGAGGAGCTTGGCACGGTCAACCAGACCATGGATGCGACCGCCAGCCGCTTCAGCGAGACGGCGGAACGGGCTTCCGAGCGCGTCACCGCCTCCACCCGCTTCCTCGAAGGCAAGGTCGACCGGCTGTCGAGCATTTCCGCCGATACGCTGGCGCAGGTCTCCAGCATCGTCACCCGCTTCTCCGACCATTCCAAGGTGCTCGGTCAGGCCTCGGAACTGCTGGGGGCTGCCCAGTCCAATCTCGCCAATACGCTGGAAGACCGCGAAGAGGCGCTGCGCCAGCTCGCCGTTGGCCTCGTCACCCGCTCCGACGAAATTTCCGGGACCATGCGGTCGCTGGGAGAAATGGTCGATGGCGCCTTCGACCGGGCGGAACAGCGCTCCAGCCAGCTGTCGGGCAACCTGCGCCAGGGCTTCCAGTCTTCCTTCGCCGATGTCGGGCGTGTTCTCACGGAAACCGAAAAACGCACCGCCCAGGTGGCCGAAAGCCTGCGCGACACCATGGCCAAGGCCGGTCAGGACGCCAGCCAGTCGCTGGAGACCTCGTTCTCCGATGTTGGCCGCCTGCTGAGCGAGACCGAGAAACGCTCGGCAACCGCCGCCGAAAGCCTGCGCAATACGGTGTCGGGTGCCGCCCAGAGCGCCACCAGGATGCTGGATGGTGCCTTTGGCGAGGCGGAAAAACGTGCCCTTGGCCTGTCCGAGCGGATGCTGTCGAGCCTCAACAGCTCGCTGACCGAACTCGACCAGGTGATCGACACGACCGCGAAAAAGTCCGGTTCGGCTGCCGATGCGATGCGCGACGTGCTGCGTCACGCCGTCGAGGACGCGGTTGCACGGTTCGATGGCGCGACCGAGGAAATCCGCCGCTCCGCCACCGAGATCCGCAAGGAACTCGACATGACCCGCAGCGAACTGAAGCGCGGTGCCTTCGACCTGCCGGAAGAGGCAAAGGAAAGCGCTGCCGCCATGCGCCGCGCGGTCGCCGAGCAGATCAAGGCGCTGCAGGACATTTCCCAGATTGTCGGCAAGTCGTCGCGGCAGTTCGAGGTGTCCGAGCAGGCCGTCCGCAGCATGGCCAATGCCGAACCTGCCAGCCGCCCCGCCGCCCCTGCTGCCCGCGAGACCGACACGGTGCTGCGTGGCAGCCTGCCCATCGAGCGCACGCCGCGTGCCGCCGAGCCAGCCCGCGACATCCTGCGCGAGCCGCCGCGTGCGGCCCGCACCGAAGACCGCAGCGAACCCGTTGTCGAACAGCGGCTGGCCGCAAGGCCGGAACCGCAGCTCGAGGCGCGGGTACAGAACCGTGCCGACAGAAGTGTCGAGCAGCCCCGCCCGCCTGCCCCCGCAGACGGCAGGGGTGAAACCGGCGGCTGGATCAGCGATCTCCTGCGTGGCGCGTCGCGCGAAGACGACATCACCCCCGCCCCGGTCGCGCCCCGCACCGCCGTTGCCACCACCCGCCCGGTTCTCGAGGCACCGCAGCCCCGTCAGGCCGATCCGCGCAATCCGCGCCACATGGTGGAATCGCTGAATTCCCTGTCGGTCGATATCGCCCGCGCCATCGATCATGATGCCTCGGTCGACCTGTGGCGGCGCTACCAGCGCGGCGAACGGGATGTCTTCACCCGCCGCCTCTACACGCTGAAGGGCCAGCAGACCTTCGACGACATCAAGCGCAAATACGACCGTGAACCGGAATTCCGTACCGCCGTCGACCGCTACATCGCCGATTTCGAGAAACTGCTGGGAGACGTCGCCCGCACCGACCGCGACAAGTCGATCACCCAGTCCTACCTGACCTCCGATACCGGCAAGGTCTATACGATGCTCGCCCATGCCGCCGGTCGCTTCAGCTGAAGCAAACAGGCACCTGGACACATGGAAAACGGCGCCCGATGAAGGCGCCGTTTTTTGTCTGCGGACTCTGGCAATGCCGTAACGGCAGGTATAGGCAAACTTGCAAGAAAACCCGCTCAAGATCTTGAAAAGACGTCCCTATCCCTATCTGGCGATATTCAGGGAGCCCTGCGAAACCTAAAGTTTGTCAGGGAAAAGTGGAATCCGTTTTTCCCGAAAAGACAAACGAAAACAAAGGGCACTAGAGTCTGTCTGGTTCAATAAGAACCTGACAGACTCTAGAGTCTCACAGCGACGTCAACACCCAGCTGACGATATCGGCGGTGACCGAGGCAAAGGCTGCGTCCATGCCCCTGACGAAGGCGGGGTTGCCGCTGCCTGCGGCGGCTTCGGCGTGGAAGGTCTGCTGGGCGCGGATCGTGCCATTGCGGTCGTTGAGGATCTTGACGGAGATTTCGACCCTCGCCACGGAGTTGCCATTGGTCACGACTTCGAAAGCCCGGATGTCGGAGACGATCTGGTCGTCGATGGCCAGACCCTGCCCCGGTTTTCCCACGCCTGACAGCTTGCCGGTATTTTCCAGCGCATTGACAAGCCGCGCCTGCACGAGGCGCGGCAGCCGGTCGGCCCACTGTGCCCCGGCGAGATACTGGATTTCCGCCCCGCCAAGCCGGATCACGATCCGGTCACTGTCGAGCGCCTTCACGGCGGTTGGCTCGGGCACCAGTACCTGGCGTTTGCGGGCCGGTGCCGAGACCGTCGTCTTCAGCGACGAGAGGTCATAGGTATCCGGCGCGGGGCCGGTGCCGCATCCCGACAGCAGCAGCGCCAGCAGGCAGAGACTGGCGCTGGCACGTCCTGTAGCGGGCGTGACGCCCGCCGGTTTACGTGATGTGATGATCTTCAACGCCGCTGCCCTCACCGCCTGATCCGCCCGTCATATTGCTTGACCGTATCGCCGCCGAAAATCAGGCGTTGCGGATTGCGGTCGAAATTGTTGATCGTCTGGTTGAGATCCTGCACGGCCTGCCGGGTTTCGCCGACCAGTGTCTGCACGTCCCTGAGCCCGCCACCCGAAAAGCGGGCGAGATTGTCGGCAATCGGACCGATCCTGGCATTCAGCGTATCGGCGACCTTGCCGAAGGATTCCACCGTCTTGCGGGCCTGCGCGATCAGCGACTGGCTGTCATCCGAACCAACCAGCCCGTCAATCTTGACCAGAATGCCATCGACCCTTGCCGACGCGCCGTTCAGCCGTTTCGCCATGCTGGTGGCATCCGCCACCATCTGGTCGATATCCTTGCGGCGTTTGTCCATGTCGTCGGTAACGCCGCGAATCGAGGCGATGGCGACACGGGCATCGGCGGCGGCGACCGCAACATCATCAACGGCCTTGCCGGTTTTGGCGGGGTCGATGGAGGCAAGCAGACTGTCAACTCGCGCCAGAGACTGGTTGGCCCTGTCGCCGAAGGCCTTGAAGGAATCCGCCGTCTGCTGGACCTTGCCGATGGTCACCTTCACCTGGCCGGAGGCATCGGCCAGATCCCTGCTGACCTTTTCGGCATTGGCGAGAACCGTATCGATCTTCTTCGCATCGACCGATTTCACCAGTGTTTCCACCGAAGCCAGGGTTGCCTCGACGCGGCCCGAGACGCTGGTGACCGTCTTCGACAGGGTGCTGACACTTTTCAGGAAGTCATCGACCCCATCGGCATTGTCGCTGAGCGCCTTGGAAAAGGTCTCGGCATTCTTCACCGTATGGGCCAGCGGCGCGCGGGATTCTTCGACAAAGCCTTGCACCGCGGCAATCGCCTTGTCAGCACGTCCCATGATCTTGTCGGCGGTGGCGAGAAGGTTGGTGACACTCGACTGGTCCGCCAGAAGCACGGCGCGCTCGCCCTTTGCCTTGGCCGATTTCAGCAGATTTTCATCGCCGGTATCGCCGCCGGACAATTCCACATAGGCAGCACCGGTCAGGCCCTGGATTTCCAGCACGGCCTTGGTGGACTTGTAGATCGGTGCATCGGCGCTGACCTCGGTAAAGGCCACGGAAAATTGCGGATCATCGGCATCGATGGCGAGGCTGCGTACCGTGCCGATGGAAATGCCGTTGAACCGCACGGGCGAGCCGACGCTGAGCCCATTGGCGGAGCCGGGGATGCGGATCACCAGCTCTTCCATCGGCCCGCCGCGTCCGTATTGCGCCATCCAGTAGACGAATCCGAAAGCCGCAGCGATGACGATGACGGCAAACAGGCCTACAATGGCGTAATTGGCTTTGGTTTCCATAGGTCGCTCAATCCTCGATGTCGGCAGACTGCGTCACTCTTCTGCCGCAACGCTGGCCCTCAGGCCGCGTTGCTGTTCCTGCACCCATGCGACGTTACTTGCGCATATCGGTATTTCGCACGATGGAGCGGGCCCGCTTTCCCTTGAAATAGGACTGCACCCAAGGATCATCGAAGGCAAGCATGTCTTCTATTGTTCCTTCCACCAATACGCGTTTCTGTCCAAGCACTGCAATACGGTCACAGACAGAAAACAGACTGTCGAGATCGTGGGTCACCATATAGACCGTCAGGCCGAGCGTATCGCGCAGCTGGACGATCAACTCGTCAAATTCCGTCGCGCCAATCGGGTCGAGGCCGGAGGTCGGCTCATCCAGGAACACCAGATCCGGATCCAGCGCCAGCGCCCGGGCGAGCGCCGCCCGCTTGATCATGCCGCCCGACAGTTCGGACGGGTACTTGTCCGCCGCATCGGGTGCAAGACCCGTCAGCGCGATCTTCAGGTGCGCCAGTTCGTCCATCAGCTTTTGCGGCAGATCCAGATATTCGCGCATCGGCAGCTGGATGTTCTCCTTCACCGTCAGCGAGGAGAATAGTGCACCATGCTGGAAAAGCACCCCCAGCCGCATGTCGAGCGAGGTCCGGTCCTGGTCGGAGACCGAATCATAATCCGCCCCCAATATGGTGATGGAGCCGCTGCGGCGTGGCAGAAGCCGCAGCACGGTGCGCATCAGCACCGATTTGCCGGTGCCCGATGCGCCGACAAAGCCGAGAATCTCGCCGCGCCTGATGTCGAGACTGAGCTTGTCGAGAATGATCTTGTCGCCAAAGCCGACGGTCAGGTCCTTGACGGACAGGACCACTTCGCTCTTGGCTCCGGGAAGACGGGTGCGTGCCATCGCTCAGAACCCTATCGCTGCATAGAACACGGCAAACAGCCCATCCATCAGGATGACCACGAAAATCGACTTCACCACCGAGGATGTCACCTGCTTGCCGAGCGATTCCGCCGAACCGCCGACCTTCAGCCCTTCGACCGCGGCCACCACACCGATGATCAGCGCCATGAACGGTGCCTTGACCATGCCGGCAATGACTGTCGACAGGGACACCGCCTCGTGCAGGCGGGTCAGAAACACTTCGAAGGTAATGCCGGAATAGATCAGCGACACCACCGCCGCACCAAACAGGGCGGCAAAATTGGCAAGGATGGTCAGCAATGGCAGCACCACGGCCAGCGCAGCCAGACGCGGAAAGATCAGCACGCCGACCGGGTTCAGCCCCATCACCAGCAGTGCATCCACTTCTTCGCGCATCTTCATTGAGCCGATTTCGGCGGTGATCGCGCTGCCGGAGCGGCCAGCGATCATGATGGCGGTCAACAGCACGCCGATTTCGCGCAATTGCAGGATGCCGACGAGATCGACGACGAAGATTTCCGCCCCGAAGGCCCGAAGCTGGAAAGCCCCCTGCTGGGCGATGATCGCGCCGATCAGAAAGGACATCAGCAGAATGATCGGCACCGCCTGGACGCCCATATTGTCGATCTGGTTGACGACGGCGGCAGGCGAGAGGCCGCTGCGGCGGCCGAATTTCAGCTGCCCGCCGCGCACTGCGGCACCGAGAATGTTCATCGCCGAGACGCTGTCATCCCAGAAGGAGACCGCCACCTTGCCGATCGGGGCAAAGATCCGCTCGAAGCGTGATTTCGCGGCACCGCTGCCGGCCTTCATCTCGGGCAGTCTTGCGGGAATGGCATCCAGCAATTCCTGCGTCGCTGCCGACATGCCGGAGAGCACCACTTCGGCCCCCCTGGCCGCCACCGCAACCATCATCTGCTTCAGCACCCATGCACCGCTGGTGTCGATCTCGCTGACCCCGGCAAAATCCACCTCCAGCCGCCTGGCCGAAAAGGAGCCGCCCAACTGGCTCAGGGGCTGCAGCACCGGCGGAAGGCCGGTATTGCGCCAGAGGCCGGACAGAACGACCCGTTGACCCTGATCGGCGTCGAGCGCCTCGATCTCTATGGCAGCGGTCAAAAGTGCGGGCGTGGTCACGGGGCGCAGACTCTGCATTCTGATTCAGGAAGTGGCGGTTTACCATGATTGGCGTCCCGTCCACTCCCCAAAATGGAGCCCATCCCGATTTTGTCGAGCGGTCTCAGCGACCTGTTGCGCGAATGCCGACGCGCGAAGGCTGACGCGACCAGCCAAAGGCGGCAATTGCCAGCCCGATGAGCGCCACGCCCGCCATGATCGTATAGGCATGGCCGCCGAAAGTGACATTCAGATAGCCCGAGGCAAAGGTAACGGCGGCGATGAAGACACCGTTGTAGAAATAGTAATTGCCCTGTGCCGAAGCCTCCTGCTCACCCCCCACGCTTTCCACGATCAGCCGCTGGATGCCGATATGGCAAAAGCCGAAGGTAATGGCATGCATGCTCTGCAGGCCGATGAAATAGGCATATTCCGTTGGCAAAGGAAACAGCAGCCAGCGCAGCATGGCCAGGGCCGAACCGATCCACATCAGCGTCCAGCTGCTCAGCAACCGGTAGAGCCGCCTCGCAAAGATGAAGGTGACCATCTCCGACAGCACGCCGGTTGCCCAGAGAAAGGCGACATTGGCCCCGGTAAAGCCCAGTTGCAGCCAGTGGATCGAGGCGAAGGTGTAGAGCATTGCATGGCTGCCCTGCACCACGGAAATGCCGATCATCGCAAATTGCAGATCCTTGCGGCGCAGGCTGCGGGGGGCAGCCGGGGACGCCGGGGACGCCGGGGACGCTGGAGCCGCCGGGGACGCTGGAGCCGCCGGGGACGCCGCGACTGCCGCAAGACTTGCCCGTCCGGTGCGGGGCGCGGTGATCCCCATGATCACCATCAGGATGAAGCCGAAGACCATGCCCGCCAGCACCACCGGTCCGCCCCACAGTTCGATGGCGTAACCGCAGATCAGCGTGCTGACAATGAAGGCCGCCGAACCCCAGACCCGCATGCGGCCATAATCATAGCCCCAGCGCCGCACCCCGGTCATGAAGAGTGATTCGGCCAGCGGCACATAGGGGGCATACACCGCGCCCTGCACGGTATAGAGCAACAGCACAGGCCAGAATGTGGTGGTGCCGAGCAGGCCGAGGGCGGTCAGCAGCGACAGCACTGCCGAGGCGATCAGCACATAGGCGCGATCCGGCAAGCGGTCGGCGATGACGCCGACAATCGGCACCATCACCACACGGATGATCAGCGGCACGCCCTGGATCACCCCGATCTCGTAGTCGGAGAAGTTCAGCTGCTTCAGAAACACGGAAAAGAACGGCAGTGCCATGCCGTTGACGATCATCGGCGCGCAAAATACCAGCGAACTGCGAAGGCGATACCACGGCGGCGGTGCCGCTGGCGAAATGGAGGCAAGGGACATGTCGGGACCTGTGCGGCGCGCAGATGTGGGAGGTGCGCCCCTGATTCCCGCAAATACTATCAGGTGTTGGCAATCCGTAAATCTAAATCGTTTGAACGCGCGTTCAGTTTCCCGCAGCCCGCCCCTAGAGTTTGTCAGGGAAAAGTGGAATCCGGTTTTCCCGAAAAGACAAACGACAACAAGGGGAGCCAGAGTCTGGCTGGTTCAATATCACAGTACACGACTCATATTCGGCTTATTTGTAAGGAAGGTCGTTTTGGGCATTTTTCAGTCCAAGCCTTGATAGCTTTTTGTTGTGCGTTTGCGATCCAGTTTCTGAGAGCGTCGAGGCCGATGCGGAACCATGATTTCTCGCGACGGCCATGGGTCTTTCGTTTGATGGCTTTCATGCCCATGGTTTTGGTGGCGCAGCGATAGGCCCAGACCATGGCCAGGGTGACGACGACCAGCAGGCAGGAGAGTTTTTCATAAGAGCGGATGCGTGTGTCTTCGAGATTGAGGCCGCGTGTCTTGGTGTCGCCGAACAGGCACTCGATGGCCCACCGTTTACGATAGTCGCTCAGCGCCTGCCTCGCATCGGGCATGTTGGTGACGACGATGAGCCATTCGTCGGTCTTGAGTTGTTTTGCGACGAACTTGAGCAAGCTTTGCCCCGTGGCGTGTGTGCCGTTCTGGAACGCCTGCCATATCGGCGTTGCGCGGCGTGCCCGCTTGCGTGTCAACAGTGTCTTGAGCGAGCAGGTCTGGCCGGTTTGCAGGGTGACGTTCATGTCCGCCTTCACGCGTATGACAAACGGGATATTGTTTTGATTGAGGAAATCCATCCAGCTGGCACCGATGAACTCGCGATCGGCGAACAGGCACTCGATCGAGGCAACCGGAAACAGAGCCAGATAGCGCCGCATCAGCGCGATGCGGCTTGCGGTGTCGGAATTGCCCTGATGCGGCAAGAGGGTCCACAATAGCGGCACGCGGAAACGCCGGGTGACGACCGCCAGCATCAGGATGTTGACGTCGGTGGACCCGATCTTCCAGTTGGTTCGGTCCAGCGCCAGACATTTGGGCCGCGCCAGATTGAGCATATGCACGACCAGAAGCGCCATGCTGTCCATATCCAGACGAACAAACTGGAAGAAGCGCTGCAGCCGCCGATAATGAGAGGAATGACGAGCATCCCCGGGGCAGTGACTGGCGAGATGCGACAGGTTCACCGTGCGCGATTGGGCAAGGCCCGTGATCAAGACGGCAAGCGTCAGCAGACGGCTCTTGCTCAATCCAAAATGCGTCGATAGCGTGCCGATGAGAGCGGTGTGAAGTGACAACATGATGAAGATCCTTTTGGCGAAGAACCTTCATTTACAACACGTCATCCCGTTCTCACCATGACTGTCGTGTACGGTGGTTCAATATGAACCTGACAGACTCTAAGGTGCCGAAAAATCAGGCTGCCGCCAGTGCCAGCAGCGGTTTTGGCGGCTGCTCCGCCTCCGGAGCAAGCTGGCTCCAGGTGATCAGTTCGAAGCGGCCATCGGCATGTTCGGCAATGGCGGTGCAGCTTTCCACCCAGTCGCCGGTATTGATATAGGTGATGCCCCCGATCTCGGTGATGACCGCATGGTGGATATGGCCGCAGATCACCCCGTCCGCCCCATTGCGCCGTGCCTCGTCGGCAAGCACGGTCTGGAAGTCGCCGATGAAATTGACCGCACGCTTGACCTGCTGCTTTGCCCAGGCGGAGAACGACCAGTAGGGAAGCCCGCACAGGCGGCGCAGCGCTGCCAGTCCCTGATTGATGTGCATGGCCATGTCATAGGCCCAGTCGCCGAGATAGGCGACGATGCGGGCATTGCGCACCACCACGTCGAACTCGTCGCCATGCACCACCAGGAACCGCCGTCCGTCGGCAGCCTCGTGGACGATGCGGTCGGCGACCTCGATGCCGCCGAAATGCCTGCCCGGAAACGACCGCAGGAACTCGTCGTGATTGCCGGGGATGTAGATGATGCGGGTGCCCTTGCGCGCCTTGCGCAGCAGTTTCTGCACCACGTCATTGCAATCCTGCGGCCAGTACCAGCTGCGCTTCAGCCGCCAGCCATCGACGATGTCGCCGACCAGCACGATGGTCTCGGCATCGTGATGCTTGAGGAAATCGAGCAGGAAGCTCGTCTTGGCCGCCTTCGAGCCGAGATGGATGTCTGAGAGAAACAGGGTACGGAATGTGCGGGTCTCATCGGGTTCATTCACGATCATCACCTCTTCCTCGCGTGTCCTTGTCGCTCCCTATGATCAGAGTCCTGTTTCATCCATATGACAGGCAAGCGGCAAAGGCCCGGCCCTGATATGAGCCGCATGCCGGCCGAAAGTCGAATTGATCGGGAAGCCCGACACGAATATCCGGCACCGGGACCATGCCGGGCAAGATTGTCCCTTGTTATGGCTCCCGTTCAAAGGTTATCTCGATAGCTCGTTTGCGCCAAGACACCGGGGGGATTCGTCGCACATGGTTGACAGGGACAAGGACACCAGGGACGCCTCGGAAGACGGTACAGCGGCAAGCACCGCCGCACGGGCCGATCTCGACCAGCAGGCGCTGTTCTACCATCGCTATCCCGGCCCCGGAAAGCTGGAAATCCAGGCGACCAAGCCGCTCGGCAACCAGCGGGATCTGGCGCTGGCCTATTCGCCGGGCGTTGCCGCCCCCTGCCTTGCGATCCGCGACAATCCCGATGCGGCTGCCGATTACACCGCGCGGGGCAATCTCGTCGCGGTGATTTCGAACGGCACCGCCGTGCTCGGCCTTGGCAATATCGGGCCGCTCGCCTCCAAGCCGGTGATGGAGGGCAAGGCTGTCCTCTTCAAGAAATTCGCTGGCATCGACGTCTTCGACATCGAGATCGATGCGCCCGAGGTCGAGACCATGGTCAACACCATCTCGGCGCTGGAACCGACCTTCGGCGGCATCAACCTCGAGGACATCAAGGCACCGGAATGTTTCGAGGTCGAGCGGCAGCTGCGCGCGAAGATGAACATCCCGGTCTTTCACGACGACCAGCACGGCACAGCTATCATCGTCGCCGCCGCGGTGCTGAATGCGCTGGAGCTTGCGGGCAAGGCCATCACCGATATCAAGCTGGTCGCCTCCGGCGCGGGTGCGGCGGCACTGGCCTGCCTCAACCTCTTGACCATGCTCGGCGTCCGGCGCGAAAACATCTGGGTCCATGATATCGAAGGCCTGGTCTACAAGGGCCGCGCCGAGTTGATGGACGAGTGGAAGTCGGTTTATGCGCAAGGAACCGGCAAGCGGACGCTTGCTGAAACCATCGACGGGGCCGACGTGTTCCTCGGCCTGTCCGCCGCAGGCGTGCTGAAACCGGAACTGCTGGCGAAGATGGCGGACAAGCCGCTGATCATGGCGCTTGCCAATCCGACGCCGGAAATCATGCCGGAACAGGCGCGCGCTGCCCGTCCGGATGCGATGATCTGCACCGGGCGCTCGGATTTTCCGAACCAGGTCAACAATGTCCTCTGCTTCCCCTATATTTTCCGGGGCGCACTGGATTGCGGCGCACGCGAGATCAACGAGGACATGAAGATGGCCGCCGTGCGCGCCATTGCCGCCCTTGCCCGCGAAGAAGTCTCGGAAGTCGCGGCCAGGGCCTATTCCGGTGAAACGCCGCTGTTCGGACCGGACTACCTGATCCCCTCGCCTTTCGATCCCCGCCTGATCCTGCGCATTGCCCCTGCCGTGGCAAGGGCTGCGGCGCAAAGCGGCGTGGCGGCGCGGCCGATCACCGATTTCGACACCTACATGGACACGCTCAACCGCTTCGTCTTCCGCTCCGGCTTCGTGATGAAGCCGATCTTCGCGGCGGCAAAGCAGGCCGAGCGGAAGCGGGTGATCTTTGCCGAAGGCGAAGACGAGCGCGTGCTGCGGGCCGCCCAGGTGCTGATCGAGGAAAAGATTGCCGTGCCGATCCTGATCGGCCGCCCGCAGATCCTCGAAAGCCGCCTCAAGCGCTTCGGGCTGCGCATCCGCCCGAACCAGGATTTCGACGTGGTCAATCCGGAAGGCGATCCGCGCTTTCGCGACTATGTCGATGATTATTTCGCCCTTGTCGGCCGTCGCGGCGTCATCCCGGATGCCGCCCGCACCATCGTGCGTACCAATTCGACCGTGATCGGCGCACTCGCCGTCAAGCGTGGCGAGGCGGATGCGCTGATCTGCGGTCTGGAAGGCCGCTATGAAAAGCACCTGCGCGACGTCCGCCAGATCATCGGCAAGCGCGAGGGCGTGCTGGATTTTTCGGCGCTGAGCCTGCTGGTCTCGCAGCGCGGCGCGACCTTCATGACCGACACCTATGTGACCGTGCATCCCGGTGCCGAGGAAATCGCCTCGATGGCGATCATGGCTGCCGCCGAAATCCGCCGCTTCGGCATCACGCCGAAGGCAGCGCTGGTCTCCCATTCGAATTTCGGCTCGCGCGACAGCGACAGCGCCCGCAAGATGCGGGACGCCCTGCAACTGATCCGCGACCGCGCGCCGGATCTCGAGGTCGATGGCGAGATGCACGGGGAATCGGCGATTTCCGAGCTTCTCCGGCAGAAGGCCATGCCGAGCACCACGCTGTCAGGCGAAGCCAATCTGCTGGTCTTCCCCAATCTCGACGCCGCCAACATCACCATGGGGGTGGTGCGCGCCATGACCGATGGCCTGCATGTCGGACCGATCCTGCTCGGGACCGCCTTGCCCGCCCATATTCTCGCCCCCTCCGCCACCTCGCGCGGCGTCGTCAACATGGCGGCTCTCGCCGTCGTCGAGGCTTCTCACCCGGCGTGAGGTACTGACCGGATCACGTCACCACAGGCATTAACCCGCCTGTGGATGACATTGATCCCGTTAAGGTAAATATCAGCGAGCATTTGCCAGCGCCCGCCTGAAGCGGCACAGTTGCGCCAGTCATTCCCGTCGGAACCTTTTGCCACTTTTCAGCCTTGATGCAGGGCCGGGAAGTTTTTCGACATGGAAGACGTTCCGCAGCCCGCTCCCTGCCCAGGAGGTCATGTCGCCATGTCCAGACGCTCAATTCTTGCTCTCCTGATGGTCCCCGCCCTGCTCATCGGTTCGCCCGGTGCCCGGGCATCGGATGTATGCGCGGCGCTGAAGGAAAGGTTCAACCAGATGCCGGAGATCATCGGGTCGGGAGGCGGTGCCCGCTACAAGGCGGAATCGGTTTTCCGCCTCAACCGGATTGAAATTGCCCTGCGCGGGGAGTTGCGCAAACTCGATTGTCCGACCGCAAGTGTCGTGGAATGGAGTGCCGGGGATGCGGCGGCCTGTTCTGACCTCGGACAGAATCTTGCCGACGTCCTTGCGGCAAAACAGAGATACACGGCCTTCCAGCCGGTGATGAGCCAGACCGTCGATGACGGCACCGGCATTCTTCCAGCCCTTCGCCGCCAGCTGCACGCGGCCCATTGCGATGTCAGGGGCACGCAGGAGGATGTCGAGATCATCGGCAGCACTACGGCGGCGGAAAACCCGCGCCAGGTTGCCGTGGTCACCACCTATGGCGAGGGCGACCAGCCCGTCGTGCTCAGTGATGGCGAGACCCGGCAGGACCTCTCCGCCATTCTCGGCGATAGCGAGGCGAACGCAACGCCGGAAGCCTATGGCATGATCCAGCTGTCGCCACGGGATGCGGAAAATGCGCAGAAGCTGGCCAGGGTCGAACTGCCGAAACTGGAAGGCCAGGAACTGGAGACGGGCGCGGGCTCGATAGACCGGCTGCATTCAGCACCTGCACCCGGCCAGGGGTCGCCCGATGCGGCGCAGGCGGCGCAACCACCGATGCCGCTGCGCGATTATGATCCCACGGACCGGAAGGTGCGGCGCGTCGGCCCGGCGTTTCTGGCCGAGAAGGAAGACGGCATAGACCTGCGCAATCCCGCCCCCTCCGTGACCTCCGATCTCAACTGAAACTCCTGAAACGGCAAGGGCTGCCCGGTTGCCCGGACAGCCCGAAGCATGCGCTGGTCTGATGCCTCAGGCGGCGCGGTTGTAGCTGCCTTGCGGAGCGCCTTCTACCTTGAACTGGTTGACCTGCATGTAGAGGCTGGCGGCGCCGGAAGCGAGACGCTGGACTGTCTGGTTGGAATCCACCACCATCGCCGCATTGTGCTGGGTCACCTCGTCCATCTGGCTCATCGCGCTGTTGATTTCCTGCAAGCCGGTCGCCTGTTCGCGGGCCGAGACGATGATCGCGGAAATGTCCTCGTTGATCTCGCTCACCTGCTGCTGGATCATGGTCAGGATCTGCCCGGTCTGGTTGACGAGGTCGACACCGGAGCCGACCGCATCGCCGGAACGCGAGATCAGCGCCTTGATTTCCTTGGCCGCATTGGCAGAACGCTGGGCAAGCTCGCGCACTTCCTGCGCCACCACCGCAAAGCCCTTGCCCGCCTCGCCTGCCCGCGCCGCCTCGACGCCGGCATTCAGCGCCAGAAGATTGGTCTGAAATGCGATTTCGTCGATGACGCCGATGATCTGGCTGATCTGGCGCGAGCTTTCCTCGATATTGCCCATGGCAAGGATCGCCTTCTGCACGACGGCATCGGATTCATGCGCCTGCCGCTTGGCGACCGTGACGCGTCCGCCTGCCCCTTCGGCGCGGCTTGCCGTATTGCGCACCGTCACGGTGATTTCGGTCAGTGCCGAGGCGGTCTGTTCCAGCGCTGCGGCCTGATGGCCGGTGCGCGACGACAACTGGTCGGAGGACTGGCGGATGTGGTCCGTATCGGTCTGGAGATGGTTGGTGATGTCGATGATCCCGGTCAGCGCCAGTTGCAACCGTTCGGCGGACTGGTTGAAGTTCAGCCGCAGCCGGTCGTAATCCCCCTTGAAGGAGCGGGTGATGCGGGTGGCGAGATTGCCCGAGGCCAGAAGGTCAAGCGCATTGCCAAGCTCGTCGACCACACCCCGGGTTTCGTCATATTCCGCGTTGCGCTGCGCTTCCGCCTCCATCCGCTGGGCGCGGGCGGCATCGCGCAGTTCCGCTTCCTGCCGTTCGGCGGCGCGCTTGGCGAGCAGGTTTTCGCGGAAATTGAGGTAGGCACGGGCGAGATCACCGATCTCGTCGCCACGTTCGTGCCCGGGAAGCTGGATCGAGGTATCGCCTTCCGCCAGCCTGTTCATCGCCGTGGTGGCCTCATCCAGCGGCCGCATCAGGCGGCGGATGATGAAGAAGGCAAGGCCGATACCCGCCGCGATCAGTCCGGCACCCAGCGCAATCATCAGGGTAATGGTCTGTCCAACTTCCTGCTTCAGATCGTCAACCCTTTGCTGGCCCGCAGTTTGCTGGTCATCGACATATTTCGAGATGATGGCGCTGAAGGCCAATGCCCGCTTTTCCATATTGGAGGCAATTTCGTCAAACGGGCTCATCAGCTTGTTGCCCGCTTCCGGACCGCCGGAGATATAGGCATTGGCAAGATCGATGCCGAGCTTGTGGAATTCGTCGAACTGGGTTTCGAGATCCTCGATCACCGGCGGCAATGCGGCAAGGCCGACCTTGCCAGCAAGCTCCTTCAGCGCTGCGGCCTGCACATGCAGATCGTCTGCGGCCTTGGCAGCCAGCCCGACACCGTCATTCAGCCCGTCGAGACCGCGCGTCGCGGCATTGTCCTCCAGCAGTTCCTGCGTGTTGAGGATGTCGTATTCGATCTTCTTCTGCAGGACCGTGATCTGCAGGGCATCCCGGGCCGCGACCTGCGAGGCGGTGTAAACGCCGATGCTTTCCCGCAGCCGGTCATAGGAGACGTAATCGGTGACGGCGAGAATTGCGCCGCTCAGCGTGACCAGCCCGACAATAGCAAGGGGAACTGCCTTCCCCAAACGCACACGATCAAATGACATGAAGCCGAACTCCTGGAATGATGGGGCGATTGACATGCCGGGAAAGGCTCTGAATCCGCATCATGCGCCGGGAAATCCCGTTCAGTATGGTAAAACTATAGTGCCAGATTTAACGCCCGATTAATTATCAACAGGCGCAGCCCAAAACCTTGAATTTTTGTTAAAATTGCACGCTAAGATTTGAGACACATCAACTCGCTCGCCAAATTGGGTGCAACGCAGGTTGTGCAGCCGATGGATTTGACGGATGTCAATTGGCGAATCGGCGTGGGCGGGTGGCTCAGCCCGCCCTTGCACCCCAGTTTTCCTCAAAAACCAGCTCCTCAAGGGGCAGGCGTTGCCGCCAGCCCTTCACCGCCAGTTCGGGCTCGCGATAGAGTTCGCTGACATAGCCGGCACAGAGCCAGGCAACGATTTCGACATGGTCGGGAATGTCGAAGATCCGCTTGATGTCGGCCTCGTGGAAAATGCTGACCCAGCCGATGCCGACCCCTTCGGCGCGTGCGGCAAGCCACAGGTTCTGCACCGCGCAGACGGTGGAATAGACATCCATGCGGGGATTGTGGGTGCGGCCGAGCACGACTGTGCCGGCGCGGGTGGGATCACAGGTCACGCAGATGCTCAACGGGGCCTTCAGGATGCCCTCGAGTTTCAGCGACTTGTACTGGTTCTGCCTGTCGCCCTGAAACATCGCGGCCGCCTCGGCATTGGCCTTCTGGAAGGCTTCAAATACCGCCCGCCGCTTCTCAAGGCTCTTCACCAGCAGGAAATTCCAGGGCTGCATGAAGCCGACGCTCGGCGCGGCATGGGCGGCCCCGAGGAGCCGCGCGACGAGATCGTCCGGCAAGGGGTCGGCCAGGAACTGGTCCCGGACGTCGCGCCGGGTCTCGATGGCCCGGTAGACGGCATTGCGGTCATCTTCGGCAAAGGCACCCGCTTCGACAAGCGGAAAGGCACGGTCAGCATGCATCGTTTGATCCCCAACAATGCGAGCACCCGGCCGTGGTCCAGACGGCGGGCTATGGCATCAGGCCGGTCTTCTGACTTGGCATCAACCGAAAGCACCCGCCTTCCCGATCCAGGGATCAGTGGCGTGGCCTGCCATTGTCCGGCAAGCCTGTGGCACCCGCGTCCGCCTTACAGCGTTGGGCACGTTCCGGACTGGGGCAGAGAGCCCGCACCGGATTCCCGATTCTCCCCGGCGATCGGACCGGGGCACCTGAATGCCCGTGTCATGCGTCATCGGGGAAGACTTGGCAAGCCGCAATCAGCCAAAGGCTGCTTCCTGCAGCACGCCGCTGCCGGACAGAACCGCCCGGTTGCGCCCGCCGTTCTTGGCGGCATAAAGGGCGATATCGGCGGCCTGCAAAATGCCGCGGGCATTTTCCCCGTGATCCGGGAAGATCGCAATGCCCGCGCTGCAACCGACGGCGAGCGGCATCCCGTCGAATTCGATGGGCTGCTGGGCATCCAGAACCAGGCCATTTGCCAGCAGCGTCACATCCGTGGTGAAGCGCGCATCATAGACGAGGACCAGAAATTCGTCGCCCCCCAGCCGCGCCACCACGCCCTGATCGGCAATCCTGTCGCGGAAGCGTTCGGCAATTGCCATCAGCACCGCATCCCCGGCGGCATGGCCATGCCGGTCATTGACCGCCTTGAACTTGTCAAGATCGAGCGCCAGCACCGCGAAAGGTTCGCTCGGCGGACGCTGCATCAGCTGGCGCAGGTATTCGTCAAGCCCGATCCGGTTGGCGAGCCCCGTCAATCCGTCATGCTTGGCGAGGAACCGGTTGGCGCTTTCACTGCGCTGCAGGGCGCGCACCAGGGCCGCGAACCGGTAGCCGATGAAGGACATCGACAGCGCGGCAAACAATGTCAGAATGATGATGCGCGGCAGGGTCGCACTCAGGATCAGCGGGCCCGGTGCATTGGCATTCCAGGCCACCACGAAGGGACCATCGGTAAAGCCGTTGCCGACGGGCGAGAAGGAATCGAGCTTCAGGTCGCTGCCCTCGCCCTTCACCACATGCAGGCCGGAGATTGCCAGCCGCTCGTCCATCTGGGCAAGCATATGCCGGGAGACCGGCTTGACCGAGACCATGAAGGTCGGCTCGCGGTAGCGTTCCGCCACGAACAGCGACCGGGGCACGACGGCCTGCACCACGACGATACTCATCTTGCCATCCACCATCCGCATGTCTGCGGCATGAATGTCCGGCACGGGAGCGATCAGCAGATCCCGGTCACTCGGCGGCATGTAGATGCGATAGCCGTTCTCCGTCGGCACCAGCACCTTGTCATAGGCCTTGTTGGCCTGCTCGATCAGGTCATCGACCCAGAACAGCAGAGAATCCGCCGAAGTGGTGTTATCCTGCTGCACACCCTCCTTTACCACCAGCTTGGTCTGGTGGTTGAGCGTCGTGAACACGATCCAGGAAAAGCCGTAGTCGCTCCACAGCCCCTCCTCCAGATGCCGCTTCACGAAGAACTGGTTGAAAGCCCGGGCGCGGACCTGGGCCACCGTCGCATCCCAGAAGGAAACATCCGACTGATAGCGCACCATTTCATCTATTTCGCGCTGGAATTCCCGTTGCACCAGCTTGCGCTCGCCGGCAACGCCGATGACATTTGCCTGCCAGACGGAAAAATTCAGCACGAGGATGATGCTGGCGACAAACAGCAGGAACAACACGGAACAGGCGGTATAGATGGCCCAAACCATCCAGTTCCGTGTGCGGCTGGTTCCCCTGTCCGGGCGTCTCCACAGCATCTGTTCATCCCCTCGGACGGGTCCCCGACGCACCCCTCGCACGTCTTTGCACGCCTCACCAATGCATTCCCGGACGCGCAGACACGGGTCCGGCAGGTATCAGCCGGCGCTTCCTTTGGGGGAGACAGGCCACGGGTCCGCATTGCCAGAAATGCAGCCCGCAAGACCAACACTAGGAGTGGGGAGCTTAATAAACTGTATATTCAAATTATTGTTTTAAGCAATAAGCTGAATTTACCGGTCGCGGAACCGGTTGGTGATGGGATAGCGCCGATCCCGCCCGAAGAACTTCCGCGTTATCTTGACGCCAGGCGCGGACTGGCGGCGCTTATACTCGGCAATATAAAGCAGGTGTTCGATCCGGTGCACGGTTGCCCGGTCATGGCCGCGCGCCACGATGTCCTCGACCGCCATTTCGCTTTCGACCAGACATTCCAGGATATCGTCGAGTTCGGCATAGGGCGGCAGGGAATCCTGGTCGGTCTGGTTCGGGCGCAACTCGGCAGACGGGGCCTTGTCGATGATATTGACCGGAATGACCTCGCCGCCCGGCCCCAGCGCGCCCGGGGGGACTTGCCCGTTGCGCCAGCGCGACAGCGCATAGACCTGCATCTTGTAGAGGTCCTTGACCGGATTGAAGCCACCATTCATGTCGCCATAGAGCGTGCAATAGCCGACCGACATCTCGGACTTGTTGCCTGTCGTCACCACCATCGCGCCAAACTTGTTGGAGACAGCCATCAGGATGGTGCCGCGTGCCCGGCTCTGCAGGTTTTCCTCGGTAATGCCCTCTTCCGTTCCCTCGAAGAGTTCCGACAGGGTCGAGAGAAAACCGGTGACGGGATCCTCGATCGACACAACCTCATAACGGCAGCCGAGCGCCCGGGCGCAGGCTTCGGCATCCTTCAGCGAGTCCATCGATGTGTAGTGGTACGGCATCATGATGCAGCGCACCCGCTCCTCGCCCAGCGCATCGACCGCGAGGGCGGCGCAAAGGGCCGAATCGATGCCGCCGGACAGGCCGAGGACGACATTGCGGAAGCCGTTCTTGTTGACATAGTCGCGAAAGCCCAGCATGCAGGCCCGGTAGTCGGCCTCATGAATATCCGGCAGCCGCGATTGTCCGCCGTCATCGCAGCTCCAGCCGTCGGTCGTACGCCGCCAGGTGAACACCGCAAGCGTTTCCTCGAACTGGCTCATCTGGAAGGCCAGGGACCTGTCGGGATTGAAGGCGAAACTTGCGCCATCGAAGACAAGCTCGTCCTGACCGCCCAGCTGGTTAGCATAAAGGACCGGAAGCCCGGTCTCGATCACATGGCGAAGCGCGACCTGGTGGCGCAGATCCATCTTGCCGCGATAATAGGGCGAGCCATTGGGCACCAGCAGCAGTTCGGCCCCGCTCTCGGCAAGGGTTTCGCAGACCCCGAGCTCTCCCCAGATGTCCTCGCAAACCGGAATGCCGAGGCGCACGCCGCGGAAATTGACAGGTCCCGGCATGGCTCCCGCCTGGAACACCCGCTTCTCGTCGAATTCGCTGTAGTTCGGCAGGTCGACCTTGTCGCGGATGGCCAGCACCCTGCCCTCGTCCAGCACCGCCACGGCGTTGAAGCGGTGCGTTTCCTCCTGGCGCGGAAAGCCGATGATGACGCCCGGTCCGCCATCGGCGGTGTCGGCGGCAAGCGCGTCCACCGCAGCCCGGCAGGCCTTCATGAAGGCGGGTTTCAGAACCAGGTCTTCCGGCGGGTAGCCGGAGAGGAACAGTTCCGTCAGCAGCAGCAGATCGGCACCCTGACGGGCGGCATCCGCCCGCGCCTCGCGGGCCTTGGCCAGATTGCCCTTTATGTCGCCAACAGCAGGGTTCAACTGACCGATGGCGATGCGGAGAGTGTCGGTGCGTGCGCGCGTGTCTGTCATGCCCCCTGATGTAGCGCGACATTCCGTGCGCCGCAATGTGGCTCAACCCGATTTCAGAAGGGCATTTCGAACAATAAGCAGGGGAGATTTTAACCTGAATGCACGGTTCATCTCGCATTCATAACGGATATGTGACAGTCAGGTGACATTAATTTTACAGGTTCCGGGAGAGCCCGTTGTATCAGTTCGACATGAAATCTGCTTCGCGGACATCCATCGCTTCTCCTGGAGCTGTCGTCAGGGTGCCTGCGCTGGTCTTGCGCCTTGCGGCGCATCTGGTGATCTCCTTTATGCTCGTGCTGTCGGTCGAGCTGGCCTCGCGGTCGGAATATTCCGATATTCCGGCATTCTTTATGTCGAGTGACCGGCCGGGCTGGACGACGGTCGGTGTCGTCATGCTGGTGCTGCTGGCGCTCGATGCACTGTTTGGCCGCTGGTTTCTGTCGGTGATGATCGTCGCACCTGTGGTCTTGCTGCCCGCCTTCATTTCCGGCCAGAAGCGCCACTATCTCTCCGATCCGCTCTATCCGACCGACCTGACCTTCGGGCGCCAGATATTTGAACTGCTGCCGGCCATGGTCGAGGATCGTCCGGTGATGGCGGCCTTTCTCGGCCTTGCCATCGTGGCGGGCTCCATTGGACTGGTCTTCGTCGCCCGCTACGCCTGGCGGCACTTTCCGCAGATGACCGGCCTGTCCCGGATCGCGCAAATCGCGGTGACCGCACCGCTGCTGATGTCCTTCGTCTCGCTGATGGACTATTCCACCTTCTCCTTCGTCCGCGACCGCCTGCAGGTCATCCCGATGATGTGGGACCAGAAGGAAAACTATCGCAACAACGGCTTCATCATGGCCTTCGCCTTCAACCTGCCGATGGCCAATATCACCGCGCCTTTCGGCTATTCCGCCGACACCGTGTCGCAGATCCAGCCGCCGCTGACCGCGGTGACCTCGACCAGGGACAGCCATCCCGACGTGATCATGCTGATGAGCGAATCCCTCTGGGATGCGACCCGGCTGACCAATGTGAAGCTGACGCCCGATCCGATGCCCTTCATGCGCCAGAACCTTGCCGGCCACGTCTTCTCGCCGGAATTCGGCGGCATGACTCCCAATGTGGAATTCGAGGCGCTGACCGGTTTTTCCAATGCCTTCCTGCCCTATGGCAGCATTCCCTACCAGCAATATATCCGCCACAAGATGCCGACGCTGGCGACCTTCTTCCGCTCGCAGGGCTATGCCGCGCGCGCCATCCATCCCTATCAGAGCTGGTTCTGGAACCGGGGCGAAGTCTACAAGGAATTCGGTTTTGAAGAATTCAAGTCGGAAGAGAACCTGCCTGTCATGGACAAGCGCGGCATCTTTGCGACTGACAAGTCCCTGTTCAGGGAAATCATGAGTGAAGGCGACCAGATGGAGAAGCCCTTCTTCTTCTTCTCCGTCACCCTGCAGGGTCATGGCCCCTATGAACCGAACCGCTACCCGAACAACACCATCGCCATCGACGGCAACCTGCCGCAGGGCGACCGGGATGCGCTCGCCACCTATGTGCAGGGCGTCAAGGAATCCGACGACAGCCTGAAAATGCTGATGGACTGGGCCAGGCACCGCAAGCGCGAGACGATCATCGTACTCTGGGGCGACCATCTGCCGCCGCTGGGGCCTGTCTATACCGACAGCGGCTACATGCCCGAGCAGGTCGCCACCCGCAAGGCCTCGGTTGACGTGATGAAGCAGCAACACGAGACGCCGCTGATCGTCTGGTCGAGCAAGACCGGCCCGCGCACCGACATCGGCACCATCAGCCCCTCGCAGATCCCCTATCAGGTGGTCAAGATGGCCGGCTACGAGCATCCCTATTACACCGGCTTCCTGGGCAAGGTGCATGACAAATATGCCATCATCGACCGCTACCAGCTGGTGAGCACGGGCAATGAAGCCAATCCCGACTGGTCGCTGGGCGGCAAGCCGGTCGATCCGCTGATCCGGGACTACCGCTATCTCCAGCACGACATGATGTTCGGCAAGCAATATGGACTGAGCCGGTTCTTCCCCGGACAGCTGGCGGTATCCGGCCCCGCGACCTGATATCAGCCGATTGCGGGCATCGGCGCAGACGATTGCCAATCAGCAAGCCTGCGCGGGTTTCCCGTGGATGGGTTGCATCCCGTCCCGCGAATGCATTGACGTCAGGATGAATTTCCTTAACCTCCAATAAATGTCTGTTTCAATTGTTCATTCACTGTCATGACCGATGCCCGGCCGCGATTTCTCCCTGTCTCTGGCCCGCTGACGACGCCTGCGCTCAGCGCGCATGCCATTGCGTCCCACCCCGATTTCATTGAGGCGGAGGCGATCGTTGCCCGTCGGCTGATCGGCATCCACGAATCGACACCCCGCATCAGCCGCCTGAAATCCTCGCATCGCAAATGGATGATCACCCAGTCGCTGTTTGCGCTGTCGAGCGCCCGCGATCCGGCAGATCCGCTGTCCGGGCTGACCGCCTCGCGGCTGATCGACACTGTGGTCGAGATCGGGGCCGCCAGCCGCAACACCGCAAGCGCCTTCCTGCAGGAAATGCTTGCCTACAAGTTCCTGCGCGAAGTGCCCGATATTCCCGACAAGCGGGTGCGGGTGCTGGAGCCGACCGAGGTCAGCGTCCGGGCGATGCAGGGCTGGTTTGACTGCCACATGCAGGGTCTGGACCGGCTGGATGGCGGCAACCGGCTGCAGGTGGTGACCGGACGCCCGGATCTGTTTCGACTGGCGCAACAACATGCCGCAGGACATCTGGTCGAAGACCCGGACTGGCATGATCCCCGCGACAGTATCGGCCACTTCCTGTGGTCGGAGGCGGGCGGCATGGTGCTGCATGATCTGATCGCCCGCGTGCCCGGCGGCAGGAGGGAGGGCACGCGCATCATCCTCGGCCCGCTGGCACTGGCCGATCTTGCAGAGAAATATGCGATCTCCGTCAGCAATGTGAAGCGGATGTTCAGCCCTGTCGAGAAAGACGGGCTTGCCGGCTGGGAGAGCCCCCGGCGCAAGGGATCCTTCTGGATGTCGGAGACCCTGCTCGGCGACTATTTCCATTGGCAGGCGGCAAAATTTGCCGCCCTGGACGAGGCCCTGCGATGGGCGCTTGCCCAGACCGCCTGAACGCTCTCAGTCCTTGCCGTTGGCAACCACCAGGCCCGGACTGCCTGCCGCATATTGCGGCAGACCGTCGTCAAGTTCGTAATAGTCGCCCTTGTCGGCACAAAAGATATGACTGGCGAGTTTCAGCCCGGTCGGCTTTTCGAAGGCGCCGGCCATGATCGACACATGGCTCTCGCTGTCGGCTTTCCAGAACAATACCGAGCCGCAGGTGCCGCAAAAGCCGCGACGGGCGAAATCGCTGGCGCGGTACCAGCGCAGGTTCTCCTCCCCGGTGAGATCCAGCCTGTCATCGGCAACATTGGTCGCCGCCAGGAAATGTCCGGTCTGCTTGCGGCACTGGGTGCAATGGCATGCCACCACCTCGCGCAACGGACCCGCCGCCCTGAAGTGCACCGCCCCGCGCAGGCAACCCCCATGATGAAAATCCGGCAAGACATCCTCCTCCCGCAGGCGACGGCAAGCCTGATCTTCCGCTGCACCCGCTTTGCTTCAATTCAATATCCCGGAAAAACCACGCGGCATCACGTAATTTCACGATAAATCGATTCCGGCTTTCGGAATTATGCAGTAGATCGGTGCTGTTACAAGGTGTCCTGCAAGTGGCACCGTGATGCCTTTCTGCCTCGGGAACAGACCATGACATTCACTCTCATCGCACTGGTGATTATTATAGCGCTCGGATTTGCCGGCTGGTCGATGATCAGCGAAGCGGCCCGTGGGCAGCGCTGGATCATTCTCAGCCGCAGAAGCAGCCGGAGCCCGGAAAGCATCTGGCACCAGATCGAGGAACGCTGGTCAACGACGGCGCTGACGTTTGAGCCGGTGCGCATCCTGCCCGACAGCACGGAACTGATGAAGAATTTCAGCCTTGTGGTCGATGACCGGGAATTTCGCACCAGCCTGATGCGCATGCCACCGCAAAAGCCGCGCAGCCTGACGATCACCTGCGTCAGCGCCAATGGCAGGCCCTTCCCTCTCGGCAAGCAGCATCGCAAGATCTGGCAGGTCGAGCCGGATGGCACCGGCGCCCTCATCCGCGTCGCCGTCACCTTTCAGGCTCCCCCCGCCGCCATCCTGCAGGCCATCTTCACCTTCCGCCACCAGTTGTCGCTGCTGGCGTCTGCCTGACCCCATCCAGCGGCGCGATCCCGATGCGGCCCTTTTTGGCCTCTAGAGTCTGTCAGGCTCATATTGAACCAGCCAGACTCTGGCTCCCCTTGTTGTCGTTTGTGTTTTCGGGAAAACCGGATTCCACTTTTCCCTGACAAACTCTAATTCTCTTTGTTTTCGTTTGTCTTTTCGGGAAAACCGGATTCCACTTTTCCCTGACAAACTCTAGTCCCGCTATTGACGTTTTCACCGCATCCCTATTGATACTTTCCCCGCCCGTCTATTGACACTTTGCCCGCATCACCAAGCAAGGTTTAGCGACGGAACTCGGCAAAAGCCGGGCCTTCGTTGGAACCGTCTTCCAAACGAACACGGCCCCGCAACTCTATCGTTACGGGGCCGTGTTCAATCGGGGCAGTGTCCGGCGGATTGGTCAGCCGTTGGCTGCCAGCCGCTTTTCGTCGCGGCCACCCTTCATCCGTTCGGCAAGCAGGAAGGCCAGTTCCAGTGCCTGGTCGGCATTGAGGCGCGGGTCGCAATGGGTGTGGTAGCGGTCCTGCAGGTCTTCCGCCGACACCGCACGCGCACCACCGGTGCATTCGGTCACGTCCTTGCCGGTCATCTCGACATGGATGCCGCCCGGATGGGTGCCTTCGGAACGGTGGATCTGGAAGAAGCTTTCGACTTCCGACAGCACCCGCTCGAAGGGCCGGGTCTTGTAGTTGTTGAGCGTGATCGTGTTGCCATGCATGGGATCGCAGGACCAGACGACCTTGCGGCCCTCGCGCTCGACTGCGCGGATCAGCCGCGGCAGATGCTCGGCGACCTTGTCATGGCCGAAGCGGCAGATCAGCGTCAGGCGGCCCGCCTCGTTGGCCGGGTTCAGGATATCGATCAGTTCGATGAGGCCATCGGCAGACAGCGACGGACCGCATTTGAGACCGATCGGGTTCTTGATCCCCCGGCAATATTCGACATGGGCATGGTCGGGCTGGCGGGTACGGTCGCCGATCCAGATCATGTGGCCGGAGGTGGCATACCAGTCACCCGAGGTCGAATCGACGCGGGTCAGCGCCTCCTCATAGCCCAGCAGCAGCGCTTCGTGGCTGGTGAAGAAATCGGTTTCGCGCAGCGCCGGATGATTGTCGGCGGTGATGCCGATGGCGCGCATGAAATCCATGGTCTCGCCGATACGGCTTGCCAGCGCCCGGTAGCGCTCGCCCTGCGGGCTGTCCTTGATGAAGCCCAGCATCCACTGATGGACATTTTCGAGATTGGCATAGCCACCCATCGCGAAGGCACGCAAGAGGTTCAGCGTCGCTGCCGACTGGCGATAGGCCATGACCTGGCGTTCCGGTGCCGGAATGCGGCTTTCCTCGGTGAACTCGATGCCGTTGATGATGTCGCCGCGATAGCTCGGCAGCGACACGCCGTTGATGGTTTCCATCGGTGCCGAACGCGGCTTGGCGAACTGGCCTGCAATGCGGCCCACCTTGACCACCGGCAGCTGCGCGCCATAGGTCAGCACCACCGCCATCTGCAGGAAGGCGCGGAAGAAGTCGCGGATATTGTCGGCCCCGTGTTCAAGGAAGCTTTCGGCGCAATCGCCGCCCTGCAGCAGGAAGGCATTGCCTTCGGCGACATTGCCGAGCGACTTGGTCAGGCGGCGGGCTTCACCGGCAAAGACCAGCGGCGGAAACTTTGCCAGACGCTCTTCAGTTGCTGCAAGGGCAGCGGCATCCGGATAGTCCGGAACCTGCTGGATCGGCTTTGCACGCCAGCTTGTCGGGGTCCAATTCTGTGCCATGGTCTCACCTGTTCCTTACGCGCCGGACACCTTTCCAAGGGCCGGGATACACGTCCTTTGATCGGGCGCTTATAGACAGTTCGGCAGGCCTTGCAAAGCAGTCCTTTGCCAGCGAGCCGAAACGGTTCGGATTTTTTCACCCGAACCCGTTGCGCCGGCGTTTCAGCCGACCCTTACGCCATTCTTCACCCGGTAGCTCGGCTGGTACATCGTCACCAGCTCTTCCGCCGCCGTAGGATGCACCGCCATGGTGCGGTCGAAATCATCCTTGGTGCAGCCGGCCTTCAGCGTGATGCCGAGAAGCTGCGCCATTTCGCCCGCCTCATGGCCGAGAATATGGGCCCCCACCACCCTGCGGCTTGCGGCATCGACGACCAGCTTCATGATGGTCTTTTCCTGCCTGCCCGACAGGGTCGCCTTCATCGGCCGGAACTGGGCGCGATAGACCTCGAGTTCGGGGTAGCGCTCCGCCGCCGCCTCTTCGCTGAGGCCGACCGTGCCGATTTCCGGTTGGGAAAACACCGCAGTGGCGATCAGCTCGAGATCCGGCTTTGTCGGCTTGCCCCGGTATTCCGTATCGATGAAGCACATCGCCTCGTGAATGGCGACGGGCGTCAGCTGCACCCGGTCGGTGACATCGCCAAGCGCGAAAATGCCGGGCACATTGGTGCGCGAGTAATCGTCGACAAAGATGGCGCCCTTTGCGTCGGTCTTGACGCCGGCCGTCTCCAGCCCGAGGCCCGCCGTGTTCGGATCACGGCCAAGCGCCAGCATCACCATCCCGAACGTCATCCGGCCATTGGCCATGGTATCGACATGCCGCTCGCCGGTTGCCGGGTCGAGGGTGACGGATTCGATCATGTCATGGCAGAGGATGCGGATGCCCTTGGCCTCCATCGCCTCATGCAGGCCCCGGCGCATGTCCTGGTCGAAGCGCGACAGGATTTCCTTGCCCCGGTAGATCAGCGTCGTCTCGACGCCCAGCCCGTGGAAAATATTGGCGAATTCCACAGCGATATAGCCGCCGCCGGCAATCAGGATGGAGCGCGGCAGGGCTTCCAGGTGGAAGGCTTCGTTGGACGTGATGCAATGTTCATGCCCGGGCAGTGCCGGATGGTGGTTGGCAGAACCGCCGACGGCAATCACGATGCGTTCGGCCGTGACCACCTTGCCGCTCGCCAGGATGCGCACCGAATTCGGTCCGGCAAGCTCGGCCCGCGACTGGATGATTTCGGCACCGGCCATATCGAGCCCCTTGCGATAGAGGCCCTCCAGCCGGTCGATTTCCCTGTCCTTCGCCTCGATCAGCTTTTTCCAGTCGAACCTGTTTGCGCCGACTTCCCAACCGAAACCGCGCGCATCCTCGAAATGTTCGGGAAACTGCGAGGCATAGACGAACTGCTTTTTCGGCACGCAGCCGCGAATGACGCAGGTGCCGCCGAACCGGTATTCCTCGGCAATCGCCACCTTCTTGCCGAGCGAAGCGGCCACCCGCGCACTGCGCACCCCGCCGGACCCGCCGCCGATAACAAAGAGATCATAGTCAAAATTCGGCATGGCTGTTCCTCAATGGCGTCGTGTCAAGAATCCGGAATGGGCCGGGTTCCGCTGATATAGGTGCGGTCACCGCCAAAACAAAAGCCCGGAACGGGTCCGGGCTTCAACTTCGTGCATATTTTTCGACCTGAACCGGCCGGGCCTACTTCTTCGGTGCCTTCCCGGACAGCTGCTTTTCCAGCGCCTTGTCGGCTTCCTTGGCGAGATCGCGGGAAATGCCAGCAGCCCAGATATCGGCAGCCTTGCCCATTTCGCGGGTGGCAATCGGGCCGTCGCTCAGCAGCTTCTTGCCCGCAGGCGAGGTGTAGAAGGCGGTGATGGCGTTGAGTTCGTCCACCGTAAAGGACTTCGCGTAGATCGACGCGGCTTCCTTTTCGAGATCCGCCCGGCGCGGTGCGAGTTCCAGTGCCTTCTGGTCGACCGTGGTGGTGATCTCGTTCTGGAAATTCGGCGTTGCCTGGATCATCTGGTTCTTCAGCTGCTCGGCCAGTGCCGGCAGAATGCCGTCAAACTGCACGGTGGCGTTGATGGCGGTCAGGGCAGCACGGGCCGCCTTGATCTGCGCATCCGTCACGGCATCGTCCGCCCGCGCTGCCGCACCCAATGCGATGCCCGAGACGAGAAGGGAAGCAGCGGCCCACCGGCCAAAACCCGCGAAATTGATCATGAGTATCCCATGCTCCTTTTTTATATCAAAGTGCTTTGAGCGTACGCGCCCCAGCCGGACCGGCAATGATGGCAAGCGACGCGATGTTGATGAATAGTCCGTGTTCCACAACGCCGGGAATCGCGGCCAGTTCTCCTGACAGCGCCTCTGCATCAGGAATGCGGCCAAATGATGCATCGAGGATCAGGTGACCGCCATCCGTATGGAAGATTTCCTCACCCGACTTGCGGATGACAAGGCTGCCGGAAAGGCCGAGCCGTGAAGCGGCGCGCTCGACGGCAAGCCGGGTCGCGACCTGGCCGAAGGGGTTGATTTCAATTGGCAGCGGGAAGGCTCCCAGCATGTCGACCTGCTTGGTCTCGTCGGCAATCACGATCATCCGCTTCGAGGCGCAGGCAACGATCTTTTCACGCAGCAGCGCCCCGCCGCCGCCCTTGATCAGGGTCAGCTGCGCATCGAGTTCGTCGGCACCATCGATGGTCAGATCCAGTTCCGGCAATTCGTCCAGCGAGCGCAGCGGAATGCCGAGTTCAACGCAGAGCCGGGCGGTGCGCTCGGAAGTCGGCACCCCCTCCACCGAAAAACCGCCAGCAACCTTTTCCGCCAGCAGCCGGACAAATTCCTCGGCGGTCGAGCCGGTGCCGATGCCCAGCTTCATGCCGTCTTCCACATGCTCCAGGGCTGCGGCCGCAGCCTTGATCTTCATTTCGCGGGCGTCCATGCGCCATTCGCTCCCGACTGTTGACATTGATCGCTGTTTACACGCCTCGCCCGGCCAACGAAAGCTAAAAGAGAGCGGCAGGGCAGCGCTGCCCCGGTTTTTCCGAAATTTCGAAGTCATCGTCAGCCCGATGCCGCAATTGCCAAGGCAGCGGCTTTCCTCTAACCGGAACCGGCAAACTGCCACTCGAAAGGGATCTGCCCGTGACCGCACCGCTTGCCGTTTTCGACCTCGACGGAACCCTGATCGACACGGCCCCCGACCTGATCGACAGTCTCAACCACACGATTGCGGCGGCAGGACTTCAGCCGGTCGGCTTCGGCGACCTCACCCATCTCGTCGGCCATGGCGCGCGCGCGATGATCGAGCGGTCCTTCGCGCTCAGGGGCAAACCGCTGTCGGAAGACATGTTTCCGGCGATGCTGGAGCGCTTCATCACCCACTACGAGGCGGGCATGCCCGGCAAGGGCCGCCCCTATCCCGGTGTTCTCCCGGCCATGCAGCGGCTGTCGGATGCCGGTTTTCGCCTGGCCGTCTGCACCAACAAGATGGAAGCCCTTGCCCGGTCGCTGATATCGGCCAACGGCCTTCTCGACCGCTTTGCCGCGATCACCGGTGGCGACACCTTTCCGGTGCGCAAGCCCGACGCTACCCATCTTCTCGGCACCATCGAACGGGCGGGCGGTGACCCCGCGCGTACCGTGATGATCGGCGACAGCCTCAACGACATCCTTGTTGCCCGCAATGCCCGCATCGCCTCGATTGCCGTACCCTTCGGCTATTCCGACAGGCCGGTCATCGAGCTTCAGCCTTCCCACATCATCGGCCACTATGACGAACTGACCCCCGACCTCGTCGAACGCCTGACTTCAGCATATAGCGCGGCATGAAAAAAGCGGGCTCGATGGCCCGCTTTCCTCAAAGGCATCGACAGCGCCGGACCGGTCAGATCCGGGCACTTGTCGTGGTGGCAAAGGCCTTGCGGGTGTAGTCGTCGCGGCCATAGACGTCGTCAAAATACTGGACCACGCCATTCTTGTCCGGCCAGGCGGTGAAATAGGAAACGTAGACCGGCACCTTGCCCGGCACCGGGATGGCCTTGTTGCCCGATACGCTCAGCTGTTTTGCGATATCGTCGACCGTCGTTCCCAGCACGGCGGCGGCCATGGTGCGGGGTTCGGCAAGGCGGATGCATCCATGGCTGAGGGCCCGCATGTCGCGCTTGAAGAAGCTCTTCGACGGCGTGTCATGCATGTAGATCGAGTGGCTGTTCGGGAACAGGATCTTCAGCTCGCCCAGCGCATTGTCGCTGCCCGGCGGCTGGCGCACGCCGACCTTGTCGGTATTGCCCCAGTTGATTTCCGTCGAGGAGACCTTGTTGCCCGCATAGGTGACTTCATAGCCGAGCCGGTCGAGGTAGGACGGATCCTGGCGCAGCTTCGGCAGCATCTCGTTGACGATGATCGAGGCAGGCACGCCCCAGTAGGGATGCAGTTCGACGGTCTCGATCTGGTCGTTGAAGAAATAGGTCTGGGTGTGCGGCCCGCCAACGACAACCCGCATCGACAACTGCTCGCGATTGTCATTGTGGTAATAGGCCATGAAGGCGGGCTGGTTGACGAAGACATAGCGGGGGCCGAGTTCACCCGGCATCCAGCGCAACTGTTCCATCGCGACGATCAGCTTGTCGACCTTGCTGTCATTCGACATGCCCATCATCTTCAGCGCCGTTGCCTTGCCGATGACGCCATCCGGCTTCAGCCCGACTTCCTTCTGGTAATCCTCGACGAGCGACACCAGTTCCGGCGAATATTCCGGCGTGTTGGCATAGGCCGCCAGCACCGGAGCATGAGCCGCCTTCAGCTTTTCGGAGCCAGCCTTGCGGATGGCGGCGACGACATGCGCCACCTCGGGGCTGGACTGGCCGGGCTTCAAGGCCGCCTGAAGATTGATGACAACAGGTTCACCCTCTTCGATGTCGGCGAATTTCAGCTTCTGCAATTCCGCCCTGAGCGCGGCAAATTCCGCGTTCGACGGGTTGCGGCTGGCAAGATAGGCACCGGCATCAGGAGAGAACGACACCAGTTTCAGGATGGTGTCGAGGTCCACGTCCTTGCGTTTGAAATCATGGTAGCCGGAAATCCGGTTCGGATCGACCCGGCCCCGGATCGCGTCCTGCGCATAGGTCAGGGCCTTGGCCGCCAGTGCCAGCTCGAACTGCATGAGGTCGCGGTTGCGCCCGGCAACGTCCTGGGCATCGAAATTCAGAGGCGGCACCGCGACGCTGTAATCGGCGGGATCAAGCCCGACGCTGTCGGCCTCGCCAAGGGTCTTCAGCACCGAACGGGCGCGGTCGTTGATCATGCTGCCGGAGACGAACATCAGCGGCTTGCCGGCACCATAATAGGCCTCGATGGCCTTTGCCACCGGATCGGTCGTCTTCACCCTGGCTTCAGCCAGCAACTGGCGCTGGGCCAGGACAGGATCGACCGGAGCGACCGCCGACTGGCTGACGGCGCTGGTAACCTGAGGATCGGCGAAGCGCGCGGTCGCGATCAGCCGCATCGGATCGGCCTTGTAGGTGTAATAGCTGGGGGCCTTGACGCGCGGCAGCGGATCATCGCCCAGCGGCAGGCCGTTCAGCGGCTGACCGGCTGTTCCGGGAGCCAGCAGCACCGGAGCACCCGGCAAAGGCTGGGTCTGTTCCTGCGAACGCTGCCTTTTCGGAAACAGCAGATCCAGCAAGGTACCGGCATGTGCGGCACGCGGTTCCGCCAGAGACACCCCACAGGAGAGCGCAAGGACAAGGGCTCCGGCTTTTCTCAACGACATCATGTTTTTAAATACCCCGCGGTCAGGCGAAATTGCTGGGCCTTTCGGATCCGCTTTATCTCATGCCTGTCTATCTGATTGCAGGTATGAAGAAAAGGAACGCTCGTTCCGGCACGTTGTTCGGCATAAAGTGTCAGCTGCGCCCAGCCACAGGCCAGGCGACAGAAACAGCCTTTACAAACATATGAAATAACTGGTTAATTTTTCCCTGACAAACAAGGGCAGGTTCTGCATTAAAATCTGCGCCGCAGGAGCCCGACCAAATAATGTCGCTGCGTGCCTTTAAAGTCACGGCCATTTGCTGCCCTGCCCGGCGGATATGTCGTTGAGCGTGCCGGGAACCTACCTGGTTGGGTGATCATTTCGCTATAGTGAACAAAACCATGAACTGGAGCGCGCCATGACCGATTCCCGTCGCCAGGAAACCGATACATTCGGGGCCATCGACGTGCCTGCCGACCGATATTGGGGGGCACAGACCCAGCGGGCGCTCGGCAATTTCCGGATAGGCACCGAGAAACAGCCGGAAGAACTGATCGGGGCGCTCGCCATCGTCAAGCAGGCTGCCGCCCGCACCAATGTCTGGCTCGGCAAGCTTGCGCCGGAGATCGCCGATGCCATCGTCGAGGCCGCGCAGGAGGTGATCGACGGCAAGCTTTCCGGGCATTTCCCCCTGCCCGTCTGGCAGACCGGCTCGGGCACCCAGACCAACATGAATGTCAACGAGGTGATCTCCAACCGCGCCATCGAGATCCTCGGCGGCACGATGGGGTCGAAGGTGCCGGTTCACCCGAACGACCATGTCAACATGAGCCAGTCGTCCAACGACAGCTTTCCGACCGCCATGCATATTGCCGCCGCACGGACCATCCGGGCGCAGGTGCTGCCCGGACTGGTCCATCTGCACGCCGCCCTTGAGCGCAAGGCCGAGGCCTTTGCGCAGATCATCAAGATTGGCCGCACCCATACCCAGGATGCGACGCCGCTGACGCTGGGCCAGGAATTTTCCGGCTATGTCGCGCAACTGTCGCTGGTCATCCGCCAGATCGACATGGGACTGTCAGGGCTCTACCAGCTGGCGCAGGGCGGTACCGCTGTCGGCACCGGCCTCAACGCGCCAAAAGGCTTCGATTTCAGGATTGCCGCCGAAATCGCCGCCATCACCCGCCTGCCCTTCGTCACCGCCCCCAACAAGTTCGCAGCCCTTGCCGGACACGAGGCCATGGTCTTTGCCCACGGGGCGCTGAACAGCGCCGCGACTGCACTGTTCAAGATTGCCAACGACATCCGTTTTCTCGGCTCCGGCCCCCGCTCCGGCCTTGGCGAACTCGCCCTGCCGGAAAACGAGCCGGGCTCGTCGATCATGCCGGGCAAGGTCAATCCGACCCAGTGCGAGGCGCTGACCCAGGTCTGCGTGCAGGTCTTCGGCAATCATGCCGCCATTACCTTTGCCGCCAGCCAGGGACATTTCGAGCTGAATGTCTACAAGCCCGTCATCGCCCATAATTTCCTGCAATCGGCCCGGCTGATCGGCGATGCCGCGCTGTCCTTTGCCGATCATTGCATCGAGGGACTTGAGGCCCGCGAGGACAATATAAGGGCCGCCATGGAACGGTCGCTGATGCTGGTGACCGCCCTCCAGCCGGTCATCGGCTATGACAATGCGGCGAAAATCGCCAAGGCCGCCCATGCCAATGGCACGACACTGCGCGAGGAGGCGGTGAGATCCGGACTGGTCACGGCGGAACAATTCGACGCCGTCGTCCGCCCGGAAAACATGATCGGAAACTGAGCCAGGCAGATACGCCCCAGACGCAAAAAGGCCGCCCGGTATCCCGGACGGCCTTTCGTCGTGTTCCTTCAAACCTTTACTTGGCTTTGCCGTGGGGCCGGATCAGGGCGGTGACGCGGCGGATGGTGACGCGGCGGTTCTGCTGTTCCGGACCGGCGGTGCGGATCTTCAGGTACCGCTCGCCATAGCCCTGGGTGGTCAGGTTTTCCGGCGGAATACCATAGACATCGGTGAGCAGTTGCGCGACCGAGGAAGCCCGCTTGTCCGACAGGACCAGGTTCGACTGGTCGGAGCCGACGGCATCCGTATGGCCTTCGATCAGGAAGGTTTCGCCCGGATCGCGCTTCAGCACCTTCAGCATCGCATCGGCCACCTTGCGCAGCGTCTTTGCCTGGGTCAGCGGCACTTCGGCACTGCCGGTCGCAAAGGTGATCGTATCGAGATCGATACGGCGCACCTTGTCGCGGATACGGGCGGAATACTTGACCTCGTCGATCGAATAGACCCGCTCGACCCGTTCCACCGGCGGCTTTTCGAGGAAGGTGTAATAGTCCTCGCGCGGTGCCTGCGAGCTGGAGATGATGTAATCATCGACCGGCACCGTCAGGCGCATCGGCGGCAGGTCGTAGCCGGCGTCATAGATCTGGCGCTGTTTCTGCGTGTCGGCTTCCGGCGCATAGATCATCACATATTCGTCGCCATCGCTCGACACCCGGCTGCGCTGGATGATGTCGCCATAGGGATTGTAGATCGTGACGATCCGGGTGCCGTTGGGGCGCACGATGGTTTCCCTCGTCCGGCCCCGCGACAGGTTTTCGTAGAAGCTGTTGTCGCTGTCCTGGCGCAGGCGCGGACGGTCGTCGGAGCGCACCACGATCTGGTTGCCGACATTCAGCACCGTGCTGTTGTCGATCTGCTTGACGACCGTGACCTGCTTGACCTCGGTGACATTGGTCACCACCGTGTTGTTGGTCACGGTATTGTTGGTGACGGTGTTGCTGACATTGTTGTTCACCGTGTTGTTGGTGACATTGTTCGTCACATTGGTGACGCCGGGAACCGCAAAGACCGGGGCCTCGGAGACCTTCTTGCCCTTTTCCTCGATGGCTGCGTTCAGCGTCTTCTGCTCGACCACAGGCAGGGCGGCCTGGGCGTCGGCATCGCTCTTCGGTGCGGGTGCGGGTCTTTCCTGCTCGCGGGCCTTGGTGCGGGTGTCGCGGGCAGCCTGACCACCTGTCGTATCGGCGTCCTTGTCACTGTCGAGAACGGCAGCGCCATTGTCGACCGGCAGAACCACCGTATCCGCCGTCTTGGCCGGATCCCTGGCGATTTCGGTCTTCTGTTCGGAGGTCTGGGTATCCTGGATGGCCGGGACCGGAGCCTCGGCAGCCGCAGGGGCGTCAGGCTGTGCCGGTGCTTCGGCCTTTGGCTGCGCCGCATCGGACGCTGCGGGCGTTTCGGCGGGTGCTTCGGCAGGGGCAGCCGGAGTTTCGGCAGGCGTTTCAGCAGGTGCCGCTGGCTGTTCATCTGGCGCAGCAGGCTGTTCAGCCGGAGCCGCCGGCTCTTCCGCAGGCGCTGCCGGTTCTTCGGCAGGGGCAGCAGGCTGTTCAGCCGGAGCCGCAGGCTCTTCCGCAGGTGCTGCCGGTTCTTCAGCAGGCGCTGCCGGTTCTTCAGCAGCCGGTTCTTCAGCAGGCGCAGCCGGTTCTTCAGCAGGCGCAGCCGGTTCTTCAGCAGGCGCTGCCGGTTCTTCAGCCGGAGCCGCTGGCTCTTCCCCAGGCGCAGCCGGTTCTTCAGCCGGAGCCGCTGGCTCTTCCGCCGGTGCTGCCGGTTCTTCGGCAGGTGGCGCAGGCTGTTCGGCTGGTGCTGCCGGTTCTTCCGCCGGTGCCGCAGGCTCTTCTGCCGGAGCAGAAGGCTCTTCTGCGGGCGGCGCGGGTTCTTCGGCGGGTGGCGCAGGCTGTTCGGCAGGGGCGGCGGGTTCTTCTGCCGGTGCGGGAGGCTGCTCGGCAGGTGCTGCGGGCTGTTCGGCAGCGGGCGCCTGGTCCTGCTGCTTGCCCTGCTGCAAGAGTTGCTGTTCTTCCGGGCTCAGCTGTCCATCGCCATCAAGGTCGCCCTCGAGCGCCTGGGCAACCAGCAAGCTGCCGCCATGGCTGGCAGCCAGCGCCGGTGTCACCACGAGTGACATGGAGAGCACCGGCAGCGCCGCCGTGGCGAATAATCTTGAACGAAGCGTCATGTAATAGTCCTCTTGGGCGCGAAGCATCGCGATTGCGGGGGGCGGACAGGTCTAACCAGACATTGTCGGCAAGATTGTGTTGCCGACACCACGTCTGACGCTAAGGGAGCCGCGATGAATAGCGCATGAATTGCACATTAATGCGCGGTTTAACGTCCGGACCGGCCAGCGTGTTCCGCCTGCCCTGCGCGAAACCCCGGTGTTTTGCGCAAGCAAAACCGGTTTCTTCCGCCAAAATCGCCGGAAAGGTCTTTGTCTGTGCAGATTGCAGGCCGGGACATTGATTTCCCGCCGCTGTTCATAGGATGATGGCGCGGACAAGACAGTGGTTTCACCCCAAAACCTGGAGTACCGGATCAACCCGAAACCGGCACCCGATCAAGGAGAGGACTTCATGAAAATTTCCGCCCGCCTTCTCGCCGCCGCATCCTTCGCAGCGCTTTCCTTCGTTGCCGGTGCCGCCCATGCCGATGGCGAAAAGCTCATCATCGGTACCGAAGGGGCTTACCCGCCCTTCAACAATCTGGAGGCCGACGGCTCGCTGACCGGCTTCGACATCGACATTGCCAAGGCGCTCTGCGACCAGATGAAGGTCACCTGCGAATTCGTCACCCAGGACTGGGACGGCATCATTCCTGCCCTGCAGGCCAAGAAATTCGATGCCATCGTCGCCTCGATGTCGATCACTGACGAGCGCAAGCAGAAGGTCTCCTTCTCGAAGAAATATTACAACACGCCGCCGGCCATTGCCGTGCCGAAGGATTCGCCGCTGACGGAGGCAACCGAGGCTGCCCTTTCCGGCAAGACGCTGGGCGCGCAGTCCTCCACCACCCATGCCAACTATGCCGAAGCCCACATGAAGGGCGCGGAGCTGAAGCTCTACCCGACCTCCGACGAATACAAGCTCGACATTTCCAATGGCCGAATCGACGCCGTGATCGATGACGTCGTGGTGCTCTCGCAGTGGACGAAGTCGGATGCCGGCAGCTGCTGCAAGATCCTCGGCACCCTGCCGATCGATCCGGTCATCAACGGCGAAGGTGCGGGCATTGCGGTGCGCAAGGGTGAAGAGGCGCTCGCCGACCGCTTCTCCGCCGCTATCGACGCCATCCGCGCCAACGGCAAGTATCAGGAAATCAACAAGAAATATTTTGATTTCGACGTCTACGGCAAGTAAGCCGGCATCGTCTTGATCCGGCAGGTCGGCGGGGCCTTTCCCGCCGGTCGGTCCACATGAAATTCGAGAAGGCGCGCTGCCAAATAATGGCGGCGCATGAAAAAGTCGAAAGTGCCGGCAAGGCACTCACAATGGAAGGGCACAAGACCGGATTCCGGTCTTCGCCCGGGGAATGGGGACATGAGCGGACTTCTCTCTGAGCTCGGCACCGCGACGGGCTGGCTGGGTCATGTGCTGGATCCGCTGTGCGGTCCCGTCGGCATGTTCAGCTTCCTGCCGCCGGGCTCGATTGTCGCCTGCGGCGATACCGGCTGGGGCGATGAAATCGCCAGCGGCCTGAAGACGACGCTGTCGCTGGCACTGGCCACCCTGCCCGTCGGCCTCCTGATCGGTTTTTTCATCGCGCTTGGAATGCAGTCGGAGGAACGGGCACTGCGCCGGGCCGCCGGTCTCTACACCACCATCTTTCGCGGCTTGCCGGAGCTTCTGACGCTGTTCATCGTCTATTACGGCGCGCAGATTTCGATCCAGTCGCTGCTGTCATCGATGGGCTATGAGGAGCGCATCGAGATCAACGCCTTTACCGCCGGGATGATCGCGCTGTCCGTGGTGTTTTCCTCCTATTGTTCGGAAGTGCTGCTGTCGGCCTTCCGCGCCATTCCGAAGGGGCAATATGAGGCCGGCGACGCGCTCGGCCTGCACCGCAGCCGCACCATGCTGCTGATCGTGCTGCCGCAACTGATCCGCATCGCCCTGCCGGGCCTCGTCAATCTGTGGATGAACCTGCTGAAGGACACCGCACTTGTTTCGGTCATCGGCCTTGCCGACATCCTCAGGCAGACCGGGGTTGCCGCGAAAGTGTCGAAGCAGGCCTTCTTCTTCTATCTTCTCGCCTGCGGGCTGTTTCTCGCCCTGGCGCTGCTGTCTTCGGTGGTGCTGGGCTTTGTCGAACGCTGGACGCAGCGCGCGGGGACCAGCCGATGAGCATTGCCGAAACCCTGATTGCCGCCCGCCCCGCGCCCCCGGCCCCGCGCCTGCGGCTGACGCTGCCCGCCGTGCTCGGCTATGCCGCGCTGGGGCTCTGGGCGCTTCTGGCCCTGTCGCTTGCGTATCAGATGGCCACCAACTGGGATCTCGAAAAATTCGCCAAATATGGCCCGCGCTATCTCTCCGGCATCTGGGTCACGGCGGTGCTGGTCGCGGTCTCGGTCTCGGTCGGCGGGTTGCTGTCGCTGCCGATTGCCTTTGCCCGGATGTCCGGGAACCGGCTGCTGAACGGCCTTGCCTATGGCTATGTCTATATCTTCCGGGGCACGCCGCTGCTCGCCCAGCTCTACCTGCTCTATTACGGCATCGGCAGTTTCAGGCCTGAGCTCGAAAGCGTCGGCCTCTGGTGGTTCTTTCGCGAAGCCTGGTATTGCGGTTTCCTGTCGCTGACCATGAACACCGCCGCCTATCAGGCGGAAATCCTGCGCGGGGCCATCGAAAGCGTGCCGCGCGGCCAGCGCGAAGGGGCTAAATCGCTGGGTATTCCCGCTTTCGTCGCCTTCCGCAAGGTCATCCTGCCGCAGGCGCTGATCGTGGCGCTGCGACCCTATGGCAATGAAATCATCCTGATGATCAAGGGCTCTGCCGTGGTGTCTGTCGTCACCGTTCTCGATATCATGGGCCAGACCCGCTACACCTTTTCGCGCACCTTCGACTATCAGGCCTATCTCTGGGCGGCGATCTTCTATCTGCTGATCGTCGAGACGCTGCGCCATGTCTGGGCCTATCTCGAACGCCGCCTCACCCGCCATCTGAAGCGCTAGATCATGCGCCGACATCGCCAGCCCTGAAACCGCCCTGCCCGACATCCCGTCAGGCGGGGCGATTGCTGTCTTTGGCCTTGCTTACTTCTGATAGGGCGGCAAGGTCTCGTAGATCGGATAGATGTGGTTGACCACGGCGGAATCCGGCTCATCCGCACATTTGGCGATGACCTCGTCGATGATCGCATTGGCCTTTTCGTCCGTGCCAAGCTCGGACAGATCGTGCTGCGGCTTGTCGGTCGCGTCATTGACCGCATTCATGCCGCTGAAAAAGCCGAGGATCCACGACACCACCACCGTGTGGGTCGGTCCATCCGCCACCGCATCCTTGAAGTCGTGGCACATGGTGAACCCCGCACCCGCGATGTTCGACCCCGCCATTGCATAGCCCGGCACGGCAAGCCCGGCCATCAGTGTTGCCGCCAGCATCAATTTCTTCATTCTGTCCCTCCAACCACAAGGCCGCGCCCCGGTTCTTCCGACGCATCTGACCGGCGGCGGTGAGATTACGGTTTTTCCGTAGCGGCTCAAGTGCACGCAGCAATAATTTAGTACGGGAAAACATTCGTCATTTGTCAGCACTCTTTCGGTTTCGCTGCTAACAATCTGTATTTATTGCCTGAAATTGAGATGCAGAAACGACGGTTAAGCCTCGATTAACCTTCCGGTGCTTCCATTTCAGGGCGAAGATGAACCTTCGCTCCGACGTTGCTGGGCCAACACCCCTTGCCGCCGGATCAGACACGCCTGTCCGTGCCAGCCGCACATTCAGACTGGAAACTGAAAGTTACGCGAGGTGACCATGCACAAGGATATGGAACTGCTGCTGAAGGGCTATGGATTGACGACGGCCCACATCTTCTACCGGATGCCCGACCATCCGATGATCCTCCAGACCTATGTCTGGCAGGACTACGACCTGGCACCCGACTTTCCGGAGATGACTCATTTTCTGAAATTCTGGGAAGAAACCCTTGAAGGGCCTCTGCATTCCGTCCGCTACTGCCACCGCAAGCTGATCGGTGCCAGCGAGTGGCGGGCGCTCGAGGGTGAATTCATCCTGCATTAGACAAGGCTGCCGGTCGCTGCAAATGCCTATTGCAGCGCCGGGCTTTCCCGTCTTATGAAGCCTGATGAGCAAGAAAATCGACGAGGAGGCCCTCGCAGAGGCCTATAACCGCGCTTTGGCGCTTGAGAAATCCGGCGAGATCGACGCCGCCGTCGCGGCCTATCGCGAGGTGCTGGCCATCGATCCCGAAGATCATGGCGGCGTCAGCGTCAGGCTTGCCGCACTTGGACGCGGCGAAACCCCGCCCAAGGCACCGGAAGCCTATGTGGAAACCCTGTTCGACCAGAATGCCGAGGCCTTCGAGGATATCCTTGTCGAACAGCTCGGCTATTGCGTGCCGATGCAGGTGCGCCAGCGGCTGCAGGCGCTGAAGCTCGGGCCGTTCAAACGCCTGCTCGATCTCGGCTGCGGCACCGGCCTGACCGGGGCGGCGCTGCGCGACATGGTCGATGACATCACCGGCCTCGACATTTCCGAAAACATGGTCGAGATCACCCATGAAAAGGACATTTACGAGACGCTCTATGTCGCGGAAGTCGAGGATTATCTCGAGGACAATGATGACGAGGCCTTCGACATCATTACCGCCACCGACGTCGTGCCCTATCTCGGCGGGCTGGAAGCGCTGTTCTTCGGCGCGGCGGAAAATCTCGAACGCGGCGGGCTGTTGATCTTTTCCGCCGAAACCCGCAGCGACGAGGAACTGACGGGCGAACCCTACAGGGTCTATCCTTTCCAGCGCTTCGTCCACTCCGAAACCTATATCCGCGCCCGGCTTGAATCCACCGGCTTTGCCATTGCCGAAGTTTCCGACATCAATGTCCGCATGCAGGATGGCGAACCATCGCCCGGCTGCCTGGTGATTGCCCGTCTCGCCTGATTTTCCCTTTCGCAGGCGCAGCAATTCCGCTAATCCTCTCCTCGATTTTTTCGAGCTGACGAGGAGTGACCGCAATGGCGAACGTGGCTTTCATTGGTCTTGGGGTGATGGGATACCCGATGGCCGCCCATCTGAAGAACAAGGGCGGCCACGACGTCACCGTCTATAACCGCACCACCGCCAAGGCCGAAGCCTGGGTGGCCGCACACGGCGGTCGCCATGCCCTTACCCCGGCGGAGGCGGCAAGGGGTGCCGATTTCGTCTTCACCATGGTCGGCAATGACGATGACCTGCGCTCCGTGACGCTCGGGCCGAACGGCGTGCTCGCAGGCATGGCAAAGGGCGCAATCCTGATCGACAACACCACCGCCAGCGCCGAGGTCGCCCGCGAACTCGAAGCGGCCGCTGCTGAAGAGGGCATCGGTTTCATCGATGCACCGGTTTCCGGCGGACAGGCCGGGGCCGAGAACGGCGTTCTCACCGTGATGTGCGGCGGCGCTGCGGCAACCTTCGAAAAAGCCCGCCCCGTCATCGACGCCTATGCCCGCATGGTCGGGTTGATGGGTCCGGCAGGGGCCGGACAGCTGACCAAGATGGTCAACCAGATCTGCATCGCCGGTCTCGTCCAGGGTCTTGCCGAAGGTATCCATTTCGGCAAGCGCGCCGGGCTCGACATCGAGAAGGTGATCGAGGTGATTTCCAAGGGCGCTGCCGGCTCCTGGCAGATGGAAAACCGCCACAAGACCATGAATGTCGGCAAATATGATTTCGGCTTTGCCATCGACTGGATGCGCAAGGATCTCGGCATCGTTCTCTCCGAGGCCCGCCAGAACGGCGCGAAACTGCCGGTGACCGCGCTTGTCGACCAGTTCTATGGCGATGTGCAGGCGATGGGCGGCAATCGCTGGGATACGTCCTCGCTGCTGGCGCGTCTGGAAAAATGAGCCTGACGCCGTCGTCCTGCGCCGAAGAGCTGGTCGCCCATCTCAAGGCCATCGGCACGGCGGAAAACATCGCGGGCATGGCCCGGTTCGGCATCGTCACCGACCGGGCGCTCGGCATTTCCAACACCGCATTGCGCGCCATCGCCCGGTCCGTCAGGCGCGACCATTCCCGCGCCCTCCTCCTCTGGCAGAGCGGCATCCGCGAGGCCCGGTTGCTGGCAGCCTTTACGGAAGAGCCCGGCCTGATCACCCCCGATCAGGCCCGCGCCTGTGCGGCGAGCTTCAACTCCTGGGAAATGGTCGACGGCTGGGCCGATCTGTTTGCAACGGCCGGACTTGGCCCGCTGCTGATCCCGGAATTTGCCGGCGATGACCGCGAATTCGTCCGGCGTACCGCCTTTGCGATGATCGCCTGGTCCGCCGTGCATCTGAAAAAGGAACCCGACAGTACCCTCCTCGCCTTCCTGCCGCTGATCGAGGCCCATGCAACAGACCCGCGCAATTTCGTCCGCAAGGCGGTCAACTGGGCGCTCCGCCAGATCGGCAAGCGCAGCCCCGCCTGCCACGGCCCGGCGCTGGCGCTCGCCCGAAAACTCGCCGAAAGCCCGGACAAAACCGCCCGCTGGAACGGCCGCGACGCCGTCAGGGAGCTGTCGAAGGTGCAGGACAAACGGGCAATCTAGAGTCTGTCAGGTTCATACTGAACCTGACAGACTCTATTACTCTTTGTTTTCGTTTGTCTTTTCGGGAAAACCGGATTCCACTTTTCCCTGACAAACTCTAGCTCCGGACGGGTCTACTGATCCCGCAAGAGGACGGCATTTCCCCCGCATGGAAACCGTGTCGCCGGTCTGGTATGATCGCCCGATGGAAAAGCCGCCCCTGCAACAGATCATTCCCGCCGATTTCCCCGAGCTCAGCAAGCTCGTCTGGAATCGCGATCCCCACAGTCCTGTTGACGCCGAAGACGTCTTTCACATCTACGAGCGCAACTGGCGCTTTGTCGACACGGACGCGCTCGGGGCCCGCGAGAGGCAGCTGATCGACGACCTCGGCCACCGGTTCGGCCACGGATTCGGCCTTGTCCGGACGCGGTGAGCTTGACCGCAAGATCCCGAACGATTTTGTTCCGCGTTGCCAGGCCATGCATTTGCCGCTGGCATCTTCAGGCGGTATTGTTCTTCCCGGCAAGAGGGTGACCATGACATATCTGAGACCCGAACACGTCGTGATCGCAGATCTGCTGCGGCGGATGAATCACGCTCTTCTGCAAAGCACCCGATGCTTCTTTGGCGGCGGCACGGCAATTGTCCTGCTTTACGGGGAATATCGGCGCTCGCTGGACGTTGATTTTCTTTGCTTCGACCAGAATGGCTACAGGGAACTGCGAACTGCAGTCACCAAGAATGGCGTACAGGCGTTTTTTCCCGAAGATGTCGAGAGCGTGAGGGAGCCCCGCGCCGATGGCTATGGCATCAGGATGTTCCTGAGATACCGGGGCCAGTCCATCAAGTTTGAGATCGTCAGGGAAGGCAATATCGAGGTATCCGGGGCCATCAATCCGGAACTGGGCGTACCTGTTCTCGACCCCGTCAGCATGTTTGCCACGAAACTTCTGGCCAATGCCGACCGCTGGACGGATCGTGCAACTGCCTATCGCGATGCAATCGACCTCGGCATGCTCGTCCTGCATCACAACACGATTCCCCAAGAGGCGCTGAATCGGGCGTTCAAGGCCTATGGTCAGCCGACGATTGCACGCGGTCTGGCCGGTGCCGTCAATATACTCCATGACCATGATACGATGCGATTTGCAGCGCAGGCCTTGGGCATGTCCATCACCGCGGTTGAAACCGCCGCCCGTGCATTGCGGCTTCAGGCCTTGCAAATCCTGCCCGACAGCGAGATCACCGGGCGCGCGTCTGAGGCAGGGTGAGATCAAATTCCCACCCCCTTTGAAAGCCTCAGTCCTCGCCGGACTTGACGTTCTCGATGCCCATGTAGTCGAGCGGCAGTTCGGTCGTGTACTTGATCTGCTCCATGGCGAAGGCAGAGGAGACGTCGCGGATTTCGATGCGGGCGATCATCCGCTTGTAGAAGGCGTCATAGGCGGCAATGTCGGGCACCACCACGCGCAGGAGATAATCGACGTCGCCGCTCATCCGGTAGAATTCCACCACTTCGGGGAATTCCGACACCACTTCGGAAAAGCGCTTCAGCCACTCGATCGAATGGGAATTGGTGCGGATCGAGACGAAGACCGTCACCTTGGTATTGACCTTGACCGGGTCGAGCAACGCCACGCGGCGGCGAATCACGCCGTCCTCTTCCATCTTCTGGATGCGGCGCCAGCAGGGTGTGGTCGACAGACCCACCTTTTTTGCAAGATCGGCAACCGCAAGGGTTGAGTCTTCCTGCAGAAGACGGAGTATCTTTCGATCCAGACGATCCATGCCAGTTCCTTTCAAGTCGGGATGCAACGCATCCCTATGCGCATAACGTGCAACCAAGAGGAGCAGATATTCTAAAAATCGGCAAAATAAACAATCATTTTGGGATCTTTTGAATTTTTTTGTCTGCGGCTCGGCACATGCTTAGAATATTCGTGTTTTGTTGTCACGTGATCAACGATTTAACCATTAATTTCAACTCTGGCAGCAGTTCGGCAGCAAACCACGGGTTCCTCTTCAGCCAGCCGGTGTTGCGCCAGCTCGGATGCGGCAGCGGCAAAATCGCCGGGCCTGACGCCGGGGAGAGAAAATCCCGCCAGCCCTTGACAGTGTCGGACATGCGGCCTCCGGCAGTCCGGCCAAGATGCCAGGCCTGCGCATGGGTTCCGACGGCAAGAACCAGCCTGAGCTGCGGCATGGCGGAAAGCACGCGCGGACGCCAGTGCGGCGCACATTCCCGACGCGGCGGCAGGTCGCTGCCTTCAGCATCATAGCCCGGAAAACAGAAACCCATCGGCACGATGGCAAAGCTGGCGGGATCGTAGAAGACCTCCCTTGTCACGCCCAGCCAGTCGCGCAACCGGTCACCGGAGGCATCGGTAAAGGGCACGCCGCTCTCATGCACCCGCAAACCGGGTGCCTGGCCCGCAATCAGGACCGGCGCACGCGACGAGATCACGGCCACCGGCCGCGGCTCATGCGGCAGGCGCCGTTCCGGCCCGCCCTGCGGGCAATCGCGGCACAGCCTGCAGGCTGCGATCCCGGCTCTGAGGGGATCGAGGCTGTCGGGGCTCAAACCGGATTGGCCCGGAACGCCGGACGTTCGCTGACCAGGTGAAACCAGCGCTTCACATGGACGAGATCCTCCGGAAGGGCGATCCGGGCAAGCTTCATGAAACCCATCGTGACATGGCAGGTGATGTCGGCAACGGAAAACTGGTCTCCCGCCACATAGGTCCGCCCGGCAAGCTCCTGGTCCAGCAAGGCCAGAAAGTCCAGTGCCTTCGGCCGGTTGGCCTCGCCCCATTCAGGCACCTGCGGCACCTCCCAATCCTTCATCGCCGGATGCAGATGGCGAAACACGGCGGCCACCGCCATGAAGAAATGCAGCTCCACCCGCCGCTGCCACATCTCGACCAGCGCACGCTGCCGCGCCCCGGTGCCGAACAGGGCGGGCTCGGGATGCAGTTCCTCGAAATAGCGGCAGATCGCAATGGTCTCGGTCAGCACGGTCCCGTCGTCCAGCACCAGCACCGGCAGCCGTTGCAGCGGGTTCAACTGGCTAAGACCGGCAGACCTGTGTTCCAGCCGCCCCATGTCGACCGGCACCTTCTCTACCTCAATGCCCTTTTCCGCCAGAAACAGGGTCACCCGTCGCGGATTGGGGGCGCGCCCGCCGTCATAAAGCTTCATCTGCCGTTCTCCCGATTTGCCCGCATCCTATCATTGCCACAGGCTCCCAAGCCAGCCCGCCCATGGCGGGTTCCCGCCACTGGTGTCGTGGTGCGCCTTGCGCCAGTCGTCTGGCCGTTCAAACGGGCCGGTCCAGATGCCGCGTCGTGCGAGACGCGCCTCCGCCTCCTCCGCCGCGTAATTGCCATAGGCAAGCGCATAGCCATTGCGGACCAGCCAGGCCCCCACATCTCCCGACCCGGGACCGGAACCACAAACCACCAGACGGCGGCGATATTTGTCGCGGCCCCGCGCCGTGCAGGCCACATCCGGCGTCAGGCGACGGGAGAGCGCCCGTGTCGCCGATGTCCCGCAGGCCCATAAGGCAGTACCGCCCCCGCAGCGCTGGGCCCGCTCGGGCGCATCCAGCCCTGCAAGCCGCAGCCGCTCACCGCGAAACGTTAATGTATCGCCATCCACCACGCCAAACGGGCCCGGCAAAATTGCCGGTGCGTCGCCGTGCCGCCTTCCGGTCGCAAAGCCGAGAAGGGCCAGAAAGGCAAAGAAAATCAAACGGTATATGAGGCGGCGGAAACGGTGGGGCACGACTTCGATCACAAAACGGAGGACCTGGCGCAGCGCCTAAGAAAAATGGAAAACAAATGGTTTCAGGCAGCATCTTCTTAAGCTTTGCCGCCTAATCTGTAGCCTGTTCCGTTGCAGATCGCCATTCAGTTCCATGTCAAAAAGCGTCAGTTCATCGACCGACAAGATTATCGTCGACCGCTCCCGCGGGCATCGCAACAGCGCGGTCAACCGTGCGGTGAAGGCGACCCGTGAGCGGTTGCAGCATGGCGATCACGCCGGCCGGGCCTTTGACCGCGAACTGATGGTCATGCATCTCTCGACAACGCTGCAAAGCGCCTCGATCACCCCCTATCTGATCGTCGTCATCACCATCATCGGCACCTATTTCAACAATGATCTCCGGCTGATCGGCTGGGCCTTTTCGGCACTGGTGCTGCATGCCGGCAATACGCTGCTGTCGCGTATCGGGATGCGCCACCAGATCACCGTCGAAAACGCCAAGAAGTGGCGCAACATCCTGCTGGCAGGCCAAGCCCTGGTCGGCATCGGCTGGGCAATCTTCAGCGTACAGGAATGCGGGGCCTGCACGGACAACAATTTCGCCCTGTTCAAGGGGGCGATCCTGCTGGTGGTGCTTTCCTTTACGGCGCTGTCGACATTCATGCTCCGGCGCTCGCTGCCGGTGACCTTCCTGCCGGTGATCCTGACCCTGTCGGCCAATGCCATTCTCGGCGGCTCGGTCTATGATATCGGCCTGCTGGCGATGCTTTGCGTGGCCGTGACCTTCTTCGTCATCGTCACCGACCGGATGTTCGTTTCCAATATCAAGCTCCTGTCCTTCCAGTCGGAAAAGGACGATCTGATCGCCGAACTGGAAACCGCAAAATCCATGTCGGACGAAGCGCGGCGGCGGGCGGAAGAGGCAAACCTTGCCAAATCCCGCTTCCTCGCCTCGATGTCGCACGAGCTGCGCACCCCTCTCAACGCCATCCTCGGCTTTTCCGAGGTGATCGCGACGGAAGTGATGGGGCCGCTCAACAACCCCACATACAAGGAATATGTCGGCGACATCCACAGTTCCGGCCAGCATCTCCTGAACCTGATCAACGAAATCCTCGACCTCTCCCGCATCGAGGCCGGGCGCTACGAGCTGAACGAGGAAGCCATTTCCCTGCTCGATATCGCCGAAGACTGCATCGGCATGGTGCAATTGCGCGCCCGCGCCAAGAACATCACCATTGCCGAGACTTTCGAGACCTCGCTGCCGGATGTCTGGGCGGACGAGAAGTCGATGCGCCAGGTGATCCTCAACCTCTTGTCCAACGCGGTGAAATTCACCCCGCAGGGTGGCGAGATCCAGGTCAAGGCCGGCTGGACCTCCACCGGCGGCCAATATGTGGCGATCAAGGACAACGGGCCCGGCATTCCCGAAGACGAAATTCCGGTGGTCCTCTCCGCCTTCGGCCAGGGGTCGATAGCCATCAAGAGCGCCGAACAGGGCACCGGCCTCGGCCTGCCCATCGTCCAGGCGATTCTCGCCAAGCATGACGGGCATTTCATCCTGAAGTCAAAACTGCGCGAGGGTACCGAAGCCATCGCCATCCTGCCCTCCCGCCGCGTGCTGCAGACCATTCCGCCGGTGGAAGACGCCCAGGCGGTGGAAAAAAAGAAGCGCAGCTTCGCCTGACCTACCGGTCAATTCGCAGAAATTGCTTATAAAACAAACGAAAATATCTGTCTTTCCAATGTCAATTGCCGCTGATAGCCTCCCCTGAACCATGATGGCTGGAGGAACGGATGCTGAAACAATTTGCCTGGATTGCCACCCTGTCGCTGTCGACCGCGCTGGCCACCCTTTCCGCCCACGCCGCCGGGACCCGGACCACGCTCACCGTGATGAGTTTCAACATCTGGGGCGGTGGGGTGAATGCGAAAAAGCCGGTGGATGAAACCGTGGCCGCGATCAAGGCGGTCAATCCCGATATCATCGGCATCGAGGAAACCAGGCCCGAACCCGATCCCTGCACCGCGGAATCCTGCGATGCCGTCGGACCGAGCGTCGCCCGGGCAATTGCCGAAAAGCTCGGCTATTACTATTACGACCAGACCCGGAAGAACCCGGCGCTGTGGGCCAATGCCATCCTCAGCCGCTATCCGATCGGCAAGGCAACGCCGCACGATCTCGGCGTGCCGATCAATGTCAACGGCCGCACCGTCTATGCCTTTGGCATCCACCTCACCGACTATCCGTATCAGCCCTATCAGGTGCTGAACATTCCCTATGGCAGCGCGCCTTTTCTGAAGACCGCCGATGAAGCGGTTGCGGCGGCAAAGGCGGCACGAGGTCCGGCGCTGGATCTGGTGATGGAAGATCTGAAAGCGGCGGACAAGGCCGACGCCACCTTCCTGTTCGGCGATTTCAACGAACCGTCCTGGCATGACTGGACCGAGGCAACCGTCAAGGCCGGTTTGCAGCCGATGGTGCTCCCCTTCCCCTCCGCCCGGCGGCTCGAGACGGAGGCAGGCCTTACCGACCTGTTCCGCGCAGCCTGGCCCGATCCCGTCGCCAAGCCCGGCCTGACCTGGACGCCGACCACGGCAGCGGACGCCAAGGACGATCACCATGACCGGATCGACTATACATTCGGCAGGGCGAAAGACCTCAAGGTGCTGAAAGCCGGGATCGTTGGTGAAAAGGCCCCGGAGGCCGACATCGTCGTCACCCCCTGGCCGTCGGATCACCGCGCCACGATGGCGACAGTCCGCTTCTGATCAGAACCACAGGCCGAACAGCGTATAGGCCACATAGGCGCTGTTGACCGTGATCACGCACATGCAGGCAAAGGATCCGAGATCCTTGGCATGTTTGGCGGCCAGCGAATATTCCGGTGACACCCGGTCGACGATTTCCTCGATGGCGGTATTGATCGCCTCGAAGGCAAACAGAAACAGCATCAGGCCGATGAACAGCATCACCTGCAGCGCAGTTGCCCGCGACACGAGGAAAGCGATGAGCCCGGCCACAAAGGCCAGCGCCTCGTGCCGGAATGCGGCCTCGCCCAGCAAGCGGCGAAATCCGCCCAGCGAATAGGTCGCTGCGGCCAGCAGGTGTTTCAGACCTGTGTGCTTTTCAAAGCCGTTGTCCATTCTCAACCTTTCGCGCGGCACGTCCTGTAGAGATCAAGGGCACCGTTATAGACCGACGTCTGGATATCCAGCATCCCGAGCGCGGTGTGGAACCAGTTGTCATGGGAATAGGCATTCCCGGCCTGTTTCGCAAGACAGGCGTGATCGATGCCCATCAGCGCACCATAACTGGGCGAGTACCAGGTGATCATCGGCACATGGGTCTGTTCCTTCGGCGCGAAGGCATAGGGCGCACCGTGCAGGAACAGGCCGTTTTCGCCGAGCGACTCCCCGTGGTCGGAGGCATAAAGCAGAGCGCTCGACAGGTGATCGTCATTCTTCTTCAGAATGCCGATCACGTCGGCCAGAAACCGGTCCGTGGCAACGATCGAATTATCATAGGCGTTGCGCACCTCCTCCAGACTGCATTTCGGCAGGTCCGGGGTCCGGCAGTCCGGGGTGAAGGCCCGGAGATCATCGGGATAACGCCGGTAATAGGCGGGTCCGTGACTGCCGATCTGGTGCAGCACGAGCAGCGTGTCCTTCGTCGTCCCGGCGAGCTTTTCTGCCAGTCTTTCGAGAAACACGCTGTCGCGGCATTCGTCATTCGGGCAGAGGAGCGGATCCCTGGTGTCCATGAAGGGCACATAGGTGGAGCGGTCGGCAACCCCCTTGCTGCCGGTATTGTTGTCCCACCAGATCGCATCCATGCCGGCATGGCGCACCACATCCAGCAGGTTTTCCGAGGCCTTGACCGCCGATTCCGAATAGTTGGCGCGGGTCAGGTTGGAAAACATGCAAGGCACCGAGGCGGCGGTATCCGTGCCGCAGCTGGTGACATCAGGATAGTTGATGATGTCGAGCTTTTCGAGTTCCGGATTGGTCTTCCGGCCATAGCCGTTCAGCGAGAAATTCATCGCCCGGCCGGTTTCCCCGGTGACGAGAACCGTAATCACCGGCTTTTTCGCGCCCGAGATCACCGGGCCCTTTCGGGCATCCAGGCCGAGTGGCGCTGCGACCAGCGTCGATTCCGTCAGCCGCGTATGCACCCAGTTCCAGGCACCGGCGATGGGTGCGACGGGGTTCAGCGTCTGCATCAGCAGATTGTCCTGGCGGATGGTGATGATGAAGGCCCCGAGATGGAGATAGACCATCGCCCCGGTGGCCGCGAGCATCGGCACCAATAGCTTCAGATTGCCCGCGACCTTGCGCGGCATGTCTTCATGCCGGAGCCGCACGAACAGCAGCAGGGCGACGGGCAACAGGCCATAAAGCGCGAAATGGATCAGGAAACGGGTGCTGATCAGCGCGCCTGCCTCGCGGGCATTGGTGGTCATTGCATTGTCGATCATCGATTCATTGATGATCGTGCCGAAAGTGTCGGTGAAATACGAGGCGGCTGCCGCCGTCAGAAGCAACAGGATGGCGAGCGGCTTGAACAGATATTTGACCGACAGGGTCAGAAGACCGCAGAGCAGCAGGAAGGAGATCGACAGGACGAAACTGATGAAGACACCGTTCCATCCGCCGAAATCCCTGTAGGCGAGCGGCCAGAAGCTGTTGTTGCACAGGACCAGCATCCAGAGACCGACCAGAAGGCTGGCGGGTCTGCTGCTGAATTCGGGTCGCCACTGTCTGCGCATATCGATCCCCTGTCCTTCCGGTCGCGGAAAATCCGGTCCTCAACAGGCTGGTGCTGTATCAGAACCATTGCGGCCTATGTATGACCTTCACCCCAAACGCACCATGGCCCGTGACGCGCGCGGGCCATGGGGAACGCGCAAATGCGGCGCGCCTCAATCCTTGTTGCTGATCCCGGCGCTGGCAAAGGTCGCCATGCCGGAATGGCAGGCGGCGGCGGATTTGACGATGCCGGCGGCAAGCGCCGCCCCGGTGCCTTCGCCAAGCCGCATGCCGAGTGCCAGCAGCGGCGTCTTGCCGAGTTTTTCGATGGCCTTGAGATGACCGGGTTCGCCCGAGACATGGGCAATCAGGCAGTGGTCGAGCGCCGAGGGATTGGCCGCCTTCAGGATCGAGGCGGCAGCGGTGGCGACATAGCCGTCGATCAGCACCGGGATCTTCTGCATGCGCGCGGCAAGGATCGCCCCGGCCATCGCCGCAATTTCCCGGCCGCCGACGCGGCGCAGCACTTCCAGCGGATCACCCAGATGCTCCTTGTGGAAGGCAACCGCAGTCTTGACCGCATGGATCTTGCGCTCGAGGAATTCGCCCGCCGAGCCCGTGCCGGGACCGACCCATTCTTCCGCCGTGCCGCCGTAGAGCGCCAGGTTGATGGCGGCGGCGATGGTGGTGTTGCCGATGCCCATTTCGCCGATGCACAGCAGGTCCGTGCCACCGGCAATCGCTTCCATGCCGAAGGCCATGGTGGCGGCGCAATCGCGCTCGGAAAGAGCCGCCTCGCAGGTGATGTCGCCGGTCGGAATGTCGAGCGCGAGATCGAAAACCTTGAGGCCGAGATCATGGGTGACGCAGATCTGGTTGATCGCAGCACCCCCGGCGGAGAAATTCGCCACCATCTGCTTGGTGACATCGGACGGGTAAGGCGTGACGCCCTGCCGGGTGACACCGTGATTGCCGGCAAAGATTGCCACCAGCGGACGGGTGACGGCAGGCGCGCGCCCGGTCCAGGCGGCAAGCCAGAAGGCAATCTCTTCCAGTCGGCCCAGTGCGCCGGGCGGCTTGGTCAGCTGGCTGTCGCGGTCGCGGGCCGCCGCCAGCGCCACCGGGTTCGGGCCCGGGAGATCATTGAGCAGCTTGCGAAAATCGTCAAAGGGCAGACCGGTCAGGCTCATGAAGGCGGCTTCCTTGTATTTTTATCCGGAATAAGGTTTCTCTTGGCTTCGTCTCATAAAGAGCCTCGCGACGGCAAACAACCGCAAAAGCGGCTTTCCCTGTCGCAAGCGCTCCCCGGAAAGGACCCCCGCCCATGTGGCCCGAAAAAGCACCGATGGAATTCATCGTCGATGTCGCCCGTTCGCTCGGCTTCCTGAGCCGCATCCCCGTCCCTTCCCGCTTCTTCGAGGGTGACGACGGACGGATGGAGCGGACCTCCGGCGGCTTCGCGCTGGCAGGCATCATCCTGTCGCTGCTGCCTGCGCTGCTGCTCTATGCGCTGGGCCACGGCCATGCGCCGCTGCTTGCCGCAACGCTTGCGACCGGCATCCTGGTGCTGGTGACCGGCGGCCTGCACGAGGACGGGCTCGGCGACACCATGGATGGCCTTGGCGGCGGACGCGACCGCGAACGGGCACTTGCCATCATGAAGGACAGCCGCATCGGCTCCTATGGGGCGCTGGCGCTGGTGCTGTCGATTCTCGCCCGCATCACCGCGCTCGCCACTCTCGTCACGGCGGGATCGCCGACGCTTGCGGCCCTTGCGATGGTCGCCACGGCAGGGGCCAGCCGGGCGGCGATGGTCTGGCACTGGCGGGCACTGCCTGCCGCAAAGCCGGATGGCGTCGCAGCCCGGGTCGGCGTGCCCTCGGGCAGGTCCCTGAGAACGGCGCTTGCGACGGCGCTGATCCTCGCCCTCCTGCTGCTCGCGCCTTTCCTGTCGCTGGCTGTTGTGGCGGTGGCGATTTTTGCGGGCCTTTTTTCCACCTGGCTGTTTACGGACATGATCAGGAGCAGGCTCGGCGGCCATACCGGCGACACGATTGGTGCAACGCAACAGGTTTTCGAAATCGTGATGCTGTCGACCCTTGCGCTTCTCATCTGAACTTCGCATAGGTTGCGAAAGCAAAAGGTCATATCCATGGAATCCCCCTGCATCCTCGTCTGCTCCATCGACATGGTGACCGGCTATTGCTTCGGTTGCGGGCGCACGCGCGAGGAAATCGGAGCCTGGACGACCTATACCGACAGCGAGCGCCGCACGATCATGGCGAGCCTGCCCGCCCGGCTGGAAGGGGTGGAACGCAAGCCGCGCCGGGAGACCCGTCGCCAGCGCATGGCGCGTGAAAACGGCAGCGCATGAGCAGGTACCGGATCGGCATCGCAATCATTGGCATCGGCCTCGCCGTCCTGCTGCTGAAGCCGGAGAATACGAAACTGCTCGGGCTCAACAGCGACCAGCTCGCCTCCGCCCTCTACCTTCTGCCGCTCACCGCCGTTCTCGGCGCGGGCATTCTCGCCAGCCGCAGGCGCTGGTCGCAGTCGGTGCGACAACTGATGATCTGGATGCTGATCATCCTCGCACTCGCCACGATCTCGCTGTTTCGCGAAGACGCGGAGCGAACGGGGCTGCGGCTGCTCGCAGGCCTGCTGCCGGGCCATGCCGTCACCACCACCGATTCGAAAGGCCGCAAGGAGGTGCTGCTGTCACGCAGCCTCAACGGCCATTTCAGCGCCGTCGTCACCGTCAATGCCCAGGACATCCCGATGCTCATCGACACCGGTGCCAGCACCGTGACGCTCACCTACGAGGATGCGGTTCAGGTCGGCATCATCCCCGAAAACCTCACCTATTCCACCCGCGTGCTGACCGCCAACGGCGAAGCCATGGCCGCCCCCATCGACCTTACAATGATGCAACTCGGTCCGATCAAGCGCGAAAACGTCCCCGCCCTCGTCACCCGCAAGGGCGCGATGGATGAGAGCCTGCTCGGCATGAGCTTCCTCACCACCGTCTCGTCTTTCCAGATGCAGTCCGATGAATTGCGGCTGAAGGACTGATCCGCCGAACCTCAGCTCTTCAGCCTGTATCCCGTCCGGAACATCCAGTTGACCAGCATCAGGCAGATTGCGAGAAACAGGGCGACGGTGCCAAGGCTCAGCCAGGGATTGACGTCGGCGATGCCGTAGAAACTCCAGCGGAAGCCGCTCACCAGGTAGAGGACCGGGTTGAAATGGCTGACGGCCCGCCAGAAGGGGGTCAGCATGTTGACCGAGTAGAAGCAGCCGCCGAGAAAGGTCAGCGGCGGGATGACCAGCATCGGGATGAGGTTCAACTGCTCGAAATCCTTCGCCCAGATGCCGATGATGAAGCCGAACAGGCTGAAGGTCACCGCCGTCAGCACCAGGAACAGCACCATCAGGAAGGGGTGCTGGATCGAGACATCGACGAAGAAGGAAGCGGTGATCAGGATGATGGTTCCGACCAGCAGCCCCTTGGTCGCTGCCGCCCCGACATAGCCGACGAGAATTTCCGGCATCGAGACGGGCGAGGACAGCAGCTCATAGATGGTACCGGTGAATTTCGGGAAATAGATGCCGAAGGAGCCATTGGCGATGCATTGCGTCAGCAGCGACAGCATGATCAGCCCCGGCGTGATGAAGGAGCCGTAGGAGACCCCCTCGATATTCTGGATGCGCGAGCCGATTGCCGTGCCGAACACGATGAAATACAGCGAGGTCGACAGAACAGGCGAGACGACGCTCTGCAGCAGCGTGCGCCGGGTGCGGGCCATCTCGAAGGCGTAGATGGACTTCATGGCTTCGAAATTCATGCCCGTTCTCCGATCAGCGATACGAAAATGTCTTCCAGCGAATTCTGCCGGGTGGAAAGGTCCCTGAAGCCGATGCCCGCCGCAGACAGCGCCTGCAGCAGCGGCGTGATGCGGTCGGTGACATCGTGGCCGTCATAATCATGGACGAGGGTGTTGCCCCCGTTCTCCAGCCGCAGGCCGAACGGCGCGAGCCCGGCGGGAACCTCGCTGAGCGGATGGGCAAGCTCGAGGATCAGCTGCTTGGAACCGAGCTTCTTCATCAGCACGTCCTTGCGCTCGACCAGCAGCAGCCTGCCGCCATCGATGATGCCGACCCGGTCGGCGATTTCCTCCGCCTCCTCGATATAGTGGGTCGTGAGGATGATCGTCACGCCGCTGTCGCGCAGCCGGCTGACCACCTGCCACATGTCCTTGCGCAGATTCACGTCGACGCCTGCCGTGGGTTCGTCGAGAAACAGCACCCGTGGCTCGTGCGACAGCGCCTTGGCAATCAGCACCCGGCGCTTCATGCCGCCGGAAAGCTGGCGCAGCATGAAATCCTTCTTGTCCCACAGCGAGAGATCGCGCAGCACTCTTTCGATATGGGCGGGATCGGGTTTCCGGCCATGCAGGCCGCGGGAAAAGCTGACAGTGTTCCAGACGGTCTCGAACTGGTCGGTGGTCAGTTCCTGCGGCACCAGGCCGATCAGCGAGCGGGTCTCGCGAAAATCCTTCACCACATCGAAGCCGCCTGCCAGCACCCGGCCCGAACTCGGCACGACGATGCCGCAAATGATCGAGATCAGCGTGGTCTTGCCCGCGCCATTCGGCCCGAGAAGAGCAAGGATTTCACCCTGCGCAATGTCGAGGCTGACGCCTTTCAGCGCCTCGAAGCCATTGCCATAGGTCTTGGTGAGGTTCTGGACGGAAATGATCGGTTGCGGCATGGTTCTTCCGGAATGGGAGCGATGTGGGCAAAGGCAAGGCGGCCTGTGCATCGACTATATAGGAAGAAAAGCCGGCAGGGCGACAACCCTTTGAAATTTGCCCTTTCAATTTTGCCCGTTCAAAATTTGCCTGTTGAAGAACATGCCAGCCGGCATCAGGAACCGAGCACCGCGATCACCCGGTCCGCCATGCGCACGCAGCGCATGCCGTCGAACGGAAACAGGCCGGAAAACGCTCCGGTCACCCGCGCTTCCAGCCCGGTGCGCAGCAATTTTCGCGCCCGGTGCAGGCGCGTCTTCACCGTTTCCGGCTTGATCCCGAGAAGCCCGGAGGTTTCCTCGATGCTCATGCCCTCGATATCGCGCAGGACGAAGACGCTGCGGAAATCCGCAGGCAGGTCATCGACGAGATCTTCAAGCAGCACCCGCACCTCGCGCCGCGCGGCCCCGCTTTCGGGGTCTTCCGGCATCAGGGCGGAGGGAAAGGCGATGACGCTGCCGCCGGGACGGTTGTTCTGCAAATCCACCTCCTCGAGGTCGACGGTGTGACGCCGGCTCCGCATCCGGCCAAAGGCTTCATTGAGGGCGATGCGGGTGAGCCAGGTCTTGAGCTTCGCTTCGCCGCGAAAAGTACCCATCGCGCGGAACGCCTGCACCCAGGCGGCCTGCACGGCATCCTCCGCCTCGCCGTCATCGCGAAGCACCGAGCGGGTGACGCGAAACAGCAGCCGGTTGTGGCGCTGCATGATTTCGCGCATCGCCGTCTCGCTGCCGTCAGCCGATTGCGCGGCCAGAGCCGCATCATCCTCGGTGGAGACATGCCTGCGCTGGAGGGACTCTGCCATGAATTTTCCTTTCCGCCCGGTCTTGGCAGCCGGACAGGAGGCCTGCCCGGCTGCCGGTTTCAGTTTGCCACCTTCAGCACGGCCTTCATGCCGGGATGGAAGCGGCAGAAGAAGGCATGGTCACCGGGCCCAAGATCCTTCACCACCATCCGCACATCCTGTTTCGGCGGCAGGTCGATGTCGAAGGCGTGATCGCCTGCCGTGGCCGTGTGGCGAAAGATATCAAGATTGCGCCACACAATCACGTCGCCCGGATGCACCTCCTGCGGCACCGTCCCGAATTTCAGGTGATCGATGGCGATCACATGTTCGGCGGCGGCGAGCGGCGCGGCAGCAAGGACCGCAAGCAGCCCGATGAGGCCGGAAATGCGTGCCCCGCAGACCATCACTTCACCGAGGCAGCCGCATGTTCGGCGTGCATTTCATGTTCCTGGAACAGCGTCAGGCCGGTTTGCAGCAGCGCCTTCAGTTCGGCATTCTGTGCAGAGGGGATCAGCGTGTCCTTCAGGGCCGCATTGACCGCCTTGTGATAGGCGACTTCGTTTTCGAGATAGGCCTTGTCAAAGGCTGCGCCATCGAGGCCCTTCAGCTTTTCCAGCGTTGCGGCGGCATCCTTCGACAGCGACTTCGAGATGTCATTGTCCTCGGGCGTCACCTTCAACTTGGTCACCAGCGCCAGCGCCTGATCGTTGACCGCCTTGTGGTCACTGGCCATTTCACTGGCAAACTGCAGGACGGTGTCGTTCTTGCTCTTGGCCTTCGCCTGTTCGGCGGCAGCGATGTCGATCTGGCCGGCGGTATAGGCGATATGGGCGATCTGCGCATCGGTCGGCGGGGCGGCATGAGCCAGTGTAACGCTGCCGAAAAGCAGGGCTGCGGCGGCAAATACTGTTTTCCTAAACATCTCGAACTCCTTTGGAATGATCAGTGCTTTGAGGTTCGCACTGGTCATTGGACGGAATTCACCGAAAAAAGTTCCCGGAAAAATCGACAATCGACCCGATGTGGGGATTCCATGCTCAATCGCAGTGGCGGTAGCCGGATTTCCGGGTCCTGAGGTCGAAATGAAAATGATCCTTGTGATGCGGGTCGCTGCCGGGTCCGAGCACGGTGTGGAAATATTTGCAGCTGTCGGAGCGCACCGCATTGAGCAGGCCCCTCTCCCGGAAGGAGAAGAAACCGGGTTTGCGCACGTCGATTTCCTTGCCGCTGTTCAGCACGAACTTGCCGACGTCGATGGCATTGCCGCGGGCGTGCTCGGACCAGGGGTTGCGGGCACTGGAATTCATCCGGCGGCAGGAATAGCCGCCGAGCGGAATGATGGTGCGCACCCCTGACCAGTAGCGGTAGCGGGCCGACGGGTTCAGCTCGTTCTTCACCCATTGCGAAAAGGCCAGGGTCACCTGGCAATTCAGCGTCACCGCCGGTTTCATCGCGATATTGCTGGCAAAGCCATAGACCTTGACCGGATAGGGAATGCCGCAGGTCGGCCCGTTGTAGATCGGCGTGACATCCTGGAACTTGACGCCCATCCGCTGCAGGGCAACGCGGCAGGCCCGTTCGGAAGCGGGCATTTCGGTCGGTTGCGGCGGCAGGGCGGGATTGGCCATTGGGTCGATGGGCCGGGTCAGCATCGCCACCTCCTGCGTCTGCGGACGATTGCTGCGCGCGACCGGCTGCCGGGCGGGCGCAGGCGGCTGCGCGACAGGCTCCGGCTGGGCGGCGGGATATTGCACCAGATTGTCGGTGCCGATGCCGCCGACCACAGGCTCGCTGGCATTGGTTTCGGCAATCTGGTCGGCTTCTTCCCGGGCAAGGCTGGTGCCGCCAGCCGGGGCACCATAGTCCGCCCCGTTTCCGGCACTGGCAACGCCAAGGCCCGCATCGATATTGACGCCGTCGCTGGTGACCGTCATCGGCTGGGCCGAGGCGATCTGCACGGATTGAGCCCCCGCGCTTGCCGAACCGTCCGGCCCGGACGACAACTGGCCGAGGATCTGCGGCGGCTGGCCATCGGCCCCGCTGCCCTGCGCCAGCGCCTCGTCGCTGTCGATCATCGGCAGGGGCTTTGGTGCTGCCACCGGCCCCGGCACATGGCCGATTCCCGCCATGTTGGCCCGGGAGAGATCGGCGATATTCTCGCCCTGCACGCCGCCACTGGTATAGACCGGGACAGGACGGCGGTGATGGCGGATGGAGGAGACATGGGTGCTGCGGTCGATATCGAGCGCATCCGACGAGCAGCCGCTCAACAGCGCAAGAAGCGACAGCGACAGCAGGGACCGCCGCAGGGGGACCGCAAAGCCGTGCGAAAAATACGCCATACACTCGCCACTTCATCTGCCGCATACGGGGGACACAGAGACCCGATCCTAGACCCGGATGGTTAAGGGAGTCTTTCCATGCGCAAGCTAGTGGTTTGATTCCGACATTTGCTACCGTCCGCTTTACCCTCGAGAGCAAAAGTCGGAATCATCAAAATCATTAGTAACACTATGATTCTAGTGGAATTTACGAATTTGACATTCGACCCTCGAGATCGCTGCGAACGGGCTTCGAATGTCAAATTCATTCCACTAGAGTTTGTCAGGGAAAAGTGGAATCCGGTTTTCCCGCTCAAACTCGTTTGAGCGCTCAAACTCGTTTGAGCGAAAAGACAAACGAAAACAAATTTGCTTGGAGTCTGTCAGGTTCTATCTGAACCTGACAGACTCTAGGCGATGCCGGCCTTGCGGACGGGGACTATAAAGCCGGCACAGAATCGTGGAAGAACATCCAGAGGCATGCGGCGCACCTTTGCCGCACGGGATGCAGGCCGGAGCCGACAGCAGGGAGAGCCACATGGACAGGATCGCAACACCGCAGGGCGAACTGACGCTGCGCACCCTTGCCATGCCGGCCGATGCCAATGCCGCCGGCGATATTTTCGGCGGCTGGGTGATGGCACAGATGGACCTTGCCTGCGGCATCCGCGCCGCCGAGCGTGCCCATGGCAGGGTGGTCACCGCCGCAGTCCGGGAGATGGCCTTCGCCCTGCCGGTCAAGATCGGCGACACGCTGTGCATCTATACCCATGTCGACAAGGTCGGCCGCACTTCGATGACGCTGAAGGTCGAGGCCTGGGCGCAACGCTACCTGACGCCGCTGATGGAAAAGGTGACCGATGCGATTTTCATCATGGTGGCACTGGACAGGGATGGCGCACCGACCCCCGTGCCCGCCGAATAGGGTTTGCGCAGCGAAGGGAGCTACAGGGTCACCAGAAAGGGCGCCTTGGCCGGACGTGACACGTCACCCCCGGCGTCACCCGGGTCCTTCGGCGTCTCGCGGCCCTCGCCCGAGAGCACGACGCGGTTGCGGCCGCGCTGCTTGGCGAGGTAGAGCGCATCATCCGCCGCCTTCAGCACCTCATGCAGGGTTTCCCCATGGGCAGCAAGGGCCGCGACGCCCGCTGAGAGGGTAATGGTCGGCAGCGGCGCGTCGAGATAGCGGACGACCCGCGCTTCCACCATGCGGCGCAATTCGTCGACCCTTGCCAGCGCGACCTCTGCCGGGATGCCGGGAAGGGCGACGACGAATTCCTCGCCGCCAAACCGGCAGACGATCTCGCCCTTGCTGAAATGCGCGTCCAGGCATTCGGCAACAGCCCGCAGCACCATGTCGCCGGCATCATGGCCGTGATTGTCGTTGAAGCGCTTGAAATGGTCGACATCGATCGACACCATGCTGACCGGCGTGCCGGAACGCCCGGCGCGGGAAAACTCGCGCGAGGCGGCCTCCAGCAGATAGCGGCGATTGTAGAGACCGGTCAGCACATCGCGGATCGACTGGTCGCGCAATTGCTCGCGCAGCTTGGCATTGGCAATCGACAGGCTGATCTGTTCGGCACAGACCATGGCCAGCTTCTTCTGGCGCTGCCACAGCGCACCCGCGCCGCCGCGCGTCTCGCCATAGGCGATATGCAGCATGCCGATTGTTTCGCCATGCGCGAGGATGGGCATGCAGCTGTAGCAATGGTCGGCTGTGCCATCGATATGGTTGCAGACAAATTGCAGCCGGTCGGTGCCGAAATCATAGGCCCTGCCCCGCCGCAGGCTCCAGCAATCCTCGGGATGAATTTCGCCGCGCACCTGCGCCCCGTTCCAGTCGGCCACACCTTCCAGCACATCGCGGGAATGGGAAAAGATATAGAGACCGCCGCCGCAATCCGGCAGCAGGCGCGACACGCAATCGGCAATCATCCGGTAGAGTTCGGTGACCGACTCCGCCGATTGCAGCCATTCGATGAATTCGCCGATCAGCCGGGATTCCTGCTCCTGCTTGCGGCGCTCGACCAGGCCGAGGCGCAGGAATTCCAGTGTCTCAGCCATCTCGCCGATTTCGTCGCCGCGACCCTGTGGCGGAAAGGGGTCATCAATCTCGCCATCGCGCAGCCGCGCCATGCGCGCCTTCAGCGCCCGCACCGGTTCGACGATCCAGCGGCGCACCAGCGCAAAACCGGCAAGGCAGGACAGAATCGTCACCACGCCGAGGCCGATGATGTTGAGCCGGGCATTGCTGCGCAAGGCCTCGAGTTCCGCATGGGAAACGGCATCCGCCTCGGCCCGCCGCGTCTTGGCCAGGTCAAGGGCGGCCTGCGCCCTGTCGACCTGCTCCAGAAGATCGTCACTGGCCTTGTCGAAAGTCGGCATCAGCACATTGCCGGCATCCGTGCCACCGGATGCATAGGCCCGTGCCATGGCCAGCCCCTTCTTGTGCAGCGTATCGAAGGCGGCGGGCAACTGGTCGAGGTAACTCACCAGTTCGTGGCTGCCGAAATCCTGTGCCGCCTTTTCAGCTGCCATCAGATCGGCGTGAAAACGGTCGGCATAGACCTCGGCGGCGGCAATGCCATCGTCCAGCCCATCGCGCCCGCGCGTCGCGGAGAAATCGGTGAGGAATTGCTGGACTTCGACAATGTCGATCTGGATCTTGCGCTGCAGGTCGCCGATCCGCGACAGAATTTCGGCGTCGCGATGCTCGCCGTCCATGCGCTGGTTGACGACCGATTCCTCCCGTTCAAGGATCACCAGTTCCAGCCCGACGCAAAACACCGCGCCGATGGCCAGCAGGCTGAACAGGCTGCCCGCAGACCGGCCGATCGACCTGGTCAAGATCCGCAGGGGTGCCAGCATTGAGGGGGAGGATCGATCGGCAGACTCAGCACTATCAGGCATGGTGGCCCCTCATAAGGAGATGCTGCCACGGCCATTCGACGGACCATGACACCGGTTTGCACTTGCGCCGGACAGTCGGCTTCACATGCGAATCCCGCCCGGACAACATGCTGTTTTACTATATTTCGCGACAATAATTAAACAAAGTATAAAGGGTCTCGAATCTGGGGAATATCTTCCCCCAGAGCGACAAATTCGTTACATGCAGGAAATTGCTCAACTTTATAGTGCGAAAAATTTGCAAAAAATCAATTCCAGCGTGCTGCATCGCGGGTCCATGCATCACCCGAGGCGGACGGAGACCGCATTTTCGTTTCCCTTTTGTACGCATGCGGTCTTTTCTTTCGCCGGGACTCTCGCCATATTCGGGTGATGGCCCGTTTACCGAAAAATTCCCCCGCATCCCATGGTTTTGAAGAAGCGCCGCAAGCCCCGTTCGAGGGCGAGCCGCTCACCGGCTCCGTCGCCGACTGGGTGCGGCAGCTCGAACAGGAGGCGGAGGCGAAATCCGTCGAGACCCAGCGCGAGATCGCTTCCAAGGCCGGCAAGCACCGCAAGAAGGTGGAAATCGCCGCCCGCAACATGACGGCCCGCCCCGCTGCGGCGGAGGAAGCAGCACCCGGCAGGAAGGCGAAAAATGCCGGCATTGCCAGCTCCAAATCGGCACGCGGCACCTCGATGGGCGGCAGCAATGATCCGAAGACCCGGGCTGCCGCCGGGCTGAACCCGGTCGCCGGGATGGACACGACGCTGGAAGATGCGGGCGCGATGGCGACAGGGGCCGTCACCGCCACCGTGGAAGCGCTGTCGGCGCTGATCGAATCCGGCAATCCGCTGTTCAAGGATGGCAAGCTCTGGGTGCCCCACCGTCCGCAGCGCCCGGACAAGTCCGAAGGCGGCATTCCGTTGCGGATGGTGACGGATTACCAGCCCGCAGGCGACCAGCCGACCGCCATCCGCGACCTGACCGAGGGGCTGGAGAACGGCGAGCGCAGCCAGGTGCTGCTCGGGGTGACCGGCTCCGGCAAGACCTTCACCATGGCCAAGGTGATCGAGGCGACGCAGCGCCCGGCCGTCATCCTCGCGCCGAACAAGACGCTGGCCGCGCAGCTCTATTCGGAATTCAAGAATTTCTTCCCCGACAATGCGGTGGAATATTTCGTCTCCTATTACGATTATTACCAGCCGGAAGCCTATGTGCCGCGCTCCGATACGTTCATCGAGAAGGAAAGCTCGATCAACGAGCAGATTGACCGGATGCGCCACGCCGCCACCCGCGCCATTCTGGAGCGCGACGACTGCATCATCGTTGCCTCGGTCTCCTGCATCTATGGTATCGGCTCGGTCGAGACCTATACGGCGATGACCTTCCAGATGACGGTGGGCGACCGCATCGACCAGCGGCAACTGCTCGCCGACCTCGTCGCCCAGCAATACAAGCGCCGGGAAATGGATTTCCAGCGCGGCTCGTTCCGGGTGCGGGGCGACACGATCGAACTGTTCCCCGCCCACCTGGAAGACGCCGCCTGGCGGATTTCACTGTTCGGCGACGAGATCGATGCCATCACCGAATTCGACCCCCTGACCGGCCAGAAGACCGGCGACCTGAAATCGGTCAAGATCTACGCCAATTCCCACTATGTCACGCCCCGCCCGACGCTGAACGGCGCGATAAAGGCGATCAAGGAAGAGCTGAAGCTGCGGCTTGCCGAGCTGGAAAAGGCCGGACGCCTGCTCGAGGCGCAGCGGCTGGAGCAGCGCACCCGCTATGACGTCGAGATGATGGAAGCCACCGGTGCCTGCGCCGGGATCGAGAATTATTCCCGCTACCTCACCGGACGCAAGCCTGGCGAGCCGCCACCGACGCTGTTCGAATATATTCCCGATAACGCCCTGATTTTCATCGATGAAAGCCATGTCACCATCCCGCAGATCGGCGGCATGTATCGCGGCGACTTCCGCCGCAAGGCGACGCTGGCCGAATATGGATTCCGGCTGCCCTCCTGCATGGACAACCGTCCGCTGCGCTTCGAGGAATGGGACGCGATGCGGCCGCAGACCGTCGCCGTCTCCGCCACCCCCAGCAACTGGGAAATGGAACAGGCGGGCGGCGTCTTCGCCGAACAGGTGATCCGCCCGACCGGCCTGATCGATCCGCCGGTCGAGGTCCGTTCGGCCCGCAGCCAGGTGGACGATGTACTCGGCGAAATCCGCGAGACCGCCCAGAAGGGGTATCGCACGCTGGTGACGGTGCTGACCAAGCGGATGGCCGAGGACCTGACCGAATATCTGCACGAACAGGGTGTCCGGGTGCGCTACATGCATTCCGACATCGACACGCTGGAGCGGATCGAGATCATCCGCGATCTCCGGCTGGGGGCCTTCGACGTGCTCGTCGGCATCAACCTGCTGCGCGAAGGTCTCGACATCCCGGAATGCGGCTTCGTCGCCATTCTCGATGCCGACAAGGAAGGTTTCCTGCGCTCGGAGACCTCGCTGGTGCAGACCATCGGCCGCGCCGCCCGCAATGTCGACGGCAAGGTCATTCTCTATGCGGACAACATCACCGGCTCGATGAAGCGGGCGATGGAGGAAACCACCCGCCGTCGCCAGAAGCAGGTGGAATACAACACGGCGCATGGCATCACGCCGGAATCGGTAAAGGCACGGATTTCCGACATTCTCGACAGCGTCTACGAGCGCGACCATGTGCGCGCCGATATCTCAGGCGTCTCCGGCAAGGGTTTTGCGGATGGCGGCCATCTGGTCGGCAACAACCTGCAATCCCATCTCAACGCGCTGGAAAAGCAGATGCGCGATGCCGCCGCCGATCTCGACTTCGAGACCGCCGCCCGTTTGCGCGACGAAATCAAGCGCCTCAAGGCCGCCGAACTCGCGGCCATGGACGACCCCATCGCCAAACAGGAGGCGTCGAGCGCCGAAGGCGCGAGGGGGAAGCGAAACCAGGAGGCGTCGAGTGCCGAAGGCACGAGAGGGAGCAGGAATGCAGCGGGCTCGAAGAGAAAATCTTCCACTAGCTCTGAACCCGAAGCCAGCTACTTCGCCAAACCCTCGCTGGACGACATGGGTCCCGGCACCGATACCGCGCGTCCGCTGTTTCGCAAGAACACGCTGGATGAAATGACTGTGGGCCGCACCGAAAAACCGGTGACCGGCCCCCTGCCCCCGAAGCCCGCGCTCCCGGACCGGGACGATCCCCGCCCGCTGGTGCGCGGCAAGACCGGTGTCGGCAGCTACGAGGATCCGGCAGAGGTGAAGCGCAAGAGCCGCACCAAGGGCAAGACCGGGCGACCCGGGCAGTAGGCCCTCACCCGCAAGCCGGATAGGCGGCTCATTGCCTGCTGACTGTTTTTCGCGACGACGGGACATCCGGCGGCGGCGCAAAACGGCGTTCTGCAAAGGGCGCAGGCCGATTTACAAACTTTATATTAGCTGTCATTAATTTATCCCGTTTCCGCGCCAGTCCGGCCGCGGTCCCGACAGATGACCGAAGGAGCCCCCATGTCGTTCAAGCTCACCTCAACCATCACCCGGCGTTCGCTGCTGGGCGGGATCGCCACCGGATCGGCTCTGGTCCTGCTGCATCCTTTCGCAGCCCGCGCCGCTGCCAATCAGGCGCATCTGCGCATCATGGAAACAACCGACATCCATGTGAACATCATGCCCTACGACTATTACGCCGACAAGCCGAATGACACGATGGGGCTCGCCCGCACCGCGAGCATCATCGATTCCGTGCGCGCCGAGGCGGGCAATTCCGTGCTGATCGACAATGGTGACCTGCTGCAGGGCAACCCGATGGGCGACTACATGGCCTATGAGAAGGGCATGAAGGCGGGCGACCTGCATCCGGTGATGAAGGCCATGAACACGCTCGGTTATGATTGCGGAACGCTCGGCAACCATGAGTTCAACTACGGGCTGGAGTTCCTGTTCAACACGCTCAACGGTGCGAATTTCCCCATTGTCTGCGCCAACCTGACCAAGGGACAGCTGGCATCGGACCCCACGAAGGACGAGCTGTTCTTCAAGCCCTACATCATCCTCGAAAGGCAGATCAGGGACGGTGCGGGCAATGTCTCGCCGCTCAAGCTCGGCTTCATCGGTTTCGTTCCGCCGCCGATCATGCTGTGGGACGCCAAGAACCTCGAAGGCAAGGCGCAGACCCGCGACATCGTGCAGGCGGCCAAGGCCTGGGTGCCGGCGATGAAGGAGGCGGGTGCCGACATCATTGTCGCCCTCTCCCACTCCGGCATCGACGGCAACGGCCAGACCGAGCGGATGGAAAATGCATCGCTCTATCTCGCCGGAGTGGACGGCATCGATGCGATCTTCACCGGCCATCAGCACCTGGTATTTCCCGGCCCGAAGGATTTCGCCGGCGTTGCGGGTGCGGATGCAGAGAAAGGCACCCTGCAGGGCAAGCCCGCCGTGATGGCGGGTTTCTGGGGATCGCATATGGGGCTGATCGACCTGCTGCTGGAACGGGACGGCAAGTCCTGGAAAGTCGTGGACTTCACCACCGAGGCCCGGCCGATCTATCATCGCGACGAAAACAAGAAGGTCATCAGCGACGTCAAGGACAAGCAGCAGATCATCGATGCGGTAAAGACCGAACACGACGCCACGCTGGCCTATGTCCGCCGTCCCGTCGGCAAGACGTCCGCCCCGCTCTATTCCTATTTCGCCCTGGTTGCGGACGATCCCTCCGTGCAGATCGTTGCCAATGCGCAGATCTGGTATGTGAAGAACCTGCTCAAGGACGGCAAGTACAAGGATTATCCAGTGCTGTCGGCTGCCGCCCCCTTCAAGGCGGGCGGCCGCAACGGTGCCGACTATTTCACCGATGTGCCGACCGGCGACATCGCCATCAAGAATGTCGCGGACCTCTATCTCTACCCGAACACCATGCAGGCGGTGCTGATTACCGGCGCGCAGGTGCAGAACTGGCTCGAGATGTCGGCGGGCATCTTCAACCAGATCGAGCCCGGCTCGAAGGACGCGCCGCTGCTGAACGGCAAGTTCCCCTCCTACAATTTCGATGTCATTGATGGCGTCACCTACCGGATAGACCTGTCGCAGCCGCGCCGCTTCGATGATGACGGCATGCTCGTCAACCCCGGCGCACACCGCATCACGGACCTGCAGTTTGACGGCAAGCCCATCGATCCCGGCCAGAAATTCGTGGTGGCCACCAACAATTACCGCGCGGGCGGCGGCGGCAAATTCCCCGATATCGCCGCCGACAAGGTCATCCTCATCGCCCCCGACACCAACCGCGACATCATCGTGCGCTACATCATCGACCAGGGCACCATCAATCCCTCGGCGGACGCGAACTGGTCGTTCAAGCCGCTGGCAGGCACCACGGCCACTTTCGACAGCGGCCCCAAAGGCCGCCAATATGCCGCAGTTGTCAAAGGCGCAAAAATCGAAGATGCCGGCGACGGCGCAGACGGCTTCGCCAGGTTCCGCCTGGTGCTGTGAACCGGTGCAGCCGCCGCGCAACTGTGCCGGCGGCTCCGCCGGTTCGGGGCGGGGGGTGAGGCCGGATGGTCCGGCCCTGCCCTCGCTGCAAGACCGCAGGAGGGCAGGTGCGAGGCTGGATGCGTGCGTTGTGCTTCAGGACGCGCGGGCGCGACTGGCCTGTTGCGGGTAGGACGGCGCGGCGCGGCTGCCGGAGGTGGTGAAGCGGGCGGCGGTGGCCTTCAGGTGGTTTGCCTCTTCGTTGAGGATCATCGAGGCGGCGGTTGTCTCCTCTACCATCGCGGCATTCTGCTGGGTGACCTGGTCCATCTGGTTCATGGCATTGTTGATTTCGCGCAGGCCCGTCGCCTGTTCGCTTGCGGAAGAGGAGATTTCCGCAACCAGTCCGTTGACCTTCATCACCTGCCCGGCGATGCGCGCCAGCGCTTCCCCGGCGGAGCCGACCAGCGCCACGCCTTCCTTAACCTGCATGCCGGAAGCGCCGATCAGGGTCTTGATCTCCTTGGCGGCCTTGGCGGAACGCTGGGCGAGTTCGCGCACTTCCTGGGCCACCACCGCAAAACCCTTGCCGGCCTCGCCTGCCCGCGCCGCCTCGACACCGGCATTCAGCGCCAGAAGGTTGGTCTGGAAGGCGATCTCGTCGATGACACCGATGATCGAGGACACCTCCTGTGACGAGGATTCGATGCCGTTCATCGCGGTGATGGCCTTGCGGACGATGTCGCCGGACGCCTCGGCATCGCTGCAGGCAGTGCGCACCGTCGTCGCGGCAACCCTTGCATTGTCCGCCGAATGATTGACCTGTTCTGTAATCTCGTTGAGGGCGGCCGCGGTTTCCTCAAGGCTCGCCGCCTGCTGTTCGGTGCGCTGGGCGAGGTCTTCCGCCGAACGGCTGATCTCGTTGGTGCCGGAATTGATGTTGTGGATCGTGGCGTTGAGGCCGATGATCGCGTCTTCCAGACTGGTCAGCGCCGTGTTGAAATGCTGCTTCAGCGCCGCATATTCACCGGGGAAATCATCGGTGATGCGGTGCGAGAGGTCGCCATCCGACAGCGAGGCAAGCCCGCGCCCGACCGAGGCCACCACGTGGCGCAGGAGGTCGGCGGCGGCGAGCCGGTCGGCTTCGGTCCGGTTGCGTTCCGCCTGCGTCTCCGCGCGTTCGCGGGCGCTGACCGCCTCCAGCGTGCGGGCATCGGACAGGGCGTGGCGGAAGCTTTCCAGCGCCGTTGCCACCGAGCCGATTTCATCGCCGCGGCCCTGGCCCGAGACCGGAATTTCATAATCGCCGTGGGAGAGATGGCCGACATCCCTGACCAGGGCGTTCAGCGGCTGCCTGACGAAGAAGCGGACAGCCACCAGCAGCGCCCCCAGCACGGCGCACAGCATCAGCAGGCCACCCGCAGCCATCATCCAGGTCTGGCTGTTGACGACGGAGGAAATTTCGCTGGCGGGGACATCGACAACCACCATCCAGCGGGCATTGAGGCCGGTAATGTCGAAAGGATAGGCAACCCGGTAAACGGCAGCCCCCGAGGGATCGGTAATGCCGCTGATGACGTCCGCCTTGCCGCTGTCCATCGCAGCAGCGATCTCCGCCGCACCGGTCCCGGCATAGGCCTTCATCAGCAGCTTGTCATCGGGCGCGCTCAGCCAGCTCTGCGACTGCGACAGCAGATAGACATGGCCGGTTTCAAAAGGATGCAGGGCGGCGGTGGTTTTGGCAATGCTGGCAAGGTCGATATCGACACCGACAACGCCGAGCTGCTTGCCGCCGACCAGAACCGGCGTCGCAATGCTGGTCATCAGCAGATTGCCGGCATCCGGTTCAATATAGGGATTGGTGATCGCCGGCTTGCCGGTGGTGGTCGGCAATTGATACCATTCGTCGGCAACAAGCTGATCAGCCATGGTGGTGGCGGCCGTCAGCTTCAGCTTGCCGTTTTCGCGGATCCAGTAGGGCTGGAACTGGCCCGCGGCATTGCTGCCCGATGCGAGATCACCGCGAAATTTATCCGCCTGCCCGTCAAACTGGTTCGGCGTTTCGGCAAACCAGCTGCCAAACACCGTCGGATTGCGGTTGCCAAGCGACTGAAGCTGGCCGGTGATCAGCTTGCGGTCCAGCGTGCCATTCATGCGCCCGTTTTCGATCAGGTCGCCAAAGGCGACGACCGAACCGGACAGGTTGGCGAGATCCGCATTCAACCCTGCCGCAATCGCCCGCGCCTCGGTTTCAGCCCGGTTGAAGGTCAGTTTTTCGATACGGTCCCGGCTCTGGAAGATCAGCACACCATTGGTGAGCAGCAGAACCAGGGCTATGGCCAGGCCACTGCCCAGCATCAATTTGACGGCAATCGTCCGGTTTTCGAACATACGCAAGGGGCAATCCATTCAGTGAGGTCGAGGTTCAGGTTCTGGTTCCCGGCCCATCATGGACGTCGGCGACGTTTTCGTTTGTCTTGCCTGACAAACACCAAAGCATGTCCCGCAAAACCGCCGCACACCATTGCGTGGCACGCTTTGCGCACGGAACAGACCGGACATGTCTATTTAATATATAAAAAATACTATTAAAAAAAACTAAAACGGCGACAGATCACCGGCACCCATCGGCCCTTCTCCGGGGCGCTTCCAGCTAGTGGAATGAATTTGACATTCGATACCCATTCGCCGCGATCTCGAGGATCGAATGTCAAATTCGCAAATTCCACCAGAGTCTGTCAGGTTCTAATTGAACCAGACAGACTCTGGTGCCCTTTGTTTTCGTTTGTCTTTTCGGGAAAACCGGATTCCACTTTTCCCTGACAAACTCTAGAATCATAGTGTTACTAGTGGTTTTCATGATTCCGACATTTGCTCTCGAGGGTAAAGCGGACGGTAGCAAATGTCGGAATCAAACCACTAGAATCTGCGGAAAGGCCTGGCTGATCAGCGAGGCCGACGGGGCGGCGTCAGCGCCGTTGGTGGTCGTCTGTCGCTCCGCAGTTCCACCCACTCCGCCTCCCGCGCCCTGATCTCCGGCGGCACCTCCACGCGCCCCCTGCCCCAGATCCACGCCACGCCACAGATCGTCGCGCAGGGCAGCACGATCCAGGCGAGTTTCAGCCAGTCGGGGGATGCAATATACATGTCGCTCATGCGCTCCGGTCTCCCTTTCAACGACAAAGGAAGTCACCGGGGCAAGGTGTGAGAATGCCCCGGCGACCGGGAGTAGAAAAGCCGCACACTGACGACCGCCCCGGCTTTTAAACCGAAGTTCTGGACATGACCGGGGCCTCCCGGCCATAGGACAGGAAGGCTATAGGGGATCGGGACGTATCAGGGAAGATACGACCGTCAAGTGTGTCGGGGTTTTCTAAGCCCCGGAAAGATGATTTTGCCACCCTTCCGACATGGACCCTACCACGAAGGGAATTTCAGGTATATGGAATATATGGGGATTGCAGGGATCGCAGAAACTCTCACGCGGCGGCCTGTCAGACCGCCGCCTCCCAGCCGGTCAGGAAGGCCATGATGTCGAGGCTTTCGGCAAGGGTCGGGCTCGGGGCCCTCGCCTCGCCTGCACCGGCGGCGAGCGCCTGTTCCACCCGCTGCACCTGGTGGAAGAAGGCGTCGTTGGTGTCGTGGATGGTGACCGTCTCCTGCACCGCGCCGGTCTCGTGGCTGATGATCTCGATGATATTGTCTCCGGCAACAGGCAGCCAGGGATTGGTGCGGAAGCGCAGCGAGGCGTGATCGCCGGTAACGGTGAATTCATGCACCATGCCATGGGTTTCCGAGGTGGAGATGGTGGCGAGCACCCCGCACTCGAAGCGGATGGCCGCGACCGTATCGGCGATATTGCCGCTCGCCTTGTCGCGCGCGCCAAAAGCGCTGATCCGGTGGCGGGAAAACTGGCCGGCCCCCATCATCCGGTCGATAACCAGTTGCGTCAGCGAGGCCGGGTAGCAGCCGAGATCATAGAGCACGCCCTTGCCCGCCGGATTGACGAAGCGGGCGATATCGGCGGCGTAAAGCGCATTGATCCCCCGGAGATGGCCAATCCGCCCGCCGGTCAGAAGCTCCAGCGCCGTCTCGATGACGGGATGGGCGCGATACATCAGCCCCTCGACGAAGAATGTGCCGCAGGACCGCACCGCCCCGGCCAGCAGGCGGGCATCCTCCATGGTGGTGGTCAGCGATTTCTCGCAGAGCACCGCCTTGCCCGCCCGCGCGGCGGCAATCGTGGCTTCGGCATGCAGATGGTTGGGCAGGCCGACATAGACGACATCGACGGCGGGATCGCTGACCAGCGCCCCGATTCCGGCATGGGTCGCGGCAATCGCATGGCGGGCAGCGAAATCCTCGAGCCGTCCGGCATCCCTGCCCTGCACCGCCGCCAGCCGTGAGCCCGGCGACAGCGCGATGGCCTCGGCCATGGTGTCGGAAATGAAACTGGTCCCGAGTAGTCCCCAGCCAAGCGCCATCCTGCATTCCTTCCTGCGCAAGTCCGCACACCTGCCGTAACGGGAGGTGCCAGCCTGTCATCTGTCAATTTTAACATGTGCCAGCATAGAGCCCCTGAAGCCTGCCAGCCAGCCCTGTCAAATCTTGTCAGTGCAAAGTTTGCGACTTGCCTTTTTCGACAAATACTGGCACTGATTGCGTCGTTCGGGCAATACGATCCCGGAGACTGGACTTCTAAGACAAGCCCCAGCGCCCTTGTCGCGCCATGGGCAACCGGCATGACCGCCGGCGGATCGATGTTCTTTCCCCGCAATCTTGACACTCGACCGGCCCGACTGCGTCTTCTCGCAGGAAGGCCACACTCCGTCCGCACGCAGGTCTTTGTGTCCGGGCACTATCGCAGACCAAGGGAAAAGGACTGATCCCATGAAAGGCACCGTAAAATTCTTTAACCAGGACAAGGGCTTTGGCTTCATCACGCCGGATGGCGGCGCCAAGGACGTGTTCGTTCACATCTCCGCTCTGCAGGCTTCCGGCATGCAGACCCTGCGCGACGGCCAGCAGGTCACCTTCGACACCGAGCCGGACCGCATGGGCAAGGGCCCGAAGGCCGTGAACATCCAGGCTGCCTGAGCTTCTCAAGCGCCCAGCTTTGGAACGGCACCTTCGGGTGCCGTTTTCATTTTATGCTCTTCGCATTTTAGAGTGCAGTGATTCTCGGCGGGAGCGTCTGTTCCGCCGCGCTCTCCGCCCGGACGGGGTTCAAATCCACCGCCGCGAAGGCCTCGGCAATCACCTCCGGCCCGGCCCCCGGCTTCGTTGCCGCCGTCGAGAGGATCTGCCGGAATTTTCGCGCCCCCGGCACCGCCTGGAACAGCCCCACCATATGGCGCGTGACATTGCCGAGCCGCCCGCCGCGCCCGATATGGGCCGCCGCATAGTCCATCATCCGGTCGCGGATATCGTCCCAGTCGGGCGCCTTCGCAGGCGCACCATAGATCGCCGCATCCACCCCCGTCAGCAGGGCCGCATGGTGATAGGCGGCCCTGCCGATCATCACCCCGTCGACATCGCGGAGATGGCGGACGGCCTCGTCCAGCGTTGCGATACCGCCATTGATGCCGATGAAGACATCGGGATTTTCCGCCTTCATCCGGTAGACCAGGGGATAGTCCAGCGGTGGAATATCGCGGTTTTCCTTCGGGCTCAGCCCCTGCAGCCAGGCCTTGCGGGCATGAATCCAGACCGCATCGGCCCCGGCCCCGACCATCCTCGCCAGAAAATCCGGCAGTACCTCTTCCGGCACCTGCTCATCGACCCCGATCCGGCACTTGACGGTAACAGGCACCGGCGACACCCGCTTCATCGCCTCCACCGCCGCCTGAACCGTCTCCGGCTCGCGCATCAGGCAGGCCCCGAAGGTGCCAGATTGCACCCGGTCGGAGGGGCAGCCGACATTGAGATTGATCTCGTCATAGCCGAAATCCAGCGCAATCCGCACCGCCTCCGACAGCTTGGCCGAATCCGATCCGCCGAGCTGCAAGGCGACCGGATGCTCCGCCGCATCATGCCCCAGCAACCGCTCGCGCGGCCCGTGAATGATCGCATCCGCAACCACCATCTCCGTATAAAGCAGCGCCCGCCCGGTGAGCAGCCGGTGCAGGAACCGGCAATGCCGGTCCGTCCAGTCGAGCATCGGGGCGATAGCGAGGACGGGGCCCTGGTAGAGCGCCGGTCTGCCTGGCGATTTCTGTGTCATTTCAATCCTTTTGAGGTGCCTGTTCATGCAGGGCGAGAAGACCCGGCGGCGGCGGATTTTTTTGGGGGTGAGTTACACCAAAGCGCGGCTGAAGCCAAGCTTTGCCGGGGGCAGCCTGTCAGTCCGCGCCCCTGCCTTCCCCGTCGAGCGCCGGATCGATCAGCCGCGACACCGTCTTTTCGCCATGGCCTGCCTCTACCGCCGCCTCGAAAAACCGGGCGATTTCGGAATAGAGCGGGGTTCTGGTGCCGAGCTCTTCGGCGAGGTTGCCGTAATAGCGGAGATCCTTGGCGGCATTGGCGATGGCGAAGCGGTAACCGTCGAAATTGCCGTCCAGGGCGGGTTCGACGATCCGGCGCAGCGCTTCGGAACTGTTGGAGCCGCGCTGCATCACCGCATAGAGCTTGCCCCAGTCGATCCCGGCCTTGCGGGCCGCGACATAGGTCTCGCTGATCGTCGCGATCATGCCCATCACCAGGTAATTGCTGATCAGCTTGGCGGTGCTGGCCGCACCCGGTGGCCCGATGTGGACGATGCTGGCGCAGAAGCTTGCAAGCAGCGGCTGGATCGTCGCGAACACCGCATCCCCGGCCCCGACCATGGCGCCGAGCACTCCCTCCGCCGCCTGCGCGGGCCCGCCGGTCAAAGGCGCTTCGGCAAAATGGGCCCCGATGGTGGCCAGCCGCTCGGCCAGCGCCCGGTTGGCCTCGGGTGCCGATGTCCCGACATCGAGAACCACGGTTCCCGGCCGGATCGCCCCCCACATCGCCGCCAGCACGCTCTCCACCACCTCAGAATTGGGCAGGCAGAGGAGAAGGACATCGGCGGAGCGGGCGAGATCACCGGCATCCGCCGCCTCGCCTGCCCCCCGCAGGACCAGATCGTCAATCGTCTGGCGCTGGCGATGGGCGAGAACCCGCAGCGAGAAGCCCGCGTCCAGCAGACGCCGCCCCATGCCATGCCCCATCATCCCTGCACCCGCCAGAGCGACCCGCATTCTCCGCCCTCCCGCCAAATCCCTGTTTCCGGCACGCACGGTAGAGGTGTCGCAAGCTCAAGGCAAACCGGCTGGCGCCAGGACGGCGCAGGCCTCCTCGTCCCCGGGCGTGAAGATTTCCGGGCAGACAATCTCCTCCGGCAGAGGCACAAGCCCGGTGCGCATGCTTTCTCCATGCCACCACAGGGCATCGCGCGGCATCCTCGCCCGCCGCAAGGGTTCCATCTCGGTAAAAATGAACCGGCGCCTGTAGGCGCTCGGGCTTTCGGCAAGGTGAAAAGGCTTCATTCGTTCCGACCCGAGAAACCATGGCGCTTTCAGGAATCGCTCCGGTTCCTCGGTCCATGCCGGAACCGGTCCAAGCCGCCACCGGCGGCACAGATGTTCGCCAATCGCTCCGATCAGGGCATCAAACCGGCTGTTTCCGGTGAGCGGCGGCGCATCGGCAAGCCTCTCCCGCCTGCTTCTGCTGGAAGGATCGAGATAGAAGCCATCCAGAAAACTGGCGAGGTGGTAGCGAAACTCCGTGCCCGCTTCAAGGTGCGAGCGTACGGCCTCTGCCAGCGACCCAGGTCGGACGTGCCGGGTCTGCACTATTGTATCCATCGACCAGATCCTTGATCTTGGCGCTCATGCGCGAAGAAACGCCCGGAACAACAATGTCCGGAATGGCAGCTGCCGCCATCTGATCCTCCGCGCTCAGTCGACATTAAAGTTCACCGGTGGAGGAAGGTCAAAGCATTGATGCGTGAACTGCCACATCAGCCATGGAGACGGTCGTCATTTTCGGTTGCGGGCGCGCCATCCGGTGCCGGCGCGCCCGCAACAAGCGGTTTCCCTTTGGTCGATGCGGCCCCGCCAATTACCCTGCGAAAGCGGCTTCCACTGCCTTCAGCGCTTCATGGGTGCGCTCCTGCAGGGCATCGTCGACGAAATCGGGCCAGGTCGAGAATTTCACGACCATCATGTTGGTATCGGGCGCGACCAGCACCATCTGGCCGAAAACACCGAAGCAGAAGAAGCGGCCGAGCTTGCTGTCTTCCACCCAGAACTGGTTGCGATAGGCACCGTTCGGCCAGTAGGCGGCGGTCTCCGCATCATAGAGGCCGTGGGCGCCGTGGCGGATATCCTGCGACCAGGATTTCGGCATCGCCTGAAGATCGCCGACCCTGCCGTCGTTGAGCAGCATCAGGCCAAAGCGGGCCATGTCGCGCAGGGTGGCGCTGACACCGCCGCAGGCAAGCCCGTAGCCGGAGCGGTCGACAGTGATCTCGGCATCCTCTTCGGCCCCGATCTTCTGCCAGAGCCGCTCGGAAATCAGCTGCGGCAGGCGCTTGCCCGTCACCCTTTCCATGGCATGGGCGAGAATGTCGGTTTCAATCGAGCGATAGTTGAAGCGGGCACCATGTTCGGCTTCATTCACCTTCAGGCCGATTATCTGTTCCCACATGCAGGTCGGCCAGGCAGAGACATCCTCGCCTTCCGGCGCGGGCTTCCAGCCGGACGCATAGTCCATCTTGCCGACATCGCTGTCGCGCACTTCGTAATCCTCGACGAAACGCACGCCCGAGGTCATGTCGAGCACCTGCTGCAAAGTGGCCCCCTTCCAGGCGGTGGCCTCGAGCTCCGGCAGATAGGTGGTGACGAGAGCCGCCGGATCCAGAAGTCCCTCTTCGATGATGCTGCCTGCGGTCGCCGCCGTCACCGATTTCGATACCGACTGCAGGAGATGGCGGCTGCGCTCGTCCATGCCGTTATGGTAGCTTTCGTGCAGCACCTTGCCATTCTTCCAGACATAGATCGCATCCGTATAGGTCTCGTCCAGCAACTGGCCGAAGGTCTGCGTGGTTCCATCCGCTGCCTGATAGGCGAAATCGAGAAGATCCGGCGAGCCGGTCGCAATCGGTGACGCCACCGGCGCACGGCGGATTGTGGCGGTCGGAATGATCTCGCGCACGCGCTGGAACGACCAGCGATTCCACGGCGGACGGTCCCAGTCGATGAGCGGCACCCGCATCTCCGGCGGAGGGGGGCTTCCCACCATGATCGGGGGCTGCTGATCTGAATTCTTGTAACTACGCATGCGTGGTCTCCACCCTTCCCGCGCTCACCGCGCGCAATTGCCTGTGGAGGCCCCATAGCAGAGATCGGCCATTTTTTGAATAGCCAGTCAAAATGAACGGGTGCGATTCCGGTGGACGACGGGCGCAGGGTCTGGCACAAGCCCTCCCGGACGCGACTGCCGGTATTCTAGACCGGGGTCGGGCGGGCGATTGACGTCTCCCCCGCTGCCACGGGTTTACGTTGGCCGTCCTTTGTCCTCTTCCCGATTGAAACCGCCGAAAGAGGCCGCACGGGGCCTCCCTGCGTGCTGACTCGACGCCTTAGATATCGTGGCGTGATCAGACCTCGCGACCGGCATGGGTGGCTTCGCCGCCCTTGCGCCCGGCCTGTGCGGCGCGCTCCCGGTCATTCTTGAAATTGCCGCCGGAAGCCTCGCCGCCCTTGCGGCCCGCTGCTGCCGCCCGTGCCGGATCATTCTTGAAATTGCCGCCGGACGCCCCGCCACCCTTGGCGGCAATCGCCCGCTGGCGTTCGGGATCCATTGATGCAAAGCCGCGTGTCGACCGGGTGCCGGACTGGCTTCCACTGTGGTTTTTCGCCATGGGTTCATCCTCCGTTGTTGACTTGAAACAATCCTGTCGGGCCAAAGCCTGGTCCCAAGACTTTCAAAACGCGTCGAATCCGGTATCGTTCCGGCAGAAGGTGACGGCTTGACGAGAAACCTGTGGCAACCCCGGCATGCGCTGGCGTTGCCGCCAAAGGGCCTCCGGTGCTGTCGCCAAGTGAGGGATCGAGACTGTTATGACCCGATTTGTCTTTCCGCCCGCTGCCGTGGTGACCCTGCCGATTGAGGGCGAAGACGCTGTTTTCCCCGTCCGCCGGGTCTATTGCGTCGGGCGCAACTATGCCGAACATGCCCGTGAAATGGGCCATGAGCCCGGCCGCGAGCCGCCCTTCTTCTTCCAGAAGAACCCGGACAATCTGGTGCCGCCGCCCGGCGACTTCCCCTATCCCGCCCTTTCCAGGGATGTGCAGCACGAAGTCGAACTGCTGGTGGCGCTGAAAGCTGGTGGTCGGGACATTCCGGCAGACCAGGCGCTTGCCTGCGTCTATGGCTATGGCGTCGCCGTCGACTTCACCCGGCGTGACCTGCAGGCGGCAGCGAAGAAAGCCGGACGGCCGTGGGAAGTGGCGAAGGCCTTCGAACACTCGGCCCCTGTCTCGGCCCTGGTTTCATCCAGCCGCATCGGCCATCCGGAGAAGGCGACAATCTGGCTCGACATCAATGGCGACAGGCGCCAGACCGGCGACATCGGGGACATGATCTCAGGCGTTGCCGAGATCATTGCCGCCCTGTCCAGCAGTTTCGAGCTTGCCGCCGGTGACGTGATCCTGACCGGCACGCCCGCAGGCGTCGGCCCTGTCTCGCGCGGCGACCGGCTCGACTGCGGCATCGATGGCATTGCCACCCGATCGCTCGCCATCATCTGACTTTACGAAGGGAAACTGACCCGATGCCGCTCTACGCGCTTGCCGACCACACGCCCGAAACGCCCGAGGACGGCCACTACTGGATCGCCCCGGATGCGCATGTCATCGGCAGGGTCCATCTCGGCGAGGATGTCGGGATCTGGTTCGGCGCGGTGCTGCGCGGCGACAATGAGCCGATTGTGGTGGGCCGCCGCAGCAATATCCAGGAAGGCGCGATGCTGCATGTCGATCCGGGCTTTCCCGTCACCATCGGCGAAGGCTGCACCATCGGCCACCATGCCATCATCCATGGCTGCGAAATCGGCGACAATTCGCTTGTCGGCATGGGGGCGACCGTGCTGAACGGCGCGAAGATCGGCAACAACTGTCTGGTCGGGGCCAATGCGCTGGTGACCGAAGGCAAGGAATTTCCCGACAATTCGCTGATCGTCGGCTCGCCCGCCCGCGCCATCCGCACGCTGGATGACAAGGCAATCGAAGGGCTGAAGCGCTCGGCGGCAAGCTATGTCCGCAACTGGCAGCGCTTTGCGAAAGATCTGCGCAAGCTGTAACGTGCGAAGCCTTCAGGCCTGCGGCGCACGGCTGGCGCAGGCCTCGCAGAGGCCGCGCAACTCGATGGTGGTCTTCTGCGGGGTAAATCCCCGGCCCCGCGCCCAGCCGTCAAGGCGGCGGTCGATCCCGGCATCGTGGAATTCGCTCGCCTGGCCGCAGGCGGTGCAGATTGCAAAGGCCACCGTCCCATGGCCGTGGCCACCACAGCACGCGATATGGCGATGCGCGCAGGCGACAAAGGCATTGATGCTTTCCAGCCGGTGGACGAGGCCCGCCCCGGTCAGCTTGTCGAGCGCCCGGTAGACCTGCAAGGGGGCGCGAAACCCCTCGTCCCGCAAACGGTCGAGGATCGTGTAGGCGCTGACCGGCTGGTCGGAGCGGGTGAGCACATCCAGCACGAGGCTCTGGTTCTTGGTGAGCGGCGGCGTCATCGTCCCGGTCATCCGTGTCGCTCCCCCGCAGCCGGTGCATCGCCCTGCCGCCGCCGCAATGGCATGAGGCTGAGGAGAAAGATCATCACCGCCGCCACCGCAATCGACGGGCCTGACGGCGTGTCATAGGTCAGCGATCCCCACAATCCCCCCGCCACCGCAAGCGCCCCGAGCAGCGAAGCCAGCACCGCCATCATTTCCGGCGAGGTGGCAAAGCGGCGGGCGGCGGCAGCAGGCACCACCAAGAGCGAGGTGATCAGCAGGATGCCGACGATCTTCATCGCGATTGCGATCACCAGCGCCATCAGCAGCATGAAGGCAAGCTTCGCCCGCTCCGGCTTCAGCCCCTCCGCCTCGGCAATATCGGGGCTGACGGTCGAGGCAAGCAGCGGCCGCCACAGCGCCACGACGGCGAGGATGACGAGGAGACCGCCGCCCCAGATCGTCGCCAGATCCCGTTTCGACACCGCCAGGATATCGCCGAACAGGAAGCCCATCAGGTCGACCCTGACCCAGGTCATGAAGGCAACGATGACGAGGCCGAAGGCGAGGGTCGCATGGGAGAGAATGCCGAGCAACGCATCGGCTGACAGGCTGCCGCGCCGTTGCAAGAGGATCAGCAGCAGCGAGATCGCGGCGGCAACGACGAAGACGCTGAGGATGATGTTGAGATTGAACAGCAGCGACAGCGCAATGCCGAGCAGCGCCGAATGGGCCATCGTGTCGCCGAAATAGGCCATCCGCCGCCAGATGATGAAACAGCCGAGCGGTCCGGTGGTCAGCGCCAGCCCGATTCCCGCCAGAAGCGCGCGCAGAAAGAAATCATCCAGCATGACCGGCTCCTTCGGGCAGCGTCCCGCCCGCCTCCGCGCCGGGCACCGGCTGCAATTGCCCCTTGTACATCAGGTGCAGGCGCGGCTCGCCGCAACCGCAATTGACGTCGTGGACATGGTCCTCGCCCCGGCCCTTGCCATGGTGATGGCCATCGCCGGGATGGCAATGATCGGTGATTTCGCCATCGGCATGCAGAACGCGGCCATCGGGCAGGTGGGTATGGTCATGCTGATGCTTGTAAATGGCCAGCGCGCCCGCCGCCCGCGCCCCGAACAGCCGCGAATATTCCGGGCTCCGGCTGACCACGGCGGGCGTGCCCCGGCAGCAGACATGGCCGTTCAGGCAGATCACCGTGTCGGTTTCGGCCATGACGATATGCAGGTCATGGGATATCAGCAGGATGCCGCAGCCGGTCTCGTCGCGGAGGGTGCGGATCAGCTCGTAGAGTGCGATTTCGCCATTGAAATCCACTCCCTGCACGGGTTCGTCGAGCACCAGCAGATCGGGCTTGCGGGCAATGGCGCGGGCCAGCAGCGCCCGCTGGAATTCGCCGCCCGAGAGATGCTGCACCGCGGCCTTCGCCATATGGGCAATGCCCGCCGCGTCCAGCGCCCGGGAAATCTCCGCTTCGGGCAGCGGCCCGGTCAGCGTCATCAGCCGCCGGACGGTCAGGGGCAGCGACCAGTCGATGGCAAGTTTTTGCGGGACATAGCCGATCTTCAGCCCCGGCCGCCGCTCCACCCAGCCCTCGTCCGGCTTCATCACCCCGGTTGCCGCCTTGGCGGTGGTGGATTTGCCCGAACCATTCGGGCCGATCAGCGTGACTATCTCGCGCGGACTGACGGAAAAGCCGACATCGCGCACCAGCCAGCGGTGATTGCGCCTGACGCCAACACCCTTCAGCGTGATCAACGGTTGCCCCGGGGGCGAGGATCTTTCCAGCATTGCGTCCATCTACCTGTTGCCTCAAGCTATGCCACAGGGTATAGCCGGACACAACATATGTAATAACATTACACTTTCAATTACCGCAGCATCTAGAGTTTGTCAGGGAAAAGTGGAATCCGGTTTTCCCGACAAGACAAACGAAAACAAAGGGAATTAGAGTCTGTCTGGTTCAATGTGAACCAGACAGACTCCAGGAAGAGGCTACCGATGAAGACCCGCCGGGCTTTGACCCTTGCCGCTATCCTGACCGGCCTTTTCGCCCTTGCCGCGACCTCCGCCCGGGCGGCGGATGCGCCTGACGTCGCCGTATCGGTCAAGCCGCTGCATTCGCTGGTGGCCGCCGTGATGCTGGGGGTGGGCGAACCGAAGCTGATCGTCGGCGGGGCCGCCTCGCCCCATACCTACAGCCTGAAACCCTCGAATGCGCGGGATCTGCAGAATGCAAGACTGATCTTCTGGCTCGGCCCGAGTTTCGAGCAGTTCCTGACCCAGCCGCTGCAATCGCTGGGTTCCGGCGCGACCATCGTCTCGCTGGAGGATACGCCGGGGCTGATGAAGCTCCCCTATCGGCAAGGCGGTGCCTTTGACCGGGACGAGGATGGCGATGCGCCTGCGGTCGCCTCCAGTTCTGCAAAGGACCTGCATTTCTGGCTAGACCCGCGCAATGCCGATGTGATGGTCGGGGCGATCACCCAGGCACTGGTGACCGCCGACCCCGCCCATGCGACGCAATATTCCGCCAATGCGAAGGCGCTGGAAGCCAACCTGATCGCGCTCGATCTCGAATTGCAGACGAGCCTTGCGCCCCTGCAGAACCGCCCCTTCATCGTCTTTCACGATGCCTACCAATATTTCGAAAAGCGCTATGGCCTGCATGTCGCGGGCTCGATCACCGTTTCGCCGGAAACCCCGCCGGGTGCCGAGCGGGTGCGCGACATCCACGACAAGATCGCCAAACTCGGTGCCACCTGCGTCTTCGCCGAACCGCAGTTCGAACCGAAGCTTCTCTCCGTGGTGATGGAGGGCTCATCGGCAAAAGCCGGAACGCTCGACCCCGAAGGCGCAACCCTTCCCGAGGGACCGGACCTCTATTTCACCCTGCTGCGCAATCTCGCCCGCTCGCTTACCTATTGCCTGACCCGGCCCTGACCGGCGCACGGCTCAAGCGACGCGCAAGCCTTGCCGGCTAGACAGGTTCTTTAGAGTTTGTCAGGGAAAAGTGGAAACCGGTTTTCCCGAAAGGACAAGCGAAACCAAAGAAAAGCAGAGTCTGTCTGGTTCAGAATGAACCTGACAGACTCTAGATTGACCGAACCTGTGCCGGAGACGAGACGCTTGACCATGGACCAGAGGCTCGCCATCGCCCGATCCGCCTTTGACAACGGCGATTATGCGGGCTCGCTCAGCCATCTCTCCGAGCTGATGGATCACCGGCCCGACGAGGCGCTGCTGATGCTGCTGGGCGAAACGCTGGCGCGACTTGGCCATGCAAGCGAGGCGGCGAGCGCCTATGAGCAGGCCGCAGACCTTGCCGGACCTGACGCCTACCTGTGCCGGAAACGGGCCGCCCGGCAGCATCTCGCCGCAGGCGCCGACGAAGAGGCGCAACTGATCGCGCTGAAACTTCTCGGCACCGCACCCGACGATCCCGAGCTGACCTTCATCCTGGTGTCGATTTTCCTGAAGACGGGGGAAATCCAGCTGGTCAATGCGCTGAAGAACCGGCTGGTGGCAAGCGATGATCCCGAACATCTGCTGCTCGCCTCCCGGCTGATCTCGGGCGAACCGCACAATGCCCACAATCTGCCGCTGTTTCGCAAGCTGGCAGGCCTCTATCCCGATGATCCCTATATCCGGATGAGCTGTCTGGATTTCGCCCGCGCCTTTTGCGATTTCGACACCGTGGCACGCGAGGAAGCGGCAATCCGCACCCGGCTTGCGGCGGGGGACCTGACGCTGCTTGCCGGGCTGGAACCGCATGCGGCGATCATGTGGCTCGAGGATGAGGCGCTGCTCCGCAAGGCCGACAATCTCGGCTCTTTCACCCGCTTTACCGAAGAGACACGCCGCCAGCGCCGCAGCCAGCCGCATCAATGGCAGCAGAAACTGCGCATCGGCTATGTCAGCGGCGATTTCTGGGATGATCACGCCACCATGCGCCTTCTCGGCGAGGTGTTGCGCCAGCATGATCGCGAAGCCTTCGACATCACCCTGTTCTGCAACACGCCAGCCCGGTACATCGGCTTCGATCAGGGCGGTCGCAAGGGCTGGGGGCGGATCATCCCGATCCGCGATCTCGATGATGCCGGAGCGGAAAAGGCAATCCGCGCGGCAGGCATCGATATCCTCGTCGACCTCAAGGGCCATACCGGCGACAACCGAAGCCAGGTCTTCAACCGCATGGCGGCACCGGTGCAGGTCGCCTGGCTCGGCTTTCCCGGCAGCAGCATCGGTGTCGATTGCGATTACATCATCGGCGACCGGCATGTGCTGCCGGATGCGGCGGCTCCGCATTTCCACGAGGCCTTCTGCCGCCTGCCGGAAAGCTACCAGCCGAATGATCCGGTGTCGCGGCCCCTGCCGCCCGCTGCCAGCCGTCGCGAACTCGGCCTGCCGGAAGATGTCTTCCTGTTTACCTCCTTCAACGCCACCCGCAAGCTGACGCCGAAGACGCTTGATCTCTGGTGCCGGGTGCTGAGGCAGGCCCCCCTCGCCCATCTCTGGATCATGGGGCCGGAACAGCAGACAAGGGCCTGTTTCGAAAGCCGGGGCATCGACCCCGCCCGTATCCATGTCGCCCCGAAAGTCGCCTATCCCGGGCATGTCGCCCGGGTGCAGGCGGCCGATCTCGGGCTCGATTGCTGTCCCTGCAACGGCCACACCACCACATCGGACCTGCTCTGGGCAGGCCTGCCCGTCGTCACGGCGAAGGGATCAACCTTTGCCGGGCGGGTGTCGGAAAGCCTGCTCCATGCCATCGGCCTGCCGGAACTGGTGGCGGAAGACGAGGACGGCTTTGTCGCGCTCGCCGCAGGCCTTGCCCGCGATCCCGCCCGCCTGGCAAAGCTGCGCCAGAGGCTGGCGGAAAACCGCTTCACAGCCCCGCTGTTTGACGCAGAACGCTTCTGCCGCCATCTGGAAAGCGCCTATCGCGGCATGGCCGACCGCGCCCGGGCAGGAAAACCACCCGAGCCCTTCGATGTCGACCCCCTGCCGGTGAGGACAGGTTCGTTCCGGCCGGCCTGATCGACCGCTGCCAGCCCTACTGCTTCAGCAATTCTGCCGACTGGGTCCACAGATTGATGCCGGCTTCGCGGGCATATTGATCGATCTCGGCCAGCTCGGCGGCGGAAAAGTCGCGATTGCCAAGGGCACCGACGCAGTCCTTCACCTGATCGGGACGGCTTGCCCCGATCAGCGCCGTGGTGATCCGTCCACCGCGCAGCACCCAGGCGATGGCCATCTGCGCCAGCGTCTGGCCACGGCGTTTGGCAATTGCGTCGAGCGCGCGGATATTGGTCAGTGTCTTCTCGTCAAGGAAGCGCTTGTTCAGCGACTTGCCCTGCGCGGCGCGGCTGTCTTCGGGAATGCCGCCCAGATATTTCTCCGTCAGCATGCCCTGCGCCAGCGGCGAGAAGACGATGGAGCCGACGCCAAGTTCTTCCAGCGTGTCGATCAGCCCGTCTTCCTCGATCCAGCGGTTGATCATCGAATAGCTGGGCTGGTGGATGATGCAGGGCGTGCCGAGGCTTTTCAGGATGGCGACGGCCTCGCGGGTGCGGCGGCTGTTGTAGGAGGAAATCCCGACATGGAGCGCCCGGCCCGAGCGGACGATGTGATCGAGCGTCCCGCAGGTTTCCTCAAGCGGCGTATCGGGATCGAAACGATGCGAATAGAAGATGTCGACATAGTCGAGACCCATCCGCTTCAGGCTCTGGTCGCAGGAGGCGATCAGATATTTGCGGCTGCCCCATTCGCCATAGGGGCCTGGCCACATCTCGTAACCGGCCTTCGAGGAAATGATCATCTCGTCGCGCAGACCGGCAAAATCGGTGCGCAGGATCTCGCCAAACGCCGTCTCGGCGCTGCCCGCAGGCGGGCCATAATTGTTGGCAAGGTCGAAATGGGTGATGCCGAGATCGAAAGCCGTCTGGCAGATCGCCCGCTTGGTCTGGTGCGGCGTGTCCTCGCCGAAATTGTGCCAGAGGCCGAGCGAGATCGCCGGAAGCTTCAGCCCCGACTTTCCGCAATGGTGGTAGGTCATGGACTGATAGCGGTTTTCGGCGGGTTTCCAGGCCATTGTTGTCTCCTTGTCGTCGCGGCCAGACCACCTCCCGCCAACCCCTGGGGATCGGCGGGACAGGGGTCAGGCCCTTGCATTCCTGCGGTTCAGGCCCGGACCCTAACCGCAGATGATTGCGATTTAAACCGTCTTATTTCAACAATGCACGGGCTTCTTCGATGCCGAGCGCCGCCGGCTGGGTGCAGGTGGTGGTCATCTCGACAAAGCTGCCGGTCTCGCCGGATTTGAGGATCGAGGTCATCACATCGACACCATGCAGCGTGCGGTCCAGCGAGCAGCGGGCATCGCGCCCGTCGATCAGGGCCGCCGCCATGTCGGCCAGACCGGCGGTCCGGTAATTGGCGAGGTCGCCGATCATCTCGTGATGCTGGTTGTTGATGCCGAAGGGATGATCCCAGGGGGCGAGCGCATGCACGCCGGTTCCCCGCCCGTCCACCTCGACCGTGCCGCCGAAGAAATTCGGGTCGGGCACGAAGATCGAACCCTCCGTGCCATAGAGTTCGATATTGGCATGGCGGTGCGACCAGACATCCCAGCTGGCCGAAAGCGTGATGCTGGCCCCGTTGACGAAGTCGAGCAGGGCGTGAATGGTGGTGGGCGTCTTCACCTCCAGCACCTCGCCCGCCCGCGGCGCACTGGAAATCGTCCGCGTCTGCCAGGCCATCGAGGTCAGCGCCGCCACCCGGCGGACCGGGCCGATCAGGTTGATCAGGTTGGCGATATAATAGGGACCCATGTCGAGGATCGGGCCGCCGCCGGGCAGGAAGAAGAAGTCTGGATTGGGATGCCACATCTCCATCCCCGGCCCCATCACGTGGCAGGTGCCAGAGGTGATCCGCCCGATGCCGCCCTGATCGATATAAGCCCGCGCCTGCTGGTGGGCACCGCCGAGAAACGTATCGGGCGCGCAGCCGACGGCGAGCGATTTCGCCCGCGCGATCCGGCGCAGTTCTTCGCCCTCCTCGAGCGACAGAACCAGAGGCTTTTCCGAATAGGCATGTTTTCCCGCTTCGAGAATCCGTCGCGTGACGGGATAATGCGCCGCGGGAACGGTGAGGTTGACGACGACATCGATGTCGTCACTGCCAAGCAGCCCGTCGATGCTCTCCGCCCGGACGCCATAGTCCGCCGCACGCGCGGCAGATGCCTGCGGGTTGACGTCGGCGCAGGCCCTGACCTCCAGCCCCCTGAACAGCGGAGCCAGCGAGAAATAGGTGGTCGAGATATTGCCGCATCCGATGATGCCGACGCCAAGGGTCCTGGTCATGGAAATGTCCCGTTCAGTAGGATTGGAAGGATGCAAACGAGCGCGTTGCAAAGCGCTCGAAATCACCGGGATTGTCGTGCTCGACAATATAATGGCGCACCGGCGTCGCCCTGAGCGCAGTCATCAGCCGCGCCCAGGGCACAATGCCATGGCCGACATCCGCCCAGCCGTCCTCATCGGCATTTTCGCCCGTGGGCGCGATATCCTTGACATGCACCGAAGTGATGCGCTGCCCGAGCCGGTCGATCCATTCGAAGGGATCGGCCCCGCCACGCACGATCCAGGCGATATCCGCCTGCCACGACAGATCCGGTCCGCCCGCAAAGATCTGCGTCTGGGCACAGCTGCCGTCCTCAAGGGGAAAGAACTCGAAATCGTGATTGTGCCAGCCGAAATCGAAACCAGCCTTTTTGAGCGGCGCACCCGCCTTTTGCAGCCGTGCGCCGAAATCGAACCATGCTTTGCTGGAGGTCGGGCGCTGCTCCGGCAGGAGCCAGGGGCAATAGGCGGACTGGAAACCGAGCGCGGTGGCGATCTCGATGGCACGTCCGGGATTGGCTTCCAGAATGTCGAGGCTGAAATGGCCGGTCGGCATGGTCAGGCCATGGGTATCGAGATCGGCTTTCAGACGGGCAAGCTCGCTGTCGCTCATCCCCTCATAGATCCAGCCGAAGCCTTCGACCTCCGTGTAACCGGCGCGCGACAGCAGCGCGAAGACATCGGCAAAGGGCTGGAAATTGCGGGCGCTGTAAAGCTGGAAACTGAGATCTGGCATCGGACGATCCTTGGAGACGGGTTCTATGGGGAGGACTGGCTGGAATGAAGGTCGTAGAGACGGAATTCGGGCGGTTGAGCCCGGTGCCGATCCCTCGGGACGAAAGCGATGCGGCGGGTTTCACCGGCGGAGAGATCGAAGAGATTGTCGGAAAACCGGCCTGGCGTTTCGGTTTCGAGGAAGACGAACAGCGCAAGTCCCCGGGCGGTGATGTCGATGATCACCGTGCCATCCGCCTGGCGGGTCACCTGATGGCTGAGATCGGCGGGCTGGAGGTCCAGCGCCTTGTAGGGCCGGATGCTGAGATGCCGGTCGCCCGCCATGCCGTTCGAGGCGGTGAAGCTCCAGGCAAGCACCGAATCCGGCGGCAGCGCGGCCACCGGAAAATCGAGAAGAGCCGTGGCGGCATCCGGCCCGCAGGCCGCATTGGCCATGTCGAGCACCACCCGTTCGCCATCGAGCCGCAGCGCAAACACCCGCACGACGATATCGACGGGTGCCATGGTGTCGTTGACCATGACGAAACGCACCCAGTCGGCCTCGGGAATTGCCACCACATTGACCGGCTGGAAAAAGCGCCGGGCCGCATGGTGCAGCGCCTTCCAGCCGCCGCCGTGATCGAGGCTTGCCCAGGAGGCAACCGGCCAGGTGTCGTTCAGCTGCCAGTAGAGCGTGCCCATGCAATGCGGTTTCAGCGAACGCCAGTAATCGACCGCTGTCTGGATCGCCAGCGCCTGCTGCACCTGGCTGACATAGACGAAGCGGGCAAAATCCGTCGGAAAACGGAAGTAGCGGAACATCGTCGCCGCAATCCGCTCGTTGCCCCCGGCATTCTTCTGGTGAAGCTCGATGACGGGAGAGGCAATGTTCAGATCCCCCTCGCCCGCAAATCCCTTGATCACCGGCAGGGACGCATAGGACTGGAAGCCGAATTCCGAGCAGAAGCGCGGCCTGACGCTGCGGTAATTGTCGAAGCTCCTGTTCTCGTGCCAGACCGACCAGTAATGCATGTCGCCCGACCCGTCGGCATGCCAGGCATCGCCATAGTCGAGATAGCCCGATGCCGGGCTCGATGGCCACCAGAGCGCCTCCGGTGCCACGTTCCGCAAGCCCTGTTCGATGGTGCGGTTCAGCCGGTCATAGGAGACCAGATAGCGGTCGCGGTTCTGGCGCGACACGTCAAACCAGGTGAGCGCGCCGACCAGCTCATTGTCGCCGCACCAGAGCATGATCGAGGGATGGGAGATCAGGCGCCTGGCCTGATAGTCCACTTCTTCCGCTACATTGGCGAGGAAATCCGGGGTCGAGGGATAAAGATTGCAGGAGAACATGAAGTCCTGCCAGACCATCAGCCCCATCCGGTCGCAGAGATCATAGAACCAGTCCTGCTCGTAGAAACCGCCGCCCCAGACGCGGATCATGTTCATGTGGGCGTCGATGGCCGATTGCAGCAGGTCTTCGGTCTTTTCCGGACCGGTGCGCGAAAACAGCGCGTCCGCCGGTATCCAGTTCGCTCCGCGCGCAAAAATCTCGCGGCCATTGACCCGGAAGGCAAAGCGGCTGCCCGCGTCGTCGGGCGTGGTGACCAGTTCGACGGTCCGGATGCCGATCAGCCGGGTGACCGTCTCGCCGCCGGCCTCCACCACCAGCGTGTAAAGTGCCTGGTCTCCCGAGCCCGCGGGCCACCAGAGGCGCGGGGCTTCCATCGGAAACACGTGCCGGATCACCGTCTCGCCCGCCCCGACGCCGCAATCGAGCCGCAGCCTGTCACCGTCAAGTGACAGATGGACCGCAGCTACCCCGGCATCGGCGGCATATAGCGTCAGTTCCACCGTCAGATCCACCGAACCATCGTGATGTTGGCTCTGGCGGGTCACGACATGCTCGATCCGGACGGTTTCCAGTTTGCGCAACGCCACGGTGCCGTAAAGGCCGAGCGGCGCGATGGCGATATTCCAGTCCCAGCCGAAATGGCATTGCGGCTTGCGCAGCAGATTGCCGTTGGGCAGCGGCGAATTGGCCTCCTGCCAGGGAATGAAGAAGGGCTGCGCCGCCTGCCGTCGCGCGGCTTCCGCCAGCACCGGCGGAAAGACGAAGCGGATGCGATTCTCGCCGCGCCTCAGCGCCTTCGAGACATCAGGCCGGTAGCGACGAAAGCAGTTGTCCGCCTCCAGCACCTTGACATCATTGACGAAAACGGATGCGACCGTATCGACATTATCGAGATCCAGATACCAGTTGCCGGAGGGATCATCGAGATAGACGCTGCGCTCCAGCAGCCATTCGGTCTCTGCGACCCACTGAACCCGTTCCTCGTTGCGGCCATGATAGGGGTCGGGAATGATTCCGGCCTCGTAAAGCGCGGAATGCACATCGCCCGGCAGGCTGATCAGGGCGCGATGACGGCCATCGCGGGATTTGAGCTGCCAGGGGCCGGAGAGATCGCCGGGGCCGCGTTCGTCGGGTTCCATCATCCCTGCCCCGTCACAGCCTGAGCTCGGTTCCGGTGTCAAACAGCGAGGCCATCCTGATGTCGAAGGCGAGCCGCACCTTCGTGCCCGGCTGGAACCGCCGTGCGCCATTGACCCGCACCGACATGGTGTGGCCGGCATGTTTCAGCCAGAGCAGGTTGTCTGCCCCCATCGGCTCCTCGATATCGACAACCGCCTCATGCACCTCCTCGTCCGCGGCAAATTCCTCGTTGGCCCGGATATGTTCGGGGCGAAGCCCGAGCACCACCGGACGCCCGGCCTCAAGCGCGGTTGCCGGCTTGTAGCCATCGAGGCGGAAGCGGATGCCGCCGGTTTCAAAGGCAAGCCCGCCCTCCCCGTCCACCAGCGTGCCGCGCAGGAAATTCATCGACGGCGAGCCGATGAAGCCCGCCACGAACAGGTTGCGCGGCGCGTAATAGATGGTGGTGGGATCATCGAGCTGCTGGATCAGCCCGTTCTTCATGATCGCGATCCGGTCGGCGAGCGTCAGCGCCTCGATCTGGTCATGGGTGACATAGATCATCGTGTTCTTCAGCGTCTGGTGCAGGCGCTTCAGCTCGACCCGCAGTTCCGAGCGCAGCTTGGCATCAAGATTGGAAAGCGGTTCATCGAACAGGAACACATCGACATCGCGCACCAAAGCCCGGCCAATCGCCACCCGCTGCCGCTGGCCGCCCGACAGTTCGGCGGGCTTGCGAGTCAGAAGCGGCTGGATCTGCAAGATTTCGGCAGCCCGCGCCACGCGCTTTTCGATCTCGGGCCTGGCCATGCCGGAAACGCGCAGGCCGAAGGACAGGTTTCGCTCCACCGTCATCTGCGGGTAGAGCGCATAGGACTGAAATACCATGCCGATGCCGCGATCCTTCGGCTCCAGCCAGGTGACATTCTTCTCCTTGATGAAGATCTGGCCCTCCGACGGTTCGAGAAGGCCGGCGATGCAGTTGAGCAAGGTCGACTTTCCGCAGCCGGAAGAACCGAGCAATACCAGGAATTCGCCGTCCCGGACGTCGAGGTCGAGGTCTTTCAGGACATTCACACTGCCGAAATCGAGCGACAGGTTTCGAATGGAGACGCTGGTGTTCATCGCTTAGCCCTTCACAGCACCGGCGGCGATGCCGCGCACGAAATATTTTCCGGAAAAGAAATAGATCGACAGCGGCACGATCCCGGTCAGGATGGTGGCGGCCATGTCGACATTGTATTCCTTGACGCCCGTCAGCGAGTTGACGATGTTGTTGAGCTGGACGGTCATCGGGTAATTGGTGGGCCCGGCATAGATCACCCCGAACAGAAAGTCGTTCCAGATGCCGGTGACCTGCAGGATGACCGCGACGGTGAAGATCGGCACCGACATCGGCGCATAGACCTGGAAGAAGATCCGCCAGTATCCCGCCCCGTCCACCCGCGCCGCCTTGAACAATTCCTGCGGCAGCGATTTGAAATAGTTGCGAAACAGCAGGGTCAGGATCGGCAGGCCGAAGATCGTGTGCACCAGTACCACGGCGGGCAGCGTCGAATAGATCCCGAGCGCGCGGGTGATGATGACAAGCGGATAGAGCATCACCACATAGGGAATGAAGGAACTGACCAGCAGGATCGTGAAGAATATTTCCGAGAATTTGAACGGCCAGTTGGCAAGCGAATAGCCGGTGATCGAAGCGACCGCAATCGAGACGACGACGCTTGGAAGCGTGATGCGCACCGAGTTCCAGAATCCGACCTTGATCCCCTCGCAGTAGAGACCGGTGCAGGCGCTGTTCCAGGCCTTGGCCCAGGCGGCGAGGGAGGGCGTCATCGTCGGCACGAAGATGTTGCCGTACCGGATGCCGTCGAGATCCTTCAGCGACGTTATCACCATGATATAGAGCGGGAACAGAAAGAACAGCGCGCAGATCCCAAGCACGGAATAGACGACCAGCCGTTCGATGGTGATGAGCTTTTTCGGTTTGCGCCCGGATGGCTGGTGTGCAGCAGTTGACGACATGATCGCTCCCCCTCAGGCCTTCTTGCCGAATTCAAGCCGGATCCACGGGATCAGGATGAAGGCCATGGCGACCAGCAGGCAGGTCGAAGCCGACAGCGCCTGGCCGAGATTGGCCGAGAAATTCTGGTAGATGTAACGGGTCGGCACATCCGAGGAGATGCCCGGCCCGCCATCGGTGATCGCCACCACCAGATCGTAGATCCGCACCGCGCCGGAAGACACGATGACGAAGGTGGTGACCAGCACCGGCTTCATCATCGGCAGCACGATCTGCAGATAGGTACGCCAGGTGGAGATGCCGTCGATCTTCGCGGCCTTCCAGATATCGTCATCGATGCCCCGAAGCCCGGCCAGCATCAGGGCCATGACGAAGCCTGCCCCCTGCCAGACACCGGCAATGACGATGGCATACATCACCATCTGCCGGTCGGCGATCCAGCCGAAGGAAAAGCTCGTCCAGCCAAGCTGCCGCACCGCGCTCTGCAAGCCGTATTCCGGCGACATGATCCAGGCCCAGACATGGCCAGTGACGATGAAGGACAGCGCGAAGGGATAGAGATAAATGGTGCGGAACACCCCCTCCAGCCGGATCTTCTGATCCATGAACACCGCCAGCAGGAAGCCGATGCCCATCGAAAGGGCAATCGCCAGCACCGCATAGGTGACCATGTTGGGCAGCGCGCCGCCGCATTTCAGCTGCCAGGCATCGCTGCCGAGCTTTGAAATGGCCGGGCAATCCATCCAGCGGTCGGTCTTGAACAGCCGGTCATAATTGGCGAGCCCGACATAATTGTCCCACCATTCGGTCGGCGTAAACAGCGGCAGCACCTTGATGCGGGTGAAGGAGAACAGCACCGTCCACAGGGTTCCGCCGACGAAGACCACGAGCACGATCAGCATCATCGGCAGGGATGCGATCTTGGAAGACAGGTTTCTGAACAGCGGATTGGGTCGATCCATCGCCACGTTGCCTCACATCAGGGGAAATACGGCATGTCGCGCAATTGTGTGCAGTGGTCTGCGGGGCCGACATGCGCAAGATCAAAGGCCTGCAGCGTGCGAGCGAATCTGAAAATTCGCGACACGCTTCAGGCAGCGGGTCAGGCTGTCATGGAGCCTGTGAGGCCCATACGGAACCACAGACAGGCCTCGCACAACCGAACCCGTGCCGTTGACGCCAGAAAGCGCTTACTTCGGCGCGTTCTTGATGATGTCGGCGAACTTCGCCTGCGCATCCGCAGCCTTCATGTTCGGATCGGCCATGAAGGAGGTGAAGAGGTCGTTGATCTGGTTCAGCGAATCCCGGTCGATCATCTGGGTGTCGTTCGGGAAGATCGCCGAGGAATGGTCGAGGATTTCAAGACCCTTCTTCATGCAGTCGTTGGCGGCTGCCAGATCCACGTCGGCCCGCATCGGCAACGAGCCCTTCTTCAGGTTGAAGGCGACCTGGACTTCCTTGGTCACCAGCGTTGCCGCCATCTTCTTCTGGGCGGCGGTGACGGCCGGATCCTTGTTCTTCGGGAAATAGAAGACGTCACCACCGGTATTCAGCACCGGCGTCACGCCGAGGCCCGGCAGGCAGTCGTAATCCTTGCCAGCCACCATCTTGGCCACCTGGAATTCACCCCCGGCCCAGTCGCCCATGATGTTGGCTGCGGCCTTGCCCTGGATCACCAGGCCGACGGCCTCGTTCCACTGCGGTACCATCTTGTCGGCGGGCACATACTGGCGCACCGAGGCCAGCGCATCGAACACCTTGGTAAATTCGGGACCCGTGGCAATGGCAACGTCGCGGTCCTTGTAGACCTTGACGAAATTGTCGACACCGGCGAGCGCCACCAGCACGTCATTGACCAGAAGGCCGACCGGCCAGCCCTGGGCCAGGGACAGCGGCTGGATGCCCTTGGCCTGCAGGGCGGGCGCTGCGGCGATGAAATCCGCCCAGTTTTGCGGCGGCGCGATGCCCGCATCGGCATAGACCTTGCGGTTCGTCCACATCCACTGTGCGGAATGCAGGTTGACCGGCACGCAATAGACCTTGCCATCCTTGGTGCAACTGTCGAGCTGGCTCTTCGGACGCAGGATCTTCGCCCAGTCGCCCGCGGTTGCCACATCGGTAATGTCTTCCATCAGGCCGGCCGCAATCAGGTCATCGGCATCCTTGCCGGGATTGAGCTGGGTCGCCCCCATCGGGTTGCCGCCGAGAATGCGCGAGATGATGATCGGACGCGCCACGTCGCCGGACCCGGCAATGGCGCCATCGACCCAGTGATCGCCCGAGGCGTCGACCGCCTTGGCAAATTCGGCAACCGCCGCAGCTTCCCCGCCCGAAGTCCACCAATGAGTGACTTCGATATCCGTCGCATGGGCGGCTCCAAACGGAACGGCCACGGTTGCAGCCAGAACGGCCACCAATACACGCAATTTCATGAGTTCCTCCCGAGAACTGTAACGTTGCAGGAAAAAGCCTATGGCAAACCCTCCCATCGCGCAATAACCTCCGGAAAATTTAATTTCAGGCTTGTACCCGTGCCCGACAAGATTGCATTATCGACATTCACCGACATCAGACCTCTTTCGGCTACCCCCCGGAAATTGGGTTCCATGTCGCTGTTTTGGCGACATATTTGGCCATTTTGGCGATAATTGACGAGAAGGAGAAGCAATGCAGGGTGAAGGCAGTTGGTGCGACGCATTATCGTATTTGCTGCATTGCAATCAAAGCGTTTGTGACAGGATTCTGATCCTGTCGCGCCTGTATCGTTGCAGAAAAAAGCTATCCGTCGATGTGTTTATATAACATAATTTGCGGATCTGCGGATTTGGCGATAGAGGGGAAACAGGCGGTGCGGCGCGGGGCTTGAAATGGCGAAACAGCAATGAATGACGGCAATCGTCCTGATGATCAAAATGGCATTCGTCCGGTTGAGCGCGCGCGCCCGACGCTGAAAACCATCGCCTTCATGACCGGCCTCGGCATCACCACCGTGTCGCGGGCGCTGAAGGATGCGCCCGACATCGGCGCCGATACCAAGGAGCGGGTGCGCCTCGTTGCCCGGCAGATCGGCTATCAGCCGAACCGGGCGGGCGTGCGGCTGCGCACCGGCAAGACCAATGTCATTGCCCTCGTGCTGAGCATCGAGGAAGAGATGATGGGGTTTACCAACCACATCGTCTTCGGCATCTCGGAAGTGCTGACCGGCACGCCCTATCACCTGGTGGTGACGCCACATGCCTCGGCGCGCGATCCGCTGGTGCCGATCAACTACATTCTCGACACCGGCTCCGCCGACGGGGTGATCATCTCGCGCACCGAGCCGAATGATGCGCGGGTGCGGCTGATGACCGAGCGCGGCATGCCCTTTGCCACCCATGGACGCACCTCGATGGGGATCCTCCACCCCTTTCACGACTACGACAATGAAAGCTTTGCCCGCGAGGCGGTTGCCCGGCTGGCGCGGCGCGGGCGCGGCCGCATCGCCATTCTCCAGCCGCCGCCGTCGCTGACCTATTCCAGCCACAGCGCCAGGGGTTTTCGCGATGCCATCGCCGGGCATGGGCTGGCTGCCCTGCCCTTCGACACCGTCACGGTGGAATCGCCCCTGAACGATGTGCGTGACGCCACCGCCGTGATGATGTCCGGCCCCAATCCGCCCGATGGTATCGTCTCGATGAGTGGCAGTTGCACGGTGGCGATGGTGGCGGGACTGGAAGCGGCGGGCAAGCGCCTCGGACGCGACGTCGACCTGGTCTCCAAGCAGAATTCCGACCTGCTGCGCTGGATTCGCCCGGACATCATGGTTGCCAACGAGGATGTCCGCGCCGCCGGCACCGAACTCGCCCGCGCCGTGCTGGCCAGCATCCGGGGCGAAGACCCCTCGAGCCTGCAAACCCTGTATCAGCCGGTATTTTTCGGGGAATGATGGCGTTCGCCCCTTCTACGGGAGGGGCGAGAGAACACAGCCTCACCCGTGAAGGCCGATGCCGCTGCCCCAGGGGCCGTGGTGGAGGTCCTTGCCGTCGAGCCGGTCAAAGCCATGGGCGCCGAAGAAATCGCGCTGGGCCTGGATGAGGTTGGCGGTGCCGCGCGCCTGGCGGTAGGCGTCGAAATAGCCGAGTGCGGAGGCAAGTGCGGGAACCGGCAGGCCGGCGGTGATCGCGGCGGCAACCACCCGGCGCAGCGATGGCAGCGACTGGCGCAGCATCTCTGCAAAGGCCGGGGTGACCGCAAGGTTCGGCGCATCCGGCATCGCGGTAAAGGCCTTGGTGATCTCGTCCAGAAACTGCGAGCGGATGATGCAGCCCGCCCGCCAGATCCGCGCGATGGTGGGCATCGGCAGGTTCCAGCCGAATTCGCGCGACGCTTCCGCCATCACCGCAAAGCCTTGCGCATAAGCGCCGATCTTGGCGGCAAACAGCGCCAGTTCGAGGTCGCCGAGCAGGCCCGGTCCGCCTTGCAGGGCGAAGGGTTCGATGGCGCTGCCAAAGATTTTCGCCGCCGCTTCGCGTTCGCTTTTCTGGGCGGAGAGGCTGCGGGCGGCGACTGCGGCCTCGATGGCGGTCGCCGGAATGCCCATCTGCTGCGCCTCGATCACCGACCATTTGCCGGTGCCCTTCTGGCCGGCCTTGTCGAGGATCACGTCGACCATCGGGCCGCTTCCCTCCGGATCTGCGGCGGCCAGCACCTCGGCAGTGATTTCGATCAGGTAGGAATTCAGCCGTCCCTTGTTCCAGTCGGCAAAAATGCTGCCGATGTCGCCTGCCCCCTTCTGCAGTCCGTCGCGCAGGATGCCGTAGATTTCGGCAATCATCTGCATGTCGGCATATTCGATGCCATTGTGGATGGTCTTGACGAAATGCCCCGCCCCATCGGTGCCCAGCCAGGCCGCACAGGGCTCGCCCTCAAAACGCGCCGCAATCGAGGTCAGCACCGGCTCGACCCGCTTCCACGAGGCCTCGGTGCCGCCGACCATGATGGAGGGGCCGTGGCGCGCGCCCTCCTCGCCGCCCGAGACCCCCATGCCGATAAAGGTGAGCCCGGTATCCTTCAACCGCTTGAAGCGGGCAAGGGTGTCGCGGAAATTGGCATTTCCGGCATCGATCATGATGTCGCCCGCAGCAAGATAGGGCTCAAGCGCGGTCATCTGCTGGTCGACGGGATCGCCCGCCTTGATCATGATGATGATCGGGCGCGGCGGACGGATGGCGGCGACAAATTCTTCCATCGTGTAGCAGGGGGTGATCCGGTCGGCGAGTTCCCCGGCAGACGCCATGAAGCTGTCGGTATGGGCCGCCGTGCGGTTGTAGACGGCAATACGGTTGCCCTTCTCGGCGATGTTGAGCGCCAGGTTGGACCCCATCACGCCCAGTCCGATCAGTCCGATTTCCGCTGCCTGCATGTCCGCGACTCCTGTTGAGATGTCCGACAGTTGTTGCACCGGAATGGCAGAACGGCAAGATGTCGCGATCAGATCAGAGGCCGGGCTTGCCATCGCCGTCATCAAGCGCCCGCCAGGCGGCACCGTCTAGATCCTCATACTGGCCGGATTTCAGCGACCAGAGAAAGGCCCCAAGACCGAGACCGCCGAGAAACAGGGCAACAGGGATCAGGAGTATCAGGTTGCTCATCAGGCAAATCTCGCATTGGCGGGCAGGGTCACCGCGACCGGCGCATCATCCGGGCGGGGTTCTTCCAGCCGGGCGAGGCGGTTGAGGCGCAGCGCATTTACGACAACTATCATGGAAGATGTAGACATGGCGATGGCGGCGACCAGCGGCGTCGCATAGCCTGCAATCGCCACCGGCACGGCAAAGACATTATAGCCGACGGCAAGGGCGAAATTCTCGCGGATCAACCGCCCTGCCCGCCTCGAAATCTCGATTGCGAGCGGCACCGACTGCAGCCCTTCGCGCAGGAACACGAAATCGGCGGCCTGCCTGCCGATATCGGCGGCGGTGGCGGGTGCCATCGAGACATGGGCTGCGGCCAGTGCCGGGGCATCGTTGATGCCGTCGCCAACCATCAGCACCCGGTGTCCGGATGTTGCCGCAGCACTGCAGAACTCCGCCTTGTCGCGGGGCGAAAGCTCCGCCTTCCAGTCGGCAATGCCGAGCCGGGCGGCAAGATCGCGCACCACCACGCTGCGGTCACCGGAGAGAACCATGGTGCGAAAGCCGTTTCTGGCCAGCGCCGCAATGGCCGGGACTGCGCCCGGTCGCGGCATGTCCTCAAACAGGAAGGATTGCAGCACCTGGTGATCCCGCGACAGGACCGCCTCCGAGGCCAGAGCCTGCCGGGTGCCTTGCGGGATCGCCCTGCTGTCGCCTGTGGCAAAACGGCGATTGCCGAGCCGAAAGGTCCCCTCGGATGTCGTGGCGGCAAGCCCCTCGCCCGGCGTTTCCGACACGGTGGAAAAATCCCGTGCGGAACTGGCAACATCGACCAGGGCGCGTGACAGGGGGTGACGCGAATGCAGCGCAAGGCCTGCGGCAAGTGCGAGATGGCCGGGATCGACACTGTCGACATTGGTGAGGCGCGGGCGACCGACGGTCAGCGTGCCGGTCTTGTCGAAAAACACCGTGTCGATTTCCGCCAGCCGTTCCATGGCCGAGCCGTCCTTGACCATGATGCCGTTCTGGAAGAGCCGTCCCGCCGCCACCACCTGCACCACCGGCACCGCCAGACCGAGCGCACAAGGACAGGTGATGATCAGCACCGAGACCGCAATCAGCAGCGCCTGTTTCCAGTCGCCGCCCAAGATCCCCCAGCCGAGGAAGGAGATCAGCGCCAGCAGGTGGACGGCAGGCGAATAATATTGCGCGGCCCGGTCGGCAATCCGGCGATACCTTGCCCGCCCGCCCTCCGCCGCTTCCATCAGGCCGATGATTTCGGACAGGAAGGAATCGCGTGCCGCAGCGGTGGCTTCGAGCACCAGCGAGCCGGTGAGGCTGAGCGTGCCTGCCTGCAGCAGATCGCCCGCGCCTGCGGCAACAGGCGCACTTTCGCCGTTGACGATCGACACATCCATGTCCGACAGGCCGGACAGAACCCGTCCATCGACCGGCACGCGGTCACCTGCGGCAATGGCGATGCGGTCGCCGGGGCGGATGTCTTCCACCGGCCGGTATTCCCTTGCCCCGTCGGCAAGCAGCACCATCGCACCGCGTGGCGACAGGCGGGCAAGACCGGTGATTGCCGAACGGGCCCTGTCACGCATGATATGGTCGAGCGTCCGGCCGATCAGCAGGAAGAACAGCAGCGACACCGTCGCATCGAACCAGGCATGCTGTCCGTGATGGATCGTCTCCCAGAGCGACATCAGATAGGACAGCGTGATGGCCAGCGAAATCGGCACATCCATGTTGGTGCGCCCGTGCTTGAGCGCCGACCAGGCGGATTTGTAGAAGAAGCGCCCGGCATAGATCAGCACCGGACCGGCGATCATGCCGGAGATCCAGTGAAAGAGATCGCGCGTTGCATCCGTGGCCCCCGACCAGATCGACACCGACAGCAGCATGATGTTGGCGGCAGCAAAGCCCGAAATCGCCACGGCGCGGATCAGTTCGTTGCGATGCCGGTCGTTGACCTCCTCCGCCGAGGCGAACAGATGCGCCTCATAGCCGGTGGCGGGAATGAGCGCCACAAGGCTGGCCGGATCGGTCTTTTCCCCGTCCAGTTCTTCCCGCCAGACGAAGGAAACCCGCTTCGACGACAGGTTGACCCGGGCGCGGGTGACGCGGGGGCTGGCCTTCAGCGCCTGTTCGAGCGTGGTGATGCAGAGGCCGCAATGCACCCTGGGAACGGAAAGATCGGTCTGGCGCAAGCCACCGCCGAGGTCACGGCTCGACAGCCAGAGTTCTTCGCTGGAGGGCAGACCGAAAGTCAGCTTTTCACGGTCGAGGGCGCCTTCCGTGCCGGGAGCGCAGCAGCTCATCATTTGCCTCCGTCAACCAGAATGCGCACCGCCTCATGCATGACGATATCCTTGCCACGCAGCGCCTCGGTTTCGACAATCCACTGGCCAGCGGCCACCGGATGATTGCCGACGAACAAGCCGTTGCCCGTATCCTGCAATGGCAGGGTGAAGTCCTGATGGTCCCCGACCGGGCGGCGGAAATTCAGCGTCACCCTGTCGGCAATCACCGGCACCGATCTGGCATCCTTGAGCGTATAATGGATCACGTCGCCGCGCACCTCCACCACCCCCTTGACGCCGCTCGCCGCGATGGCGCGGGCAAGGGCCGCCTTGGCGTTGAACTCCTGGCTGGCGACATAGCCGTTTTCCACCACCAGCCCGCTCCAGCTCGAATGGGCAAACCAGGCCATGGTGACATTGACGCCGATCACCGTTCCGAAGAACAGGATCATCACCAGCCACATGTGCCTGCCGGTAAAGACGAAGCCGGAAGGTGCAGCTTCCGATTTGCTGGTGTCTGTGCTCATTTTTGTGCTCCCGGTGCGGTGAATGTGGTTTCGACCCTGTCCATTTCGTGTCCCGGATCATCCTTGATGACCAGCCGGAAATCGGTGGATTCCCCCGTCACACTGGTCTTCGGCAGAGTGACGAAGACCTTCAGCGGCACGGTCTGGTCAGGATCGGCCTCGATGTCGAAGCTGCGGGCTTCCTGTTCCGAGGTGGCGGGAATTTTCATCGTCGCGCCATTGAGGCCTTCCAGCGTCAGCGTCAGGTGGCGCTTCTGCGGGATCATGTTCAGCACCTTCAGCGTGAAGCCGTCGCGGATCGATCCATCGGATTCGACGACATAAAGCGGATTGCGATCCTTGAGCACGTTCAGCTGCAGCCTCTCGCGCGACATCAGCGCGACCAGCAAAGCAAGGCCAACGGCAGACCAGGCACCGAAATAGATTAGCGTGCGCGGACGGAAGATCACCCGCCAGTCGAAATGCCGGACCTTGTCGGAGAAGCGGCCATTCTCGTCGCGGATCTTGCGGGGGTCGATTTCCGTGCTGCCATTTGCCGTGGCGAGCGCCATGTTGGCATTGTATTCGTTCAGCGTCGCATAGTGGATCAGGCCCCGTTCCAGTCCGATCTTGTCCATCACGCTGTCGCAGGCATCGATGCAGAGTGCGCAGGTGATGCATTCCAGCTGCTGGCCATCGCGGATGTCGATGCCCATCGGACAGACCGCAACGCAGGCATTGCAATCGACGCAATCGCCGACCACCTCGCCGGCAGCCGCATTCTTCTTCGCGTGCCGCCCGCGCGGTTCGCCGCGCCAGTCATTATAGGTGACGACGAGCGAATCCTCGTCGAGCATCGCCGCCTGGATGCGCGGCCAGGGGCACATGTAGGTGCAGACCTGCTCGCGCATCAATCCGCCGAACACATAGGTCGTGGCGGTCAGGATGGCGACGGTCAGATAGGCGATGGGTTCGCCATGGCCGGTAAACAGATCGACACCAAGGCTTGGCGCATCGGCAAAGTAGAAGATCCACGCCCCGCCCGTCGCCACACCGATCATCAGCCAGATCGCGTGCTTGGAGACCCGCTTCCACAGCTTGTCGAAACTCATCGGCGCGGAATCGAGCTTGATCCGGGCATTGCGGTCGCCCTCGATGGCCCGCTCGACGACGAGGAACAGATCGACCCAGACCGTCTGCGGACAGGCATAGCCGCACCAGGCGCGCCCGACAGCCGAGGTCAGCAGGAACAGGCCAAAGCCCGCCATCACCAGCAGGCCCGCCACGAAGAAGAATTCCTGCGGCCAGATTTCGATGAAGAAGAAATAGAAGCGCCGGTTGGCGATATCGATCAGCACCGCCTGATCCGGCGCAAACGGCCCGCGATCCCAGCGAATCCATGGCGTCAGATAATAGATGCCGAGCGTGATCAGCATCACGATCCACTTGAACTGCCGGAACCGGCCGGAGGCCCGCTTCGGGTGAATCTTCTTCCGCGCTTCGTAAAGCGGCTTGCGCACCTTGGCGGAGTTGACCGGCTGCGCCTCAAGACGCTCGACGTCTTCGCGCTTCAGTTTCGGATCGGTATAGAGATTCATCGGATCAGCCCTGCTATTGCAGGGTCCTACATCCCATGCGGCCTCCCTCCCCGCCTTGACTTAAATCAAGCAGCGGCGAAGGGTCGCTGTGACAACAATGACCATCCCTTGAGGAAACCGCCATGCCGACCCTTGCCGCCCACATCATCCACCTGAGCATCGAACGCAGCTGGCAGGAGGTCTACGCCTATGCCTCGAGGCCGGAAAACATGCCGGAATGGGCAAGCGGCCTGTCGGCCACCATGAGACGCGATGGCGACGACTATATTGCCGATGGCGGCCCCGTCGGCGCGACGCGCATCCGCTTTGCCCCTGAAAACAGCTTCGGCGTCATCGATCACACCGTCACCCTGGAAAATGGCGTCAGCATCTTCAATGCGCTGCGCGTGGTGCCGAACGGGAGGGGTGCCGAGGTGATGTTCACGCTGCTCCAGACCGAAGGCATGGACGGCGAAGCGTTCGAACGCGACGCCGCCCATGTGCTGAAAGACCTGAAGGCGCTGAAATCGATCCTTGAGACAGGACGGGCAGCGGCCTCCTACTGAACCACCATTTCCACCCGGCGGTTCTTTGCCTGACCCTCTTCCGTGGCGTTCGAGGCAATGGGGGCAAGCGGCCCCAGACCCTTCGGCGTCATCCGGGCAGCCGCCACGTCGAACCGCCTGGCAAGTGCTGCAACCACGGCTTTCGCGCGCCGGGCCGAAAGATCGAGATTGTAGTCGAGCTTGCCCTTGTTGTCGGTGTGGCCGGTAATATAGACCTTCATCGCGGGATCGGCGGCCAGCGCCTTGGCCATTTCCGCAAGCTGCGGATCGGATTCCGGCTTCAGCTCCGCCTTGTCGAAATCGAAATAGATGCCGTAGAAGGCGGCGCGCCCGTCGGTCGACAGTTTCGAGCCGATTTCGGCGGCGGCGACCGTGGTGATCTTCGCCTCCATGGCTTTGGGCTCGACCGATTCCAGCAGCACCTGCGTGGTGTTCTTCAGCGCATCGGAGATGTCGCCATTTGCCCCGCCGGTCATCACGACCGTGTAGATCCCGACCAGCGAAACCCCTTCAGGTCCCGACTTCTTCATCAGCGCGTAGCGGATGTCGCGCACATAGTCGAACATGGCGGGGATCATCCGGTTGCGGGTATCGTCGTATCCGGCCCCCACCACCAGGGTCTGCTTGGCGTCCCAGCGGTATTTCAGGCTGGGAAAGGCCTCTCCACATTCGTCATTGCTGCATTCGAAGGCGCTGTCGAAACCCTTGGCCTTCAGCGCGTCCGCATAGTTGCGGATCACTTCCAGCGTCGAGCGTTCCTCCGGCACGATATAGATGCTGCGGGTGACCTGCCCCTCTGCTTTCTCCACCTTGTCCCAGTGCGGCTCGGAATAGCTTTTTCCGGCAGCAGCGGCGGATGGCAGGGACAGCTCGTCGAACGGCTTTTTGGTCTGCGACAGAATGAAGGACCCGCCATAGCGTCCAGTCAGCGGATTGTCGGCGCTGCCAGGTGCATCAACCGTCATCGTCGCCTTGAACTTGTCCTCCGCCATGCCCCGTGGCGGCATGCCGAGAAGAAGTGCCGCTCCCCAGACGAGGGCGAGAACGGTACGACCGGTAGAAATGCGCATGGGCAGTCCTTTCGCAGGAAGATTTTTTATTAAGTAGAAGTTATCTCTTCCCCGGCCTTGCACAAGCCCCAGTGTTACGCAAAACCGGTGGCTCCATCCCCCGGCACACAAAAAAAAGCCACGCCCGAAGGCGTGGCCAGGGTGGGGAACCCTGTTTGAAACCCTATTCGCCGCCGCCGAGCGAATGAACGTAGACGGCGAGTTGCTTGACGGTGGCATCGCCAAGGCGCGGCCCCCAGGCAGGCATCACGCCATGCTTGGGATGGGTGACCTGTGCGATGATGGCGTCCTCGCCCTCGCCCTTCAGCCAGATGGCGTCAGACAGGTTCGGCGCACCGAATTCGCGGTTGCCCTGCGCCTTGTCGCCATGGCAGGCCACGCAGTTCTCGGTGAAGACCTGCTTGCCGGGGGCGACAAGTGCCGGGTCCGACGGCGTATGGGACAGGCTCCAGACAAAGGCGGCGACCTGCTTGATCTGTTCCGGCTTCAGCACTTCGCCGAAGGCGGGCATTTCCGAGGTGCGGGTGTCGGGATCGGCATCGAAGCGGATGCCATGGGTGACGGTCTTGTAGATATCCTCGACCTTGCCGCCCCACAGCCAGTCATTGTCGTTGAGGTTGGGGAAGCCCGGCCCGCCGGCCGCGCCCGAGCCGTGGCAGGGCGCGCAGTTGTTCTTGAAGGCCGAAGCACCGCCTGCGGTGGCAAATTCCAGCAGCGCCTTGTCCTTGGCGATGTCGCCGACCGGCGTTGCGGCGATCTTGTCGAGGGTCGCCTTCTGCGCAGCCTTTGCCGCGTCCATTTCCCGGGTCAGCTCGGCACGGCTGGAAAAGCCCGACGTGCCCTTCGTATTGCCCGACAGCAGCGGGATCGCGGGATAGACAATCACGTAGCCGATGGCCCAGAGGATCGTCGCATAGAAGGTCCAGACCCACCAGCGGGGCATGGGATTGTTGAGTTCGCGAATGCCATCCCACTCATGGCCAGTGGTCGAGATGCCACTGATTTCGTCGATATGCTGTTCTGACATGCTCAATCCTCCTTGAGAGGGATACTTGCGGCCTCAGCGGCCTGTGACTTGCCACCCGGACGCAGCGTGAAAACGATGACGCCCAGGAAAAACAGGCCCATCGCAATCATCGCCCAGCTGTCGGCGAACTGGCGCATGGCGGTATAGGTTTCCATCGTCGCCTCCTCAGCGGTAGCCGGTTTCGTCGTTGTAGGTGGAGTAATCGACCAGAGTGCCGAGCATCTGGAGATAGGCGATCAGCGCATCCATTTCGGAGACCCTGGTCGGGTCGCCGTCGAAATCGCCGACCTTGGCCTTCGGATAGCGGGCGAGCAGACCCTTGGTATCCGCATTGGGATCAGCCTGGGCGGCGAGATCCGCTTCGGCATTGTCGATCATCTCGCTGGTGTAGGGCACGCCGACATCGGTGTTGGCGACGAGGTTGCCCGTCACGTTTTCGAATTTCAGCGGCGTATCCTTCAGGAAGGAATAGCTCGGCATGATCGATTCCGGCACGACATCGCGCGGTTCGGTCAGGTGCTGGACATGCCACTGGTTGGAATAGCGGTCGCCGACACGGGCCAGATCCGGCCCGGTGCGCTTGGAGCCCCACTGGAAGGGATGGTCATACATCGATTCCGCGGCAAGCGAATAATGGCCGTAGCGCTCCACTTCGTCGCGGAACGGACGGATCATCTGGCTGTGGCAGAGATAGCAGCCTTCGCGGATGTAGATGTTGCGGCCGGCAAGCTCCAGCGGCGAATAGGGCCGCATGCCGTCGACCTTTTCGATCGTGTTCTGGAGATAGAACAGCGGCGCGATTTCGACGATGCCGCCGATGGTAACGACAAGCAGCGAGAAGACCAGGAGAAGGCTCGCGTTCCGTTCGATTATGCTGTGTTTGTCAAGAATGGACATCGATCCACCTCCTTATTCGGCTGCCAGGACAGCAGGAACGCTACCGGCAATCGGTGCTTCGTTCCGCTGATGGCCACGGATGGTCATGAAGACGTTGTAGGCCATGACGAGGCCGCCAACGAGGTAGAGGGTGCCGCCCACCGCGCGCAGCACGTAGTAGGGGAACATGGCCTTGACCGATTCGGCGAAGGAATAGACCAGGAAGCCCTGGGCATCATATTCGCGCCACATCAGGCCCTGCTGGATACCGGCAACCCAGAGAACGGCGGCATAGATGACGATGCCGAGGGTGGCCAGCCAGAAGTGCCAGTTGATCATCCGCATGCTGTACATCCGCTCGCGGTTCCACAGCTTCGGCACAAGATAGTAGATGGCCCCGAAGGTGATCATGCCAACCCAGCCGAGCGCCCCGGAATGCACGTGACCGATGGTCCATTCGGTATAGTGGCTGAGTGAGTTGACGGCCTTGATCGACATCATCGGGCCTTCGAAGGTCGACATGCCGTAGAAGGCCAGAGCAATCACCATCAGGCGGATGATCGGATCGGTGCGGATCTTGTCCCAGGCGCCGGACAGCGTCATCAGGCCGTTGATCATGCCGCCCCAGGAGGGCATCCACAGCATGATCGAGAAGACCATGCCCAGCGTCTGCGCCCAGTCAGGCAGGGCAGTATAATGCAGGTGGTGCGGACCGGCCCAGATATACATGAAGATCAGCGCCCAGAAGTGGATGATCGACAGCCGGTAGGAATAGACCGGACGACCGGCCTGCTTGGGAATGAAATAATACATCATGCCGAGGAAGCCTGCGGTGAGGAAGAAGCCCACGGCATTGTGGCCATACCACCATTGGGTCAGCGCATCCTGCACGCCGGAGAACAGCGAATAGCTCTTCACACCGAGGAAGGAGACCGGGACCGCCAGGTTGTTGACGATATGCAGCATGGCAATCGTCACGATGAAGGCCAGATAGAACCAGTTGGCCACATAGATGTGGGGTTCCTTGCGCTTCAGGATGGTGCCGAGGAAGACGACGAGATAGGCCACCCAGACGATGGTCAGCCACAGGTCGACATACCATTCCGGCTCGGCATATTCCCGGCCCTGGGTAATGCCCAGCAGATAGCCGGTCGCCGCCATGACGATGAACAGCTGATAGCCCCAGAACACGAACCAGCCGAGCGAACCGCCGAACAGGCGGGCGCGCGAGGTACGCTGCACGACATAGAGCGAGGTGGTGATCAGGGCATTGCCGCCAAAGGCGAAAATCACCCCCGACGTATGCAGCGGCCGCAGACGGCCAAAATTCAGGTAGGGCTCGATATTGAGGTCCGGAAAGGCCAGCTGCAGCGCGATGACCACGCCGACCAGAAAGCCGACCACGCCCCAGAACACCGTGGCAATGACGCCGTAGCGGATCACCTCATCGAAATATTCCGACCGGGACGCACTGGCAATGGCACCAGCGGGCGCAAAATTGATGCGGCGCAGCATCAGGACGAACCCGATGGCCAGCGACACGAACAGGACCACCATATGGGCCTGAAACAGGCTGTCCTGGGCGAAGGCTGCCCCCAGTATGGCGAGGAACGCCCCCACGCCAATCAGTATCGTTTCTATTGGATAGTTCATTGTTGGAATCCCCCAACGTCTTTGCTGATCACTCGCAAAAGCGGACAGGCGGGAAAACCCGCCGAATCCGCCTTTGCGTCGTGCGTCCAATTTGCATTGAAGTGAAAGAAGAGCCTTGATTCAGATCAAGGCGGGACATGCGAAATCAGCTGATAAGCAAGCGATGAAATGAGGTTGATGCCTGCGTCGCGGAGCGGCGCACCATGCCGGGAGAACTGCCAGATGAAGCCAAGCGACCGTCCTTTGCCCTTTTCTGCCCGGAAGGGTGAAATGGCAAGGAATGTCCATCCGGTGCCCGCCACGCCCTCGCGGTCCTTCATGCTCTCCAGCCAGGACGAGCAGCTGGCACTGTGCAGGGAGCTGGAAAACATTGCCGATTCCCTGCCCTCAAGCATCAACCGGCAAAAATGCATCTATGCAGCCCAGGCACTGCAGCCGCTGATGAAGGCAACGCATGACTATGAGGAAAGCGTGTTCTTCCCGTGGCTGGAGACGTCAGGAGCAGCCAGTCCGGCACTCGGCGAGACCCTGACCCGGCTGAAGTTCGAACATTTCGAAGACGAATGCTACGCCGAGGACCTGGTGGATGTGCTGCTGAAGCTCGGCCGGGCGGAGCCTGTCAATGTCGAGGCGACCGGCTACATGCTGCGCGGCTTCTTCGAAGCGCTGCGCCGCCACATCGCCTTTGAGCGGGAACACCTGATGAGCGAGCTTGGCGCCTGAACCGTGGTCCTGCGCCGGGCTCAATGGCCCAGTTCAGACGACCTGGCCGCATCGACATTGGCCACCATCACCGAGCCGGTGATCCGGCGCTCGATATTGCGCAGCGGCGTCAGGCGGACGTGATACTGCAGCCGCGCCGTTTCGGTGCTCAGCGACGGGGCCCGGAATTCCCGGAACGCACCGGCAAGACACATGTCGAGATTGTTCCGGTAGAATTCGTCAAACACCGCCATGTTGCAAAAACTGGCAAGCGGCTTGCCGACCAGCTGGCGCGGCAGGAAATGCAGGTCTTCCGCCATGATCGCATTGCAGTAGAGGAACCGGTAATCCGCCGAGATCACCGCGACACGGGCAACCGCCTGCGTGTCATTGGCCACCGGTGCTTCGACGGGCGGCAGCGGGATCTGGACATAGGCGCTGGTAGCGGGATCGCCCGAGGGCAGTTGACCGCCCTTGAAATAGTGCGAGATGATCTCCGACAGCTTTGCCGAAAGCCGCACCACCGTCGCGGCATCATCGGAGCGGCGAACGAGGATATCGGTGATGAATTTCAACTGCTTGTGCAGCTCTGCCGTATCGGCGGCGCGATAGATCAGGATATCTTCCAGAAGCGGATCGATCTCCCGGTCCAGTGCCTGCACGACCTTGTCCTCGCCCAGTTGCACGGCGCGCTCGATCTGGGATTCGATATTGGAGAAAATTTCCATACGAGACAGCAAGACAACCTCCGAATTTGCCCACAGCCCCCTCTCCGGCGCTGTTTGTGGACAGGTCTGACTGACCAGACTGGATCACTCCGCATGCCCTGCAGCGGCCCCCATCACTGGAAACCTAACATGACATTCTTTCATGTTCAATAATATGAATACTCTGTAACAGATCACAAATATTAACGAAAAACCCGGCGAAATTGGCCTTTGAAAACATTTGGGAAGTCGTGCGAAAAGTGACATAAGGCCAAAAATGTGACAGGTTAACATATTGATATCACACCTTTTGTTTGAATTTACGAAACAGAATTCGCGCAAAAGTACAAAGGCTGGAATACAACTTTATTCGTGATATTTATCAAATAGATCAGTTTTAAACTACTATAAGTTGTATATCATGACATAAAACAATTTCGCCCGGAACCAGGTCCGGGCGAAGCGCAGGAAAATCAGGACAGGCCGGTCGTTCAGGCAGCGTTCGCCGTGGCGGACTGACGCCGGTCCGGCAGTTCTTCCATCACCAGCAGCGCGCCGATCAGCACCGAGTCCGGCGCATAATAGGGCGACAGCCGGCTGCGGATCACCACCGTGCGACCGGACATCTGGTCGGCATAGGTATAGTCGGAAATCTCGCCACCAAAGCAGCGGTCGAGTTTTTCCTTGAAGCCCTGCACGAAGCGGTGCAGGCCGATGAACTCGCCGATGTGACGGCCGAGCAATTCTTCCGGCGCACGGCTCAGCGCCGAGGCATTGGTCTCGTTGGTGAAGACGAAGCGGTAATCCGGCGCGATGACCGATACCCGGTTGGACAGGCTGTCCAGCAGGGCCACGTCGATCCCCCTGCCCGCGAATGCGTCAACGGCGCTCAGGACCGGGGCGACGCTGTTTTCCAGCATATCGGGTGCAAATCCACCGATCTGGCCGGGAATGATATGACGCTCGACCACCTTTTGCAGGTTTTCCGCGTGCCGCAGCACGCAACAGGCGTCCTGCGCCTCGCGCTTCAGCAATTCGATCGCCACAAGGAACTGCAGCTGGATTTCGATGCCGTTGCTGGCTTCGCGGGCGAAAATGGAATCGAGCAGGCTCTCCACTTCCCGGTCGAGAATGTCGATGGAGGCTTCGTCGAGTTCGCCGACAGCCTTCTTGAGCTGGGCATACTTAAACCAGAATATATCGATCAGGTCTTTCAATTCACTGTCTCCCATGCAGCCGACATGCAGCCAGCCTGCTGTTCCCTGTCAGGTCCAGTCACTGTCAATGCGCCCTTCCGGGCGCCAAATGCGTCAAAATGCGATAAAGCGATGCGCTGTTTCCTGTACCTGCCCAACCTCCAGGGAGGTCTGGCAACCGGAACGGCTCATTTATCGCGCCCCCGGCACTGCTGCTCCCCAAGCCAGCAAACACCATACCGGGCATCTTATCCATGCATCCGCCCGCCTGTGGCAGTGACGGATTCAGCACCCAAAGACACAACCAAATCGTGCGACGAATGGTTAAAATTCTGTTTAGTTGTTCTGTTAAATAATTGTACATAGCATCTATACTTATTCAACCGTGCGACACCTCCACAGCGCCGCGCAATGGCACCTTTTTTGGATGGAACGCCAAATAATGCGTCTTTTTTGGTTGAATTAGCAAACACTTGTCACCTGTATCGTGTGAATGACGCGTTCAGCACGCAACATTGGGGCGAATCCCGGCGATCACGCTACAGTTGATTCTTTACGTTCCAGCGGTCGTGATACCACAGCCATTGCTCCGGATATTCGCGGACCCAGCTTTCAACCTTGTCGTTCAAAAGCTGCGCGGTGGCGTTGACGTCGAGACTGCCGTCGGCGCGTTTGGGCAAGTCGATCTTCGGCTCGATTTCCAGCCGGTAGCGGTTGCCCGGAAGCCGGATCGAGCGGGCGGGATAGACCTCGCAATGGAACTGGCGGGCGAGTTTGGCCAGCAGCGGATTGGTCTGCACCTTCTGGCCGAAGAAATCGGTATGAACACCGCGCTGAAATTTCTGGTCGACCAGCACGCCCACCCCGCCGCCGCGCTCGAGCGTCTGCGCCAGCGCGAAGGAGGACCCGGCGTGGGAGGGCACCAGCTTGCCCATCCGGCTTGAGCGAAAGTCGAACACCTTCTTGCCGATATAGGGATTGTTCGGCGGGCGGAACAGTACCGTCACCGACAGGCCAAAGGCATTGCCCGCCACCGGCAGCAGTTCGAAACAGCCGGAATGGGCGGTAAAGACGATGAAGGGCCGCGGATTGTCGCGCAGGTCGAGAAAGATCGGGATGCCCGAGACCTCGATCCGCCCCGGTGTATCGCTCGCCGGGTCGAAATCGAAGATCTGGTCGAGGAACACATATTCCGCCACCATCCGCCCGAGACTGCCCCAGCTGGCAAGCGCGATCCCGCGGATCTCCGCCTCGCCCTTTTCCGGGAAAGCCGCCTTCAGATTGCGCAGCACCAGCCGCTGGCGTCCGGTCAGGGGTCCGATCCTGCGCATCACCCGGTCGGCGACATCAATTGCCGCATCGGCCGGCAGCAGCTTCAGCAGGTTGAGAAAGCCGAAAGCCGCCTGCGCAATCAGCCACTGGCGGAAATGGTAGAGGGCCAGGACGAGACGGGTGATGACCAGCCGCATGGCGGATCAGTCCATCTTCAGGATGATCTTGCCGAAGATCTGGCGACCTTCCATCCGTTCGAGCGCCCTGTCGATTTCGCCAAAAGTCACCTCGGTGTCGATGACGGGATGGACGAGGCCGCGCGCCATCTTCTGCATGGCATTGGCCATGTTTTCCATCCGGCAGCCGAAGGAGCCGATCAGCCGCAATTGCTGCTGGAACAGCATCATCAGGTTGATGTCGGTCGATACGCCAGACGTCGAGCCGCAGGTGACCAGCCGTCCGCCGCGCTTCATGCACAGCATCGAGCCTGCCCAGGTGTCCTTGCCGACATGTTCGAAGACCACGTCGACACCCTTCTTCTTCGTCAGCTTGCGCACCACGCCTTCGAAACGGTCAGTGCGGTAGTTGATGACGTGATCGGCACCCAGCGCCTTCGCCTTCTCGATCTTGTCGTCGGAGCCGACGGTGGTGATCACGGTGCAGCCGATCTTCCTGGCGAGCTGGATTGCCGCTGTGCCGATGCCGGAACCGCCGGCATGGACGAGGATGGTTTCACCCGGCTCGAGCTTCGCATTGTCGAACAGCATGTGCTCGACCGTGCCGAAGGTGACCGGAGCCAGCGCAGCGGCCACCGCATCGACGCCGGGAGGTGCGGGCACCAGCAGGCGGGCAGGCAGGTTGATCTTTTCCTGCGCAAAGCCATCGAGATGGAAACCATGCACGCCGCCGACATGTTCGCAGAGATTGTCGCGGCCTTCGCGGCAGGGGCGGCAGAGGCCGCAGGTGCGCGCGCCATAGACCGAAACCAGCTGGCCCGGCAGCACATTGGCAACGCCGGGGCCGATCTGGTCGACCACGCCCGAGGCTTCCGCGCCGATCACCAGCGGCATCTTGCGCTTGGCAAAGGCCATGCCGCGCCAGCCCCAGACATCGATATGGTTGAGCGCAACCGCCTTGACCCGCAGCGTCACTTCGCCGGGGCCGGGAGCCTCCGGTTCCGGCAGGTCCACGGTTTCAAGGCGGCGGTCTTCGATCAGTTGCAAGGCGCGCATACATCTATCCTTCGCCCGGAGGCGGTCTGAAAGTCGAATGGTCTGGAGATCCGCTTGAGCAGTTTCCGGTATGACTGAAAGCTGCTCTAAGCCGGTTCCGCCGTCATGACAAGGCTTGCATTCTGTCCGCCAAAGCCGAAGGAATTCGACAGCACCGCCGAAACCCGCGCATCCCGCTTCACGTTCGGCACCACGTCGAGCACGATGGCCGGATCGGGATTGGTATAGTTGATGGTCGGCGGCAGGGTTCCCGACAGCATGGTCTGCAGCGAGAACACCGCCTCGACCGCCCCGGCGGCCGTCAGGGTATGGCCGATCATCGATTTGTTGGAGGAGACGGGGATGCCCGCCAGCGCTTCGCCGAACACCGCGCGCATGGCGGAATATTCCATCTTGTCATTTTCCGGCGTCGAAGTGCCATGCGCATTGACATAGCCGATGTCGCTCTCGCCGAGCCCCGCATCCTCAAGTGCGGCGCGAATGGTGGCAATCGCCGGGCCGCCGTCGGGCGAGGAACGGGTGCGGTGGAAATGGTCGGCCTTTTCGCCGCAGCCCTTGATGATGCCGAGTACCCTGGCGCCGCGGGCAAGGGCGGCATCCAGCGATTCCAGCACCAGGGTCGCAGCCCCTTCCGCGATGACGAAACCGTCGCGATCCTTGCTGAACGGCTTCGAGGCCTTTTCCGGCGGGTCGTTCTGGGTGGACAGCGCCGAGAGCAGCGAGAAGCGGATCAGCGCTTCGGCGCTGACCGAGCCATCGGTTGCAACCGTCAGCGCCCGGGTCGTGCGACCTTGCCGGATCGCCTCGACGCCAAGCTGGATGGCGGTCGCCCCCGAGGCGCAGGCCGTCGACAGCGTCACCGGCAGGCCACGCGTGCCGAACCGGTCGGCAAGCCGCTCGGAAATCGCGCCAAACAGGATCGCCTCGTGAAAGACGGGATCAGGCCGCGCCCGCATTGCGGTCAGGAACCGGTCATAGGCATCGCCCGGCTTGACGGACGGCGGCGCACGGTCGGCAAGTTCAAACCGGGCATTCCATTCGGGCTCGATCGGCGGAGCGGCGAGAAACAGAGGACCGTTGAAATCGCCGGAAAGGCCCGCCTGCGCCAGTGCTTCCAGCGTCGTCTCCCGGGCAAAGGCATAGGAGCGCTCGACGGCGTTCAGCGCCGGAATGTCGATGAAATCGATCATCCCGGAAATCCGGGTCGACAGGCCGTCGGTCGGGAAGCGGCTGATCCTGCGGATGCCGGAGACACCCGAGGTCAGCGCCGTCCAGTTGTCCTTGAGGCCCTGTCCCAGCGAGGTGATGACGCCCATGCCGGTAACGGCGACAATCGGGCGGCCCAGGTGATCGGTGGTGGACTGTGTCATGATGTGGTTCCTCAGGCGCCTGCCGAAAGCAGGGCAACGCCCTCGCCCCGCGCATGGCCGACGGTGGTCACGATGGCATGGGTTGCTGCTCCGGCCATCGGCGCTTCACGGGCGCTGTCGAAGGCCGGGACACGGGCACCGGCGCTGAGCGCCAGCGCTGCAAAGGCGAGCCCCAGCGGAAACTGCGCCTCGACCCCATGGCCGGACACGCCGCCATAGGCGCGCACCGGCACGCCGGGCAAAGTCTGGTCCAGCACCGCCTTTTCCCGCGCCGCCAGATCATGAAAGCCGGTGGTGCCGGAAAAGATCACGGTATCGGCGGCTGCCAGCGACCGGCCATCCTCGAGCAGACGGCCAAGCCGCGCCTCGAGCTTGCCCTCGTCCCGGCTGCCGCGATCCCCCTCGATGGCGTCGATGGTCGCATAGATTTTTGCGCCCCGCGCTTCGGCATGGGTCCGGCTTTCGAGCATCAGGAACGCGCCGACCGAGCCGAGGATCATCCCGCCGCCATCCTGCGGGTGACGCGACCAGAGCGGCTGCCAGCCGCCGCGCGCATGGCCCTGGATGGCCTCGATCAGCAGCATGATGTCGATCCGCTCCGCCGAAAAGGCACCGCCCACCAGCGTATGGGTGGATTGCCCGGCCTTGATCCGCGCAAAGGCGGTCTCGACGGCGGAAATGCCCGCGCCCTCCTCGCCCATGAAGGTGCGCGACGATCCGGTAACCTTGTGGACGATGGAGATATTGCCGGCCATCAGGTTTGACAGCTGGGCCAGGAACAGGGTCGGGCGCAGCTCCGTGGTGAGCTTCTCGTTCAGCAACTGCTCGCGGTCATTGCGCTTCAGGCCCTCGTCGACGATCAGGCTGTCGACGGCGACATCGCGCTCGCCGCCACCGGCGGCGACGATCATGTCCATGGTGCCACAGGCCTCCATGTCGTCCTTGAAGCCGGAATCATCCAGCGCCAGGCCTGCGGCAAACACGCCGAGACGCTGCCAGTTTTCCATCTGGCGCTGGTCGCCACGCTTGGCGATCTGCCCGGACCAGTCGATCTCCGGCAGCGGATGCACCGGATAGGGCGCGAATTTTTCAGTCTCGACGCGCGGCTCCGGCGATGTTGCAGAGGTCAGCGCCGCGATATGGGCCTCCTTGCCGACGCCAAGGCAGGTGACGATGCCGATGCCGGTGATCACCACATCTGTTTCAGATTTGCTCATAGTCTGTCCTCAACGCCCGGCGCGCCAGCGACGCGGCTTTCCCGGTCAAGACGGATCGCCTCGACCAGCCCGACCTCCTGCGCCCGGTTCTTCACGATATCGGCCAGCGGCACCTGATCGAAGGGTACGGTGCGCAATTTCAGCTGCGCGTCGCAGACCTTCTTGCCGCCGGAGGTGATTTTCGCCCGCGTCACCGCAAAACCGGAGCCGTCATGTTCAAGCCCGACCTCGATGTCGAGCACGGCGGAAGGCTCGACAAAGGTGCGCATCTTGGCGCTGTCGACGGTCATCAGGAAAGGCATCGCGGCAAAATCCGAGATCGCCAGCACCAGGAAACCGGACGCCTGCGCCATGGTCTCAATCAGCAAAACCCCGGGCACCAGTGGCATCCCGGGGAAATGGCCTTCAAAGACGGTGCTTTTCTCAGGCACGACCGACCGGGCGCGCAAAACGCGCCGGTGGAGGTCGACCGCCTCCACCTGATCGATCATCTGGAAATATTCCAGCAGCATGGAGGCCTCCGAACCAGAAATCAGGCGGTGTTGTCACGCGGGTGCCACGGCCGGGGATCACGCAGGACCCCGCCACGATGGCTTTCGATCAGCCCTTGGCTGCGCGCAGCTCGTCAATCTTGGTGCAAAGGTTCTTCAGCACGAAATATTCTTCGGTTGTAACCTTGCCCTCGTTGACTTCCTGAGTCCACTGTTCGAGCGGAATCTTGATGCCGAATTCCTTGTCGATCGCAAAGACGATATCGAGAAAATCAAGGCTGTCGATGCCGAGGTCATCAATCGTGTGGCTTTCGGGCGTAATCGTCTCGCGATCAATTTCGCTCGTTTCCGCGATGATGTCAGCAACCTTGTCAAATGTAGCAGTCACGCCATTACCTCATGTCATATCAATTCAGGCTATCCTCATAGGGAAAGATGACCCAAAAGCCAATGCTTTCCTCCCGCAGCGCGGAAATTTTGACAATGACCTGTTGCTGAAACAGCAATGGCAGGGCTGGAAATCGCAAGCCTCAGACGGCAATCGAGTGCCGACCCTTGCCATTGGCAAGGTAACTGTCAAAAACGGCGGCGGCAACCCGGGCAAAGGCCCGGCCCGTCTCGCTGAGCGTGAAGCCCGCCGAATCGCAGATCGCGATCCCGTCGCGGTCGCCGGCGGCAAAGACCCTGGCCTCGGCGATGACGGCGTCCGCAAGCCTGCCATGGGCGGCCCGCAGCGGCTCGAAGGCAAAGCCGAAATCGCACATGATCCGCTCGATCACCTCGGCGCGCAGCCGGTCATCGGCGGAAAGGGCGATGCCGCGCACCGCCGCCAGCCCGCCGCCCTCCACCATGCGCTGGTATTCGCCGGTGGCGGGCATGTTCTGCACATAACCCTGCGGCAATTGCCCGATGGAGGAGGCGCCGAAGCCGAGCAGCGCATCGGCGGCATCATCGGTATAGCCCTGGAAATTGCGCCGCAGCCGCCCTTCCCTGTCGGCAATCGCCAGCTTGTCCCCGGGCCTTGCGAAATGGTCGATGCCGACAGGCTGATAGCCCGCCGCCACCAGCATTCCGGCGGCCCTCTGCATCTGCGCGAACCGGGCGCTTGCGTCCGGCAGCGCCTGTTCGGGGATCATCGTCTGGTGCTTCTTCATCCATGGCACATGGGCATAGCCGAACAGCGCGATGCGATCAGGCGACAGCGAGATGATGTCGGTAACCGTCGCTTCCAGCGTCGCCAGCGTCTGGTGCGGCAGACCATAGAGAATGTCGCAATTGACCGACCGCACGCCCCGCGCCCGGACCGCATCGACAACCTCTTTCGTCTGCGCAAAAGTCTGGATGCGGTTGATCGCCTTCTGCACGACCGGATCGAAATCCTGCACGCCGAGGCTCGCCCGCGTCATGCCGATATCGGCCAGCGCATCATAGCGCCCCTGATCGAGATCGTTCGGATCCATCTCGACGCTGATTTCGGCATCGCTGGCGAGCAGGAAATGGCTGCGGATATGGGCCATCAGGTCCCTGAGATCATCCGGCCTCAGCATGGTCGGCGACCCCCCGCCGAAATGGATGGCGGTAACGGTCACCTCTTCCTGTACCTCGCGGGCGACAGCCGCAATCTCGCGCTTCAGCGAGCGGAGATAGTGGGTGATCGGCGCATACTTCAGCGTGTGCCTGGTGTGGCAGGCACAGAACCAGCAAAGCCGGTCGCAATAGGGAATATGGAGATAGAGCGACAGCGTCTGCCCGGCCCGAAGCGCCCGCAGCCATTCTGTATAGGTGCTGCAATCGACATCCGCATGGAAATGCGGGGCGGTCGGATAGCTGGTATAACGGGGCACGGCAGCCGAATATCTGGCCAACAGCTCTTCACTCATGCGCAATTCCTCTCCGCACGCCGGTCGCGATGCCTTGAATGGGCAGTCAGATCTACCTTGGCTGGAACAGGGAAACTTTGACTTCGATCAAATTGCATCGTACCAACGGATATCCGGACGCCTTGGGCCATGGATATGTGCGGCGAATTGCCGGGGGCGGACGTCATACGGACCTGTTGAACTGGCCTTTCAAATTGAATAGGTCAGTGATCGGACGCAGCAGCCTCCGCTCCTCATAGTGTGTGCGGCGCTGCCGTGCGGGGTAGATGATGGATATTCTACGCAAGGACATACATAATTCCGAGGTGCCGGTGGTGTGCCGGGCCTGCGAGGCCCGCCATGGCGGCGTCTGCGCAGTGCTGACCCCGCCCCAACTGACGGAATTGTCCAGGCATTCCACCCGGAAAATGGTGCATGCCGGCAACGAGGTTGTCGGCCAGGGCGAACAGATCTCGTCCTATTCGAATATCATGAAGGGGGTCATCAAGCTGTCGAAGATGATGTCGGATGGTCGCCAGCAGATCGTCGGGCTGCAATTTGCCCCCGACTTCATTGGCCGTCCCTTTCATGCCGAAAGCACGCTGACGGCGGAAGCCGCGACCGACACCGAGGTCTGCGTCTTTCCCAAGCAGGTCATGGAGCGGCTGGTCAGCGGATCCCCTGAACTCGGTCACCAGCTGCACAATCAGGCGCTGAAGGAACTGGATGAAGCCCGCGACTGGATGCTGACGCTCGGGCGCAAGACCGCCCAGGAAAAGGTCGCAAGCTTCCTTTACCTGATCGCCACCCATCTCGACCCGGAAAAGGGCGAGGCGATGACCTATGAATTGCCGCTGTCACGCGCCGATATTGCTGATTTCCTCGGCCTGACCATCGAAACCGTCAGCCGCCAGATGACCAAGCTGCGCAAGGACGGGGTGATCTCCATCGAAAACAACCGCCACGTCACCGTGCCGGTGATGGACCGTCTGCGCCGCGCCGCCGGCAACGACTGATCCTCACCCGCCCGCAAGCGGCAAATGGATCTCACTTGTTGATGATGATCCGTGTATTGCCGAGCCCTTCGGCCAGCGCCATCGAGTAGAAGGTCGCGGCATTGTCGGGATGCAGCCGCACGCAGCCATGCGAGGCGGGCTTGCCGAGATGCTTGATGTCATAGGTCGCATGGACGGCATATCCGCCATTGAAGAAGATCGCAAAAGGCATCGGCGCATTGTCATACTTCTTCGAGCGATGAAACCGCGATGCCCATTTCGCCGAATAACTGCCGGAGGGCGTGGAATAGCCAGGCCTTGCTGTCGAAACCGGCCAGATATATTTCTCCGAGCCGTTCTCATAGACGATCATCTTCTGATCGGAAATACTGATCCTGGCCACAAGACTGGAGGCCGCGGCAGGCGCAACCATCGCGCACAGGGCCAGAGATGCTGCACAGTAGAAAATTGCTGTCCTGTTCATTTCCTCACCCGTCGGCCTGTCACGTCTCAGCCCCTCACAATTTCATTAGGGCACAAAGACGTTTACGGATGCTGAATATTTTCAAAACGGAAATTTAAAATACTTTCGGTGATTGTACCATTTAAAGAAACTACATTTTTACACTACAAATTCTGAAAAATAACACCGGTTTCAACATCAACATCCGGCCTCAACGCAAAACACCCCGATGCGATGCACCGGGGTGGTATTGGCTTGTGAGGTGCCTCTCGGCGCGGCAAAACCTGTCAGAACAGGAACAAGTCGCTGGCCGTGACACCTGCGGCAAAGCCAGTGAAGTGATGGGCGCTGGTCGAGTCGAATATGGCATATTTCGCCGCATTCAGCACATCCACTTCCCAATGCGAGCCATCGGCATTGTCGCCGCTGATGACAAGGGTCTTGCCCGACTGGCTGACATGGGCTTCCAGCCACTGCTTGGTATAGACGGCTTTGTCAGCAGCGCTGTCCGGCAGGTTTTTGGCATCGAAGACATCGGCGAACTTGATGTGATCCTGGCCCTTGGTGAAGTCCTTGATGATGGTGCGACCGTAATCGCCGGTGAAATCGAGGCTGTAATGGATGGACAGATCGTTTGCGATGGTACGAACAACCGTCTTCGTAACGCCGCCGAAGTAGAACGTGTCGCGGCCAGCACCGCCGGTCAGGGAATCACTGCCGGTGCTGGTGTCGCTGGTACCGCCCCAGAGATAATCATCGCCATCGCCGCCGAACAGCTGGTCGTTTCCGGCCTGACCCCAGACCACGTCATTGCCCTTGCCGCCATAAAGGTTGTCGTCGCCATTGCCGCCGAAGAGCGAGTCGGCACCGGCAACCACGCCCACGGCATCATCGCCATAAATCGTGTCGTCACCGTCACCGCCGTAAAGACTGTCATTGCCGGCATTGCCGAACAGCGAGTCATTGCCATCGCCGCCATAGACATGGTCGTCATGCGATGTCGCAATGACATTGTCGTCGCCGCCGAGGCCGAAATAGGTCGCGGCCTTGCCGTTCAGTGCTGCCGTGAAGAAGGCATCGCCGAGATTGATGTGATCGTCGCCGTCGGTGCCATGGATCAGCTTGCTGGTTTCCCGCAGGAAATCCGCGGCATGGACGCCGCTCAGGCTGTCAATGGAGATCGTTGCGCCATGGTCGGCGGGATCGGAGAGATTCATCATGGTAAGGGCGAAATGCCTGACCCCATGGCTGTCGGTGGTCTGCGACACGGTGAACTGGAACTGGTCACCGCTGAGGCTGGTAACGGTCCGCGAACCCGGGTTCTGGCCGGCATGATCGACCAGATCGAGAACGCTGTTCACATCGGCATCCTTCAGCCGATAGAAGACATCGCGCAGATCCAGCTTGTCGAGTTCGGCGCTGCTGAAATCGGTAATGTGATCATTGCCCCAGAAAGACTGGAAATTGACATGGGACTGGGTTTCGGTGAGCAGAAACTCGAAGCGGTCGGCACCGGTCCCGCCGGTCAGCACATCATTGCCGGCGCCGCCATCGAGCACGTCGTCGCCGGTGCCGCCATCGAGCACATCGTTTCCATCGCCACCGCCAAGCCAGTCATTGCCATCGCCGCCGACTATCGTGTCATTGCCGCCGCCGCCACTGAGCACATCATTGCCGGCGAAACCATAGATGATGTCATCGGCAGCCCCGCCACTCAAATGATCGTCGCCGTTGGTCCCGGTGACGAAGCTAAAAGCCGGAGGTGCAGAATTGGAAAAACTATTATTTGCCATGACATAACTCCTGTTGAACTAAAAAGTGAATTTTACTGGATTAATGCTGCGGTAGGTTGTGCGCCCTTGAAGCTTCAATTAATGATTAGTTAACTCACGTAACGTCATGTGTCTAGATATATTCCGTTTAATCCTACAACCTAACCCAAAAAAAGTACACAATCGACTTCTATATATTATATAGTACAATATATTATTTGTTATTACTTCAAAATTATTATTGCGTATATCTTTTAGAATACGCTGTATATGACCCGATTTGAGGATAAAATTAACTAATTGATTTTCCTGAAATATAACCCATTTGGCCAAACCGGGTGACCCCCCTGCCCGACCGGAGGCCGCTTGCGGGCGGCGCGCAGGGGCTGCTGGAGCGTGGATAACCCCGCCGCGGCACGGTCAGCGGCAGGAACAGGCCCGTAACCCGCTTTCGGTCAATTTAGAGTTTGTCAGGGAAAAGTGGAATCCGGTTTTGCCGAAAGGACAAACGAAAACAAAGAAAATCAGAGTCTGTCAGGGAAAAGTGGAATCCGGTTTTCCCGAAAAGACAAACGAAAACAAAGGGCACTAGAGTCTGTCTGGTTCAATAAGAACCTGACAGACTCTAGACCGGCGCGGGGGCTCCCAACCCCAAAATCGTCCCCGAAGGGCCAGGGGGATGCACGCCGTTTCGCGCTGAAACGGGGCATCTCACGCCATCTCCAGCGTCCTGCCGGGAACGGATCAAACGGCATGGAGCCTCTGGTGACCGGGTCCGGGGGTTTTCGCGTGCTACCCGTGCGGCCTATGCCAAAAGGGCGGCGAGGAAGATCAGCAGAACGGTTGCCGCAAGCACCGTACAGGTGCCGGCATAAACGGTCAGCGCCCGCTCGACATCGCCAGCGCCGATGCCCGACTTGCCCGCGCCATTGATCATCGGCTCGCTGACAACAACGCCGCCATAGATTCGGGGACCGGCAAGCTGGATATCGAGCGCCCCGGCCATCGCCGCTTCCGGCCAGCCGGAATTGGGCGAGCGATGGATTCCGCTGTCGCTAAGCCCGACCCGCAACGCATTGCGCGCTGCCGCGAGACCGTAGCAGCCAAGCGCCGAGGCACTGATCAGGAGGATCGACAGTCGCGCCGGGATGAAGTTCGCGACATCGTCGAGCCGTGCCGAGGCCCAGCCGAACAGCAGGTATTTCTCCGACTTGTGGCCGATCATCGAATCCGCCGTGTTCAGCATCTTGTAGGCGAAGAGGCCCGGAAGTCCGAACAGCGCGAACCAGAAGGCCGGTGCGGCGACGCCATCGGAGAAATTTTCCGACAGGCTCTCGATTGCCGCCCGGCAGATCGCCGGTTCGTCCAGCGTTTCGGGATCGCGCCCGACGATCATCGACACCGCCCGCCGCCCGCCGTCGATGCCGCCCTGCCGCAAACCGTCCGAGACGGCGCGGACATGATCTGAAAGGCTCTTCTGGGCGAGAAACACCGAGGCAAGGATGGCTTCCACAAACAGGCCGGTCAGGCCGAGATCCTGAAGCAGCCAATGGATCGCCAGGCCTGCCGCGATACTGAGAAGCAGCAGCGCCACCAGCGCCAGCACGCCGTTCCGCTTGCGTTGCTGTTCCGAAAGGTCAGGCCGGTTCAGCGCCTTGTCGAACAGCGAAATGGCAGTGCCGAACAGCACCACCGGATGGGAAAACCGCCGCCACAGCCAGTCGGGATCGCCGACAAGGCGGTCGAGCAGCAGGGCCAGGAACAGGACGAGGAGCGTGCCGGTCACGGGGAGAAATCCATCAAGGCGCCAAGAAGCCGCTGGTCGGCAGCCGCGTCCGGGGCCAGTCCGAACCGCAGCCAGGCCGGTGCATAATCGAACTTGCGGACAAGAATATGGTGGCGGCAGAGATGGGCATGCAAGTCTCCGGCGCGCGGATGCTCGACCAGCACGAACAGGCCCGCCTCGCCCGCGACGGCAAGGCCCGCCTGCGCCAGAACCTGCCGCAGCGCCTGATGCCGCTCGAGGATGCGGGCGCGGATCAGATCGGTACTGCCGCGCATCAGCGCTTCGGCAATCACCAGCGCCGGGCCCGAGACCGGCCAGGGCCCGAGCCAGTTTTCAAATCCGGCGAGATCTTTCGCTTCTCCCAGCACGAAGCCCAGTCTGAGACCGGCAAGGCCAAAGAATTTGCCGAAGGAGCGAAACAGCGTCAGTCCCGCAATCCGCCCGGCTTCGCCCGCCAGGGTGTCGGCAGTCCCGCCATCGGCAAAGGCCTCGTCGACATGCAGCCGCGCGCTGCGTGCCGAAAGCTTTTCGGCGAGCGCCTGAAGTCTGTCGCGGGAATGGCGGGTGCCGGTCGGATTGTTGGGGTTCACCACCACCACCAGCCCGTGCTCCGGCGTAATGTCGGCGAACGAGGCGACAGCGTCCACCTTGAGCCCTGCCCCGGTGAGGACGCGGGCATATTCGCCATAGGTCGGCGACAGGATCGCAACCGGACGGGCGGGATCGGCAAGCTTCGGTAAGTGCTGGATGACCGACTGGGTGCCGGGTGCGCCAAGCGGCAGGCAATGGGCTGCCCCGTAATAGCTTTTCGCCGCCTGTCGTGCCCGGTCGACCAGATGCCGGTCCGGCAGCCGGTGCCACGCTTCCCCGGGAATGGCGGGCAGAGCGGCGGGACAGGGATTGATGCCGGTCGACAGGTCCATCCAGTCCTCGACCGCACCGCCAAACAGCCTTGCGGCCTCGGTGATCCCGCCGCCATGGATGATCGGGCTCAGCGCCGCTTCCATGTCCCCTCGCCTTCCAGATCGATCAGATGCATGAAGGAGCCCGCCACCGACCCGCGCCGGAGCCCGGCCTTGCCGAGATCATTGCCCGCCGCATCGCGCGCTGCAAACAGCCTGTCGGCCTCACCTTCCGAGACGATCGTCGCATAGTGGAATTCATGGCCGCGCATCGGGCTTGCAAAGGGCGCGCCCGCAATCGGGGTCAGCAGCCGGTAGCCGAGATGGCGCTTGCGCTTTTCAAAGCTGGTGACGACAGGCAGAAGGCCGAGCATGGCATGCCTTGTCCCACTGGCGTCGATCATCCCTTCGCCCAGCGTCATGTAGCCGCCGCATTCGCCAAAAATACGGGTGCCGCCCGCCGCCGCCGCCCGCATGGCGGTGAGGAAGTGGTTGTTGGCGGCGAGCGTTCCGGCATGAAGCTCGGGATAGCCGCCCGGCAGATAGATCGCATCGGCGTCCATGGCAGGTGCTTCGTCGGCAAGCGGCGAGAAAAACGAAATATCCGCGCCCCGCCGACGCCAGCCGAGCAGCATGTGTTCATAACAGAAGGCAAAGGCGAGATCGCGGGCAACCGCAATCCGCTGGCCAAGTGGTGCCAGACGGGGAATATTCGCCTCGGAAGGCCGGGTCGGCACCTGCCGGGCGGCGGCAAGAATGCGGTCGAGATCGGCCTTTTCGGATACGGCGGCGGCGGCCTTTTCGATGAAGGCATCAAGCCCGGCCTGTTCGCCAGCCTGCACCAACCCCAGATGCCGTTCCGGCAGCGCCAGTTCCCGGTTGGCGCGCAGCACCGCCAGAACCGGCATGCGGATCTCGCCCAGCGCATCGCGCAGCATCTTCTCATGCCGGTCGGAATTGACCTTGTTGAGGATGACGCCGGCAATCCGGATATCGATCCGGTGATTGGCAAAGCCGCCGACCAGCGCTGCCACCGAATGGGACATGCCCCGGCAATCCACCACCAGAATGACGGTCAGGCCCAGCGTCGAGGCGAGATCGGCAGGCGAACCGCTGCCATCGACCGCACTGTCGTAAAGCCCCATCATCGCCTCGATGATCAGCGTCCTGCCGCCGGAGCCATGCAGCGTCGCATTGGCCAGGAGCAGTTCGGGCCGCATGCCCCAGGGGTCGAAATTGAGGCAGGGCACGCCTGCGGCAGCCGCATGGAAGGCGGGATCGATATAATCCGGTCCGGCCTTGCCCGGCGCGAGCTTGACACCGGCATTGCGCAGCGCCCGCAGCAAACCCAGCGTGACCGTCGTCTTGCCGGAGCCCGACGACGGTGCGGCAATCAGCAATCCGCTCATGCCGGAACCTTTTCGGCAGGCCGGTCAAAAGGGTCGCAGACCAGCTTGCGGCCCGAAAGCGCACCCAGCCAGTCGAGAGACGGCCGCAACCGCACCACCTCGCCCACCACGACAATGGCGGGCGGCTCGAGCCCCGAGCGGGCAATCGCCGCCTCCGCCTCGCCAAGCGTGGTTTCGAGCACCGTCTGGTTTGCGGTCGCGGCATTGCAGACAAAGGCGACCGGTTCATCGGCAGACCGCCCGGCGGCGATCAGATGGCCGGTGATCTGGCCGATATGCTTCATCGCCATATACATGACGATGACAGGCGAGCCGCGCCCGATGGCATCCCAGTCGATGCGATCCGGAATGACGCCGGAGGAATCATGGCCGGTGAGGAAGGTCACCGCATGGTTGACCTCCCGGTGGGTGACCGGAATGCCCGCATAGGCCAGCCCGCCAATGCCTGCGGTAATGCCCGGCACGATGCGGAACGGGATCTGGTGCTCGACCAGCGTCAGCGCTTCCTCGCCACCCCGGCCGAAGACAAAGGGATCGCCGCCCTTCAGCCGCAACACCTTCAGGCCCTGCCGGGCGAGTTCCACAAGCCTCAGCGAGATGTCGCGCTGCTTGGCCGACGGCTTGCCGCCACGCTTGCCTGCAAATTCCAGCCGCGCACCGGGACGGGCCATTTTCAGGCAGTCGTCATTGACCAGCGCGTCATGCACGATCACGTCGGCTTCGCTCAGGGCCTTGACCGCCAGCAGCGTCAGCAGGCCGGGATCGCCGGGACCGGCACCGACCAGCCAGACGGAGCCGGGCTCAAGCGCGGGGAGATTGGAAAACAGGCTATCGTTCATCGGTTTGTCCTATGCCCGCCGGCGGCAGAATGCAATATTTCAAGTGCCACGGGGGGCGTCGGGTCTGGCTCTTTGGGATTACAGGTTCATGCGATAGACGATGAAGGAAGAGCGCGACGTGATCGTGTCATAGAGCGAACGCGCGGGGGCGTTAAACTCCTGCGTATGCCAGTAGAGGCGGAACGCGCCCGCAGCCTTGGCTTCGGCCTCGCAGGCCAGGATCAGCTTTTTCGCCAGTCCGCCGCCGCGCGAGACGGGATCGACATAGAGGTCCTGCAGATAGCAGCTCTGCTTCTCGCTCCAGGTGCTGTCGTGGTAGAGATAGGTGCAGAACCCGTCCACCACGCCATCCCGTTCGGCGACCAGGCATTCGATCTTCGTTGCGGGGTCGAGCATCCGCGCCCAGGTGCCAGCCGTCGTCTCCTCGCCGATTTCGGCGCGGTAGAAGGCGAGATAGCCCGCCCAAAGCTCCCGCCAGCGGATTTCATCGCGGGATTCGGCCTTGCGGATCAGGATATCGGTCATGACGGGCTCCGGAAAATCAGGGTTGGCAGCCGGGCCCGGCATTGCTGCGGGCGCGGCGCTTAAATCCTTCCCATGAAAACAGAATTCCCCCGCAGACTAGCAACAGCGGCCCCGGTGCCCCGCGTCTTTCTACGCTATGGGCTATGCCGAAGGCGACGACAGACTGTACCGTCTGCGCCGCCCCGGCCGCCGTCAGGTCCTGCCGATGATCGTCTTGCGGATCAGGTCCAGCACCGCCTCGGAGCGGATGCCGGTCATCACATATTGCGGTGGCATGCCATCCCAGACGCTCGGGCCGAACTGCATGCCGTCAGGCTTCTGGATGGTCTGGCCATCGGCCACGCTGCCGCAGGCGACCCGGACGGGACCACGCCTGAGGTCGAAGAGATCAGGTGCCACCACATAGACGCAGGCGCAGCTGTCATGCACCATCATCCCGTCATCCACCGCATGGGCATAGAACTTGATGTAGAAATCCGACACCCGCGCCAGAAGCTCGACGTCAGGGCCGCCATCGCGGGCCATGTCGTCGAGAAAGCTGCGGCTCATGGTGGTGATCGAGGTGACATCGAGGCCTGCCGCCACCACTTTCCACGGCGCGGTAAAGATATAGTCGGCCGCCTCGGGATCGCCATGGATATTGGCCTCGGCGGCGGGCGTCATGTTGCCCGGCACGTCGAAGGCCCCGCCCATGATCACCACCTGCCTGACGAGATGAACAATCTCCGGGTCCTCGCGCAGCGCCAGCGCCAGATTGGTCATCCGGCCCACGGCCACCAGCGTGACCTCGCCGGGATGGGCGCGCACCATGTCGATGATGAAACGGTGCGCCGGACGCGGATCAAGCGGCAGGTCGATGGTCTCGGGCACGCCGATATTGCCAAGCCCGTCCTCGCCATGCACGAAGGTCGGCCAGTCCCCGCCCTGCCGCGCCGGATCGAAGGTCTCGTTGGCGCCCCTGGCCACCGGTGCGGCAAATCCCCATTCGCGCTTCAGGAACAGCGCGTTGCGGGTCGTGGTCTCGACCGAGGCATTGCCGAATACCGTGGTAACGCCGATCAGGTCGATATCGGGATGACGATGCAGGAACAAAAGCGCCATGGCATCGTCGACGCCGGGATCCGTATCAAAAATGACTTTATGTGCCATTGAATGTCCTTTGAAACAGGGCTGAGACGGAAAGGGCAAACATCCTTCCCGCCATCCACCGAAGATAACGACCAGCCTCCAATGCGCAAGCGGAACTTCGGTGATTGTCGCGGCCTATCCGGCCAGCGCCGCCGTGCCTTCTGGCGACTTGCGCTTGGCAACCAGCAACCGGGCCCGGGGCCCTGCCGCAGCGAGCGCCGCCGCCTCGGCGACGCCGTGGCAGCCGGTCTCGCGGAACACCACGTCGGACGGGTTTTGCAGCCGCGGCGTTTCCCGCTCCAGCGTCGCGGCATCGAAGGCAAGAATGGGCAGAGCGAAGCGATCGGCCACCGCATGGATCGCCGGTTCATGCGCCCGGCTCCGGATCGTGGCAATGGCGGAAAGCTCAACCGGGGGCACGCCCGCCTGTGACAGCACTGTTTCTGCCAGCGCGACCAGCCCTTCGGGGCTTGCCCCCCTGCGGCAACCGAGGCCAAGAACCATCATTTCCGCCATCAAGCGCCCCGTTTCGTCTCTCTCTGCCATAGCAGCCCGGATGGGGATTTCAAAGGCCGGGGCCTCATCCCGGCAATTGCCAGCCCGGCGCAAAGCGGGCATGGTCGAACTGCCTTTCCCGAACACCCCTCCCGCCCGGACCCCTGACGTGACCGAACTTGCCCCGCATATCCTCTTCTTCCTGTTTGCCTCTGCCTTCGTGGCCGGGTTCATCGATTCGATTGCCGGTGGCGGCGGGCTGATCACGGTGCCGGCCATGCTGATTGCAGGCGTGCCGCCGCTCCACACGCTCGGCACCAACAAGCTGCAATCGCTGTTCGGCTCGTCCTCCGCCACCATCGCCTATGCCCGGCGGGGCCACGTCAACATCCACCACCAGTGGCCGATGGCGGCAATGGCGGTCGTCGGCGGCGGGCTCGGGGCGATGCTGGCAACGGTGGTGCCGGGCGGCGTGCTGAAGGCGATCATGCCGTTTTTGCTGGTCGTCATCGGCCTCTATTTCGGCTTCAAGCCCCGCATCTCCGACGAGGACCGGCATGCGCGCATCACGCCCCTGCTGTTCGGCTTTACCGCCGTGCCACTGATTGCCTTCTACGATGGCGTGTTTGGACCGGGCACCGGCTCGTTCTTCATGCTCGCCTTCGTGGCGCTGGCCGGTTACGGCGTGCTGAAGGCGACCGCCCACACGAAAATGCTGAATTTCGGCTCCAATGTCGGTGCCTTCCTGATCTTCGCCCTGAACGGCGTCATCCTCTGGAAAGCCGGACTGATCATGGGCCTCGGCCAGTTTTTCGGCGCACAGGCAGGCTCCCGCCTTGCGATGCGCAACGGTGCCCGGCTGATCAAACCCCTCCTCGTCCTCACCTGCCTCGGCCTTGCCATCCGCCTGATGCTGGACCCGGCCAATCCGGTCCGGATGTGGATGGGGGTTTAGAGTCTGTCAGGTTCTTATTGAACCAGACAGACTCTAGTTCCCTTTGTTTTCGTTTGTCTTTTCGGGAAAACCGGATTCCACTTTTCCCTGACAAACTCTAGTCTGGACAAACGCGCAACATTGCGTTTTGATCGGTGTTCAAGCGAGGCGAGGAGGATGAAGCCATGGCCATTTCAGCTGACGAAGTTTTCGCCGAAACAATGACCGCCGAAATGATCGCCAAATCCGATCAAAGGACACGGGAATTGCTGGAGGCATATCCGGCCCCCCTGGACGCTGAAGACGTCTTGGCCGAAGATGAGAGCAAACCCTGATCCCGCCCGACCACCCTTTCCATCATCCGCCAAACCCCTTCACGGCCAGCGACAGCCGGTTGCTGAGGCGGCCCGGCATGGCTTTCTCGAACAGGTCGGCGAGCGAGCGGTAATACCACCGCGTGCCATCGGCCTTGCCCGCGAAGCGGTCGAAGGCCTTTTCGCCGATATCGCGGTAATCCCACAGGATCGATTCGGCATTGTGGGTCTTGTCGGCGAGGCAGACCATCAGGGACGATCGGGGCTTGCCGGGCAATGAGGCGAGAAAGCTTTCCTTGCGTTCGCGCCATGCCGGTTTGTCGCCCGTCCAGGAATTGGTGCAGTCGCTGACAATCTCCGCCACATCATGGCCAAAGCGCTGGCGAATCCGGTCCAGCGTGCGCGCGCCACCCTGATCCTCCGCCGAATCGTGCAGCAAACCGGCAATCACCTGATCTTCATTGCCGCCATGTTCCAGCACCAGCGCGGAGACGGAAAGCAGATGCGAGACATAGGGAATGTCCGTGCCCTTCCGGTTCTGCGACCGGTGCAGGTCGTGGGCGAAGGTAAGGGCTTCGTTGAATCTATCCGTCAGCATCAGACATTCCTTTCGATTATCCCGTCCTGCAACCTGGTCGAAATGCCGGTCCGTCAAGGGAAGTCCCCGGCCACAGGGTTACAGTTTGCCTCTTTCCGCCATGCGTCAACTCCGACGACAGGACAGGGGCATGGTATTTTAGATTCTGAAAATGTAAAGAAACGATCTGGCGCGACCTGCGCTTCAGAATACCGCCAGCACCAATGCGCCCGCGGCAATCATCGCCACACCCGCCCAGTGGAAAAGGCTCAGCTTCTCACCCAGCACGGTGACGCCGAGAAGGGCGACCAGCACGATCGACAGCTTGTCGACCGGGGCGACGCGCGAGGCGTCGCCGAGTTTCAGCGCCCGGAAATAGGACAGCCACGACAGGCCCGTGGCAAGGCCGGACAGGCCGAGAAAAATCCAGCTGCGCGGGCTGATCGAGGCGGGCGGCTGCCACTGGCCGGTCACCTGCACGATGCCGACCAGAAACACCACCACGACCAGCGTGCGGATCAGGATCGCCAGATCCGTATTGATCCCGGCAATTCCGATCTTGGCGAGAATCGCCGTCGAGGCAGCAAAGCCGGCCGACAGCAGCGCCCAGAACAGCCAGCTCCCGGCCATCAGAATTCGACGCCGAGCTGGCCCTTGATGCCGGAGCGGAAGGGATGCTTCAGCAGTTCCATTTCGGTGGCGAGATCGGCAATCTCGATCAACTCGTCCTTGGCGTTGCGCCCCGTCAGCACGACATGGGTCATGTGGGGCTTTTCCTCCTGGAGGAAGCGGATGACCTCGTTGATATCGAGATAGTCGTAACGCAGCGCGATATTGATCTCGTCGAGCAGCACCATCGAGTTGCGCTCGTTGCGGATCAGGTCCTTGGCTTTTTCCCATGCGGCTTGCGCGGTGGCGATATCGCGGGCCCGGTCCTGGGTTTCCCAGGTAAAGCCCTCGCCCATGGTGTGGAATTCGCAAAGATCGGCGAAATGCTCTTGGATCAGGTCGCGCTCGCCGGTCGCCCATGCCCCCTTGATGAACTGCACGACGGCGCAGGGCTTTTTGGCGGCGATATGGCGGAAGATCATGCCGAAGGCGGCGGAGGACTTGCCCTTGCCCTTGCCGGTATGGACGATGATCAGACCCTTCTGGTCGGTCTTCGTCGCCATGATCTTGTCTCGGGCGGCCTTCTTCTTCGCCATCTTGTCCGCATGCCGGGCAAGCTCGGCCTCGGTCATCCCGGAAGTATCGATGGCATCGCCAGCCGTTTCGTCGGTCATCTCGTCATCTCCTGCTTGGGGTCCGGATCATTCGGCAGCCGTCGGCTTTTGCCGGGATCGGGACAGGCTTTCCAGTTCGAACCGGGCGGAATTGGAACGGGGGTTCCAGAACCCGCGCTCCACCGCCTCGATAAATTTGTCGGCCATTTCCCTGAGCGCATCGGGGTTCTTTGCCGCCATGAAGTCGCGCACCGCCTCATCCATCACATAGGCCTGGTAGAGGCTTTCGAAATGATGCGGCTCGACGGCCCCCGTGGTCGCGGCATAGGCGAACAGGAAATCGACCGTGGCGGCGATTTCGAACGCGCCCTTGTAGCCGTGGCGCATCACGCCGGCGATCCATTTCGGATTGGCCGCCCTGCCCCGCACCACCCGGCCGATTTCTTCCCCGAGCGTCCTGACAACCGGCTTTTCCGGCCGGGAATGGTCGTTGTGATAGAGTGTCGGGCGGGCCCCGGTGACGGCCTCGACCGCCGCCGACATGCCGCCCTGGAATTGGTAGTAGTCGTCGCTGTCGAGAATGTCGTGCTCGCGATTGTCCTGGTTCTGGATCACCGCCTGCACCGATTTCAGCTGTTCCTCGAACAGGCCGCGCTCGGCCTGACCTTCCTCGTCCGCCCCATAGGCATAGCCGCCCCAGACCAGATAGGCCTCGGCGAGATCCGCGCGGCTTTCCCAGCCCTTCTCGTCGATCAGCGCCTGCAATCCCGCGCCATAGGCCCCCGGCTTCGACCCGAAGACCCGGTAGCCCGCCCGCCGCGCCGCACCTTTGGCATCGAGACCTTCGGCCATCAGCCGCGCCGTCTCCTTGCGCATGCGGGCGGCAATCGGGTTGTCATCCGCATCCTCCTCCAGCGCGCCGACAGCCCGGATCGCCTTGTCGAGGAGGGCGATCTGTTCGGGGAAGGCATCGCGGAAGAAGCCGGAAATCCGAAACGTGACATCGACGCGCGGACGGCCAAGCATTGCCTGGGTGATGATTTCATAGCCGGTCACCCGGCGCGAGGTCATGTCCCAGACCGGCTTGACGCCGATCAGCGCCAGCGCCTGGGCGATATCGTCGCCGCCGGTGCGCATGTTGGAGGTGCCCCAGGCGGTCAGCCCGAAGCTCACCGGCCATTCGCCATGATCCTGGACATAGCGGGTGATCAGCAGTTCCGCCGACTTCCGGCCCAGCTCATAGGCGGCGGGCGTCGGCACGGCACGGCTGTCGACCGAATAGAAATTGCGGCCCGTCGGCAACACGTCAGGCCGCCCCCGGGTCGGTGCGCCGGACGGTCCGGGCGGCACGAAGCGCCCGTCAAGCCCTGCCAGCAAGCCTGCGATTTCCGCCGGTCCGGAGGCAAGCACCGAGGGCATCAGCTTCTCGCGGATTTCGGCCAGCACCAGCTGCGTGTTTTCCCAGCTGTGAGGGCAGTCGATCTCGCCGCTGACCAGCTTTCCGGCCAGCATCTCGATCCGCTCCACCGTATCGCCCGCACTGCGCCAGGGGGCCGTATCGATATCGGCAAGGATCACCGGTCGCGCGCCGGTCCATGCGGCGGCCATGTCGCAGTCGAGGGGGTCGAAGGGCGTGGTGCCAGCGAGATTCCCCACACCCTCCAGCCCATCCGCCGCAATCGCACGCTGCAGGCTCTGGTCCCGCCCCTCGCCCAGCCCGCGCGGCACGCGGGCAAGGGCGACGGTAAGGTCGGTGAGCATCTGGCCCGATGGCGAAACACCGAAAATGTGCAGGCCGTCGCGGATCTGCATTTCCTTGAGGTCGCAGAGATAGGCGTCGAGCTTTTCCAGCGCCTTGTCTTCGCTCTCGCCCTTCTCGATGCCCGCGTCGCGGTCAAGGCCGATATCGGCGACGAGTTCGAGGATCTGCTTGCGCAGCAGCCGCAGACGGCGGGGATCGCCGCCCGAGGCCTCATAATATTCGTCGACCAGCGCTTCGAGATCCTTGAGCGGCCCGTAGCTCTCCGCCCGGGTCAAGGGCGGGGTGAGATGGCCGATGATGACGGCGGCGGCGCGGCGCTTGGCCTGCGTGCCCTCGCCGGGATCATTGACGATGAAGGGATAGAGATGCGGCATCGGCCCGAACACCGCTTCGGGATAGCAGGTTTCCGACAGCGCCAGCGACTTGCCCGGCAGCCATTCCATATTGCCATGCTTGCCCATGTGAATGACCGCATCGGCCCCGAAGCTCCGGCGGATCCAGGCATAGAAGGCGAGATAGCCGTGCGGCGGCACCAGATCCGGCGAATGATAGGTTTCCTTCGGATCGATATTGTAGCCGCGCGCAGGCTGTATCCCGACCACCACCTTGCCAAACCGCGCCAGCGGCAGCGCAAACAGCCCGCCGGCAAAAAACGCATCCTCCTCCGGCCCGCCCCAGCGGGCGGTGACTTCATCCTGAATCTGAACCGGAAGAGTGGCGAAGAAGTCGTTGTATTGATTCAGCGGCAGGGTTTCGCGGATCAGGCGGGAGGTGGGAAGCGGGGTGTCGCTCGTTGCTGACCCGCCCCCCTCTGGCCGCTCGCTTGAGGCGGGCGCATCCTCCACCGCCGGTGCCCCGTTGGTTGGTCCCTCCATCAGGTAATGGATCAGCCCGTCCCCCGTCTCCGGATAACCATCGACGGCATAGCCCGCTGCCCGCATGGCGTTCAGCACTTCGACGGTGCCGGCCGGGGTGTCGAGGCCGACGCCGTTGCCGAGGCGGCCGTCGCGGTTGGGGTAGTTGGCAAGCACGATCGCCACATGCCGCTCTGCCGCCGGGCGACGGCGCAGCTTCGCCCAGTTGGCGGCGAGCCTTGCCACATAGGCCATGCGGCCCGCATGCGGTTCGCTGGAAACGATATTGGCTTCCACATCGGCATCAAAGCGCCTGGCGGCCTTGAAGGAGACGGCGCGCGACAGGATGCGGCCATCAACCTCCGGCAGCGAGACATTCATGCCGAGATCGCGGGCGGACAGCCCTTGCGCCGAAGCTTCCCAGGCCTGCTTCGACGAGGCGGAGAAGATGGCCTGCAGCACCACGGAGCCGGAGGATTCCAGCACGGTCGGCTTGCGGTTGGCACCCGGCGCCGAGACGGCAAAACCGGTCGAATTGATCACCACTTCCGGCAGCGCCTTGGCGAAGGTCGAGCGCAATGTCGCGATGCAGTCGCCATCCTTCAGGCTGTAGGCAAAGACCGGCAGGGGCCGGAGCCCCTCGGCTTCCAGCGCCTCGATCATCGCCTCGACGGGTTTCGTCTCGCCGGATTGCACCAGCGCCCGGTAGAAGGAAATCGCGACCGTGCCCTTTGCCTCCTGCGACGGGCCGACCTTTTCCAGCCAGTCGCGAAACCGGATGACGCCCTCGCCCGGCCACCAGATCCCGGCCTTGGCGAGCGGCACGGCAGGTGCCGGCCTTTCCGCACCGCTCAGCATCGCCGAAGCATAGGCAAGGAAGGCGCGGCTGTTGTCGTCGCCGCCCTCGATCAGATAGGTCCAGAGCGCATTCAGATCCTCAAGCCCGATATTGGACCACGGCACCAGCCCCGGATCGGGCTTGGAATCGCCCGGCACCACGGCAATTTGCGCACCGTAACGGGCAGCGGCCGCATGCAGGGCTTCAAGCGCATACTGGAAATAGCTGGCACCGCCCAGGGGTCGCACCACGATCAGCCTGGCATGCCGTGCCGTGCGCTCGACATAGGTATCGACAGACATCGGATGCTTCAGCGACAGCAGGCTTGCGACCCGCAAGGTGTGGCCGGTATTCAGCTGCCGGTGGGCATTGGCGATGGCGGCAAGCTCCGTGTCCGCCGCAGAGAGGAACAGGATATCGGCGGGCGACTGGCCAAGATCGATGGCCTCGTCCCCGTCCGAAATCGTTCCCTTCTGGGCGAGCAGCAGATGCATGGATCAGAGCCCTGCCAGCGCGCCGCGCACGGCGGTTTCATCGATGTCATGCAGCGCGATCACCACCAGACGGGTGGCGCGGACTTCGCCCGGTGCCCAGGCCCGGTCGAAATAATGCTCGATGCGGCTGCCGACCGCCTGGATAACGAGCCGCATCGGCTTGCCCGGCACATCGGCAAAGCCCTTCAGCCGCAGGATGTCATGCTGGCCGATGACGCCCTTCAGGCCTTCGGCGAAGGCTGCGGGATCGCTGACCGGCCCAAGCTCGGCCACGAAGCTTTCGAATTCGTCGTGGTCATGGTCGTGGTGATGCTCGACACCCTCTTCATGCAGGGCCTCGTGCTCCAGTTCGTGGTGCGATTTGCGGTTGTCGATGTCGGCTTCGGTGCCGACGCCGAGACCGAGCAGGACGGAAGCCGGGACATCGCCATTGCGGGCCTCGATCATCGTCGGCTTGCGGTGGATGCGGGCGGCGACTTCGGCGCGCACGGCGGCAAGGCCGGCGGCATCGATCAGGTCGGTCTTGTTGAGCACGATCAGGTCGGCGCAGGTCAGCTGGTCCTCGAACAGTTCCTCAAGCGGGCTTTCGTGGTCGAGCCCCTCGTCCTCGACGCGCAGCGCATCGACGCGGTCGTGATCATCGGCAAAGCGTCCGGCGGCAACGGCGGCGCTGTCGACCACGGTCACCACGCCATCGACCGTCACCTGGGTGCGGATCTCCGGCCAGTTGAAGGCGGCGACCAGCGGCTGCGGCAGGGCGAGGCCGGAGGTTTCGATGACGATATGGTCCGGACGGTCCTTGCGCTCCAGCAGCTTCATCATCGTCGGCACGAAATCATCGGCCACGGTGCAGCAGATGCAGCCATTGGTAAGCTCGATAATGTCGTCCTCGGTGCAGTTTTCCGCGCCGCAGCCCTTCAGCACGTCGCCATCGACCCCGAGATCGCCGAATTCGTTGATGATCAGGGCAATCTTCCTGCCGCCCGCATTGGTGAGCAGGTTGCGGATCATCGTCGTCTTGCCCGCACCGAGAAAGCCGGTGATCACGGTGGCGGGGATCTTTTCCTTGAACATCAGTTCAACCCTTCATCTTCAGCGGCAAACCTGCCGCAATAAAATAGACCTCGTCCGCGATGGCGGCGATCATCTGGTGCAGCCGGCCGGCGTGGTCGCGAAACACCCGCGCCATGCGGTTTTCCGGCACGATGCCGAGGCCGACCTCGTTGGTGACGAACACCAGCCTGGCGCGGGCACGTGCCACGAAAGCTGCAAGGCTGGCAAATTCTGCTGCCATGTCCCGCTCCTCCAGCATCAGGTTGGTGACCCAGAGGGTGAGGCAATCGACCAGCACGATATTTTCAGGCGCATCGATGGCAACAAGCGCGCTGACCAGATCCACCGGCTCTTCGACCGTCACCCAGCCGGGGCCGCGGTCGTCGCGGTGCTTGTCGATGCGCGCCCGCATTTCCTCGTCCCAGGCCCTGCCGGTCGCCAGATAATGGCGCCCGAGGCCGGAAGACAGGACAAGATCCTCGGCAAAGCGGGATTTTCCGGAACGCGCGCCGCCCAGTACCAGGACGGCACCGGGCGACGTCGATGTCATCGGGCAACCTTTTCCATTCTGGCGTTGAGATAGCCGAGAATGAGGCCGAGCGATAGCCACATGACGAGGGCAGCACCCAGTGCCGCCACCGCGAATTCCGAGGCGAGAACCGCCGGAACCGCCGTTTCGATGGTGGGCGGCTGCGGCGCACCCCAGACATGGGGGCTGAGGATCATGAGCAGGCCGATGATCCTCGCGGCAAGTTCATCGCGAAAGGCGATGAGGCCGATACCGCCAACCGACAGCACGATGGTCGCCACCCACCAGATCTGGCGGCTGGCGAGATCGGCAGCCGGAAAGCCCGGAAGCTCCGGCGGCAGGCCAAGTGCAGGCAGGAACTGCACGGCCAGCCAGCCGCAGGCGCCCCAGGCGAGGCCGTTCCCGACGGTGACCGGCTTGCCGAGCAACAGGCTGACGGCCATCAGCAGCAACGCATAGCCACCGGCGGCGACAAGATTTGCCCCGAGCGTTGCGGCAAACCGGCTGAGGCCGAACAGGATGCCGCCCTCTTCGTGCTCGCCCATGTGATGCGCGTGGGATTCAGCTGCAGGCGCGGCTTCAGCAGCAGGAGCAACCCCGGTTGCCGGTGTGGATAGAGTTGCGGGTGAAGACTGGTTATCCATCTGACCCATGGACATCGAAGACATGCTCGCGCCATGCTGGGTCATATCCCCAGCAGGCGCTTGCTTGTCTTCATATTCCTCTGCATGCAGGATCAAGGGTACGACCCTTGCCTGCTGCACGACGGTCATCAGGATCCCCGCCATCACCCCGGCCACCAGAGCGGCCAGGAGATGTCTGGTAATCATGACTGTTTCCCTTGGCGATTAATGGCAGGGGAAACCGAGCGAATGACGGGTGTCATGCGCGGTGTCGTGAAGCGAAGCGGAATGGGCAAGGCCCACGCCGAACACCAGGAATGCGCCCAGCATAAGCGAGAGCACGCCTGCGACCATACGATCGTTCAGAGAAAGGGTTTTGGTAGTGGTTACTGCATGTGCCATGACAACCTCCGTGCTGGCATCGGGAGAAATCCTTCCCCCAAGGTTTGGGCTTTGCGCCCGGCACGGTTGGCAGGTCTCCTGGCTCGCAGCTATCGGCAACGCCCCCTTGCGAGGGGTTTGCTGCCTTCGGCTCTCTCTCACCTTCCCGAAGCTTCACGACACAGGAAGAGGTGGACGATTCGTAGACTTGAGGCGTCCGGCCCCGGCAAATCCTGTGCCACTCCAGTGGCTTTTCCCGCCCGATCCGGCATTGCACGCCTGCACCATGCAGGACGCGGCAAGACCCGCAGTCAACACGGGATGAAAGACCCTCGCCGCTCTACAGTCGCGGGGTCGGCTGTGATCCGAGTGCCCTGTATGGGTCCACTCTTCACATTCCCTATCACTTTCCGGAAAGACCTGGTGCTTTCGCGGAAACCATCCGTATGGTCCGACACTTAAATTCTCCGCCAAACCAAGTCAATGCATCCGGACGGCGGGCCATGTCGCATCCGGGACCGCAATCTCACGATTGCCCCAGCAACTGGTCGAGCCAGCGGGGATCAAGCCGCGATTCCAGCTCGGCGGCGAGATCATCGAGCGCCCGGTCGACAGTGTCGCGGTAGGACTGCCGCTCCCCGACGATGCCGAGACCGGCCAGCAGGCCCTGCCGGTAGCCGTCATTGGCAAAGATGCCGTGCAGATAGGTGCCCATGATCCGGCCATCGGCAGACATTGCCCCGTCAGGACGATTGCCGATCCGGACCGGCGGACGGGCGCAATCCGCCCCCTCCGTCACCCCAAGATGGATTTCATAGCCGGACAGCGGCACGTCATGCTGCAGCGACCAGGCCTCGCTGTTGCGCACCGTCTTTTCCGGTGCCATGTCGGTCTCGACATCAAGCAGGCCGAGCCCATCCGTCTCGCGTTCGCCGCCCTCGATCCCCAGCGGATCGCGCACCACACGCCCCAACATCTGATAGCCACCGCAGATGCCGATAACATGCCCGCCGCGCTTCACATGGGCGGCAATATCCCGGTCCCAGCCCTGCTGGCGCAGATCGAGAAGGTCGCCGATGGTCGACTTCGAGCCGGGGATGATGACGAGGCCGGCATCGGCAGGCAGCGGCTCGCCCGGACGCACGAAGACGAGGTCGACATCACCCTCGGATTTCAGCGGATCGAGATCGTCGAAATTGGCGATGCGGGAAAGAACCGGCACGGCGATCTTCAGCGCCCTGCCCTCGGGCCGCGCCAGACGCTCCAGCACCACCGAATCCTCCGGCGGCAGCCGACCGGCGCTTTTCAGCCATGGCACCACGCCGAAGCAGGACCAGCCGGTATGCTGGTGGATGGCCTTCAGCCCATCGTCGAAAAGCGACACATCGCCCCGGAATTTGTTGATCAGGTAGCCGGTGATCATGGCGCGGTCTTCGGCGGACAAGATGGCATGGGTGCCGACCAGCGAGGCGATCACCCCGCCCCGGTCGATGTCCCCCACCAGCACCACCGGCACATGAGCCCTGGTGGCAAAGCCCATGTTGGCGATGTCGCCGACGCGCAGGTTGATTTCGGCGGGGGACCCCGCCCCTTCCACCACGACGAGATCGGCAGCTTCCGCAAGACCTTCGAAACTCTCCAGAACCGCCTGCATCAGCTGCGGTTTCAGCCGCTGGTAATCGCGCCCCTTCGCCTGTCCCCAGACCTTGCCATGCAGAATGATCTGGCTGCCGGTTTCCGATTGCGGCTTGAGGAGGACCGGGTTCATGTGGACGGAGGACGGCGTGCGGCAGGCCCAGGCCTGCAGCCACTGCGCCCGGCCGATCTCGCCGCCATCGTCGGAGACGGCGGCGTTGTTCGACATGTTCTGCGGCTTGAAGGGCCGGACTTTCAGGCCCCGGTTGGCCGCAATGCGACACAGGCCCGCGACAAGCACGGTCTTGCCGACATCCGAGCCGGTGCCCTGCAGCATGATGGTTCTGGACTTCCGCACGTTCTTGCTCCCTGGGGATCGCTCCTGTCCCTGTTCCCGGACCGGGTAGGCCGAAACCCTCGCACGAATCAAGGCCGGAGCCTGTCCGCGATGCGGCGACAGATGGCGGCAATCCGGGGAAAACTGGAAATGAAGCCGAAATTGACCGCGGGCCAGATATGCGAAAACCGTGCAGGGCCGAAGACCCGGTGCACGGTTTGCCTTGTTACGCTGACGTCTCCCGCATACGCCGGGAGGCTCGCATTCAACCCGGTACGCAATACCTGATCCGGGAAGGCAGCCTTTTTACCGGCTGCAGGAGAAGGTTTAGCGGGACAGTGTTACCGGATGGTTAGCGCCGGATTGCTTATTCTGGTTTTCAAAAAAATTTCCGGAGAAACGCTTTTTTGGGCAGGCGATGACCGTGACGCGAACAGGCCACAAAACGTCTTATCCTCAAGGGAAAGTCGCCATCGACCTTCCCCGGCGCACAAAATACCCATCCAAAGGTTTTATTTTACCATTGTGCGCACGCATTTAGTGTGTCGCATTTCGGCATTTGCGACCCTGCAATCAATGCTGTCAAACGCTTGTGAAAATGCTTTGTCGTTAAACAGTTGATTTCTGCGATGGAACCCTTACGCTAACATTTATGCGATCCATAAGGCGAGGCAGATGACAGGGTTCCACTGCTTCCAACAAGAATAGATATCGCACTCCGGAATGCTGCTTTCATCATGGAAAACAGCACGTTCCGTTCGCATGAAAGGCCCGGTTCAACCCGCACCAAGACGGGAATGCCAGTCCGGACATGTGTTGTTGATGCCAGACTGGGGGGTCTTTCTACCATGAAGTCACTGTCCGTGAATCCGTCCGCAGAAGCGACCATCGCCGGGACGATTTGCGCGTGGACACGTGCCACATCTCATGAGCACAGAAACAGACCCGGCCGGGAGCGGTACGCTTCCGTCTTTGGCACCACGTGTGCCGATCCCGCCTCTGGCAATCGCCTGTATTCCGCTCACCCCGGACAACAGTCATCCGGCTTCGCCGGACCGATGTCCGCTGCCGCATCCTTGATGCCAGCGACCAACTAACCACCAGAAGGAGAACAGTTTAATGACCGAATTTGAACAGAAGCTGAAGGCAGCCGAAACGATGGCCGGACGCGGACAGATGTCCCGCCGCGAATTCGTGCAGCTTGCCATGGCGCTCGGAATTGCCCTGCCGGTTGCAGGCTCGATGTTTGCCAACGCGGCCAAGGCCGCCGACGTGAAGAAGGGCGGCGCCCTCGTGCTCGGCATGGAAGGCGGCTCGGCCTCCGACAGCTACGATCCGCGCACCTATGCGGACTCGGTGATGATTGCGGCTTCGCTTGCCTGCATGAACGGCCTCGTCGAATTCGACGATGCCGGCAACACCACCGGCGAACTGCTGGAAAGCTGGGAATCCAAGCCGGGTGCCGCCGAATGGACCTTCAAGGTTCGCCAGGGCGTGAAGTTCTCGAACGGCAAGGCGCTTGACGCCGACGACATCCTCTATTCCATCGCACTGCACCGCGGCAAGGACACCAAGTCGCCTGCCAAGGGCATTCTGGAAGCGATCAAGGAAATCAAGGCGACCTCGCCGTCCGAAATCTCGATCACCCTGTCTTCCGGCAACGCCGACTTCCCGGTTCTGCTCGGCGACTACCACCTCGTCGTCGTGCCGAAGGATTTCACCGACTGGTCGAAGCCGATCGGCACCGGTGCCTATACGGTCGAAAGCTTCGAGCCCGGCGTGCGCATCGTCTTCAAGAACCGTGGCGACTACTGGAAGCCGAACCGCGGCAATTTCGACACCGTCGAAATCCGCTACATCCAGGATGCCGCCGCCCGTACCGCAGCCCTGCAGTCGGGTGAAGTGCATGCCGTCAACCGTCTCGATGCCCGTACCGTCGACCTGCTGATGCAGGACGAAAACGTCAAGGTCGTGCGCACCAAGGGCACCGGCAACCGCTACTGCTTCGTGTCGCGCGTTACCGCAGATCCCTTTACCAACAAGGACCTGCGCACCGCCCTGAAATACGGCATCGACCGCGAGCAGATCATCAAGTCGGTCTATAGCGGCTATGCCGTTCCGGGCAACGACCACACGCTCGACGCCCTGAACCCCTTCTACAACACCAAGATGCCGCAGCGCGCCTATGACCCGGACAAGGCCGCCTTCCACTTCAAGAAGGCCGGTCTCGGTGCGGGCACCAAGGTCGAGCTGCAGACCTCGGAAGGGGCGTGGAGCTCGGCGGTCGACTGCGCTTCCATCTACCAGGAATCGCTGAAGAAGGCCGGCGTCGATCTGACGGTCACCAAGGTTTCTGCTGACGGCTACTGGGACAATGTCTGGCTCAAGGTCCCCTTCTGCGCCGTGTACTGGGGCCGCCGCCTGTCGGCAGACCAGACCTTCACGCAGGTCTACGGTTCCGCTTCGGACTGGAACGATTCCGACTGGCGCCGTCCGGAATTCGACAAGATCGTCGAACAGGCCCGTGTCGAACTCGACAACGACAAGCGCAAGGAACTCTACAACACCTGCCAGGAAATGATTGCCGATGATGGCGGCATGATCTGCTTTGCCATCACCGACTATCTCGACGGTTACTCGCCGAAGGTCCAGGGCGCTGCGCCGCACGCCCGCTACGACATGTGCGACAACCGTATCGCTGAAAAGGGCTGGTTCGCCTGATACGGCTTTTCCGCAAGGGTCAGGCCGGTAACGGCCTGACCGTCTTTTCCCGGCCGGTTTGAACCCTGCCGTGAAGCGTTGTGCCGCTGCGCCATGATCGCGTGTAAAAATGCCCGTGGCGCAGTCCACACTCATCAAACGATTTGACTGGGGACGACTGCATGTTCCGTTTATTATTGACCAGGCTCGTCCTTGGTTTGCTTACCCTCTTCGCGATCAGCATCCTGATCTTCGCCGCAACGGAAATGCTGCCCGGCGACGTCGCCAGCGCCGTGCTCGGACAGGGCGCGACGCCCGAGACGCTGGCCGCCTACCGGCTCGAACTCGGCCTCGACCGCCCATCCTATGTCCGCTACCTCGAATGGTTCACCGGCGTTCTGCATGGCGATCTTGGCCTTTCCCTGACCAACAAGCGTGACATTCTGGAATCGATTGCGCCGCGCTTCGGAAACACGATGTTCCTTGCAGGCTTTGCCGCGATCATCGCCGTGCCGCTGGCTGTCGGTCTCGGCATTCTCGCCGCCATCAACGAAGGCAAGTGGATCGACCGGGTCGCCAATATCGTCTCGCTGGCCGCCATTTCGGTGCCGGAATTCTTCATCGCCTACCTGCTGATCCTGTTCTTCGCCGTCAAGCACCGCTGGTTCCCGTCGCTGGCAACCGTGTTTCCGGACATGCCGTTCATGACCAAGGTCTATGTGACGGCCCTGCCCGCGATCACGCTGACCCTGCTGGTAACCGCCCACATGCTGCGCATGACCCGGTCTTCGGTCCTGTCGATCATGTCGCAGCCCTATATCGAGATGGCTTTCCTGAAGGGCCTGCCCCGCGCCCGGGTCATCATGCGCCATGCGCTGCCGAATGCCGCGGCGCCGATCATCGCCGTCATCGCGCTGAACCTTGCCTATCTCATCGTCGGCGTGGTGGTGATCGAAGTGGTCTTCGTCTATCCCGGCATGGGCCAGTTCATGGTGGATGGCGTGACCAAGCGCGACCTGCCGGTGGTGCAGGCCTGCGGCCTCGTCTTCGCCAGCGCCTTCATCATTCTCAACACGACAGCGGACATTCTGGGCATCCTGGTCAATCCGCGCCTGCGCAAGCTGAATTCAGGGCACTGATCATGAAAATATTCGGACGCAAACCCACCGCAACCGCCTGGCTCGGCATGGCCATCGTGACGTTTTTCCTGATCCTGGCGATTTTCGCGCCCTGGATCGCTCCCTATGGCGAGGCCGAGACGGTCGGCCGGACATTCGGGCGCAGTTCTGCGGAATTCTGGCTCGGCAATGACAATATCGGTCGCGACATCCTCAGCCGCATCATCTACGGAGCCCGCACCACCATCGGCGTGGCGCTGGTCACCACGCTCCTCTCCTTCACCATCGGCACCATTGCCGGTCTCAGCGCGGTCGTCGGTGGTCCGGTGATTGACCAGCTGCTGTCGCGCTTCGTCGACATCATGCTGTCGATCCCGCTGCTGGTCTTCGCGCTGATCATCCTGTCGATGTTCGGCTCGTCGATCCCGACGCTGATCATCACCATCGCCATCCTCGATTCCACCCGCGTCTTCCGGCTGGCCCGCGCCGTGTCGATGAATATCGCGGTGCTCGAATTCGTCGAGGTCGCCAAGCTGCGCGGCGAAGGCCTGTGGTGGGTGATGCGCAAGGAAATCCTGCCGAATGCCCTGCCGCCGATGATATCGGAATTCGGCCTGCGCTTCTGCTTCAACTTCCTGTTTGTCGCCGGCCTCTCCTTCCTCGGCCTCGGCATCCAGCCGCCGCTTGCCGACTGGGGCGGCATGGTGCGCGACAGCGGCAAGGCGATTTCCTTCGGCCTGCCCGCTCCGCTCTGGCCTGCCATGGCCATCGCGCTCATGACCATCGGCGTCAACCTGATCGTCGACTGGATCCTGTCCATAAACGCGCGTCCGTCCGGCGCTTCGGCGGAGATGTAAGAAATGACTGACAATGTCCTGAAAATACGCGACCTCCGGGTCGAATCGGTGAGCGGCCTCGTGCTGGTCGACAATGTCTCGCTGGAACTGAAGCGCGGCGAAGTGCTGGGCCTGATCGGCGAATCCGGCGCGGGCAAGTCGACCATCGGCCTGTCCTCGATGGTCTATGCCCGTGCGGGCTGCAGGATCACCGGCGGCACGGTCGAAATCGGCGGCACCGACGTGCGCAGCCTCGACGCCGAAGGCCGTCGCGACTATCGCGGCAAGCGCATCGCCTATATCGCCCAGAGTGCGGCGGCCTCGTTCAACCCGGCCCATACGATCATGGACCAGGTCTGCGAAATGCCGATTCAGCACGGGCTGATGAAGGCCGACGAGGCAAAGGCCTGGGCAATCGAGCTTTTCACCCAGCTCGGCCTGCCCAACCCGCAGACCTTCGGCGAACGCTATCCGCACCAGGTCTCCGGCGGCCAGCTGCAGCGCGCCATGGCGGCAATGGCCATTTCCTGCCGCCCGGAAATCCTCGTCTTCGACGAGCCGACGACGGCACTCGACGTGACCACGCAGATCGAGGTGCTCGGCCTGTTCAAGAAGGTGGTGAAGGAATACAACACCGCCGCCCTCTACATCACCCATGACCTCGCCGTCGTCGCCCAGATCGCCGACCGCATCATGGTGCTGCGCCACGGCAAGATGATCGAGATCGGCACCACCGAGCAGATCCTCCAGCAGCCGAAGGAAGCCTATACATCCGCCCTGGTCTCCGAGCGCAAGGCTGCCGACCATATCGCCGAAGACGTCATGGTCACCCACAACGAACCGTTGCTGGTGGTCAATGACGTCAAGGCCTCCTACGGCAATTTCGAAGTGATCAAGGGCGTGTCGATTTCGGTCGCCAGGGGGGAAACCGTGGCGGTGGTCGGCGAATCCGGCTCCGGCAAGAGCTCGATGGCCCGGATGATCACCGGCCTGCTCGCCCGCACCACCGGCACCGTCTCCTTCAAGGGCAAGGAGCTTGCGCCGAACTACAAGCAGCGTTCGCGTGAAGACCTGCAACGCATCCAGCTGATCTACCAGCAGCCGGACGTGGCGCTGAACCCGCGCCAGACCATCGGCGACATCATCGGCCGTCCCGCGCAGTTCTATTTCGGCCTGTCCCCGGCAAAGACCAGGGAAAGGGTGGCGGAGCTGCTGACCCAGGTCGGCCTGCCGGTCGATTATGCCGGGCGTCTGTCAACCGCGCTTTCCGGCGGCCAGAAACAGCGCATCGCCATTGCCCGGGCGCTCGCCGCCAAGCCGGAGCTGATCATCTGCGATGAACCGACGTCGGCGCTCGACCAGCTGGTGGCCGATGAAATCCTCAAACTTCTCAAGAAGTTGCAGGACGAACTTGGCGTCGCCTACCTGTTCATCACCCACGATCTCGGCATCGTGCGCCGCATCGCCCACCGCACGGCGGTGATGCTGCGCGGCGAGATCATCGCGCAGGGGCCCACCGCCCAGATCTTCAACCCGCCCTTCCATCCCTATACCGAAAACCTGCTCGCCTCCGTCCCGGAGATGCGCACCGACTGGCTGACGGATGTGCTCGCCAAACGGCAGAAGAAAACCGCCTGACCCCAGGCACTGCTGGCACCGACCGGAACCCGCCGAAAGGCGGGTTCTGTCGTTTTGGGGCACTTGCTGTTACCCTGCCCCTTCACATAATCGCGGGCCCAGGCCAATTTCTGTTTGCAAAGACATAAAGATATCTTTATATCATTCTATGAATTGAAAGGGGCCAGCCATGACCACAGCAAACGCACTGACCGATCTTCTCGCTGCAAAGGGCGTTCTTCTCGCCGATGGCGCGACGGGGACAAACCTGTTCGCCATGGGGCTCGAGGCCGGTGAAGCGCCGGAACTGTGGCTTGAAACCCATCCCGAACGGATCACCAGACTGCATCAGGACTTTGTCGATGCGGGCGCGGATATCATTCTGACCAATTCCTTCGGCGGCACCCGCCAGCGGCTGAAGCTGCACCATGCGGCAGACCGCTGCTTCGACCTCAACAAGCGCGCCGCCGAACTGGCCCGGGAAGTTGCCGACAAGGCCGGTCGCCCGATCGTGGTGGCGGGCTCCGTCGGGCCGACCGGCGAACTGCTGATCCCGCTCGGCGCGATGTCCTACGAGGACGCGGTCGATGCCTTCGTCGAGCAGATCAGGGGGCTTAAGGCCGGTGGTGCCGATGTCGCCTGGATCGAAACCATGTCTTCCGCCGACGAGATCCGTGCCGCGGCGCAGGCTGCGACCACGGTCGGCCTGCCCTATGTCTATACCGGCTCCTTCGACACCGCCGGCAAGACCATGATGGGCGTCCATCCCCGCGATATCGTCAGGCTTGCCGGTGATATCGGCGAAGGCCCGATTGCCGTTGGTGCCAATTGCGGCGTCGGGGCCTCGGACATTCTCTCGACCCTGCTCGACATGACGGCAGCGAGCCCTGACGCCACCATCGTCGTCAAGGGCAATTGCGGCATTCCGGAGTTTCGCGGCGCGGAAATTTACTATTCCGGCACGCCGGAACTGATGGCCGACTATGCCCGGCTGGCCGTTGACGCAGGTGCAAAGATCATCGGCGGCTGCTGCGGCACCAGCTGCGAGCATCTGAAGGCGATGCGCGTGGCGCTTGACAGCCACGTGCGTGGAACCCGCCCGACGCTTGAAACCATCGTCGAAAAGATCGGCCCGTTCCGCAACAAGACCGCCAATACCGACGCCGATGCCGCGCCACGCGAGCGTGGCCGCCGCCGCAGCTGATCAAGGGTGGAAAACAGACTTGAGAAAGGGCCTTCGCGGGCCCTTTTTTTCGTGGAAGATCAGGCCGTCATCGTCGCCTTGCGATAGAAGCTGACATAGCGGTCCTTCAGCCCCGCTTGCAGCTGGTCGACCATGACCAGCGCCAGCTGGAAACGGCCAAACGCTTCCTTTTCCTCCCGGGCGAGGTCGACGAGATAGCGCAGCGTCTCGGAATAGTCCTGTGGCCGGGTGACGACCTGGTTGAGGAAGCCGTTCAGGATCGGACCCGCCGCGATACCGGTTGCCTCCAGCGCCTGTTGCGGTGACAGCGGCGTGCCGGGACGGCAGACGAATATGAACAGATCCAGCGCCATCAGCAGCGGCTGATACAGCCTTGTCTCTGGCGGCAGGCCGACCGCCTCGAAAAGTGCGATGTTCTTTGCCGCGATCCGCGCCCCGTCCGACCACTGGTCGGCATTATAGCGGAAGATCGTGCCGGGATCGTAAGCCGCCCGACCATAGGCAAACAGTGCCAGTGCCAGTGCCCAGTCGGTAAAGGAACCGCGTGTCGGATGATGACTGGCAAACAGTTGCATCAGCTCCGTATAGGGCTCACGACGGAAGATGCTGTAGAATGCGCAGTTATAGTTCCTGGCCTTGTCGCAATATTCGATGACGCGCGCCGCCGCCGTGTCGGCATCGATGCTGAAGGTCTGCTCCCACACCACGCCTTTACCTGTCACCAGCACTTCCGTCCGGGGCCTGACGCCGATGAAATCGGCAGGCAATCCAGCAAGATCGACCGGAGCCACATCGGGATCAATGCCAATCCCGTCATCATCGCCGATCTGCAGGATGAAGGGCGTGGTGGCTGCCATGACCGAGGCCAGATAATTGGTGAAGGCATCGGTGCCGGAGGAGGTCAGGTAGCGGATGCGCGGCGAACGGTCGCGCCAATAGGCCTGCTTTTCCGCATCCCCGGAATTGTCCGAAAGCACCAGCACGGCATCACGCGCCTCGCAATAGGCAAGTGCCTCGCTGATTGCCTGTTTCGAGCGGGCAAAATTGCGGTTGGTCGGCATGCAAAGGCTGAGTTGGGACATAAGACGCTCCTGCCGGGACTTGGAAACCATGCATCCCGATCTTTCCCCGCTGCATGCCACCCCATCCTTGCGCCGGGGTTGAGGGCCGTGACCAAAGCCGCACGCAAGGTTCGGGTGGGGTTCAGATTCTAGGGTCGGTCGCATCGCAACCGCCGACTCGCTGCCTTCTGAGGCGACCCGGCCCGCCATTCCGCACTCGAAATCCCGTTCGGAGCCCCATGTCCGCCAAACTCCAGCAAGCCATCGGTTTTTACAAATCCGGCAATTACGCGATGGCGATGAGCCAGCTTGGGCCCATTGCGCGGGCGATGAAGGTGCCGGACCCCTCGGTGGCACTGATGATGGCGCAATCCTGCTACAGGCTCGGCCAGCTGAACGAGGCTGCCTTCTGGTATGACAAGGCCTGCCTGCCCGGCATCCAGAACCGCGCACAGATCCAGCTTCTCGCCGCCAATCTCTATAGCCGGGCCAGGAACTGGAAGCGGGCCTGCGACATCACCCGCGATATCCTCGAACAGGACCCTGGTGCCGACGAGGCGCTGGCGCTTCACCGCTGCGCGTTGCGCGCCCTTCTGATGTTTGACGAGATGGAGGCAAGCAACCGGGCGCTCCGTACCCGCCAGATGATGGCAGAGCCCGCAGCTCTGGCGCTGGAACGCCCCCTCGACAATGTCTTCTGGTCTGCCAATGAGGCGCTTGCCGCGCGGCTGACGCGGATCGATGGCGGCAAGCCCTTCACCGCGACATCGCGGGCAAAACGACGGGCGCATCCGCATGTCTTCGGCAAGAAGATTCGCATCGCCTATCTGTCCAGTGACTTTTCCGACCGGCACGCCACCATGCATCTGCTGCGCGGCGTGTTCTTTGCCCATGATCCCGACAGGTTCGACATCACCCTCATCTGCCATACGGATGAGCCGCTGCGGATGGCCGATCAGGGCCTGCGCAGCCATTTGCCGATTGCCAGCATCGGCAACCTCCCGGATGAAGATGTGGTGCAGCAGATAAGGGATTCGGAAATCGATATCCTGGTCGACCTCAAGGGCCATACCAAGGACCCGAGGCTGAATATCTTCAATCTCGGGGCAGCGCCGATCCAGGTCGCCTGGCTCGGCTTTCCCGGCATCACCACCGGCATCGACGTTGATTATGTGATCGGCGATCCCGTGGTGACGCCGCCTTCAAGCGCACCCTTCTGGGACACGAACTTCTGCCGCCTGCCGGAAACCTACCAGCCGAACGACGACCGTTTCCGTGTCCTGCCCCCCGCAACCTCCCGCGCCGCGCTCGGCCTGCCCGAGGACAAGGTGATCTTCGCCTCGTTCAACTCGGTGCTGAAGATCTCGCCGGAAACCTTTCATCTCTGGATGGAGATCCTGAAACAGGCCCCCGACAGCCTGCTGTGGATGATGTGCGAACTGCCGGAGGCGCGGGAGAATTTCCTTGCCGCCGCCGCGAAGGCAGGGGTCGGCCCGGAGCGCATCGTCTTTGCCGGCCATGCCGATTATCCCGCCCACATCGCCCGGCTGCAGGCCGCCGATCTCGGCATCGACACCTTCCCCTGCAACGGCCATACCACGACATCGGACAAACTCTGGGCGGGTCTGCCGCTGGTCACCCGCAAGGGATCAAGCTTTGCCTCCAGAGTATCGGAAAGCCTGCTTCGTGCCCTCGACATGGCCGATCTCGTCACCGGCAGTGACCGGGATTACGTGGCACTGAATGTCCGGCTGGCCACCGATGCCAACTTCCGGACATCCATGCGCGAGCGGGTGAGCGACAACCGTTTTCGCGCACCGCTGTTCGATACGAAACGCTTCACCCGGCATCTCGAAATGGCCTTCACCCTGATGGTCGAACGCGCCAAGGAAGGCCTGCCGCCCGAAGCCATCGACGTGCCCGCCCTGCCCCGCAGTACTGAGCCCTTCCGCTAAATTTCACCTGCCCGGAGAAAACCCATGCACTCCTCCACCGGAACACCCCGCCCGGCCACCGCATCAGGATCGAATGCCAGTGCCTTTCCCGACCGCGACACGGTTGCCGAAAAGCTTGCCGCCCTCTCGCCTGCCGACCGGTCCTGGCTGCAACTTCTGATGGAGACGGTAAAGCAGGACGAAAACCTGTTTCAGGGGATCGAGTTTTACCTGAACCGCGCCGCCGGGGCGCGTTTTCTCCACACGCTGAAGCTCGAAGCCTGCGGCGAATGGCTCGGCAACACCGCCCCCGCCCGGCTGCAGATCCGCCTGTCGGAAATCGCCAGATCCAGCCACCACCCCGCCTGGCAAGCCTTCCGCACCGGCGTCACCCGCTCCGGCGGCCTGGAAAGAGCTTATCCGAAGGGGTGAAACGGGCGGCTTGCGGGCATTAACAATGTTACGCTTCCGGAAAAACCTTACCGAGTTTGCGGGTCAGCTTTTCCTCAAAGGATGGCAAAGTGGTCGGAGTGCCCGAGGTAAGCGCCTTAACTGCATCTTCCAGTGTAGTGTTGATCGTACAGTCAATCGTGAGCCTTGCCTTGTCCGATCCTGCGTCTTCGTCGAAACGCACGACAACCCATACAATATCGCAATTCGAAATATGGGTTTGGTGTTCCATCGGAGCCATCGCATCGAGAAACGGTTTGTCGATCACGACGACCATTTTCTTGCCCCAGCGACGTAGAGTGGGAACCTTGATCTGAAGCTGCGGCATCAGACGCTTTGGACCGCTTGAGCGAAAGTCCGGTCGACGCGCGGCACCCGGCATAGGCAAAGCATTATCGTTGTCCGATTGAGCGCGGATGACTTTCAGATCTGCGCCCATCTTGCCACCGCTGAAGTAGACCGCTTGCATTTCAACGGCACACCAAGTTTCTGGCTTGTCAGGATGAACGAAGACAAGGTCTATCCGCCCGACATCTTCACGTCCGGATTGGATGGCAGACGCTTCGGTTCCAGTCGCCTTCTCAATTGCCCCTGCTGTCTCCTCTTCCGCCTCCGCATCCGTCTCAGCCTCTCCAGCCGGTCAGGACTTCGGTCGCATCAAAAACGCAATCTCCTTGGCAAACAGTGGTTCTGGAGTGCCAAGAACATAAGTTCCAATATGACGACTGATCGTGCCGTCCTCGAGAAAGCGGTTGGGACAAGTAGCTGTGATCGGTCCGAAAGTGATATCTCCGCCCGCTGACAGCGGTGGGTGGAAATTCCGCAGCGAACAGACCCCACCCTTCTTGTTGCAATGAAGCTTCCCGGATTTCGGACCAAGAGAGGGCATCTGTTCGAAAAATGGGCAGATGATCGCACTGTTCTTCGCGTCGGCGAACAATTTGCGCTGCGACGTCGCAAGATTGATGAACCGCTTTCCGTACCACTCGGCAATCCCGAAAAATTGCTTCGGCTTCCTTGCCCCAACCGTCTTTTTATCCATGGCCATCAGGCAACCGCCTGAGCATTTTCTTCAGTCTGAATTGTCTTGTCAGCCTGTAAAAGGGCGTTGGCAACGGCTCGCCCCAAAAGCGGCGGAACTGCATTGCCAACCTGCACATATTGCTCGGTGCGACTTCCCAAAAATTCGAACGTATCCGGAAAAGACTGGAAGCGGGCGGCTTCACGCACCGTAATGGAACGGTCTTGCTCGGGGTGAATATAGGCACCCCAGTGAATGTCGCATTTCGTCAGCACCGTCGACGAGAGGTCCGTCTTGCGGGGACGGCCATATCGCTTGGTATGGTCGGATCGTTTCGCCCGCTTCATTCCTTCTGGAAGCAAATCGAATGGAATATCCCGCCAGGAACCGCCGGCCGGAATATGTTTCATACGGGCTTCGTTAACAGGAGATAGCCGCGAAGCGGTATGGTTCGTCAAGATGCCGCAATCTGTCCGCAATTCCATCTGGTAGGGATTGGCAGGCGGCGTGGCGTAATTCAAAATCGCCTTGCTGTCGCCGTTTTGCAAAGGCGGAAGGTCGGAAATTGCGTCCCAGACTGTCACGAAGGGCTTCAATCCCTCGCCATGGGTCGCAACTGGGAACTAGATTGGAGCACCAATTCGGTTGGCGATAAAGAAAATGCGGCGACGCTCTTGCGGAACACCATATTCTTCAGCTTTCAGGATCTTCCAGCCGACCTTATAGCCCAGTTCGCCCATACCGTCTTCGATCTCGCGTATGATTCCACCTTCCGCAATCGAAAGAAGGCCAGCAACGTTTTCCATAACCAGCCAGCGCGGCCTTAGCCCCGCCACGATACGCAAATACTCCTTAAACAGACCCGCACGAGGATCATGAATGCCGCGCTGATGATTATAAACCGAATAGCCCTGACAGGGGGGGCCACCCACCAGCACATCCAGTTCGCCCGGCTTCACACCGGTGACATCGAGAAGCTTCGACACTTTCAGGTCCTGGATGCGGCCCGGAAGGAAAACCGACTCTGGATGGGTAGCCGCAAATGTCTTGCCTGCCGAATCATCAAAGTCTGATCCGGCAAGGACCTGAAATCCGGCCTGACGAAATCCTTCGGAGAGGCCGCCGGCACCACAAAAGAGATCGACAACAGTACCATTGTGCATATCGAACCTCCCTGGTTCCCGTCAACCGCGCCATCGATACAAAACGAGAACATTTAATAAATCGTTCATACCGGAAGTTCAAGCGGAAGTGTAGCAGGCGTTTGCCAATTCCGGGAATTGTTTACAGATTTCCCCCTCACGGTCCCGGCGTCAGCCCTTCAGCCAGCCGCAGCAGGTTTAGAAATTCGGCGCGGTAACCGAAGGGGTCCTGGCCCCGGGCCGGGGTGGCGAGGGTGAGGATCTGGTCGTAGCCGTAGCTGTCGAAGCCCGGTTCGTGCTTCAGCTTCTGGCCGAAGGCGGCGGCGGCAATGGAGAAGCGGATATCGGCGGCAGCGGCCTCCAGGGTCGGCACGACATTTCTGGCAGTGACCGGCTGGGTGATGAGGTTGCTTTTGTCGCCGTCCGGCTTCTTCCAGCGGATCTTGACATAGGCGAGTTCATCCGCGCTTGCGGCGGGCTCGCCATCGTCGGGCAACAGCGCCTGCGGCTTGCCGTAGCGCAAATCATCGATGCGGGTGGCGGGGCTGCCCTTCGGGGTGATTTCATAGATCGCCGTCACCCGGTGGCCGGAGCCGATATCTCCGGCATCGACCGCATCATTGTTGAAGTCCTGCCGGGCCAGTGCGCGGGTCTCATAGCCGATCAGCCGGTATTCGGCGATCCGGGCCGGATTGAACTCGACCTGGATCTTTACATCCCTGGCAATCGGAAACAGGGTGGACCCGGCCTCCTCGACCAGCGCCTTTTCGGCCTCCGGCAGGCTGTCGATATAGGCGGCGGTGCCATTGCCGTTCTGCGCCAGCACCTGCATCAGGCTGTCATTGTAATTGTCATTGCCGAAGCCGAGCACCGAGAGGAAAATGCCGCTCCTGCGCTTTTCCTCGATCATCCGCTTCAGGCTCCCGTCATCGGAAGGCCCGAGATTGAAATCACCGTCGGTGGCCAGCATCACCCGGTTCACGCCCTGCTTGACGAAGGCACTCTTTGCCAGCGCATAGGCCTGTTCGATACCGGAAGCGCCATTGGTGCCGCCGCCCGGCTGCAAGGCATCGATGGCGGCGAGGATCTTGTCCCGCTCCCGGGCCTTTGTCGGCTCCAGCACCACGCCGCTGTCGCCGGCATAGGTGACGATCGACACGGTGTCCGTCGGCTTCAGCCGGTTGACGAGCAGGCGGAAGGCGCTTTTCAGGAGCGGCAGCTTGTTCGGCTCGTCCATTGATCCCGAGACATCGATGAGGAACACCAGATTGGCGTCGGGCTGGCTGGTTTTCGGCAGGTCATAGCCCTGGATCGCCACATGCATCAGCTGCGTATCCCTGTTCCACGGCGTCGGCAGGACCGTCACCGAGGCGCGGAACGGTTCTTCCGCTAAGGCCGGCTTCGGCCAGTCATAGGGGAAATAGTTGATCATCTCCTCGACCCGCACGCTGTCCGGTTCCGGCAACATGCCGGAATTGAGCGATTGGCGGACGAAGGCATAGGAGGCGGTGTCGACATCGACGGAAAAGGTCGAGACCGGCTCTTCCACGACCGATTTGACCGGATTGACATCCGATCCGGTGAAGCGGTTGTCGGTCATCCGCATCTGGGGGGGCTGAGGCGTGTCGGAGGGCTCGGGCATCACGATCTCGGGCGCGACCGCTGCTTCCGCCGTTTGCGGAGCAAGCCGCTTGGCCTCCACCGTCCGCTGCCTTTGTGCCGCCGCGAGGGGTGCCACGGCCGTTTCCGATGCCTGCTCCGCATCGGCGGCAGGGCTTGCCGGGACCTTTGCGGGCAGAGACGCCAGTGGCTTCGGTGCCGCCAGTGCGACGACGGGATTATTGAGCGCCGGCGGATTTTCGTCTGATTTGGCGACGATGTTCTTGTCTGCCGCTGCGCCCGAGGCAACCGGCTTCTGCTTTGTGACCTCCGCCGGCTGGCTGACCCCGGCAGGCGGGGTGACCCGGTGGCTGGAGACGTATTGAAAGGTCAGCCAGCCCGCGGCGGGCACCAGCAGCAGCGTCGCGAAGGCGGTGGTGAGACGGGATTTTCCGGTCATGAGGCGGCTCCATAGTGTGGTGATGATGGAGCTTTGACGCACGGCCTGCCGGAAAGCTTGGGTCCCCCCCGCATTATTTTCCTGAACCTCGAAGGCCTGCATGGCACGCGCCAGTGCGTCAGCCTTGCGCGATGCATCGGCAACGGGGGCCTTGAGGCCGGACAATTTCAGCAGATCCTGTTCCATATCCTCTTCCCTCATGCCTGATCCTCGCCCATTTCGACCCTGAGCCGTTTGCGGGCCTCGTGCAGATGCCAGGAGATGGTGTTTTCCGAACAGCCGATGATAACGGCGGCCTGCTGGTGGCTGAGGCCTTCCGCATAGACGAGCATCACCGCGTCACACTGGCGCGGCGGCAGTTGCCGCACCGCCGCCCAGAGATTTTCGAGCCGCTCGCCCTCGCTTCCATCCGTGCCCCGGCTGGGGTCGGCCAGATAGGCGGCGGCCTTCTGCCGGTCGCGGCTCATCTTGCGGCCATGGTCGCGCACCGCATTCAGAGTCACGGCATAGAGCCAGGTGCGCACCGGTCCGTCGCCGCGAAAGCTGCGGATACCGGAGGCAAGCCGCAGGCAGACCTCCTGGGCGATATCGTCGGCATCGCTGCCACTGCCCGTCCAGCGCCAGGCGACCGCATGGATGAAATCGTAATTTTCCGCGACAAGCGCTGTAAAGGCTGCCCTGTCGCCCTGTCTTGCGCGTCCGACAAGATCACCGTCCAAATCCGTCCATCCCCGTTTTCTGGCCGCCGATGCCTCAGGTTTTCAGGCATCGACCTCCCTTGGACGTTCGCCAGTCCCGAAAGCTTGGGTCGCCTCCTTCATTTCAGCACTCCTTAAAATGAAAGGCGGGGCAAGGCAAATGTCACGACCACCATCGGGCCCATTGGGGAGAGCCTGTCGAAGCGGCCAAGCTCCGGCGCATAGAGGCTCGAAATGCTGCCATCGAGAAACAGCGCATTCGGGCAATCGAGCCGGTCACGAAACAGCACCGCCATGTCGAAAAACCGCACCGGAGCTTGCGAGATGACGAAATGCACCCGTCCCTGACGGTCGACGCCGACGCCGTTGCGAATCTTCAGGCTGTCGCTGCCGGGCAGGAAGGCGGGGTGGATCCTGTTGTCGATGACGAGCATCGGACCGGACTGGGTGGCCAGATCAGGCTGCACCCCGGCATCAAGGAAAGCCCGCGTTTCCGACACTCGCGCCCTGCCCGCCTTCAGCCAGAACACGCCATTCGGCTTCAGGTGGAAATTGCCGAAACCGTCGCGCAGATTGGCCGGTTTTGTCAGATGGCCCTTCTCGACATAAAGGCCGACCGGCGACAGGTCCGCTTCATACATGCCGCCATTCATCGCGAAGACCGGCAGGCGGCCTTCCGCCAGAAGCCGGCGAAACAGCGGGTCAAAGCCGCCGAAGGGCTTGCCACTGGCATCTGCATCGTGAAGCTCGATCCGCGCCCGTGCCGGATCGAAATCGCAGGCGATATAGTCTCCCCCGGCCTGGCTGACCGGAACGCAGGCAGCCCTCGCCATGGGGGCAAGGAGCGTGAGCGCCAGCGCGGCGAGGATGGCTGTTGTCGGCGTCACTCAGGTCCTTCCCGCTTCAGCCTCCGGCTCCTCGCCAAAGAGTGTGGCGCCGATGGAGGCGATGGTAACGATGGAAATCGCCAGCCAGTCTTTCCAGCCGAGCAATTCCCCGAGCAGAATCAGCCCCATGATTGAGGCGATTGCGGGTTCGAGGCTGAGGAGAACGCCAAAAATCCGGGTCGAGAGCCGCTTCAGGGCAAAGAATTCCAGCCCCAGCGGCACCACGGCCAGGGCGGTCACCAGAAAGATCGCCCTGAAATTCGCCCATTCGGTGAAATAGGGCACGGCGCGGGCGAAGCCGAACGGCAGCACCATCAGCGCCGCCAGCAGATTGGCAATCGCAAAGCCGTCGATCCCCGGCATGCTGCGCCCGGCTTTGGCCGAGGCGAGAATGTAGAAGGCCCAGCCGAGCGCATAGACCAGTCCGCAGCCGATGGCATACCAGGTGACCGTGCCGCCCTCCCCCAGCGGGGCCAGCAGCACCACGCCCGCAAAACCCAGTAGCGGCCAGATCACGTCGACGGGCCGGCGCACCGCCGTCAGGCCGACTGCCAGCGGTCCGAGAAAACCGATGGTGGCGACCAGCCCGAGCGGCAGGGCAATCAGCGCATAGCAGTCGGTGAGGTTGAACAGTGCGACGACAACGCCGAGCAGCAGGCAATCCCGCCACTGCTTTCGGGTGAGCGAGCGCAGATCGGGCCGGGCCACGACATAAAGGATCACGCCGCCCAGCAGCATCCGGGCGAAGACAAAGCCGAGCATGTTGTCGAGCGTCAGCGCCAGCCGGGAAAAGCCCGCCCCGGCAACGATCAGCACCAGCGCGACTATCTGGATCAGCGGCGCCGGAATGCGGTTGAGGCGCGTGGCGAGCGGCGTGGAAAGGGGCGAAAACATCGGGCGTTCTCCGCTCCCTGGACCGTCCCTCAGGAGATATGCAGATATCACCGAGCCACGGTTTCCGCTCGTCCCTGTTCTTAAGTGCGGGGGCGGCGTGGTGTCAATCAGCGGCGGGCAGGCTGAGGGCGGCCATGTGGAAGCGGAGCTGGTCGGGGAGATAGCGGTGCTGGCTGCCAACCGGGCAGGCATTGCGGGCAAGACAGCCGCCGTCGAGACAGTCCCTGCCCGCGCCACTGCCAAGATGGGTTCGGCACGGCGTGTACTGAAAGCCATCAGGCCGGATGGCACCGGCAGGACAGGCGGAGAGACATGGCCTGTCGCGGCAGGTCTCGCAGGCGGAGGCAGAGGGGGACTCCTCCAGACCGGCAAAGCCCTCGGGACGTTCCGCAAAGGCGAGAGCCCCGCGATAGCCATGCCAGAGGCCAAAGACCGGATGGATGAGGATGCCGAGCGGCGAGGCTTTCAGGCCTTCGGCCCGCATTGCCCAGTGCTGGAAGGGTTGATAGGGCGGATCGGAGGGGAAGAAGGCGGTGGCCCCGAGACGGGCCGCAAGCGGCAGGATCAGCTGTTTCGACCAGCGGTCGAGCGGATCGGGCAAGTCCCCATCCGGTGACATCTCTTTCCAGGCGGAAAAGGCGCGCCAATGGGCGCTGCCGACATGGCCGATCAGGCAGACAAAGGCTGCGAATCGTCCGTCGGGCAGCAGCGGTCCGTCGCCGCTCTTAAAATGCACGGCACCGCGAATGGCGAGGCCCTGCGGCTCGAGCGCCGCATGCAGTTCAGCCGGAACGTCACCCCGTTTGACGGGGTGACGGTTGTCTTGATTGTCATGCAGCGGAGGACCGCTGCTCATTGCGGTCCCTTGTACTGGTAATGCGGGCGCCAGACTTCCTTCTGGATCAGATCAGCAACCCGCTTTTGACCGCCTTGCTCCCTGGCGGGGTCGGGCTCTCTTCAAGAAAAGGCGTCGACCATGGACCCCTTGCGCTTGGCAATGAATTCCAGCAGGGCCTCGTCGATGGCCGGATCGAGCGGCGGGGCTTCGTAGGAGTCCAGCCACGAGCGGCAGAGCGCGTTGGCGCGCTGTTCGATCCGCTTCTCGCCCTCGATTTCCCACTGTTCGAAGGAATTGTTGTCGGCGAGCGCCGAACGGTAGAAGGCGGTCTGAAAATTGGCCTGGGTATGGGCACAGCCGAGATAATGGCTGCCGGGGCCGACTTCGCGGATGGCGTCCATCGCCTGTGCCTCTACAGAGGTGTCGACGCCCTGCGCCATCTTCTGCATCATGCCGAGCTGGTCCTGGTCGATCATGAACTTCTCGTAGGACGAGACCAGGCCACCTTCCAGCCAGCCGGCCGAATGGAGGGCGAAGTTCGTGCCTGCCAGCAGGGTCATGTTCAGCGTCGCAGCCGATTCGTGGGCGGCCTGGGCATCGGGAACCTTCGAGCCGCAGAGCGAACCACCGGTACGGAACGGCAGGCCGAGACGGCGGGCGAGCTGGGCCGCACCGTAGGATACCAGCGACGGCTCCGGCGTTCCGAAGGTCGGCGCACCCGACTGCATCGAGATCGAGGCGGCGAAGGTGCCGAACAGCACCGGCGCGCCCTTGCGGATCAGCTGGGTGAAGGCGGCACCGGCCAGCACTTCGGCCAGGATCTGCGTCAGCGTGCCAACCACGGTGACCGGGCTCATCGCGCCCGACAGGATGAAGGGCGACAGGATGCAGGCCTGGTTGTGGCGCGCATAGACCTTGGCGGCACCCAGCATGGTTTCGTCGAAGACCATCGGCGAGTTGGCGTTGATCAGGTTGACGGTGACGGTGTTGTTTTCAACGAAATCGTCACCGAACAGGATCTTGCACATCGAGATCGTGTCTTCGGCGCGTTCCGGCGCGGTGACCGAGCCCATGAACGGCTTGTCGGAATATTTGATGTGGCTGTAGATCATGTCGAGGTGACGCTTGTTCACCGGGATGTCGACAGGCTCGCAGACCGTGCCGCCCGAATGGTGCAGCGACGGAGCCATGTAGGTGAGCTTCACGAAATTGCGGAAGTCCTCGATGGTCGCGTAACGACGCTTGCCTTCAAGGTCGCGCACGAAGGGAGGGCCATAGACCGGCGCAAACACGGTGGCATTGCCGCCAATCTCGACATTGCGCTCGGCATTGCGGGCGTGCTGGGTGAAGACGCGCGGTGCGGTCTTCAGAAGCTCGCGGCAGAGACCCTTCGGGAAATGCACGCGCTCGCCGCGCACATCGGCACCGGCGGCCTTCCACAGCGCCAGTGCTTCAGCGTCGTCGCGGAACTCGATGCCGATTTCCTCGAGCACGATGTCGGCATTGCGCTCGATCAGCTGCAGGGCTTCCTCGTCGAGAACCTCATAGACCGGAATCTTGCGCTGGATATAGGGCATGGACGGGCCCGGACCGCCGCCGGTGCGCGAGGCACGGCGGGCAGCCGCTCCGCGACCTTCATTGCGGCCGCGACGCGGTGCTGCGTCGGCTGTGGCACCGGTGTTCTCAATCGTATCGCTCATACTGCTTCCTCAAAGCTTGCGCAGGCCTGCGCCAGACTGTTTGCGTCATGTTGCGTCATGGCGACAATCGCCCGCCGCCTGTTGATGCCGCTTATGCTATCGGAATTCGCATTTGGAACATTCCTAAATGCGCCACGGATTTGCGCAGACCAGACTTCGCACATTCCCGGGCCGCATGAAACCGGACATTTCACAGGGTCGTTTTTGCCGTCGGCAACGTCGCTAACGAAAAGGGTTTTCCGGGCCTGACGTTTTAGTGTCACCTGCAATGAAGGACCGATTTGGACCGTGCTTTCCGAGTGGCTGATGTCATGGGGAAAATCTGTTGGAAAGGGTCGCCTCAGCGCCTGCCCGGGCTTGATCAGTCAAAACGGATCAAGACCACAGCCGGGGCTTGTGGCACGCTTGAAAATCCACGATGTTCACTTTAACCCTTCTTTGCTCTTATCGGTCTATCTGATATAGCCCTTCGCATCGCTCTTAACTGGGAAGCCAAACATGTCCGACGACGAAATCATTCTCGCAGACCTTTCTGACGACGAACTCGTGCAGCAGATGCATGACGACCTTTATGATGGCCTGAAGGAAGAAATCGAAGAAGCCACCAACATCCTGCTGTCGCGCGGATGGATTCCTTACGACGTTCTGACCCAGGCTCTGGTTGAAGGCATGCGCATCGTCGGCATCGACTTCCGCGACGGCATCCTGTTCGTGCCGGAAGTTCTGCTGTCTGCCAATGCCATGAAGGCCGGCATGTTCATCCTGCGCCCGCTTCTCGCGGCCACCGGCGCGCCGAAGCTCGGCAAGATGGTCATCGGCACCGTCAAGGGCGACATCCACGACATCGGCAAGAACCTCGTGGGCATGATGATGGAAGGTGCCGGCTTCGACGTCATCGACCTCGGCATCAACAACCCGGTCGAAAACTACCTCGACGCGCTGGAGCGCGAACAGCCCGATATCCTCGGCATGTCGGCCCTGCTGACCACCACCATGCCCTACATGAAGGTCGTCATCGACACCATGAAGGAAAAGGGCATGCGCGACGATTTCATCGTTCTGGTCGGTGGCGCACCGCTCAACGAGGAATTCGGCAAGGCTGTCGGCGCGGACGCCTATTGCCGTGACGCCGCCGTTGCCGTTGAAACCGCCAAGGATTTCATCAAGCGCAAGCACAACATGCTGGCTGCCGGCTGATTTTACGGTCTTCAGACGAAAAAAGCGGCCGTGCATCCCTGTACGGCCGCTTTTTTGTTGTCTCGTGTGTTTAGTACTGCGCTGCCTTTGCGACATGGCGGCCCGCGTTTTGTGTCGCATCGACCGTTCCGGCCGCATCCCTGCCAACCCCGCGAATCGTGTTGGCACAGGACGACAGAAGGGCAAGTGCAATGAAGACGGTACCGAGTTTAACGAGATTGTTCTTGATCATGACGAGGTCCTTCGCAAGGTGAAAACTGATCCGATGAAGGCGGAACTGTCCGCTTCCCCACAGGAACGCGTGAGCGGCGAAAAAGTTCACGTGATTGCCTGCGGCGCAATCGCGCGCGAGATCCTGGCGATCACCCGGCTGAACGGTCTCGACCATGTCGATCTCGCCTGCCTGCCGGCGATCTGGCATGCCCATCCGGAAAAGATTGCGCCGGGCGTCCGGGCGGCCATCGACGAGGCGCGGGCGAAGGGTGCCGGAAAGATATTCGTCGCCTATGCCGATTGCGGCACCGGCGGGGCGCTGGACCAGGTGCTGAAGGAAGCGGGCGATGTCGAGCGGCTGACCGGGCCGCATTGCTATTCCTTCTTTGCCGGAAACGAGGATTTTGCCGCCCGCTGGGACGAGGACCTGACGGCCTTCTTCCTCACCGATTTCCTCGCCCGGCAGTTCGAAGCCTTCGTCATCGAGCCGCTTGGCCTCGACCGGCATCCGGAACTGAAGGACATCTACTTCTCCCACTATACCAAGCTGATCTATCTCTCGCAGGTGGAGGATCCGGCCCTGCAGGAAAAGGCGAAGGCTGCTGCCGCCTATCTTGGTGTCGCCTACGAATACCGCTATACCGGCTATGGCGACCTCGCGAGCGAGCTTCTGGCCGCCGCCAGGGCCTCCTGAGCGGGGCCAGGCCCGGATCAGGCTGCGATTTTTAACCTTTCCTTGACCAGACCCGGCAAAAGCGCGGACAGATCTCCGGCATTTTAAGCAGATGGGAAGGGAGCCAGTGGCTTCATCAGGACTATGGAAAATTGGGTGTTTGCCATGTCGGACAGTTTCGTTCCATATGCCCCGCATCTGATGTCGCCCGCATCCGGCGAAGGGCTCGCATTGCCTTGCGTCGATCTGCCCCGCACGCCGCCCGGCCCGCTTTCCGACATTCTCGCTGATCTCGCCCTGTCGCCGCAATCGCACCTGTCGATTCGCGACATGACCGACGCCCTCGGTGAGCGCTCGTTTGGCGCATCGCTGACGGTTTTTGCGCTGCCCAATCTCATTCCGCTGCCACCGGGAAGCACTGTCATCCTCGGCCTGCCCCTGCTGTTCATCACCTGGCAGATGATGGCGTCGGCGCGGGGGCATCTGTGGTTTCCCGACCGCTTTGCCAATTACCGCGTGCGGATGACGACCTTCTCCGCTTTTGCCGACCGGGCGATCCCGCTCCTGCGTTTTGCCGAACGCTGGGTCCAGCCCCGGCTGCGCGTTGCCCGCGGGCGGATGCTGGAACGGCTGCTGGGGGCCTTCGCGCTGATCCTGGCGCTGGCCGTCTTCCTGCCGGTGCCGCTCGGCAACTGGATGCCGGCGCTGGCGCTGGCGGTGATCGGCCTGACCTTGACAGCCCGCGACGGGCTTGGCCTTATTGCCGGGATTTGTCTGGGCGTCGTGTCGATCATCTTCGTCGCCTGTATCATACTCGCGACGGGCGCAGCGCTCGCCTGCATCCTGTGAGATCCAGCCTGATGAACGCAAACAGCAACGGGACCGCGCTCCAGTCGGGCCAGCCTGTCGTGATTTTGACAGCGGGGGGCACGAATCCGTGGATGATCATCAATGCGCTGCATGCCGGTTTTGCCGATATCAGGGTGATTGAAGAAAAGCCGGAGGCAAAATCCGTGCTGCTGGCACGGCGCATCCGCCGTTTCGGCGTGGTGAACGCCTTCGGGCAGATGGCGACGATGGCGATATCCCGTTTCGGCAAGCGGTTTGCGGAGAAACGGATCCGGCACATTGCCGAAAGCCATGGCCTGTCGGGCGCTGAAAATCCGGACATCCCGGTTTTCCATGTCGACAGCCTCAATGGTCCCGCCTGCCATCAGCTTCTGGAGACGCTGCGGCCCGCCGTGGTGCTGACGATCAGCTGCCGCCTGCTCAGTCGGGCCACACTTGCCGCCATCCCCTGCCCGGTCATCAACCTGCACTCGGCGATCAATCCGAACTATCGCGGCCAGATGGGCTGCTACTGGGCGCTGGTCAACGGCGACCGCAGAAATTTTGGCGCGACGGTGCATCTGGTCGATGCGGGCGTCGATACCGGCGCCATCCTCTACCAGATCAGGACTGCGCCCGAAAAGGGCGACACGATGCTGACCTATCCGGCGCTGGTCACCGCAAGGTCGGTCGACATCACCCGCAGGGCCCTCGCCGATGCGCTGGCCGGCACGCTGAAACCCGGGACCACCAGCGGCCCGTCCCGCCTCCATTTCAACGTGCCGGTCTGGACCTGGCTCTGGCACGGCTTGACAAAAGGCATCTGGTGACCGGCCGGATTTCGCCGGGCCGGTGACGCCTTTCGCATTTGCGACGACGAATTCCCGTGAGCGTCGTTTTTCACGACAAATCACGTCGTCTGAAGCGAAGTCTGGACCACCCGTCCTGTGCATTGTGTCGCCACACGAGGAGAACAATCATGGCGGACAGAATTATCGTTTTGTGGCGGGATATCCCGGCCCAGGTGATCATCAAGCGCGGTCGCACATCGGCCAAGCGCGAGCTGTCGCTGCGCTTCACCGAAGCCATCGACATGTGCGCCATGCGCACCGGTGCCGCCGAAACCGACGATTACCTCGCCGAATGGCGCAAGGCCGATCCGGTTGCCGTTTCCGACGACCTGGAAGCGGAAGCCGACCGGGCCGTCGCCGAAATCGAAGCCGCCTATGACCGCGACCGCCTGGTGGCGCTGGTCAAGGCCGGCGGACGCGAACAGCAGTAACACCCCAAGGACCACGACCAATGGCAAAGATTCCCGCATCCATCGAAGTTGCGCCCAAGCAGGCTCTCGAATCCGCCGACCTGCCCGGCCTCTTCCCGGCTGGCAGCCGCGTCTACATCACCGATATCGGCACCGACACCACCGATACGCTGGTGGCAGCCGCCCGCCGCGTGCATGACCTCGGCTATACCCCGGTGCCGCATTTCGCCTCGCGCCGCCTGACCACCAAAGCCGCGCTCGAAACCCGCGTCAAGCGCACCGTCGCCGAAGCTGGCGTCACCGATGTACTGATCATCGGCGGCGGCCTAGAAAAGCAGGCCGGCGACTTCGGCTCCTCCATGGAAGTGCTGGAAACCGGCTTCTTCGACAAGAACGGCATTCTCGACATCGCGGTCGCCGGTCATCCCGAAGGCAGCCCGGATTTCTCCGAGGCCGTCGCCATCGAAGCCCTGAAGATGAAGCAGGCCTTCGGCGAGCGCAGCGATGCGCGCCTGCGGGTTGTCACCCAGTTCGGCTTCGACGCCGCCAAATTCATCAAGTGGGCCGACGGGCTGAAGGCCTATGGCGTCGATCTGCCGGTGCATCTCGGCGTTGCGGGTCCGGCCAAGATCACCACGCTGATCAAATATGCGGCCATGTGCGGCGTCGGCAATTCCATCTCCTTCCTGAAGAAGAACGCGATGTCGCTGACGGCGCTGGCGACCGGCCACAATCCGGAAGAAATCGTTGGCCCGCTGGAGCGCCATTTCCAGGCCAATCCCGACAGCGCCATCAAGCAAATTCACATTTTCCCGTTTGGCGGCCTGAAAAAATCCTCCGAATGGCTTGTGGAACGCGGCTCGTGGGATAAGAACGCAGCACAGCCCTCCGCAATGGCAGCCTCACACTAAGGATAGACTGAACATGACGCGCACAATCGTTGCATCCGCCACCCGCGAAGTCATCATCGGCTTCGACCAGCCCTTCTGCGTGATCGGGGAACGCATCAACCCGACCGGCCGCAAGAAACTTGCCGCCGAAATGATCGAAGGCAATTTCGATACCGTCATCAAGGACGCCCTCGAGCAGGTCGCCGCTGGCGCCACCATGCTTGACGTCAATGCCGGCGTGACCTCGGTCAACCCGAACGAAACCGAGCCGGCCCTGCTGGTGCGCACCATGGAAATCGTCCAGGGTCTGGTCGACGTGCCGCTGTCCATCGACAGTTCGGTCACGGCTGCCATCGAAGCCGCGCTGAAGGTTGCCAAGGGCCGTCCGCTGGTCAATTCGGTGACCGGCGAGGAAGAAAAGCTCGAAGCCATCCTGCCGCTCTGCGCCAAGTACAATGTCCCCGTGGTCGCCATCTCGAACGACGAGACCGGCATTTCCATGGACCCGGACGTCCGCTTCGCCGTTGCCAAGAAGATCGTCGAGCGCGCTGCCGATTACGGCATCAAGCCCTATGACATCGTCGTCGACCCGCTGGTCATGCCGATTGGCGCTCTCGGCGATGCCGGCCGCCAGGTTTTCGCGCTGCTGCGCCGCCTGCGCGAGGAGCTGAAGGTCAACACCACCTGCGGCCTGTCGAACATCTCCTTCGGCCTGCCGCACCGCCACGGCATCAACGCCGGCTTCATCCCGATGGTGATCGGTGCCGGCATGACCTCGGCGATCATGAACCCCTGCCGTCCGCAGGAAATGGAAGCGGTCCGCGCCGCCAACGTGCTGAACGGCACCGACGCCAACTGCGGCACCTGGATCATGACCTACCGTGACCACAAGCCCGGCGAAGCCGGCCAGCCGGTGGTAGCAGCCCCCGCAGGCGGCGCCTCTGCCGGCCGTCGTGGCGGCCGCGCTGCCCGTGGCGGCACCGGCAAGTCCGAGTAAGGAAAGACCGGGCGGTGGTGGAAACAGTGATCCTTCTGCCCTGCCCCCGCCTCGTCGCCTCGATGCGGGACGAGCGACCCGAGCTTTCGTCGTGCGCTGGAGGCAAGGCCTTGAGACTGCCGACAGATTAAACGCCACACGACCACCCTTTTAACCAGGGGTGGTCTTTGCATGTCGGAAATTGACGGTTGTCAGATCCGGCCTCCCTGCAATATCGCTCTCGCGGGCCCGTCTGTTCGGCAGAGCCCGGGATGCGAGAAAATGGAAAAGCAGATGACCGATACCGCCACCAAAGACGCTCTCGTTCTGTTCATGCCTTCGGGCAAACGTGGCCGTTTCCCCGTGGGAACGCCTGTTCTTGACGCTGCCCGCCAGCTGGGCGTCTATGTGGAAAGCGTCTGCGGTGGCCGCGCCACCTGCGGCCGTTGCCAGGTTACCGTGCAGGAGGGCAATTTTGCCAAGCACCAGATCGTCTCCTCCAACGATCACATCTCTCCCGTCGGCCCGAAGGAAGAGCGCTATGACCGGGTGCGTGGCCTGCCGGAAGGCCGTCGCCTCTCCTGCTCGGCCCAGATCCTCGGCGATCTCGTCGTCGACGTGCCGCAGGATACGGTCGTCAATGCCCAGGTCGTCCGCAAGGCCGCCTCCGACCGCGTCATCCAGCGCAATGCCGCCGTGCAACTCTGCTATGTCGAGGTCGAGCAGCCCGACATGCACAAGCCGCTCGGCGATCTCGACCGGCTGAAGGCCGAGCTCGAGAAGGACTGGGGCTGGAAGGACCTGCTGATCGCGCCGCACCTGATCCCCGAGGTCCAGCATATCCTGCGCAAGGGCGAATGGGGCGTCACCGCCGCGATCCACCGCGACATGGACAGTTCCCGCCCCTTCATCGTCGGCCTGTGGCCGGGCCTGAAGAACGAGGCCTACGGCATTGCCTGCGACATCGGCTCGACCACCATTGCCATGCATCTGGTGTCGCTGCTGTCGGGCCGCATCGTCGGCTCCTCCGGCACCTCCAACCCGCAGATCCGCTTCGGCGAAGACCTGATGAGCCGCGTGTCCTACGTGATGATGAATCCCGATGGTCGCGGGGCGATGACCAAGGCCGTGCGCGATGCGGTCAATGACCTGATCGGCAAGGTCTGCGAGGAAGGCGGCGTCAACCGCGCCGACATTCTCGATTCGGTCTTCGTCGCCAATCCGATCATGCATCACCTGTTCCTCGGCATCGATCCGACCGAACTTGGCCAGGCCCCCTTCGCGCTGGCCGTTTCCGGCGCGCTGCAATACTGGGCGCATGAGATCGATATCGACATCAACCGCGGCGCACGGCTCTACATGCTGCCCTGCATCGCCGGGCATGTGGGTGCCGATGCGGCGGGGGCGACCCTGTCGGAAGGCCCCTATCGCCAGGACAAGATGATGCTGCTGGTCGATGTCGGCACCAATGCGGAAATCATCCTCGGCAATGACAAGCGCGTGGTTGCCGCCTCCTCGCCAACAGGACCGGCCTTCGAAGGAGCGGAAATCTCTTCCGGCCAGCGCGCCGCACCGGGGGCCATCGAGCGCATCCGCATCGACCCCGTGACGCTCGAGCCGCGCTTCCGCGTCATCGGCGTCGAACAGTGGTCGGACGAGCCGGGCTTCGAGGAAGCCGCAGGCGTGGTCGGCGTTACCGGCATCTGCGGCTCGGCGATCATCGAGGTGGTGGCCGAAATGTATCTCTCCGGCATCATTTCCGAAGACGGTGTCGTCGACGGGACGCTTGCCGAAAAGAGCCACCGGATCATCACCAATGGCCGCACCTTCTCCTATCTGCTGCGCGATGGCGAACCGCGCATCACCGTCACCCAGAACGACGTGCGGGCGATCCAGCTGGCAAAGTCGGCACTCTATGCCGGCATCAAGCTGCTGATGGAAAAGCAGGGCGTCGACCATGTCGACACCATCCGCTTTGCCGGTGCCTTCGGCTCCTTCATCGATCCGAAATACGCGATGGTGCTGGGCCTGATCCCCGATTGCGACCTCGACCAGGTGAAGGCCGTCGGCAATGCTGCCGGAACCGGTGCCCTGATGGCGCTGCTCAACCGCGACCACCGCCGCGAAATCGAGCACACCGTCACGAAGATCGAGAAGATCGAGACCGCGCTGGAATCGAAATTCCAGGAGCATTTCGTCAATGCCATGGCATTGCCGAACAAGGTCGACAGCTTCCCGAACCTGTCGAAGGTCCTCACCCTCCCCGAACGCCGCATCAGCACCGAAGACGCCGCCAACGAAGCCGCCGGCGGCCGCCGCCGCCGCCGTCCCCGGGACTAGAGCATTTCCAGGAAAAGTGTAGTCACGGTTTTCCGTCCGGAAATGCGTAAAAACAAAAATTTAGAGCACGTTGGGCAAACCAGTGTTTGCCGGACGTGCTCTAGAGTTTGTCAGGGAAAAGTGGAATCCGGTTTTCCCGAAAAGACAAACGAAAACAAAAGGCACTAGAGTCTGTCAGTGACAAATTGAATCTGGAGGGATTCCAATTTTGTGTTTTTTCTGATTCAAGCATCTTGCTGGAAGGGAGGCCAGCAAGGATGGTGAAGCCTCTTTCTCTTGATTTGCGGGCCCGGGTGGCGGATGCGTTGACGGGTGGCATGACTGTTCGCGCGGCGGCGGAACGGTTTGGAATATCGGTCGCCTCGGCGGTTCGGATCGGTCAGCTTTCGCGCTCGGGCAAAGGGCTGCTGCCATCGAAAATTGGCGGCCATGTCAAGCCCATTCTGAGCGGTGACCTGGCAGAGAAGGTGCGCCAGCGGCTGGCCGCAAAGTCTGACTGGACGGTCAGAGCCCTTGCCGCCGATCTTCAGTCGTTTGGCATCCATGTATCACACGATACGGTGTGGCGGTTCCTGCGCAGCCAGGGAAATACCTTTAAAAAAAACGCTGGTAGCCAGTGAGCAGGACAGGCCGAAAGTGGCAAGGTTCAGAGCGCGTTGGAAGGCCCATCAGCACCGGATTGATCCGGAACGGCTTGTTTTCATTGATGAGACCTGGGTCAAGACCAACATGACGCGGACCTGCGGCTGGTGCCCGCGCGGTCAGCCCCTGATCGCGAAGGTGCCGCATGGCCACTGGAAAACACTGACCTTTTTGGCCGGGCTGCGGCGCAACGGCATCGTTGCGCCTTTCGTGCTCGACGGCCCCATCAACAGTATCGCCTTTACAGCATGGGTTCAGCAATGTCTTGTCCCCGTGCTGAAAGCCGGTGACATTGTCGTCCTCGACAACCTGGGCAGCCACAAATGCAAGGCCGCCAGCGAGGCGGTGCGGGCACAAGGGGCTCGCATGTTCTTTCTGCCGCCCTATTCACCAGACCTCAATCCAATCGAAATGATGTTCTCAAAGCTGAAAACGCTCGTCCGCAAAGCCGAGGAGCGAACCATTGAAACGACTTGGCGTCGCATCGGAGAACTCCTCAAAGAATTTACCCCTGAAGAATGCTCGCGATACATCACGCATGCAGGATATGCTTCTATCTAAAACTGACAGACTCTAGAGTCTGTCTGGTTCAATGAGAACCTGACAGACTCTAGTGGGGAGCGGCCCGCGCTTGTCTTCCAAAAACACGGCTTTTTGGAAGACAACGCCGTTTGAGTGGCGTTGATGACAGTCAAAGAGGTTTGTCTGCCAAAAATGAGCATTTTTGGTAGACAAACTTTCAGATCGCTCCGATATTTGTCTCTGCAAAACTACCAGTTGGGAAATCGACTAGCCCTGCGGGGCAATTGCGCCAGACAACGACGTCTGGTGCAGGGAGCGAAATATGTAAATGGTGTTGCGACCCGAACTCGATCTGACCGAAGCGGTCGACTACCACTATAACGAATTTCCGCCGAAGCATGTTGATGCAGCGCGCCTGATCGCGGCTGTCGGCTCGGCGTCGGCAGCGCTGGCGCGATATGATCAGATGCTGAAAGGCATGCATAACAGCGAAATCCTTCTTGCACCCCTTCGCAATCAGGAAGCCGTGGTGTCCTCCCGCATGGAGGGCACAGTGAGCACCCTTGATGAAGTACTCAGATATGAGGCCGAGCAGCAGGAAAATGGCGGCGAGGGAACCGGCCAGCATCGCAACGAGACCGTGGAAGTGTTTCTGTATGGCCGTGCGCTGCTGACTGCACAGCAAAACATCGAACGCGGCGCACCGCTCTCAAGCTTTCTGATCAGAAGCGCCCATGAAACACTGATGAGTTTCGGTCGAGGTGCCCATTTGTCGCCCGGCATGTTTAAGACCGAACAGAATTACCTGGCGGATCGGCTTCACCGGAAAGTTCGGTATATTCCAATCCGGCCTGAACTTCTCCAGGACGGAATGGATCGACTCTTTGCATTCATCGAAGATCCCAATTGGCAGATCCTGATGAGGACAGCAATTGCCCACCTGGAATTCGAAGCGCTCCATCCGTTCAAGGATGGAAATGGCCGTATTGGCCGCATGTTGATTACATTGATGCTGTGGAAATATGGAGCGATATCCGCACCGCACTTTTACGTCAGCAGCTATTTCGAGGATCGTCGGGACGAATATATCGACCGAATGCGAGACGTCTCAAAGTCGGGTGCATGGACAGACTGGATTCTGTTTTTCCTGGAAGGACTGGAAGCACAGGCGCGAAAAAATCTGGCGGCAGCCGAGCGCATACGCGGTCTCTATGAAGAATTGAAGCGGGAATTTCCCCAGATACTGACATCGCAGTGGAGCACCGCAGCTCTGGATTACCTGTTCGCGCGGCCCGTGTTTCGCAACAACGATTTTACCCAGAAATCCGGCATTCCGGAAACATCGGCCCACCGGTTTACCCGCATTCTGTCCGAGCGTGGCCTGATCCGCATGCTGGAGCCCGCATCAGGTCGCCGCCCCGCCCTCTACAGCTTCGAACCGCTCCTGCAGATCGTTCGCGAATAAGAAAGGCAGACCCCCCGCCTGATCACGCCGCCTTCGGGATATCGGCAAAGAAGTGGCGGATACTGTCGGCGACGGCTGCGGCAAGGCCGGTGGTGCGGGCGGCGGAGGTGATCAGGCGGATGTCGAAGACGCCGAGTTCGGGCAGACCATCCTTTTCACCGAGCGCCTTCATTTCCTCCGTCAGGTTCGAGCGCGGCAGCGGGGCAATCGCGAGATCGGAGATGACGGCGGCGCGCTGGGCCATGGTGTGGCCGCTGAGATAGGCGATGCGGTAGGGCCGCTTCTGTTTTTCCAGCGCCTGCAGCGCTTCGGCGCGCCAGATGCAGCCATCTTCCCAGATCGAGATCGGCAGCGGCTCCTTGCGATGCGCGGTGCCGCATTTGGCCCCTGCCCAGACCAGCCGGTCGCGCAGCACCAGTTCGCCGCGGTCCTGGTGCGCGGCCTTCGAGCAGTTGATCAGCGCCAGATCCAGCCGCTGCTCCTCCACCCGGTTCAAGAGACTGGAACTCATGTCGATGGTGACATCGACCATGATGCCGGGATGGGTGTCGGCAAAGCGCTTCAGCACCGCAGGCAGCAGCCGCCCGCCGATATCTTCCGGTGCCCCCAGCCGCACCACGCCGCGCATGTCGGGCATGATGAAGCGGGAGACCGCCTCGTTCGACAGCGCGATCATCCGCCGGGCATAGCCGAGCAGCGTCTCGCCGCCTTCCGTCAGGCTGACCGACCGGGCATCGCGCAGGAACAGCACCGTGCCGAGCTGCTCTTCCATCTTCTTCACCTGCATCGAGACCGCAGAGGGCGTGCGAAACACCACCTCCGCCGCCGTCGAGAAATTGCCGGTCTCGGCAATCGCCACGAAGGTGCGCAGGACATCGAGATCCAGCAACGGCAGGGGCTGGCGGAAGGACACGGTCATGACGCGCTCGTTTCAGTTTTTTTGAACCATGGAATTCTATCTGTGGAATAATTTGAAATGAGAATCTGTCCGGGGTCAAGCCCCGGATTTGTCTCCCAGACAAGTTTGGTTATCAGGAATTAAGGTTGTGCGGCGGGGAAAGACAACGGATATTGATAGTGAAGATCAAAAACATTCGTTTGTTTGATGCAATTCGGACCGGCATAGTTCCCGTCATGGATCGATCCTCCCAAGCGATCCGCTTTTGAAAAGGCAACGATCATGACCGTCATTTATTCCTGTGAGGAAAGGCAGACCGCTCTCCTCCCCTCCATCCGTCCGCTTGTCGCGTCGCTTTTCGCAGCGGCAAACCATGTCGTAACCGGCCTTGTCGCAAGATGGCAGGATTACCAGACCGAACGGGCGCTGGAAGCCATGCCCCCGGGCCTGCGCAAGGATTTGGGCTGGCCTGCAAACGACACAAGGCGCTGAGGTGAAAATGCCAAAATGCGACACCTGACCCGAATACCTGCCCCTCGTTTAATTCGTGGCAGGTATTCGGTCATTTGCGCAGGATATAAGCAAAATCCAGCAATGACGGCCAGTTGCAGCCATATGGTTGTATTATGAAATAGACTACCCGCAAATAAATTCATATCTTATGTCGCATAAATTTTGCAGACGTCGCCTTTAGTCCCCCCTATCGCCGCAACACGGTTCAGTGTAGATGTCGTTTTTAAGCGATATTGCGCCGGATGCAGCGAGTTTGCGCAGGGAGGCACTATCGATTTTGACTGTCGACGATCATCCCCATGCGATCTTCAGCCCCGGGATTTTGCGAAGACATCCAGAGCGTGCCACCTCTCCGGGGAGTTTGGGTTATGAACAAGTCGCAGACCAAGAAACGTTCGATTGTGTTTTTCCTCGTGCCGCATTTTTCGATGCTGCCGTTTTCGGCGGCCATCGAGACCCTGCGCATCGCCAACCGGATGCTTGGCTATCCCGCCTATGTCTGGCGCCTTGCCTCGGCCGACGGGCAGAAGGTCGCTTCCTCCTCAGGCATCAGCATCGAGGTCAATACCTCGCTCGCCGACGAGCGGCGTCATCTCTCCGGCGAAGGCCGTCCGAACATGGCGCTGGTCTGCTCCGGCATCTATGTCGAGGAATTCCAGAACAAGTCGGTGAGCGCCTGGCTGCGCGAGGTCTATAACCGCGGCGTCTCCGTTGGCAGCCTGTGCACCGGTGCCCATATTCTGGCCCAGGCGGGCCTGCTGAACGGCAAGCGCTGCGCCATCCACTGGGAAAACCTGCCGGGCTTTGCCGAGGCCTTCCCGCAGGCGGAAGTCTATGCCGACCTCTACGAGATCGACAACAATATCTATACCTGCGCCGGCGGCACCGCCTCGCTGGACATGATGCTGAACCTGATCGGCCAGGATTTCGGCGAAAACCTCGTCAACCGGGTCTGCGAACAGGCGCTGACCGACCGGGTCCGCAGCGCCCATGATCGCCAGCGCCTGCCGCTGCGCGCCCGTCTCGGCGTGCAGAATTCCAAGGTCCTGTCGATCATCGAGCTGATGGAAAGCAATCTCGCCGAGCCCCTGTCGCTGCTCGACATTGCCGACAATGCCGGGCTGTCGCGCCGCCAGATCGAACGGCTGTTCCGCCAGGAAATGGGCCGGTCGCCTGCCCGCTACTACCTGGAAATCCGCCTCGACCGCGCCCGCCATCTGCTGGTGCAATCCTCCATGCCGGTGGTTGAAGTGGCGGTCGCCTGCGGCTTCGTCTCCGCCTCGCATTTCTCCAAATGCTATCGCGAGCTCTACAACCGCTCGCCCCAGCAGGAGCGCGCCGAGCGCAAGACCAACATGAACACCTCGCGCACCGGCGTCGTGGTCTGACGGCAGCGCCGTCATCTCCTGACAGCGGTGCTGTCTTCCAGACATGCAGACAGCGGCCACGGCCGCTGTTTTCTTTTGGGTGAAACGATCAGACCTGCGGCTCAGCTTGCGACGCGGCGGGACTGGCTGGCTTCCTCGGCCATCAGATAGTCCGAATAGACCTGATTGCGCCCGCGATGCTTGGCCATGTAGAGGAACTGGTCGGCAGCATTGATATAGTTGTCGAAGGTTTCATAGCCGCGGATCTCGGCAACACCGATCGACACGGAGACGGACAGTTCCTCTTCGTCCGCCACCACCTTGACGGTGGAAATCCGGTGGCGGAGTTCGTCGAAATAGGTGGTCGCACCGGCGGCATCGAGCCCGATGGCCAGGATGCCAAATTCCTCACCCCCAAGGCGGCAGAGAAGATGCTCGGTGCCCTCCACTTCGCCCTTCAGCCTGGCCGCCACCGCCACCAGCACGAGATCGCCGATTTCGTGCCCATAGGTGTCGTTCAGCCGCTTGAAGTGGTCGATGTCGAGCACACCGATACAGGCATGCCGGTCCCGCTTGAGGCAGCGGTCCACCAGCTTCGGCCCCTCGGCAAAATAGAAGCGGCGGTTATAGAGGCCGGTGAGGTAATCGGAGGCCGCCGTGGCTCGCAAACTGCGCAACTGCCCCAGCATGTCCATGTGATGGGAGATGCGGCAGGTGAAATCGTCGTGCAGCAGCGGCAGGCGGATCGCATCACTGGCCCCGGCGCGCAGGAAATTCACCCCGTTGAATTCATCATCCTCGGTATAGACGCCGATCACCGCCATCTGGCTTGCGCCATGCAGCTTGCGGATCCGCCGGACCAGATCATAGCCGATCATGTCACTGACATTCTCGGCGACCACCACCAGCGGATAGACCTGCTTCTCCATCAGGGCCAGCGCATCCCAGCCACAGGCGGCCTCGTCGACAGCAAGCAAGGTGCGATGCAACGCGTCCTTCAGGGAGGCACGCCCCTCCTCGCTCCGGTCGACCACCAGCGCTTTCATCTTCCGGAACTCCAGCGCCTGGCGGACGGCACCAAATGCCTTTTCCAGCGCCAGGTCATTGTCCTTCATGACATAGTCGATGACATGCCGCTGCATCACTTCGGCACGGGTTTCGGCGCTGAAGGAGGCGGTAAAGACGATGGTCGGGATGTCCCGTTCAAGGGTGAGGTTCAGCACCTCGCCACGCGGCGAACCCGGCAGGTTGAGGTCCACCATGGCGAGGGCGAAATTCCTGCCGCCGGACAGCAATTGCTGCTGGAGGGCCGCAAAGGAACCGCAATGCTGGACGTTCAAGCCCAGCTCATTTTGAAACCGGAACGACAGAACCGAGGTAAACAGCCGTGAATCCTCAACCAGCAGAATGGTTGGGGCCGTCTCAGATGTCGGGTTGCCATCGGTCATCATGTGATCCGTCACACCTTCAAACACACGGTGGCAACACGCAAGACATCGAGCCCGCAGCTGCCTTTGTAACGCTGCCCCTCCCCCTCGGGAATGGGCTGGCGACGCTTGAAATCTAGCATCCAATGTTTAATCAAAGATCGCTTTTGGCGCGACAAAAGTAAGATATAATCTATTAGAATTAACATGATTTACCTTACCCGAATGCAACGGCTTTGCCGTTTTCGCCATGGATTTCAGCAGATCAACTTCCCCGTGCGCCGCGAATCTGCACCAGCGTGTCCAGATTCTGGTTCACGCGGCAGTAAAATTCTTCGTCGATGAACGGGCGCAGCATGAAATCATTGCCCCCCGCCTTCAGGAATCGTGCCGAAAGCAGGCGATTCGAGGAGGAGGAAACGCCGATGATCCGCAGCTGATGCGAGCCGGTATTGGCCCGGATACGCCGTGTCAGTTCGAAACCGTCGATATCGGGCATGTTGTAATCGGTGACCATCAGGCCGATATCGGGATTGGCTTTCAGGATCTCCAGCGCCTTTGCGCCATTTTCGGCCAGGCTGACCCGGAAATTGTAGCGGCGCAGGCGGCTCGACAGAAGGGCGCGGGCGGTGGCGCTGTCATCGACGATCAGCACATGGTGGCGATGGTTGGTGAGAAAGCGGCAGACGGATTCGGCCAGCATGTCGACGGCAAAGATATTGTCCTTGAGGACATAGTCGACAATGTCTTTTGCCAGAATCTGGGCCCGGGTGCTTTCCTGAAACGTGCCGGTAAAGACGATGGTCGGGATGGAGAGATCGATCAGATAGTCAAGCGCCTCGCCATTTTCGGCTCCCGGCAGGTTGATATTCGAAATCGCCAGCGAAATCGGCTCCTCCGACTTGTCATAGACATGCTGCAGCTCGTCAAAATTCCGGCAGATCAGGACGTCGATATCGAACAGCTCTTTCAGCCGCTTGCTGATCATCGAGGTAAAGACATTGGAGTCTTCTGCCACCAGTATCCGTGCCGTCTTCAATGTTGCCCCGGCATATTGCATGCCGGAAATACCCAGAAATCCCATTGCATTTCCTCAAATGAATATTCCATTCCCCAAACATAAACATACAAAGAATAATTTTCTTAAATGTTAATTGAGTTCTCGTGGTGCCGGGAAAATCGATGGGCAGCGGGCAAAACCGCAGCGTGGCGGCAATGTCTGCCGCCTTTCATGGTCCCGCACATGCCGACATTCCCAAATTGACAGGCGTCAAGCCGGGAAATGCCGGGCGGGGAGATGCCCGCGGATCAATTGACGGTTGCGGAACCGCCCCTGATATCCACCTTCTCGCTGCCATTGAGGCCGAGATGATCGCCGTTTGGCAGGGTGATGAAACAGCCGGTCGGGCAGATGTCCTGGCTGGTGCCGGGATCGAGCGACACATCGCTGCGCCCGCCGGGCTCAGCAACCGTCAGCACCACGGTGGCGGGATCGGAATTGGTGAGGGTCGCGGCAGCGGCGAGTTGCGCGCCGAATGCGGTAAAGGCGAGCAGCGCCAGGCCGGGGGTGGTCACACGCGAAACAGGATAAGCCATGCTGTCCTCCTGAAAGGACCCGATCCCTCTGGATCGCGATCCATGCGGACAGGTATAGTCTACGCCCATGAATGGGCCATGAATGCCCTGTTCATGGCAATTTCTGTTCCGCAGCACCCTCCGCCGGTCCGTCCCCGGTTGGTGCTGTCACCGGTTTCGGTTTGCGGCGGGCCTGCCTGCGGATCTCGCCCATAGCCGCCCTTGCGACAGCGCTTTTGGTGGAATCCTGCCTTTCGGCCGCCCCGCCGGGCTCCTGGCTGATCGTCGTGTTGCGCTGGGGCAATGGAATGACGATGCCCTGGGCGCGGAACCTCTCCAGAATGCCGATGCGGATATCATTGCGCACCTTCGTGCCGTTGAACAGGTCGCCAAGATAGACGCGCAGTTCGAAATCCAGCGAATAGGCCCCGAAACCGAGGAAGGCGACCGAAGGCTCCGGCGTATGCAGCACCAGCGGATGGGCAGTGCCGAGTTCGAGCAGGATATCCATCACCTGGTGCGGGTCACTGTCATAGGCCACCGAGACGCCGATTTCGACCCGGCCCAGCCGGTTGCGATGGGTCCAGTTGCCGACCGAGGCATTGATCAGATCGGAATTCGGCACGATGATCGACTGATGCTGGAAGGTCTCGATTTCGGTGGCGCGCACCGAGATGCGGCGCACGAAGCCTTCCGTCGCACCGGTGACCACCCAGTCGCCAACCTTGAACGGGCGCTCGACCAAAAGGATCAGGCCGGAGACGAAGTTCGAAACGATGTTCTGCAGGCCGAAACCGATGCCGAGCGACAGGGCACCGGCAACAAGGGCGAGGCTGGAGAGATCGATCCCGGCAGCCGAAATGCCGATCAGCCCGGCAAAGGCGATGCCGAGATAGCCGACGCCGGTCTTCACCGAATTGCGCACCCCGGCATCCACATGGCTGCGCGCCATGATGCTGCCATCCAGCCAGCGCTGGAACCAGCGGGTGCCGAACAGGCCGGCAATGAAGATCAGCACGCCGCTCAATATGCCGACCAGCGAGATCGAGATATTGCCGATGGTGATTTCGGTGAACAGCCGGTAGGCCCAGATCTGGAGATCGCGCACCTGGAAGCCCCAGGACAGCAGGATCAGCGGAATGCCGGTGGCCAGCGCCAGCAGGTAGATTGCAAAACCGGCGACAAGGCCGGCCTGATCGAGGCTGACGGCATCCAGCTGGAACCGGCGGCGGAAATAGTGCCCGACCAGGGTGCCTGCAAAGCTGTTCTGCCGTCCCACCGCCTTGCCGGACAGGATGCCGATATACATGGTCACCAGCACGGCCCCGGTGAGCGTGATCTGGGTGGAGACGAAACGGGCGAGCCCGACATAACCGACAAGGGCGGACAGGATCAGCCCGACCCCTGCCAGCCGCAGCAGGCCGGAGAGAAAGCGCGGCCAGGGCCTGCCGGGCGCTTCCGGATCGCCGTCGGCGGCCAGCACCGGGCGCGAAAAGGTCATGGCAATCAGGATGAAGCCGATCACTTCCGACGCGGTCAGGCTTTTCAGCACCGTCAGCACCACGGGCGACCCGAGGGAATCGCTGATGGCGCTCAGCACATAGTCGATGCCGTTGACCGACGTCATCGCCACAATCGAGATCACCAGCCAGCGCGCGCCACTGTTGGACACCCGCACCAGCCGCCAGCTGGACGCAAAGGGGGCAAAGACCGCATGGCTCAGACGCCAGACGAAATAGACCAGTCCGATCATCGTGAGACTTGCCGATATGATCGGCGCGATGTCGGGGCGCAGCACGTTGAACGTGTCCATGAAGAAGGCGCAGGCCGCCAGAAACGACCAGAGCGCCATGGCCGACAGCATGGTCGACCAGAAGGCGACCGACAGCCGGCCGATATAGGGTGGATCGGGATCTTCGGGATTGCGGCGGATCAGAAAGCCCAGCATCCGGTAACCGCCGGAGAGAAACACCAGGGCCGAGATAATCGACAGGGTGACGGCGCTGAACAGCTGGACCTGCTTGGTCCGCCAGACGAAGGTCGTCCAGCTGACGATGGCACGACGGAAGTCATCGACTTCGGTGGCAAGCGCCGTCGAGGCCTCCGACAGCATGTCGACCGAGAGGATGGAGCGGCGGGTCAGGGTATCGGTAAACAGCGCACGGCGCAGCTGGGTAATATGATTGGCCAGCGCCCCCGCATCGACCGAAATGTTTTCGGCCGTCCCGGTGATCGCATTGATGCGACCCCGTTCGTCGGTCAGGCGCTTGCGCTCGTCTGTCTCTTCCTGCGCTTCGGGCGGCTGGCCGTCCTTGGGCGGGTCGCCGAGGTCCTTCAGCCGGCTGGCGATTTCGCCGAGCCGTGGCCGCAATGCGACCGAGGTCTTCAGCACAGAGCGGGCGAGATCATCAACCTTGGCCTTCAGGTCCACCAGCCGCGCATCGTCGGCGGTTGGCTGGTTCGACAGTTCGGCCAGCGACGTCAGCTGCCGCCGCGCCTTGTCGAGCGACACGCCGACATCGACCAGCGGATCCGGCTGTGCGCCCGGCATGGGCGCGGGATGGGCGGTCTGGACCGTCGGGCCGGTCTGGACTGGAGGGGCGGTCTGGACTGGAGGGGCGGTCTGGGCCTCCGCATGCCGGGACGACACGGCAAGGGCCACCAGCAGGAAAACTGCCATCAGCCTCCGCATCAGGCAACTGAAACCGGCCATGCGCCAAACCTGCATCTTGATACCCCTGCCCGGCAACCACCGGCATCCTGTTCCATCAGGCCATCCTGCCGGGTTGCCAATCGCCACCCGCAGGCCACCTGCATAAAATTCCTGGTGCGATGCAAGGCCCGCGCGCCGCATCCATCATGCTTGCTCTCTAGCATAAACATCGGCTGAAAAAAGGCGGGAGTGGGCAGGTGCCGCTAAAAACCGGCACCGGGTTCGGCCAGATAGGCCTGCTCCTCGACAGTCGAGACCCGGGCGAGAATGGCGTTGCGATGCGGGAAGCGTCCGAATGTCCGGATCACCGCCCGATGTCGCTCGGCATAATCCAGCGTCACGGGATCGTTGAGGGTGCCGATCAGTGCCACGGCACGATCCTGATCCTCGATCCGTTCGGAATGTTCGAAGGGCAGGTAGAAGAACAGCCTGCGGCGTGGATCCGCCGCCAGGTCAAAACCCTTCTCCACCGCATGTTCGGCCAGCGCCAGCCCGAGACCATCGCAGGCAAAGGCCAGTGGCGAACCGCGATAGATGTTGCGCGAGAACTGGTCGAGCACCAGCAGGGCGGCAAGACAGGGCTCGCCTGCCGCCATCCACTGCCGAAAATCACCCCGCGCCAGAGCGAGATGCACATCACGGTAGCGCGCCGAAATCGTGGCATCCAGGCCATCGCAACGCCCGAACCAGTCCTTGAACTCCAGCGTGTCGAACCAGAAATGGACAATCTCAGCCGCCGTGCTGGAAATATCCGCCATGCCCCGTCACCCCATGATCACTGGAGTCTGTAAGGTTTTCATTGAACCAGACAGACTCTGATTTTCTCTGTTTTCGTTTGTCTTTTCGCTGTCAGACTCTAGACATCGGCAGGATCCGCCATGCTGTCTGCAGACTATCCGGACAGGCACGTTGACGCAATCTGTCGACGGCTCAGGCCAAGCCCAGGGTCATATTCCGGATCACCTCATTCGGCAGGGCCTTGTCGAACAGCCAGCCCTGCCCCTGCTCGCAGCCGATGTCGCGCAGGAAGTCGAGCTGCGCCTCGGTTTCAATCCCCTCGCAGATCATGGTGATCGCCAGTCCCTGGCAGAGCGAGCGGACCGATTTGACGATGGCGCGGCTGGAGGCGCTGTCGGTCAGGCTGCGCACGAACATCTGGTCGACCTTGATCTTGTCGAGCGGAAACTTCGCGAGATAGCCGAAGGACGAATAGCCGGTGCCGAAATCATCCAGCGCCAGCGAAACGCCCAGCGCCTTGAGCGCCCCGAGCTTGTTGATCAGGTCTTCGGATTTGTCGAGGAAAGTGGATTCGGTGATCTCCAGATGCAGGCGTTCCGGCGGCAGGCGGCTGTCCGCCAGCGCCTGTTCGACATCGCCCACCACATCCCCCCGGGTGAATTGCAGCGGCGAGACATTGACCGCGACGGTGATCGGCTGTCCCCAGCTCATCGCATCCAGACAGGCACGCAAAAGCACCCATTGGCCGAGCTTTTCCACAAAACCGTTGGCCTCGGCGATCTCGACGAAATCCCCCGGCGAGACCACCCCCAGTTCCGGGTGGTTCCAGCGCACCAGCGCCTCGACGCCAATCAGCTGGCGATCCGTCAGCCGGACCTGCGGCTGATAGGACACCGAAATCTCCTGCCGTTCCAGCGACCGCCAGAGTTCACGCTCCACCTGCCGCGACAGGATGATCTTGCCCGAAGCCGCGGGGTCAAACCGGCTCCAGCCGGAGCCGTTGACCAGCCGCGCCTGATCCAGCGCGAATTCGGCGCTGTCCAGCAATTGCGCGGCATCGGCCGGCTGTTCGCCATCCAGGCTGGCAAAGCCGATATGAACACCGATCTTGGCACGGTTTTCGCCGAGAACGAAGGGAACGCCGAGGGTGCGGATCAGCCGGTCGGCAAATTGCGCCGCATCCGCTTCTGTCCCGGTGTCGATCCGCGCCAGGCAGAAACTGTCGCCACCGGTACGCCCGACCAGCAGGATACCGGAATCGTAGGTCTCGAGCGTGCGTACCACCATGGTCAGCAGGGTGTCGCCGACATCCCGCCCGAGCGTCGCATTGATGGTCTTGAATCGGTGCAGGTTCAGGGAATAGACGCTCACCGGCAGGCGCGACTGGTCATCCAGCAGGTGTTGCAGCCGGTCGATGAATTCCGTCTGCCGCAACGCCCCGGTCAGGGCGTCGTAGCGCGACAGCCGGTCGAGAGCCTCCTCCTGCCGGTGCCGTTCGGTGATATCGCGCGCGGCGATGCAGACCACATAGGATGCGCCCCTGTCGGTCTCGAGCCGCGATGGCGTGATCGAATATTCGATGCAGTGCTCTTCGCCTTCCCCGTCGCGTATGTCGATCTCGCGGATGTCACCGGCAGCGATCTGGCCAAGGCGTATTGCCTCGAAGGCGCGGTGGATGTCGAGCATCATCCTTGAGGGCAGCACACCGTCAATCCGGTCGCCGACCAGCAGCGGCTGGGCGGGGCGAAATACCTGCATGACCCGCGCACTCAGCTCGACGATCCGCCCGTCTTCGGCGGCAATCAGGATCGCATCCGAATTGTCGGTGATCACCTGTTCCAGAATGTGGCGGGTATTGCGCTGCTCGCGGGCGGAGAGAACCGCCAGAAAGCGGCGCAGGTCGAGCTCGATGATGACGCAGCCGAAGCCCGTTGCCAGCAGGGCACCATGCACCGCCGCCGTCGGCACCATCAGCGCATGGTCGCGAAACAGATAATAGCCGACAGCCTCGAAGACGAGGGCAATTGCGCCGAGAAACACGAACTGGCCGGTCAGCCTCTTTGGCCGGAATGCCAGGAACAGGGCAAGCGCCCAGGCCGCAGCACTGGCAATTCCCCAGGGATTGACCGGCGTTCCCACCCGATGCTGCAGCAGGGTCTCAGCGGCAACAACCTGTACCAGCGGCCCGGCCAGCATGCCACCGACGGGAACCGTGAAATAGTCCTTGAGCTCGACCGCATAGGCCCCCACCAGCACCGACTTGCCCTTCAGCGCGTCGGGCGGCAACTGGCCGCCAAGGAGGCGCGACACGGAATAGGTCGGGACCGTCGCCGGCGAGATCGAGAAATCGATGGGGAAACTGTCAGTGCGGTTTTCCGTGGAACCCGACAACAGCACCGGAATAGAGGAAAGCGGCCCGTCAGCCGTCGGAATTCCATACGGCATGGAGCGAAGCACCCCGTCGGCTTGCGGGACCACATTGACCCCGCCCACCCAGGCCCTGTCGGCCAGGAGCGCAATCGGACTGGTCAGCGCAAGCGATGCATTGGACTGCTCCGCCCCGCCATTCTGCAGAAAGGCAGGCAGGATCACGCCGCCGCCCGCCGTCTCCAGCGCCCGCGCAAAGGCCTCGTCCCCGGACGGGCTGGAGCGGGCGGAAAAGTCGATATCGAAGGCAATATCCCGGGCACCGGCCTGAACCAGCCGGTCGACGATGGTGCCATAGGTGGAGCGCGGCCAGGGCCAGACGCCGATCTGGTCAAGGCTCTGCTTGTCGATGGCGAGAAAGGCAATGTCGCCACTCGCCTTGCGCGGCGCGAGCGCCATGCGGTGCGCCACCAGAAAATTGTCGACCCGGGTCAGTAAGCCGACCCCGTTCAACATCAGCCCGGCGATCAGCAAAGCCGTGAAGCTTGCCAGCAGCAGCAATCGGCGATGCAGGGGACCCGCGCGCGCAGCCTTCACGGGCGCGTCCCGGACATGGGCCTAATCGTCGTGGCCATGCTCATGCCCATTGCCTCCATGATGGCCATCACCATGTCCCGTGCCGCCATCCTTTCCGTCTTCACCGTCACCACCCTTGCCGCCATTTTCGCCCGTGCGGTTATCGCCTTCATGGCCCTCCTTGCCAGATCCTACCTCATGACCGGAATCGCTGTGGTCGGAATGGTCGGCATCGCCATGGCCGGCATGGCCGCCCTCCTGCCCATCGGCATGGGAATTGCCGGAAGCAGAATCGCTGGCCCCGGCACCGGTGCCCGCCGCGCCCGCCGGACCGGGTGCCGCCGCGCCGGACCCGTCGGCAGCCGGACCATTGCTCACGCCTGACGTCGTCTCGTTCGACACGGCCGGCGTGGTCGCTGCCGCCGGAACCATGGCGGCAAAGGGTGCCACCTTGCTGATCGTTTCGAATTGGGTGTTGACACCGGACAGTTCCATGGCAGTGGCCGGGTTATTGTCGACGGCGGCCTGCTGGCCGGCACGCACCCCGGTGCGCTCGCCGCTCCGTGCATCCGTCACCTCGACCCTGCCCCTTTCCACCCCTACGCTGGCACCGGAACCGTTGACGGACACGCTGAAGCGCGTTCCCTTGACCACGGCGGCAAGATAGGGCGTCTGGACGGCCAGATGCGGCTTTACCTGCGGATCGATATCCAGCATCAGCGTGCCGGTCTGCTGGGCGAAATCCGTATGGATCGCCATGCCCGCCTTTTCGAAAATCCCTGCCAGCGTTCCCGGCTGGAATGTCACCTGGTCCCGGGCCCTTTGCAGCACGACGCGACCGCGCGGGCCGGTGCTGATCCAGCTTTCGTTGGGCAGGCTCATGCCCTGCTTCAAGACCTGCCAGGTCCTGTTGTCTGTTGTGTAGCGGGAGGGCTGGCTCACCTTCTGAACCACCCAGTCGGCTGCAAAACCGTGCGTGGCCTGACATAATGTCAGGATGGAAAGCACACGGGCATAGGAGATCATCTTCATGCTGCACCTGTTTGAATCGATGCATCACAGAAAAGTGTATTATAATGAAATGAAGGTTAATATGGTCGCTTTTAAGAATAGCCTGACTATATTCGCCAAAACAGGGTTAACACAGGATTGCCGATTTCCGGCTTTCCCGGCACTCCCGGCGGTGACCCCGCCAGATCGCCAACCCGATGCAGGCAACAGGCCGCATAAAATTGCGCCCCCGATGAGGGGCGCAAGCTATCTCCTGGATCGTCCGGCGATGAACAGGGAAAGGCTGGAACCTCCAGCCGCGATGCACCGTCTCCTCACGCCGCATCACCCTGTTCACAGCCTGAACACGGAAGGGAGGAGGTTAGTTCCAATGTCGGCTGGATTTCCGCCTGACTGACGCGCGCGCGGAACCAACCGGCGCGTCACGGGTTTGCCTCGCAGCGGCGCAACCGCTTGCTGGAGGTTTCCCATGCTCACATCCAGGGACCCGATGCTGGATCTCGATCCGGATGAACCGGTGGATCTGTCTGACCGGGAATTTGCCGAACGTGCCCTGAGGGAGGCGCGGCGCGATCATGTCGCGCGCCGGGTGCTGATCATGTAGCTTGCCGGTCTTGCCCTGACATTGATCGCATGGGCCGGAAGCTCCTGGTGGGAAGAATCCCGCGAGACGGAGCCTCGATCCACGCCGGCACCATCCATAAAAGCGGAACCTGCCATTCCCTGAAAGACCCTGGCATCCCGGCCGACCCTCATTGCTGGAACAGACGGATACTGACGCGCCCCTTGCCGGCGATGTCTTCGGCGATATCGGCAATGGTCTGCACGCAGTTATAGTCGGGGATAAGCCCTTCGATGATGACATAGGACCCGAGAATGCGCAGCGTGACGCGGGACATGTCCGCATCGCATCCCATGGCAAGGGCTGCCTGTATCGACGACAGCAGACCTGCCGTCGTCGATCCGTCCGCAGAATGGCTATGCGAATGAGCCTCGGGAAGAATGAGTACCACGGCGTCCTCCATGAATGAACTGGAGGCAAACGCCTGAGGGGCCCGAACGTTCCGGTTTTTCGCAAACCAGCGAATTCCGCCTGCGGCCAGCGTCACCGTGCGGCGACAAGTGCGGTGACGAGTGCTTCGGCAATATCCTGGCTATCAAAGGGTTTTTGCAGCAGTACCGGGGGGCGAAGGCCGGGCACGTCGGGCAGCAGGTCGTTGCCGGTGGCAAAGATCACGCCGATGCCGGGCGACCTGCCGCGAAGGGTACGGGCGAGTTCGGTGCCTGACATCTGCGGCAGGCCCATATCGGTGAGCAATATATCGAAGTCCCCGGTTTCGAACAGCTTCAGGGCGTCCTCCGCCGATGCGGCCCCGGCCGGCCGATGGCCGAGATCCTCGAGAATATCGAGCGTGTTGAGGCGGATCAGGAAATCATCCTCGACCACGAGTATGCGCAGCGCTGTGGCCTCTGCTGCCTCCGCCATTGCCACGTCCTCTGCCGCTGGCCCGCGGGCCGCAAGCCTGTCCGGCAGGGTGGCCTGGCGTTCCGTTTCTGCCGGTTCCCGGCGCGGGCGACCGGAGAGCACCTGCCTGATGCGGCGCGCCAGCGCTTCGCGGCTGTAGGGCTTCGACAGAAGTTCGACGCCCGCATCGAGCCTGCCATCATGGACAATCGAATTTTCCGTATAGCCTGAGGTGAAGAGCACGGCCAGGTCCGGCAGCCGTTGCCGGGCCCGCCGGGCAAGATCGGCGCTGCGCAAGGGTCCCGGCATCACCACATCGGTAAACAGCAGGTCGACCGGCGCGCCGCTCTCGACCACCTCAAGAGCGCTTGCCGCATCGCCGGCGGCCAGCACGCGATAGCCAAGCTCGGACAGCATCTCGACCACCGTGGCGCGGACTTCATCGTCGTCTTCGGCGATCAGAATGGTTTCCGTGCCGCCCGATATCGGGCCGGGACCGGCTTCGGCCAGCCGGTCCTCCTCCGCCTTGGAGCGGGGCAGATAGATGCGGATGGTGGTGCCCTCCCCCGGCAGGCTGTCGATCCTGACATGACCGCCGGACTGCTTGACGAAACCATAGACCATCGACAGGCCCAACCCGCTGCCCTTGCCCACCGGCTTGGTGGAAAAGAACGGCTCGAAGGCCCGGGCCAGGGTTTCCGGAGGCATGCCGACGCCGGTGTCCGAAACGGCGAGCATGACATAGTGTCCCGCCGCGAGATCCATCTCCGGCCCGGCCTCTGCCGCCTCGACCTCGATATTGGCGAGTTCGATGGTCAGCTTGCCGATGCCGCTCATCGCGTCGCGGGCATTGAGCGCCAGGTTGAGCAGGGCGTTTTCGATCTGCGAGGGATCTATCAGCGTAGTCCACAGATCCGCAGCCCTGACCACGTGGATCTCGATGGCTTCGCCAATCGTGCGGTGCAGCATCTCCTCCAGCGTGTCGATGAAGCGCGCGATATTGATGACTTTCGGTTCCAGCGCCTGGCGGCGACCGAAGGCCAGAAGCTGGTTTGAAAGATTGGCCCCGCGCCTGACCCCGGCCAGCGCCCGCTGCAGATGGTTTTCCGCCCTGGCATTGCCTGCCACCTCAGGGGTGAGGGATTGCAGGCTGCCGGAAATCACCTGGAGCAGATTGTTGAAATCATGGGCGACCCCACCGGTCAGCTGACCGATGGCTTCCATCTTCTGGGCATGCCGCAACTGTTCCCCGGCCCGGAACAACTGGTTCTTTTGCTCGCGTTCCGCCGTCACGTCGCGACCATAGGCAAACAACAGCCTGCCTTCGGTGGTGATGCGCCAGTCGATCCATCGCTCCGAGCCATCCTTGTGCCGGAAGCAGAGTTGCCGGTCGATGAAGAACGGAATTCTGTCGGCCCGGATATCATGGATGGCCAGTTTGACCTCGTCCGCGACAAAGGCAAAGTGGTGCAGGTCTTCGCCCAGCGATTCCCGCGGGCTGTAGCCGAGCGCGGTCGTCCAGGCGGGATTGACAGAGCGGATATCCCCCTCCTCATTCAGCACCACCAGCAAATCGCGGGCATTGCGCCAGATGCGGTCGAGTTCCGCCGTGCGCTCCATCACCTGCTGTTCAAGCTCTCCGGCAAGCTGGCGAAGCGCCTGCTCCGCCCGGCGGCGCTCGGAGGCAACCCGGGTCCGTTCCGCCACATCGCGGATGAAGCTGATTTCCTCCGGCAGCCAATGCCGCGCTCCGGCATTGTTGAGATAGAGCACGGCCACCGGAACGCCGCGCTCGGTGATCGGAATATTGATGAAGGCGGTGGCGCTGATGACCTTTAGTGCTGCCGCATGGCTGACCGTGCGGGGATCGGCGTCTGCATCCGCCACCACCACGGTTTCGCCGCGCTTGAGATTGTCGACATAGCTGCCGAAATCGCGCAGATGCAGGGTTCCGGCGAGGCTTTCGACCTCCGGCGCATTCCAGTCCCGTTCAATCAGCAGGGTTTCCCGGAGCGTGTCGATCCTGCCATAGCCCGCACGGCTGACATGCATGACAGCTGCCAGCATGCGGGCCGCCGCAAAGGCGATGTCACCGGGGTCGGCACTGTTGCGAAACTGGTCGGTCAACTCGATCAGCGCGACGCGGCGACGCTCCCCGGCGCGCAATTGCTGCTCGGCCCGCACCTTGTCCGTGGTTTCCACGACGATGGCGATGACCCCGGCGGGACGTCCCGCCTCGTCCATCAGCGGGGAATAATCGAGATCCATCCACACCTGTTCGGGCTCGCCCGCATGGCGTCTGAGCGTCAGTTCCTGGTCGCGATAGGCCAATGTCCGGCCGGCAAGACAGGTCTTCATCACATGATCGTTGAATTCGGCGACCTCGGGCCAGCCTTCGCGCACCTTGCTGCCGAACAGGGCCGGATGCCGTCCCCCGGCGACGACAGCATAGGCATCATTGTAGATCATGATCCCGTCGTCACCCCAGAGCGTCACCATCGGGACCGGCGAGTGCAGGATGAGATTGCAGGTGGCCTTCATCGCCTGCGACCACTGTTCGAGCGGTCCGAGCGGGGTTTTGGACCAGTCGAAACCGGCAATGATGGCGGCGGTTTCCCCGCCCCCTGACAAGAATGCACGGCTCGAAACCGGGTCTTCGCTGCCGGCCAGACTGCTTGTCATAGGTCCACGTCCCCTCACCCGTTCAACCTGCTGTCCGGGATTTTCGCTACTCCACTTAGGGCAGCCACGGGGTTCCTCAAGGTGGGCGACCGGTTACTGTCGTCGATCTCTTTCAGTAGAGCGGAAAAGACATGGTAAACACCGTGCCCTGCCGGTTCTCGAAACCACAGGTTCCGCCCAGCTGCGCGACGAAACCGGCAATCAGCTTGCTGCCCATGCCCTTGGCCGCGACATCGGCGTCGAAGCCGGGTCCATCGTCGGAAATCGTCAGGCAGGCCCTCTCGCCGTCGCCCGCCAGTTCCACATTCAGTTTTCCGCCCTGCCGGTCGGCAAAGGCATATTTGAACGCGTTGGATACCACTTCATTGACGATCAGCCCGATCGGCAAGGCCTGATCCCGGTCGACCATCAGGCTGTCGAACTTCGATGTGATCACCACATCCCGGTTATAGGCCTTGGCGATTTCGGCAATCACCCGCGCGAGATAGGGGGCAACCTCGACCCGGTCGAACTGATCGGACTGGTAGATCTGTTCGTGAACCGCAATCATCGCCGAAATGCGGTGCACCATTTCCCGGCGGACCTGATCGGGCACCGGCTGCAGCCGGATCAGCGCCGAGACGGCCTGCAGATTGTTCTTTACCCGGTGATGGATTTCGCGAAACAGGAAATTGTTGCGTTCCAGCGCATGTTCAAGCGCGCGATTGCGCCCCATATAGGCCCTGAGCAGGGCGACGATGGCCAGACCTTCGAGCAAGAGCAGCGTCACCATCGGCAGGCCCAGGGCCACTTCGGATTTCAGTGCGCTCCAGAACAGGTCGAGCATTTCGCCGTTTTCGATGCCGGTCACCGCAATCAGCGGCCATTTGTCCACCCGCCAGAAGCCGACCACCCGTGACAGGCCATCCACCGGCGATTTTTCACTGTGGTAAAATCCGCTTTGTTGCCATTTCAGCGGCGGCTGGAAAATCGGTGTCTGGCCAAGGCTGATGGATTTCACCACCGCCGGATAGCGTGCCACCAGCCAGCCATCCGAGCCGATAACACCAATGGAGGACAGGGCACCCAGCCCCAGCGAGTTCCAGAAATCGGCAAGCCTGCCCACCGGGATGGCAATCGTCGCCACGCCACCGAATTTGCCGGCCTGACTGATCCTCCGGGCGACGATGAAGACCTGCTCCTTGCTCACCCGTTCCTCCAGCTGTCGCGAAACCACCGTCTGGTCGGCCTCCCGCACCGCCCGGAAATAGTCCCGGTCGGCAACATTGACCACCGGCGCATTGGGCACGCTCGACAGCCGCAACCGGCCGGTATCATCATAGACCGAATACTGAAAACCGGCGGGCAGAGCGCCGACAGCCTGGGCGATATCGCTGATCGCCGATTGCGAGGACTGGATCGGCGTCGTGGCAAAGACCGAATCCATGCGCCGCAAGGCCTGGTCGCTGGCTTCGATCATCCATTGCATATTGGCCGCAACCACATGTGCCGATGCCACGGCGCGCGCCTCGGCGGAACTGCTCGCCGCCCGGTAATTCTGCCAGATCATCAGCGCCGTCAGCCCCATGACGGCGAGGAAAAACACCATGCCCATGGCAAGCGCCAGGCTGCGTCCGCCCAGTCTCTCCCGCCACCCCTTTGAACCCGATACACTCACGCCCGTTTCCCCTCCACGCCGCTCCATGCGATGCGCCGCATCGTTCCAGACTGCTGGATGCCATCAGCGGATGACGCATCCGCTTTCACGCGCGAACCCCGAGGAGGCAATCACCGTTCAAAAAAAACGACCGACGATCCGCATTCTGTCTTGCTGTACACAGTCGTGCCCCAATCGGGATAAACACGCCGGATCGTTGTATTGCCGGACCAACTTGTATCAAAAAACACCAGCGATGACAGAAAAATAATCACTTGCGCCGGAAGAGGCCACCGATCAAGCCCTCTCGGGCCTGGCGCAAACGGCTGTCGATGCCGCCGGACAGAAGAAGGCGGCCTGACACGGAAAAGCCCCCCGAAGCTTCCAGCTTTCGGGGGGCGTTTCAATGTCTTCGACGTCATTTCAGGTCCGTCTTGCGCCCGCATCAGCGGGCACCTTGATGGTGCAGCAATCAATTGACGGCGCGGCCATCCTGCTCTTCCTCGCTACCCATGGCATCCTTGCCGGCAACGCTCAGCGTGACGCGACCGCCATCGACGGAGTGGACGAGATCCAGCGCGATATAGTGGTGGTGGTGGGCATGGGCCCCGGAACTGTCGGCCCGGGTCAGCTTGATCCGGTTGCCATCCACATGGTCGACCGTGCCGACATGCAAGCCATCGGAACCAACGACTTCAGCATGCTCCCTGATTTCAGATGCAGTAATCATGACCAACTCCTGTTCTGCGTTGAGGTCATCGGGAAAACGTCGCAGGGCGAAAAATGATCCCGAAAAATATCCGCCCTCTGCTGCGATCCTGTTGGGAACGAATATGACATCAGATCGTTCTCCCGCTGATCCCGTGCGAGTGTAAATGTCGCCGGATCAATAATTCACACGTATCAGTCAGACAACTGACGGGAGGTTACTTATGGGACGCGGAATTTTGCTTTGGCTTCTGGGTGTTCCGATTCCGGTTATTATCCTTCTTGCCCTCTTCATGCGATAGGACTGGCCGATGACTCTGACACCAACAAATTACGGCTCCGATCCGACGGTGGAATCTTCATCCTCCGCCCTCTCCTGGGGGCCGGTCCTTGCGGGTGCGCTTGCGGCCACGGTGCTGACCATCCTGCTGATGCTGACCGGTTCCGCCCTCGGTCTCACCATGGTCTCGCCCTGGGCCGGACAGGGCAGCACGCTGGTCACCCTCGGTCTGTCCGCGGCCATCTGGCTGGTGATGATCCAGTGGCTTTCGGCAGGTGTCGGCGGCTATCTGACCGGCAGGCTGCGCACCAGATGGGTTGGCATCCACACGGACGAGATCTATTTCCGCGACACCGCCCACGGCTTTCTCGCCTGGGCGCTTGCCACGGTGCTGATGGTCACCGTGGTTGCTTCGGCGGCGACCGGCCTGTTGCAGAAGGGTGCCAATGCCACCGGCATGGCGGTCGGTGAGGCTGCGGCGATGGGCGTTTCGGCCACGGCCACATCCGGGATGCAGCCGATGGATGACATCACCGACAGGATCATGCGTCCTGCCGATCCGGCGGCGACAGGCACCGCAAATCCGCAGGATCAATCCCGTGCATCGGCCGAAATTGCCCATATCCTGCTGCACTCCGCTGGTGCGGGCAAGATCAGCGACGAAGACCGGACCTATCTCGACCGGCTCGTTGCCGCAAGAACCGGTCTGACGCAGGCCGACGCCAGAGCCCGGATCGAGACTGTCCTTAAGCAGGCAGACGACGCAAAGGCCGAGGCCCGGAAGGTCGCCGACACCGCGCGCAAGGCAACCGCGACCGCCACCTTGCTCGGGGCCCTCTCGCTGTTCATCGGGGCCTTCATTGCCTCCGCTGCCGCAGCCCTCGGCGGTCGCCAGCGCGACGATGATGAAAGCAGACAGGGTTTGGTGACCTGATCTGTCCACCCCCCGCTGAAACCAGGATGCGGCTCTCCCCGGAGCCGCATCCAATGTCTTTTTGGTCATTGGACACCTGTTCCGGAGTAGAAACCCATGACGCGCAGCCTGTCGCAGGAACGGCCGAAATGGCGTCCGCCGGTCTCCCGGCCGATCCTCTCCGTCGTGGTGCAGCGGCTGATCGACAGGGGCATCATCGCGGAAGACGAAGCCGAGGCCATGCTGGCCTTGCTGCTCGCCTGTTCCGACCTCCCCCTCCCGCGCAAATCCCGGGCAAGGCTGAACTGACCGCCTTGCCCTGCCCGCCCCACACCGTCACGAAAAAACGCCCGGCATGACCGGGCGTTTTCGTTGGCATGAGAGAAAGTCCTTGATCAGCGCTTGCCATCAGGTGAGGTGGCGATGGAGGACTGGGTGACGGAGACGGGATCACTGGCGGGAAAGCTGTCTTCCAGCCCCTGATCCAGCTGCTCTTCCATCGTGCCGGTATCGCCTGCCGAACGGGCGCTGCGCTGGGCGGTGAGCGAATCCGACGGCGTACCGCCGGAGGAGTCATAATCGGCGAGATCGATGGTCTGCCGGGCGAGAACGGCCATCATGTCTTGTGCCTTCGTGACAGCCGTCATCCGGTTGATCGACTGGGTCTCGTCATTCTTGACCAGAACTGACACCACATCTCCGCCCTGCCCGACGAATTCGACGGTATAGCCGAGCTTTCCACCCTGTTCGGCCAGAACCTGCATTCCGATAATCTGCATGGGATATCTCCTTGATCTGTTTGGCCGGACCGGTTTTCCGCCTGAGACGGGATTCCGGCTGAAAACGCGCTGCACTGCGCCTTTGTTCCTCGGGCGCGTGAACGCGCGATCCGAAAACGCAACGACCGCAAGCCATTCGGGCGCTGCGGTCGCAAGGTCGAAAATCCTCGCCGGACCGGTAGGTCCGACTGCGGTTTCTGCTGGCCGCATGCCAAAATCGATCCGGTCGAATGGGTTCCGATCTGTGAACCCTGGTGTTACATCGTCACCCTGGCATTGTCGCCCATGTCGGGCCGACTGTCGGTAACGGCGGCGGCAATCATCTTGATGCAGCTGACGATGGTGCCGGGGCTGTCCCAGTATTCGGCGAATTTCGGGGTGACCTTCAGCACGCGGATTTCGGGGTCGTCGGGATTGTCCCACCAGGCCCTGGCCGGAGTGGACCAGAGTTCCCGGATCAGCTCGCGGTCGTTGGAGACAAGGGCGTCACCGCTGAGTGACACATATTTCTGCCCGCCGGTATGGGCAAAGGCGAGACAGACATTGGTCCGCGCGTCGATTTCGGCACTCTTGGCGCTTTCGGCATCGGTCAGAAAGTAGATGGCATTTTCGATCGGCTCGACATGCGCCGACATCGGTCGGGCACGAATATCCGCGCCGACGCGGGTGGTGAACATGCAGAAGCCGATGTCCTTCATCAGTTTCCAGGTGCGGTCGATATCATGGGTGGTATCAGCCATGGTTGCCTGTCCTTTCCGGGAGTTGATGGCAATTGCCCGGCTGTTGCCGGGGAAGCGGTGAAAAAGGCGGGAGGCTATTTTTGCAGCCTTTTCACCGCTTCGAGGTGTGTCTTCAGCGCAGGCAGGGTTTTGGTGGCGAAAGCCCCGAGTGCCACGTCATCGGGCTTCGCGGCATAGGTGGTGAAAAGCGCAATCGCCTCCTCATGCGCCGTGGTCTGCACCTCGATATATCGGGCGTCGAAACCGGCCCTTTTCGTCGCCTTCAGCTCGTTCAGAACAGCCTCATGGTGCGGGGAGAGTTTCGGCCTTGTCATGTCGCCCTGCGCCTTGAGGATCACCGAAAACGCCTTGCCGGCGCTGGTGTGATCCTTGATGATCATCCGCGCCGCGTCCTTGACCCTGTCCGATGTCGACTTTTCCAGAGCCAGCGTGCTGGTCTCGATTTCAAACAGATTGGCACTGGAGACGGCCTTGACGAAGGATGCCCTGTCGATGTCGGTCATCCCGTCGGCGCTGCTTGCAGCCGGCGCGTTCGATGGGGTGGAGGTGGCAAGGGCAAGGCCCGATCCGGCCATCAGGCCGAGGGACAGCGCGGCAATGCCCGCAATATTTTTGATCGTCATGTTCCGTTTCCTTCGGTGTTGTGTGGCGCAGATGCAGCCTTCAGACACGTGCATTCCAGAACCTGCGAAATCCGCATTGGTTCCCTTGCCCTCTGCCGCCCGACGACAATGCCGCAAACGGAAAAAGCCCGGGCTCGGCGGAGCCGGGGCTTTTTGACGGCATGACGTTGACTGCCGGGACGTTGCTGCCCCCGGCGTTTCTATCTGATCTTCGACCAGGCAACGCTCTTGCACAGCAGCCCGCCCAGCACACAGCCGCGGGTGGTCATCGCACGGCCCTCGACCTTCAGCGTCAGGTGATAGTTGAGCTTGCGCTGCGGATCGAAGGCGGAGCCCTGGTAGTCGCCCGCCGCCACCGGCTTCAGGGTCATGACGAGAATGTCACCCTTCTTCTCGCTGGTGTTTCCCGGCTTGATCCAGGTGTTGGTGGCGCAGATATTGCTGCCGCAGCGGGCAATATCAACCTTGCTGGCCCCATCCTGGCGCGCCCATTGGCCGACAGGATCATCCGCATGCGCGACAGCGGGCGCAAGCGCCAGCGGCAACAGAAGCACGCTGCCGAAAAGAGAACTGCGACGCCTGTTCATGCCGGTCTCCTCAAGCTGATTGCCGGGGAAGCGGCGGGAAATGCCCTGCATCCCGCACCTCCTCCCGATCTCAGGGGATTACGCGCGACACCACCGGAAAGTTTCATGCAACCGGCACTTTTTTGGGCGAATCGGCGCTTTTACGCAAACGAGGTGAAACTCGAACGCCCCTTCATGCGTCTTCCAGACGGACGCAATGAAGGGGAATGCGCAATGAACACCACTGTCGTGCTGTCGCTTGGCCTGCTGTTGTCGATGCTGATGGCTGTCGCCTGGGCGGTCCAGCGCCTGACTGGCGCAAGCGGCTGGGTGGACACCATCTGGTCTTTCGCCGTGGGTGCGGGTGGCATCGCCGCTGCGATACTTGCCGATGGCACGCTGGAACGGCGCTGGACCGCAGGCCTGCTGATCGGCCTCTGGGCCTTGAGGCTCGGGAGCCATATCGGGTTTCGGACCCATGGTGGCGGAGAAGATCCGCGCTATGAAAAGCTGATCCGCGACTGGGGCCTGTCCGCCGCCTGGCGGCTGTTCCTGTTCCTGCAGGTGCAGGCCCTTGCCGCCTTCGTGCTGGTGCTCGCCGTTTATCCCGCCGCTTCTGCGCGCGGCCTGTTTCCAGGTCTGCTCGATGTTGCGGGCGTAGCGCTCGCCATCTTGGCGCTTGCCGGTGAAGCCCTGTCCGACCACCAGCTGTCGGCCTTCCGCAGGACGGCCGATGCCAGGACCACCGTGATGGAAAAGGGCCTCTGGGCCTGGTCCCGCCATCCCAACTATTTTTTCGAATGGCTGTTCTGGTGCGCGTGGTTCCTGCTGGCCCAGACGGAGAGCAACTGGCTCGGGGTGCTGGCCCTGCTGGCGCCAATCCAGATGTACTGGCTGCTGGTCCATGTTTCCGGCATTCCGCCACTGGAAGAGCACATGCTGAAGAGCCGGGGCGATCAGTTCCGCGCCCTGCAACGCCGGGTCAATGCCTTTTTTCCCGGTCCCCGCCGAACAGGCGATGGCGCCACGACCACAACCGAAGCGGAGACTGCACGATGAACATGATCGCCCTTGCCATAAATGCCGCCGAGCGTGCGCCGCTCCCCGACCGCCTGACGCTGGCTGCCATCGGTTTCCTCTGCGGACGCATGGACCGGATGCTCTCGGGAACGCCTGACAGCGTCGAGGACGATTTCGCCCGCACGATGCGGGACTATCCGGTTGCCACCCATACCGGCGAAGCCAATGAGCAGCATTACGAACTGCCCGCCGAATTCTTCGCCCTGGTTCTCGGTGCCCGGCGGAAATATTCGAGCTGTCTCTACCCCTCCGCCGCGACCACCCTCAACGAGGCGGAGGAGCTGGCGCTTGCCGAGACCGCATCGCATGCCGATATCCGCAACGGCCAGTCCATTCTGGAACTCGGCTGCGGCTGGGGATCGCTTTCGCTCTATCTCGCCCGGAATTTTCCCGATGCCCGCATCACCTCGGTGTCGAATTCGGCCTCGCAGCGCGCCTATATCGAAGCGGCGGCGGAAAGGCTGGGCCTCGACAATCTCAGGGTGATCACCGCCGACATGAATGATTTTGCAACGCCGGAGACCCATGACCGCATCGTGTCGGTGGAAATGTTCGAGCACATGTCGAACTGGGACGTGCTGCTTCAACGCACCCGTACCTGGCTGAAGCCGGACGGGCTGATGTTCCTGCATGTCTTCACCCACCGGAACCGGTCCTACCGCTTTGACCGCGACGATCCCGCCGACTGGATCGCCCACCATTTCTTCACCGGCGGCATCATGCCCGCCTTTGACCTGCCGCACCGTTTTGCCGGTCTCTTCACCGTCGAACGGGAATGGCGCTGGAGTGGCCGCCACTACCAGAGGACCGCGCTGGACTGGCTGAAGAACTTCGATGCCCACGGCGAGCGCATCCAGCGCATTCTGGCCGATGTCTATGGCAGGGATGTCAGCCTGTGGCGCAGGCGCTGGCGGATGTTCTTCCTTGCCACAGCGGGCCTGTTTGGTCACGCCAATGGCGAGATATGGGGGGTTGGCCACTATCTGCTCAGCCCCGTTGCAGAAAAGAGCGGCGGATGATGGCCGACAGCGTCGCAAGGGTGCCGCCCGACCCGCTGACGGCATCCACCGTCACAATCGCCTGGGTGATTGCCGCCAACAAGCCATTCTACCCGCTCTATGTCTGGTGGCTGCTCGGCAGTGGCGGGGTTTTCGCGGCGCTCGGCACGGTGATTGCCGCGCCGTTCTTTGCCGCAATCCCGTGGCTTGCACGGCGCTCGCCCTTTGCCGCACGGCTGGCGCTGCCTGTCACCGGCATGGTGGATACCATCTTTGCCGGAAAACTGTTCGGACAGGCATCGGGCACCGAACTGTTTCTCGCCCCCTACCTGTTGCTGATCGCGCTGTCCTTCACCGTAACAGAGCGCTGGTGGCAGCGCGGGCTTGCCGCCGTCTGCTTCCTCGCCTTCGCCGCCTTCCACGACAGGATCGGCCCGCCCCTGCATCTCTTCTCCCCGGCGGATCTTGCCACCCTGCTGACGCTCAATGCCTTCTCGGTCGCCAGCCTGATGACCTTCATAGCGGTTCGATACGCGGGTGTTCCGCGCGGCTGACGGGGCCCCGTCAGCCGTCCTTTTTTCGCCTTGGAGTCTGTCAGGTTCATATTGAACCAGACAGACTCTAATACTCTTAGTGTTCGTTTGTCTTTTCGCTCAAACGAGTTTGAGCGGGAAAACCGGATTCCACTTTTCCCTGACAAACGCTAGAGTCTGTCAGGTTCTAATTGAACCAGACAGACTCTAGTTCCCTTTGTTTTCGTTTGTCTTTTCGGGAAAACCGGATTCCACTTTTCCCTGACAAACTCTAGTGCGAATCCTTGCCGACGGGCGCGCCCCGGCAGCCCTTGAGGAAATCGAGATCGGCGCCAGTATCTGCCCCCATCACATGGCTGTGGTGAAGCAGCGCATAGCCGGAGGCGGGCGGGGCTTCGCGCGGCGACCACCGGGCAAGCCGTGCCGAAAGTTCCTCGTCGGATATTTCCAGCACCAGCGAGCGGTTCGGCACGTCGAGGCTGATCATGTCGCCATCCTGGACCACGGCCAGCGGCCCGCCTGCGGCGGCCTCCGGGCTGGTATGCAGCACCACCGTGCCATAGGCGGTGCCGGACATCCGGGCATCCGAAATCCGTACCATGTCGGTGATCCCCTTGCGCAGCACCTTTGGCGGCAGACCCATGTTGCCGACCTCGGCCATCCCCGGATAGCCCTTCGGCCCGCAATTCTTCATCACCATGATGCAGGTCTCGTCGATATCCAGCGCCTCGTCGTTGATCTTCGCCTTGTAGTCGTCGATATCCTCGAACACCACTGCCCGGCCCCGGTGCACCATCAGCGACGGGGTCGCCGCCGAGGGCTTCAGCACCGCCCCGTTCGGGGCGAGATTGCCGCGCAGCACCGCCACCCCGCCGGATTTCGCCAGCGCCTTTTCGGCAGGCAGGATCACGTCTTCGTTGTGGTTGGTGACATCCTTCACCTGCTCCCAGGCCGTTTCGCCGGAAACGGTCAGCGCATCGCGGTTGAGCAGGCCCGCCTCGCCCAGCCGCTTGATCACCACCGGCAGGCCGCCGGCATAGAAGAATTCCTCCATCAGGTATTTGCCTGAGGGCATCAGGTTGACGATGGTCGGCACATCCCGGCCACAGCGGTCCCAGTCATCGAGTGTCAGGTCGATGCCGACCCGCCCGGCAATTGCCAGAAGGTGGATCACCGCATTGGTCGATCCGCCGATGGCGGCATTGGTGCGGATGGCGTTTTCAAAAGCCTGCCTGGTCATCACGTCGGATGGCTTCAGGTCGTCCTTCACCATCTGCACGATGCGCCGGCCGGTCAGCTGCGCCATCACCCGGCGACGGCTGTCGACGGCGGGAATGGCAGCATTGCCCGACAGCGCCATGCCGAGCGCTTCGGCCATCGAGGCCATGGTCGAGGCGGTGCCCATGGTGTTGCAGGAGCCCGGGCTGCGGCTCATCGAGGCCTCGGCATCGGCAAATTCCTCCGGCGTCATCTGCCCGGCCTTCACCGCTTCGGAAAACCGCCAGAGATGGGTGCCGGAGCCGACCCGCTCGTTCCTGTAATAGCCGTTCAGCATCGGCCCGCCCGTCACCACGATCGACGGCAGGTCCGTCGAGGCCGCAGCCATCAGCAGCGACGGCGTGGTCTTGTCGCAGCCGACCATCAGCACGCAGCCATCCATCGGCTGGCCGCGCATCGCCTCCTCCACCGCCATCGCCGCCAGATTGCGGAACATCATCGCCGTCGGGCGGAAGGCGGATTCGGAGGCCGAAAACACCGGCACCTCCACCGGAAAGCCGCCCGCCTCATAGATCCCGTGCTTCACCCGCTCGGCCAGATCGCGCAGATGCGCATTGCAGGGCGTCAGCTCCGACCAGGTATTGAGAATGCCGATCACCGGCCGCCCGTCGAACAGATCATGCGGAAACCCCTGATTCTTCATCCAGCCACGATGATAGATCGCATCACGCGACGAACCACCGAACCATTCCTGCGAACGCAGTTTTCGCGGCCAGGGCGCGGGCTTGAAACTCATCAGGGATCTCCTTGTATTTGAATGGGGGATGGAGCGCTCGGGTGGAGATGGCTTGAAGCATGTCGGGAATTATGGCGTCACCAATCGTCCCCCTGACCAATCAACCCGAAACGCATTGCCGTCAAACGATTGCAATCTCCCGTCATGTCCGTCAAATACTATTTGACGAAACAGATATGGCCAAAATGGTATGTCAGGACTTGATCCCGCCGAAACCCTGCTGCAGCGCGGGCTGAAACTGTCGCATCTCAGGCTGCTCGACAGCCTGGCCGGGAGCGGCCAGATCAGCGATGCCGCCCGCAGGCTCGGGATTGCCCAGCCGGCCGCCTCCCGGTTGCTTGCCGAAATCGAGCGGATTGTCGGACGGCCCGTGCATCAGCGTACCGGGCGGGGCGTGGTGCTGACCGCCATCGGCGAGGCGCTCGCCCGGCGTGCCCGGCGGGTGCAGATGGAACTTGCCGATGCCGCTCGCGACATGCAGGAAATCGACATGGGACTGGTCGGCCATGTCAGGATCGGTGCCGTCACCGGCCCGGCGCTGGACCGCGTGCTGCCGGCGCTGAAGGCCGCCCATATCGACCAGCCGAAGGTCACCTGGGAGGTGATCGTCGCCCCCTCGGACATCCTGTGCCAGCATGTTCTCTCCGGCAGGGTCGATTTCGCCATCGGCCGCCTGCCCTCCGGCCCCGAACGCCAGGCGCTGAAAGCCCGGACGATTGCCGCCGAGCCCGTCTCGCTGATGGTCGGCAGGCACCACCCTTTGGCGCAAGCCGCAGGCGTCGATCCCGCCGCGCTGATGGATTTCGACTGGGTGATGCCCGGCCCGGACTCGCTGCTGGCGCGCACCGTGCTCACCCGGCTGGCAACGCTCGGCCTGCCCGAACCCCGGCAGCGGTTTTCCACCGCCTCCTTCCTGCTGACCCTGGCGCTGCTGCAACAGACCGACGCCATCGCCCCGCTCGCCGACGCCGTCTGCCAGACCTTCGCCGCCACCCCCGACGCCCCCTACCGCATCCTGCCCGTACCCCTCGCCATCGAAGTCCCGCCTTTCGCGTTTCTCACAAGAACGGACACGATGTTGACGCCCGCGGCGCAGAGGATGGCGGAGAGGCTTGTGGGGACGGGTGAAATCACCGGAGCGGAATGCATTGCGATGCAGGGCAGTGCATAAAGTTTGTCAGCGAAAACATGCAAACGAAGTTTTGCGTTTGAAATCCGGTTTTCCTGCTCAAACGAGTTCGAGCGGAAAATCCGTTTGAACGAATAGACAAGAGAAAACTCTGATATATTAATTTTGGAAAACTTATTCAATGCCTTCTCATTCAAAAAATACGTCATCAACATTTGCTTCAACGTCATCCTCCCAATTATAAATTGAAATGCATTTCCGCCAATCCTAGATTATTATTCATATTGAAAAAGTAAAATTCAATTTTATTATATAATGATATTATGGTCTTTACATCACTTGAGTCGTTGCGAAATCGCTCTGAAAAGGAGATACGCCCATGTTTTAACTTACTCTTTACCTCGTCGCAGTTTATACCGGGAACATATCCCGATAAATCGACATCAACGCCTTTGGCAAGCTTGATTTTATCTCGTTTGGCAACGGGTTCTCCGTCCGAGGCTTCCCACAGTTCGATTCCAATCCTGCTGATCTCAATTCGCCCCCCGTTTGCCAGCAATTCAAACTGGAAGTCACCATAACCGATAAGACCACTGAATGGGTCAGTACCCCCAAAATCCCACCAATCTGGCGTCCCCAGGTATTTTCCAACTACGTTTAGGCTTTCTCCGGGTCTTATTGGATTTTTTGGGTCTCCATTGATCAATGAATTCAACGTAAAATTCTTCATTTTTTTGCGCTTTTCTTTGTGTCACTTTTTTCGTGATCATGTGATCCACCGCCATCATGACTTGACTTGTCATTTCCCTTATTTGAAAGCTTGTCTGATACAAGATCAGATAGATCTCTCAATTCTTTTTTTCTGTCCTCGAACCCTCTCTTACCCTGCAACTCATCGAGCGCTCCTTGAATTTGCCCTTGGAGTTTTTCCAAACCCTTTTTCGAACCTAAAGTAGGGCCCAATGATCCGACAGCCTGATCAAATTCCTTACCCGGCACAGCACCGCCTACGGGTTCAAATACAAAGTCGCCATCCTTCCCAGGCCTAATACCAACTTCATGTTGTTGCCCCTTGCTATCAACGCCTTTCCAATGTGCACCTTTGCTGCCCCAGTCCTTGTACGAGCCGGCTCCCGTATAGATGCCGTCACTTCCTGTCATGTCGAGCGATGGGGGCGGGGCTGGATTTTTCAGGTACTGGAACGCAATATATCCTGCTGTTATCGCCACAGCGACAATGGCGACTGCGAGTGCGCAGCCGCCACTTCCAGTGCAGACAGCACCACCAAAAACTGCCACGGCAGTATGCCCATTTGGATCGCTCTTGTTGACGGGATCGTTTTGCGAATAGGCATATCTGTTTGTACCGACTCCCGGAATATTGGGGTCGATGGTGTCGGGCGAGATGAAACGCGCGTTTGCTGATGTTCCAAAGGACACAGTGATGAGACTGCACACAAGCAGCAGGCTGAGCAGCCTTACGAGCAACTTTCCGGAAAATATCTTCATCAAAAGCCCCTCTCGTAACGTCAGATCCTATTTCATTTGGCCGTCCTCGGGACGCCAGCCAAGTGCTTCAGCTTTGTCGAATGCCTGCATATTCTGTGCATACCACGCGTCGGCCTGTCTTTTCAGGTCGACCGGAATGTCTTCCATTCGCCTGTACTTTCCCGCGAGTTCCCGAAACAGCAAGCCACGATAGGCGCTGCCCTTTTTCACCAAGCCATAGACAAATCGGCTATGGTGGCGGAGCAGCACGTCAGACACGGCAATTGCCCTCTCGAAATCCCTTGTTGCAAGATCTCTTTCCACCAGAAAAACAGCGATGAGAGCCGTGGCTTCTCCGTGGGAAAGCGGGCGCAGATAGACCCCATTGGTAACGGCCCGATCGGACATAGGCAGTTGCAGCCTGTACCAGGCATCGCGCGTGAAGCCCCCACCACTGGTGGCTTCAAGGTTCCACATAGTCCCTTCGTCATCGGTATATTTCAGGAATAGGTGCAACGGCGCTTCCGCGAGCGTCAGCTTCAAACCAATGCGTTGACCGATAAACAGCATGAGCAAAGGCATGGTAATACAGTTGCCACGTCGGGTGGTCAGATATCGTTGAAGCATGCGATTGGAGAGCTTTTCCCCGAGTAGATCATCCATGTCATACTGAAAGGGCTTGTTTCCATTCCAAGAACCTCTTTCGTAGAGGTAACGCTTCAGCGCCGTCAGTTTCGCGGCACTGTTCGCCCCCACACCCGCCATGACGCTCACGGCTGTGGCCATGCGGTCAACCGAAGCTGTGACGGCACGAATGTTGGTTGCCGGATCGATCATAGCATCGACCGCAAGCTTCACCTGCAGCAGATTATGGTTCGGCGTGAAAAGCAGCTCTACTTTTGCTGGTGCATCAGGTGCATCAACGCCACTCGGCTGCGCCACGGCCATGGTCACCGATACACAAAAAGCCAAAAATGCGGCGCAAGGCAGACGCATGTGCTATCTCTGATCGTGACTCAACAAAAATAATAGATTTCTAATATATAGTCAACAAGACTCTATTTTGAAATAGCCTTCGACGACATCAAGACCCGCAGCAAGCGGCCTCACTGCTTTCGCAGCAAGCGGCCTCACCGCCCCGCAGCAACCGGCCTCACTGCTTCGCAGCGAGGGGCCTCACCGCCCCGCCGTCCAAACCTCCGCCGGCTTGCCCGGTGCCACCGTGTAAAATCGGTTGGCGGGAACTTTTTGCCATGGGTCGGCGGGTCCGTCGGGCCAGATGATGCGGAATTCGGCTTGCGTGTCGGTGCCGAGGCCGAAATGGTGCCAGCCGAGCTGGCCGCCGGCGTGGCCGCCGCCGATGGTGATTTCGCGGCGCAGCACGTGGCCGGCATGGCGGATCTCGATCCAGGAGCCGATGCCATCGAGGTTGAAGCCGGGGTGTTTCAGGCGGAATTCGACGAAATTGCCGGCATCCGGCGTGGTGTTGCGCCAGATCTCGGCATCCTTCCAGCGGTTGACCACCACCAGATCCATCTTGCCATCGAGGTTGAAATCGGTGAGAGCCGCGCCGCGCGCGACGTTGAAGCTTGCCACGCCCGCTTCAAGTCCCATTTCGACAAACATCCCCTTGTCGTTCTGCATCAACAGGTTGTTGGGGTCCCTTGCCGCAAAGTCGGGCATCTCCGCCACATTGCCCTTGGCGATGAACAGGTCGACCATGCCGTCATTGTTGACGTCTTCGAACTGGGTGTGCCAGGCGGTGCTCGGGTGCCAGTCGCCGCCGGCATAGGGCCGGTGGGCGGTGGCACCATGGGCGAAAGCCACGTCCTTGTAGGTCGCAGGCCCCTTGCCGTCCTTCGGCGGCGCGGCCAGCGCCTGCAGCTTGTTGTCGGCCATGCTGGTCAGGAAATATTCGGGATAGCCGTCGAAATCCACATCATAGCTGGCAATGCCCATGCCCCAGATCCGCAGGTATTTCCAGCCCTCCTCCTCGGAATAGAGAACGGGAGCCTTGCCGGGCTCGACATGCCACATCTGCTCGCGGCCACCCTCGTAATATTCGCGGTCATTGGCCACCCGCAGCGATGGCGTGCCGGAGCGGTTCCAGTCGGTAAACAGCATCGACAGCGCGCAATAGCTGGGTTTCAGCGGCAGCGGTGGCAGAAAGCGCGCCTGCCTGCCGTCGCTGGTGTCGGGCCGGTGCAGCCAGTTGTCGGTGCAGGAGCCCCAGGGGAAGAGATCCTGCTTGCGGTCGATATAGTTGCCGACGGCAAGGGTCGGCCATGTATTGCCCTTTTCCCAGGTGGCGGCAAAGGCTGCGGACCAGGCATTGCCACCGTCAAAGTTCCACGCCTCGTTCGCCCGCTCGAAATGACAGGCCCCCTTGCCGCGCATCACGATGTTTTCGCCGAGCCGCAGCAGCACCAGATCGGTGATCCCGTCACTGTCGATATCAACAGGGTAGGAGCCGAGCAGGCTGTCGACCTCCAGCCCGGATGGCACCTCTTCGAACGTGAGCGCCCCGCCCTTCCGGCTGAGATTGTGATAGAATTTCGCCTTGCCGGTTCCCCCCGGCAACAGCATGTCGGGAAAACCGTCATTGTCGCAGTCGAAGGTCGAAACACCACCACCGACCATGAATTCCCAGTCGCCCTGATAGCGGCTGGAAAGGCCGCTGGAGCGGGTTTCATCGGCAAACATCGGCGCGATTTTCGGCGGCGCGGGCGGGGCCGCCGGGGTGGCAGCCGTCTGGGCGGCGAGGACAGGCAGGGCAAGCACCATGGCCAGGGACAGCGCCAGCAAGGGTCGCAACAGCAAATGAGGCATGGCCTAGTTCCTCGTCTTCAGGGCATTGGCATAGGCGGCGATGCATTGGCCCTGCTCCAGCCCGCGCTCGATGGCGGCACGAAAATGGATTCCGCCGTAAAGACGCGATTCCGCCGCCTCCTTCGCGGCAGCCCAGAAGCTTTCGAAATGCCGCGGCTTCAGGCCATCTGCGGCATGGGCGGCATCATCAAAGCTGTAATGTTCCCCAAAAATCCGGCCCAAAACCACAGCGGCTGCGGCCGACTGGGTGCTGTGGCCACTCGGATATTCCGGGAAAGGCGGGGTGATCAGCAGTGGCTCGAATTTCGGATCGATCACCCGCTTGATATAGGTCGAGGGCCGGAGCAGGTCATATTCATATTTGCTGTCCCAGCAGCCGATGAAGCCATCGGCAACGACAATGCCAAGCCGGGCGAGAACATCCACAGTCTTGCCGAGATCGGCATGGTCCTGCTTCAGGATCGAGTCGGCAATCCAGATCCAGTGGCCGGGCGGGGTCGGCGACAGCATCGGGTCATCCGACCAGAAACGGGCGATGCCCTTCTGCTCCGGGGTCAGTGTTTTGGCGGTCATGTAGACTTCATTGGCCTGCTTGTAGAATTCGGAATTCTTGTCCTCGCTGTAGTCAGGCGGGGCCGACAGGCGGCAGGTGGCCCCCTTCGGCATTGCAAAGGGCCGGTTCCTGCCCCAGTCGGGCAGAAGCGGGGCCTGCTGCTGGCGGATCAGGCTGGTCGGCACCCAGTGCGATGGCCCGTCCTTCAGCGCGTAGGTCAGGGGAAAGCCCATGTTTTGCACATCCGCCCCGCCGTCATTCATCGACCAGGCGAGGATCGCCTTTGCCACGGCATCGCCGTAGCCGGTGCTGCGCTGGACCACGTCCTCCGGCACGCCTGCGGAAACCGCCGCATGCATCTTCCTGCTCATCGCCGCAAAGGCATGATGGCCGGTCGGGCCGGTATGGCTGAAGAACTGGTCCATGGCAAAGGTCATCGCCGCGTTCAGCACCACGCCATCGTCATAGGTCTTGCCGGCTTCGCGGGCGGGAACCGCTTTCAGCCCGTTCAACTGCCCGGCCAGCGTCTGGAGATGGGCGGGGCCACCGGCAACCGCCTCATAGGCGGTGACGCCGAGATAGGCGAAGGCGCGGCTGGCGACCGGCGGCGAATAGGTGGGCGTATGGCGCACCAGTTCCAGCACCAGCCGGTACCAGGTCTGCAGCACCTGTTCCGGCGGCAATTTTTCCGCCCGCGCGGCGGGGACAAAAAACGGTCCAAGGCAAAGGGCCATCAGGCAGGCAAGCAAGATCCTGCGTCCTCGATATCCAGCGGTCATGGCCCCTCCCAGAGCAGTTTTCCGTCGGCTGGGCGGCAAAGGGCCGCATCGCCGATTCCTTCTGTTAAATCGATTATTTCACGGTTTCAGCTTCTCTGTACAGGGGAGCCGTCGAGGCTTTGCAGTGCGCCATAGAGATCCGGGCGACGGTCGCGGAACAGGCCCCAGGCGCGGCGGTAATTGCGGATATGGTCGAGATCGAAACGGGCGGTCAGCACCGTCTCCTCCGTCCGGTTCGCCTCGGCCACCAGCGCGCCGGTGTGGTCGGCAATGAAGGAGGAGCCATAGAAGGTGCAGGTGGTGCGGCCTTCGACCTCGACGCCGATGCGGTTTGAGGCGATCACCGGCACGATATTGGCGGCGGCATGGCCCTGCATGGTGCGCTGCCAGTGGCGGCTGCTGTCAAGCGCCGGGTCCTGCGGCTCGCTGCCGATGGCGGTCGGGTAAAGCAGCAGCTCCGCGCCCTGAAGCGCCATGGCGCGGGCGGCTTCCGGAAACCACTGGTCCCAGCAGATGCCGCAGCCGATCCTGGCATAGCGGGTATCGACGGCGCGAAAGCCGGTATCGCCGGGGCTGAAGAAGAATTTCTCCTCATAGCCCGGCCCCTGCGGAATATGGGATTTGCGGTAATTGAACAGGATGCTGCCATCCGCATCGATGATGGCAAGCGAATTATAGTGGGCCATGCCTGCCCGCTCATAATAGGAAACCGGCAACACCACGGCCAGCTCTCGGGCCAGCGCCCGGAAATGCCGGACCGCCCGGTCCTCATCGAGCGGCACCGCCAGTGCGATATGGCGGGCATCCTGCTCCTGGCAGAAATAGGGCGTCTGGAACAGTTCCTGCAACAGGATGATTTGAGCCCCTTCCCCGTGCGCCCGGCGCACCAGCGCCTCCGCCGTGGCGATATTCTGCTCCACGTCCCAGCTGCACGCCATCTGCGTTGCCGCCACCACCAGTTCCCGCATCAAAACCCCTCCGCAATGCCTCGACTGGCTGGCAATGCAGCAGATACGACACCTGTCCGCAAGTCCTGTCCGTAGCCGTTATACGGTGAAAAGGCCTGCCCGGTGTGCCGGACAGGCCTTCTCCAGTGTCCCCTTTGCACGCGCCCGGGGATCTTGCTTTTGTCGGCGCGCCTACCCTGTCAGACGCGGCGTGTTGATGATGCGCAGGAACAGGGCGTTCATCGCATCGGAAATGCCCTGGGTCGGACTGACCTCGAAGAACAGTCCATCGGAGGCGCAGCTGCGCATCCTTGTGGCGATGTCGTTCTGGAAGGGAGCGATCCAGCTGTTGTACCAGGCATTGGTGGTGAGCGGCAGATAGGTGGTGTAGAGCACCGCGATCTTGAAATTCTGCGCTTTCACCGCATCACAGAACTTGATGTCGATCGGCTCCTGGCAGCGTCCGCCGGTCGTTGCCTTCGTGCAGGTGCCGGGCTTGTAGCTGTCGCCCACCCCGTCGGCGACGAAGAACAGCACCTTTTCCGGGCTGGTCGAGGTATTGCCATTGCCCTGCGTGCCCATCTTGGCCTTGATCTGCGTCAGCGCGGTGTCGAAGCTCGTCTGCTGGTCATTGTTGTAGCCCTGATAGGGAATGGTCATCAGCTGGACATTCGTCGCCTTGCTCTTGGCCAGCGCCAGGTCGGCGGTCGGGGTCTGGATTTCCAGCAGCCTGGTATCCTCCGCCTTGGTGCCGAAGGTGTAGATCGCCATGCGGTACTGGTCGACGGTGTTGCGCCGTGCCGTTGCGGTATCCATCAGGCTGGCGGTTGCCAGGGCCAGCACGTCGATGCGGGTGGTGACCCCGAGCCGTTTGGCAAGATGGTAGTAATCGCTGCTGCTCTCCACCCCGTTATTGTTGATATGGCAGGCAAAGGCGCATTTGTCCGAGGTATTGGCCACCATCTTCGACACATCCGCCGGTGTCGCCCCGACCCCCATCGACGGCGTATTGTCGAGCAGCAGGTAGAAATCGCGAAAGGTCTGGGTGGCGAATTCTGCGGTCGCCGTTCCCCGGAAGGTGATGGTGTTCTTGCCAAAGGCCCGCGACAGGTTGGTCGGCACTTCCGCGACATAGTTGAAGACGGATTTGAGGGTCTTGCCGCTCTTGATGATCGAGGTATCGACCGACAGGATGTGATAGCCGGGATGGCTGCCGAGTTCGGCGACGAACAGTTTCAGCACATCCGAATTGCCGACGGCGAGCGAACCATCGGCGGCCATGGTGGCGCTGGCCGAAGCCACGGTTCCGTCGCCCATCTGCAGCGAGGACGCCACCAGCGCCGATTTTTCCGAAATCGAGGCCAGCGCCGCCGCATCGGCTGCCGCCTGCACCTGCTCCTTCATCATCAGCGCATTGGCAAAATCGACCGCCAGCCCGGCCATTCCCACCATCGGCGCCATCAGAAACGCCGTGGTAATGCTGAAATTGCCAGCCTTGCTCTTGAACAGTTTCCACAACATCTGGACGCCCCCGGCCTTGTTCTCCAGCAAGAGTAGGGCGCAAATTTCATAAGCCCGGGCTAAGATGGACAGTCGTGTTTTAGGCAATTCCGAACGATTTTCACCAGCCAGCCCGGCCGGTTGCATCGTTCCGTTACACAGGCGGGAAAGGGGCTGTCAGGAGCCGTCCGCGCAATGCCCCATGCTGAAACATCAGGCAAGGCCCCGGGGTTTCCACTATTGTTTTATAAAACATTGGAAAACACCTGCCGCCCACCCGGCCATCAGGGTTAACCGCCCCCTAACGCCGGTGCCACCTTGCAGCCTTCCCGGCCCCCTCCAAAAAATGATGGGTATTTGCGGCGCTGAACCGAAAAAATCGCCTGAAACGGCAAAGGCCCCCGGTCCAGCCGGGGTGACGGACGCTATTTCCCGTCTTCGACCTTGAAGACCGGCAGGTCGTCGCGCAGTTCGATGCGGCCTTCGAGTTCGACCGGCACACCGGTACGGTCGGCAAGCGAGGATGGCATCGGCCCGCCGGTCTTCGAGGCAAGCAGGAAATAGAGCGATCCATGCACCGGGCTGGTCGAGACGAAGACCGGCGGCACGCCGCCCGAAATGCACAGGTTGGCGCAGGCCTTGTGGGCAAGCCCGGTGCCCGGACGCATCGCGCCTGCCGCGCATTTGCCATCGCAGATTTCGCCCGTCAGCCGCCAGCGCCCGAGATCGACCGGGCTTTCCGGCACATAGGGATTTGCGGGCGACGGCGCATCCGGCCGCATGAAGGCGTTTTCGCCGCCGACCACCAGCATGTCGAGATCGCCGCGCTTGAAGATGCCGCCGCTCGCCATGACGCTGCGCCCGTCGAGCTTGGCGACGAAATCCTGCGCGCCGAACTTTCCCGCCCCCGCCATCATCACCGCATGGGCGGGGTGGCCATCCATCGCCGGAATCCGCAGGACCGGATAGGGCGCGGCCTCCACCACACCAGCCAGCACCCTGCCGCTTTCAGCGGGATCAAAGCCGCCGGAGCCGGGGCTTGGCGTATCCAGCGCCAGCAGCAGCGCTCCGGCCACGAAGGCGGTGACGAAGAACGCCGCAAAGGCCAGCACGAAGCGCCTGACATCGGCAGGCACCTTCTTGAAATAGCCGACGAAAAAACCGTGGTCGCGCGGGCGCATCATCGGGCTTGTCCCCTTGCATGCTGATCCCCGGTCAGATGGTCGGGAATGGCGAAGGGTTCCAGCCGCGTGCCGAGCGGCAGCGGATCGGGATCGACCAGCACGGTGGAGCCGGAAAGCGCCACCCGGTATTTCGAGATGCGCTCGCGAAACGGCGCGGGCGAGCAGCCGTCTTCCAGCCGGTACTGATAGCCATGCCAGGGGCAGGTGGCAAAGCCGAGCACGATCTTGCCCTCGCCCACCGGACCGTTCTGGTGCGAGCAGACATTCGACAGCGCCGACAAGCCGCCCTTCCAGCGAAACACCGCAATCCGCTCGCCGCCGGGTGTCGCGCCGAGGATGGCGCGACCCTCGGGGATCTCGCTGACATCGCCGACAGCAATCCAGCCCTCCAGCCCTGCATCCTCATGTCCCGCGACGGGGGATGCCGCCCGGTCGGCTGCCGCTTCCCGCCCACCGGCCAGAAGATGCAGCACCGCCACCACGCTTGCCCCGCCCAGCACCAGAAAGGCGAGAGAGAGGCTGTGCCGGTCGATGAGCGCCCCCAGCCCGACATGCAGGACGGCGCTGGCATAGCCGAGATAGATGCCCATGTGGATGGCCTTCCACAGCGGCGGGGTCAGGAAGGACAGCCAGAAATCATGGCTGGTCGCCGCCAGCACCGCCAGCATCACCAGCGCAAACATTCCGAACAGCTCGAAGGGAAAGCCGACAAGATGGCCAAAGCTGGTATTGCTGGTGAAAAGCGCCAGAAGCGTCGGGGTGGGACTGAAGGCGAAATACCAGCCGAGCACATGCCAGCCATGGGTTGCCGCCACCAGCGCCGTCATCACCCCGAAATGGCGGCGATTGTAGAGCACCGGCAGAAACCGCGTATCGAGCCGGGCCAGCGGCCCGATGCCAAGAATGAAACTCAGCATCAGGAAGGCGAGCGACCCGAAGGCCCGGAACCAGCGGGTCGGCTCATCGGTCGCGGCAAGTGCCGCAGAGACCAGCGGCCCGACCTTCAGGAACAGCAGCAGATAGAGGCCGATGGCGACAAGCAGCACCGCATCATAGACAAGCTTGGTGCGGTTCCACAGCACCGGACGATAGGCCACACTCATGGCTTTGCCCCGGCTTCAGCTGGCGCGCCCAAAGGCTGCGCGGGCGCAGTCAGGGACCGCGCGGGCGCAGTCGGGGACAGCGCGGGCGCAGTCGGGGACAGCGCGGGCGATTCGAGCAGAACGGCGGGGGCATCGGGCGACAGTTTCGGCTGGCTGGCAAAGGCCGCAAGCAGGATCACCGGCAGCAGCACGGCAAGAAGGGTCCAGATCCGCGCATGGGCGCGGCGATGCCTCACCTGCATGCCCGCCCCCTCTCCCGCTCGAGCTTCACCCAGCGCCAGACCACCAGCGGCCAGAGCAGCACGATTCCCGGCACCAGCAAGGGCCGGACCGCATAGGCATGATGCGCCGCCGGATCCACCCGGTCAAACCCGACCAGCAGAAACGCCACAGCCACCAGCAGGCCAGGCACGCCCCAGACCGAAAGCCCGACCACGACAGGGTCCCCCGCAAATCCCATCCATCCGCCCCTCTGCAAACCTGCACCGCATGCCCGGCAATGACCGCTCGTGTCAATATCTAAGCCATTATGCCGGACCAATGCCAGCGGGCCGCAGGAGCCGGCTGTGCATAAGCGATAATTATGATGGGGAGTGAGCAGGGTCGACGTAAATGCTTCCGCCAACCGATCCGCGAAAGGCCATGGACAAGCACATGATCAGGGACTGCCTGACCTCGCTGGGAACCGCTCTCCAGATCCCGCATCCATCATGACTGGAAGCGAATTTACCCGTGCGACCGCGTGCGACTTCCCGTCTCACGGTCTCACGAAAAACCGGTCGCACGTTTCGCAAGCGAAACGATAACCGGTTGAATTCATTAAGGAAAATGGTGAGTGATGTAGGGCTCGAACCTACGACCCGCTGATTAAGAGTCAGCGGGTGTTGTTTCTTATCCACACTATTTTTGCTGCCCTTGTCAACATAGTTGACTTCTCAAGGGCTTACAAGACAAGTCTTTTTGACATTCGAGTTGGTCATTCTATCTATCTTTGTAAACTTTTTTTGATGTGATTTAGAGCTGAGTTTCCAAATCACATGTGATTTGACTGCTGACAGACTGAAAAACATGGGTCTAGGGATGGACAGTCGCTCTGATCGCGGTCACCATTTTTTCAGTAGACAGTTTTCAGGATCACCAAATGCCATCTGAACTGTTGGTTTTCACGCGGAACTGAGCCGGTTTTTCCACCGAGAAGTGAGCCACCTCTGAGTATGGTTTTCTGATCAGGGTTTGGTCAAGGGATTGGCTTTTTCTCCTCTCTTGTGTGCTGCGGCAGCCGAGCTGGCTTTAAAGCGGAAGCTGTCGTTCCCGGTTTCCAGTTCGATGGTCGAGAAGATATGGCAACGATGGGTCAAACGATCGAGCAGGGCGGTCGTCATCTTGGCGTCGCCGAAGACGGTTGCCCATTCGCTGAAGCTGAGGTTGGTGGTGATCACCACGCTGGTCCGCTCGTAGAGCTTGCTCAACAGGTGGAAGAGCAGCGCTCCGCCGGACGCGCTGAAGGGAAGATATCCCAGTTCGTCCAGGATCAGCAGATCGAGGCGAACCAGCGTCTCGGCGATCTGGCCTGCCTTGCCTTTGGCCTTCTCCTGTTCGAGAGCATTGACCAGTTCGATGGTCGAGAAGAAGCGGACCTTTCGGCGATGATGCTCGATGGCCTGGATTCCGAGAGCGGTCGCGACATGCGTTTTGCCAGTGCCAGGGCCACCGATAAGGACAACGTTCTGCGCCCCATCCATGAACTCGCATCGGTACAGTTGGCGCACGGTGGCCTCGTTGATCTCGCTGGCGGTGAAGTCGAAGCCGGAGATGTCTTTGTACGCAGGAAAGCCTTCGAGCGCGCCCAACGCTGAAGCTGCGGCTTCGATTGACGCCTCTCATCCGTCCAGGTGCTGAAGGAAAAGGACAGGTTGGCTACCAGCACATCGTACATGGATCGTCATATGGTCGATAGGCTTGGATGGCGTTTGTCCCGGTTGTGGCCGCAGGACCTCGAGCCTTCATATGATAGGCGATGGAGCGGACCTCCCGCTCGGCCGTCTCTGCCTTGAGGAGCTGTGACAGGATGGGCATGGCGGCTTCGAAGGCAGGTGAGCCCTGTTCCGTCAGCTCCCCGACGGCTTGGGCCATGCCGTGCATCTTCAGTTGCCGCAGCATGATGATAATGGCTCCGCTTGCAGGATTATGACGCATGGCGGACCTCCGTCTTTCTCAAGGTGTCGTAGCGTTCGACATTGGCCTTCGGCTCGTTACTGAGCACGAGCGCCTGGGGTGCAGTGATTGTCGGCGGCGTGAAGGATTTGCCGTCAACCAGGCGATGGAGCAGGTTGAGGATATGGGTCTTGGTCGGAACACCTGAGGTCAGGGCCATCTCGACGGCCGAGAGCACGGCCTGTTCGTCGTGCTGCAGGACAAGGGCAAGGATGTCGACCATTTCCCTGTCTCCGCCGGGCTTCTTCAGGAGATGAAGCTGCAAGGTCCTGAAGGCTTCCGGAAGCTCCGTGAAGGGAGCGCCGTTGCGAAGGGCACCGGGCTTGCGCTGGACGACAGCCAGATAGTGCCGCCAGTCATAGACGGTTTGGCCCGGCCCTTCATGCGACCGGCTGAAGATGCGCTGATGCTGGCATACGATCTGGCCTTCTGCTGCGATCACCAGCCGATCCGGATAGACCCTGAGGCTGACAGGTCGATTGGCGAAGGATGCAGGGACGCTATAGCGGTTCCGCTCCAGATGGACGAGACAGGTCGGTGATACCCGCTTGGTGTATTCGACAAATCCATCAAAAGACCGGGTGACCGGCATGAGAGCCTGAGCCTCTTCTGCCCAGATGTCGGCGATGCTGCCGCGCATTTGGCCGTGCGGTGTCATTGCCCAGAATGCCTTGCAGCGCTCTTCCAGCCAGTCGTTCAGGTCACCAAGCGTGGCAAAGCGGGGAATGGGCTGCCAGAGTGCATATTTCGGAATTACGGGACAGCAGTTTCACTAAATCGCGGACAGTTGTTTCACTAATTCCGGGACAGGTGCTTGAGGTCGATTTTCGCTTGCCTTGTTGACGTCATGATGGATTGATTTCGGTGTTTTCAACGCCGGTCAAGTGGGTTGGAGTTTTCTGCCGCCGCATGCTGTCGCCCTCGAGTGTAATGCGGTGGGCATTGTGGATTATCCGATCAAGGATTGCGTCTGCAATGGTCGGCTCCCCTATCATGCCGCGCCTTGGAATGCCACCAAATACGCGGAAAGCATGGTTGTGGGCGTCGAACAGCATCTCGTGGGTCTGCAGAAGATAGGCGCGGACGATGAACGCCCTGGAATAGCTGAGCTTGGCATGCGCGACCTGCAGCTTGGTGCGTTCATTGCCGATAATCGCCCAGTCTTCCGACCAGTCGAACTGGAAAGCCTCGCCTGGTTCGAAGCTCAGCGGAACGAAGGTGCCACGTCCTGTCGTCTGCATCTGCCGGTGCAGGTCAGCCTTCCATTCCCGAGCAAAAGCCGCAACACGGTTATAGGAGCCGTCATAGCCCAGACTGATCAAATCGGCATGCAGCTGCTTCATCGTGCGATTCTGCTTGCGGGGCTTCTTCGCCTCTGTCCGCAGCCACGCGGTGAGCCGATCCGCAAACGGATCGAGCTTGCTTGGCCGCTCAGGCAGCTTGAATTTTGGCTCCACGCCGTCAAGGCGCAGGTATTTGCGGATGGTATTCCGGGACAAGCCCGTCCGTCGGGCGATCTCGCGGATCGATAGTTGCTCGCGAAAGTGCCAGCGCCGGATAACGCTTAGTAATGCCATGTCGATCACTCCCATGTCCCCCGCGCAAACGCCACGAGGGAAGTTGAAACATGGGTCAATTCTCAATGGAAATATTCGCTAACGCCGGGTCACTTCTCAGTGGAAACCAACACATGGCCAAGCCTCGCCATCCGGAACACCGTAACGTCATGGCTTGGTATGGTCGCCGCTTCGAGGCCGACGATATCGACACGGCCACCATAACCGAACGAATGGCCAAACTCGCGCGAAGACGAACCCTCGGCAAAGCCGCATTCGCCAAAAGCCAGGACAGGCATCACTGACACGAAAATATCGAACCTGCGGCCTTCACCGGAGGGTTACGTTGCGGCCATTCGTGAGGCGATGAGGAAGGTGGCATCTGAACGCCGCCGCTTCGGCTATCGCCGCATCCACGTCATGCTGGATCGCCAGGGTATCGTCATGAACCTGAAGAAGCTTCGTCGTCTTTATCGGGAAGAGAAGCTGACGGTGCGCAAGCGTGGTGGCCGAAAGCGGGCCTTAGGAACGAGACGTCCTCCGGCGCTGCCGTCACGACCAAACGAGCGCTGGAGCCTGGACTTCGTCAGCGACGCCTTCACTGACGGTCGGCGGTTTAGGTGACCGACTCATAATACGGTTCCTCACTGATCAGAACCCATTTGCCCATTCTCTTTGTCCGATGGACATGATCCGCCATGGCTGGCTTTCGAGCTTGCGCCAAGCATGGCAGCAATGAGCAACAATATCGTCATAGGATTTGAAGACGCGGTTTGAGAGCCAGTTGTCGCGCATGAAGAGCCAGAGGTTTTCCACCGGGTTCAGCTCTGGCGACTTCGGCGGCAGGGGCAGGATCGAGATATTGCCGGGGATGACGAGATTATTGGACATGTGCCAGCCCGCCTGATCCATAATGAGGATGGCATGCGCACCATCGGCCACCTGCCGTGAGATTTCAGCCAGGTGCTGGGTCATGGCGTGAGTATCACACCAGGGCATGACCAAGGCCGCTGCCTTTCCGAGCTTTGGGCAGATGGCACCGAAGATGGAGGCCGAGCGGGTTCGCTGGTCGTGTGGTGCAGATGGCCTTGATCCCTGCTTTGCCCAGCGGCGGGTGATCTTGTTCTTTTGACCAATCCGGGCCTCGTCCTGATACCAGATTTCTATTCGTTTCCCTTGAGCGGCAACGCTTGTGATCTCTGCCACTGCGGCGGGGAAGTTTTTTTAAAATCCTCAATGGCTTGAGGGTCCTGCGCATGATGCTTGGGGCGGGCAGCGAGCTTGCGGTAACCCATGGCGCGCACCTCCCGGCTGAGCGTCTGTTCGCTCACCGAGACACGGAACTCCTCCCACAGCCATTGGGCCAGATCGCACAGACGTCAGCGCACGACACCGTCGAGATAGGGCGTCGGTCCCCGTTCGATGGCCTTTGCCAGGGCCGCCCGCTGAACATCGTTCAGCAGTGACCTGGGGCCAGGAGCCTTGCCATCGATCAGCCCGTCAGGCCCATTCGTATTGAACCGCATGACCCAGTCCCGCACGATCTGACGAGTGACGTTGCCAAGCCGTGCAGCATCCGAGCGCGAACCTCCATCATAGATAAGGGCAAGCGCCAGCAACCGACGAGCCTGAGCCGCATGCTTGCTCTGGCGAGCCAGACGTCGAAGACCCTCGGCATCAAAATCTGCCCGCAATGAAATTCCTGTGCGCATCCAACACCTCCGGTTTGCACCAGAGATTCAGATTCTCCGCCTTTTGAAAAGCAAAATGAGTCACGATCAGTGAGAAGCCGTATAAGAACGCAACCAAATACGGATTGAAGCGAGCTGGACGGATGCGAGGAAATTGTCGTCGCGTTTGTCATATCGCGTTGCGATGGCTCTGAAGTGTTTGAGTTTGTTAAAGAACCTTTCAACGGCATTGCGCTGTTTGTAAAGCTAGGGACTGAACACCGGAATATTGACCCTGTTTGGCATGGGGCGAATACATCCCCATGCTCCACGGGCTTTGAGGCCCTGACGAAGGGCATCGCTGTCATAGGCGCGATCAGCAAGAAGGATGTTTCCGGGTTTGACGGTGTCGAACATGTCGACTGCCGAACGCCCGTCATGGGCTTGGCCCGCCGTCAACTTGAGTAGGATCGGACGCCCGTCGCCATCAACGAGTGCATGGATTTTGGTCGTCAGCCCGCCGCGCGAACGACCCATGCAACTGGATCGCACTGTTTTTTTTGGCCGTTAGCAGCATGTTGATGAACGCGGATCGACGAACTATCGATCATTTGGATGTCTCCATCATAAGCCTCTGAAATTGCGCTGAGAATACGCGCCCAGTGACCAGCATGACGCCACCTGTTGAAGCGATTGACGCAGGTCGTATAAGGGCCATAACGAGCCGGAATATCAGCCCAAGGCGCACCTGTCCTCAATCGCCAGAAGATTCCGTTCAACACCCGCCGATCATCAACGCGTGCCTTACCACGCACCTTCGTCGGAAGAAGAGGCTCAATCACCGACCACTCAAAATCCGTCAAATCGAACCGCGCCATCACTGCCTCCAAATCAATCCAGGAAGTGAATCACAATCCATTCAAAACAAAAACTATTTTATGGGTATGTGACCTAGGGTGCTGGCGGTCGTCGACGACTTCATGCCCGCAGTGCCATTGCGGAATGGGCCGACGACTACAACAATTTCCGGCCCCATTCATCGCTCGGATACCAGACCCCGGCGGGCGATGCCGAGATCATCGCCGTAACCGGCTCCAACACTACGCAATGTGGAAGCTTCGCGTTTCCGCCGGTTGCTCCCATCGCGTCATTTGGCGTATCAAAAAAACCCGAGGCTCTCATCGCAGTCGGATGAAACTTCAGTGGCAGGTCAACTGGTTGAACCACCGATGGCTTTCGGAGCCACTCGGAATTATTCCACCTAACGAGGCCGAAGAACGATGCAGTGCCATGCTGGACGAACCAGCCGTGGCCGCATAACCTGATCCAAATGGTCTCCGACAAGGCCGCGGCGGTTCAATATACCCTGCAATCCGGAAACATAAGGGATATGGAGCAGTGACTGTTAGAAACGATGTTTTTCTGGCGCAATCAATTTGCAATAATTTCCCAAAAATAGCTGTGGTCAGATACGCCCATCAAGTATCAATTGAGCAGTATTCTATTTTGCCCCTAAATCTGCGTGTCGCAGCGCTTTCACGGAAAGCCTCATTTCTTGCCGGGCGGCAGGCCGCGGCAGAGGCGATGATGGCCCTGGATTGCCCGGCGACCAGTCTTGCCACTGGTCCGGATCGCGCACCTTTATGGCCTAATGGGATCACGGGCAGCATCAGCCACGCCTTTCCCGTGGCCGTTGCGGCTGTCGCCCGCACGTCACAATGGCGCAGCCTCGGCATTGATGTGGAGGTCATTCAGAGTGACGGCCAGACGGAAGCGCTGGTGCCGAAGATTGTCCTTGCGCAGGAGGCGGAACTGGCGGGGCGGTATTTCGCTTCCGGAACGGCGGCAACCCTGATTTTTTCGGCCAAGGAAGCCATTTACAAGGCCGCGCCCAGAGGGCTTCAAAGGGCTCTGCGATTTGACAGTGCCATACTGCAATCGGTCGGTTCAGATCATCTCGACTTTTGCCTGACGCCGCAGCTGGACTATTTCGGTCTCTCGGTTCTATCGGTTTATTTTGAAGTGATGGATACGCATGTGCTGACCTTGTGTGCCATTTCCGGCTGAACGACCTCAGATCGTTTCCACCAGTTTCAAGGCCTGTGACAGACTGGCAAGTTCTGTCGCCATGCGTCGAATGCGCTGCAGGACAAGCCCGTCCTTATCCGCTAGGGAGCCATCGGGATGGCGTCTGAAATCCGCGTCGCAGGTGGCAATCTGGGTCGGAAGCGGGTGCCCCTGAAGATTTGCGGCAATGGGTCGCAAATGCTCAAGCGGCTGGCCGCTGGTAATGGCCGCACTGCCATGGCTGACGAGACCTACGACCTTGCGGGAAAATGCGCCCTTTCCCAGATGGTCGATCGCGTTCTTCAGCGCGCCGGAATAGGAGCCATGATAAACGGGTGTCGCCAGAATGACAATGTCGGCGGTGGTCGCCGCGTCAAGGAATCGGCTGATCCTGGCAATATGCACCGGGCTGCGGATTTCCTGCGTCGTGTCACACGTCGCCAGTGGAAGCGGGGCCTCGGCAAGATCCAGAACAGTTGAAAGGCAACCCAGCGTCTTCAGTTCATCTGCCGCGACATCGACCAGCCAGCGGGTGTGCGACTTCGGCGTGATCGACCCGCTAATCAAAAGCGCCCGTGTCTGGCGTCGCGACTGGATGGGACCAATTGAAGCAGGGGTTTCCGCAAGCATGTGGTTCATTGGATGTTCCGTCTTTAAACACAGGCAGCGACGTGCTTGCCGTGTGAAATCGCTATCGGCACGAAGCCGGTTTCGCGTCCTGAATCGTGAATCCGGACGCCCTATAATGTAATAGAGGTCGCTGGAATGTTCTGAGCTGCGATTTTGGCGCCATGAACACACACACCGAACATGACCGCCAACTTGCCGAGAAGCTCAAGTCGCTTTCTCTCCAATCTGTGGCTATTGAACCGGAACCGCAAAGGCGCGGAAAGGCCCGGCTGCTGGCCGGTGTTGGCCTGCTGGCGATCTGCGCCGCCGGTGCCGTGATGCTTTTCGCGCCGGATGCCTTGCAGACCGTGCGCAGCAGCATCGCGCACGTCTTCGCTTCATATTCGGCAGCGCCTGCACATGTCAGCGCCGAGAAAAAAGTCGATGACAAGAGCGCCGTCGGTGCCAGTCAGCAACCGGCCAGCCTGGCCGTCAGCGCCCCGGCAGCCCGCAGTGTTTCAGGTTCCGGGCATGTAGCAGCACCGGTCTTTGCCGCGGTTTACCCCAAGCAGACCGCAAGGATCGCCTCTGTTGCTGTCGAGGTCGGGGACCATGTCGTAGCAGGGCAGGTGATTGTCAGGCTGGACGACAGCGAGGCGGTTTTCAAACTCAAGGATGCGGACATTGCCGTGTCATCTGCGCAATTGGCCTTGCAGGCTTCCGAGATGGAGCTGGCAGACGCCAAGGCTGCAGTCGAGCGCACGAAAGGGCTGGTCTCGATTGGTGCCGTAACGAAGGTGGATGGTGACAAGGCGGTTCTGGCGCTGGATCACGCGCAAAACAATGTCGCTCTTGCCCGGCAGGTCCTTGCGAAATCCGTGATCGATCAAGACCGTGCGGCCAGCGTCTTGCGCGATCTTGAGATCACGGCCCCGATTTCCGGCACGGTCACGGCGCGTCGCGCGCAAGTGGGCGAGATGGTGCAGTCCCTCGGTGATGGCGGCAAAGAGTCTGGTGGTCTGATGACCATCACCGACACCGCAAGCCTGGTGATTGACGTTGACATCGCCGAATCCAGCCTGGCGCTGGTCCGGCCCGGATTGACCGGCCAAGCAATTCTCGACGGGTATCCCGATCAGCCTTTCGCTGTCACCGTCAGCCGCATTTCACCGGTTGCATCCGCTGAACGCGGCACTGTCGGGCTACGTCTGGCGCTGTCGTCCCCGCCGGAGGGCATCCGCCCGAATATGGCTGCGCGGGTCACCATTGCGGGCAAAAACCAACCAGCAATCGCAGATCAAAACAAAGGAACGCGACCATGAGCCTTGTCAAGGGGCAAAAGCCCTTCATTGAACTGAAAGCCGTGAGAAAGGGATTCAAGTTCGGTGGCGAATCCATCTCCATTTTCGACAATCTGAACCTGGATATTGCCCGCGGCGACTTCATTGCAGTGATGGGGCCATCTGGCTCCGGGAAATCGACCCTTTTGAACATACTCAGCGGCATAGACAGCCCTGATGGCGGCAGTGTGCGCATCGGCGAGAGCCGTCTTGAGCGCATGGGCGAAAGCGCGAAATCATCGTGGCGTGCCAACAATATGGGCATTGTCTTCCAGTTCTACAATTTGCTGCCGATGCTTAACACGGCCCAGAACGTCGAGTTGCCGCTTTTGCTCAAGCCGCTTTCGGCCAAACAACGCAGCGAGCGTGTTGACCTTGTCGTCGATCTGGTCGGCCTGAGCGGTCGCCAGAAGCAATATCCCGGCCAGATGTCGGGTGGTCAGCAGCAGCGCGTCGGCATTGCCCGCGCCATTGTCTCCGATCCAGCGCTTTTGCTGTGCGACGAGCCGACTGGCGATCTGGACCGCAAGTCGGCCAATGACGTTCTCGAAATACTGCAATTCCTCAACCGCGAACTGAAAAAGACGATTGTCATGGTCACCCATGATCCGGAGGCGGCGCACTACGCAAAGCGGACGCTTCATCTCAACAAGGGTGAATTCTTCGAAAAGAGGACGGGCATCCAATGACATTTTTCCAGCTCGCCCGGCGCAGTGCCTGGCGCAAACCGGCGCGGACGGTCCTGCTCATGTTTTCGGTCGCCGTGGCCTTTGTGATCTACGCCTTGATGGCGAGCTTTCTCGCCGGTTCACAGGGCGCGGAAGGGGCTAGCGTAAACCGTCTCGTCGTGACCAACAAAGCCGGCAAGGGACAGGCTTTACCGCTCAGCGACCTTAACCAGATCACCGGGACCAAGGGTGTCGCGGCATCTGTTTATACCGCCCGCATGCGCAGCTTCGTGACCAACGAGAAGAATGTCGTGGTGGTCAGTGCAGTCGATCCTCAGCGAATGGCCGCTGTCATGGGCGAGGAGCTCGGTCTTTCTGCCGATATGCTGACAGCACTCGATCAGGCGCGGGACCGCGTTCTGGTTGGCAAGGCACTGGCGCAAACCCAGGGCTGGACTGTCGGCCAGCGCATCAGCGTCACCGCGTTCCAGACCGGGAAAATGGACGGCACGCGCGACTGGAACTTTGAAATCGCCGGTATTTTTGAAGGCAACAGCGCTAAAGTCGATACCTACTTCATGATCGGTCGCTATGATTATTTCAATGCCACAAGGGCGCGTGACAAGGACAGCGTGGACGCGTTTGTGATCGTTCCGGCGTCCGGCGTGGATCCCGGCGTTCTGGCACCGAAAATCGATGCGCTTTTTGCCAATTCGGCGGCGCCGACCAAGACGCAAAGCGAGAAGCAGTTTCTCGAGGCATTCGTCAAGCAGATCGCCGACGTTGGTGCGATCATCAATCTGGTCGTCGGAGCCGCCTTCGTCACAATCCTGATGATCGTGATCAACACCATGGCATTTGCCGTGCGCGAGCGGACCTTCGAGATCGGCGTTCTGAAAACGCTCGGCTTCTCGCGTGGCCGCATCATGGGCCTCATCCTCAGCGAGACCCTGTTCATCTTCGTCGTGGGCGGTGTGCTTGGCGTTGTTGTCGCAGGCATCCTTTCGCTCTTTGCCGACCCGTCAATCGGTCTTGCCTTCACCCCTCTGGTCGTCCTCAAGGCGGCGGCGATCATTGTGGCACTCGGCATTCTCATCGGTCTCCTGCCTGCGTTCAATGCGATGCGCATGCCAATCGTCAACGCGTTCAAGTCGAGGTGACAATCATGTCCGCTGAAATCAAACAAACGCTGGTGATGACCAGAGCGAATATCGGCAGCCTGCCGCGCCGGGCGTGGATCTCCTTATCCATGATCCTGTCCGTTGCTCTGGTGGTGTGCGTGCTGATCGGTTTTCTGGCGATGGCAAAGGGCTTTGAGAAGGCATTGTCCGGTGCCGGGTCTGATAGCGTCGCCATCGTTCTCGGGGGCGGAACCAATCAGGAGCTGGGTTCCGATATCCCCGCCGAGGCCTTCCGCGGTTTGCTGGCTGCCTCCGACCAGACCGGCGTTGAAAGCGACGGAAACGGCAAACTCTTGATTTCCCGCGAGCTGCTTGTTCCCGTGGACGCAAAGACGGCGCGGGAAGGCATCGACCAGACTCTGTCCCTGCGCGGTATGGACCAGGCCGGGCCACTGCTGCGCAACAATGTCATCGTGACCGAAGGGCGTCTGTTTGCGCCCGGCGCGCAGGAAATCGTCGTCGGTTCGCGCATTGCCCGTGATTTTGCCGGGTTTAATCTTGGTCAGAAGGTCCGTCTCGGGACAACCGACTGGACCGTTGTCGGCCATTTTTCGGCGGGCAGCAGCGCCTTTGAATCCGAAATCTGGGCCAATCTCGAAAATGTGCAATCCGCATTCGATCATCAGGGCACAGTACAGACCTTGCGGGCAAGACTTGCCGCTCCGCAAAACATCAAGGCACTTCAGACCACGCTGAGCGCCAGTTCTGCAACCCCGCTTCTGGCCGTATCGGAGGCGGAATTTTATTCTGCCCAGTCGGAGCGCACCAGCCGTCTGATCCGTCTCTTCGGCTGGCCGATTGCCCTCTTGATGGCGGTTGGCGCAACCGCCGGCGCATTGAACACGATGATGAGCTCGGTTTCCGACCGCGCCGTCGAGATTGCGACCGTCAGAACCATTGGCTTCAGCCGCATGGCCGCGTTCTCAGCCACCTGGATCGAAGCGGTGTTGCTGGCGCTGGTGGGTGCAGTCGTCGGCATGAGCATTTCCTGGGCGGTCTTCAATGGATGGCAGGCGAGCACGCTGGGAGCCAACAACACCCAGTTGGCCTTCAACCTGACGGTCACACCGGACCTTTTGTTGCAGGCAGGCCTTCTCGCGCTGCTGATCGGCATTGTCGGCGGAGGTCTGCCGGCCTTCATCGCGGCCCGACTGCCGCTGACATCCGCTCTGCGTAGCCGCGGCTGAAACTCAACCTGCTATCGGGAGAATTGTCATGAACGGGATGATCGAATGGTTTCGAGACTGGCTCACAGGTCTCGCATTCAATGGCTGGCAACCGGATTTCCGGGAAACGGCCGACACCTTGCTGCCCGGTATTCTGACCCTTCTCCCGCATCTGTCCATCTTGTTGCTGGTCCTTGTTCTCCTGCTTCTTCTGCTGGCCATCGCCCTTGGCGAGGCGCTCAGAGAGAGCACGCGTTAATTCCCTCAAACCGAAAGGCAATGTCATGACCACCACACTCGACATCATCCGCACGACACTTTCCGAAGTCGCGAATGCCGATTTCAGCTCAATCACCCCCGCGACAGACATTGCCAACGATCTGGATCTCGACTCCATCCTGTTTGTCCATTTCCTGCTGGCCCTTGAGGAAAAGGTTCCCGGGCTCGAATTCAACCAGGAAACGCTCTCGGAAGTGTCGTTCACGACCATCGGGACGCTTGTTACCCATGTCGACAATGTCACAGCGTCTATGGCTGCCTGACCATGACCCTTCACGACCGCCACCACACCATCATGGGCCTTGCCGATTTGACGCGAAAGGCCAACTATGACGAGGCGCTTCTGGCTCTGTGCCAGGCCGTGACCGGTAAAAGCGGTTATCTCGCCAATGCCGGATATGTCATCAGGGGTGAGGCTTCCGGTGCGATCCTTGCCGCAAATGGCCAATTTCTGGCGGCCGGTGAGGTCACCCCCGATGCGGCGCTTTCCCATCTTGGCCTGCGGCTTGAAAGCACAGTCGGTGGGACGCCGGTTGAGGGCAGGGCCATAACGGCATCGCTGATGTTCCGGCTCGGCCTGCTGTCGAAAATGCTGGATCTTGCCCATGCCCATCTGGAACCGCGCATCAGCTTTGGCCAAAAGACACTCAAGCACCAGATGGTCAAGGATGGCTTTGCGCGGGCCTATGCCACGGGCTTAACCCTGCGCGAAAAGACGGTCCTGCGGCTGGAAACCAATAGCTTTGCTGGGCTTGAGCAGGACCATCAGGAGCTGACGCGGGCCGAAATGCAGGCTGAAAAGCTGATGGGCGGTCATGGCTATCTCGTCGGCGGCACCCATGCGATCAGCTACCTGTCGATGTTGATGGCATCCATGCACGGGCGCGGTGCATCATGAACACGCAAAAGATAAGCCTTTGGCGCAAGCAGGTTGAAGACGCAGCAGACATCCGGACCGACCATGCAAGGATCGAGTTTGATCCGGACCTGGTCGATACGATCGGGAACCACCCGGCCAGCACGCTGATGAACCGGCTCGGACTGCCGGAAGCCTTTGGCGGAAAACGCGAAGAAGGTCTGGTCTGGCGCACTGTGCTTTACGAAACGCTGGCTGCCGTTGATCCGGCATTCATCGTGTCTGCGCCAGGGCCTGGCATGGCGGGATTTGTCGTCTCCAATCTTGGCGATCCGTCGCAGCAGGCGCATTTCTTCCGGCAGTTTCGGGACCGTCCGACCTGGAGTTTTTTCGCGCTTACAGAACCGCTTGCCGGGTCGGATGCTGGGAACATTCAGATGCGGGCCACGCAGCGGTCAAATGGTGACTGGTGTTTGACCGGCGAGAAATATCTGGTCGGTCAGGCGTGGCGTGCCGACATCGGCGTTGTCTTTGCCCGCACCGCCGAAGGGCCGCTGGGGATCAGTGCCTTTCTCATCGAACCGCAAAAGACCAAAGGCATCGTCGGCCGCAGGCTGGATACGGTCGGTCTGCGCGGTGTCAATCTCTCGCACATCGTCTTTGACAATGTCATTGTCTCGGACGAGGCCCATCTCGGGCGGCATCTGAAGCCGACGATGCGCGTTAGGGTTTCAGCTTCCGCCACTTTCGATGCCATGCGCCCCTGTGTGGGTGCGATTGCACTCGGAATTGCACGCGGCGCTCTGGACAGGGCCGAAGCGTCGGCACTGGTTGACGCAGACAGTGTGAAAGCCGACAGGCTGTCGCTGCAAAGCCTGTTTGAACACATTCTTGACATGTCCGCCGCCGGTGATCGGGGCGAACGTTTCGGGCGCAGCGCGGGGCTTGCCAAAGTGCGGGCCAGCGAAGTGTCGGAAGACATCATCACCAGGCTCATCGAAGCAGCCCCCGCCGGAGCAGCGGCTGCGCATCCATGGCTGGCAAAGGCGTTCCGGGACGTGCGCGCCATCGAATATACGGAAGGCGTGTCCACGCTACACCGGCAAAATGCCGCAACGCTGTTCGTCGAGGCACATCATGCAACACCTTGTTGAAAAACGAGGCGCGGAAGGCCGTCTGCCGATCGCCGTCCGCGCCCGTGGAACTGTAACGCGAACCGTCATCGCGCGGCCCGAAACTGTTGAGGGATTTGACGCCGTCGATATCTATCGTCGGCATCGCGGCCTTGATGACCGTGCAAGCACAGTGGCCTTTGTCAGGCCGCAGGATGGCCCGCACGACCGCAGGCTGACGTCGCGCATTGCGGCACTGTTTGAAACGGTCGATCCGTCCCGATCCTGCATCATTTATGTTCATCGCGGCTATCAGCCGAACTATCGCACGCCGATGCTCCAATCGCTTCTGGCCGCTCTTCCCAGGCTCGGCGGCGTTTCGAGCCTGCGCGCACGTACACCGGATCTGCCGCCGGAAACCGAGGCGGTCATGCTTTCGCAGCTTTCCTGCTTCGATCATGTTCTGGTCGTCAACGACCAGCATGAACGGCTTTCGTGCGGACTGGAATCGTCGCGCGAAGCCACCGTTGAATATGCGCTGATTGACCGACTCCAACCGGCTTTCGGCAAAACCTGTCCGCCCGCAATCCATCTTGCCAAATCCGGCCTTGCAACAAACCCTTCAGGTGCATCATGACCAGCATAGCTGCGACCAGTTCTCCAGCCCTTGAACGGGCATCCTTTGTCCCCGCCTTCAAACGTATTCTGTCGATGAGCTGGCCGATCATGCTCGGCGCCTTGTCGATGTCTGCCTTGAACCTGGGCCAGATTGGCTTTCTCGGCAATATCGCCGATCCCAAACCGCTCTACAGCATGTCGATCCTGCAACCCTACTACCTTTTGCTTTTCGCATTCCTGGAAGCACTGGCGATCACCTCACAGGTCTTCTCGGCGCGCTCGCAAAAGGCATGGAAGCGCGGCAATATTCGCCTGGCATGTCTGTTCCTGTCCGTCGTCGGCATCGCTATTTCCTGCGGGCTGGCCTTGCTTTCGCATGTGGTACTGCCGCTCTTGCAATCGACATGGCTGATCGCCGACTCCGACGCGGCACCACTTCTCACGCCCTATTTGTTGTCCCTTGCGCCCTTTGTCGTCTTTGAGATTTTCAACGGTTCGCTGCGCGGCGAGGGGAAAACCCTGCCCGGCTTCATCATTCTCTTTCTGGCTGTTGGGGCCAATCTGGGGATCACCGGCATTCTGGTATTTCAGAAGGACTATGGCCTTGACGGCCTCTTCATTGCCAACGGGGTCACGGGAACCGCAGCAGCTCTGGCCGCAGCCATTGCTTTGTTCGCCTCTACCAAAGGTGCCGAGAAGGGACCACTGGTTCAGGCCGTCATGCGCATGGGAACCCTGCTCGCTGTCGTCGGGGCGCCGGTATTCCTGTCCCTCGTTGTCTCTTTCGTCTCCTCGACCATTCTGATCGACAAGGTCGCGGGCTTTGGCGGCCAGTATGCCGCCGGTTTCGTCATTATCGTGCGGTTGCGCTACTTCTTCCTCATTCCGGCAATTGCCATGGCGACCTCGATGGCCGTGCTGGTCAACCAGCATTTCGACGAGACCGACGAGGGTAAAAACCGCCGGGCCACCTTGATCAACGGTTTGTTGTCGATCTCGCTGATCTATCTTGTGTTGACGGCATTGATATTTGCCGTGCGGGTTCCCCTGATCTCGCTGATTGTCGGCAATGTGGCGACCCGGGACGCTGCCATTTCGATCCTCAATTATCTTCTGCCGAGCTTCTTCATGGTCGGGCTCGTCGCCTCGTTCCAGATCGTTCTCGAAAATCTCGGCAGGGGCGCGCGCGTGCTGTTCTGGACCCTGTTTCTGGAGGCTGCGACCTCTGGGGCGCTGATCTACAAGGCAACCGACATGACCAGCGCGCTGGTCGTGCTGCTTGGGGTATCCGTGGTCTATACCGTGATCTTCGCGCTCGAATACGCCGCGCTGTTTAGCGGTACCGCCAAGGCCATTTCACCGGTTTCTTCAAGCGCGGTTCTAGTGCAATGAATGTTCACCATGCCGTCGCCCCCGTCAGGATGCGCCCGGTGGGTGCTGCCCGGGACATGCTGCACATCCACGCCATTGGCGTGGGTGTCGTGCCGGCGTGCCAAAGCATCGAAGATGCAGCACCCTCGCTCGGATTGACCAGTACGGAAACACGCATGTTCAAGCGACTGTTCGGTCTGGTCAACTTTCCCTATGACGAGGCTATGGCGCTTCAGTCGCTGCTCCTCCTGGCGCTTAAGGATCTGGCTCATCGGTCCGGGCGTGCGCTTGAGGATGTCACGCATGTCTTTCATTGCCATACCGTGCCGTGCGTTGTTCCGTTCGGTCAGCCATTTGCCGGTGGAGCCATGGCCTTTGACAGTGAATGCGCAAGCCTTGCCATGAGCCATTGCGCCACTGGTATCACCGCCCTTTCCCTGGCGGGGGATATGCTTCTGCCGGGCGAGACGGCGCTGATCCTGATCGGCGAGAAGGCCTATCACCCCAACATCCGGTTGATCGCCGACACGACCATCATGGGCGAGGCCGCCGTTGCACTGCTGGTCGGTTTCGGAAAAACCGGCCTTGAAGTCCTGGGAACGCGATCCGACCATGACGGACGATGGGCGATCAATCGCGGGTATCCGGGGGAGGATTCGTCATTTGACCGCGACTATGTCGAATTTCTCGAAAGCCATATTTCTGCGGCGCTTAATCAGTTTTCGTTATCGGCAAATGATCTCGATCTGATCCTGCCGCACAATGTCAACACGATATCCTGGGTTGCGCTGGCACGGCGTCTGGGTTTTCCTCTGGGCAAACTGTTCCTGCAAAACATTGGCACTTACGGGCATTGTTTCGGGGTCGACCCATTCATCAATGCTGTCGATGCGATCGCCTGCAACAAGGCGACGCCCGGCTCGCTTGCGCTCATGGTGAGCGTCGGCATGGGGCTGACAGCTGCGTCGGCGCTGGTGCGCATTCCATCAAACGACCTGTGGAGGACTAAGTCTTGAGCATCACCGACCCCGTAATTTTTGAAATTGCCGATCGTGTCGCCACGCCATTCTACCTTTATGATGCGGAGATCCTGCGTCAGGACTTTTACAGTCTCAAGGATCGGCTGCCGGAAGGCACTGACATATTCTATTCCTTGAAGGCGAACCCCAATCAGGCGATTGTATCCGTCCTGTCGAAAGAGGGTGCCGGGGCCGAGGTCTGCTCCTTGACCGAGATGAAAAATGCGCTGGCGGCAGGGGTCAATCCGCGCCGGATCATTTTCGTCGGTCCGGCAAAATCACCAGATGATATCCGCTTTGCGATCATCACCGGCATCAAGGCGATTATTGCCGAATCCATCGACGAACTTCACCTGATCAACGAAATCGCAGCCGGCATGGCGCGGATGCAGCCGGTCGGCGTCCGCATCAATCCGGATTTCCAGTCGGCCAAAGTGCGCATCACGATGAGCGGCAAGGCAAGCCAGTTCGGCATTGATGAATGCCTGTTGCCGCAGCTTGTCGAGACGCTCGCCAAAATGCCGAACATCATACTGGTCGGTTTGCATGTCTATCTCGGGTCGCGCATCATGGACGAAGAGGCGATCTGGCAAAACAGCGCCAATATTTTCGATCTTGCGCGCCGCGTGCGCAGCATAATCGGCAGGCAGCTTGCCTTTGTGGATATCGGTGGCGGTTATGGCGTTGCCTATTTCGACAATGAGCGAGACGTCGATCCGGCCCGGCTGGCTGAACGTCTTGGCACAATGATCGACGATTTTCGCAAGGAAGCGCCGCTGACGCGCGTGGTTATCGAGCTTGGCCGCTTTCTGGTCGCGCGGGCTGGCCAGTTCGTCACCAGAGTGCGTTATGTGAAGCAGAGCAAGGGCGAGACATTTGCTATCTGCGACGGCGGTTCGAATGTTCATGCCGCCGCCGCCGGTTATGGTTCTGCCTTCCGCAAGAATTTTCCGATCCGCAAGGTCGGCGGCGGGGAAGGCGTGACCAGCGTCAACCTGACTGGTCCTTTGTGCACTCCTTCGGACAATATCGGTGCGCAGGTGAAGCTGCCACCGCTGGTCGCTGGTGACCTGATTTGCATTGACCGGTCGGGAGCCTATGGCCCCTCGGCTTCGCCGGTCAATTTCCTCTCCTTCGGCCACCCGGCCGAAGTGCTCAAGGATGGGGCACGTCTGCAACTGGTTCGCGCCGCGGATGATCCGGACAGGTTTCTTGCCAGCCAGATCCGGCGGGATTTGCCGCTTTCTGCCGAAACACCCACCCAATATGAGGCCGCAGAATGAGCCGTGATCCCATTGACATCGCCGCGCCGCTCAAGCGCTTCAATCCCTTGTTTGCCGAGGTCGCTTCAAGGCTGGAGACAGACCCGCTGGCCTGGCAGGCGCTTTGGCAGGAGCCTGTCCTGAGCGCCATATCCTATGTCGGCATACCGGCACCATTCAATCCGTATCCCTTTGCCGATGCCGGACTTGGGGTCGCGCACTGTGACTACCCTTTGCATCTGGCTATTGTTGAACGACTGGCGCGCGGGGCGGCGAGCGCGCTGATGGCCTTGCCCGGTTCGTCGTTGTCGACCAGCGTCATTCTGAAGCTCGCCAGCAGGGACCAGCAGGAAAGGTTTTTCGCGCCCTTTGCCAATGGCCCGGCCTTTTCCTTTTTTGCCATCACGGAAGCGGGTCGCGGTTCCGATGCGACGCAGGTGCAGACAAGGATTGATCCGACGCCATCCGGCTATGTGCTCAATGGAGAAAAGACCCTGATCGGCGGTGCCAGTATTGCTACCACCGGTCTTGTCCTTGCCCGACATGCTCTGTCAGGCCAACTGGTCTTTGTGCTCCTTGACCACCGGCAGATTGTCCCGTCTTTCCGCGTGGAATGCCTGAACGTCACCGGACTGAAAGGAGCCGGACTGTCGAGATTGACTTTTGAGAACCATCTCGTTCCACCGGATGCGGTTCTTGCACCGGATGCGCGGCTTCCGGCGCTGCTTGCCTTGACCAGCGTCTTCGAGCGCCACCGTCCCATGGTCGCGGCGATGGCACTCGGCACTGCGCGCGGCATGCTCGACCAATTGGCCCGTCACTATCAGTCGGATCGGCTGGATGGTTTGCGTCTGACCCACCGGACATTGCTGCGCCGGATGGTCGGTCTTGCCTCCCTGACGGATCGGCGCGGATTTGACGCCAATGCGAGCAGCACGCTCAAGTTTAGTGCGGTGCAACTTCTCGACAGGGTTCGCGCGGCAACCGCAGACATCGCCGGACCGGTCTTGTTTGCCGATCAGTCGTTGCGCCGCCTTTGGCGCGATGCGGGTGCTTTTGAATATATGGAAGGCACGTCGCACATCCACGCCCTCAATATCTATCGCGCCTATGCCGCAGAAAGAGCTCGTCATGTCGATGTTTCTTGATCCGTCTACAATCGTCTGGAATCGTTTTCAGGGGCTTGAGCCGCGCGAAGACAAGTGGATCGGCGACATCGATTTCTGGGAATCGTTCAACACGGTTTTTTTCGCGTCGAACGGCATGGAGTATGTTCGGGCAAGGGACAGCAATGTCGAGGCCTGGGTGACGGCTGAAGACCGAGCGCCTTTCAGCAACATGGTTGAGGCTCTTCTGCCACGCCTTGCCGAAAACAATGACCTGGCGAGGATCGATATGGTCATTCTCGCCCACTGGTTGCCCGACCTGCATCTGGGTAGCTCCGTCACGAACTTTGCCATGCATGCACTTGGCCTGGACAATGCCAGGGGCTTTGCCATTTCGGATCGTGGTCTGACTGCGCCATTCTATGCGCTTGATCTGTTGAGCCGGTGCATGAACAACAGCAAGGTGAAGAAGGCTTTGCTTTTGGTGATGGACCAGAAACATCTACTTTACCGCTCGGCATTGGTCGATCAGGTGAAGCCAGAAAATTCCGGCCTTGCCATGGTCTTGAGCAGCGAAACGAAAGGCGGACATGTCTTTGCAGGCTATGCCCGCAAAACGCTTTCCCGGAACGATAATCTCGCGGGACATTTGTCCGCAATGGCTCACGAAATGGGGATCGACCTGCGTCGGGCGCGGGTGATCGCCCATGACGAGGTGCTGGCATATCTGGATGATGGCATCAGCCGCACGGTGATCGACCCCGCTCTGATGTGTGCGGCACCATTTTGCGCGTTGCAGACGGCGGCCGGTTTTGGCGGCCCCTTCGTCCTGGCCTGCCGGCAGGATGACATACTGACCATTGTCGGGTTCAAGCCCGTCGGAGGTGATCATGCGGCTTGAACATTTTGCAACCCATATTCCCGAAGGCCGCATGAGCGCGCGCACAATCATCATGGATGCCGGTGCGCCGGAACGGGAGGCGGACGGGTTCAGCGCGCTCTTCGGCATGCATGCGGTATCGGTTGATGATGAACGATTGACGCCGGTGGAGCATCTCGACCGGCTGCTCGGCAGGTTTGGCGATGCTGATCCGGATCTCAAGCCGTATGCACTGCTGTTTGTTCATGCGCAGCCCATTGCCGATGCCGATGTGTTGCCGGATGCAGCCGGCCTGCGACAGCGACATTCGTGGTTGTCGGACGTGGCGCATTTGCAGGAGCTGGATCAATACAATTGCGCGGGCATGTTTTATGCGCTGGAAACCGCACGCCGTCTTATGGATGCCCGCGTGGCAAAAAGAGTGCTGGTGCTTGCCGGCGACAGTTTTGCCGGATGGGACCCGCGTCATCGTTATGTTCCCGGTTGCACACTTCTCGGGGATGCTTATGCCGCTCTTCTCGTCAGCGACCGGGATGGCGGGATCCAGATCGACCGTATCAGCACCGCTTTTCACCCGATGTTTGCCAACGGGTTGAATGCCGATGACGAAGAAATGCGTCGCTTTCATGCCAGACACATCGAACTGATCGTCGAAACGCTGAAGTCGATCGATGCGCTTTCAGATGACGCGGATATTGTGTTGCCTCATAACATCAATGGTTTGGCTTGGCGTCTGTTCGGCCGGAAGGCGCAGGTACCGCCCAGCCGGGTTCGCGTCGATCTAGTCGCCGATATCGGTCATTGCTGCACCACCGATCCATTTTTGCTGCTGGACAGGATGCTCAGCGAACAGGGAAAATCAGCACCTTTGAGTGCCAGCCTCATGTCCATCGGCATGGGCGGGTTTACCGGTGCTGCACGCATCCGGGCAAGCCAATCGCCGGACTAAAGCATGTCGTCATTTATCTGATTCAGCTTCCCAAATCGGCGTGATCGTGATTCCCTTCTTTTGGAAGGGAGAAAGTCATGGGTAAATCGCATCCTGTTGAACTCCGGGAGCGGGTGATCGCTTTTGTCGAAGAGGGTCGGTCTCACCGGGAAGCGGCCCGGCATTTTCGGGTTTCGCCGCGCTTCGTGAACAACCTTGTGATCCTGAAGCGCGAGACGGCATCGCTCTCGCCACGACGCCAGGGGCATGTCGGTGGCGGGAAGCTCGCGGATCATCACGCCTTCGTGGCGGCGCGCATGGCTGAAAACGGCGACCTGACGCTCGACGCGCTTTGCCTCGATCTTGCCGGACGCGGCGTCGTCGTCCATCGTTCCAGCGTTGGAAAGCTTCTCCACCGGCTCGGCCTCAGCCATAAAAAAAACTCTGCGGGCAAGCGAGCAGCATCGAACGGAGGTCGCAAGGGCGCGTGACCTGTGGACGCAACGCCGCAAGCCCTTCCTCGACAAGGCATTGGCACGGCTCATCTTCATCGACGAGACATCGACCAACACGAAGCTGACCAAGCGCTCCGGCTGGTCACCGCGCGGCCAGCGCTACCGCACCCATGCCCCCTTCGGTGCCTGGAAATCCCAGACCTTCATCGCCGGCTTGCGATGTCATGGAATGGTAGCTCCATGGATCATCGACAGGCCGATGAACCGGCGCATCTTCGAGGCCTGGATCGAAACTCAACTCGTCCCGACACTCGCCAAGGGCGATGTTGTCATCCTCGACAACGTCGCCTTCCACAAAAGTCCCCGCGCCGAGCAACTCGTCAGGCAAAAGGGAGCTTGGCTGCTCTTCCTCCCACCTTACAGCCCGGACCTCAATCCCATCGAAATGGCGTTCTCCAAACTCAAGACCTTGCTGCGAAAACGCGCCGCACGAACCTTCGATGCCCTCTCAACAGCCCTCGGCGAAATATGCGATCTCTTCTCCGTCCAGGAATGCAGAAACTACTTCAAAGCCGCAGGTTATGAGGCTAATTAACGGAGACATGCTTTAGAGCATTTCCGGCAAACACAGGATCATTCTGGCGGAGCGATTTCGCGATGAAATTGCTGCAAAGGCGATCTGCCGCTTATTGCGCTGCGCGTTTGCTGGAAATGCTCTCGCTTGCTGACAGAACAGAGGCCGCTCCCGCTGTGTGCAGGAGTGGCCCTTTTGTCTGTCAGGTGGCGGTGTGAACCCGTCCTGTCGGTCGGGCGCGGTCCTCGGCGGTGACCGAATCCCGGCTGCCAAGGCCCCATCTTTCTTCCAGCTCGGCGACGAAATCCTCAACCGTCTTGCGGTCGATCAGGCGATCCTTGCCTTCATCGAAGGCGGCCAGCAGGGCGCTTGCCACATCGCGATTGCTGCGGGCAAGTTCCATTGCGACCGCGCCAACGATGATGCGCGGGCGCGAAACACCTGACAGCATGTTGTTCTTCAAGCGCTCGATCCGAGTTTCAAGGCGCTCGATTTTTTGTTCAGCAGTTTCAGTCATTGGGCTCTCCATTGATCGACGTGTTTGCCAGTAACAACTCCTTCCATTCTCTTCCCGATCATACGACCCGGAACACATTTCGGGACGACCTAATTCGCATATTTGTCAGTTTTTTCAGAAAGTTAAATATCGCTTTTCCAGTCGATACGGACCAACTTCCTCAAACCTGAAACAGGACGACCTCAATTGCGAATCCGGTAGCCTTTGGCTTGAAAACCACAACTCTTTATCAGCACGCCATCGGGGTTTCGGGGATATCACATGAACATGCAGACCAGATCTGAGCAGGTGTTGCCGCAGGATGGGCAACCGCGAAGCGCCTCGGTTCGCGTTTTCGCCCGACCGGACAATCCGCGTTTCGTTCTGGTCTGTTTTCCCTGTGCGGGCGCATCGGCATCCTTCTACAGGGATTGGCGCAAAGAGTTCGGCACGAGCGAGGTGCTGGCGGCCATTCAGCCTCCGGGTAGAGAGGACCGGCGCGACGAACCGTTTGCCGTAAATCTCCGGGAGATGGCCGAGGCGATTGCCCGCGACCTTCGCCTTCAATTTCCCGAAGCACCGTTGGTCTTTTTCGGGCACAGCTTCGGGGCACTGGTTGCCTATGAGACCGGCCTTGCCATGCAGCGCGCGGGAGGTCGCGGACCGTCGCATCTCTTCGCATCCGGTCGGATCGCGCCGCGCTTGCGCAAAGACCATGGTTTGCGCGCGGCATTCAACGATCAAGAACTGGTCGACGAGCTTCGCAACATCGGTTTTGAACATGTCAACCTGCTCGGTCTTCCCGTTTTTTTGCGCCTCTTCCTGCCGGTGCTGCGTGCCGACCTTCTGCTCAACGATCACTATACCGACAGTGGAGAACAGCTGGCATGTCCGCTGACCGCATTTTCAGGAAGCCATGACGCGCTCGCACCGGCGCATTTGGTCGCCGCCTGGGAAAGCCAGACAAGCGGACCCTTCAGCCATCATGTGTTTCCCGGCGGACATTTCTACCTGCGTCCGCGCTTTGCCGACCTCAGCGCCAGCATGCGCGCAATCATCAACATGACTTTGCAGCCAAGCCAAAGCCGGAGTGAAAGGCACCGCCATGACCATCATGACCGATTTGAACAATGCCGCTGATGCCGCCATTGCCGGCGAGGGACATGTCCGTATGCGGCAGGCGATTCTTGCAATGGTCGGCGTGCGGGATGTCGCTATCCGGCAACGTCTCAACAATCACGGGAACACTTTGACCGTGATCTATCTGGTGGCCAACCCCATGCCCTCACGGGCGCAGCTTGAGGCGGCCCTTTGCGGGTGTCCGGGCGGCTTTGCCACAGTTGCCCTGTCCGATCTGCCTTATGACGGAGACGGCCAGCTCGACGAACAACGACTGGCGTCATACCCGGTATTGGAACACGGCCTGTGGGAGAGCCATGGATTGCGCCCCGGGCTGCGCGATCAGCTGAGCTGGAACCTTGGCGAGACGGTGATTGTGCATGCGCCGACGTCATCGCTACTTCAGGGACCGGACCTGCCGGCAGATCCTGCCGGTCGCCTTTCTCTGGCCGACGCGCTTGCCTATACCGCAGCCACGGCGACAACCAGCATCAGCATCATCCAACCGGGCCAGGCGGATCGGCATTTGCCTTACGCCGCACTCCACGATCTGGCTCTTCGCATTGCCGGCGGCCTGCATGCCGCCGGGTGTCTGCCGGGTTCGGTCGTACTTTTGCAATTGCCCCATCCCTTGAGCTTTATCAGCCTGTTCTGGGGCGCCATCCATGCCGGAGTCATTCCGGTGCTTCTTGCCGTACCCGGTCGTTACGTGCCGGAAGACGTGGTTGCCCAGCGGCTGGCAGACGCTGTCGATCTGTTTCCCGGTGCCGCCATCATTTGCGAAGAACGGATGAAGTCAACGATTGAAGCCATGCTGCCTTCGGCACGCCAGCTGGCAATTGAGGCCCTGTCTCAGGCGCCACCCGCAAATGACCGTCACCGGGCTTGCCCGCGCGACACGGCAGTCTATCTTCTCACCTCCGGCAGCACATCAAGGCCAAAGGCTGTGCCGCAAACCCATGGCAATCTTCTGGCGCATTGCATGGGTGGAAAGATCGCCCATGACCTGCAGCCGGATGAAATCACGCTGAACTGGCTGCCGCTGGATCACGTCGGCGGCATGATCATGTTTCACCTGCGCGACCTCTATCATGGCTTTTGGCAGTACCACGCTTCCTCGACGTCATTTCTGCAAGACCCTCTGCGCTGGCTCGACTGGATGAGCGAACGCGGGATCACCATCAGTTGGGCTCCCAATTTCGCTTTCAATCTCGTTTGCACCGAGATTGAAAAGTATGGCGCACGCGTCTGGGATCTGTCGCACCTCCGCTTTCTGATGAATGGCGGCGAGGCCGTTGTCCGTTCGCAGGCGGAACGATTTCTCCGCATGCTGGCACCCTTTGGCCTGCGCAGCACCGCCATGCGCCCCTCATGGGGCATGTCGGAAACCTGTAGTGATACGGTCATCTGTCAGGATTTTCATCAGGATATGGCGGACGATGTTGCCGGTCCGGTGAGTGTCGGAAAGCCCTACCCGGGCATTTCTCTGCGCATCGTTGATACCGACGGCCGCATCGTACCCCAAGGCACGATCGGCGCGCTGCATATCACCGGTTCAACGGTCTTGCCGGCCTATTTCGAAAATGCGGCGGTCAATGCCGCCTCGTTCACAGCCGATGGCTGGTTCAACACCGGAGACCTCGGGGCGATTTCACGCGGCCGGTTGTGCATGATGGGACGGGCCAAGGACCTCATCATCATCAATGGCCAGAACATCGACCCCGCAGCTGTGGAAGCCCAGGTCGATATGGTGGACGGTGTCCGCCCCTCCTTTACAGCTGTGATTGCCCGCCGGGAACGGGGGGATGATACAGACCGCGTCAGCGTGTTTTTTGTGCCGTTTGATCAAAGTGCACCGACCGCTCCTGTTCTTCAGGCCATTCGCACCAGATTGACGACCGTGTTCGGGCTGCAGGTTGGTGAAATCATCGTTCTGTCAGAGCCTGCGGTGCCCAAGACCTCAATCGGCAAGATCCAGAAGGAAAAGCTGAAGGCCGCCCTGGAAGCCGGAAGTCTTGTGCCGGACTACCGTCGGGCAGGGGCATCGAATACGCAGGAAAGTGCCGGCCGGATCGGCACGCTTTGGCGGCGCGTCTGGCGTAAACGCAAGGTGCAGACAGGTGAAGCCGTTCCGCTGATCACGATTCTCGATGATGGCCAAACCGGCACGATGGCTGTGGCCCATGGATTGACCGCCTCCGGGTCATCCTTTACCGCCATCAACAGTGCCTATCTGCCGATGGTATGCGATGCGCAGGACCGTCGTCATTTTGCCATGCTGGCGGATAAGGATTTTGACATCGGGATCCTGCTCGAAGTCCTCAATATTCTCGGAAAAAATTCTTTGAGAACGCCCTGCCAGTTGCTTGTGGTTACGGTGGAGCCGGAACACGAGCGGTCGGTCGCATCCATTGCGCCGCTGCTGCGCACCGCAATGGATGAATATCCGGATCTGAAGGCCCGATTTATTCTTGCCGGAGCGAACCAGAACCTGGCGGAGATCCTGACAGTCGAAGCCGCCGAAGGGGCCCGGGAAACCGAAATCTGCTGGCGTGACGGTCAGCGCTATGTCAGCCGTCTGGCACCTTCCGTCCTGACCTCGACCGGGGCTGCGGCAAAACTGCGCGCGCGGGGGCTCTATGTTGTGACCGGCGGGCTTGGTGGCATCGGCCTTCATCTTTGCAACGATCTCATCACCCGGTATGAGGCCCGGCTCATCATTGTCGGGAGACGTCCGCGCTCGCAACTGGATACGAAAACCCATGCCGCGCTTTGTGCCATCGAGGCCCGCACGCAGGCCTCCTATGTTGCGGCAGATTGCGAAGATGACCATTTTGCGACCGCAGTAATCCAGACTATGCAGATGATGCAGGCGGAGAAACTGGACGGCGTATTTCACCTCGCCGGAACCTTGTCCAATATACCGCTGGCGCAAATGGACGCCGTCGAACTTCGCTCCCTGATTGCTACTCGGCGCGAAGGTGCTTTGGCAAGCTTCGAACTTGCCAAAGACTTGTCTGCCGACTTTGTGGTGATGTTCTCATCGCTGAATGCTCATTTCGGCGGCGCTAATGTCGGAGGATATTCGGCGGCCTGCCGTCAGCAGATGGCTCTGGCGTCGCTTGGACAAGCATCCGGCGCGCCGCAAATTCGCTGCATCAACTGGTCAATGTGGCAGGAGACTGGCATGTTGCGTGGTTATACGTTGGCAACGCTTGGCGAACGCAAGGGTTTCCGGGCCATGAATCCTGAAGCCGCGCTTGCATGCCTTGAAGATGCCATGGCCAGCGCCGATCCTGTTGTGTTTGTCGGTATTGATGAAACGCGACCGCCCATGCACGCGCATACTGTAGCCGAACCAGTAGCACTCGATTTGCTGGTTCCACATGGCGAAAACGGCATTTACGACCGCAATTTGCCTTTAACGGACACGTTTGGCACGGCAATTGCGTTTGGAAGCACCGACAATGCGATTGTCCATCCCAAGACAGCAGATCTATCAGATTCGACACAGAGCTCGTTCGTTGACGAAGTGACCTCAATGCTTGCCAGAATCTGGCAGGATATTCTGGGGCTCGATATTCCGCCAGAAACAAACGATAATGTCTTTGATCTGGGCGGCCAGTCCCTTTTGATGCCGCGTATCCAGAATGCCATAGAAAAGGCACTCAATATCGAAATCGACATTCTGGATTTGTTTGACTTTGTTACTCTGGGAGCGCTTTCAGATTTTGTTGGCGCAAAGGTTCGGGCTGAAACGGCTTGAAATCGATGGTTGCTTGAAGAGCATATGCACGGCGTTCTCTGATTTGAAGTGCAACAGGCATCCGTTTAAAGGATGCCGTTATGGGTCAGCATTATCAGCATTTTAGCGCTTTTGAGCGCAACTTTCTCCAGAGCCGTTTGAATATGGGCAACACGCAGGCGTGGATCGCTCTGGCTCTTGGCCGGTCGCGATCGACTGTGTCTCGGGAGGTTCGCCGTAACGCGCCGCCAGCGTCGCCTTCTCACTTATGCTATGACGCGGGCATTGCTTCCAGAGCCTCTTTGTCGCGCCGCCGTCGCGGACTGGTCAGGCTTGCGGAAGGGACGGCCTTGCGGGAGACTGTTTTCAGGCAGATACGTCTGGGCTGGTCCCCGCAGCAGATTTCCGGCAGGTTAAAGCACATGGACGAGCCCGAGACAGTGGCGCACGAGACGATTTACCGGGCGATCTACATCCTGCCGAAAGGCGAATTGCGCAAGCAACTCATAGGCTTGCTTCGACAGGGGCATAAATTGCGCCGCCCCCGCGCTCAAGGCAAGGACCGGCGCGGCAGCCTGCCTGGCATGGTGTCGGTGCATGCGCGTCCGGCGTCCGTGCTGACCCGTGAACTGCCCGGCGACTGGGAGGGTGACCTGATCAAGGGCGCCGGAAATGCCAGTTGCATCGGCACGCTGGCCGAACGCAAAACCCGCTATGTCATTCTGACGAAGATGAAGGATGCCAGCGCGGATGCAGCACTTGCCGGGTTCTCGCGCGGCCTGTCGCGTGTCCCTCAAGCGATGCGCACCAGCATGACCTACGACCAGGGAAAAGAAATGGCTCAGCGCACCGAGCTGGCTAAGCGGCTGAATATAAAAGTGTATTTCTGCGATCCGCATAGCCCGTGGCAGCGACCCACCAACGAAAATACCAATGGCCTGATCCGCCAGTATCTGCCAAAAGGCATCGATCTCAGCATCTACTCCCAGAAGGACCTCGACAAAATCGCCGACAGCCTCAATAATCGACCAAGACAAACACTCGGATTCAGAACACCCCTCGAAGCCTATCAAACCGAAATCTCAAACCAGCCTGTTGCACTTCAGAAATGAGACCGCCCACTTATTAGTTTACATTAACTTCGATCTGTGTAATACAGGGTTGTTTTTTTGCGTTATTATGTCCAAATTCGAAGGGGCAGCGGTCAGAACTATTTCAAATCGCCCTAATAACTGATATACGCACATTGCAAACCTTTAGCACATAACCCGCAACCCCGGGAGGCTCTCAAAGAGCTTAAGCGAACTGGAGCTAACATGTTGCCGGTACCTTTCATCATTTCTCTGATTCTAGTCGTGGTTCTGGTTCGCTTTTCCTTTTCTGCGGAAAAGCGCATTGGCGTTCTGCCGCGGGTTGTGCTGCTTGTCCTCGCAGTTCAGTCGGTGTTGATCGGATTGCGGTGGGGCTACCATCTCAAAATTGTCTGGCCGGTGCAAAGTGTCCTGGCAGCTATGATCCCGTCTTTGATGTGGCTTGCCTTGAACAGCATGGTTTCCGGCACGAACTGGAAAATGACTCCGCTTTCCTGGTTTCAGATTGTAGCACCGCCTGTTCTTATCCTGTTGGCTCCGCTTGCCAATTCGGAAGGGGTTGATGTGCTGATCAGCGCCTTGTTCGTCGGCTATGGAATGGCCCTTCTTTATACGACCTTCAAAGACGACATCGAATGGCTAGACCGGATTCCCTTTCAGTCGATGGTCTCCACCAATACGGTCTTCAGGTCCGCAGGACTGGTGCTGATCTCGTCCGCATTGGTTGATCTGGTCATTGTCTATGACATGGCCGCCAATGCCGGTAACTATTCAGCCGAAATTGTCGGCATATCGAGCCTCTTGATGATCATCATCCTGAGTGCTTCCATAGCCCTTATCGACCGCTTAACATATGAGGCTGCCGAGCCCTGTGAGACAGACAGCGCCGATACAAAGCCCCCCGCGGGACTGCCGGAAATGGACGGGCGTTCAGCGGCTGAAATGCAAGCACTGTTTTCCGAAACCCTGACACGGCTTGACGCATTAATGATCTCGAAGCGTGTCTATCGCGATCCTAATCTCAGCCTTGACCGTCTGGCGCGCAAGCTGGTGGTTCCGGCACGGCAAATCTCTGCGGCCATCAACAGCCAGCGTGCGATGAATGTTCCGCAATATGTCAACATGTTCCGCGTGATGGAGGCCTGTGAGCTTCTCAGCAATAACTCCGCCCAGATCACCGAGGTGATCTTCGATGCCGGATTCCAGACCAAATCCAATTTCAACCGCGAGTTCCAGCGCATTGTCGGCATGAGCCCGAGTGAATGGCGCAGGAGCAGGACGGCGGATGCGATGCCGAAAGCCATGGAGTCATTTCTGTCCGAGTTACGATCGAACCAGGATATCGTTCAGCAGGATGCTGGCGCCTTGTTTCCCAAAACGTTGAACCAGGTGATGCACCATTGAACAGCCGTTCAGGGCCATTGGTGACCCGACCATAAAATGATCCGCAGCAAGTGGGTTCTTGCAGCGGATCATTTGTTTGACGGTCGGCGCCATGGTCCGCACCGTATCAGCTGTGTGTGGCCTTTTGGACCGAATACAGCGAGCCCTTCAGCATCTGGCTGCGGATATCGATTTTCAGTTTTGCGCCGACGGTGTTTTTGAAAGGGTTGGAAAACATGGCAATCGGTGCCTCCACCGAATGCTCCATTTCGGTATCGTCCGGCAATCCGATATTTGTCACCAGCATGGCGGCATCGATGCTGAGGCTTTGCGGGCTAACCGCACTGTTCAGCGTCAGTTCGGCGACGGCCTTGTCGGCGTGAATGCTGAGAATGCGCACGGCACCGGAAAAGGTCACAACGGTCTTGTGGCTGTTGATATTCAGATCATTGACGCTTCCATTGATGGTCACGACGGCATTGTCACCCTTGACCGATACATCCTTCATCAAACCTTTGACATTGGCGACTGCGCTTGCCTGAAGAACCGAGAGATTGAGGTTTTCGGGCATGTCTACGGCAACCGTGATGTTACACTGACCCGGAAGGCCGGTGCGGACGCCACTTTGCCCGACGCGGATGCGCAATGTCGTGTTGTCGCGCTCGTAATTGACCGTCGGATTGCAGAAGCTGTCTCCCCAGCCGTCTTTGCTGATGCGCAGCGCCGATGCGCCATCCTTATGGGTTGTCACGTCGAGCCGGCTGTCCGAACCTTCGACGACAACGTTTTCGATGCCGCTGAAGTCGATGTCATTCATCGAGCTGGCGAAACCTTGTTTTGACACTGACATTGCGACCCCCATGATGCAAAGAACCGCGACGGGCGCAAAAGCGATCAGTTTGTTGCGGGTTTTCATTGTGATTTCCTTTCGTTTGTTTCAAGAAGAGGTGTTCACCGCTACCTGCCTGCTGCTTTGCCGGAATGCCTGAGTTGCGAATTGCAAATCCTCCTCACTTTGCGGAACATCGAGGATGAATCCGGCAAAGCCGGCCTGGCGGTAACGCGCCAAATGCGCTCCTATCTGGTCATGGCTGCCGACCAGATAGGGGCAGAATGTCTTGTAGGTCTTGAGCGGGTGGAGCCAATAAGGGCCGCTTTGTGCGGACCGCTTCTGTGCCATGTCGGCGAGCGTGGCGTGCCAGACGGAATCGCTCACAGCGGTTGCCATTTTGTGCACCATTTCCCCGTGCCGGTCGGGCGGGAAGCGCTTGTCAGCCACCGCCCAGGCCTCTTCTTCCGTATCGCGGGAAATGATGCCGACACGGGCGAAACTGCCCTTTGCCACGGGTTCGCCCAGGTCATCGGGCGACGGCGGATAGTTGACCGCGATGGCCTCAAGGCCGGCAGAGACATCGGCCCCTGCCTTCGATGAGCCCGAAACAAAGATTCTTGGCAACAAGCCCTGTGGCATGGCAGGCGACAGCCGCGCCCCGGCCAGCGAAAAATAAGGACCGTCGATAGACACTGTTTCGTTGCGCAGCAACGCCTTGATGATGTTGGTATATTCGAAAAGCCGCTCGTAGCGCTCATTGTGCGGGGTGTTGTCGCCGAGAGCGGCAAGGTCCTTGAGAAAGCCTCCCGCGACCATGTTCAACGCCACCGGACGACCATAGAGACAGGCCAGGCTCGCAATGCGCTTGGCGATGCTGAAAGGCGGCGCATAAACCGGCTGAACGGCAATCAACGGCAGCAACCGCGACGTTTCGCCAAGCACCGCCTGCGCCACGCACCAGGGATCAACGAGACTGTTGTCAGTATAGATCAGCATGCCTTGTGCGCCGGCGTCTTCGCTCCAGCGGGCGATCTTGCCGACTTCAGCCAGATAATCCCGGCCTTCAAACGCCGTTGACGGTGGGCAGGTGGTATAGAATAGGATCATGGGTTGACTCCTTGGTTCACCTGTTGGCTGTCATGTTCAGCAGATCTGCGTTCAATCACGAGCGCGCCGAAGGTCGCGCCCATGCCGGCGGCAAAGCAGAAGATCCGGTTGGCGGTCGTGCGCGGCAAAATCTGCGTCAGATTGTAGAAAACATCCGAGCAGAACAGGTGCCCGATTGAGGAGATCGAGCCGGTGTAAAGCCGGTCGCCCCAGCCGAAATGGGTGGAAAGCCGTTGCAACAGCGGCAGATTGAGATTGTAGGGAACGACGAGGTCCGGACCTTCGGACGGGGTGAAAAAGGCGCCATTGCAGCCTGCGATAAAGCTCTGCAACCAATCTCCGAACGTCCCTTCAAACTCACGCTTGACCGCCGGGTCCATCCGTTCCGGATTGGCATGAAACTTCGGTGTGTGAGCAACCCGCGAGGCGGTGATGCACCAATTGTCCCTGCCGGTGAACTGATGGTCGTGGTTGAGCAACATCGCTGTCGGCAGCTCGCCAAGGGCCGCACTCGATTGGCGACAGGTTGCAGCATGAAAGCATTTCTCGCCGGTCAGGATGATCACAGGGCGCGTTTGCGCGGAGTCGCTGATCAGGTGGCAGGCGCTCAACGCGGATGCGCAATGATTCATCGAAAGGGTCAGTATTTCCCAGTCCTGCAAGCCGTGTTCCGTTGCCAGATCCTTGAGCCAGGAACTGTCGGCAAAGGTGTTGTGAGTCTGGGTCTTGGCATGGATCAGCAGACCGGACAAAGTCGCCAGCTCCGGATAATGATCCATCAGCGTGGCCAGCGGCTGTGCGCACATCCTGCTGTGGTTTTCAGGGTTGACCGCCACCGAGTTCAGTCCGAAATAACGGGTCAGCATCCGGATATTGGATGCAGAAAGACCATGTACCGGCCCCAGACTGTCGATGGCGGTCATGGACAGCGGGGCACCGGACAAGGCGATCATGTTGACGGGAATGGCCATCAGGCTGCGTCCTGTTCGCTTTTGATCGCCATTGCCTTTTCAGCCGTGGTCTTGCGGGCCGCGGTATGAATATGGCGGACGCCCCGGGCGAGCATATCCGCCTGCACTTGCTTTCGGTCGAGCTTGCCGCTGGCGTTAAAGACGCAGTCTTCCTGCGCATACCAGAAGCGCGGTATGATATGCGGTGGCAAACGGTCTGCCGCTTCGTTTGCCAGTCGCTCCAGTGCCTCCGTTGTGGCAATGCCGAGGACGAATGCGCGCAATCCACCCATGCGGGAACCTTCTTCCGGGGGGGCGACGATCACATCGCGCACATCCCGGCAATCACGGATGGCGGCTTCGACCGTATTGAGGTCAATGCGGTGACCGTCGAGCTTGATTTCCCGATCGCGACGGCCCTTAAAATACCAGTCGCCTTTCGCATCCTGCATGCCCCAGTCGCCGGTACGGTAGCTGTGCGGCGCGATAAACCGGGCGTTTTGCTCCTCGGATGCGCCGAGATAGCCTTTGCCGACACTGGTACCATGAATGATGATTTCGCCCTGACCCGTGGTATCGGCATCGGCGGAAAGCCAGGTCCCATGCCGCGCGGAACCAATCGGCAGCTCGCGGTCAGCGTCGAGATGCGCCTGCGTGATCTCGACACAGGTCACGGCAACGGTACATTCCGTCGGGCCATAGGTATTGAAGATGCGGATACCCGGAAACCGGGCAAACAAGGTGCGGACCAGCGCTTTGGGCAAGACCTCGCCGCAAAAGATCATCGCTTTCAGTGCGGGTAGAGTGTCGCTGCAAAATCCCTGATGGCGGACATAATGCGCCGCAAGAGTTGGCGTTGACACCCAGATCGACAGGTCGTCGGCGGAAAATTGCGCCAGATATGTGCCAATATTCCAGATGTCGCCGTGGTCAAGGCCGGACATTGGCTTCAGGTTCAACCAGGACAGCCACATTTCAAAGAGCGAAACGTCAAAGCAATAGCGCACATTTGCCGAAATGCAGCCTGGGTTGCCGATGTCGCTGCCCATTTGGTCCATCCAGCCGACGAAATCGGCAAGATTGGCATAGGTGACCTCAATGCCCTTGGGTTCGCCTGTGGTGCCGGTCGAAAAGAGAATATAGGCCGTATCCTGATCTGCTGCCCGGATCGGCGGATGCGTGATGCCCGGTGCCGTCGTCAGCAGCGGGACAGGCAAAACGAGATCGGTGAGGCCGATGGGGGCGTCATGCCCATCCGGTTGCGCATCGATCAACAGTGTCGAACCGGTGACTGAAGCGACGCCGGCAAGCCGACGCGGCGGCAGGTCCGGCTCGTTGGGCACGGCCGCGCGACCGGTCAGGAGGCAAGCCCAATAGGCGATGAGAAAACGCCGGTCCTTATGGCCGAAAATCATCACCGGGCTGCGGTCGCCAGGCTGTACGCTGGCGATCTGCGCGGCAAGCGCCCTTGCCGAAGCACTGAGTGTGGCAAATGTCAGATCCCCGGTCGCGTGGCTGTAAGCCAGGCCGATGGCGTTTTCCATCGGCTTGAAGACGCTGATAATCCGGTCATGGGCGCCGGGTTCGGTCATGCGGCGATCTCCGCAGATGCCAGCCGCCTTTCGATGAAGCGGGCGATATTTTCGACCGACTGGAAATCTTCCTGGGCCAGGCGGGAGGAGCCAAGAGTAAACCCAGGAATTTGCTCTTCCAGGAGGAGGAAGAGCTCAATGAAATTACCGCTGTCGAAGCCGAGATCGCGCTCGAATTCGGTGGACGCGCTCAGTTCCAGCCCCGCCGGAACCTCGGCAATTTCGGTGATGCCTTCAAGAATTGCATTGATGATGGTGATGGTCATGAACCTGCCTCTGAATGATAGGGTTATGCCGCAGCCGATGTGTTTTCGGACGCTTCGGCCTTGAGACGCTTTTTGTCGATCTTGCCATTCGGGCTTTTCGGCAAAGTGCGCGAAAACCGGATTTCTGCCGGGCGCTGATGGGGTTTGAGATGTTCGCCCAGGAAAGCCTGAAGGTCGCTTTCGTCTTGATGTTCGCCAAGGCGAAGTTCGACGAAGGCAATCAGCCGCGTATCGGTGACCGCATCCGGTATGCCGACAATGGCCGACATCGACACGGCCGGATGGGTGGCAATCACGGCTTCCACCTCGAGCGGCGCAACTTTCTGGCCACGCACCTTTAGCATCTCGTCACGGCGCCCGATGAAATACGCGAAACCTTCCTCATCGAGCTGCACGAGATCGCCCGTATGGAGATAGCGCTCGCCGGGCAGGTCGCCGGCAAACAATCGTTCGCGCGTTGCCTCGCTGTTGTTCCAATATCCGAGCATGACGGTGTCACCACGGATGACGAGTTCGCCGGAGCCGCCGGACTTGATCCGGTTGCCGTCTTCGTCTTCCACCCACATCTGCGTCAGCGGTATCGCCTTGCCGATGCTGGCCTTGCGTCGGTCCAGCTCGGCGGGGTCGAGATAGGTGCAACGGTGGCATTCGGTCAGGCCATACATGGAAAAGACGAGCGCCTTGGGAAACATCGCCCGCATGGCATCAATCGAGTCGGTGTTGAAGGCGGAGGCCGTGCTGGTGACGATGCGGATCCGCGAGAAATCAAACCGCTTGGCGAAAGGCGAGATCAGGGCGGCGATGGTCGGCACCAGCGGGAAGACGGTGGCCTGATAAGTGGCCAACCGATGAAGGCTCATCAGCGGCTGGGCGAAGGCGTTTTCCACGATCAGCGTCGCCTTGACCAGAGTCGTCATGGTGATCTGGTGCAAGCCATAGTCAAAGGTGAAGGGGATGGCGCAGAACACGCGGTCGCTCGGCTCATATCCGAGGTAGGAGGCGACGGAACAGGCGGCTGTCACCATGTTGCGTTGCGACAGCATCACGCCTTTCGGATTGGATGTGGAGCCGGAGGTGTAGATGATGGCGGCCAGATCGTCGGGAGCGGCAACGGGGAAAAGCCTGTCCGTTACCGTCACATTGTCTGTTTCAAACCGTTCCGGCGTCGACCAGATCAAAACGGGTGCTGTTGTTGCCGCGGCTAAGGCCGCGTCGATAACCTCGCGGTTCTTCGTTTGCGCAATGACGACGCGGGGTGTTGAATCATCGATCAGCCAGGCAAGCTGACTGGCCGTCGTTGCCGGATTGACGGGCACGAAAACGGCGGCGGCATATTGCACTGCCCAGAAAGCCAGCGCAAAGGCGCTGCAATTATCAAGAACCACAAAAACCCGGTCGGTGGGTCTGACCCCCTGGACCATCAGGCTGAGCGCCAATGCGCGTGCGCCGTCTTTTACAGCGGCGAAGCTGATGTTTTCCTTTCCATCGAACAAGGCGGTCTGGTCAGGGCTTTCGTTGGCAGACCTGTCCAGAAAGGCGCTTAGCGCAATAGTGGCTGGAATAGGATGTCGCATGCTTCCTCGCTCGTCAGTGTGTGTTGGTCGACGGTTAATTTCGAGGTGAAGGGACCGCAGATCACTGAGCACCGCGACCTCATGCATGATTCTGGACGTGCATGAACGCGTTTTGCTCGCTTTCGGAACTCCGAATTCGGTGGCTTTGTGAATGGCCGCCCTTTTCGACCAGAGGTTTCGCCGGACCTGTTCGCGGCGGGGCACAGATGCCGTGATTGAAGAGTTCGCGACCTGGCAGGTCCGTCCTACTGGGCGATCTATCCCCTAGGTCACATACCCATAAAATAGTTTTTGTTTTGAATGGATTGTGATTCACTTCCTGGATTGATTTGGAGGCAGTGATGGCGCGGTTCGATTTGACGGATTTTGAGTGGTCGGTGATTGAGCCTCTTAGAGCCTGACCGAAAAAGAGTTGAGTGAAATCAGCCAGTTGTGATTCTGTTTGTTTGCTTACGACGAACGGAGACCACAATGAGCTGGACTGATTTCACCCGTCGGCAATATGCCCGAGGCGCAAGGCGGTATGCAAGCGATCTGACGGACAGGGAATGGGGATTGATCTCCCCTTGGCTGCCTGGAGCGAAGCGATTGGGCAGGCCGCGCAGCACGGATCTTCGCGAGGTCGTGAATGCGTTGCTGTACATGGCGACAACGGGGTGCCAGTGGCGGATGCTGCCGAAGGATTTTCCGCCTTTCACAACCGTACAGTCCTATTTCTACGAATGGCGAGCGACAGGGTTATGGGGCCGGATCAACCACCATCTGGTGATGGAGGCGCGTGAACTGGAAGGACGGGAAGCCTCGCCATCTGCGGGCGTGATCGACAGTCAAAGCGTGAAAACCACGGAAAGCGGCGGAATTTCAGGCTATGACGCGGGCAAAAAGATCAAGGGACGCAAGCGCCATATCGTCGTCGACACGCTTGGACTGATGGTCGGCCTCGTGGTTCACAGCGCCGATATTCAGGATCGCGATGGTGCACCTGCCGTTCTCAAAACCATTCTCAAGCGCTGGCCCTGGCTGAAACATATCTTCGCCGACGGTGGTTATGCCGGACCGAAGCTGAAGGGAGCACTGCAAAAGATCGCTGCGTTCACTCTCCAGATCGTGAAGCGGACCGATAAGGCCAAGGGCTTCGAGGTTTTGCCGCGTCGCTGGGTCGTGGAGCGCACCTTCGCATGGCTTGGCAGATGTCGGCGACTGGCCAAGGATTGGGAGAAATCCATCGCATCAGCCCAGGCATGGATCACTATCGCCCACATCAGGGTCCTGACGCGACGCTTGGCAAGGTACCGATATTATTGAAACCTTTTCGAGTCAGGCTCTTAGAGGTGGCTCGGGAAATTTGAACAATCGGGATAAGTGGAATTTCTGCCTGACTTCGGCTTAGATGCCGGGAACAGGAGAGATCATGACAAGACGACCGCGCCGGAACCACACACCGGCTTTCAAGGCGAAGGTGGCGCTTGCCGCCATCAGAGGCGAACAGACGCTGGTTGAGTTATCCCAACAGTTCGACGTGCACGCCAACCAGATCAAGCAATGGAAAGACCAGCTCCTTGAGGGGGCGACGGGGGTTTTCGGCGATGAAGCCAAGGCGGAACCGGCGGGTCCAACCGTTGATGTCAAAACGCTGCATGCCAAGATCGGGGAGTTGACGCTGGAGAACGATTTTTTATCCGGTGCGCTCGGCAAGGCGGGATTGCTGGGCGGAAAGAAATGATCGACCGCAAGCACAAACTTTCCGTCGTGCGCCAGGCGAAACTTCTCCGCTTCAGCAGGGGCAGTATCTACTATTCTCCACGTCCAGTGCCCGACGGCGATCTGGTCCTGATGCGGCGGATAGACGAACTGCATCTCGATTACCCGTTTGCCGGAAGTCGGATGTTGCAAGGGCTTTTGAGGGGAGAAGGGCTGGAGACTGGGCGGCTGCACGTCGCCACGCTGATGAAGAAGATGGGCATCGAGGCGATCTATCGCCGCCCGAACACCTCGAAACCGGCACCCGGTCACAAGGTCTATCCTTATCTCCTGCGCAAGCTGGCGGTCACCCGGTCCAACCAGGTCTGGGCGATGGATATCACATATATTCCGATGGCGCGGGGCTTCGTCTATCTCTGTGCCGTGGTGGACTGGTTCAGTCGCCGCGTGCTCTCATGGCGGCTGTCGATCACGATGGAGACAGCCTTCTGCATCGCAGCGGTCGAGGACGCGCTTGCGAGACATGGCAAACCCGACATCTTCAATACCGACCAGGGATCGCAGTTCACGTCTATCGACTTTACTGATGTGCTAAAGAAGGCGGAAGTCTCCATCTCGATGGACGGTAAAGGCGCATGGCGCGACAATGTCTTCGTCGAGCGGCTCTGGCGGTCAATCAAATATGAGGAGGTTTATCTCCACGCTTACAAGACAGTGCCCGAGGCCCGCGCTGGCATCGGCCGATATCTGGCCTTCTACAACAGCCGACGCCCACATTCATCGCTTGACCGGAAGACGCCGGATCAGGCCTACTTCAACGCGCTGCCACCGATGATGGTGGCAGCATAATCGAGGCGGAAATCCACTTAGCGAGACACCCGGAACTGTTCAGACAAACCGAGCCACCTCTATGTTGGCACCGCACGGCCTCGGTGCGGGTTGGGGGGTGATCGGGAAGTCCGGAAACCGCCAGAGTATCACGGACATGCTATCCGGCGGGACCCCTTCCGTGGAAGCGCTCGCCGCAGCCTTCACGGGGTTATTCCCAGGCGCGGGGTTTGGTGTAGCGAGCATTGACGATGTGCCCGGCTCCAGAGAGATGCTGCAGGAGCGCATGCTCGCTGCTTTGCGCAAGGCGCGCGTATCAAGTCCTTTGCTCGTCTGGCGGCCTGTTCTCGCAGCGCTGTTTGCCATTGAAAGGGGCGTGATCACCCGGCCTCTCAAAGTCGGTGTAATCTGCCATGCCGCCCAGGGTTTTGCCGTGCAGCAAGTGCAAATTCGAACGGGAGGCGACGCTTCTCAACGCCTGTTGGCTCCGGAACGACGTCATGTCGGCCAGATCATTGTCTCGGAATGGGGCTACGCAGGGCTTGCCGAACGGGCCACCTCGGCTCTCAATGCAGGCACGTCAGGCGATTGGCAGGGTTCGTTCGAATGGGCGAAGTCGATCGGCAGGCTGGCCCTTGGCATGCCGACGAAACCTGAGATCCTGCGCCTGGACAACGGAGACTGGCAAACCCTGACACCGCCGGCCGCACTGGACATTGGCAATGTGTCGCTGCCTCCCGAACTCACGGACAACCTGAACGATTGCGATATCGTTATTTTCGAAACGCTTGCGGACGGTCCGGTTCGCGACGGCCTGCAGGCAAGGCTGGAACTGTCAACCAGGACGCCAATTGAAACTTTACCCCTTCAGGCCATCGCGGAAGGAGCGCTGATCGCCGCAGGTCGGCTCAGCCGGCGGGAGCCGGTCTATTTCGACTTCCTGCCACAGATTTCCACCATTGTGCAGAAGCGCGACGGGGCCGAAAACTATGATCTTGTCGATCCTGAAATCACGCTTCCCGCCGGAGACACCTACCGAAGTCCAAACCCGGCCCAATTCGCGATCCAGGCGGGACAGGACCAATTTTCGATCTATCTCCGCAAGCAGACAGAAGAGCGGCCTCGAAAGGCGAAGGTCGAAATCGGTGCAAAGCTTGCACGACAGACGCCCGTGGATCTTTGGGTGGAGCAAAAGCCTGCCTCTGGCCGGGCAAAAATCTTGCTGCATTCGGAAAGTCTGGTTCGGCAGTTCCAGGTAGATTGGGATGGCGCGGTGGAATTGTCCGAAACCTGGGAGGATCTGCTCGCATCCTTCGAAAAGCCCACCCCCACGATCCCGGCCCGGCTCGTGCTGCCATGCGGCACGGATGGGTGGCTGGACAATGGGAGGGGTGACGGCCTGCTGAAGATCGTCGCTGTTCAATCCGAACGGGCAGACGCAGACTGGACACTTCTCGCCGACAAACTGTCGGCCAGACCCTATGGCCGTTATGCCATTTCAAGCGACGGACATTTTCCGCCAGAAATTGACGCAAAGACCGTGACCGATATGCAACTAATGATTGCGCGCGCCACCCTGCATGTGCGCGAACATCTTGCTGGCAAGAGTAAGGAACGCAAGGATTCCCTTCGCTTTTTGACCTGGCTCTATCGCCTCTGTCCGCCAGAGGTGACCGATTGGCTGCTGGAAGCCTGGGAGCAGCAGGAACGGGGTCATCGGTTGATCACCCATCCCAGCCGCTGGATACTCGCCTACCAGGGACTTGGCCGGATCGCAAGCAAACGGTCGCACGAACAACAAGCGATCTACAAGATCCTGCAGAAGCCCACGGCCGAGTGGCGTTGGCAACGAGAAACAGCCGCCATGGCTTTCCTGCTTTCCCGCTCAGACACAGCGCCGAAGGCACTGACACGCAAGGGCGTAGAACATGTGGGCAGGAGAATACTGGAGGAATTCACCGCTAACATCGGCACGACCTATACCCGTTTCCATTATGCCCCGTTCCTGCTGGTCGGGCTCTTGCGGTGGCGCATTGTCGATCCCTTTGCTCTGGTGGCCGGGCAGGATCCCGTGGCTGACAGGTTGATGAACAGCGTGGAGAAAACGTTGAAGGACCTGCAGAGCCCGGGCCGGGCCAAAGTCATGGCAAAATATGGCCGGATCCTTGAGCAGGTTCGGGAGGAACTCGAAGGCAAGGGCACAAACCCCGATCTGCTGCTGGATATTGCGGGTGGGGCAGAAGACAGCGAGGACAGGAATGGTTAACGGCACGTCGTCGCACGTCATTTGCCAGCGGATTTGCTTTTAGAGTCTGTCAGGTTCTTATTGAACCAGACAGACTCCAAGCAAATTTGTTTTCGTTTGTCTTTTCGGGAAAACCGGATTCCACTTTTCCCTGACAAACTCTAGGATTTCTCAGGGAAAACACGCAAACGACGTTTTGCGTCTGGAATCCGGTTTTCCCGCTCAAACTCGCTTGAGCGGGCGAACGTATTCGCGCGAAAAGACAAACGAAAGCAAAGAAAATGAGAGCCCGTCGGGTTCAATGTGAACCTGGCAGACTCCAAGGGCCAGGAGTCCGGTTGAACGCAGGCAGGAGCCTGCCTGGTTCACATTCAACCCGACGGGCTCCAGATCCACCTCATGACGGCTCACGCCCCAGCCTTGCGATAGAGGGCTGCGAGTTGGGTGGGTGATGACGGCAGTTCCGGCACCACGACAAGCGTCGAGATCTGGCCGCGTTTGAAGGCTCTGAGGAAGGGCTGGTAGTCCTGGAAGGCGACGCAGCCGTGCGAGCCGATCCGGCCGCGCAGCAAATTGGTATGGGTCAGGAGCCCGGTCCGGTTTTTCGGGTCGCGACCGTCGATCGAGGTCATCCGGATGGCTTCCACACCGTAGAACCGCTTTTCGCGCATCGACAGGCGATAGGTGCCGGCAGGCGTCGGGCCCCGCATGGCGACATTCTCGTAGCGCGGATTGTCGCGCATGTTGCCGATGCCGGAATGGGCGCGCAGCTTTGTTCCGTCAGGCAGATAGACGGTGGCATTGGACACATCGTAGATCGCGACCTTCGCGGCATTTCCCTGCCACGCGCCGGTGCTGGCCTTGTGATTGAACAGATCGCCAAACAGCGAGCGCCCGGGTTTTGCGACCGCGACATCCTGTCTGTTGCCGAGGCTTTTGCGTGCAGCAGGCTTTTGGTCGGCGGACTTCGGCCCGGGGGCGGCGGTTTCGGTCAGCGGCCTGGTTTCCGGCAGCGGGATCTCGCCGGGAAGTGCCACCGCCTCGTCCGGATCTTCCTTCGGCAGCACGAGATCGAAGGGCTCGCTGTCATCGGCCGGAACATCTTCCACCAGTGCGGTGACCAGAGATGGCCTGGCATCGGTCTTTTCCTGCGGTTCTGCCGGCGTTTTGACGGGCACGGCCAATGCCAGCAGCGTCGCGGCCTCAGCCCTCTTGCGCTTTTCCGCCAGCGCCAGCTGGACGGCGAGGCTGCGCTGATGCGCCTTGCGGATGGCATCGTCGGTCAGCCGGGCCTCCCGGAGCTCGCTTTCGGTTGGTTGCAGGAAGCGTGATGATTTGACGGCTTTGGGCGCGGGATCGAAACGGCGTGTGTCAGAGGCCACCAGCTTGAGATCGAATGTACCTTCGGACAGGGTGTGCGCCGCCTCATGCATGGCACTCAGCGTCGAGGCGAGACCCCAGACAGATCCGGCAGCAAAGCTGCAGGACAGCAGGGCACCAAGAACGAAGCTTCGGGAAAGACCCCGGCCGGATTTTGCGGCGGAACGCGCAGACTTGTTCACAGACGCCATGACACAGATACCCGATACTCGTTACGTGACGCGGACATGAAACACGGGTCCGCCGGTCGTTACACTGCCCGGCCCTGCGGAGAATGACCTGCCGCACCTGCACCGAACGGGTAAACTATGAACAAATATGGTAATCAAATCCTAAACGGGCCGTAGCCGCTGGATGGAAAATTCGGGTTGGGGAACCGTTTCGGCGACCGGCAGGCGGTGCTCATCCTGTCGCCGCAGCGAGGCAAAATCAGGGCGGGCGGTGCCTTTTATCCCGAAACCGTCTTTCCTCCAGAGCAGCAATGCTGTGGCTTGAAGGCGGTCCCGTCCCCGTCCTGCCTGTCCCCCGTCCTGCCAGTCACTCCGGCTCGCCGCGCTCCATCTGACCTGTCCGGATGGTGGCCTGGGCCAAAAGGTTGCGGAAGGTGGGGCATTCCATGTGGGAGGGTGCTGCGCAATCGGCGATATGGCGGAGCGTATCGCGCAATACCGCAAGTTCGCGGATCTGGTCGTCCAGCCTGTTGGCCCGGTCAAGCAGGAGGGGTCGGGGAAGGTCCGGCAGTCCGTCCCTGCCGAACATCCGGCCAATCTCCCCCAGCGAAAAGCCGGCCGATTTCGCCAGGGCAATCAACTTGAGCTGCAACAGCACTTCAGGCGGAAATTGCCGGCGCAAGCCACGCCGCGCGACCGAGGTAATCAACCCGGTTTCCTCATAGTAGCGCAGCGCCGAAGGCTTCACCCGGCTGCGCGACGCGACCTCGCCGATATCCAGAAATTTCATGCTTGACCTCAAGTGGACTTGAAGTGGCACTGTGACGGCGAACGGTCATTCAAGCAAGAGGTCAAGGACATGAAACAAGGGAAATCGGGGTTCGGCAATGCCGCGCAACGGCGCATGACCATCACGCTGGCGCTGGCCATGCTGCTGGCGTCACTCGGCACCAGCATAGCCAATATCGCGTTGCCGTCGCTGGCGACGGCATTTTCGGCACCGTTTGCGCAGGTGCAGGCTGTGGTGGCTGGCTATCTCGCAGCCCTGACGGTGACGGTCATTGTCGCCGGCCGGCTCGGCGACCGGTTCGGGCTGAAGCGCGGGCTCACCGGCGGCCTTGGCCTGTTTGCCATGGCCTCGCTGCTGTGCGCCGTTGCGCCGGGCCTGTGGTGGCTGGTTGGCGCGCGTGTCCTGCAGGGCATTGGCGCGGCCTTTCTCATGACCCTGTCGATGGCCCTGATGCGCCAGACTGCGGCACCGGCGCAGCTTGGACGGGCGATGGGACTGCTGGGCACGGTCTCGGCGCTCGGCACGGCTCTCGGCCCCGCGCTCGGCGGCCTGCTGATCCCGCTTGCCGGCTGGCAGGGGCTGTTCTGGCTGCAACTGCCTCTGGCGCTCATCGCCCTGGTGCTGGCCATCACCACCCTGCCCGGCCATGCCGGCAAGACGAACGTCCCATCCGCAAGCCTGTCCTGCGTGCTCGACAGGACACTCGTGCCCAACCTGCTCATCAACGGACTGGTTGCCGCCGTGATGATGACGACGCTGGTGGTGGGCCCCTTCTACCTCAGCCTGAGGCTGGGCCTGTCGGCAGCACAGGTCGGCTTCATCATGGCGGTCGGGCCTGTCATCTCGATACTCAGCGGCCTGCCCTCCGGCAGGCTGGTCGATGCGATGGGAAGCACCAGGGTCCTGACATCGGGGCTTGTTCTCCTGGCGGCGGGCGCATTGCATATTTCGGAATTACGGGACACCAGTTTCACTAAATCGCGGACAGTTGTTTCACTAATTCCGGGACAGGTGCTTGAGGTCGATTTTCGCTTGCCTTGTTGACTGTTGGTTTTCACGCGGAACTGAGCCGGTTTTTCCACCGAGAAATGAGCCACCTCTGAGTATGGTTTTCTGATCAGGGTTTGGTCAAGGGATTGGCTTTTTCTCCTCTCTTGTGTGCTGCGGCAGCCGAGCTGGCTTTAAAGCGGAAGCTGTCGTTCCCGGTTTCCAGGATATGGCAACGATGGGTCAAACGATCGAGCAGGGCGGTCGTCATCTTGGCGTCGCCGAAGACGGTTGCCCATTCGCTGAAGCTGAGGTTGGTGGTGATCACCACGCTGGTCCGCTCGTAGAGCTTGCTCAACAGGTGGAAGAGCAGCGCTCCGCCGGACGCGCTGAAGGGAAGATATCCCAGTTCGTCCAGGATCAGCAGATCGAGGCGAACCAGCGTCTCGGCGATCTGGCCTGCCTTGCCTTTGGCCTTCTCCTGTTCGAGAGCATTGACCAGTTCGATGGTCGAGAAGAAGCGGACCTTTCGGCGATGATGCTCGATGGCCTGGATTCCGAGAGCGGTCGCGACATGCGTTTTGCCAGTGCCAGGGCCACCGATAAGGACAACGTTCTGCGCCCCATCCATGAACTCGCATCGGTACAGTTGGCGCACGGTGGCCTCGTTGATCTCGCTGGCGGTGAAGTCGAAGCCGGAGATGTCTTTGTACGCAGGAAAGCGGGCAGCCTTCATGTGGTAGGCAATAGAGCGTACCTCGCGCTCGGCCAATTCGGCCTTCAGCAACTGGGACAGGATGGGCACGGCCGCATCAAAAGCCGGAGCACCTTGCTCGATCAGATCCGTGACGGCTTGGGCCATGCCATACATCTTCAGGCTCCGCAGCATGATGACGACGGCGGCGCTGGCGGGATCATGACGCATGGCGGCCTCCTGCGATCCGGGCGCGTAGGTCATCATAGCGTTCGACATTTGCTTTGGGTTCACGCAGCAAGATCAGAGCCTGTGGCGTATCGATGTCGGGACCATCGATTGTCTTGCCGTCGATCAGCCGATGCAGCAGGTTCAGCACATGCGTCTTGGTCGCCACCCCCGCATCCAACGCCAGTTCCACAGCCCTGAGGACGACCTGTTCGTCGTGATGAAGGACAAGGGCAAGGATATCGGCCATCTCACGATCACCGCCGGGGCGGCGAAGCATCTGATCTTGCAACTGTCTGAAGGCCAGCGGCAATTCCAGGAAGGGTGCACCATTGCGCAGGGCACCGGGTTTGCGCTGGATGACGGCAAGGTAATGTCGCCAGTCGTAAAACGTTCGCGGCGGCTTGTCGTGGCTGCGCTCAATGATCCGCACATGTTCGCATAGGATATTGCCCTCGGCCGCAACCACCAGTCTCTCGGGATATATCCGCAGGCTGACGGGCCGGTTCGCAAACGATGCTGGCACGCTGTAACGATTACGTTCAAAGGTGATCAGGCATGTCGGCGAGACGCGCTTGCTCTGCTCGACGAAGCCATCAAAAGCGGGAGGCAGTGCCATCAACGCGGCCTGTTCTGCGACCCAGACGTCGGCGATCGAACCGGGTAATGTGTTGTGTGCAGTCTCGCGCCACAGATCCTGGCAATGCTGTTCCAGCCAGGCGTTCAGCGCTGCCAGATCAGGGAAGCTTGGCATCTGTTGCCACAGGCGTGGTCGGGCATCCTGGACGTTCTTCTCGACCTGCCCCTTCTCCCAGCCCGCAGCGGGATTGCAGAACTCAGGCGCGAAGACGTAATGGTTCGTCATCGCGAGGAAACGGATATTGACCTGTCGCTCCTTGCCGCGGCCGACGCGATCGACCGCCGTCTTCATGTTGTCATAGATTCCCCGCGATGGCACACCGCCGAACACGCGGAATCCGTGCCAATGGGCATCGAAGAGCATCTCGTGCGTTTGCAGCAGGTATGCCCTGACCAGAAAAGCCCGACTGTGCGATAGCTTGATATGTGCGACCTGAAGCTTCGTGCGCTCGCCGCCGATCACGGCATAATCTTCACTCCAATCGAATTGGAATGCTTCGCCTGGGCGGAATGACAGCGGAACGAATATGCCACGGCCCGTCGTCTGCTGCTCACGTTGCCGATCAACTCGCCACTCACGGGCGAAGGCGGCGACCCGACCATAGGAGCCGGTAAAGCCGAGAGCCACCAGATCGGCATGAACCTGCTTCAGCGTTCGGCGCTGCTTGCGCGACTTCCCGGCCTCGGTCTTCAGCCAGCCAGCCAGTTTGTCGGCAAAAGGATCGAGCTTGCTTGGTCGTTCCGGTACCGTGAACGTCGGCTCGATCGTACCAGCGCTCAAATACTTCGCGATCGTGTTACGCGACAGCCCAGTGCGCCGGCTGATCTCGCGGATCGACTGCTTCTCGCGCAGCGCCATCCGACGGATGATGTTTAAAAGTCCCATGTGGATCACTCCGTTGCCCCCGTCGCTCACCGCGTTGGGGGGAAGGTTCACATGGCTCAGTTCTCAATGGAAATTATGCGCCTAACCGGCTCAGTTCTGCGTGGAAATCAACACCCTTGCGGAGACCGGAGATCGAAAACGCCTGACACGGGGACCCACCTTCGAGGACGTCGACCCGGCCTAGAGAACGGAGGTCATCGTCGGTCAGCTGAAGGATGTCGCCGAAGTTCGGCACGCTGCCACCGGCGATGCCCCGGTACTTCTTTCGGTCGAAATCAGGGCCATCCGGGAGGTATTTCGGCGCCGTCGCCTTGCATCTGGCGGCGAGGACATGTGCCGGGAACGCGGAGGGTTCGCAGTAGCCGACCATCTCCATTCCGAGCGGCGACCAGGCGGCGGTTGCGGCGGAGATGCCGGAGAAAGTCGAAAAGACCCTAAGCATCATGCCGTCAGCCTTTCCACAAGCGCGGCGTGAGACTTGATCGCCTCATCTGCAGTCCGGGTCAACTTAAGGAGCCGATCCGGGCCGATACGGCGTCGGTTCTGGCCATGTGACCAATACGCCTTCAGCGTCCGCTCCGAGACACCGATGGCCAAAGCAGTCTCTGTGACGCTTACGCCGCAGCGCTTTAATGTCCTGACGATGGCGCGAACGCGGACCGCAACGTCGTCGTACGTTTCATCTAGTTTCGTATCCATCATTTTCTCCTCATTTTTGGCTACCGCGACCCCCTCCTACAAGGGGTTTCGCCGCCAGCCACGGCGGCTCATCAGGCGGCGAGCGTGCACCACGAAAAGCTGATGTCGAGTTCAGCCTGTGCGATCTCGTCGTCGGTCCAGCCGGACCTCCAGTCGTCCTCCGCGAGACGCTTCAGGTGGCGCTGCCAGGCCGCACAATGATCAGCTGGCTTGAGCAGGACCGGCCCGAGATAGTCCGTGTCCTCCTTGAGCCACGCCGCGAAATCGCCGCTATAAGGGCGCGCGCTGATGTAGACGTCGAGCGTGTGCTCGGACCCCTCGTTGACTTCGAGCAGGTCAAAGATGTAGCCGGTCCGCTTGGTCTCTGCGTTCCTGAGCGTGCGGAACAGCCCCATCACGATTTTGCCACCGTTCTGTCCCTCGGCCTGGCCGACGACCTCTCCCTCGCGGTTAAAAGCATATGCGTAGTACATGATATCCTCCTCCTTCTTTAGAGACCGCTTTAAGCGGCCTCCTCCTCTTCGGTGTCTGACTCAGACACGAACTCGATCATCACGTCTTGGTACTCCTCAGACACGCGAAAACCGCTCTCGCCAAAGACTTCTGCGACGTCTGAGTCTACATCCACGGCGCACAGGTGATCGGTGTCGCGAAGGATATTCCCGAGCAGAAAAGCATCTTCATAGTAGCCGTGGAGCGTCTGCAAGCTGGCGTTTTCGCCGTGAACGCGGATCTCCCTGCGCATGCACGACAGCACTTCGTCGTATTGCTCCCGCACGTCTTCTACGACGATTTCTTCGGCTAGTGACTGTTGCGTACGCGACAGGCTCAGCGCCATATCCCTCAGGTTCTTGTACCCAGCGTCGCGGATGTACAGCCCCACTGCGCCCTGTTCCGAAGCGGCGACGAAGCAGCCCATTTCAGTGCCGTTCGCAAAAATCTGATAAACTCGGTTCATATGCGTGCTTCCTTGATTTGTTTTCCGTCAGCTCGCTGCTGACAAGAATATGATGTGTCCAGAAAACGGACGCACGCAACACATTTTTTAAAAAATCCATTGTCAACAATTAGTTAGCTAGACTTTTCGAAAGCCCGTAAACAATCTTTCACGTATTTTTTCGTGACTTTGTCGGCGGATTTGTCACTCGCGGCCGCCGGCCGGATCCTGAATTCGAACTTCAGGAGGAAAAGATGATCAAGAAATTTCTGATGTACGCTTGGGAGCTGTTTGCCGGACTGCTTCAGGGCATCATGTCTCTGTTCGGTTTCAGCCCGCGCGCGCCGAAACAACAGCACGACAACTTGGGCAGGGAGGACATCGCCGCCGCCGAAGCAGAGGCTCGATCCGACGCCGCTGCCGCCGAACTGGTCTCGAAAATCCGGGCACCGGAGGGCGTCGTGCACGAGTATGCAGTGTCACCCAGTGACAGCCGATCTTCCATCGATCTGAGTCCGCTGTCACCCGAAGAGCAGGACTGGCTGCTGGGCTTGTCCGACGGCGAACTCGCGATGCTGGCGGCATCGAGCGAAGAAACGTGCAGGCAGTCGCTTTCAGCGCGGAAAGTAGCCGTGAACGTCCGGCGTCTGCGCGAACGCACGGAAGACAAACCAAATCCGGTATCAGCCGTTCTGCGTATCCCAGATCAAGAGGATGACAGATGGCAGCACATTTCGGACATTGTCCGGGGCCAGTACCCGTCACTCTTCGGAGATAGGGGCGGACCGGTATTGAAACCTCGTTGCCGCGCCTGACAATCGCAAGCCGCTAGGGGACTTCTGGCGGCTTTTGTATTCGCGCATGCGGATCGCATGGAAAAGATCTGGGTACTCATGCATGATGTCGCCGTGCCGGTCGACGAGGGCCTCATCTGACAGGTCGATCCGCTCGCTCATGCGGAAGCTTTCTGACTGCGCATGCGGTCGATGTGTGCCTGCCGCTGCGCGAGAGCCGCCTTCAGACGCCGAACTTCCGCCTCAAGCGATGCTACATGCCGCACAGCCCGGATCGCCACCCGGCCAAGCTCGTCTGCACGGCCGCGAGCCTCGGTCAGTTCGCATGCATATTTATATGCCGCGCGCTCTTCTCGGCGTGCCTCTGCGGCCTGCCGCCCTGCCGCGGCTGCGTCGGCGAATGAATTGACGAGGTAACTTGTGAGAAGAGTAAGCTCGCCTACCGCGCGACCGGCCGGATCCCTGCTGTCAAAAATCGTCAAGCCCATACGCAATACCTTCCGTGAACAGGAGGGTATACGATCGGGACCCGGAGTCGACGTCAACGCAGCTCCGCGGAATTTCTCAGAAGGCAGTTAACATTTCACTGATATTTCAGTGAGAATCAGATGCAAGCGAATTCGCTGGAAGTTATGCGGCAGCGGTCACACATACGGTGTCCGGCATGTTCAGATCGGATCGGGCGTCGGCACGTGATGCACGGCCTCGTCGTCGCACGCGCAGCACGATCCGACGCCCGGACGCCGAGGCGTGATGCCATCGTTTCCAGCGCTTTCTGAGACCTCCCGGTAATATGGACGTCCTTCACAGGGATCCCCGCTGCCAGCCCGGCAACGAGCAAATCGAGTTCGGCCTGAGACCAGGTACGTACATTCGGATGGTAGTCAGAAGAACGCCGCGGCTGATGCTTGTTGGTGAGCTTAAGGCGGCATGCGCGCGTCTGGATCGAGCCCGGAGTCCGGTGTGGCAGCCAGATGTCGGCCGTACGCTTTCCCGCCGCGAGCTGGTCGCGAATGAGCTGATCCTCCTCGTCCGTCCAGATTTTATGTCCAGCTACCGTCGTCTGCATGTCACCGCCCTCTTTTGAAGAGAAGGATGCGGCGTCGGCCTGCCGGCCGCAACGCAGCTTCATCGAGGAAGCGACTGGTAGTCCAGGCGGTTGCCAACCCGATTCTGACACCCAGTGCACCGCAAGCGTTCTTGGATGGAGGTCAGAGATACCGTCGGTCCGAGCATTTTTGTCACCCAGTGACGGCTTACCTCGGCGCGGCGGCTACACATCGGGCACGTGGCGACCAAGATGCACCACGAAGGCAGATCGGCGAGGACGACGTCGGTAATCGGGGGTGCCTTCGGCGACGTCCGTGAGTGCGGAATCAGATCGATGGATCGGCGGTGCTGCATGCGCCGGAGTAGAACAAAAAGTGAACAGAAGAGTCAAGGCGGACGTCTCGAATCTTGCAGCTAGGCGCATCACGCTGGTGATCTCGGCTGCGGATGACGGTTATCCACAATCTGTTGACGAGTGCTCGAAAACACGAAGAAAACCTGTCAACAAAATTCCGGTGATTTGCTGGTGATTTTGGGGGCTGGAAGTGATTTGACTGCTGACTGTTTTTTCAGCGTAACTCCTTGATTTACAAGGAGGTTTTTGGTGGGTGATGTAGGGCTCGAACCTACGACCCGCTGATTAAGAGTCAGCTGCTCTACCAACTGAGCTAATCACCCGTGCGCCGCATTCCCGTGGCGTGATGCGGCGTATAAACAGGATCGGCGGGATTGTCCAGCGGCTGTTCGGAAAAAAATCCTCGATCCCTGCATTTTTTACCCGCGCCCGTGCAGAAGCCCGGATTTGCAAGGGAAATCAGCAAAATAGCACGCCCTCTGCAATCCGCACCGCCTCGCCGCCGATGCGGGCATTGCTGACCTCGCCGTTCTGCGCGTCGATATGCAGATGGATGAGCGAGGGGCGGCCCATTTCGGTGCCCTGTTCGATCAGGCAGGCATGGTGGCCGTCGGGCAGTGCATCGAAACGGTGGATGGCACCCGACAGCGCCGCCACGGCCGAGCCGGTCGCAGGGTCCTCGGCAATCCCCATGTCGGCGGTAAACATCCGGGCGTGGAACTTTGCCGCATGGTGGATGCCGCCCCGGCAATAGACATAGGCGGAGGCAAGCTGCCCGTCGGCAAAGGGCGCGGCCTTTTCCCAGAGGGCGGCGTCAAACTCGATCCTTTCGGCAACGCCGGTATCGTGGATCGGCACCAGCAGATAGGGAACCCCGGCGCTCCACAGCGACGGCACATGGTTTTCAAAGCCGATTTCGGTGCTGCGGATGCCGAGCGCATCGGCCAGCGCCTCGCGGGGCGGCGCGGCCCCCATCTGCACGGAGCGGCGCGGCAGGTCGAATTCGGCAAAGCTGACCTCGCCTTCGGCAAGCCGGATGGCTGAGCGTACCGGGCCGACCCTCTCCTCCAGCACCGAGACCATGCTGATCGTCGCGCTGCCATGCGCCTTTTCGGCAATGGCAATCGCCGCGCCCACCGTCGGGTGGCCGGCAAAGGGCAGTTCGCGCCCTGGGGTGAAGATCCGCAGCGAGGCCGCATGGCCCGGTGTTTCCGGCGGGTGGATGAACACCGTTTCCGACAGGTTGAATTCGCGGGCGATCTGCTGCATCGCCGCATCCGAAAGGCCGTCGCTGTCATAAACCACCGCCAGCGGATTGCCCGCCAGCGCCCGGCCGGTAAAGACATCATAGATCCGGTAAGAACGCGCCACGCCAGTCTCCTTTTCAATCCACACCGGCCAACCTGCCCGACCCTGCCCCGCAGTTCAAGGCATGGCGGGCGGATTTGGCGGGGAGGCCGGCTGGGAAAGAACCATCTTCAGGATCGGCGGCATGAACTGGCTGTAGCAGTGAAGGGCGGGATCGGGATCAGTAATGGCAATCGCCGCCTCGATCTCCTTTTCGTGATCGACACGCATGTGCTGGCGGACCTGCTCCAGCATCTCCCCGGCGCTCAGCGCAAAGCGGTGAATGCGGAAGAACACCATGCCATGGTTCCAGCCAAGGCCATGCCAGCCGGAACCGGTCGTGCTGTCGCGAAGATCAAGCCCGGTTTCTTCCTTCAGCTCGCGGGCGGTGTTGGCGGCAAGGTCGACGCGCCCGTCGACAACATCCTCCGCCTCGAAAGAGCCTGCCGCGCAGTAGACGAGTCCCGGATTTGCGGTCTTCGCCCCCATCCGGATGGCGATCACGGCGCCATCGCTGGAAACCGGCACGCCCCAGGCAAAGGCATGGATACCGCCGCTCCTGTCCGTCTGCCTGCGCCACCAGAGATGGGTGGAATAGGGCACCAGGTGCCCCTCGCCCGTGAGCCTGTCACCCTCCAGTGACAGGCGGCGCTGGAACACCAGCCGGCCATTGTAAAGCGTCGGATTGGCCGCCACTTCCCGATCCCAGTTGTCAGCGATGGCCTGCCGGTTGGCGGCATGGAGCGGGTGCTCGCCCTCCAGAATCCGCAGCTCGATGTCGCGCAGCGGAAAGATGGTGCCATCGGGCGGGAAGCCATGAAGGCCGGGCTCGGGCGCAACAGGGGGATGCGTGTTCACAGGCGGTCTGGCTCCATGACGACGGGGCAAGCGAGCGCGGGGCCGGGGGAATCACCGCCCGGCGACGTCGTCGCGCCCTGTTCTTTACCGCCTCACCGGCCCCCGATGCAAAGCCTTGACTCCCCGCATCATGTATTTTAGGCATATCTTTAATTCGAGATTTATAATGTTATGAATGCCCCATAATTTGCACGGGGATCGTCACGGCGCATGGGGGCTTTCGCGGCTTGCGGCGCACGTGCCGGTCGGGTGGTTTTGACGATGGAGTGCGTGATGTCGGGTGCGTCTTGCCGGTTCTCTTCCCGTCTTGTCGCCGGGCTTGCCCGGGCAGCCCGTTTCCTGCCGCTGATGCTGTTCTTCGGCTGCCTCCTGACGGGAGCGGGGATTGCCCGGCCGGCGATGGCTGATGATTTAGTCTCCCTTAAGGGCCCGTGGCCTAAGGTAGGGCCAACGACTGGCGGCACCAATTTAGGTATCATTGTGTATGGTGATGTAAGCCGTGTCGTGTCGGTGGAGCTCGGCGAGGTCACAATCTCCAAAGGGATTTCTTTCGGAAGTTATGGTGAAGCAAATTATATAAGTGGCGTTTTAAAACGCCTGCTAGAAAGATCGCGGGAAGTGTTCCGGTTTACGTCACCGTAATAGTGGGTCACAACCATGCGGCCATTCGCGCTGTATCGGACCACTCCTTCACTTGGACAGATAACCCCACCTTGCCCGGGGAAGCCCCCGCCATTACCTCGATCTCGCCCGCATCAGGCCCGGCGGGCGGTGGAACGCAGGTCACCATCGTCGGCACCAGTCTGGACGAGGCAACCTCTGTCACCATTGGCGGCAAGCAAGCGCCGATCCTCGACTATGACAGCAAGACCGGTCTCACCGTCATCACTCCGGACCATGCGGAGGGGGCTGTGGATGTCGCGGTGACCAATGTTGTCGGTACGGGCACGCGCGCGCATGGCTTTACCCATGTCAAACAGCTGGTGACGCCTGAGGAGGTGGCACGGGTCGAGACCGGGATCCATGATTACGTGCAGCAGCGGCTGCAACTGCTGGCTGAGAATGTCGAGGTTCCCGGTCTTTTCGAACGCGGCCAGCGGGCGCAGGCCACCCCCCCCCTCACCACCGACATCACACCGTCGGTATCAGGCGCGACATTCGGCTATTCCACCAGCCTCGGCCAGATCGAGGCGGCGGGCAATGGCGGCGGCGCGGCCACCCCGCTGCCGGTCGATTTCTGGACGGCGGGCAAGGTGCTGCTCACCCGGGCGGCGGACGGAGCCGATGGCAAGCCGCAGGAAAAATGGGGCACGTTCGCGCTGTTTTCCGCAGGCGTCGATTACCTGGTCTCCGACCGGCTGCTGGTCGGCTTCTCCGTCCATTATGACCATGAGAGCGATCCGCTCGACCAGGGCACGCTGATCACCGGCAATGGCTGGCTGGCCGGTCCCTATGCCTCGCTGCAACTGGCCCCGCATGTGTTTTTCGACACCAGCCTGCTCTATGGCCAGAGCGCCAACAGCTTCACCTCGACCTCGCTCAAGGGCGATTTCGACACGACGCGCTGGCTGTGGAGCGGCACGCTGAAGGGTGACATGGCATTCGACAATGGCGTGTCGCTGACACCGCGGCTGAAGGCGGTCTATCTCGCGGAAAAGGCGGGTGCCTACAGCGCCGAAGACAAGGACGGCAATGCCTATCCGCTCGATGCCTTCACCGAACGGCAGATCAGGCTCAGCATCGGGGCCGAAATCCGCAAGCAGTATGAGCTGGCAAACGGCGTGGTGCTGACACCGTCGCTGGATGCGGAGGCAGGCTTTGCCGGCCTCGACGGCGGCGGTGCCTTCGGCACGCTGACGGCGGGTCTGGAAGCCGATACGCCGGACAACTGGCAATTCTACGCCGGCCTGCTCCTCGACCTCTCCGCCGACGGCACCCTCGCCACCGGCGCCAAGGCCACCGCCGGCAAGCAGTTCTGACAGGGCCGGGGGCGGGTTTCCGCTCCCCCCGGGGGGCGGGGTTCCTGCTCCCCCCGGGGGCGGGTTTCCGCTCCCCACGGGGGCGGGGTTTCCCGCCCCCGCCATTCTGCGCATCGGGCGGCCTGCGGTTCGCGCAATAGCTGAAACCTTCTCGCCCCGCGCGAGGGAACCGGGCGCTTGCCTGCGGCCCGCATTGTCTCGCCGGGCATCGGCAAAGCCGGCCTGTTGGCGGGGTGAAACAGGCCTGCCGGTGTTTTCCCGGCACCTCCCCACCAGCGCCCCTTGCCGCCCGCCGCCCCGCCCGGCCGCCCCCGCATTCTGCCCCCGTGACCATTCTGCATCGGTCACACGCGTCGATGGCGGAGAACAGAGACAACCCATTGACTCCCCGCATTACAAAAATTAGGACTCGCTTGAGTTAGCGATCTATAATGTTATGGATTATCCATAATTTACAACAGGATATTTATGATGCCGGGTGTATCTTTCCGCATGTTTGCAGGTCTTGTCGCGGCACTGGGCCGGAGGGCGCGGCTGCTGCCGCTGATGCTGTTCCTCGGCTGCCTGACGCTCGGCACGGGCATGGCCCGCCCGGCGGCTGCCGCCCCCACCATCACCTCGATCACGCCGAACAAGGGCAAGATCGACGGCCAAGACATCATCACCATCAATGGCGGCGGCTTTCTTCATCTCTCGACAGTCACCTTTGACGGTGTGGCGGGCACCAGTCTGAACATCCTGAACGACAATCAGATCACGATAACGACCCCGAAGTCACTGGCGGGGGCCGGACCGGTGGATGTTACAGCCAGGGATGTCAACAACCAATCCGCGACAATTGTCAGCGGCTTCACCTATGTCGCCCCGCCCATCATCATCTCGATCAATGCCACAGGGGTCTCGACAAATGGCGGCGATACGGTCACCCTCACCGGCGCCAACCTGGATGCGGTCACTTCCGTGACCTTCGACGGCGTTGCCGGAAAGTCGCTTGCCCACCAGGGCACGACCGGCCTCACCGTGACGACACCGGCCCATCCGGCGGGCGCGGTGCCTGTCGCGGTTACCAGCCCCGGCGGCGCGCTGTGGATTCCGGATGGCTTCACCTATCTGGATCCCCCGACCATCACCGCGATCGATCCCACACTGGGCCCGGCCAAGGGCGGCACGCAGGTGACGATCACCGGTACGAACCTCACCGACGCGGCTGTTTCTTTCGGCGGCACGGCGGGAACGGCGGTCACGGTCAATACGGCGGGCACCTCGCTCACCGTCAACACGCCTGCCCATCCGGCAGGCGCGGTCGATGTCACCGTGACGACCCCCGGCGGCACGGCGGTCAAGACCGGCGGCTTCACCTATCAGCTTCCGGTCCCCGCCATCAGTACGGTCTCGCCCATGGCGGGCCTGACCACTGGCGGCTATATCGTCACCATCACCGGCACCAATCTTGATGCCGTCACCTCCGTCAGTTTCGGCGGCACGGATGGGACCTCGCTCGCCCATCCGGACTCATCGACGCTCACCGTAACGGCCCCGGCCCATCCGGCAGGTGCGGTGGATATCAAGCTTGCCTACCCCGGCGGCACGGCGACGAGTGCGGGTGGCTTCACCTATCAGGAACCATTGCCCACCATCACCTCGATCTCGCCGGACCATGGTGCGGACCTGTTGCCGACGGTGACCATCATCGGTTCGAATTTCAAGGATGCGTATTGGTTCAGCCTTGACGCAACACTAGCCTTTCCGCTTCCTTCGGCGGTGCAAGCCCCCTATACCCAGATCACCGTCACCCTGCCGCCCCATGCCGCAGGACAGGTGCATCTTGCCGTGCGCACGCCTGCGGGCGTGTCGAATGACGTAAACTACACCTATGAAGCCCCCAACCTCAGCTTCGATCCTGCCCAGCCAGCCTTGCCGGATGTTGTGCAGGGACAGACCTACAAACAGCTGATCATCATGGAGGGCGGTATTGGGCCGACGACCTATACGCTGGAGACAGGCGCTCTGCCGGCCGGGCTCAGCCTTGTGCCGGGAATACCCGGTAGTGCCGGTATTACCGGCACGGTTACCGCGCCGCCGGGCCTCTATACATTCACGGTGCGGGGAACGGACAGCTACCAGCATACGGCAGCCATGCAATACACGATCCCGGTCACTTCGGCTCTGAGCTTCACGCCCGCAGCTGGTGGTTTGCCGGATGCAACGGTCGGTCAGACCTATCACCAGACGGTGACGATGAATGGCGGCACGGGTGCCGTCACCTACAGCCTCGACGGCGGAACAGCGCTTCCCGCCGGGCTGACGCTTGACCCGGCGACCGGCCTGATCTCCGGCACGCTCTCGATGAATGCTGCGATCGGCGACCGCACGTTCACCATCCGGGGCACCGACACGCTCGGGCAGACCGCGAGCATGAATTACACCATCACGGTCAAGGCGCAGGCGCAGCCCGCGCCTGTGATCACCGCCCTTTCGGTGGACCATGGCCCGGCGGCTGGTGGCACGCAGCTTGTGCTGACCGGCATGAATTTCACCGGTGCCGACAGGGTCTCGTTTGGCACGGTTGACGTGACGAACCTTCAGGTGGACGGCACCGGCACGCATGTCACCGTGACCTCGCCGCAGCATGCGGCAGGAAACGTGGATCTCGCGGTCCACACCCAGTCTGGCCAGTCGAATGCCGTAACCTATGGATTCGATGCCCCGACGCTGACCTTCAACCATCCCGCCGGTCCATTGCCGGATGCGACGCTCGGGAAGGGCTACAACCTGCAGTTCATCCTGATGGGAGCCACCGGCCCGGTCAATTATCAGCTTGCCAATGTCACGTTCCTGCCGCCCGGCCTGATGCTGGCTGCGGATGGCAACCTGACCGGCATGCCGACGCAGGCGGGCGACTTCCAGTTCTCCATCAAGGGCACGGATGCCAACCAGCAGACGGCGACCGTGCAGTATTCGATCCGCGTCAATCCGGCAGCAGCGGTGCTGCATATTGCCTCGATCACCCCGTCCAGCGGCCCGGTCGGCCAGTCCGTGGTGATCACCGGCGATGCGATGGACACCGTGCAGCACGTCACCTTCGGCGGTGTTGATGCCGGGGCGATCAGCCTGCAGAGCGCGGGCTCGCTCACCGTCACGGCACCGCAGCACGGGCTGGGTGCGGTCAATGTCATCGTGGCAAGCGCCACCCAGTATGATACCAAAACGAACGGCTTTTCCTATATTACGGATCCCGGAACGCTGACCTTCACGCCTCCGGGCGGTGCCCTGCCGGTCGCCTTCAAGAACAAGGCCTATAGCCAGCAGATCAGCGTGTCGGGCGGCATGGCACCCTATACATTTGATGAGGGCGGCAAATTGCCGGATGGCGTGACGTTCAATGACAAGACCGGGCTTCTGTCGGGCACGCCGACGGCGGCGTCGGTCGGCGACTATAGTTTCGACATCGAAGGCATCGATGCCGGGGGGATGACCCAGACCGTGAGCTATACGCTGAAGGTCGCCGATGCCCCCGTGACGGTGCCGGGCAAGACAGTCGCGGTGGTCAGGGGCCAGGCGCCGCCGCCGGTCGATCTCACCAATGGCGCCTCCGGTGGACCCTTCACGGCGGCGGCCATCGTCTCCATCACGCCGCCACAGGCCGGCACGGCGACGATCATGTCCGACGTGCCGCCGCAAAAGCCGGTTTCGCATGCGAGCCCGTTTGCCGGGGTTCACAGCTTCACGCTGGTCTTCAAGCCCGATCCGGCCTTCGCGGGCAAGGAGGCGAAGGTCACCTATCGCCTCACCTCGGCGGCGGGCATATCGGGTGAGGGCGTGGTCACCTACAGGTTCAACGCCAAGCCGTCCGTGTCCTCCGAGGAAGTTTCGCGGGTCGAGCAGCAGGTGCATGGCTTCGTGCAGGCGCGGCTGGGGCTGCTGGCCGAGAATATCGACCTGCCCGGTCTGCTGGAACGCCGCCAGCGCGGCCAGGCCGACGGGCCGGTCACCACCACCATGACCCCGTCGGATACAGGCGTGACGCTTGCCTATTCCACCAGCCTCAGCCAGATCGAGGCGGCGGACAAGGCGGGCGCGGGTGGAGACGGCACGCCCGAAACGCTTGCCCCGCTGGATTTCTGGAGCAGCGGCAAAGTGTTGCTGACCCGGGGGGCGACGGGCACGGAAAGGGATTCCGGCCCGGCCAATGCACCGGTTCCGGGCTCGGGCACGGGGTCTGACGGGGAAAAATGGGGCACATTCGCGCTGTTTTCCGCCGGCGTCGATTATCTGGTCTCCGACCGGCTGCTGGTCGGCTTCTCCGTCCATTATGACCATGACAGCGATCCGCTCGACCAGGGCACGCTGATCACCGGCAATGGCTGGCTGGCCGGTCCCTATGCCTCGCTGCAGCTGGCCCCGCATGTGTTTTTCGACACCAGCCTGCTCTATGGCCAGAGCGCCAACAGCTTCACCTCGACCGCGCTCAAGGGCGATTTCGACACGACGCGCTGGCTGTGGAGCGGCACGCTGAAGGGTGACATGGCATTCGACAATGGCGTGTCGCTGACACCGCGGCTGAAGGCGGTCTATCTCGCGGAAAAGGCGGGTGCCTACAGCGCCGAAGACAAGGACGGCAATGCCTATCCGCTCGATGCCTTCACCGAAAAGCAGATCAGGCTCAGCATCGGGGCCGAAATCCGCAAGCAGTACGAGCTGGCAAACGGCGTGGTGCTGACACCGTCGCTGGATGCGGAGGCAGGCTTTGCCGGCCTCGACGGCGGCGGTGCCTTCGGCACGCTGACGGCGGGTCTGGAAGCCGATACGCCGGACAACTGGCAATTCTACGCCGGCCTGCTCCTCGACCTCTCCGCCGACGGCACCCTCGCCACCGGCGCCAAGGCCACCGCCGGCAAGCAGTTCTGACAGGGCCGGGGGCGGGTTTCCGCTCCCCCCGGGGGGCGGGGTTCCTGCTCCCCCCGGGGGCGGGTTTCCGCTCCCCACGGGGGCGGCGTTCCGCTCCCCACGGGGGCGGGGTTTCCCGCCCGCTGCCATTCCCCGCATCGGGCGGCCTGCGGTTCGCGTAATACCGGGAGAGACTGCTCCGGCTGCTCAGCCGGCGCTGCCCTCTTCGGCGATCAGCCTTCCGAGCCGGGCCATGCCCTCCTCGATCATCTCCGGGCGGGCGTCAGCACTCCCGGGGGCGGCTCCGACCGCTCCCCACGGGGGCGGGTTTCCGCTCCCCACGGGGGCGGGTTTCCGCTCCCCACGGGGGCGGGGTTTCCCGCCCGCTGCCATTCTCCGCATCGGGCGGGCTGCGGTTCGCGCAATACCGGGAGAGACTGCACGGGCTGCTCAGCCAGCGCTGCCCTCTTCGCCGATCAGCCTGCCGAGCCGGGCCATGCCCTCCTCGATCATCTCAGGACTGGCGCAGGAAAAGGACAGGCGGATGTTGTTGGCGCCCGAGCCATCGGCAAAGAAGGCCCGGCCCGGCACGAAGGCGACGCGGGCTTTTTCCAGCGAGCGGGAAAGCAGGGTGGCGCCGTCCATGGCTTCGGGAAATGTCACCCAGACAAACATGCCGCCTTCTGGCCGTATCCATCTGACGCCTGCGGGCATGTGCCGTTCCAGCGCCGCAAGCATGAGGTCGCGCCGGGCGCGGTAGGCGGTGCGGATCTTTTCGACCTGGGCGTCGAAGATCGAGGCCGCGACCTCGGCAATCGCCATCTGGTTGATCGAGGAGGAGTGGAGATCGGCGGCCTGTTTCATCAGCACCAGCTTGCGGATAACAGGGGCTGCGGCCACCACCCAACCGACGCGCAGGCCCGGTGCCAGCGTCTTGGAGAAGGAGCCGCTATAGAGCGTGCGGGTGCGGTTGATGTCGCCGCCATGGCGGGCGATGTCGAGCGCCATGATCGGCGGCACCGGGTCGCCATCGTAACGCAGCGCCTGATAGGCCGCATCCTCGATGACGGGAATGTCGAGGTCCGTCGCGAGATCCAGCAGATGGTCGCGCGCCGCAAGGCTCATGGTCTCGCCGGTCGGATTGGAGAAATCGGCGGTGACATAGGCGAATTTCACCCTGCCGCCCTTTTCCGCCGCCTGTGCCCGGTAGAGATCCGGCGTGCGGTTGCCGAGCGGCGTCAGTCGGTCATAGTGCGGCTCATAGGCGTTGAAGGCCTGCAGCGCCCCGAGATAGGTGGGCCAGTTGACCAGCGCGGTATCATCAGGTGACAGGAACAGCTTGCCGAGATAATCGAGCACCTGCTGCGAGCCGGAGGTGATCAGAATGTTTTCCGCCGTGACGGGAATGCCGATCCTGCCCATCTCGCCCGCAAGCCAGTCACGCAACGGGAGAAATCCCTCGCTCACCGAATATTGCAGCGCCGAAGCCGCCTGGTTGCCGGACAGGATCTTCTGATAGGCCACCTGCATCTCGGCGGCGGGAAACAGGGCGGGATCGGGAATGCCGCCGGCAAAGGAAAGAATGTCAGGCCGCTCCAGCAGTTTCAGAAGCTCGCGGATTTCCGAGGCCTTCATCCGCGCGGCACGGGTCGCAAAGCTTGATTCCCAGTTGATCACGGCCATTCCCTCCAAGTTTCTTCTAGAGTTTGTCGGGAAAACCGGATTCCGGTTTTCCCTGACAAACTCTAAGGAATTTGAGCACCGGGGAGGAGATATGTCAACAATACTGACCTATTTTTGCACTACCCATGACGTCAATAATTTTGAACCGGAACAGGTCTCATCACCGCCCTGCCCGGCTGATTATTGCGCGGGAAATTCCAGCTTGCGGACGTCATAGCCAAGCGCGCGAGCCTTTCTGACCATTCTGGCGAGGCTGGCGCGCGAGGGCACCTCCCGGGCATAGATCCAGAGATTGCGCATGGCGGGATCGGCACTGATGAACCAGCGGTGATCGGGCGACTGGTAGCGCACCCAGTAATCGAAGGTGATCAGCAGCGGATAGCGCACGTGGAGTTTTGCCCGTGTGGTATCCGCATCGGCCAGCGTCCCCCTGCCCTCGATGGTCTTCAGCTTGCCGCCCGGCGTTCCCTCGCGGCAGCCGTCGGTGACGAGGATGTCGCGGGCCGTCCTGCCGGGACGGTAGGTGGTGAAGCCCGCCACGCAGCCATCCGTCAGCCACATCGGCCGCCGCCCGATTTCAAGCCAGGTGCCGCGATAATGGTCACGCGCAACCGCCACCACCGGAGGCGAGGCCTGCGCGGCCTCGGCACCGGATATGCTGCTGGCAAGGGCGAACAGGACGGCTGCGAGGGAAAAACGCCTTTTCTTCATGACAAGAACTCCCGGGAATGTCGGCGGATGTGCCGGACATGGTCCCCAGAAGCAGCAACGCTTTCGGGACGCTTCAAGTTTCAGCGCGAAAATGGCCTGTGACGGTGAGTGCTTTTGCCGCCTTATACCAAGGATCACTGATGGGAACCCATTCGACCGGATCGATTTTGGCTTGCGGCCAGGAGAAAACCGCAGTCGGACCTACCGGTCCGGCGAGGATTTTCGACGCCGTCCGCAAGTCAAAAGCGACCGGCCCTCCGGGGGGCGTGGAATTCGGCCACCGGAGGGCGTCGAAATCCTCGGTCGATGCTCAAAGCATCGACCTGCGCATCGACCTGCGGTATTCTCCTGCCCGGTATCCGTTTCCACGCCATCGAATGGGTTCCCATCAGTGATCCTTGGTATTACACCTTGAACACGACGTGAAATGGCGCTTTCATTTCAGTAATTATGAATATATATAGATTGGGAATGGAGGAGTTTGCCCGTGCGCAAAGTTATCATCCTGTTTTCCATGTTCGCCCTCATCTCCAGCCCGGTTCTTGCTGGTTTTGATTCCTGGAGCACGGAAACTGAAAAGGACCCCTTTTCCGGCGGAATCCGTGTGACCGTGGACTATTCGTCTTCCCTACGATCAGGTGTCGTCATTTTCTGCGATGATGCCCAATCCGGCATTCAGGTGCGCATGATACCCGGATTCGCCTATGAGCCTTCCTTGGCAGACGTTACCCCGGAGATCGAATTTGCAATTGATGGTCAGCGTCTCCTCGGACAGGAGGGGCAGACCGGGTCAGTGGGGGACAATCTGGCTATTTCGGAGACAAATCTGACGGGCGATAATGCCAAGACATTCGTGTCGGCTTTCGCGCAGGCCAAGCGGCAGATCGCAATAAAGGACGGGATCAGCGACCGCCCTTACCTTCTGACCGCCCGTCACTCCAAAAAAGCAGGCGAGGCTCTCGTCACCTGCATGGAATCCCAGAAGCACTGAAATTCCAGCCAGCAAGGTCGCTTGCATGGTTTGGCTCGTCACGCAATTGCGTTGCGCTGCTTGTTGTTATCTTTTCACCGCCAGCCAGATCACATGCCGGGCACCGCTGCGCCGGGCGTTGGCGCGCACGGTGACGGTTTCGGTGGCAAAGCCGCAGTCCTTCAGCCGCCGGGTGAAGCGTTCGTCGGGGCCGGAGGACCAGACGGCGAGCACGCCGCCGGATGCCAGCGCCTCCTCAGCCGCCCGCAGACCGACATGGTGGTAGAGGCTGTCATTGGCGGTGCGGGTCAGCCCGTCGGGGCCATTGTCGACATCGAGCAGGATGGCATCATAGCCGGAGCGGGCAGCCCGGATCATTGCCCCGACATCGCCTTCGCGGACATCGACCCTTGCATCGTCCAGACAGCCGTTGAAAATCGCCGCCATCGGCCCGCGCGCCCAGGAAATGACCGAAGGCACCAGTTCGGCGACCGTGACCCGCGCCTCGGCAGGCAGAACGGCAAGGGCGGCGCGCAGGGTAAACCCCATGCCCAGCCCGCCGATCAGCACCCGGGGCCGGGCGACATGGGTCAGCCGCGCCGCCGACAATTCGGCCAGCGCCTCTTCCGACCCGCTGAGCCGGCTGTTCATCAGCTCGTTGGCGCCGAGCATGATGGAAAATTCCTGGCCGCGCTGCTTCAGCCGCAGTTGATTGACATCACCGGGGACCGGGGCGCGGTCGATTTCGATCCAGGGCAGCATGGGCGGGGGTCTCATTGTTGATGCCACGCGCCCTACCATATCCCGTTCCGGGACGCAGCGGTTTTGTTGGATCAGACATGCGGGATATCAGGCAGATACTTTCGGGATCAGGCAAAATTTGATTGCACACAAACAAGCACATCTCCCAAAGGTAGAAATAGCAACAGTGAGGCAAGGTAACCCATAACAAAAATGTCGTTCAAGCAACAATAGTCTCTGCATAGATGAACAAACCCACACTTTGTATTTGATATTCCTGATTTAAAGAGTACAGATACGACAGTTGCGGCGACGGGGGCCCACATGCAGAGCAACGATTCGGATCCGGTGACCGGCGGCGGAACACCCAATCCAGAGACCATGGATCAAGACAGCGCCCTGCTGTCTCAAGACAGCGCCCTGCTGTCTGCGGACGGTTCGCCATGGTCGCATTGCGATATGGTTGTCTCGGCCGGCTTTACCAATGCGACACGGCTCGCGGTCATTGCCATCAGCATGGATGGCAGGATTGCCTTCGTCAATCCGGCAACCGAGCGGCTGTTCGGCTATAGCAGAACCGAGATGGTCGGCCAGCCGATCACCATCATCATCCCGGAGCGGATGCGCGGTGCCCATTCCAGCGGCCTCGGCCGCACCGCTGCCGGAGCCCAGCCGAATATTGTCGGCAAGACGGTCGAGGTGGGGGCACTGCGCAAGGACGGCAGCGAATTCCCCATCGAGATCACCCTGTCGCTGTGGGAAAATGCCAGGGGCAAGTTTGCCGGCGCGATGATCAAGGACATTACCGACCGCCGCGAGCGGGAGGACCGGCTGCTGCGGCTGGCAAGCCAGGACACGCTGACCGGTCTGCATAACCGCACCCGGATCACCGATCTGCTCCGGGTCGAGCTTTCTGCGGGCCGGCCGGCAGCGGTCTATCTGCTGGATCTCGATGGCTTCAAGGAGGTCAACGACACCCATGGCCATGTCACCGGCGATGCGTTGTTGCAGGCGATCGGCGTCCGCCTGCCCTATATGCTGCCGCATGGTGCCGAAGTGGCGCGGTTTGGCAGCGATGAATTTGCCGTGCTGATCCCCGGCGTGCCGGATCTCGATGTCGCCAGGGCGCAGGCTGCGGGCATGCTCGTGTCCTTTGCAACACCGTTCGAACTCGGCGGTCTCTCCTGCACCATCAGCGCCAGCATCGGTCTGGTACTGACATCCCCCTCCGAAACCGCTTCGGATGCAGAGGAGGTGCTGGCCAGCGCCGATCTGGCGCTCTACCGGGCCAAGGCCGCCGGTCGACAGACCTTTGAAGTCTATGACCCCGCCATGCGGCGGGAATCCCAGGCGCTGCGGGACATGCGTGACGAGTTGCGCATTGCGCTGCGCCAGGGCGAGCTTGAGCTATACTATCAGCCGCAGGCGCGGCTTGCCGACCGGCAGGTACTGGGTTTTGAGGCCCTGATCCGCTGGAACCATCCCGAACGCGGCCTGCTGCCGCCGCACGCCTTTCTGCCGGCCCTCGAACAGAGTGCGCTGGCGCTGGATATCGGCTGGTGGACCCTGGATGAGGCCTGCCGCCAGATGGGGCACCTGCACCGGATCGGTTACAGGAGCCTGAAAATCGGCGTCAACCTGTTTTCCGCCCAGTTCCGTGCCCCCAATCTGGCGGCAAAGGTCGAAGCAGCCATCAGCAACCATGGCCTTCCCCCTGCGGCGCTCGAGCTTGAGGTGACGGAGACCATTGCCCTGCATGATGACGGACGGTCGCTCGACGCCATCTCGCGGCTGCGCCAGATGGGCATCGGCATTGCCTTCGATGATTTCGGCACCGGTTTTGCATCGCTGAGTTCCCTGCAACGCTATCCGCTGACGACACTGAAGATCGACCGCAGCTTCATCCGCGATCTCGCGCTGAAACCCCGCGACGCCGCCATCGTCAAGGCGCTTGCCGCCATGAGCGCCGATCTCGGGCTTGAAACCATCGCCGAAGGCATCGAGACCCCGGAACAGGAAGCGCTGGTACGCAGTTTCGGCTGCCAGAACGGCCAGGGCTATTTCTATGGACGCCCGATGCCCTCAAGCGCCTTGCTGCCCTTCCTCGGACGTTCGGAGGAAATCCAGGAACGGATTGCGCAAGGCTAGTGGAATGAATTTGACATTCGATGCGCATTCGCCGCGATCTCGAGGATCGAATGTCAAATTCGTAAATCCCACTAGAATCATAGTGTTACGAGTGGTTTCATGATTCCGACATTTGCTCTCGAGGGTAAAGCGGACGGTAGCAAATGTCGGAATCAAACCACTAGAGTTTGTCAGGGAAAACACGCAAACGACGTTTTGCGTTTGGACTCCGGTTTTCCCGCGCGAACACGCTTGAGCAGGAAAACAAGGGGAGCCAGAGTCTGTCTGGTTGCCCGCGGACCAGACAGACTCTGGAAACATCTGGCCCCGCAACAGCCACGCGTCCTCAGGGAGATAGACGACATGAAAAACCCCGCAGCCTGCGCTGCGGGGTTTGAAATTGCCTACATGCCCGGCACGCAAGCCTTGGTTGCGGGCTTTAGTTGCGGGCCTTGTCGACCAGCTTGTTCTTGCCGATCCCCGCAAGGCGCAAGCCTTGCAGACAGATAACGCGAATCGGCAAGCCAGTGTCAGTTGCGGGCCTTGTCGACCAGCTTGTTCTTGCCGATCCCGGGATCGGCAAGCCAGTGTCAGTTGCGGGCCTTGTCGACCAGCTTGTTCTTGCCGATCCACGGCATCATGGCGCGCAGGCGGGTGCCGACTTCCTCGATCTGGTGGTTGTCGTTCATGCGGCGGATGCCCTTGAAGCGGGCGGCACCGGCACGGTATTCCTGCATCCAGTCCGAAGTGAACTTGCCGGTCTGGATGTCGTGCAGGACGCGCTTCATCTCGGCCTTGGTCTCGGCGGTGATGATGCGCGGACCGGTGACATATTCGCCCCATTCCGCGGTGTTGGAGATCGAGTAGTTCATGTTGGCGATACCGCCTTCATAGATCAGGTCGACGATCAGCTTCACCTCGTGCAGGCATTCGAAATAGGCCATTTCCGGGGCATAACCGGCTTCGACCAGCGTTTCGAAACCGGCGCGGATCAGCTCGACCAGACCGCCGCAGAGCACGACCTGCTCGCCGAACAGGTCGGTTTCGCATTCTTCACGGAAGCTGGTTTCGATGATACCAGAACGACCGCCGCCGACGCCGCAGGCGTAGGAGAGTGCCATTTCCAGCGCGTTGCCGGAGGCGTTCTGGTGAACGGCAACCAGGCACGGCACGCCGCCGCCCTTCTGGTATTCGCCGCGCACGGTATGGCCGGGGCCCTTGGGGGCGATCATCACGACGTCAACGGTGCTCTTGGCTTCGATCAGGCCGAAATGGATGTTGAGGCCGTGGGCAAATGCGATGGCCGCGCCGTCGCGGATATTGGCGGCGATATCGGCCTTGTAGATGTCAGCCTGAAGTTCGTCAGGTGCCGCCATCATCATCAGGTCTGCCCACTTGGCAGCCTCGGCAACGGTCATCACCCTGAAACCGTCGGCTTCGGCCTTCTTGACGGTCGGCGAACCGGCCTTGAGCGCGATGACGAGGTTGCTGGCGCCGGAATCCTTGAGGTTCAGCGCATGGGCACGGCCCTGCGAACCATAACCGATGATGGCGACATTCTTCGACTTGATGAGGTTGAGATCGGCATCCCGATCGTAATAGACGCGCATTGAATTGTCCTTCCCTTGGCTTGTCTGCTTCATTATCAGGCCCCTGCCCCGAGCATTCGGGAAACAGGCGCAGTCACTTCCCGGCAAGCCTGACCATTCAGGCCGCCAAAACCTTTTCCGTGCCGTAGAGCCGCAGGAAGGCGGAGACCGCCTTTTCAGCCCTTGCATCGGTTTCCTTCACCGGCGGCTCGCCAAGCAGCATGCGGACATGCAGGTCAGAGACGATCAGCCCGTAAAGGGTGCGATAGGTATCCTCGCCATCGGCAAAGAACAACAGTCCGGCGCGCTGGCCCGCATCGAGCAGGGCGCGGGCCCGCCGGTCGATCTGGCGGCGACCGCGCTCGCGCAGGAGCTCGCCGAGCTTCGATCCGTCGCGGCTGGTCTGGCCGATGGCAAGCCGGTTCAGCGCCAGCGACACATCGCCCGACAGCACCGCCAGAAGATCGCGGGCAAAGGTTTCCAGCCGTTCCTTCAGGCTCGCCGCCGTCAGCCGCTCGCCGTCACTTTCCAGCGTGCGCACCTTGCTCGCCTGATAGGCAATCATCGCCGACAGCAGCCCGTCACGGTCACCGAACCACTTGTAGAGGCTTTCCTTCGAGCAATTGGCCGCCCGCGCCACGCCCGCCGTGGTCAGCGCCTTCTCGCCACCGGCGACCAGCAGGCGCAGGGCTTCCTCCAGAACCGCGATCTGGCGGGCGGGAAATTCCGGCTGCTTGCTGCTTTGGGCAGACATGGATGGGCGGGCTTTCGCAAGGGTTGATGCGTACCGTACGGTACGGTTCCGATGCTTTATGCGCGTTTGCGGAACCAAGGTCAAGCCGGAATCATCCCGGCCATGCGCTTCTATTTTGCCACAGCGGCGAAAGAAGATCTGCGTAACGATCATTGTCCCAGATTTGGGCGGAGACCGGACCCCGGACCTTCGCTACTGTCCGCCCCGGCAGGCCGGAACGGACCGGGCCCTGTCGCCTTCTTGCCCCCTCGCCTCTACCGACGGACAGACCTGATGACACCCATTCGCCTGATGTTGATGCTTGCCGCCCTGTTTCTTGCCACCCCGATCCTGCCTGCCACGGCCTTTGCCGCCAGCGACGAGGAAATCTACAATCAGGTCGACCAGTTGCACGGCCATGCCGACCAACTCGACAAGGTGCTGCCGGAAATCCGCCGCGCCTTTGGTGATGGCGATTCAAGGAGGCTTGCCACCTATTCCAGCTTTCCGCTGCCGGTCAAAAACAATGGTGAAGCCTATGACATCAACGATGGTGCCGATCTGGTCAAATATTTCGACACGCTGGTGACGCAGCAAACCCGCGATGCGGTGGCGGCGATGGACTATGGCGACCTGATCGTCAACTCATCCGGCGTCGGCCTTGCCAATGGCGCGGTCTGGCTGAGCTTCGTCTGCGCCGACGATGCCTGCAAGGACGGCAAATGGCAGATCATCTCGATCAACAATCAGGAGTGACAGGCATGTTCGCAAATTCCCATCACCGCTCCGGCGTCTTCAAGGCGAAGCGCCTGCCGCAGGCGCTCCTCCTCGGGCTCGCCCTGCTGTCGGCGGGCGTGGCAGAGGCCGCGCCCGAAAACCGCTGCGGCTGGGTGGTCAATCCCACCCCCGGCAACTGGTGGCTGACAGACCGTGACGACACCTGGATCATGACCAGCCAGGGCGGCGAGCAGGAACCTGATGGCATGGACAAGATCGGCGATATCTCGGCCGGCGACTATGTCGCCACCAATGGATATTACGGCTATGCCTGCGGCTGCATGAAGGTGGATGTCGACAAGACCGGCAAGCGCATCGCCAGGATCTACAGCTTCAGGCAGTTGCCGATTGCCAAATGCAGGGCCGACACGTCGCTGCCCTCCGCAGATCAATAGGCAGGCAAGGCAAGGTCGTGCTGGCCCACCGCCTGTCTGGTCGCCGGTGGCATCCGCTTCAGCCCGTTCCGCTCCGGCGAGCATTTCTGACGCGGGACGCGCCAGCCTTCTCATTGCGCATAGGTGACCGGCAGCGCACCGCTGCCCTTCAGCAGTTCCATCGAAATCGAGGCGGAGACGTCGAAGAGTTCGATGCGGCGGACGATCTGCTTGTAGATCACGTCATAATGCTCGACCGAGGGCAACACGATCTTCAGGATGTAATCGTGGTTGCCGGTCAGCCGGTGCGCCTCGACGATTTCAGGGATGTCACTGATCGCCTTGCGAAAACTCTCGATCCAGTCATCGGCATGGTGGGCGGTCTTGATCAGCGCGAAGAGCGTCGTCGGCACGCCCATCCGGGTCCGGTTCAGCACCGCGATGCGCCGTTCGACATAGCCCTCGTCCTCCAGCCGCTGGATGCGCCGCGAGCAGGCGGAGACCGACAGCGACACCCGCCCGGCCAGATCACTCACCGAAAGGCTTGCGTCGATTTGCAGAAGGGACAGGAGCTTGCGGTCGCGGTCATCTATCATTGCCGCCATCCTTTGCGCGGTTTTATCGAATGGCGCAAATACTGCGCGTGCCGCCGCCGAAATCAATTGAAAAATGCAAACAAACTTCACCTTTCCCGGGCCACTATGGCCTATATTCGCTTTCACGCATTGAGGAGGGGTTTCCGTGGAGATGATTGGCCTGATCGGCGGCATGAGTTTCGAAAGTTCGGCAGTCTATTACCGGCTGGTCAACGAGGCGGTCCGGGCGCGGCTCGGCGGGCTTTCCTCGGCTGAAGTGCTGATGCATTCGGTGAATTTCGAGGAGATCGTGGCGCTGCAGAAGGCCGGTCGCTGGGATGATGCGGCACAAAGGCTCGGCAATGTCGCGGCAGGCCTGGAAAAGGCCGGAGCGGCCTGCGTGCTGATCTGCACCAACACCATGCATCTGGTGGCCGATGCCGTGCAGGCCCGCATCACGGTGCCGCTGATCCACATCATCGACGAAACCGCCTTGGCGCTGAAGGCCGGGGGCAAGCGCCGCCCGCTGCTGCTCGCCACCCGCTATACGATGGAACATGGTTTCTATTGCGAGCGGATGAAGGCCGCAGGCCTTGAGGTGATGGTGCCCGATGCCGCCGACCGCACCATCACCCATGACATCATCTTCAACGAGCTTTGCGCCGGCCACGTCATGCCGGAGTCCCGCGCCCGGATGATCGCGATCATCGAAAAGGCGAAATCTGAAGGGGCCGACAGCGTCATTCTCGGCTGCACCGAAATCTGCCTGCTGCTCGACCCCACGGCCCTGCCCCTCCCGGGCTTTGATTCCACTACCCTTCACGCCGAGGCCGCCGTCGCCTTCGCGCTGCACCATCACGCGGCAAAGCACGGGGTTGCCGCCTGACAGGGTGAAATCGCCAGCTTGCGTGCAAGCTTCGGTTTGCCCCGGCCGCAGAATCCGGCAGACCTTTTCCCGGGAATGATTTCAGCGGGGAAAGAGCGGAGATGGACGAACAACCGGCATCGCGGGCAGCACTGGACGGCGAAATCGGCATTCTCGCGCGCCGCCGCATCGAGGCCGGGATCATAAAGCCGATCTATGCGGAAATGGTGGCAGCACTCGGCGAGGAACAGGCAAGGTCCATTCTCGACACCGCCATCCGCAAGGCGGCAATCAGGGCAGGCGCGGATTTTGCCGCCAAGACCCCCGGCGGCACCAATCTCCGCACGTTTCAGGAGTTGCAGGATCTCTGGACCCAGGACGATGCGCTGGTGATCGACGTGGTCAAGGCAACCGACACCGAGTTTCACTACACCGTCAGGCGCTGCCGCTATGCCGAGACCTATCGCGAGATGGGGCTTGGCGACATCGGCCATCTCCTCTCCTGCAACCGCGACGGCGTGTTCTGCACCGGCTACGATCCGCGCATCAAACTGTCGCGCACCAAGACGCTGATGCAGGGCGATGACTGCTGCAATTTCGAGTACAGGCTCGAGGAATAGACCTTAAGGATCGGGGTGGGAGGAGGTCAGACCTTCTGCCCGCAGGCCCGGCAAAAGCGCCGTACGGTTTCGGCCATGCCATATTCCAGCGCGTCGGCGGTAAGGCCGTGGCCGATGGAGACTTCGGCAAGGTACGGCATGCGCGCCGCCAGGGCCGGGAGATTGGCGACCGTCAGGTCGTGCCCGGCATTGACACCGAGCCCCAGCGCATGGGCGGCATCCGCCGTTGCGCCGAGCAGCCCGATTTCCCGCAAGGCCCGCTCGGGATGGTCGAAACAGCCACCGTAAGGTCCGGTATAGAGCTCGATCCGGTCGGTGCCGGTTTCCCTTGCGTGCGCCACGGCCTCTGCATCACCATCGCCATCGGCAAATAGCGAGACCCGCATGCCGCCCGCCTTCAGCCGGGACACGACCCGCTTCAGCATCTCGCCATGGGCGCAAAAATCCCAGCCATGGTCGGAGGTCGCCTGGGCGGGATCGTCGGGCACCAGGGTCACCTGTTCGGGCTGGCTGCGCTCGCACAGCGCCAGGAAATCCTCGCTCGGATAGCCCTCGATATTGAATTCGGCATGCGGAAACTCGTCGTCGATCAAGGCCCGGATCTCGGGCAGATCGGAAAAGCGGATATGCCGCTGGTCGGGACGCGGATGGACGGTCAGGCCCGAAGCACCCGCCTTCAGGGCAATCCGGCCAAGATCGGTGACGCTCGGCCAGGGAAGATCCCGGCGGTTGCGAAGCATCGCGATGGCATTCAGATTGACGGACAGTGAGGCAGGCATGGTTTTCTTCCCGTTTGCAACGCAGTATCCCGAACAATGTTCTATGGACGCGGTTCTTTTAGGCGAGATTGAACCCCAAAGCCAACGCCTTTGGCAAATAATTGCATCAGCATCGCTGATCTGAATGATTTCGGCTTTTCAACGCAGTAGTTGGTGCAGCCTCGCTTACAGCCGAACTGACTAATAAAGAGGGGTCATAAGTTATAGTTACATAAAATCAGAAACCGGCTAGATTGGCAGCATCAGTACAAGCGTATCTCAGATGAATGAGAAGAGTATCCCGAAAGGGTTGTCTGGCTCAGAGAAACGAGTGTCTGGTCGTGTCCACTCCCCCGCCCCCAGGTTGTGGTGACATCGAGATGCCAAGGTGCATGGCTATCCCCGGTCTGCACGAATGGAGGTACAGCATGAATGATATTCCGGCGCGATCCCGTGATCGTGACAATGCGGGCAGCTTGCAGGCAGAACAAGCTGGCTATTTGCCGCTGGTCAGACTACCCGACGACCTTCCTGAAGGACCAGTTGCCATTGCAGACATGGCAAATGCCTTTGGGGTGACCCACCGAACGCTCCATTTCTACGAAGAAAAACAGCTGATCCGGGCGGGCCGATTTGGCCTGATGCGCGTCTATTCCCCTTATGACGTGCATCGCATGGCCATTATTACCCTTGCCCGCGAAATTGGAATGCCGATTGCCGTGATTCAGGAACTTATGGCGGACCTGAAGCAAGCCGAAAGCCAGGAACAGGCCGAGGCGATTTTCCACGACTACCTGATGGTGCGCAAACGTGAACTGATATCAGGCCTGTCCACCGTGCATCGCCAGATGCAGCAGATCACCCATCTGATCGATCACGATGACGAGGGCGGGGAGGCAGGCAATGACAACCTGCCCGAAAATGACAGCCTGAGCCCGCTGGAGATGCAATGCCTGGAACTGATGGCGGAAGGCCTTTCCCCCATCCGGCTCGCCCGCACCATGGCGATGGAGCAAGGCGAAGCCGCCGCGATAGAAGACGGCGTCATTCGCAAGTTCAACGCCAACAACCGCTTCCAGGCCGTTGCGAAAGCAGTGCTTCTCGGCATCCTGAAATAGCGGCGGGCAGGTCTGCCGCTCCCCGGTGGACCTGCTTTTCATCACGAGCATCTTTCAAGCACGACGAGCTTCAGCACATTAACATCGACGCAGGCAGCCACCACATCAGCGCCACCCGTTTCGGCCCGGAAAAGCGCACGGCACTTCTCCTGCATGGCGGCGGGCAATCATGCTCGCAGGAGATCCATCCCTTAGAGTTTGTCAGGGAAAAGTGGAATCCGGTTTTCCCGAAAAGACAAACGAAAACAAAGGGCACTAGAGTCTGTCTGGTTCAATAAGAACCTGACAGACTCTAAGGCAGGATCTCGCGGCGCGTGGCATCGGCACATTGGCGGTTGATCATCGCGGACATGGCAGGACGGGTGGGGATGTCGGCCAGTCCAGCCTGAAGACCCGCGTTGACGAGGTGCTGGCAACGCACAACCACATCCAGCCCCGCAACCTGCTCGGCTCGGTCGCCATGAGCATGGGCGGACATGTGTCTCTCAAACTGCAGCAGGTCCTGCATTTCGACAGCTTCGTGCTCATCGCCCTCGCCGTCTACAGTTCTGCTGCCTATGAATTGCCCTTCGGCCACGGCTTCACCGAAAAGATCAGGGAGCCGGAAAGCTGGCGGGACAGCGATGTATGGACCATTCTCCGGTCTTTTTCCGGCCGGTTGCTGACCGTGATCGGCTGAGACGACAGGGTCATCCGGGCAGATGTTGTGGATACTCCGGCGCTCGGCATCAGGGGCACCGCAACAATTCCTGGACCTCGAAGGCATTGATCATTTTGTCATGAGCCGATTGCGCCAGGGCGATCCGGCCCGTCTGCGCCATGTGCTCGACAGCATGGCCGCAACGCCAGCCGGTGAATCATGGGGAAATGCCCAGACCGCATAGAACGGCTCCGGTCATGACCTGAAGCCGTTCACCCGTCCGCCCCCTGCCCGACTGCAATCCTCCGGCCCGTCACCCGAACACATAGGGTGGCGGCCAGGACTGGCGTTCTGCGAGGCAGGCATGCCGCATAAAGGCTGCTGTTTTCACCCAGGGACCGGCGGGATCGGGGAAGGTTTCCCCCGCATCGCTCGGCGGCAGGTAATTGCCGTGTCCATAGCCCTGCCCGCCATTTTCGCCGGGCGGGATTTGCCAGGGACGGGGAACCCTGCGGCTGGCCGCATCCGGCCCGGTCCGCCCCAGCGCCGGTTTGCCGGACTGCGGGCCGGGGGTGAACCAGCCTCCGAAGAAATCTCCTGCCGGAAAGGCGAGACGCAATACCTCGTCCCTTTCGGAGGCGAGAACCACCGGGCGGGCAATCTTGGCCGCGGCTGCCGCATATTCCCGGATCAGGCAGTCATTGTTGATCGCGCCCGCCGTCAGGCACACCATATCGACGGGAAGCTTCAGCCACCGCACGGTCTCCAGCACCAGCCTTGCCCCGAGACTGTGGCTGATCAGTGAGACATCCACGACATCCCGCAGGTTTTCATTGCAAAACCCGGCAAGATACTTGCCACAGGTGACACTGGTCGCGCCTTCGAACGGGTAATTGACCGCCGGTATCCAGAAATCACCCGGCCAGAGCACCACGACAAATGCATAAACCTGCGGCAGCTGCAATTGCGCCTCAAGCCGTGCGAGTGCGCATTGCCCCTCGCTCTGGTTGACATTGAAGCCATGGGTGGCAAAGACCAGCCTGAGGCCGCGCAAACGGGCCTTGATCTGAGAAGCCGGTATTTCCCGGGCCGGGAAAACCTCCTCTGCTCCGCCTTCATAAAGCACCGGTTTGCGAATGGAGCCGCTGGTATGGGCGGTCCGCATGCTGAGGAACAGCGTCATCAGCCCTGTCCCCTGGCGACCTTCAGGGCCTGCACGGCCGCAGTAAGAGCAGAGGCGAGGTCCTTGGAGATCGGCGCAATCGGCGTGGCGAGCAGACCGACAAGGACCGCCAGGCCGAGATCCTTGCCGTCCTGACCATTGATCATCAGGCTGCCGGTCAGGGCGAGCCCGACGGAAACCGCGACCGCGGCGGCCTTCGATCCGTTCCGGTAGAACTGGTCTGCCCGCTCATAGGCAGCGTCAAGCTGCACATCGACAATGGCATCGAAGCGCGACAGCAGATTGAAATCCTCTTCCGAAAGCTTCTCGCCGCGATAGGCCCTGCCCGCCGCACCGGCAAAGGCAGCGGGATCGATGCCCGGCGCAGCCCGTGCAACTTCCGCCGCATTGGAAGGCGTCACGCCCAGCCTTATCATGGATTTGGTCGCCGCCTTCTGGTCCGCCTTTGCAACACTGTTGATCCAGTTGGCAAAGACGGTCGCGAGCGGGTCCGCCCGGTTGACCTCGGCAAGTGCCGGCAGATAGGGCTGCAACGCCTGCTTCAGATAGCCGTAGCCCATGCGGGAAGCGCCGCCATAGGCCATCTTGGAGGCATCCACCAGACCAAAGGACGCCGTTCCAAGCGCCGCGATGGCAGCAATGAGCGTGGGAATATCGGCAGGCATCGGCATGGCTTCATCCTCACAAGCTTTTAATGCGAAGGGATCGGCACTGCATGCAAGACAAGAAGTGACCGGAGCCACAGACCAAATGTAAACACAGCCTTAACGAGATGACAAGCAAAGATTGCAGGACAATCCGGAATATCTGCCCGCCCGGCGATGTCACCGCACGATGGTCAGCGTCTCCGCCGCGCGGGTAATCGCGGTGTAGAGCCAGCGTTCGCGGCTGTCGCGGAAGGCCCAGCTTTCGTCGAAGAGGACGACATTGTTCCATTGCGAGCCCTGCGCCTTGTGCACGGTCAGCGCGTAGCCATAGTCGAATTCGTCATAACGCTTGCGGGTCGCCCAGGGGATTTCGCCCTCGACATTTTCAAAGGCGGCCTTCAGCAGCTTGATCTTGGCCGCGCCCCGGTCCATGTCGTCGTCTTCGGGCTTGATCATCAGGTTGATGCCCGGCTTCACCGTCTCGCGCGACGAACTCATCACCTGCCAGAGCGAGCCGTTGAGCAATCCCTTGGCGGGGTCGTTGCGCAGGCAGACGAGCTTGTCGCCGGATTGCGGATAATCGGAGGAAAAGCCCTTCAGTTCCCGCAGCCGCTGGTTATAGCGCCGCCGGGTCTTGTTGGTGCCGACAAGCACCTGGTCGGCTTCGAGCACCAGTTCCTGGGTGACCTCGTTGCGGCCGATGATCCGCACCGAGCCATAATCGCCCTGCATCAACTCCTTGCCCTCGCGTACATGCATGGCAATGCTGATGATCGGATTGTCGCGCGCCTGCCGGTGGATGTCGGTCAGCAGGTAATCCGGTTCCTGATTGGTGAAATAGCCGCCGCCCGAGACCGGCGGCAGCTGGCCGGGATCACCGAGCACCAGAATGGGGGTGCCGAAGCTCGTCAGGTCCTTGCCGAGCTGTTCGTCGACCATCGAACATTCGTCGATGACGATAAGCGCCGCCTTGGCCAGCGGGCTCTGGCGGTTGATCGAAAACATCGGCGCGATCTGGGTCTTGCCGGTTTCCTCGTTCTCCACCTCTTCCTCGCCGCGCGGGCGATAGATCAGCGAGTGGATGGTGCGGGCATTGCTGGCCCCGCGCGACCGCAGCACCTGCGCCGCCTTGCCGGTGAAGGCCGCAAACAGCACCTCGCCATCCACATGTTCGGCAAAATGCCGGGCAAGCGTCGTCTTGCCGGTTCCGGCATAGCCGAACAGGCGAAAGACGGGTGACCTGCCCTCCTTCAGCCATTTCGATACGGCTTTCAGGGCTTCATCTTGTTGAGGCGCAAACTGCATGGGCGGGACGTGACAGGATTCGGCAGCACGAGGCAAGTGATTTTCCCGTTTTGTACCCGCTATCGGAGGTACCGCCAGCAAAGATCCGTCCCTGCGCATTTACCAACTGTTACGACTTTGGGTGTCAGTGTTGCCGCACAACTAGTGACCAGGAACCGGTGCGTGAGGACAAAGCTGAAACAGGCCGCCATTGTCGCGGGGCTGGAGGTCATTGCGCGCCTCCGGCTGGAGCACCTGTTTCCCGCCCATGCCGGACGGGGCCTGATCTTCACCCTCCATCATGTCCGCCCGAAACGGCCTGAGGCCTTCGACCCGAATGTGCATCTGGAAGTGACCCCTGCCTTCCTGCGCGAGGCGATCGAAATGGCGCTTGCGGCCGGGCTGACACCGGTCCGGCTGGCCGACCTGCCGCGCCTGCTGGCCGATCCCGGCGACAGGAGGCGCTTCGTCTGCTTCACGCTCGACGATGGCTATCGCAACAATGCCGCCTATGCAGCACCGGTTTTCCGCGCCTACAACATCCCCTATACGATCTTCATCACCCCCGGCTTCGTCGAGCGCACCAGCAGCCTGTGGTGGGAGACGGCAGCGGCGCTGCTCAGGCAGGAAGAGCGCATCACCTTCGATTTCGGCTCCGGCGAAAAACCGGTCCCGACTGCCACGACACTTGAAAAACTGCGCGTCTTCAACGGCTTCTGCCACCTCTGCTGCTACGGGGATCAGGATGCGACAACCGCCCGGATCAACCGTGCCGCTGCAGCCGCGGGCGTCAACGCGCTTGATATCGTCGACCGCGAACTGATGACCGCCGCCGAACTGCGGGCGCTGGCAGAAGATCCGCTGGCCGATTTCGGTGGCCATACCATGACCCATCCGGTTCTCGCCCGTGTCAGCGCCGAACGGCTCGCCACGGAAATCAGCCAGTCGGTCGCCGCCACCGCCGCCTATACCGGCAGGCAGGTCACCACCTTCGCCTATCCCTACGGCACCAGCTGTTCTGTCGGCGAACGGGAATTTGCCGCCGCACGGGCCGCAGGCCTGGAACTTGCCGTCACCACCCGCCCCGGCATGCTGTCGGACAATCTGCCCGCCCAGCCGACGGCCGTAAAGCGGATTTCGCTGAACGGCCTCTATCAGAAGCCGCATTATGTCAGGGCGCTGATTTCAGGCATTCCCGCACGGCTCAAGGGCTAGAGTCTGTCAGGTTCAGATAGAACCTGACAGACTCCAAGCAAATTTGTTTTCGTTTGTCTTTTCGCTCAAACGAGTTTGAGCGCTCAAACGAGTTTGAGCGGGAAAACCGGATTCCACTTTTCCCTGACAAACTCTAATACCGTGGTTTCACTACCGCAGCAGCTTGCTCATTTCCGGCGCGCGCGCACCAGTTCCGGCGAGACATGTCTCGTCGAAGGTCCGCAGGGTTTGCCTGTCGACGGTGCTTGAGGTAAGCGAAAATCAGCCTTTTGCGGTCCTTTGTCGTTGTGTGGGACAAGCGGACCGCAGGACGCATCATGCCCGTGCGGGGTCATTCTCGATCAGGACCGGAAAGCCGTGCGGGGTTGCCCCGGCGGCGCGTTGCCAGCTTTTCTGCAGGGACAGGATGGTCTGCGCATCGGCAATACCTCTGGCCGCAAGCAGGCCCGCGAGGGCATCGACCCAGGCATCGAAATAGTCGCTGCCGTCTTCGGCCCTGCCCGGCTTCTTCACCTCGGCAGAAAGCGCCGCCGCCCATTCCGCCCAGCTGAACAGGTCCTGCCCGTGGAGATGCACGGTCAAGGCAAAGGCGGTGGCATGCCAGGGTTCGGCAAAGACCGGCGCACCCTCCGGCGATACCGGCAGGCCCGGCGAGCGGGTGAGCGGCGACAGGGTTTCACAGGCGCTCAAGATAGCTCTCCCAGGCATCGATGGACACCGTCTGGCGGGGATCTGCCGCCTCGCCCCAGAGTTCAGAGGCGGTAAAGACGATGGTATAGACCCATTGCGGATTTTCACCCTTGCCGTGGGCAGAGGTGTCGGGAAAGACAAAGCCGCCCTGCACCGCCTCCACCTCGGCCACCCTGCCCTTCACATAGCGCGGCAGGCGGTTATGGCCGGAAGGGTTGATGTTGCGGACCCGGACGCGGTCACCGGGCCTGAAGGCGGGCGTGGTGCCGACGGGCCGGTCGCAGGGTGCCCCCTTCGCCAGCACGGCCGGCACATTGGCCGGGGCCAGCACCCGCTTCGGTGTCGCCCCTTCCACCAGCCTGTGCCCAATCGCGATCTCCTCCGGCGTCACGAAGCCGTGCCGTTCGAGCAGCACTTCCAGAGCCCGGATCCAGATCTCGTAATAGCTTGCCGCCAGATATTGGGCAGGCGGGATATTTTCGCGGGCATGGCGGCTTTCGTCGATGGTCCAGTGACCCATCGCCCCTGCGGTCAGCGTCACCCCCAGCGCCCGCTTTTCCCAGTCGTGATGGAAGACCGGCTCATTGCGTTCGGGATTGACCGGGCCGTGCCCCTGCGCTCCCCCGAGATCATGCGGGCCGTTCATCGCAGCGCCTCCGGGGTCCCGGCAATGCCGGTGCCGATCATCGAATCCCGGGTGACGAGACCGGCAAGCGCCGCCTCGCTCCAGCCTTCCGTTCCCTCCGGCCGCAGCGGCACGACGAGATAGCGCAGCTCCGCCGTCGAATCCCAGACGCGGATGGAGGTGCCTTCCGGCAGGGTCAGATCAAATTCCGCCAGCACGCCGCGCGGGTCCATCACGGCGCGGGCGCGATAGGCGGGGGCCTTGTACCAGACCGGCGGCAGGCCGAGCACGGCCCAGGGATAGCAGGAGCAGAGCGTGCAGACGATAAGGTTATGGGTGTCGGCGGTGTTGAACACCGCCCGCATGTGCTCGCCCTGCCGTCCGGAAAAGCCGAGGCTGGCCATCGCCGCGGTCGCGTCCTCCCTGAGCCAGCGGACAAAGTCCGGATCGCTCCAGGCCTTGGCCACCACCCTGGCGCCATTGCGCGGGCCAACCTGCGTCTCATAGGTCTCGACGATCACGTCGATGGCCGCGGGGTCGATCAACCCCTTTTCCGTCAGCACGGTCTCGAGTGCCTTCACCCGCGCTTCCATGTCGGAATAGCGGTTGTCATGCGCATGACCATGATCGTGATTATGGGGGTGGTCGTGGGGCATTGAGACAGTTAGCTCCTTATTTCAGCAGCGGCCAGAGGCTGAGCACCAGCAGCACCGCCATCGAGATGTTGAACCATTTAAGCCGGACCGGATCGGAAAGCCAGACGCGCAAGCCCGAACCGAAGCCCGCCCAGGTGGAGACGCAAGGCACATTGATGACGGCGAAGACGACGCCGATCAGCACGGCGCTCCAGATGGGGCGCGCCGGATCGGCATAGGCCGACATCGCGGTGATCGCCATGAACCAGGCCTTGGGATTGACCCATTGGAAGGCGGCGGCCTGCAGGAAACTCATCGGCCGGCTGCCGGTCTCTCGCGCCTCGCCGAGCGCCCGGGAAGTGCCGATCTTGCAGGCGATCCACAGGAGATAGGCACCGCCTGCCACCTTCAGCGCCAGATGCAGGACCGGAAAGGCCGAAAGCAGCGCCCCGAGCCCCAGCCCGACACCCTCCAGCAGCGAGAAAAACCCTGCCCCGATACCGAGCATGTGCGGAATGGTTCTGACAAAACCGAAATTCACCCCCGAGGCCAGAAGCATCATGTTGTTGGGGCCGGGGGTAATCGAGGTGACAAATGCGAAAAATGCCAGAGCAACGAAGATGTCGAAGGACATGGAACAGCTTTCGCAGGATGCCAGGGGAAAGACGACGCGCTGCCGCACGCCATCACCCGCAAACCATACAAAGCCCGCAAAACCTGTCCACGGGAAAATTGTGTCTGGGACAAAAGCAAACAATGAACGGAAGACGAACACCCGGCAACCCCCCGGACGTTTGAGAACCCGCCCGTCGGGTGTGGACATCCCCCGACCGATATTGAACTCTGCACATCTATATGTGAAAAGGCTTAAAAAAAGCAGTCCAGCGCATAAACGGTTTTATCAGGCTCCAGGGCCAAAGCGGCAACCGGCCCAGACAGAAGGGGAACAAACATGAGTGGCAAGAACCGGATCTATGACACGCTGCTGCATGTCAGGTGGATCCTGCTGGTCTTCTATGCCGGACTGTCGGTGGCACTGGCGGGATTTGCGCTGAAATTCATCAAGAAGGTGCTGGCCTTCCTGATGAATTTTGCCGGAATGGGGGAGATGGATGCGATCCTCGGCGTGCTCGGGCTGATCGATTACACGCTGATTGCTGGTCTGGTGCTAATGGTCATCCTGTCGGGCTACAGCAATTTCATCGAAAGGCCGCATGAGGAGGCCAAGCAGCGCTGGCTGAGCACGCTGAGCTTCAATGCGCTGAAGACCAAGTTCACCGCCACCATCGCCGCCATTTCCGCCATCAACCTGCTCGAAGCCGCCCTCGACATCGGCGAGACGCCGGTCCTGACGGTGGCGACGCTGGCAGGCGTTCAGCTCGTGCTGATGCTGGTGCTGCTGGTTTTCGTCCATGTGGAAAAGCTGACATCCAGTTCCGGGCACTGAGGTCGGCACGCCTCGCGCAGCACTTTAATCACCGGAATCAATGTCACAGCACCCGACCACAAACCCCTGATCCGACTCGCTGAAACGAAAGGGGCGTCCCGAAGGACGCCCTGATCATTCCATCCGATTGCCCCTGCGGACGCTCACATGCCCTGGGGGCCGCGGTTCATGGCGGCGATGCCGGTGCGGCAAACTTCGATGAGGCCGAGCGGCTTCATGATGGCGATGAACTGGTCGATCTTCGTCACCTTGCCGGTGATTTCAAAGACGAAGTGCTCGATATTGGCATCGATGACATTGGCGCGGAAAGCGTCGGCCAGCCGCAAGGCCTCGACGCGGTTTTCACCGGCACCCGAGACCTTGACCAGCGCCAGTTCCCGCTCCAGCGGCCGCTCATGGCCGAGGTCGCGGGCCCGGACCGTGAGATCGACCACCCGATGGACGGGAACGATCCGTTCCAGCTGCGCCTTGATCTGCTCCAGCACATGCGGCGTGCCGCGCGTGACGATGGTGATGCGCGACAGATGCGCCTGGTGCTCGGTTTCCGAGACGGTCAGGCTTTCGATATTGTAGCCGCGTCCGGAAAACAGGCCGATCACCCGGGCAAGCACGCCGGGCTCGTTGTCGACCAGCACGGACAGCGTGTGGCTTTCGACGCTCGCGGTTTCCTTGGCGATGAAATAGGCCGAACCCGTGGGCTGAAGATGGGCATTCATGTTCGTGTTCCTCTTGATGCCGTTTGTTGTCTTGCCTGCCGCAGGCCCGAACCGGGTGCGTCAGGCACTCCGGGTCAGACCAGCTGGCGGCCCTTGGCGTCGATGGCATTGGCCACCGCCTCGTCCGTCGCCTCGTCGGGCAAAAGCATTTCGTTATGCGCCTTGCCCGACGGGATCATCGGGAAGCAGTTGGCGAGATTGGCAACGCGGCAATCGAAGATCACCGGCTTCCTGACATTGATCATCTCGAGGATCGCGCCGTCGAGATCTTCGGGCTTCTCGCAGCGCAGGCCGACGGCCCCATAGGCTTCCGCCAGCTTGACGAAATCAGGCATGGCCTCGGTATAGGAATTCGACAGGCGGTTGCCATGCAGCAGCTGCTGCCACTGCCGCACCATGCCCATGTACTGGTTGTTGAGGATGAAGATCTTGATCTGCGCATCATACTGGATGGCGCAGGACATTTCCTGAATGCACATCTGGATCGAGGCATCGCCGGCGATGTCGATGACCAGGCTGTCGGGATGGGCGATCTGCACGCCGAGTGCTGCAGGCAGGCCGTAGCCCATGGTGCCGAGGCCACCCGAGGTCATCCAGCGGTTCGGCTCCTCGAAGCCGAAATACTGCGCCGCCCACATCTGGTGCTGGCCGACTTCGGTGGTGATGTAGGTGTCGCGATCCCTGGTCAGCTCATAGAGCCGCTCGATGGCATATTGCGGCATGATGACATCGTTGTTGCGGGTATAGGCAAAGGACTTGCGTGCCCGCCACTTGTCGATCTGGCTCCACCAGTCGGCTGTCTGGCTGGGCTCGATCTTCTTCGGCAGCGCCCGCCACAGCCGCACCATGTCATCCAGAACCCGGCTGATGTCGCCGAGGATCGGCACGTCGACGCGGACATTCTTGTTGATCGAGGAGGGATCGATGTCGATATGGATCTTCTTCGAATGCGGCGAGAAGGCATTGAGGCGACCGGTGATGCGGTCATCGAAGCGCGCGCCGATGCAGACCATGACGTCGCAATCATGCATCGCCATGTTCGCCTCGTAGGAGCCATGCATGCCGAGCATGCCGAGCCAGTTCGGACCGGAGGCCGGATAGGAACCAAGCCCCATCAGGGTCGAGGTGATCGGAAAGCCGGTCAGCGCCACCAGTTCGCGCAGCAGCCGCGAGGCATCCGGGCCGGAATTGACGACACCGCCACCGGTATAGAGGATCGGGCGGCGGGCACCCGCCATCAGTTCGATGGCCGCCTTGATGGCGTTCATGTCGCCCTGCATCTGCGGCTGGTAGCTCTTCTGGGCGATGTGGTCTGAAGGCGGCGTATAGGTGCCGGTGGCAAACTGCACGTCCTTCGGGATATCGACGACGACAGGGCCCGGACGGCCGGTGGTGGCGATGCGGAAGGCCTCGTGAATGGTCCGCGCGAGATCGTTGACGTCCTTGACCAGCCAGTTGTGCTTGGTGCAGGGCCGGGTGATGCCGACCGTGTCGCATTCCTGGAAACCGTCGGAGCCGATCAGCGTCGTCGGCACCTGGCCGGTGAGACAGACGAGCGGAATGCTGTCCATCAGCGCATCCTGCAGCGGGGTGACCGCATTGGTGGCACCGGGACCCGAGGTCACCAGCATGACGCCGACCTTGCCGGTCGAGCGGGCATAGCCTTCGGCAGCGTGGCCGGCCCCCTGCTCGTGGCGCACCAGAATGTGCTGGATATCGTCCTGCTGGAAGATCTCGTCATAGATCGGCAGCACCGCGCCTCCGGGATAGCCGAAGATGTGCTCCACGCCATTGTCCTTCAGAGCCTTGAGAACAATTTCCGCGCCGGTCATTTTAGTGTCGTTGCCCGTCATGCCTGTTTCCGCTTTTGTCTGGTTCTGGGTTCGCTGCGAACCCTGATGTTAAGGGCCTCTTAGCCCGGATCGGGACATAAAAAAAGGCTCCTTTCGGGAGCCTGTCGTCTAGCGCATGGGTGCTTTCGCCGGATGGTTACACCATCCTGCCCATGCGCCGTCCCACCACGATAAGAGTAACAATGTTGTTCATGGGGCTGAGTGATAGACAGAATCTTTCGCGGCGTCAACCGTGGGGAAAGCCTGTTCCAGGGCATTTTCAGGGGCATTTGATAGCATTTTCAAATGACAACCATCAATTTCCGGGGGCAATTACACAAGTTGTTAAGCGTCACACCCTACCCTGTGCGGTGCAAGCGGGTGTATCCCCGCGGGTTTCCTTCCGTGCGCGTTCGTTGGGCCGCACGGCGCGATTCCCGCAAACCCATGATGGGCAGAGGTAATTTCCATGCAGTTGAACCCAGGGCCAGAACCTTCATCCATGTCCGATGACGACCGCAGAGATTTGATGAAGCCGGGCAACCGGTTCCTGGGCCGGGTGGTTTCCTGCAACGGTTCCCGCGCGACAATTTCCGCCATCGCCGAACATGGCAATACCGACCTGACCGCGCTCTGGTCCGTCGGACGGCTGATCTCGATCAGCGTCGGCAACAATCGCGTCGTCGCCATTTCCTGTTCCATGCAGATGGAAGACCAGCACTGGGGCGAAAGGGGCGACAACAATTTCTTCGTCGACGTCGAACTTCTCGGTGAGGTCCGTGTCCATGACGACGGGCGCGAGGAATTCTCGACCGGCATTTCCTGCTATCCGTTCCTCGGCTCGATTGCCCACCGCATCCGGGTTGCCGACCTTGCCCGGATCTATGCCAGCAATGCGCAGGAAAACCAGCGGATCGGCAGCCTGTCGCAGGATGAATCCGTCGATGCGACGATCCATATTCCTTCCATGCTGTCGAAGCATTTCGCCGTGGTCGGCAGCACCGGCGTCGGCAAGTCCACCGCCGTGTCGCTGCTGTTGCACAAGGCGATCAAGGCCGATCCGAAGCTCCGGGTGCTGATCCTCGATCCGCACAACGAATTTGCCGCCGCTTTTCCGCATGATGCCGTGGTGATCGATACCGACACCCTGGACCTGCCCTTCTGGCTGATGCGGCTGGAAGAGTTTTCCGAAGTGGTGTTTCGCGGCCGCCCGGCGGTGGTCGAGGAACTGGATATCCTGCGCGATCTCATTCCGGAGGCCAAGCGTGCCTTTCGCGGTTCGGTCGATACCGGCCTGATGCGGCGGCAGAATGAGAAGAGCTCGATGACCGCCGATACGCCGGTGCCCTACCGGATGGCGGATCTGCTGGCCCTGATCGACGAGCGGATCGGCAAGCTGGAGGGGCGCTCCGAAAAGCCGGTGCTGCGCGCGCTGAAGATGCGCATCCTCGCCGCGATCAACGACCCGCGCTATCACTTCATGTTCTCCAACAACACGATCACCGATACGATCATGGAGACGGTGGCCCATATATTCCGCATTCCCGGCAGTGGCCGGCCGATCAGCACCTTCCAGCTGGCGGGCATCCCTTCCGAAGTGGTCAATTCGGTCGCCTCGATCCTCTGCCGCATGGCCTTCGAAATCGCGCTGTGGAGCAATGGCGGCATTCACATGCTTGTCGTCTGCGAGGAGGCGCATCGCTACGTCCCGGCAGATCCCGCGCTCGGCTTCCTGCCGACCCGCCAGGCGATTGCCCGCATCGCCAAGGAAGGCCGCAAATACGGGGTGTCGCTGGGGATCATCACCCAGCGCCCGGGCGAGCTTGACCAGACGATCCTCTCCCAGTGCTCCACCCTGTTTGCCATGCGGCTGGCAAACGAGAAGGACAAGGAGATCATCCGCGCCGCCATTCCCAACTCCTCCGCCTCGATCACCAATTTCATCTCCTCGATCGGCAATGGCGAGGCCATCGCCTTCGGCGAAGCCATTGCCGTGCCGATGCGCATGCGGTTCGAGCGGGTCGAACAAAACATACTGCCGAAGGCAAATGGCACGCTGGAAACGGTGGAATCCGAGGAAACCCCGGATTCGGTCGATCTGCGCGCCGTCGTCTCGCGGATGCGGGCCGTCAGTCCGGTCGATATCGGCATGCTGAAACATACCTATCCCGGTTCACCCGAGGGTTATGGATCGGCGGATACGGCATTTCCGGAAGACAGCAGCCGCTTCGATCCGCATGACCGGCTGGAAGATGCCGGCTTCAGCTGGTCGACCGCCGGAAGCCGGGACGAACCTTACAGGCCCGACATGCTGCCCACCCCGCCATCGGCAGCGGCCCTGGCCTTCGAGGCGGCGCGTCAGCAGGTGTTGCGCAGCTCCGACGTGTTTCGCGATCCGCCCGCGACGGCACCACCGGTCTATCGCACCGCGCTGCCACAGGGCACCGCCACCGAACCGACGCCGCTGCGCTATGGTGCGGCCCCGCAGAGCCCCTCGCCCGCAAGCCGGCCGGCGGCCCCGCCGCCGCAATCGCCCCACGAACCACGCCGCGACGGCATGTCGCTGCGCGAAAACATCCTGCGCAAGCCTTTGAGCAGCCTGCGCAAGGATTGATCACGCAGATAAGGCAAATCCCGGCTCCGGAGCTTAGAGTTTGTCAGGGAAAAGTGGAATCCGGCTTTCCCGCTCAAACTCATTTGAGCGCTCAAACTTGTTTGAGCGCGCAAACTTGTTTGAGCGAAAAGGCAAACGAAAACAAAGTGAATTAGAGTCTGACTGGTTCAGTTTGAACCTGACAGACTCTAAGGGGACAACCGTTCCCAGCTCGCATCCAGCTGGTTGCGAAACCAGGTCATCTGCCGTTTGGCATATTGCCGCGTAGAGGCCGATCCGCGCTCGATCACCTCGTCGCACGTCATCCCGCCCCGCAGCAGCGCCGCGATTTCGGGCACGCCGATCGCCTTCATCACAGGGAGAGCAGTGGCCAGACCAAGCGCCAGCAGTGCCCTGACCTCCTCGACAGCACCGCCAGAAAGCATGGCGGCAAAGCGGCGGTTGATGCGCCCGGCCAGCACAGCGCGGTCCGGCAGCACCACCAGTTTCTTCGCCCTTGCCGGATCGACCAGCATCGGCCCCGCCTTGCCCTGAAAGGCCGAAAGCGGCTTGCCCGTTGCGGCGAAAATCTCGAGTGCCCTGAGAATGCGCTGCGCATCGGTCGGCTGCAGCCGCGCGGCCGTTTGCGGATCGGCCTCAAGCAGTGCCTCGTGCAGGGCCGCAGCCCCCTCCTCCGCCAGCCGCGCGCGCAGCCCGGCACGGAATTCATCCGGAACCACAGGCATGTCCGACAGCCCGCCCGTCAGCGCCCGGAAATAGAGCCCGGTGCCACCGACAATCACCGGCATCCGCCCCTGCCCCTTCAGGTCCGCCAGCACATGGCCGATATCGCTGAGCCAGCCACCGGTCGAATAGGCACGTCCCGCCGGAACATGGCCGTAAAGCACGTGTCGGATGCCTGCCATGTCCTCGTCCGAAGGCCGGGCCGTCAGCACCCGCAAGGTATCATAGACCTGCATGCTGTCGGCATTGATCACCACGCCCTCCGTCCGCCGTGCCCAGTCGAGCGCCAATGCGGACTTGCCGCTGGCGGTTGGCCCGGTTATCAGGACTGCATCATAATCGCTCAATGAAGGGTCTCCCGTCATGGCCTTGGTTGCCACGCTGATTGCCAATCCGCTTTCCCCTGTACTCGTTCCGGCGCTCGGGGAAAAGGCCGCCGCGGCGATCAACGCCTCCGGTCTCTACTGGCTGGCCGATGGCATCGCCTGCGATCTCGCCTTGCGCGACGGCACCGGCGAGAGCGACGCCCGCGCCACCCTGGCTTCTGTGATGGACGGACTGCCGGTCGATATCGTCCTTCAGGACGCGGACCAGCGCCGCAAGCGGCTTTTGATTGCCGACATGGATTCCACCATGATCGGTCAGGAATGCATCGACGAACTCGCCGCCGAAGTCGGGCTGAAGGACGAGGTATCCGGGATCACCGCCCGTGCCATGAATGGCGAAATCGCCTTTGAACCGGCGTTGCGCGAGCGCGTCGCGCTGCTGCGCGGCCTGCCGGTGACCGTGGCCGATGCGGTGATTGCAAGCCGCATCACGCTGACGCCGGGCGGGCGCGAACTGGTGGCGACCATGCGGGCCCGCGGCGGCTACACCGCACTTGTGTCGGGCGGCTTCACGCTGTTTACCGGGCCGGTCTGCGCCATGCTCGGTTTTGACGAGCACCAGGCCAATGAATTGCTGCATGAAAACGGCTTGCTGACCGGCCTCGTCGCCGAACCGATCCTCGGGCGGGAGGCCAAGGCCGAGGCGCTTCGCCGGATGACCGACCGGCTGGGCCTGACGCCATCAGATGCGCTCGCCGTTGGCGATGGGGCCAACGACCTCGCGATGATCGCGCTGGCAGGCAGCGGCGTGGCGCTGCATGCCAAGCCCTCGGTCGCCGCGCAGGCGAAAATCCGCATCGACCACGGCGACCTCACCGCACTCCTCTATATCCAGGGATATCGCAAGCACGATTTTGCCATCTGAACGCAGGCGGAAAAGGCAATTCCCGCCTGCATCACGGTCTGCCCGGTTCAGAACACGTGGAAATCCGCCGCAGCGAGCTTGGCATGGTTGTCCAGCACGGCAATCAGCATCGCAGCGCCGCTGCCGTTTCCATCGGCGTCATAATAGAGCTTGCCGTTGGCGCTGTTGTAGACGATCCGGTCCGTCGCATGGGTCGCCGTGCCGGAGGTATTGGCGACAAAGGCATTGGCGGCCAGATTGCCGGTCTTGAGCTTTGAGAAGATCTTGTGATCGAGCTCGAATGTATCATCGGGACCATAGAAATCGGTGATGTGGTCGATGTTGGCCGAGGCATTGAGCTTGGTCGAGAAGACGAAACTGTCCTTGCCCGCGCCGCCCGTCAGCTTGTCATTGCCAAGCCCGCCATCCAGCCGGTTGTTGCCGCCGTTGCCGACCAGCCGGTTGGCGACCGCATTGCCGGTAGCACTGGTGTTGTCGGCACCAATCAGCGTCAGGTTTTCCACGACTCCCAGAAGATGAACGCCATTTACCAGACTGTAGCTGATGTAGGCTTGAACCGTATCGGTTCCCGACCCTCCCTCATTTGCCTCGTCGACATTGTCATTCGCGGAATCAACGACATAAGTATCGTTGCCGGCACCACCTTGCATGTCGTCATCGCCCTCCCCGCCATCCAGCAGGTCGTCGCCTGCCGCGCCGATCAACGCGTCTTCTTCAGTCCCGCCATAGAGCTTGTCGTTCCCCGTCCATCCGCTCAGCACGTCTTTGCCTGCGTTGCCAAAGATCGTGTCATTGCCCTCCTCTCCTTCGAGCTTGTTGTTACCGGCGGACCCAAAGATCTTGTCATCGAGACCTGACCCCTGGACATTTTCAATCGACTTGAACGTGTCCCTCGTTCCAAATGTGTCGTTTGCCCAGCCCGTTCCGGTGGCATCGTCCTGTGCCTCGAGATGGATCTCCACGCCCCGGAACCCGCCCTTAGAAACTTCGTGCCGGTAGGACAGTGTATCGGTTCCGCCAGCACCATCAAAGACATCCCGGCCACCGAAACCCTCAAAGGTTTCGTCGCCGTCGCTGCCGGTCATGCTGTCGGCAAATTGCGTGCCGCGAAATTCCTCGAAACTCTGGATTGTGTCATGACCGTCCCAGGGATCGATGGCGGTGCCCGCGGCGACATTGATCGTCACCCCATGCAGGGCTCCGCTGGACCAGATGGCGCTCTGGTAGCTGAGCGTGTCCCTTTCGCCATCCTGGCCGGTACCGCCGTCCAGGGTGTCGTCACCGCGCCCGCCATCGACATAATCCCAGCCCGCGCCGCCTGAAATCGTGTCATTGCCGTCATAGCCCTCGAGATCGTCGTCACCGTCTGCGCCGGTGATTGTGTCGTCCCCCAGCGACAGCCAGTTCTGGAAGGTCCAGGTACTGTCCATGCCGGTAATCGCATCGAAAAAGATGGCCGCATCCCTGGAGAAATCGCCGACCCTGACGATGCTCGCCGTGTCGGGCGCATCCCGGATTTCGATACCGGTGACCGTGCCGTCGACAAGGTTCCCCTCTTCCGAAAAGGTGAAGCCGGTGCCGGTGACGTGCACATGCAGGCCATTTTGCAGTTTGACCGTGATTTCGGTATCGGTTGATCCGGTCTGCACCGCATTGGCGCGGTCGAGGAGATCGGCAAGCGCCGGGTTCCAGTCGAAGGCGGCCAGGGGCGGCTGGGTGGAGAGATAGGTAAAACCGGTCATCGCGTCACTCCGCAAGAAAGGGGTGGCGGGCCTTCTCCTGATGTCCGCGCCCGGCGATGAGGGCATCGCCGGAAAATATTATTAGTCTCCGCTAAATTGACAATATGCCATCGAAGGTTTTGCGACGGGAAATCGCCGCAAGCGACAGACCGCAGAACAGCCGCTATTCCAGCGGCAGGGCAATGGTCCTGAGATCACCGTTCGGCGCGGCAACCAGCATCAGGGCGTTGCGGCGGCCCTGCTGTTTGAGATCCTTGATCTTGGCCATCACGCCGTCGAGATCCTTGACCGCAGTCTGGGCGACCTCGATGATCGTGTCGCCTTCCTTGATGCCCTTGCCTGCCGCAACCGAGCCGTCGAGCACCACCTGCACCACGGCGCCGTTGACGGATTTGGCGATGCTGAATTCCTGCCGCGTATCATCGGACATCGGCGACAGAACCATGCCCAGCACATCCTGAACCACATCTTCCCTGGGATCGGCGCTGTCTTCCTGGGTCTGGTCGTCGCCCTCGGTGTCATCGGGATTGGCGCTGTCACCGGGGGCCTGCTGCGGATCGGCGGCAGGCGGCTGATCCTGGTTGTCCCCCTTGTTTTCCGGCAGGGCATCATTGGGATCAGCAGGTGTTGCAGGATCTGCCTTGTCGTCGAGCCGCCCGAGCTTGACGGTCACGGTCATGGACTTGCCATCCCGGATGATGCCGACCGTGGCGTCCTTGTCCGTCGGGCTTTCCGCAACGATGCGCAGCAGGTCGCGCATTTCGGTGATCGGCTTGCCGTCGAAGGTGGTGATGACGTCGCCGGTCTTGATCGGGCCGTTTTCAACCGGGCCACCCTTGACGATGCCGGAGACCAGCGCACCCGCCGTCACCGGCAGGCCGAGGCTTTGCGCGACGTCATCGGTCACCGGCTGCACCCGCACGCCAAGCCATCCGCGCCGTGTCTCACCATATTGCTTCAGCTGGTCGACGACCGTCTCGGCCAGTTCCGACGGTACGGAAAAGCCGATGCCGATGGAGCCGCCGCTCGGCGAGATGATCGCGGTATTGATGCCGATCACGTCGCCGAACATGTTGAACAGCGGCCCGCCGGAATTGCCCTTGTTGATCGCCGCATCGGTCTGGATGAAATTGTCATAGGGTCCGGCATTGATGTTGCGGCCCCGCGCCGAGACGATGCCGACGGTTACCGAACCGCCGAGCCCGAAGGGATTGCCGATGGCCATCACCCAGTCGCCGATCCGCATCTTGCGGCTGTCGCCGAAATGCACGGATTTGAGCGGGGTTTTGGAGTCCACCTTGAGCAGCGACAGGTCGGTCTTGGTGTCGGTGCCGATTAGCTTGGCCTTGAGCTTGTTGCCCCTGGAGAAGATCACCTCGATATCGTCGGCACCCTCGATCACGTGGTTGTTGGTGACGATATAGCCGGCGGGATCGATGACAAAGCCGGAGCCGAGCGAACTGACCGTATGGCTCGCCGAGCCGTTCTTGCCGTCACCCTTGTAGTAATCGTCAAACAGATCCTGAAAGGGCGAGCCATCCTGCACCTGCGGCGCAGGGCTGCCGGCATCATCCTTGACATTCTGCGAGGTCGAGATGTTGACGACGGCATCCAGCAGGCCTTCGGCGAGATCCGCCACCGATTGCGGCCCGGCAGCAATCGCGGCAGCCGAGGCCGCCGACGCGGCACCGGGCAGCACAAGCCCCAGCGCCAGAACCGGAAGCAGCAGCCTGAGGCCGGCAAGGGAAGCATTTCGTCTGGCCGTCATCGTCATCAGCATCCTCGTCCTGCAGGGCAGCGGGCACTCCGGCAAGACCTGGTTTTCCCGCTGGAACGACCTGAAATCAAAGCAAAAAAGCCGCAAGCGACTCGGCAGGAACCCGCAAAACCGCTTTAGGGACCATAGCAGGGCCATTTCGCCCGTAACAGTCCCAGCAAAAGCCATTGTAACGCTTAAAAATTGGTGTCTTTCAGACCGGTCAAACGAAAAGGGCGCGAATTCCGGTGGAATGTCGCGCCCCCTTCCTGCTGGCTGATTGCGTTTACTTTGCCGGAGCCGGTGCCACCACCGCTGGCGGCGCGGCACCTGCGTCCGCAGGCTTGCCCGCAACGGGCAGGCCATCGGCATTGTTGAAGAAGCGGAAGAATTCCGAATTCGGCGCAACCACCAAAGTCGAATCTCCGGAGGCCAGCGAGGCCTCATAGGCTTTCATCGAGCGATAGAATTCGAAGAAGGCCGGGTCCTTGCTGAAGGCTTCGCCAAAGATCCGGTTGCGTTCGGCATCGCCCTCGCCGCGCAGGATTTCCGCATCCCTCGCCGCATCGGCAATCAGTTCGACCACCTGGCGGTCGGCCTTGGCCTGGCGGCGCTGGCCCTCTTCCTTGCCGCGGGCGCGGATCAGTTCGGCCTCGGCCAGACGCTCGGCCGTCATCCGGTCATAGGTCTGCTGGGAGACTTCCTGCGTGAGATCGGTGCGGCGTATGCGGACATCGTCGACCGTAATCCCCAGCGACTGGGCATCCCGCAGGAGATCGGTCTTCACCTCGGTCATCATCGCCACGCGGGCATCCGACAGCGCGGCATCGAAGTCACGCAGGCCATAGACGCGGCGCAGCGATGCATCGAGACGGGTGCGCAGCCGCGCCTCCGCCGATTCCCGGTCCGCCGAGACGGTTTCGCGGAAACGCTGGGCATCGGTGATCCGGTAGACGAGGAAGGCGTCGACCTCATAGAACTTGCCGCCCTTCACCTGGACGCGGATATTGTCCAGCACGAAGCGCAGCGCCTGCATCGGGATATATTGCACCCGGTCGGCATCCATGAAGGCGAAGGGCAGCTTGAAATAGATGCCCGGCTCCTTCTTGACGTCGCGGATCTGGCCGAAGCGCAGCACCAGCGCCTGTTCCCGGGCATTGACCACGAAGAACGAGGAATAGGCGATCAGGGAGAGAAGTGCGATGCTGCCGAAAATCGTTGCGAGCCTGTTCGAGTTCATCATCAGTTGCCTCCCTTGGCCGGCTTGTCGAGATCGGTCAGCGGCAGATAGGGCACCACCCCCTGCGGGGCATCGATGACAACCTTTTTCGAATTCTTCAGCACATCCTCCATCGTCTCGAGATAGAGACGCTTGCGGGTGACTTCAGGAGCCTTCCTGTACTGTTCGTAGACGGCAGAGAAACGGTTCGCCTCGCCTTCCGCCTCCTTCACCACACGGTCCTTGTAGCCCAGCGCCACTTCGCGGTTCTGGGCAGCCTGGCCACGTGCCTCGCCGAGCTTCTTGTTGGCATATTGATTGGCGATTTCGACAAAGCGGCTTTCGTCCTGCTCGGCCCGCTGCACTTCATCAAAGGCGTTCGAGACTTCATGCGGCGGTGCCGCGTCCTCGATGGCGACAGCATTGACCGAGATGCCGGAGCGATAATGATCCATGGTCGTCTGGATCGTCGTCTTCACTTCCTGGGCAATCTGCTGGCGGTTGTCGCGGAAAATGTCCTGCGCCGGACGGCGTCCGACCACTTCGCGCATGGCGCTTTCGGACACCTGCTGCAGGGTTTCGACCGGCTCTTCCAGGTTGAACAGGAATGACTTCGGATCAGACACGGTAAACAGCACCGAGAACTGCACGTTGACGATGTTCTGGTCGCCCGACAGCATCAGGCCGGTGGAGGAACCCGAGGTCGCCTTGGCACCGATATTCTGCTGCTGTTCGGTGACCTTCACCACCTCGACGCTTTCAAACGGCCAGAAGTGGAAATGCAGGCCGGGCAGCGAAATCTCGTCCTTCGGCTTGCCGAAGGCGAGTTCCACGCCGCGCTCGTCTGGCTGGACGGTATAGATGCACTGGATGATCCAGAACACCGCGATGGCAGCCACGGCAATCAGCGCCACGCCGCCATTGAAGCCGCCGGGAATCACGGTGCGCAGCTTGTCCTGGCCACGGCGGATGATGTCGTCGAGATCAGGCGGACCGCCATTGCCGCCGCGCGGCTTGTTCGGACCCTGTCCCCAGGGCCCCTTGTCGTTTCCACCGCCGCCGCCGCCCCACGGGCCGCCGCCGCCATTCTGATTGCTCCAGGGCATCAAAACCTCAATTGTTGTCTTCGGGTTGCAAGGAGAAGGCGAAAAGCTCCGCCTGCCCGCTGCCTGTTTTCCGTTATAGGTATCGCGCGTCGCGCTTTCAACGCGTCGGCCACAACTAAACGCCTGCGAAGGCGATTTGCCGCTGAAAGCGTCAAAATATCGGCGGTCAGGCCGCGTGCCTGCGCCGCGTATAGGTCACGAAGCGGGTGGGGAAACTGTCCTTCGGCCCCTCGGGCAGATGCTCCTCCGGCCCGGATTCCCAGATTGCGGGGTCAATTGCCGGGAACATGGTGTCGCCTGCAAGCTGCTTTTCCACATGCGTGACATGCAGGATGGTGGCGCGGTCCATGGTCTGGGCATAGATCTGGCCGCCGCCGATCACCGCGATTTCCGACAGGCCCTGCGCTGCCGCCAGCTTCTTGCCAAGCGCAATCGCCGCATCGACGGAGGAGACCACCTGCACCCCCTCCGGCGCATAGGTCTCGTCCCGCGTCACGACGATATTGTCGCGCCCCGGCAGGGGCCGTCCGATGGTCTGGAAGGTCTTGCGGCCCATGATCACAGGACGGCCCAGGGTCAGCGCCTTGAAGCGCTTGAGGTCGGAGGAGAGCTGCCATGGCATGTCGCCTTCCCGGCCGATGACGCCATTTTCCGACACCGCCACCACGAAGGTGATATCGAAATCCCCGCCGGACCCTGTTGTTTCGCTGGACATGAGATGCTCCTGTGAAAATCGGTTGTGGGGACGCCCTGCTGCTGCTCCGCAGACGGCAATCACACCGCAATCGGCGCCCTGATGCTTGAATCGGCCTCGTAGCCGACCAGCGTAAAGTCTTCATAGGCAAAGGAAAACAGATCCTTCACCCCCGGCCTGACCAACATTTTCGGCAAGGCCTTCGGCTGGCGCGCAAGCTGGGTTTGCGCCTGGTCGAAATGGTTGTGATAGAGATGCGCATCCCCCAGCGTATGGATGAATTCACCCGCCTGAAGCCCTGTCACCTCCGCCACCATCATGGTCAGCAGCGCATAGGAGGCGATGTTGAAGGGGACGCCCAGAAAGATGTCCGCCGAGCGCTGGTAGAGCTGGCAGGAGAGTTTTCCGTCGGCCACATAGAACTGGAACAGGCAGTGGCAGGGCGGCAGCGCCATTTCGTCGACTTCCGCCGGATTCCAGGCCGAGACGATGTGGCGGCGGGAATTGGGGTTGCGGCGAATGCCGTCGACGAGATTGGCGATCTGGTCGATGTGGCCGCCGCCGGGGGTCGGCCAGGACCGCCATTGCGACCCGTAGACCGGCCCGAGATCACCGTTTTCATCGGCCCATTCATCCCAGATCGTCACGCCGTGCTGATGCAGCCAGCCGATATTGGTGTCGCCCCTCAGGAACCACAGCAGTTCATAAATGATCGACTTCAGGTGCAGCTTCTTGGTGGTGGTGACCGGAAAGCCAGCGGCCAGATCAAACCGCATCTGGTAGCCGAAGACCGATCGGGTGCCGGTGCCGGTGCGGTCGCCCCGGTCGCTGCCGCGCTCCATCACATGCTGAAGAAGTTCGAGATATTGCCGCATCCGGTCCCTCCCGTCAGTGCCTGCGATGAGTGATATAGTGCAGGAAGGCCAGGGCGAAAGCGAAAATCCGCACCATCCCCGACAAAAGCCTTTTCACCGCCTGCACAAACACCTATATGTCGTCTTGCCGGTCTTCGGAACGGCTATGGCAATAAACTGACGGTGTAATAAGCCTATTGGACCCGGGGGCGGTACCCGGCGCCTCCACCACAAGCCGCTGGAGAGAGCGGCTTGTGACGGGGGCGAAACAGGATCGACAAGGGTCTAAAGATCGTACTTTTGCTCGGCATGATACCACCGTTATCGGGTCAAAAAGTGTAGTTGCAAACGACAACAACGCTAAGGGTTATGCTCTCGCTGCTTAATCGCAGTGCGGGAAACCCGACCTAAGTCCTTCTGGTTAGCACCTTGAGGCGGGGTTCGGAGGTACCTGGCAACAGAAACCTCCACTCAATCCCCATCGACTTCTGCCGACAGACCAAAACACCGCGCCGTCGCCCTGCCCTTGCCGGACCTTACCCTTGAAATGTATCCCGGATTCGCGCATGATCCGCGCAGACCCGGAGCAGCGAGCATGTCGTCAGGCGAACGGATCCGGAAATACCGCGAAACCGGCGGTGCCGCCGACCTTGTCCGGGTGGAGGTGCTCGTCCCCCGCTCGGGCCGCGACGAAATCGTCAGGGCCGCCGCTAAGCTGCGCGCCCGGCATCGGGCGGCAAAACACCAGCTTCAGGATTTCATCGACCTCGCGCGGCAGCTCTATGGCGTGCGCGTCTTCGACAACATTGATCTCGACCGGACGCGCGACCTTGCCGACAGGGCGCGCGTCGTCGCCCGGGCGCTGATGGAGCGCGGCGATGCGCGGGCCTATGCGATGGGACGCACCATGATCTCGCATCTCGACGGGGAACAATGATGGCACTGACCGCGCTGGACACCAGCAGCCACCCGCCTGTCGCCCGGCAGCTTGCCAATCCACCCAAGAAATGATCGCCGCATCTGAAGCCAAGGGGTTTCGCGGCGCGGCGACAAATGGCATAAAGGGGCGGTGCAACTCTTCGCTGCCGTGCGCGGCGTAGCGAGCCTGCTCAGCGCGTGGCGCAGATTCCTTATGTCGGAATCCCGATCTTAAGGTTTATGCGGTATGAACATGTACATGCAGTAAAGCCCGTCACCGCGACGGCAAGATTGGAAAGACAGACATCGATGGGTCAGGATCATATCCGTTACGACATTCTGGCGCAGGACGCCTTGCGCGGCGTTATCCGCAAGGTTCTGTCCGAAGTGGCCGCAACGGGGCGTCTGCCGGGTGACCATCATTTCTACATCACCTTTCTGACCGGCGCGCCGGGCGTGCGCGTCTCGCAGCACCTGAAATCCAAATATGCCGAGCAGATGACCATCGTCGTCCAGCACCAGTTCTGGGACCTGAAGGTGACGGAAACCGGGTTCGAGATTGGCCTGTCCTTCTCCGACACGCCGGAAAAGCTGGTGATTCCGTTCAACGCCATCCGCGGCTTCTATGACCCCTCGGTGAATTTCGAGATGGAATTCGACGTGCCGGCGGTGGGCGAGGACCAGAACGAAGGCGCCGAGATCACTGCCTATCCGGTGGAAAAGATCGAGACCGATTCAAAGCCGCTCAGCGACGAAGAGAAGAAGGCCGCCTCGGTCATCTCGCTCGATTCCTTCCGCAAGAAGCAGTAACGTCCGTGGTTGCCGAGATCGTCAATCTGCGCCAGGCACGAAAGCAGAAGGCGCGGGTCGAGAAGGAAAGGCAGGCGGACCAGAACCGCCTGACCTTCGGTCGCAGCAAGGCGGAGAAGTCCCTGACCCGGGCCCTGAACGACAAGGCGAAAACCGCGCTGGACCAGGGGCGGCTTGAAGAAAAAGACGACAAATAGGTCGTTATTGCCTTTCCGTTCAACGGGTTAAGCCGGAACGCGGATTCAGTTTCTGAAACAGCTGATTCTGTTTGTGAGATACCGGCGATCATGATCCGCAAATATTCCGCAACCTTGCACGGCCACCGCACCAGCTTCTCGCTAGAACCGCCCTTCTTCGACGCGCTGCACGCCATTGCCACCGAACGCGGGATGTCGCTGGCGTCCCTGATCGCCTCCATCGATGACAACAGAACGGGTGGCAACCTCTCCTCCGCCCTGCGCCTCCATGTGCTGGATGACGTCAGGCGGAAGCTGGCGGAAGCCTCCTGCCTCCCCTGATACCAAGGATCACTGATGGGAACCCATTCGATGGCGTGGAAACGGATACCGGGCAGGAGAATACCGCAGGTCGATGCTTTGAGCATCGACCGAGGATTTCGACGCCCTCCGGTGGCCGAATTCCACGCCACCCGGAGGGCCGGTCGCTTTTGACTTGCGGACGGCGTCGAAAATCCTCGCCGGACCGGTAGGTCCGACTGCGGTTTTCTCCTGGCCGCAAGCCAAAATCGATCCGGTCGAATGGGTTCCCATCAGTGATCCTTGGCATGAGTCATTCCCGGGATGGCTCGAGCCATGCCGAACCCGGCCTGATCGGGACGATTGTTTCAGGGCGAAGGCGGCGGCAGCGCCGTGCCGCGTGTCACGCTGTTTTCCGGGCTGACGGGCAGCAGATGCTCTGGAGGGACCGGTGGCGGTGTTGCAGCCTTGTCCGCATCGGCAGCAGCCCCGGGATCGGCTGCCGCCTTGTCTGCCAAAGCCTTGTCAGCGAGCGCCTTTTCGGTAGCAGCCTTGAAGGCTTCGAGCTTTGCCGCCGCTTCCGCCTCGGCTTTTGCCTTTGCGTCGGCCTCTGCCTTTGCCCTCGCCTCCGCCTCGGCCCGTTTCTGCTCCGCCCGTGCCTCGGCCTTCGCCGCATAATAGCTTGCCTCACGGCGCAACCGCAGTTTCTCGACGGAAATCGATTGCAGCCGCTCGACGCGGTGCCGCTCCTTTTCAAAAGCGCGCAGCGACAGGAAATTGGTAAGGCCCAGCGTGTCGGTGGTCCGTCCCGGTGTGCCGGTGAGGCCGGCAAAATCCAGCCGTATGACGGGATCGGCACCATCCACCGCATTGACGCCGGGAACAAGGCCAAGGCTGAGCGACGCCCTGAGGCGGCCTTCCAGCAGATCGGCCTGCCCCTCGCCCGTCAGGGTCGCCTTCGGTGTCGCCACGGTGACCGGCTGCACCTGCAATTTGCCACCGCCGAGCGAGAACGGAACGGTGACATCCCCCAGTTCCGTCCTGCCCTGCCCGAGCAGCGTTTCGACCAGCGGGTTGACCCTGGCGGTGTTGATCTCGCCTTCGGTCAGATCCATGGTGGTGACGACCGGATTGAGGATGTCGAGGTTGAGGCCATGCACATTGAGGCCGGTGAAGCGGACCTCGCCGGAGCCGCCAAGCCCGGCAACCAGTTCCTTCATCGATTTGCCCGCCGCCTCGCCGGAAATCTTCAGCCCGAAATTGCCGTCAAGCAGCGGTGCGCCGTCGGCATACCAGGAAATGGCGGAGGTATTGCCGTGCTCGGCGTTGACGCTCGCCTGCACATAGCCCGATCCGCTGGAATTGCCCATGCGCAGCGAACCTGCAAGCGCTGCCCCCGACCATTCGCCGGAAATGTCGCCCAGCAGCAGCTCGCCATCCGAGCCCGTCACCCGGGCCTTGAAATCGCGCACCGGTCCGGCAAAATCCGGCCAGAAGGTTTTTGCCGCAAGGTCGAGCGAAAAATCTGCCCCGGCCAGGATGCCCTTGTCGAAGGCCGCGCCGGAAAATCCGCCTTCCGGATCACTCACCGGCCCGTAGACAGCCTCGGCCAGCCAGCCGAGATCTGCCTCGACCAGCGACAGCGCGCCGGAGCCCTTCAGGCCGGAAGCCCGGCGGTCGATGTCGAGATGGCCTTCGATGCCATTGCCCGCAATCGTACCGCTGATCGAGCCAAGGCTTGCCTTTTCCGGCGACAGCTGCAGGCTGGCGGTCAGCTGGCCGGGAAGACCGAGCGCCATTTGCGGCAGCGTGATGCCGGTCATCACCAGGTAAGGCGTGGCATCTTCGCTGGCGAGCCTCGTCTGGAAGGAGCCGCTGATGCCTGCGGTATCATAGAGACTGGCCTTGCCCTTGAGGTCGAAGCTGGTCTTTCCGGCATTGAAGGCCAGCCCGACATCGGTGTCATTGTCCTTGCCCCCGGCAAGCCGCAGCGACAGCACGCCCTTGTCGGCACTGTCGACCGGCAGGGGATCAAGCCCCGCCTGCCCGAGCAGGACATTCGCCTTCGGATTTTCCAGAGTCACCTGCAGGTTCAGCCCCGCGCCTGCGGGATAGGCGGCGGGGTTCTGCATGCCGAGATCGAGATCGACGCGGCTGCCGTTCGAGGTGCCCGCAAGCTTCATCGACAGGCCGGTCTTGTCCTTGCCGCCCGCCGCGAGCGTCACCTTGAGTTCGGTATCGGCAAACCAGCCGGCATGGCGCAGCAGATGCCCGAGCAGCGGGTCGGCCGGCAGTTTCTGGGCGATCATGGTCAGGAACGGCGTCGGGTCAGAAGCCTTGAAGCTCAGCCGTCCGTTGGCATCGAGCCCGTCCCTGGTCAGATCCGCCCGGCCGATCGCCGTGACCTGGGCGCCGGCGAGATCCCTGGTATTGAAGCGCTCGACCGAAAGCGCGCCTCCGGCCAGCGTGAAGACGGTCTCCGCCTGGTTGGCCTGCATGCCGAACGCGGAAAATGTATCCGCCTTCAGTTCCGCCGCGATGGCATGGCCCGACAGATCCGCCTTGCCATCCTTGCCGAACAGGGTGGCAAGTCCCTTCAGCTGGTCGAGATCGATGCGGTTGCCGGAAAGGCCCACCGTCAGCGCGGGCGGCTGGCCGCTCACCGACTGGCGCTCCACCCGGCCCTTCAGCGTCGCGTCACCCAGTTGCAGTTCCAGCCGGTCGAAGCGCTGCAATTCCGGCGTCAGCCGCACATCCGCCTCGAAGCCCAGCGTTTTCATGTCGCGGATGGCCGGATCGACGGCTCCCGACAGCCAGGAGGAAAGGCCGGAGGGCTGGCGCGAGGCGAGAAGCAGATGGCCGTTGAAGCCCGGCGTTCCCTTCAGGCCCAGCACGCCCTTGGCCTCCATCGCGGTCCGCCCTGGCAAAGTGGCAATCGCATCATCGACCAGCCAGCCGCCGGAGGTTGGCCGGACATCGACGCGCACGTCGCGAATGGCGGTGTCGCCGATCAGGATGGCAGGCAGCTTCAGGCTGGCGCGGCCGGGAACGGCCGGAACGGGAATGCTCGCCGCAATCTCGACCAGCCGCTGGAAGCGCTTGCGGACGGTATCACCGGGGTCGCGCCCGGTCTTGCCGGCATCGCCGCTATAATCGATCTTCGACACATCGAACTGCTGCCCATCGGCCAGCAGCAGGAATTCCGGATCCTTGCCGGTGTCGAGCGTCGCCTCGCCGGTGACGATATAGGGATCGGCCTCGTCGCCGACCTCAAGCTGATATGCGGGAATGCGGATGCGCTCGTTGGTAAGCTCGAAGGTGCCCTTGAGGCGCGGCGGCGGCGAGGCGGGTTCCTGCTGCTTCTGGGTTTCTTCCCTCTGCTGGAGAAAGGCGAGGAAGCTGCCCTTGTAATTCGGCTTGCCCTCGGGACTGACGGTGAGCGCGCCTTCGAGTTCGGCCCCGACCGGGCGGTTTGAAGGCATGATCCGGGCACGGACCCACAGGCCGCCCTGCTTGCCGTCATCGAGACTGGTCGAGAGCGAAAACCGGCCGGGCTCGCCGTCGAGCACCGCATCGCCGACCGCCTTCCAGGGGCCCGCCAGCGACTTGGCCGACATCGCGGCATTGAGGCTGGAAAGCGTGCGCGTGCGGCCCGACTGTTCGTCGATGAAGGTGATGTTGCCGTTCTTCACCCGGACATTTTCAAGCACGATGCTGCGGGCGGGAATTTCAGGCTTGCTGCCACGCATCCAGTCGAGCGTGCCGTCCTTGAGGAGCCGGATATGGGCCGTCATCTCCTCGATGCGCATGTCGAAGATCAGCGCTTCGCCCGACAGCACCGGGGCCAGTTCCGCATCCATCGAAAAGCGCGAGATCTGCACCTGCGGCGACCCGTCCGGCTCCTGGCCGACCCGGACATCGTTCATGGTAATGGAGGGAAAAGGCAGCAGGCGCGCATCGACAGAGCCGTGCACCACCACCTTCTTGCCGATGATCCGGCTGGCCTGGTCCTCGAACTGCTGGCGAAAGCCGGTCCAGTCGATAAACAGCGGTGCAAGCAGCGCTGCAAACAGCAGCAGGACCACCACTCCACCGAAGAATACCAGAAGACGACCAAGCACCGGAACATGACCCCAAAGTTAACACACGAAGCTCACCCGCGGGGCCAGACTCCGCCCGGACCCTAGAACAAAGGAAAGCGAAAGGAAACAGCGCCTTCATCCGGCGGGTGCCGCCGCCGGTTCAAAAGATCTTGCCCGGATTGAAGATCCCGTCCGGGTCCAGCGCCCGCTTGACCTCCCGCATCAATGCCAGGGCACCGCCAAGCTCGGCACCGAGAAACGCCTTCTTGCCCTGCCCGATGCCGTGTTCGCCGGTGCAGGTGCCGTGAAAACGCAGCGCCCGGGCATTCAGCCGCGTGACAAAGGCCTCGACCCGCTCGACCGCCCCTTCATCCTTGCTGTCGAACAGCAGCAGCACATGGAAATTGCCGTCGCCGGCATGGCCGACAATGGGGGCGAGAAAGCCCTGTTCGACGATATCGGCCCGGGTTTCGCCCACGCAATCGGCCAGCCGCGAAATCGGCACGCAGACATCGGTCGACAGGGCATCGAGGCCGGGGGCAAGCGCGCGCGCCGCCCAATAGGCATCATGCCGCGCCTTCCAGAGTTTGGCGCGGGTGGCGGCATCGGTGGTGAACTGAAGACCGGAGCCGCCGCAGTCCTCCACCACGCGGGCAAATTCCGCCCGCTGGAGATCGACGGAAGCCGGGCTGCCGTGAAATTCGAAGAACAGCGTCGGGCGTTCGGCATGGGAAAGGCCCGACCAGGCATTGCAGGCGCGGATCTGCACCGCGTCGAGCAGCTCGATGCGGGCAACCGGGATACCGGTCTGGATCGTCTGGATCACCGCATGGCAGGCGTCGGCGACGGTGTCGAACTGGCAGGTGCCGCCGGCAATCAGCTCGGGAATGGCGGCAAGCCGGAGGGTCACCGAGGTGAGGATGCCGAGCGTGCCTTCCGCCCCGACAAGCAGGCGGGTGAGGTCATAGCCCGCCGAGGATTTGCGCGCCCTGGTGCCGGTGCGGATCTCCTCGCCCGAGGCGGTGACAACGGTGAGCGCCAGCACATTGTCCTTCATCGTGCCATAGCGCACCGCATTGGTGCCCGACGCCCGCGTCGAGGCCATGCCGCCAATCGAGGCATTGGCACCGGGATCGATGGGGAAGAACAGGCCGGTATCGCGCAGCGCCAGATTGAGCGCCTCGCGGGTAATCCCCGGCTCGACCGTACAGTCGAGATCGTCGGCGTTGACCTCCAGCACCGCATTCATGCCGGAAAAATCCAGCGAGATGCCGCCGCAGGGTGCATTAACCTGCCCTTCCAGCGAAGAGCCGGTGCCGAACGGGATCAGCGGCACCCGGTGCTCGGCGGCAAGCCGCACCGCGTCCCTGACATCTTCGGCGCTTTCGACGAACAGCACCGCATCCGGCCACTGCTGCGGCAGATAGGTGGTGGTGTGGGTGTGATGCGAGCGCACCGCCTCGCCCGTCTGCACCCTGGCGCCGAAACGGGCCGCAAGCAGTGGAAGCAGGGCGGCGAGCCCTGCCTCATTGCGCCTGCCGGACACGACATCGGCCCTCATGATGTCGCCCTTCTCCCGGTCAACCCGCGTTGACGGGCGCGATCTGGATTTCGACGCGGCGGTTCTGCGCCCTGCCGGCCTCGCTCGCATTGGAGGCGACGGGACGGCTCGGGCCGAAGCCGACGGCGGAGATGCGGCGCTGCTCGACACCCTGGCCGCCGAGATATTCAGCCACAGCCTGGGCACGCCGTTCGGACAGATCCTGGTTATGGGCGAGCGAGCCGGTCGAATCCGTATGGCCGTTGATGTCGATCAGCGTCCTGTCGAACTTGCGCAGCACGATGGCGACCGAATTCAGCGTCGGGAAGAAGCCCGGACGCAGGCCGTCCTGGTCGGTGGCAAAGGTGATGTTGGAGGGCATGTTGAGGATGATGCGGTCGCCGTCACGGGTGACCGAGATGCCGGTGCCCTGCAGCTGGGCGCGCAGTTCGGCTTCCTGGTTGTCCATGTAATGGCCGATGGTGCCGCCGGCCAGCGCCCCGATGCCCGCACCGATCAGCGCACCGTTGCGCCGTTCCGTGGCATCGCCGCCAATCGCAAGCCCGGCCAGCGCGCCGACCCCCGCGCCAAGCAGCGCCCCGCCTGCGGTATTGGAAACCTTCTGCTGCCCGGTATAGGGGTCGGTGGTGGTGCAGCCGGCGATGAAGGTGGCGGTCATGGCAAGCAGGGCAAGGCGTCTCAGCATGGAATCAGGCTCCGTTCGAATGTGCTTGGAGAAGCCCATAGCACAAACTGCGGCATTTTGATGGGCAGAACCGCCAGCAGCACCTGCCGAAGCTGCCGAAAGCCGAAAACCGGCGGAAAAACGGTCCGGCTGTCTCCTATCCCCGGATCTGCCGCAGCCATTCGTTGACATTGTAGTAGTTGGTGACCCGGGTGATCCTGCCGTTGCGGATTTCAAAGAAGGCCCCGACCAGCAGCCGGTAGCTCTGCCCGCGCGCCTCGGGAAAGCCGTCTGAGGTTTCCGTATAGGTGCCGGTCAGCTGGAACTCCGCAGACGCCCGCGTCCCCTCCTCGTTGGTGAGGATCACCATGTCATGCAGTTCTTCCTTGTAGGCCGCATTGACGTCGCCCATGAAGTGGCGGAAGGCCTCCTTGCCGATTTCCCGGCCACCCTGATTGACGTCATGGATGACGTTGTCATCGAGCAGCCCGAAAAATGCCTCCATGTCACGGCGGTTGAAGGCATCGTAATAGGCGCGGATAATCTCGGTTGCGTTCATGTGTCCCCCCATGCCACCGTGAAGACGGCCAGCCTCAAGCGGACGCGCCCTTCCCCCTCGACAGGTCGAAGCAAAAACATCGTCCGGTCAACAGGAAAATTCTGCGCATCGAGGCTTGCCCAAACATGATGCGGCATAATTATATTCACCCGCCGGAATAGCCGAGGACCCCGCCTGATGCTGTCAGTTGCCGCCTGCCAATATTCCATCGATCTGATCGAGACCTTTGACGACTATGCCCGTCACCTGATGTCGCTCTGCCGCGATGCTGCGGACCAGGGCGCGAAATTGCTGGTGCTGCCGGAATATTCCGCCGTGGTGCTGACCGGCCAGATGCATCCCGAAACCCGCGCCGATATTCGCGCCTCCTTCGACGCGATGCAGCCGATGCTGCCGCGCTGGATCGAGCTTTGCGCCGAAATTGCCCGCAGCCTGGATGTCTATCTGGTCAACGGCTCCGCCCCGGTCCTCGATCCCGATGGCCACTATCGCAATCGCAGCTGGTTCTTCGGGCCGGAGGGACTGATCGGCACCCAGGACAAGCTGATCATGACGCCCGGCGAGCGCGACGAATGGCAGATGAAGGGCGGCAAGGGGGTGAAACTCTTTGAAACGCCGATCGGCAAGTTCGGCATCCTGATCTGCTACGACAACGAATTCCCGATGCTGGCGCGCAGCCTGTCGGATGCGGGTGCCGACATGATTCTCGCCCCCTCCTGCACGGAACGGGAAGCGGGCTATTTTCGCGTCCGGGTCGGGGCGCAGGCGCGGGCGCTGGAAAACCAGATCGCGGTGCTGGTTTCCCCCACCGTCGGGATGTCGCCCTGGTCGCCCGCCGTCGACCGCAGCTGCGGCCGCGCCGCGCTTTACGTGCCGTCCGACTATGGCATGCCCGCCAATGGCGTTTTTGCCGAAAGCCCCGATCTCTGCCCCGACCAGAGCCGCTGGATGATCACCCGCATCGATCTTGCCGAGGTGAGGCGTCTGAGGACCGAAGGCCAGGTCGCCACCAACCGGGACTGGGCCGAACAGTTTACCGCACTTTGACGACGTCTGATTTACCACGCTGTTTCAACAGCTTGTCCGGCAGAGATGAATCGGTTTGAAAGCCTCTTGACTCAGTTTGCGAGCGGTGCCGGAACGCCTGGTTCCTGCTCCGCTCAGGCAAGTTCATGGCGGATCCAGCATCAACCCGGTTGACTCCCGCGCCAGAATCGCTACCGCCTTTCCGGAATAAAAGGCGAACATGTTTCTGGCCTTTTGCAACGGAATGATTAGATTACAGCCCATGAACAACGTATATGACGATATTCCGTTCTTCGACGAAGATCAGGTGCCGGTGCAGCCGGTGGCCCCGGCCCCCCGGCCGGTGACGGCGCATGAGGTAGGGGTACCCTCCGGCATTGCCGCCCGGGCGATTGCCGCGCGCGGCCAGACCGCTCCTGCCGATTATCTGATGTCGCTGAACCCCGAACAGCGCGAGGCGGTGGAAAGCGTCGATGGTCCCGTCCTGGTGCTGGCGGGTGCAGGCACCGGCAAGACCCGGGTGCTGACCACCCGCATCGCCCATATCATCGGCACCGGACGGGCCTGGCCGAGCCAGATCCTCGCGGTGACCTTCACCAACAAGGCGGCGCGCGAGATGAAGGAGCGCATCGCGCTTCTGGCAGGCCGGGCGGTCGAGGGCATGCCCTGGCTCGGCACCTTCCACTCGATTGGCGTCAAGCTGTTGCGCCGCCATGCCGAGCTTGCGGGGCTGCGCTCCGACTTCACCATTCTCGACACCGACGACGTGATCCGGCTGATCAAGCAGCTGATCCAGGCCGAGGGGCTTGACGACAAGCGCTGGCCTGCCCGGCAATTTGCCGGCATGCTCGACAACTGGAAGAACAAGGGGCTGGAACCCGCACAGATCCCCGAGGGCGACGCCCGCGCCTTTGCCAATGGCAAGGGCCGCGAGCTCTATGCCGCCTATCAGGCCCGGCTGAAGACCCTGAATGCCTGCGATTTCGGCGACCTGCTGCTGCACCCGATCGCGATTTTCCGCAAGCATCCCGACATCCTCAGGGACTATCACCAGCGGTTCCGATATATCCTCGTCGACGAATATCAGGATACCAACACCGCCCAGTACATGTGGCTCCGGCTGCTCGCCCAACGCCCGAGGGGCGAGACGCAGAATGTCTGTTGCGTCGGGGATGACGACCAGTCGATCTATGGCTGGCGCGGGGCAGAGGTGGACAATATCCTCCGCTTCGAGAAGGATTTTCCCGGTGCCCGCGTCATCAAGCTTGAACGCAACTACCGCTCGACGGAACATATTCTCGGGGCCGCCGCCCATCTGATCGCCCATAACGAGGGCAGGCTCGGCAAGACGCTGTTTACCGACCGCACCGACCCCGACGACGACAAGGTGGTCGTCCACGCCGCCTGGGACAGCGAGGAGGAAGCCCGCGCCGTCGGCGAGGAAATCGAGCAGCTGCAGCGCAAGAAGCACCTGCTCAACAATATGGCAATCCTGGTGCGCGCCTCCTTCCAGATGCGCGAATTCGAAGACCGTTTCGTCACGCTCGGCCTCAATTACAGGGTGATCGGCGGCCCGCGCTTTTACGAACGGCTCGAAATCCGCGATGCCATGGCCTATTTCCGCATGGTCTGCCAGCCCGCCGACGATCTCGCCTTCGAGCGGATCATCAACACGCCGAAGCGCGGGCTTGGCGATACCACGGTGCGCAACCTGCACGACTATGCCCGGGCCCGCAATATCCCGATGCTGGCCGCCGCCGCCGACATCATCGAGACCGACGAACTGAAGCCGAAGGCGCGCAAGGCGCTGTTCGATGTCGTCAGCGATTTCCGCCGCTGGCAGGGTCTGCTCGAAAACACTCCCCATACCGAGCTTGCAGAACAGATCCTCGACGAAAGCGGCTATACCGCCATGTGGCAGGCGGACAAATCCGCCGAAGCGCCGGGCCGGCTGGAAAACCTCAAGGAACTCATCCGCTCGATGGAGGCCTTCGAAAGCCTGCGCGGTTTCCTCGAACATGTCTCGCTGGTGATGGATGCCGAACAGAACGAGGAACTGGACGCCGTCTCGATCATGACGCTGCATTCGGCCAAGGGGCTGGAATTCGAGACCGTATTCCTGCCCGGCTGGGAGGAAGGCCTGTTTCCGCACCAGCGCTCGCTGGACGAAGGCGGGCGCTCCGGCCTTGAGGAGGAGCGGCGGCTTGCCTATGTCGGGATCACCCGCGCCAAGCGCCGCTGCCATATCTGGTTCGTCTCCAACCGCCGCATCCACGGTCTCTGGCAGACCACACTGCCCTCCCGCTTCCTCGAAGAACTGCCGCCCGCACATGTCGATGTCGCAAGCTCCGACACGTCCTATGGCGGCTATGGCGGACGCGGCGGCTATGGCCAGTCACGCTTCGACAAGGCAGAACCCTTCACCAACAGCTATGCGACCCCCGGCTGGAAACGGGCGCAGGCCAACGCCACCTCCGCCACCCGCGACAACTGGGGCAGCCGCTCCGGCCATGCGGTGGAGCGGATCGGCTATGGCGAAAGCGGCCCGCGCGGCCGCACCATCGACGGTGAACTGGTGGCCAAATCCACCACCGAAACCCCGTCCCGCTTCACCCTCGGCGACCGCGTCTTCCACATCAAGTTCGGCAACGGCAATATCACCGGCATCGAAGGCAACAAGCTGACGATCCATTTCGACCGGGCCGGCGAGAAGCGGGTGCTGGAGGGGTTTGTCGAGGCTGTCGGGTAGGATGTGCGGGCGGATGGCCGGGACTGGCCGGTGGCCGCATCATGCCCCGCCGGATCAGCGCCTTGCAGAAATACATAAATGCTATTATATTGACATTAAAACCTGAATTTGGCGCTTGGGCGATAAAATGTTAGCATTTAAAATGTCTTCGCCCGCAGAACTGATCCGGGGATTGGCGGACCGCATGAAGCGCCGCCGGATCGAGCACGGATTGACCCAACGGGAACTGGCGGAAAGATCGAACGTTGCCTACGGATCGCTGCGGCTGTTTGAGGAGAGCGGGAAAATCTCGCTCGAGAGCCTCGCCAAGATAGCCTTCGCGCTTGAGGCCGAGGCCGAGTTCGAGGCATTGTTTCCCGGCCGGCCGCCACAGGTGATCGATGACATCATCGATCGTCCCCTCAAGCAGCGGGTACGCCGGAAATGAAGTTCAGGCCAATCCAGCAGATGCGTGTCACCCTGGATCTCGAAGGTGCCGAAAGGGAAGTCGGCACCCTCGCCTGGAGTGGCAGGGAACGCCGGGCCTACTTCCAGTACGCGGCTGATTTTCTCGCAGCGCCGCTTTTGCTGTCGCCATTCCACATGATGGCCACCTCCGGATTGATTGCGGCACCCCGCGATCCGTTCGACGGGCTGCACGGGCTTTTCAACGACAGCCTGCCGGATGGCTGGGGCCGCCTGCTGCTGGACCGCCGCCTCCAGCGGGCGGGCATCGACCATACAAGGCTTACCGCCATCGACCGCCTCTCGGCGGTGGGCAAAACCGGAATGGGTGCGCTGACCTATGTTCCCGACCTGCCGGACGAACAGCAACGGGGGGCTGATGAAGATCTCGACTGGTTCGCTGATCAGGTGGAACGGGTGCAGGCGGACATGGACATCGCCGACATCGACAGCTTGCAAGGTGCGCAAGGCGGATCTGCCGGTGCGCGGCCAAAGATCATGATCGGCTTCAACGAGGCCGGGAACCGTTGTGTTCTGGACTATGGCCAGCTGCTCGGTCCGGGGTTTGAACGCTGGATGGTCAAGGCTGCCGGTGCTGACGATCCGCGCGAGATCGGTGCAGAGGAGAAGGCCTATGCGCTGATGGCCAGGGCCGCAGGGCTGGAGATGGCGGAAACCCGGCTGTTCGACACCCGCAAGGGGCGAAAGCTCTTTGCCACGAAACGTTTCGACCGGACCGCATCCGGCAGGCTCCACATGCATACCGCAAGCGGCCTGCTGAATGCCAGCCATCGCGAGGCCTCGGTGACCTACGAGCAATTGCACAAGCTGGTCCACATCATGACCCGCGACGCAACGCAAGTGCTGAAGATGTTTCGCAACATGGTCTTCAATGTCCATGCGAGGAACCGCGACGACCATGCCAGGAACCACGCCTGCCTCATGGACGGGCAGGGCCGCTGGACACTGGCGCCTGCATATGATCTGACCTTTTCGTCCGGTCCGGGCGGAGAACACAGTGCGACAATCGCCGGGGAAGGCAGAAGTCCCGGCACGCCCCACCTTCTGGCGGTCGCCAGGGGGGCTTCGATATCGGATCAGGATGCCAGGGATGTGATGGAGCAAGTGCGGACGGCTGTGGCGCGCTGGCCCGAATTTGCTGACGAAGCACGGCTGTCCCGATCCAGAACGGCCGAACTCGACGCTGTCCTGAATGGCACCCGGTCAGCCTAGAGACGGTATCTCCCCGGCACGGCGACATGCGGCGCAAACCTGTCCACAAATACAGTATTGCCCTTCCCTGCCGCAGTTTGGCCGCTATGATCCCGCACCGCTTCGCTCCTGCCGAACCACTTGCCTGCCATAAGGAAAATTCATGTCGCGCATGCCACGTCTGCTTGTTCTTCCGGTCACCGCCCTTGCCCTGTCGATCACCGGCGGTTCGGGCCTGCAGCCGGTACGGGCGGAGGAGAGTGCCGGGCCTGTCATCGAGCAATATGACCTGCCGAATGGCCTGACCGTGGTGCTGGCGCCGACGCGCGGCTCGGAAACGGTCAGCACCGTCGTGATCTACGAGGCGGGCTCGGCCAACGAGCCGAAGGGCCGCTCGGGGTTTGCCCATCTGTTCGAACATCTGATGTTTGAAGGCACCCATGACATCCCGGATTACGATGCGGCGATTTCGGCGGTGGGCGGCGAAAACAATGCCTTTACCGAATGGGACACCACCACCTACCACAATAGCGGGCCGAAAGAGGCGCTGCCGGAATTCATCCGGCTTGAGGCGGATCGCATGGCCAATCTGGCCAATGGCGTCACCCAGGAAGATCTCGACAACCAGCGCGCCGTGGTTCTGAACGAGATGCGGCAGAACACGCTCGACACGCCCGGCGGTGCGGCGGTGGAGCAGGCAACGGTGGCGCTTGCGCCTGCGGGCCATCCCTATGCCCATGCGGTGATCGGCTCGATCAAAGATCTGGAAAATGCCCGTCTGGAGGATGTCGTCGCCTTCCACCGGCTGAACTATGTGCCGGATCGCGCCACGCTGGCGATATCAGGCAATTTTGACATCGACGAGGCCAGGGTCGATATCGAAAAGACCTTCGGCCTTATTCCGGCCCCTTATCGCGGCAATTTCGCCAGCCGCTGGTATAACGCCCTCATGAACGACATCGGCCTCGGCGATACGCCGCCGCTGGCGACAGCGCTGGCAGAGCCGGTGTCGCTGACGTTCAAGGATGCGGTCAGCCAGCAGCAGGTCAGCCTCTACTGGCCGGGCCCGGAGCGGATCACCCGCAAATCGGTGGAGGATCTGCTGCTGGGCGCGGTTCTGTCGACGGGCAAGAGCTCGCTTCAGCAAAAGCTGGTCATCGAGCAGCGCGTTGCCAATTCGGCTGGTGCGGGCTGGGACTATCGCAATCTCGGCGGCGAGTTCACCGTCAGCGCTTCGGCTGCCAGGGATGTGTCGGCCGAACAGCTCGAGGCGGCCCTGCACAGGACGCTGGAGACGATTGCCAGCGACGGCATTTCGAAGGAAGCGCTGGATGCCGCCCGGGCGCAACTGAAGGAAAGTTTCGACAACCAGCCGAACACGCCCCTCTCCTTCGCCCTGTCGCTCGCAACCACGGCGGCCTGGGGTGGCGATGCCCATGACTGGCGTCAGGAAGAAACGCTGGCAAGGGACGTGACGCCGGAAGATCTGACCGCCGACCTCAAGGCCTTCCTCGGCGCCAATGCCGTTACCGTGCATCTGCTGCCCGGCCCGCGCAATGCCACCTATCCGCCGGTGCTTGCCAATGCCACCGGCGTGCCGGAACCGGTGATCGCGCCGGCCCGGGCCGATATCCACATACCGAAGCTTGCCCTCACCGAGGCGGCGGGCGTGATCCTGCCGGAGATCCAGCATCGCAAGCTTGCCAATGGTGCCAGCCTCGAGGTCTACAAATCCGGCGATGCCGTGCGGGCCAATATTGTGCTGACGGTCTCCGGCGGCAAGACCAGCAGCCTGCCCGCACTTGCCGACCTGGCGCTGAATATCGGCGGACGCGGCATCGGCGACACACCGCTTGTGGCGCTCGACCAGCAATTGAAGCAGGCGGGCATCGGCATGTCGGGCAATGCCGGTCCCTATTCCTCGCTGCTCAGCATCAGCGGCCCGCTGCCAAGGTTCGACCAGTCGGCAAGCCTGCTTGCCGACGCCCTGAGCAAGCCGCGCTATGACCAGAAGGAATGGCAGGCCACCATTGACAGCGCCGTGGCGAGTATCGACCAGCGCAAACTCGATCCCGGTTATCAGGCGCTGCGCGGGCTGATCGAACAGGTCTATCCCGCCACATCCATCGAAGCGCGCGAAGCCACTGCCGGGGGCCTGAAGGCGCTGACCATGCCCCAGGCGAAAGACCTGTTTGACGGCCTTGTCCAGCCCGAACGCGCCACCCTGCATGTGGTCAGCAGCCTTGACGCCGATGATGTCAAGGCCCGGCTCGACAAGGCCTTTGCCGGCTGGAAGGGCGGCAGGCCGGTGCCCCCCGCCCCCATGCCGACCCGTCCGGCCATCCGGGAAGGCTTGGTCACCCGCCCGGTGACCGGCGCGACCCAGAGCGTGCTGCTGATGGCAATGCCCGCCCCGGAACCCGGTACGCTGGAAGCCTCCGCTTTCGATCTGGCCACCCGCATCCTGGGCGGCACCTTCAAGAGCCGCCTCAATCTCGACCTGCGCGAGGAGAAGGGCTGGTCCTATGGCATCAGCGCCGAGACCAACGGCAACAAGGGCCTGAACAACACGCTTCTCTATATCCAGGCCGCCGTCGATACCGCCCATACGACGGAATCGATTGCCGAGATCCGCAAGGTCATCAAGGCTATGGCCAGCAATCCCGTCACGCAGACCGAATTCGACACCGCCCGCAAGACGATGAAGGCGGAATTCCTTGCCTCGGTCGGCAATGCGGAGTCCATCACCGGCCTGGTGGCGGGCCTTGCCAGCACCGGCTTCACGCTGGCAGATCTCGCCATCTATCTGAAGCAGGTGGATGCATTGACGCTTGCCGATGTGCAGAAACAGGCCAATGTCATTGCCTCCCTGCCGCTGGCGATTTCGGTCGCGGGCGATCCCGCCAAAATCAAATGATCAGACGTCGGGCTGGCGCGACAGCCAGTCCGTCGCCGCCTCATAGGCCGCCGCCAGCGCCAGCACCTGCCGGTCGCCACGCGGCGGGCCGATGATCTGGATGCCTGCGGGCAGGCCATGGCTGCCGAAGCCCGCAGGCATGGCAGCCACCGGCAGACCGGCCATGGTCGGACCGATCACCACCTCCATCCAGCGGTGATAGCTATCCATTTGCCGCCCGGCGATCTCCTTCGGCCAGTCCCATTCCGCCGGGAAGGGAAAGACCTGCTGGGAGGGCAGGATCAGGAAATCATGGTGCCGGAACAGTTCCAGCATTGCCCGGTACCAGTCGCTGCGGATGACGGAGGCCGCATGCACCTCCTCCGCCGACAGCGCCAGACCATGTTCCACCTCGAAGCAAAGCTCCGGCTTCATCTTCGCCCGCCGCGCGGGATCGGCATGATCGGCGCGATGGCCGCCCATCACCAGGAAATGCCGCAGCACCTTCCAGCCCTGCCAGAGCCGCTCCATCGGATAGAAATCCCCGACCGAGCTGACCGCTGCCCCGAGCCTGCGGAACACCGGGAGCGTGGACTGGCAGAGATCGAGCACCCCGCTTTCGAAGGGCAGATAGCCATTGTAATCGCCGAGCCAGCCGATCCGCGCACCGCTGAAATCCGGACGGTCGCCGTGCGAAAACGGCCCCTCCGCGCGCGACAGCGGATCGCGCCGGTCATAGCCCGCCTGGGTCTCGATGAGCCGGGCGACATCGCCGACGGAACGGCCCATCGGCCCCAGCACCGAGAGCTGGTCGAGAAACAGATCCGGCCCCGGCGCGGGGATCACCCCCGGTGACGGGCGGAAGCCCACGACATTGTTGAAGCCTGCGGGATTGCGCAGCGAGCCCATCATGTCGCTGCCATCGGCAAGTGCCACGAGCCGGGCGGCAAGCGCTGCCCCTGCCCCGCCGCTCGATCCGCCGGCACTTTTCGAAGGGTCCCACGGATTGCGGGTGACGCCGAAGACGGGATTGTAGGAATGGCTGCCGAGGCCCATTTCAGGCGTGTTGGTCTTGCCGATGAAGATCGCGCCCGCCGCCCGCATCCGCGCCACCTGGATTTCATCCGCCTCCGGCATGGTGCCCTGATAGAGCGGCGAGCCGTAGCTCGACGGAATGCCCCTGACATCGGCCAGATCCTTGACCGCCATCGGCACGCCATGCAGCCAGCCGTGATCTTCGCCTGCCGAAAGCGCCCGGTCCGCCGCCTCCGCCTGCCCGATCAGCTGGTCCTCGTCGCCAAGGCTGATGATGGCATTGAGGGTGGGATTGATCCGGGCGATGCGCTGAAGCGTGGCCTCCATCACCTGCCGCGCCGTCAGCCTGCGCTGGTGAATGGCGGCGGAAAGCTCCTGCGCCGTCAGCTTCGCGATATCCGTCATGCCTGTCCTCTCCCCCCGCACGACCTTCCTTTTAGCAGAGCGGCCACACACCTTTAAACCCGTTGGCAACTGCTTATTTCTGTCATCGACGACTTGCGGGCGATGGCAACAACGCTCATGTTGCAGCGCGAAGAGAGGATGGACCATGCGCGCCTTGCTGCTTGTGGATTTGCAGAATGGTTTTTGCACCGGCGGTCAGCTGCCCGTTCCCGGCGGCGATGAGGTGATTGCGGTTGCCAACCGGCTGATGCGGGACGGCGGCTACGATCTGATCGTCGCCTCGCAGGACTGGCATCCCGAAAACCATGGCAGCTTTGCCTCGCAGCATCCCGGCAAGGCCCCGTTCGACATGGGCGAGTTGAAGGGCGCGCCCCAGATGCTCTGGCCGGACCATTGCGTGGAGGGCACCGACGATGCCGCCTTTCATCCATCGCTTGAGCAGGAGCGGATTCAGTTTGTCCAGAGAAAGGGACAAGACGTTGAAGTCGATAGCTATTCGGCCTTCCGCGACAATGACCGTTCCGCCTTTACCGGGCTTGCCCAGGTGCTGAAGGAGAAAGGTGTCACCGCGCTCGACATCGGCGGGCTCGCCACCGATTACTGCGTGCTCTACTCAGCTCTTGACGCCCGGGAGCTGCTTCCCGGCACAACGATCCGCTTCGTTTCGGATCTCTCGCGTGGTATTACGGCGGAGGGAACGGCAGCGGCGCTTGACGCGATGAAGAAGGCCGTGATTGCGGTCGTCACCAGCGACGGGATCATTTCGCGCGGCTGACCCGGGCAAGCCCCGCAAGCCACATCCCGGGTTTTGCGGATTTGCTTTTTTGCACTGCACAGTTTACCACGTCAAACCGTGATACGAGCGGGTCCCGGGACCCATCCTGATCCGGCAGAGGGAGTGTCTGGAGTTGGAAACCGTCAAGACAATTGCCCGGCTGCGTGACATCCTGACGGCCCACCGCAAGGCCGGACGGACCATCGGCTTCGTCCCCACCATGGGCTATCTCCACGACGGCCACATGACACTCGTCGCCCGCGCCCGCGCGGAAAATGACGTGACCGTCGTGTCGATCTTCGTCAATCCCCTGCAATTTGCCGCCAATGAGGATCTCGCCCGCTATCCCCGCGATCTCGCCCGCGACAGCGCGATGCTGGAAAAAGGCGGCGTCGACATCCTGTTTGCCCCTGAAGTCTCCGAGATGTATCCCGAACCGATGCAGACCACGGTCGATGTGCCAGCCCTCGGGGCCGAGCTTGAAGGGGCGGTCCGGCCAGGTCATTTCGCAGGCGTCGCGACTGTCGTCACCAAGCTCTTCAACATCGTCCAGCCGGATGCCGCCTATTTCGGCGAGAAGGATTTCCAGCAGGTGACGATCATTGCCAGGATGGTGCGCGATCTCGCGCTGCCGGTCAGGGTGGTGCCGGTGGAAACCGTGCGGGAGGCGGATGGCCTCGCCTTTTCGTCGCGCAATGTTTACCTTTCGCCCGAAGAGCGGCAGGCCGCCGCCATCATCCCCCGGGCGCTCGACGAGGCCGAACGGCTGTGCCGGGCGGGCGAAACCGACATCGCACGGCTGGAAGCGGCCATCGCTGCGTTCATTGCCCGCGAACCGCTGGCCCGGCCCGAGGTCGTGGCGCTGCGCGATCCCCTGACGCTGCAGCCGCTTGCCGGGATCGACGGGCCGGTGCTGCTCTTGCTTTTCGTCCGTTTCGGCCAGACAAGGCTGCTTGATAACCGCGTCATCGGTCGCACCGCCGATGCCGCCAGCACAAGGGCTGCATGAGATGAGCATGGCTGTGGCAAAGAAACGGCTCACCCCCGCCGACATCACCGCGCTGAAGACCGGGCGTCCCATCGTGTCCCTGACCGCCTATACGACGCCGATGGCAAAGCTGCTCGATCCGCATTGCGACCTGCTGCTGGTCGGCGACAGTCTCGGCATGGTGCTCTACGGGCTGAAGACCACCATCGGCGTGACGATGGAGATGATGATCGGCCATGGGCAGGCGGTGATGCGCGGCACCGAAAAGGCCTGCGTCATCGTCGACATGCCCTTCGGCTCCTACCAGGAATCGAAGGAACAGGCGTTCCGCAACGCCGCGCGCATCATGATGGAAACCGGCTGCGACGGGGTGAAGCTCGAAGGCGGCGCGGAAATGGCCGAAACCGTCGCGTTTCTTACCAGTCGCGGCATTGCGGTGATGGGCCATATCGGGCTGATGCCGCAGCAGGTCAATGCATCCGGCGGCTACCGCTCGCTTGGCCGCACCAATGCGGAAGCCGACAAGATCCGCCGCGATGCGCTGGCCATAAGTCAGGCGGGGGCCTTCTCCATGGTGGTCGAGGGCACTATCGAACCGCTCGCCCGCGACATCACCCTGTCCTCGTCCATCCCGACCATCGGCATCGGCGCATCGCCCGCCTGTGACGGCCAGGTGCTCGTCATCGACGACATGCTCGGCGTCTTCACCGAATTCAAGCCGCGCTTCGTCAAGCATTTCGCCAACCTCGCCCCGATCATCTCCGGCGCGGCAGAGGCCTATGCCGCAGAGGTGAAGGCCAGAACCTTCCCCGGCCCCGAACATACGTTCCAGATGAAGAAGCAGCCAATCTGACTGGCCGGGTCGCCGCGCGTCCTGCCCTCACCGCTTCAGATCGACCGGCTTTTCCAGCTGATAGACGACATCGGCCAGCTCCTCCATCTGCGCCTGCAGCGCCAGATGGGCATCGCGAAGCCCATGATTGTAATAGAAACTGCCGATCTCGCCCGCGATGAAGTCGAGCAGCATCTCGGCAGGCAGACTGCCGAGCTGCTGATCCAGCTCCCGGTCGAAATAGCGCTGGATACGCCCGGCCAGAACCTGCTTTTCAGCGCGGCTGAACTCGATCTTCTTCATGAAGCCCCATCCCTTTTGTCACTGATCAATCTAGATCGGCGACGGGGATGTGGCCAGAGCCGGTTCAGCAGGATCAGGCGTTGTGGCGCACCGGCGTGGTCTGCATTTCGAGCTTCCAGACTTCGTCGAAGACATCGTCGAGGCGGGCGCTCATGGCTTCGTGGGCGTCGATCAGACCGCGATTGTAGAAATGGCTGCCGATTTCGTCGGCGAAGAAATCGAGGAGGAAGATGGCGGATACTGTGCCGATTTCCGCATCCAGCTGTTCGACGAAATAGCGCTGGACCCGGCGGGCAATGGCGGTTTTCTGCTCTTTGGTGAACTCGACCTTTTTCATGATACTCCGAGACATCGCTCATGAAGGTCACGAAGGCTTTCGGCCCGTCAATCGATCATGATTGCGTGTCTTCAAGGGGCGGGGCTGGACTCATTGCCCCTTGGTGATGATCATTGAGGCCCTGGCTTGCGCGGGCATGGTGGCAGACGTGCGCCATGCATCAGGGGAATGCATGGCACCATCAGGCAAAGGCGATTGCGCGGTGCCGCCAGTCCCGCTACACACCGGATTTTGCGGGCGAGGACTGTCGATGAACGGAACCAGATTTCGCGAAGGGGTCAAGGCGGGCCTGCCCATCGTGGTATCGGCAGCGCCATTTGGAGCGCTGTTCGGGGCGGTCGCGGTCAAGAATGGCCAGACCGTGCTGGAGGCCACACTGATGAGCGCCACGCTGTTTGCCGGGGCGAGCCAGCTGGTCGGGCTCGAGCTCTTCGGCCATCATGTCGCGGCATGGCTGATCGTGCTGTCGATCTTTGCCGTCAACTTCCGCCATATCCTCTATTCGGCAGCGCTCGCCCGCTATTTCGAGCCCTATACGGCGGTGCAGAAATTCTTCGCCTTCTTCCTGCTCACCGATCCGCAATTTGCCGAATCCCTCAAGCGCGGCGAACGGACCGGATCCGTCGACTCCTCCTGGTATTTCGGCCTCGGCGTGACGATCTACATTCCCTGGCTGGTGGTAACAGTGCTCGGCGCGGCGCTGGGCAATCTCATCCATGATCCCAAGGTGATCGGTCTCGACGTGCTGCTGCCGATCTATTTCCTCGGCCTGGTTTTCGGCTTCCGCAAGCGCGACAATTTCATTCCTGTCGCGCTTGCCGCCGCCATCGGCTCGATCCTTGCCTATGCCACCATCGGCTCGCCCTGGCATGTCACCTGCGGGGCGCTCGCGGGCGTCGCGGTTGCCGCCCTGCTGCCGCCTCGCCTGCAGACAACCGAAGCGGCATCCGCCGAGGGAGGGCGTTGACCATGGACGGCATCGCCCATCCCGACATGTTGCTGCTGATCGCCGTTGCCGCAGTCGCGACCTTTGCCACGCGGATCGGCGGCTACCTGCTGATCACGCGGCTCAGGACCATTCCGCCGCGCCTCGACGCCGCGCTGAATGCCGTCCCCGCCGCCGTGCTCACCACCCTGGTCGCGCCGAATATCTATGCGGGCGGGCCGGAGGTAAAGATCGCCATGGCCATCGCCTTCCTCCTCGGCCTGCGCTTCCGCGTGCTGACCATGCTCGCCGGCGGGTGGGTGGTGGTGATGGCGCTCAGGCATGTCTGGGGGTGGTAAGCCCCCCCCTTCAATGCCCCCGCAGCGGGGCCGTGACCTCGGTCAGCCAGTCGCGCACCGCCTGATCCGCAATCAGCGGCATCAGCCGTTCGCGGGTCTGGTGGTGGTAAGCGTCGAGCCAGACGAGTTCGTCGCGGGTGAGAAGCGCCGTCAGGATCAGCGAGCGGTCGATGGGGCAGAAGGTCAGCGTCTCGAAGCCGAGCATGGCGATATCGCCCCCCTCGATCTCCTCGGCCTCGCGGATATAAAGCAGGTTCTCGATGCGAATGCCGAAGGCACCGGGGCGGTAATAGCCGGGTTCGTTGGAGACAATCATGCCGGGCAACAATTCCTGCGTGCCGCGCCGCGAAATCCCCTGCGGCCCCTCATGCACCGACAGATATGAGCCGACCCCGTGGCCGGTGCCATGCGCATAATCCGCGCCCGCGCGCCAGAGCGCGATGCGTGCCAGCGGATCGAGATCCTGGCCGCGGGTGCCCTTCGGAAAGCGGGCGGTGGAAATGGCGATCATCCCCTTCAGCACCAGCGTGAAGAGGCGCTTCTGCTCCTCCGGCACGTCGCCAATCGCGATGGTGCGGGTAATGTCGGTGGTGCCGTTGACATATTGGCCACCGGAATCGACGAGCAGCATTTCCCCCGGCGCAATGGTCCGGTCCGTGTCGTTCGTCACCCGGTAATGCATGATCGCCGCATGCTCGCCCGCGCCTGAAATCGTATCGAAGGAGATGTCGCGCAGCAGATTCTGCATGCGCTGGCCGACCCTTGCGCGCGCCGCTTCCAGCGCCTTGACCGCATCGATTTCGGTGATCGAGCCGGGTTTCGCGGTGCTCAGCCAGTGGAGAAATTCCACCATGGCGGCTCCATCCTGCAGATGCGCGGCGGCCGAGCCGTTGATTTCGGCGGCATTCTTGCAGGCGCGCGGCAGCCGCGCGGGGTCTGTGCCTTCGACCACCTCGCCGCCGGCATCCCGGATGATCTGCATCAGCGCATGGGGGGCAAGATCGGGATCGGCAAGCAGCTTCGCCTTGTCGCGACCGAGCCCTGCCAGTTCGCCTGCCAGATCCTGCGGCGGCAATTGCCGGGCGATCTGGCCGAGATAGGCTTCGACCTCGATGCCGGTCTTGTCCCGGTCGAGAAACAGATCCGGGCGGCGGGTGGCGTGGATGATGGCGCGGGCCAGCGGATGCGGGGTACGCGGCACGTCCCGGCCCCGCAGGTTGAAAATCCAGGCAATCGACGAGGGATCGGTAATCAGCGCCGCATCCTGCCCGCGCTCCTTGAGTTCGGCCATGATCCGGGCGATCTTGGCGGTCGCAAGCTCCCCGGCCTGCGGCAGGTCCTGAATGGCAACCGGCCCCATCGGCGCGGCGGGGCGGTCGGTCCAGATGCGGTCGACCGGGTTGTGGTCGAGCAGCACCAGCGTGCCGCCAATCCCGGCAAGCGCCTTTTCCAGCCGGCCGATATCCGCGCCGGTATGCATCCAGGGATCGAGCCCGAGCCGGAAGCCGCGCGGCCCCTTGCGGCCGAGCCAGACATGCGGCGGTTCATGGACGAGATCGCCGCCGGCAAACACCGTCTGGTCCACCTGCTGGGCAAGCTGGGTGACATAGCGCCCGTCGACGAACACCAGAGCCTCGTTGCGGGTGACAAGCAGGATGCCGGCCGAGCCGGTAAAGCCGGTGACATAGGCAAGCCGTTCGGCACAGGCAGGCACATATTCGCCCTGAAACTCGTCGGCACGCGGCACGAGGATGCCATCGACCCCGGCAGCATCGAAACCGGCCCGGAGCGCCTCGACGCGGGCCTTGCCGAATTCCGGCGTGGCGGTGGTAGCAAAACTTTGGAACATGGGATGATCAACCTCGGGCGATTCACGACCCCCGGACCATAGTACGGAATTGCCCGGGCCGGAATGGCGGGCCAGCGGCCCGGCGGCCGCAATTTGCGAGCATATGACAACAATGATGTGATATGCATAATACGCATGGCTCCCATGTCGCATTGTCGGTTTTTTACCGGATTGAAAATGGTAGAACGCCGCCATCGAAGCGCGGGCGGCAACGACCCGCTTCGGTAGCAATTCATAAGAACCCGGTGTCACCGGTTTCCTGTCGATCTCCTCCTCCCTCCTCCGACAGGAAGCAAGACATCAGGTGCCCGTTCGAGCCACCCTCCTCCTCCCATGGGCTCGCGGGCAGATCAGGTCAGACTGATCGAGGCGGTGCTTTGCGGCACCGCCTTTTTGCTTTTTGCACGCCCGCCCGCATCCGCGCCCGGCTTTACATCCATATCAGGGCCACCTAATCTAATCGTGCCGCCACGCAGTCGGGTGCGCCAAGCAACGGGATCGGGTCTGATGCACAAGAAACTGCCCCTGCCGGGAATCACCCGCCGTGATTTTTTAAGCGGCACGGCGCTTGCCATCGGGGCGGGGCTGACGCCCCTGACGCAGCTTTTTGCCGCCGAAAATGGTGCCCCCTATCCACCGGCACTGACCGGCTTGCGCGGTTCGGCCCCCGGCAGTTTCGAGACCGCCCATGCGCTGGCGCGCGAGGGCAGGACCTTCAATCTCGCGGGCGCCGCCATCGAGGAGAGCCATGATCTGGTCGTGGTCGGTGCGGGGATCAGCGGCCTGTCGGCGGCCTGGTTCTATCGCCGCAAGCATGGCGACAAGGCCCGCATCCTGATTCTCGACAATCACGACGATTTCGGCGGCCACGCCCGGCGCAACGAGTTTACCGTCGATGGCAAGCGGCTTTTGATCGGCTATGGAGGCAGCGAATCGCTGGAAGCACCGACGGAAAATTTCAGCCCGGAAGTCTGGGGCCTGCTTGACGAACTCGGCCTCGACGTGGCGAAATTTGCCGATGCCTTTGACGATAACCTCTACGAAGGCCTTGGGCTTGGCCCGGGCGTGTTTTTCGGCAAGGAAGCATTTGGAACCGACCGTCTGGTACAGGGCGACCCGACCGACTGGTCGACGCGCGATGGCTCTCCCAAAGGGCGGCAATCGGGATCAAGGAAAGATGTCATTTCCGCCTTTCCGATGTCTGAAAAGGCGCGCGCCGAGCTTCTCGCGCTGTTCGAGGACCCCGGCGACTACCTGAAGGGGATGAGTTCCGCCGAAAGGAAGGCGTTTCTGTCGAAAACCAGCTATCGCGACTACCTGTTGACAAAGGCGGGCCTCAGCGAGGAAGCGGTCAGCTATTTCGATGGCGCGACCCACGACTATTTCGCCGTCGGTCCGGATGCGATCCCGGCCTCCTGGGCGCTTGAGGCGGATTATCCCGGCTTTGCCGGGCTTGAAGATGGCGAACTCGGCGGCAAGGACACGGACGAGCCCTATATCTACCATTTCCCCGATGGCAATGCCGGGCTTGCCCGCATGCTGCTGCGCGGGCTGGTGCCAGGCGCGGTGGCAGGCCACACGATGGACGATATCGTGCTTTCCAACACCGATTACGCGAAGCTCGATCTTGCGGAAAACGCGGTGCGGCTGCGGCTGAACAGCACCGTCATCAATGTCCAGAATGCCGAAGGTGGCGTCAATCTCGCCTATGTCAGGGACGGCAAGATCCATCGCGTCTCGGCCGGGGCCACGGTTCTCGCCTGCTACAACATGATCATCCCCTATCTGATGCCGGAACTCCCCGCCGACCAGAAGGCGGCCTTGTCGGCCAATGTGAAGGCGCCGCTGGTCTATGCCTCCGTCGCCATCCGCAACTGGAAAGCCTTTGCAGCACTCGGGGTTGACGAGATCTATTGCCCGCGCTCCTATTTTCCGCTGGTTCGGCTGGATTTTCCGGTGTCGATGGGTGGTTACAAGTGCCCCCGCTCGCCCGAGGAGCCCATCGTCGTGCATATGGTGCATGTGCCGGTGACCCCGGGCCTCTCGCAGAACGACCAGTTTCGCGCCGGACGGCAGGCGCTGCTCGACACCAGCTTTCTGCAATATGAACTGGCCATCATCGACCAGCTCGACCGGATGCTCGGCACCGGCGGCTTTTCCGCAGCACGTGATATCGGGGCAATTACCGTCAATCGCTGGCCGCATGGCTATGCCGGCTCCTTCAACCCGCTCTATGATCCGCCGGGAGCCGACGAGATGCAGAAGCTGGCCCGCAAGCCGAAAGGCCGGGTGGCGATTGCCAATGCCGATGCCGGCTGGAACGCCTTTGCCCACGAGGCCATCGACCAGGCGTTTCGCGCCGTCAGCGAACTCGGATAGCCGCCCGCTCACACCGCCGGGCGGTCGAGATGGATGGTCACCCAGCCATTGCGCCAGATGGTTTTGACATGGCGGAGCCTGACGCCATTATAGGCTGCAAGCACCCGCCAGCGCTGGCTTGCCAGAATGCCCGACAGGATCACCGAGCCGCCGGGGGCGAGATGGCGGGCGAGATCCGGGGCCATCTTCATCAGCGGCCGCGCCAGGATATTGGCGATGATCAGGTCGAACGGTCCATGGCGGGAAAAGGCGGTCGAGTGAAAGCCGGTGGCGGTTTCGAGCGACAGGCCGGTTGCAATACCGTTCGCCCGCACATTTCCCTTCGCCACCGCTGTCGCCACCGGATCGATATCGGTCGCGAGCACCGGGATATTGGCGAGCTTGCGCACCGCGATTGCCAGCACGCCGCTGCCGGTGCCGAGATCGAGAGCGTTTTTCGGGCGGCGAGCCTGCATCACCCGGTCGATCACCTCAAGGCATCCCGCCGTCGTGCCATGATGGCCGGTACCGAAGGCCTGCCCGGCCTCGATCTCGATGGCGATATCGCCGGTCTGCACCTTGTCGCGGTCATGCGAGCCATGGACGATGAACCGCCCGGCGCGCACCGGCTTCAGACCGTCAAGCGATTTGGCCACCCAGTCGACATCCGGCAAGTCCTCGCGCGCGATCACGGCATCCGGATAGGCCCCGGCAAGGGCCGCCCTGATGCGCGGCAGCACATCCGCCTCTTCCTCGCGCAGCAGATAGACCGAGACCTCCCAGATATCCTTCTTCTCGTCGACCTCGGTCGTGCCGATTGCCAGATCCTCCTCGCCGAAGGCCTCTGTCAGAATGTCGAGAATGCGCTCGGAATGCGCCTCGGTGGTGGAGATGTAGAAACGGATTTCACTCACGATGGGTCCAACTGTGTCTTGAAGCGCAATAGTCTTGCGAAAGGGCGGTCGCGGGGCCGGATCTTTACAGGCCGCGCGTCATCAGGTTGCGCAATTTCGTCTCGGCCACGGCCTTGTCTTCCTGATAGGCAATCGTGCCGGCAAAGCGGCCCTTTGCGTCGAGCAGGAACACCGAGGCGGTGTGGTCCATCTCGTAATCGCCATTCGGCTTGCTCTCGTCGACCGGCACCTTCCTGGCATAGACGCGGAAGCCCTTGACCATCTCCATCACCTTTGCCGGATCGCCGGAAATGCCGTTGATCCGTTTGGACACGTTGGAGACATAGTCCTTCATGATAGCGGGCGTATCGCGCTCGGGATCGACGGTGACGAAATAGGCCTGCAAGCGGCTGCCATCGGGATCGACATCCTTCAGCCAGGCATCCATCTCGAACAGGGTCGTCGGGCAGACGTCAGGGCAATGGGTAAAGCCGAAGAACAGCGCGGTCGGCTTGCCCTGAAAGGCCTTTTCGGTAACCGGCTCGCCCGATTGCGCCACCAGCGTGAAGGGAACCCCGAAGGGTGCTTCCGCCTCTGCGGTACCGGGCCTGACATATATGAATGCCGCCCACGCGATGAGAACAGCCAGAACGGCTGTCGCGGCCCAGAGCATTATCCGTGCGGATCGCATCGTCCACTCCTTGAAATCCTGCGGCGGGAATGCCGAAATCGCAAGCCTGATAGCCCCTGTCGCGCAGGGATGCAAATCAACAGGCCCGTGAATTGCGCAAACTGCCGGATTTGCCGCATCCCCGGCGGATGACCGGCCGCAACGGTACGGCGCTCAGAGACACCAGGACAGCCCCGCCTGCCCGAGCGCCAGGATGATATCCGTCGTGTGACGCACCCACCCGGAAAACCCTGCGGCCAGCACCAGTGCCGCCGCGACAAGCAGCAGGGTGGCAAGAGCGGTGGTTTTGAGATCCAGCGACATCGCCTGACCATAGTCCAGAATGGCTTTTGCCACAAATCATTCCCGGATCAGGCTGATCTGACAATGGTTCTTGATAAAACTCAAAGACGAACGCACGAATCGCAGGAACATTGTGTTGTCTTCGGGAGGGACGACAGATGGAACCAGACACGATTGCCAACCGGCCTTCAGGCCAGCCCCGCATCCGGATCAAACCGGTGCGACTGTCCGACATTCGCACCGCACTGGGCAAGGGATGGGCCGATTTTGCCGCCACGCCGCGCTACGGCCTGTTTTTTGGTGCCATCTACGCGCTGGGCGGCCTGTTCATTGTTGCCACCCTCAGGCTCATTCACATTCCCTGGATGATCATTCCCGTTGTCATCGGTTTTCCGCTGATTGGCCCCTTCATCGCCGTCGGCCTGTACGAGATCAGTCGCAGGCGTGAAGCGGGAATTGGCATCACCTGGAAGGCCATTCTGTCGGAAGTCTTTCGCCAGCGCGAGCGCCAGCTGTCGTGGATGGCCTTTGTCGTGCTTTTTGTCTTCTGGATCTGGGTCTATCAGGTGCGCCTGCTGTTTGCGCTGTTTCTCGGCTACAAGGCTCCTGCCGAACTCGACCAGCTGGTCGCCATGATCCTCTCCACCACGCAAGGTGCGCTGTTTCTTGGCGTCGGCACCCTTGTCGGCGCGGTAATTGCCACCGTGCTGTTTTCCCTGACCGTCATCGCCATGCCGCTGCTGCTCGATCACGATTTCGATTTCGTCACCGCGATGATCACCAGCATCCGCGCCGTGGTGGAAAACCCCGTGGCCCTGCTCACCTTCGGCTTCGTGGTCGGGCTGTTGGCCCTGCTGGCCATGCTGCCCCTGTTCCTCGGGCTGCTCATCGTGCTGCCGGTGCTCGGCCACGCGACCTGGCATCTCTACCGGGCGACAATTGTGCTCGGCTGATCCCGGCAACCCCCTGGGCCTTATTCCAGGGATCACGGATGGGAACCTTGGTCTTAAGCTCCGGGAAAGAAATAGCGCATATACTAAAGCTAAATCGTCATGACTCCGCCCGAAGACAGTGTCCGGGGTGGCGGAAGGACGGAGCGGGTGTAATCGATCAAAACAGCGCTGCGGACCGGGCATTTCCCCGCGCGGCGACAACCGGGAAGTGTTCTGACCATGTCCAACGCCATCAAGCAGTCCGGCGCCTATCTGGAAATCGTGTCCTTCCACCTCGCCGACCAGGAATTCTGCATCGACATCATGGCGATCCGGGAAATTCGCGGCTGGGCACCGGTGACCCCGATGCCCCACACCCCGCCCTATGTTCTCGGCCTCATCAACCTGCGCGGCGCAGTGATCCCGGTCATCGACATGGCTTCGCGGCTCGGCATGAACCAGACGGAGCCCTCCGAGCGCTCGGCCATCATCGTTACCGATATCGCCGGCAAGCTGGTCGGCCTGCTGGTCGAGCAGGTCTCGGACATGATGACCATTCGCGGCGAAGACCTGCAGCCGCCGCCGGAAATCATCCCGGAAGCCCAGCGCGCCTTCTGCCGCGGCATCGTGGCTCTGGAAAAATCGATGGTCTGCTTCCTCAACCTCGATACGGTCATTGCCGACGAGCTCGCACAGGCCGCCTGAACCAGTCCAGGCAAGACAAGCCCGGCCGCGCCCTCAAAAGGCGCGGTCTTTTTGTGCCCCGATTGTTGATCGCACCTGCAACCGGCAAAAATAGAAAGCCTCGAACCCTTCCGGGATCGAGGCTTTTATGGGGGCCTTGTCTGATTGGGGTTTGACCAGCAAGTCCTCTCCGGGGGGTCTGGATGCTTCTGGCCGACGGTTGCATTCATTCTGCGCATCGCCGACATCACACGCAAACGTTGGCACGAAACGTCACGGCAAGGAAGCGGCAACACGCCAATATCTGGCCCCTCGCCGGTCAGAAAATCGACCTTTTTTGGGTCCATTTTAAGTTAAACGTTTAACTCACACCTTCATCGTCACCCACCCAACCGGGGCAAGCGAAGCTCCGTTGCGGCGGGCGCTCCGCGCCATCAAGCCCAGAGGCCGCTATTTCGGTGCACCATTCTTCCAGATGACGGTCTGGCCGTAGAGCGGCACCGTCGATATCGCCATCTTGGCCGATCCGTCGATCACCTGCCGGCTATGGATGACATAGACCAGCGTATCGTTGGCCTTGTCATAGATCCGGTTGACGACGAGCTTCTTGAAGATCAGCGACCGCCCCGCCCTGAACACTTCCTCGCCGCCCTTGCCAAGCGCGATGTCGCCAATGGTGATCGGCCCGGTCTGGCGGCAAGCGATGGAGTTGTTGGAGGGGTCTTCGAACCAGTTGCCGTTCTTCAGGCGGTCGATGACACTCCGGTCGAAATAGGTGACATGGCAGGTCACGCCCTCGACGCCGGGATCGGCAATGGATTCGACGATGATGTCATTGCCGATCCAGTCGACCCCGATCTGGCCGACCACCTCGGCACGGGCGGAAAGGGGGGACATCAACAGGGCTGCGACAACAGGCAGGAGGTGGCGGATCGACATGGGGCTGTTCCTTGCGGGGGTGATTCACTCCCAGAGATGGGAAGAAAATGGCACGGGACAAGGCGCATGGCTCTGAAACCCGCTATTTCCCCTTGCAGGAACAGGGGTCGTATCCACGGGCATGCAGCCGGCCTGGCGTCATCCGGATCCTGGCGGCGATCTGTGCGAGATCGCGCACCTTCAGGCTTTGCGCAACGCCCAGCGCCGCTGCCGCGCACAGCGCTGCATCCTCCCCGGCATTATGGTGGCGGAAGCGCAATTTGAGATGTTCGGCCACCACATTCAGCTTGTGCGACGGCAGATGCGGCCAGACCTTCTGCACCATTTTCAGCGAACAGAAATAGGTAATCTCGGGATAGGCGAGCCGGTACTGGTCGAGTGCTCCGCGCCAGACGGAAAAATCGAAGGCAGCATTATGGGCAAGCAGCGGATAGGCCCTGAAATCCCCGGCAAATTCCTCCATGACCTCGGGAAATTCCGGCGCATCCTCGACATCCTCGGGACGGATGCCGTGGATGGCAATGTTCATCCCGGAAAACCGCATGGTCTTCGGGCGGATCAGCCGTTCTTCCACCCGGGTAATCGTGCCATTTTCGACCCAGGCGAGGCCCACCGAGCAGGCACTGCCCCGCTCCTCGCTGGCGGTCTCGAAATCGATGGCCAGTGCCCTCATGACGCTCTGCCGATCAGCGCCAGCCATTCGTCCTCGTCCATGGTCTGGACGCCGAGTTCGCGGGCCTTTTCAAGCTTGGAGCCGGCCCCGGGTCCGGCCACCACGATATCGGTCTTCTTCGACACCGATCCCGCCACCTTGGCACCGAGGCTTTCCGCCCTCGCCTTCGCCTCGTCGCGGGTCATCTTCTCCAGCGAGCCGGTAAAGACCACCGTCTTGCCCGCAACCGGACTTCCCGACGTCTGCGGCCGCTCGGCCTCCGCCGGCGTGATTTCCTCGAGCAGGCGGTCGATCACCTCGCGGTTGCGGGGCTCCTTGTAGAACTCGACAATCGACGTCGCGACCACCTCGCCGATCCCCTCGACGGCGTTGAGCTCGTTCCAGGCCTCGCCAAACATCGGCGCTGCCGCCTCCATCGCCTGCGCAAAGTCGGCATAGGTGCCATAGGCGCGCGCCAAAAGCTTGGCCGTGGTTTCACCGACATGCCGGATGCCCAGCGCGAAGATTAGCCGGTGGAGGGCAATGCTGCGGCGGCTGTTGATGGCGTCGAACAGCTTGCGGACACTGGTGCGGCCAAAGCCATCGCGGTTTTCAAGCTTGGCCAGAGCCGCCTGCTGGCGGCGCTCCAGCGTGAAGATATCCGGCGCGGTGCGGATCTGGATCGACGGATCCTCGCTCTCGAAGAAGAAATCCACCTGCTTGGTGCCGAGCCCCTCGATGTCGAAGGCATTGCGGGCGACGAAATGCTTGAGATGTTCGACCGCCTGCGCCTTGCAGACGAAGCCGCCGGTGCAGCGCCGCACCGCATCCACCTTGCCGGTCTTCTCGTTGACATCGCGCACCGCATGGCTGCCGCAGACCGGGCATTTGGCCGGGAAGTCATAGGCGACGCTCTCAGCCGGGCGCTTTTCCGGCTCGATATCGACAATCTGCGGGATGACGTCACCTGCCCGCTGCACGATCACGGTATCGCCGATCCTGATGTCGCGGCCCTCGCGGATCGGCTCGCCGGAATTGCCGAGTCCCCTGATGTAATCCTCGTTGTGAAGCGTGGCATTGGTGACCACGACGCCGCCGACCGTCACCGGCTCCAGCCGCGCCACCGGCGTCAGCGCGCCCGTGCGCCCGACCTGGATGTCGATATGGGTCAGCCGGGTGACCGCCTGTTCGGCGGGAAACTTGTGGGCCGTCGCCCAGCGCGGGCTGCGCGAGCGGAAGCCCAGCCGTTCCTGCAGGTCGAGCCGGTCGACCTTGTAGACGACGCCATCGATGTCATAGTCGAGATCCGGCCTTTGCAGCCCGATGGCCCGGTAATGGGCGAGAATGTCCTCAAGCCCGGACAGGCGCTTCATCAGCGGATTGACCGGAAAGCCCCATCTTGCAAACGTTTCCACCATGCCGAACTGGGTCTCCGCCGGCATTTCCGACATTTCGCCCCAGGCATAGGCAAAGAAGCGCAGCTTGCGCGCCGCCGTCACCTTCGCATCAAGCTGGCGGAGCGAACCTGCAGCCGTGTTGCGCGGGTTGACATAGGTCTGCTTGCCCTCGGCCTCCATCTGTGCGTTCAGCGCCTGAAAATCGCTCCTCGCCATATAGACCTCGCCCCGCACCTCAACCACCTCGGGCACGCCCTGCGGCAGGATCTGGGGGATCTCGGCAATGGTCAGGATATTGGCGGTAACATTCTCCCCCGTCGTGCCGTCGCCACGGGTCGCGGCATGGACCAGCCTGCCGCGTTCGTAACGGATCGACATCGAGAGACCGTCGATCTTCGGCTCGGCGGTAAAGGCAATCGAATTGTCCGGCAGCCGTCCGAGGAAGCGATAGACGCCCATGACGAAATCGCGCACGTCCTCATCGGAAAACGTATTGTCGAGCGACAGCATCGGCCGCGAATGGGTAATCTGCGCGAAGGTCGGCAGGGGGGCCGCCCCGACGCGGCGTGACGGGCTGTCCGCCCGCACCAGCGCGGGAAAGGCCGTCTCCACTGCCTCGTTGCGACGCTTCAGCGCATCATAATCCGCATCCGAAATCTCGGGCTGGTCCTTGCCGTGATAGAGCGCATCATGCTTGGCAATTTCCGCCGCCAGAAATGCAAGCTCCGCCTCCGCCTGCTCCTGCGAAAGCCGGTCGACGGGGATTTCAGACAGGGATTTGTTTGGTTCCATCGCTTCCACTCCACAAACGCAAGAGCGGTTTTATCCGATTGGCACGGAATGGAAAGCCGTGCGGGCACCTTGCCAGCCGGAAAATCCGGGGAAAGAGCCCTGCATTTTCATTTTTTAGCGATTTCTAATTTCATGTGGTGCACCCCCGATCCGGCTGCTAATTTCGACCCGTCGATGGGCAGAAGCAGCCTGCGTGTCAGGTAACGCAATCGGGGGGACAGGCTTTCCCGACTGAGGCATCAGCCTTGCCGGTCGATATGGAGGTGAACCATGCGGATAATTCCGGTGGCCGTCACGCTTATCCTACGGAAAACCCGCACGACCTGGTCACTGACCGTGCGGGTAACATTCCGAAAGTGAGTAACTTCGGACAGGCGCTCCAACGCCCGTCCGAGGCTCCATTATAAGCACTTTCCGATGGATGGCAAGACAGGCGCAGCCACGATCAAAGTGACCCGTCAACTCCAATTCGCCGAACATATTCAATATTGCTAATTTTGAGTGGCGAACCTTTAAGCCGACTGCTATTTTCGACAGGTCGAACGGCAGAAGCAGCCTGCGTGTCAGGTGACGCAATCGGGAGGACAGGCTTTCCCGACTGAGGCATCAGCCTTGCCGGTCGATATGGAGGTGAACCATGCGGATAATTCCGGTGGCCGTCACGCTTATCCTACGGAAAACCCGCACGACCTGGTCACTGACCGTGCGGGTTTCATTCCGTTAAATATAGAACCTCGGACAGGCGCGCCAACGCCTGCCCGAGGCTCCATTATAAGCACTTTCCGATGGATGGCAAGACAGGCGCAGCCACGATCAAAGTGACCCGTCAACTCCAATTCGCCGAACACATTCAATGTTGCTAATTTTGAGTGGCGAACCTTTAAACCGACTGCTATTTTCGACAGGTCGAACGGCAGAAGCAGCCTGCGTGTCAGGTGACGCAATCGGGAGGACAGGCTTTCCCGACTGAGGCATCAGCCTTGCCGGTCGATATGGAGGTGAACCATGCGGATAATTCCGGTGGCCGTCACACTTATCCTACGGAAAACCCGCACGACCTGGTCACTGACCGTGCGGGTTATATTCAAAAGATAAGCAAACTCGGGCGGATGCAGCAACATCCGTCCGAGGCTCCATTATAAGCACTTTCCGATGGATGGCAAGACAGGCGCAACCACGATCAAAGTGACCCGCCAATTCCAAATCACCAAACATCAATGTTGCTAATTTTGAGTGGCGAGCCGTTGAGCCGACTGCTATTTTCGACCCGTCGATGGGCAGAAGCAGCCTGCGTGTCAGGTAACGCAATCGGGGGGACAGGCTTTCCCGACTGAGGCATCAGCCTTGCCGGTCGATATGGAGGTGAACCATGCGGATAATTCCGGTGGCCGTCACGCTTATCATACGGAAAACCCGCACGACCTGTTCAATCACCGTGCGGGTCACATTCCGTTAATAAAGAACCTCGGACAGGCGCTCCAACGCCTGCCCGAGGCTCCATTATAAGCACTTTCCGATGGATGGCAAGATCCAGGCTCGGCACGATCAGGCGGATGGCGACAGCGGGCCTCAGCCGTTTCCGGATATCAGCCGGGCGGCGGCGGCGCGGGCCTCTTCGGTGATCGAGGCCCCGGCCAGCATGCGGGCGATTTCCTCCGTGCGGTCTTCCGGTGCCATCTGCGCGACGCGGGTGGCGATCTTGCCGGCATCCCCCGTGGCCGGGCCCTTGGAGATGAGGAAATGGGTGCCAGCTCTCGCCGCCACCTGCGGAGCATGGGTGACCGACAGGACCTGGACCGTGTTCGAAAGCCGCTTCAGGCGCTGGCCGATGGCATCGGCTACCGCGCCGCCGACGCCCGTATCGATTTCGTCGAACACCAGCGTCGGGGCCGAACCGCGGTCGGCAAGCGCGACCTTCAGCGCCAGCAGGAAGCGCGACAGTTCGCCGCCGGAGGCAACCTTCATGATCGGTCCCGGGCGGGTGCCCGGATTGGTCTGGACATGGAATTCGGCAATGTCGATGCCGCCTGCCCCCGCATTGTCGCGGCGGCTGTCGAGCTCGACCATGAAGCGGGCCCGCTCCAGCTTCAGCGCCGGCAATTCCGCCATCACCGCTTCGGCAAGTGCCTTTGCCGCCGCGCTCCGTTTGGCGGAAAGGGCTTCGGCTGCCGAAAAATAGCCTGTCTCGGCGGCAAGGAGCGCCTTCTCCAGCTGCCTCAGCTTTTCCTCGCCCGCATCGAGTTCGGCGAGATCCGCCGTCATCCTGACGGCCAGCGCCGGGAGATCGGTGACCGGGACCGCAAATTTGCGCGAGGCGGCGCGCAGGGCAAACAGCCGCTCTTCGACCCGCTCCAGTTCCTTCGGGTCATATTCGGTCTTGCGCAGCGCCGCTTCCACTTCCATTTGCGCATTGGAGAGCTGGTCAAGGGCCGCATCGAGCAGGGCGACGGTTTCCTCGAGCAGGCCCGGTGCCTCGTGGCTCTTGCGCTCCAGCCGCCGGACCAGCGAGGCGATATGGGGAACAGGCGACGCATTGCCGTTCAGGAATTCCGACGCCTCGGCGATATCACCGGCAATGCGCTCGGCCTTCATCATCCTGCCGCGACGCTCGGCCAGATCATCCTCCTCGCCATCGCGTGGCGACAGGGTGGTCAATTCGTCGACGGCGGCACGCAGATAGTCGGCTTCGCGGGCGGCGGCCTCCACCCGGTCGCGATGCTTCTTCAACTGGCGCTCCGCATCCTTCCAGAGCCGAAAATGACCGCCAGCGGACTGGGTCTCTTCCGACAAGCCGCCAAAGGCATCGAGCAGCGTGCGGTGTGCATCCGTATCGACCAGTGCCCGGTCATCGTGCTGGCCGTGGATCTCGACCAGCAATTGCCCGGCCTGGCGCATCAGCTGCACGCTGACGGGCTGGTCGTTGACAAAGGCCTTGGTGCGTCCATCGGCGGATTGCATGCGGCGGAAGATCAGGTCGCCATCGTCATCGATGCCGTTTTCACGCAGCAAAAGCCGCGCCGGGTGCTGCATGGCGACGTCGAAGACGGCGGTGATCTGGCCCTTGTCCTCGCCATGGCGCACGAGATCACCATCGCCCCGCCCACCCAGCGCCAAAGACAGGCTGTCAAGCAGGATGGACTTGCCCGCACCGGTCTCGCCGGTCAGCACCGACAGGCCGGAATCGAAGGCGAGATCCAACCGTTCGATCAGTACGATGTCGCGGATCGAAAGCTGAACGAGCATGATTTCTCAGTTCTTGTTACAAAGAGCACCGACAAAAACCCAGGGGATGGCTTCCTGTCAGTGATCTCCGGTATTATCCACCAATGCCAATCGACTTCGCGGCGCGGGTGATCCATGAACCCTCGTTTTCACGCGGTTCAAGGCCACCCGTCTTCAGCAGCTTGTAACTGTCGGCATACCACTGGCTGTCGGGATAGTTATGCCCGAGTACAGCGGCAGCGGCCTGCGCCTCCTGCACGATGCCAAGGCCGTAATAGGCCTCCACCAGACGGGCAAGCGCCTCTTCGACCTGATTGGTATTGGAATAATGCTCCACGACATTGCGGAACCGCTGGATCGAGGCAAGATATTCCTTGCGCTCCAGATAGTAGCGGCCAACCTGCATTTCCTTGCCGGCCAGCTGGTCGCGGGCAAAGCGGATCTTGTTCTGGGCATCATCGACATATTCCGACTTCGGATAGTTGTCGACGACCTTCTGCATGGCTTCGATGGTCTGGGCAGAGGCCCGCTGGTCCTGTGTCACGTCAGGGATCTGCTTGGAATAGGCAAGCCCGATCAGATACTGGACATAGGCGGAATCGGCGGTATTCGGATATTGATTGACGTAGCGTGTGCCGGTGGTCACGGCTTCCTGATAGTCACCGCCGCGATATTTCAGGAAGGTGCTCATCACCAGCGCCTTGCGGGCCCAGTCGGAGAACGGATGCTCGCGGTCGATGGCGTCGAACTTGCGCTGGGCTTCCTTGGCATTGCCCGCCTTGAAATTGGCAAGCCCCTGATTGTAGAGCACATCCGGCGGATCAGTCTCAAGGCCGATCTTGGTGATGTCGAGATCCGGATCCGATTGGCAGCTGGCGAGAAATGTGCCCGTACTGGCAAGGAGCATCGACACCAGCAGAAAACGCGCAGTCTTTTTCATAGGAACAAACCTTGCAGTACCCATTCGAACCAAAATTCAGGGCCCCTTCACGCAGCAGACCCGACTGGCGTTTCTAGAGCAAAGGCGGCCCGAGAACAACGCATTGATGTTTCTTTAACGCATTTTTGTGGCAAGCTGCCGCAATTGTTGCAGAGCCCGCCCAATCCGGTGAGATCCCACAAAAAAGGCCGCCACGCAGAAGCGGGGCGGCCTTTCGCAAACGCATTGATTGATCATGCCGACCAGGGCGCAAATTCCGGTGCATTGACGGCCACGAAGTCGCGGGCCCCTGCCCGCGGGCGCGCAAGTGCGCTTTCCACGACCTCATAGGCGTCGCGGTCGTTCAGCAGCGCCTTCAGCGCGGTGGCATTGAGCTTGTGGCCACCGCGATAGGAGCGATAGCAGCCGATGAACTGGGCACCGGCCATCGCCAGGTCACCCACCGCATCCAGCGTCTTGTGACGCACGAATTCATCATGACCGTAGCGCAGGCCCTCGACATTGATGACGGTATGATCGTCGGAAATGACAACGGAATTTTCAAGCGACGAGCCAAGGGCGAAGCCCGCCGCCCACAGCCGCTCGACATCGCGCATGAAACCGAAGGTGCGCGCCCGCGCCAGCTCGTCGCGGAAACGGTCAAGCGTCAGGTCGCCCGCCCAGGCCTGGCGGCCGATCAGCGGCGTGTCGAAATCGATTTCGACCTCGAAGCGCGTCCCGTCATAGGGCTGGAATTCCGCCCAGGACGAGCCGGACTCGATACGCACCGGCTTGACCACGCGGATATAGCGGCGCTTGGCACCAAGCGTCTTGATGCCGGTCTGTTCGATGGCTTCGATGAAGACGGCAGAACTGCCGTCCATGATCGGCATTTCCGCCCCTTGCGTCTCCACGATGACATTGTCGATGCCCGACGCGTAGAGCGCAGCCATCACATGCTCGACCGTCGCGATCATCCGGGCCGGGTGATTGCCGAGCACCGTGCAGAGGTCCGTATTGCCGACTTCCGAAGATACCGCCCGGTATTCCCCCAGCAGTTCCTCACCATGGAAACGCTGGAACACGATGCCGGTTCCCGATTCTGCCGGGTGGAAGGTGATCGATACCGGTGACCCGGAATGAACCCCGACACCCGAAAGCGTCACACGTCCCGCAATTGTGGTCTGAAATCCGAGCAGCCCCGCCGCCATGAATTGTCCTGCCTTATCCTTTTCCGGGACAATCGCCTGGCGATTCCCGGCCTGTTCTTCCTGTGTCGCAAGGGCGGACACTTTTTCCACCAAATCAGCGACACCGCTGTTGTCCTTTACTTAAAGGAAAGGATAGCCATATTCCAAATCACTGTTTCTTTCCAAATGTTACGCTCGCAACAAATTGAATTCATTAGAGTTTGTCAGGGAAAAGTGGAATCCGGTTTTCCCGAAAGGACAAACGAAAACAAAGGGCTCTAGAGTCTGTCTGGTTCAATATGAACCTGACAGACTCTAAATAAAAATATGCCTTTAAAGGAAAAACCCGGGCTTTGCAAAAAGCCCGGGCTTGATGTCGATTCGGTTTGCGCGTGACCGCTCAGTTATTCTGGCGGCGCAGGAAAGCCGGGATTTCCAGCTGGTCGTCCTCGCTGGAACGGGCCTGCGGGATCTGGCGGCCCTGGTCGTCGAGCGCACCACGGCGCGGTGCGTAGAGGCTTGCTTCCGGCGACAGCGGACGGCGCTGCTGCGAGGCGGCAGCCGGGGCCTGCGAGGTCATGTCGGCGTTGACGGCCTCTTCCTCGTCACGGCGGCCAAGCGAGTTGGTGATCCGCTTCAGGAGACCCATCGGGCCGCGATCTTCCTGCGGGGCTGCGACCGGGTGGGATCGGTGGTCCATCTCGGCCTTCACCACCGGCGGGAAATCTTCCACGCGCGGCATGCGGGGCTGCTCGGCCACGGTGCGGATCTCGGGTGCTGCCGGGGCCTGGCGCTGAACCGGCTGCGGCTGGATCGGCTGTGCCATGACCGGCGGCTGCGGCTGGGCATACATTGCCGGTGCCGGCTGGGCATACATTGCCGGTGCCGGCTGGGTATAGACCGGCTGCACGGGCTGATGCATCACCGGCTGCGGGGCAACGGGGGCCTGCATGACAGGCGCATGCAGAACCGGTGCCGGGGCAACCGGAACGGCAACAGGCGCTTCCAGCGGCGCGGCCCCGCTGAAGAGGCGGCTCTGCGGACGGAAACCGTCATCCTGCATCGGCTGCGGGGCAACGGGGGCCTGGCGGATCTGGATTTCCAGCTCGCGTTCCATGTCGGCTTCTGCCTGGCGGATGGTCTGCGCGATGGGGTCGATGGCTTTGGGTGCCTGCATGACATGCGCAGGCTGAACTGCGGCCGAAGCGGGAGCAACGGCCGCGGAGGGACGGATAAGCGGCTTTGCCGGGGCGCGGTAATCGACAGCCTGGCCCGAGGCATCGTTCAGCATGCGGTCGATGCCGGTGGCGACGACGGACACGCGGATGATGCCTTCCAGCGCTTCGTCGAAGGTGGCGCCGAGGATGATGTTGGCATCCGGATCCACTTCCTCGCGGATGCGGGTCGCGGCTTCGTCGACTTCGAACAGGGTCATGTCACGGCCACCGGTGATCGAGATCAGCAGGCCCTGGGCACCCTTCATCGAGGTTTCGTCGAGCAGCGGGTTGGCGATTGCCGCTTCGGCGGCCTGCATGGCGCGGCCCGAACCGGAGGCTTCGCCGGTGCCCATCATTGCCCGGCCCATTTCGCGCATGACCGAACGGACGTCGGCGAAATCGAGGTTGATCAGGCCTTCCTTGACCATCAGGTCGGTGATGCAGGCGACACCGGAATAGAGAACCTGGTCAGCCATCGCAAAGGCGTCGGCAAAGGTGGTCTTGTCGTTGGCGATACGGAAAAGGTTCTGGTTCGGGATGACGATCAGCGTGTCGACCGACTTCTGCAGTTCCTGGATACCCTGTTCGGCCAGCCGCATGCGGCGACCGCCTTCGAAGTGGAAGGGCTTGGTGACGACGCCGACGGTGAGGATGCCCTTGTTGCGGGCAGCCTGGGCAACGACGGGGGCAGCACCGGTACCGGTTCCGCCGCCCATGCCGGCGGTGACGAAGCACATGTGGGTGCCGTTCAGGTGATCGACGATTTCATCGATGCATTCTTCGGCAGCCGCACGGCCGACTTCCGGCTGCGAGCCGGCACCGAGACCTTCGGTGACATTGACACCGAGCTGGATGATGCGCTCGGCCTTGGTCATGGTCAGCGCCTGGGCATCCGTGTTGGCGACGACGAAATCGACGCCCTGGAGGCCTGCGGTGATCATGTTGTTGACGGCGTTGCCGCCGCCGCCACCGACACCGAACACGGTGATGCGAGGCTTCAGCTCGGTAATGTCTGGCTTCTGCAGCTTGATGGTCATGGTACCCATTCCTTCTCTTTATGGCCGCATCGCCATGCTGGCCAATTCAAGCAATTATCAAAAACTTTCCTTCAGCCACTGGCCCATGCGGGCAATGCGGCTGTTGTTTCCGCCAAGCGCCAGGAGCAGACCGCCCTGTGACGCATGTGTCTCGAGTTCCGCAACCTGCGGATAAATCATCAGGCCCACCGCCGTGGAGAAGGCCGGACCCTTGGCTGCCGCGGGCAAGCCGGAAACGCCCATCGGGCGGCCGATGCGGACATTGCGCGCCAGAATGCGGCGGGCTGCTTCCGGCAGGCCGGTCAGCTGGCTGGCACCACCGGTCAGCACGACGCGCTTGCCGACGATCGGGCTGAAGCCGGAGCGCTGGATGCGGTCGCGGATCAGTTCGAGCGTTTCCTCGATCCGGGCGCGCACGATGCGCGACACCAGCGCGCGCGGCACCTGGATCGGCTGGTCACGGTCATCCTCGCCAATCGGCGGAATGGAAATCAGGTCCCGCTCGTCACCGGCATTCGGCATGGCGGAGGCATGCACCACCTTCAGCCGCTCGGCATCCTCGATCCGGGTCGAAAGACCACGGGCAAGGTCGGTGGTGACATGATGGCCGCCAAGGCTGACGGCGTCGGTATGAACCAGACGGCCTTCGGCAAAGACGGAAATGGTGGTGGTGCCGCCGCCCATGTCGATGGCCGCACAGCCAAGCTCCACCTCGTCATCGACGAGAGCGGCAAGACCGCTGGCATAGGGCGTTGCCACCATGCCCTCGACCGAAAGATGGGCGCGGTTGATGCAGAGTTCGAGATTCTTCAGCGCCGTGCGCTCCGCCGTCACCACATGCATGTCGACGCCAAGCGCCTCGCCAAACATCGACAGCGGATCGCGGATGCCGCGCTCGCCATCGAGCGAATAGCCGGTCGGCAGCGAATGCAGCACCGCCCGGTCATTCTGCAGCGACTGCTGGCAGGCGGCGGACAGAACCTTCCTGAGATCGCTCGATTCGACTTCCTGGCCGCCGAGATCGATGGTGGCGGTGTAGATGTCGGAGCCGAGACGTCCGGCGGTGACATTGACGATCAGGCTGTCGACGGTAAGCCCCGCCATCCGCTCCGCCGCATCGACGGCAAGGCGCACGACGCTTTCCGCCGTCTCGAGATCGGAGATCACCCCGGCCTTGATGCCGCGCGAACGCTGGTGGCCGATGCCGATGACTTCGACGTGATGGGTGCGGCCCGGCAGGATTTCGCTTTCCTCGCGCGGCGTCAGCCGGCCGATCATGCAGACGGTCTTGGTCGAGCCGATGTCGAGCACCGAAACGATGTGCGAGCGCCGCGACGACAGCGGCTTCAGGCGGGGCAGACCAAAGTGTGAGGAGCCGAAGATACTCATGTCGGTTTCCCTGATTTCTTGAGCGCCTTGGTGCGGGCATCGAGAGCGACCTGGCGGCGCACGACAGCCCCGGGGCTCAGCTGGATCGCGGTGCGGTCGGCAAGCCGGAGATCGACGCCGACAATGTCGCGCTCCATCAGCCGCTGCTCGCGGTCGAGCCGGGTCAGCAGCGCCAGCGCCGTGTCGACACCCGTTTCCGGCAGCTTGACGACAATGCCGTTCTTCATGTGCAGGTCCCAGCGGCGGCTGGCGATGCGCACATAGGCCTTCACCTGGCTGCGGATATCCGGCCAGGCGTTGAAATCCTTCTCGAATGTCGCCGCCGCCGTCTCGGCGTCCCGTCCGACAAACAGCGGCAATTCGGCAAACTTGTTGTCGCGCAACGGCGCAATCACGCTGCCGCTCTTTTCGATCAGCGACAGGTCCTGGCCATGCTGCCAGATCGCATAGGCCACGCGCTCCTTCAGCTTCACCTCGATGGTCTTCGGATAGACCTTGCGAACCTCGACCTCTTCCACCCAGGGCAATTGCGACAGTTTTTCGCGGGCGGCATTGACGTCGAGCGCCACCAGCGAGGTGGTGCCGTCGAGACCAAGCTTTTCGAGAATGTCGATTTCCGAGGTTTCGTTGTTGCCGGACACCTTGACATCCTCGATCGCAAAGCCTGCGGCCGAGGTTGTCGCCTGCGCCACCATCTGCGAATGGCCGCCGAGCGACATGCCGTAAAGGCCGGTTGCCGCAAGGAAGGCGACAGCGGAAACGGTGCCTGTATGCGCCGGAATGGCAATGCGGCCCGTGGCCAGGCTGACGAGGAAGCGGACAACACGGCGCAGCGGACGCGGCAGAACGAACAGGTCATCATGGGCCGACGTGCCGCGCCCATGGGCTGCGGAACCGTAATGACCGTGGGATGCCTTCCTGTTTTTGCCCCTCAACGCAAGCACGATGCGTCCTCCACCAGCAGCCGGAGAAATTCACCAAAGGAGTGGCCAGCATGCGCGGCCATTTCCGGAACCAGCGATGTGGGAGTCATGCCGGGCTGGGTGTTGATCTCCAGCCAGATAAGCTCGCCCTCATCGGAAAGGCGATCATCAAACCGGAAGTCCGAGCGCGACACGCCACGGCAGCCAATCGCTTGATGCGCCTTGACCGCCAGTGTTTGAATTTTTTGGTAAATTTTCGGTGAAATTTCTGCCGGAATGACGTGCTTTGAGCCGCCAGCGGCATATTTTGCATCATAATCGTAAAAATTGTGACCGACCGGCACAATTTCCGTAACGGCAAGCGCGGTATCGCCCATCACCCCGCAGGTCAGTTCGCGACCATGCACATAGCGCTCGACCATGACCGTATCGCCATAAAGCCAATCGGCAGAGCCGATTACCTGCGGCGGATGCGACTGGTCTTCGCGAACAATGACGACACCGAAGGACGAGCCCTCGTTGACCGGCTTGACCACATAGGGCGTCTGCATCGGATGGACCGAACCAATGGCATGGCGATCCATCACCACGGCCTCGGCCACCGGCACGCCGGCGGCCTTCACCACATGCTTTGCCTGCTGCTTGTTCATGGCAAGTGCAGAGGCGAGAACGCCGGAATGGGTATAGGGGATCTCAAGATATTCGAGGATGCCCTGGATCGTTCCGTCTTCACCGAACGGCCCGTGCAGCGCATTGAACACCACGTCGGGCTTCAGGCTGGACAGAACGGCGGCGATATCACGAGCGACGTCCACGCGCGTGACGCGGAAACCTTCCGCCTCCAGCGCGGCAGCGCAGGCATTCCCCGAGGACAGGCTGACCGGCCTTTCCGAGGAGAACCCACCCATCAGGACCGCCACATGCGTCGCACTCATTCACCAACCCCCGAGAACCGATCAACCGGTTTACGTCCCTGCTCTTGCGCCAGCCTGTTTGAAACGACAGACTCGGCCCGATTTCAAATCCCACTTAAGCGGCATTAAGGTTAATGAAGCGTTTACTTTCGTTAACCACGGCCACCAGGCGCGCAATTTTTTCATCGGATCGAATCAGGAGACTGGACGATTCCCGTCTTAGAATCAGAGAGTTGTCGAGGATACAAGGAAAACCCGAAACCGGGCTGTGGCGACAGCAGGGTGAGGTCTGCGCAAACCGGAGAGGTGACGCCTTGCGCCCCTGATGCCGGTTTGTCCGAGCGGAGAACGGGACATCCCGCCCCATCAGAAAACCCGCCCTCGCTGCCCTGCCCCCGATGTCATGTCGAACATTCGGGGATCAGGCCAGCAAGGGCGGGTCGAGGATACCTGTGGGCAATGGCGACCGCGCCTGGCGCTCAGGCCACCATGAAATCGTGGTAGCTGACAGCCAGGCTCTTGCCGATATCGGCGAATTTCACCGCAGCCCCTGCCCCGCTGCCATCCGCATCATAATAGAGCGACCCCGTCGACGAATTGTAGATGATCCGGTCGGTCGTGTGCGTGGCGAGCCCGGTCAGATTGCTGACAAAGGCCGATGCAGCCAATTCGCCTTTCGCCCCGAGGGCGGTAAAGATCGATTTTGCAAGGCTGATCGTATCGTCAACGACAGAGAAGTCGGTGATCTTGTCGACATTGGTCGTGGCATTCAGGGCGGTGTCGAAGACGAAGACGTCCTTGCCTGCACCACCGGTGAGGGTATCGTTGCCGCCTCCGCCGTAGAGAATGTTGTTGCCGGAATTGCCGATGATGGTGTTGGCCAGCGCATTGCCGGCACCGTTGATATTGGCTGTCCCGGTCAGGGTGAGATTTTCGACAACACCCTTGACCACCGCCCAGCCAAGGTTCAAGTGGATGCTGGAATAGATCGTGTCGATGCCCGCGCCGCCATCCGAAAGCTCATCGACGATATCGGCGGCATTGTCCACATAATAGCTGTCATTGCCGGCGCCGCCGGTCATCAGGTCCACACCCGAACCACCGTCCAGCACGTCATTGCCAAGCCCGCCGGAAAGCGTGTCATTGCCCGCATTGCCAAAGAGATGGTTATTGCCGCTATTGCCGAAAATGACATTGGCAAGCGTGTTGCCGGTGCCGTCGAGGTCGGCCGTGCCGGTCAGGGTGAGATTTTCGACACTGCCAAGAAGAGTTGCCGAGCCAAGGCTGAGGGTAATCGACGAAAACACCGTGTCGATCCCGGCTCCGCCATCGTTGAGCTCATCGACCACGTCGGCGGCATTGTCGACAAGATAGCTGTCGTCACCTGACCCGCCCCGCATCGTGTCAGCCCCGAGTCCGCCATCCAGCAGGTCGTCGCCGAGCCCGCCGGCGAGCGTATCGTTGCCGTCATCGCCATAGATCGCGTCATTGCCACCGTAGCCATAGAGGACGTCGTTGCCGGCATTGCCGTGCATGGTATTGGCGGCCTCGTTGCCATGGATCGTGTCGCTGAAACTGGTGCCGAACACCCGCTCGATGACCGTATCCGCCGTGATCGCCACATTGCCGGTCTTGCCATTGATGTCGGAAAAGGACCCGGGCCTGAGATCAATCATGCTGCCACGGGTGGCATTGGACAGGTCGAACGTATCGTCGCCTGACGTGTCATGGATGGTGAAAGCGGATCCGGAATAGCGTCCGAAATCGGTGACCCCTTCCATCGCCAGGGAGCCCTTGCCAAAGACGGTATTGCCCGCATTGACCGCCAATGTGCCATACATGCCCTGAATGGCGGCAATATCGGCAATCATCGGCCCGTTCAGAAAGGCAAAGGATGCAGCATTGGGCTTGTAATTGGTCTGGTCATAATAGGACATGACCGAATATTGCCAGGTATCGATATCGAAAAGCCGGTCCGTCGCATATTGGCCTGTGCCATTGTAGGGGCCGCCATGGCTGAGGCCGAGGGCATGGCCGATTTCATGCACGAAGGTCTGCAACCCGTAGGAACCGGTGCCCCATTGCTGATTGACCGGCCATCCCGCCATCCAGCCCTGCGCCACATCGATTTTTGCCCCGCCACCGGACCAGGTCGTATAGGCCGCATCGGGATTGTCATTGTTGAACGTGATCTTGGCGGCCGTGTTTCCGGTCACCTGGGTAAAGGTCAGCCCGGTCGTCGCCGACCACAGCGCCAGCGCCTCCTTGGCCGAATTATACTGGGCCAAATTGTCTTTGAGACCATCGAGATTGACGGTGATATTGGTGGTCTTCAGCGCCAGCTGTCCACCGGCCAGACCCGTCTTCAGATAGTTGACATAGCTTGTAAACGCGGGGTTCAGTACATTCACCATGCCGGGCTCCCTGTGCCACTGTTCAAGTGGTTCCGTGGACATCTCGGCATCAAGCAATAAGGCAAATTGTTTTAAGTCAGACTACATCAGTCACTAAATTTTTAGTCACTGATATTTATTTCATATTATATATATGCCGACCCTGAATGCGGCCGGGGAAAATCGCGCGGGGTGAGATCGGCGCTAAAACAAGTTTGAGCGCTAGAGTCTGTCTGGTTCACATTGAACCAGACAGACTCTAATTCCCTTTGTTTTCGTTTGTCTTTTCGGGAAAACCGGATTCCACTTTTCCCTGACAAACTCTAAAACAAGTTTGAGCGGGCGTATCTGTTCGCGCGCAATGGCAAACGAAAACAAGGCGCGCTGGAGTCTGTCTGGCTCACATTGAACCTGGCAGACTCCAGCAGCGCCCCGGCCTGGCTGCAGTCGGTGAAGGACGACCCGAATTAAATAATGTAGAAATTGTGATCTGTTACCGCCAGATGGGTGCCAATTTCGGCAAATTTCACCGCTGCTCCCGCACCATTGCCATCGGCGTCATAGTAAAGCGACCCGTCATTGGAATTGTAGATGATACGGTCGGCCGCATGGGTGGCAAGCCCGGTCAGATTGCTGAGAAACGCTGATGCGGCCAGAAATCCCTTGGCCCCCAGGGCAGTATATATGCTGCCTGTCAGGTAGATCATGTCGTCAATGACTGTGAAATCGGTAATCCTGTCAACATTCGAAACCGAATTGGGCGTCGTATCAAACACGAAGGCATCCCGCGCCGCGCCGCCTGTCAGGATATCGTTTCCACCCTCACCATACAGCACATTGCTGCCTGCATTGCCAATGATCGTGTTTGCGAGCCCATTGCCGGCGCCGTTGATATTGGAGGTCCCGATCAGGGTGAGGTTTTCCACCACGCCCTTGACGGCCGCCCAGCTCACGTTGAGATGAACAGACGAGTAGACCGTGTCGATCCCCGCCCCGCCATCGGCAAGTTCATCGACAACGTCCTGGCTACTATCCATGTAGTAGCTGTCGTCGCCAGCGCCCCCCCGCATCAGATCCGCGCCGAGCGCCCCCTGCAGGATATCGTTTCCGATACCGCCATACAGCGTATCATTACCGGCCCCGGCATGAATGACATCATTACCGTCAAAGCCATAAATGGTATCGTCACCGGCATTGGCCAACAGGGTATTGTCCGCCGAATTGCCAATAATCAGATCATTATAGCTGGTGCCGATGACCCTCTCGATGATTGTATCGGCGGCAATGGCGACGTTGCCAACATAGCCGTTGATATTGGAGAAAAATCCGGGGCGAAGGTCAATCTGACTGCCATGCGTCGCATCAGAAAAATCGAGCGTGTCATATCCACCGGTATCCCGGATGGTAAAGGCCGTGTTTGGAAAACGGGCGATATCCGTGACGCCTTGCATGACGGTAGACCCATGGCCATAAACCGTGTCTGTCGCATTGACAGCAAGATCGCCATACATCGACTTGATCGCAGCGATGTCGGCAATCATCGGACCGTTCAAGAACAATGTACTCGCACCATTGACCGAATAATTTTCCTGCTCGAAATAGGACATGACCGAATATTGCCAGGTATCGATATCGAAAATCCTGTCGGTCGCATAAGTTGCAGAGCCATTGTAGGGACCGCCATGGCTGAGCCCCAGCGCATGACCGATTTCGTGAATGAAGGTCTGCAGCCCGTAGGAGCCTGTTCCCCATTGCAGATTGACCGGCCAGGTCGACATCCAGTCCTGGGCAACGTCAATATTCGCATGGGTTCCTGTCCAGCTGGTATAGGCCTCACCGGAACTGTCATTGCTGAAGCTGATGTTCGAGGCCGCTGCCCCGGTCACCGTTACAAAGCGCAGGCCCGTTGTTGCGGCCCACAGAGCGAGCGCGGCATTGGCTGAATTGAATTGCGCGAGATTGTCCTTGAGACCATCCAGATTGACCGTAATCGTCGACGTTCCAAGTGCCAGTTGCCCACCAGCCATGTTGGTGGCGAGATAATTCACATAGTTGGTGTAGGCTGTATTGAAGACATTCGCCATGCCGGGCTCCGAAACAAGATTTCAGGTGACCACGCGAGCCACCGAGCCGGACTTTACCACCATCACAGGTTTAATTTAAGCCAGCAAATCAAATTTTATTTAAATATGAAATCCCAAAACGTACCGCGCCTGTCAGTCTCGCCTGCCACGTCCTGTACCAGAGATCACGAATAGGAACCCATTCGGCAGGATCAATTTTGGCTTGCGGCCAGGAGAAAACCGCAGTCGGACCTGCCCGCCCGGCGAGGAACCTCGACGCCGTCCGCAAGCCAAAAGCGACCGGCCCTCCGGGTGGCGCGGAAATCGGCCACGGGAGAGCATCGATACCCTCGGCCGATAATTGGAGTCTGTCAGGTTCAGATAGAACCTCACAGACTCCAGGCTCAAAAAACCATGAAATCCGACAGATGCAGCGTCGGGTGCCCGGAAATCGTGGCAATCAGTACCATTCCACCATGTGCCGACCCATTGCTGTCATAATAGAGTTTGCCGGTATTGGTCTGGTAAATGATGTAATCGTTGCTGTCATGCGCAACGGCATTTTTACCGATCACGATATTGGCTTTGTGAATCTGCCCGAAATATTTCAGCTTGGTGAAAACCGACCTTGCAAGGTCAATCGTATCATCGACAGACCTGAAATCCTGAATGCTATCCGTGCTCGACTTGCTGTTTGCAGTGGTGTCAAACACGAAATCATCTTTCCCGGCCCCCCCATAAAGCTTGTCATTTCCGGAACCGCCATGGATGCGGTCATCGCCATCGCCTCCATAGATGGTGTCTTTGCCCGAATCGCCATAGAGCTTGTCATTGCCCGCATAGCCGTTGATGACGTCGTTACCGCCATAGCCATGCATCACGTCATTGCCCGGGGAAAGATCAAACGTATCGCTGCCACCGAGAGCCGTGGCCAAAAGGCGATAGTCGTCGGCCGTGTCGGCTGACTTCATCGCGAGCGACAGATCCGAAGCGTTGATTTTGACGCCCTGAACATACCATTGGTCATCGTAGGTCGTGCTTGCTCCCGATCCATTTTCCTGGGCCAAAAAAAGGCCTTCCACTGTGCCGCTGGCGAATTGGCTATGATCCAGGGTTTGCGTAATATTCGTGCCGGCGGCTGAGAAATCGGAATGCGTGGTATTCGCAGAATCATGAAAGCGGAAATAATACGCGTCCGGATAATTGTGACTATGCAAACTCTGACTATGGCCAATCAAGCCCGACTGGTCCCCGTTCAGGATGGGCGCGCTCAGATTGAAAGCATCGACATCAAACGCGACAACTGCTCTAAAATATGCCATGGCGGGGCACCTCCGGAAAAGGATATCCGGGAAAAACAGATGACCCGGCTTGCTTCAAGCCTATACGAAACCGCAGGTTTTGCAAGAGCTATCTAATTTAGATATGTTGACAGTGTGCATTCGGGTCCGGCGTTATCAATCGCCTTTATGAATCATACGGAAAATCCCGTGACCGCGCGGCCCTCGACGAATTTGCCGAGTCGTTTAATCTCCCATTCGAGCAGGATGCCCGCGCTTTCATGCACCCGTCGCCGCACGGTTTCGCCAAGATCTTCAAGATCATAGGCGGTGGCGTTGCCGGTATTGATCATGAAGTTGCAATGCAGCGACGACATCTGGGCGCCGCCGATCATCAGGCCCCGGCATCCCGCATTGTCGATCAGCCGCCAGGCGGAATGGCCGTCCGGGTTCTTGAAGGTCGAGCCGCCGGTCTTTTCGCGCACCGGCTGGACCGTTTCGCGATGGTTGCGCACCGCGTCCATTTCGGCGCGAATTTTTGCCCTGTCTTCGCTATAGCCCTCGAAGGTCGCGTGGGTGAAGATCAGATCGCTGGAAGCCCCGGAATGGCGATAGGTATAGCCCATGTCCGAATTGCTGAGCACATGCCGCCTGCCCTGCCGGTCGATGGCCTCGACCTCGACCACCCGGTCGCGGGTCTCCGACCCGTTGGCCCCGGCATTCATCCTCAGCGCGCCGCCGATGGAGCCCGGAATGCCATAGTAGAAGTGGAAGCCCCCCAGCCCCTGGTCCATGGCAAAGGCCGCGACATTCTTGTCCGGGCAGATTGCCCCGACGCGGATGCGGTTTTCGCCCGCCTCCTCGATGCTGCCGAAGCCCTTGGCCGACAGCCGGATCACCACGCCCGCAATGCCGCCGTCGCGCACCAGCAGGTTGGACCCGACGCCGACCACGGTCAGCGGCACGTCGTCCGGCAGCATCTGCAGGAAGGTCGAGAGATCCTCCACATCCTGCGGCTGGAACAGCAGTTCCGCCGGACCGCCGGCCTGAAACCAGGTCATCCGGTCCATGCCCGCATCCGGCGTCAGCCGACCGCGCAGCAATGCCACACCCGAGCCGAGCCGGGCCAGAAGTTTTTCCCCGTCGACCTGTCTCATGCCTGTGGTCCTGCCTTTGCCGCCAGGTCCTTCGGCAGCGCCGCAGCCCAGGCGGTGATGTTGCCAGCCCCGAGCAGCACGACGAAATCGCCCGGCTGGGCGAGACCGGCGACGATATCGGCCAGACCATCCGGCGACGGCAGGAAACGGGCGTCGCGGTGACCGCCCGCCTTGATCCGCGAGACCAGCACCTCGGAATTCGCGTCCTCGATCGGGTCTTCGCCGGCCGAATAGACCGGCGCGATCATGATGCTGTCGGCATCGTTGAAGCAGGCGGCAAACTCTTCCATCAGGCTGGCCAGACGCGTGTAGCGGTGCGGCTGATGGACGGCGATGATCCTGCCCTTGCAGGCATCGCGCGCCGCCTTCAGCACGGCGCGGATTTCCACCGGGTGATGGCCGTAGTCGTCAAACACCTGCACCCCGTTCCATTCCCCGGTCAGCGTGAAGCGCCGCTTGACGCCGCCGAAGCTTGCCAGCCCCTTCTTGATGTCCTCGTCCGACATGCCGAGCCGGTTGGCCACCGCAATCGCCGCCGTGGCATTGGAAACATTGTGACGGCCCGGCATCGGCAGGGCGAGATCGGAGAGCAGGAAGGTCTTGCCGGTGCGGCGGCGACGAATTTCGACATCGAACAGCGAGCGGGTGCCCTCGGTGCGGACATTCAGGAAGCGCACGTCGGCCTGCGGATTTTCGCCATAGGTGATGACCTTGCGGTCCTCGATGCGCGCCACCAGCGCCTGCACTTCCGGATGGTCGAGGCACATCACGCCGAAGCCGTAGAAGGGCACATTCTCGACGAACTGCCGGAAGGCGGCGCGTACCGCATCGAAATTGCCGTAATGGTCGAGATGTTCGGGGTCGATATTGGTGACGACAGCGACATCGGCGGGCAGTTTCAGGAAGGTGCCGTCGCTTTCGTCGGCTTCGACAACCATCCACTCGCCCTCTCCCATCCGGGCGTTGGTGCCGTAGGCATTGATGATGCCGCCGTTGATGACGGTCGGATCCAGCCCGCCCGCTTCGAGCAGGGTGGCGACCATCGAGGTGGTGGTGGTCTTGCCATGGGTGCCGCCGATGGCAATGGCATTGCGGAAGCGCATGAGTTCGGCGAGCATTTCCGCCCGGCGGACCACAGGCAGCAGCTTTTCGCGGGCGGCCACGAGTTCCGGGTTGTCCTTGCGGATGGCGGTGGAGACCACCACCACTTCGGCATCGCCGAGATTTTCCGCCCTGTGCCCGACAGTGACCGGAATGCCCTTGGCGCGCAGCCGCAGCACATTGGCGCCGTCGGCCTGGTCGGACCCCTGCACCCGGTGGCCGAGATTGTGCAGCACCTCGGCAATCCCGCTCATGCCGATGCCGCCGATACCGATGAAATGGACGAGGCCAATGGCTGTCGGCATCTTCATGTTCGTGTCCTCTTGAATTCCGCGACTGATTTTCCTGCCGCAATAACCCCGGTGAGCCTGGCAAGCAAGCCTGTGGCGTCGGGTTTGCCGGACGCCTTTGCCGCCGCCGCCATGGATGCCATCCGGTCCGGCTCGTTCATCGCGCCATGGATGAGGGCGGACAGGATTTCCGTGGTCAGTTGCCCCTGGGCAATCACCCTCGCACCACCCTTGCCCGCCAGTGTCGCTGCATTGGCGGCCTGGTCATGATCGAGCGCATGCGGATAGGGCACCAGGATCGACGGGCGGCCGATCACCGATATTTCCGAAACGGTTGAAGCCCCGGAGCGGCAGATCAGGAAATGCGCCCGGGCAATCCGCGCCGCCATGTCTGAAAAGAAGGGCGAGACCTCCACCGGAATGCCGAGCGCATGGTAGCGCGCGGTCACCCCGGCCACATCCTCCGGACGTGCCTGCTGGGTGATCCGGAGCCGCAGCCGCTGGTCCTGGTCGAGAAGGCCCACCGCCTCCGGAATGGCGACGGAAAAGAACTGCGCGCCCTGGCTGCCGCCAAACACCACCAGATTGAAAAGCTCCGCCCCTTGCGAGGGCTGATAAGGCGTCGCAGCCGCCTCCAGCACCGCAGGGCGGACGGGATTGCCGGTGGCCACCGTCTTGTCGGCATAATCGCCGGTCTCGGGCAGGAAGCCGCCGGCAATGCCGGTGACCCGGCCTGCAAGCATCCGGTTGGCCCGGCCCATCACCGCATTCTGCTCGTGGATCAGCGTCGGCACCTTCAGCCCGGTTGCCGCCATCAGCGGCGGCACGGTCGGATAGCCGCCGAAGCCGACGACGGCGCGCGGCTTCAGCCGCAGGATCAGCTTGCGGGCGCGGCGATAGCCGGACCACAGCCGCCAGAAGGCTTTCGCGACAGCCACCGGGTTCTTCGAGCCGATGGTGGCGGAGGCGACGACATGGATCTCGTCAGCCGGGAATTTTCCGGCAAAGCGCTCGGCGCGGCTGTCGGTCACCAGATGCACCGCATAGCCTTCGGCCTGCAATTGATGGGCAAGCGCTTCCGCCGGGAACAGATGTCCGCCGGTTCCCCCGGCGGCAAGCAGGATCAAGGGTTTTGCCATGCCGTTACTCCGCCGGAACGCCCTGGTGGACGCGGAACAGGCTGCGCTCCAGCGACCGCTTTTCCGGGCGATGCCGGGTCAGCGCCAGAATGAAGCCCGAGGTCACGCAGATCGCCAGCATCGAGGAACCGCCATAGGAAATCAGCGGCAGGGTCATGCCCTTGGCGGGCAGCAGTTCGAGATTGACGCCGACATTGATCATCGACTGGATGCCGAACTGCAGCACCAGGCCTGCGACCGCAAAACGGTTGAAGTCATTCTGCTCCCGGAAGGCATGCGACAGGCCACGCAGCACCACGAAGGCAAAGATGCCGACGAGGAACATGCAGAAGACAATGCCGAATTCCTCCGCCGCCACCGAGAAGATGAAGTCGGTATGGGCATCGGGAATGATCCGCTTGACGATCCCCTCGCCCGGCCCCTGGCCGAACCAGTGGCCGCGAATGATCGCCTCGCGCGCCGTATCCACCTGGAACGTATCGCCTTCGCCGGTGAGGAACCGGTCGACGCGACCCGCCACGTGGGGAAAGACGTAATAGGCCGTGACGAAACCGCCCGCCCCGAGACCGCCGAGCACGATGATCCACAGCCAGGGCATTCCTGCCATGAAGAACATGCCGCCCCAGACCGCGCTGGTGAGAATCGTCTGGCCGAGGTCCGGCTGGGCAACCAGCAGCGCGCCGACGATGCCGAACAGGATGATGGCGAAGAGATTGCCGGGAATTTCCGGCTGGCGGGCATGTTCGGCAAACAGCCAGGCGCAGACCACGACAAAGGCCGGCTTCATGAATTCCGACGGCTGGATCGAGATGCCCGCCAGCGTGATCCAGCGCCGGGCCCCCTTGACTTCCTGGCCGAAGAACAGCGCCAGCAACATCATCGCCAGCGACACGATCAACAGGATGACGGCAGCGCGGCGCACCTGGCGCGGCGTCAGGAAGGACAGCGCCACCATGATGCCGAGGCCGGGCAGCAGGAAGGCCGCATGCCGCTTGACGAAGAAGAAGGGCTCCAGATTGATGCGGGTCGCCACCGCCGGCGAGGCGGCGAAGGACAGCATGAAGCCGATCCCCATCAGCAGAATGAAGGTCGCCAGAAACAGGCGGTCGATGGTCCAGAACCAATCGGCGATCGGTCCCCTTTCCGCACGGCTTACCATGGTCGTCTGTCCCCCGTCAGCAATCGATCAGCATGGTGATGCCCTGAAGTGCTGCCACATGGGCAACGAAGGCATCGCCTCTGACCTCGAAGTTCTTGTACTGGTCGAAGCTTGCGCAGGCCGGGGAAAGCAGCACCACACTGGCCGCCCCGTTCCCTCCGCGCCCCTCGCGTCCCGCCGCCGCATCCCTTGCAGCATGCATCACGGCACGCTCGAGCGTGCCGGAAATTTCGTAAGGCACCGCCTCGCCAAGTGTCGCGGCAAATTCCGGTGCCGCCTCGCCGATCAGATAGGCCTTGGCGATGCGCGGGAAGAAGGGTTGCAGACTGGTGATCCCGCCCGATTTCGGCAGGCCGCCGGCAATCCAGTAGATCCGCTCGTAGCTCGATAGCGCCGGGGCGGCGGCTTCCGCATTGGTGGCCTTGCTGTCATTGACGAAGGTGGCCGGGCCCAGCAGGGCAATCGGCTGCATCCGGTGCTTGAGGCCGGGAAAGGACCGGAGCCCCGCCGCGATGTCCGAAACCGTCAGCCCGACCGCCAGACAGGCAGCCATCGCGGCAGCGGCATTCTGGGCATTGTGGCTGCCGCGCAGCGTCTCGATGCCGTCGAGGTCGGCCAGCACTTCGCTCGTGCCTGCGGCGGAGCGCAGGATCTCGGAACCCGCGGCATAAAGCCCGGTATCGAGCGGCTGGCGGCGGGAGATGCGCACGACGTTGCGGCCCGACTTCTCGACCCGGTCGGCAATCAGCGCGCAAAAACTGTCGTCGACCCCGACAATCGCGGTATCGCTGCCTGCGACCAGCCGTTCCTTGACATCGGCATAGTGCTGCATGGTGCCATGCCGGTCGAGATGATCAGGGGTGAGGTTGAGCAGGATGCCCGCCGTCGGGTTCAGGGTGGGCGCAAGATCGATCTGGTAGGACGAGCATTCGATCACGTAGCAGCGGTTTGCCGCCGGTGGTTCGAGCGTCAGGATCGCCGTGCCGATATTGCCGCCGAGCTGGGTATCGCGGCCCGCCGCGGTCAGGATATGGGCAATCAGCGCCGTGGTGGTGGATTTGCCATTGGTGCCGGTGATGGCGATGAACGGGCATTGGGGGGCGAGCGCCCGGCGCTCCCTCACAAACAGCTCGACATCGCCGATGATCTCGACACCGGCTGCCCGCGCCAGATCCACCGTCCAGTGCGGCTTCGGGTGGGTCAGCGGCACGCCCGGCGACAGCACGAAGGCCGCCTGCGCAGACCAGTCGATCCCCCGCAGATCCGTCGTCGTTACCCCGGCCTTTCCGGCCTTCTCGACGCTGTCGGGATTGTCGTCCCAGGCGAGCACCTCGGCACCGCCCGCAATCAGTGCCTTCGCCGTGGCAAGACCGGAGCCACCGAGCCCGAAGAGCGCTACTTTCCTGCCGCTGAAACTCGAGACGGGAATCATGGGGCCTACCTGAGCTTCAGCGTCGACAGGCCGACCATGGCCAGCACCACGGCTATGATCCAGAAGCGCACCACCACCTGGCTTTCGGTCCAGCCGAGCTTTTCGAAATGGTGGTGGATCGGGGCCATCAGGAACACCCGCCGCCCGGTCATCTTGAAGAAGCCGACCTGGATGATAACAGACAGCGTCTCCATCACGAACAGGCCGCCGATGATCACCATCACCACCTCATGCTTGGTGGCAACGGCGACCGAACCGATCAGGCCGCCGAGCGCCAGCGAACCGGTATCGCCCATGAAGATGGCGGCGGGCGGTGCATTGAACCAGAGGAAGCCGAGGCCCGCGCCGATGACGGCACCGACGATCACCGACAGTTCGCCGGTCCCCGGCACGAAATTGATCTGCAGGTAATTGGCAAAGACCGCATTGCCGGCGAGATAGGCGATCACGCCGAAGGAGGCGGCAGCAATCATCACCGGCACGATGGCAAGCCCGTCAAGACCGTCGGTGAGGTTGACCGCGTTGCCCGCCGCCACGATGACGAAGCCACCGAAGACGACGAAGAACAGGCCGAGATGCAGGAACAGGTCCTTGAAGAAGGGAAAGGCGACGGCGGTGGCAAATTCCGGTCCGCGCGCGCTCGAATAATAGGCCGAATGCATCATGAAATACACGGCAATCGCTGCGATCAGGAACTCGATGCCAAGCCGCGCCTTGCCGGAAAAGCCCTTGTCGCTCTGCTTGGTGACTTTCAGGTAATCGTCATAGAAGCCGATCGCCCCGAAGCCCAGCGTCACGAGCAGGGTCGTCACCACATAGATATTGGAGAGATCCGCCCAGAGCAGCGCCGAACAGACGATGCCGGCAAGGATCATCAGCCCGCCCATGGTGGGGGTGCCTGCCTTCTTGAAATGGGTCTGCGGCCCGTCGGCGCGGATCGGCTGGCCCTTGCCCTGGCGCAGCCGGAGCGAGGCGATGATGCGCGGCCCGAACAGGAAGACGATCAGCGCCGAGGTAAACAGCGCCCCCCCGGTGCGGAAGGTGATGTATTTGAACAGGTTCAGGATCGCGATATGCGTGTCCAGTTTGACGAGCCAGATCAGCATCCTTGACCTTCCTTAAACGGGTTCGTCCGGCGATGGAACCGCCGGATAGTGTTGAATGAGCGCGTCGACGATGCGTCCGCAGCCCGTGCCCTTCGACGACTTGACCATCAGGACATCGCCGGGGCGGACCGAGGTCAGCACGAAGGGAACGAGGTCATCGACCTTCAGCCGGTACTCCACATCCGCCTGCGCGCCAAGCTTTTCCTGCAGGGCCGCCATGTCGGGTCCGGCAAGCCAGATCGTGGTGATCCCAGCTTCCTTCAGCGGCGCGGCGAGATCGGCGTGGAGGCCTGTGGAAAATTCGCCCATTTCCAGCATGTCGCCGAGCACGGCTATCCGCCGCCCCTCGCCTGTCGGCACCGCGCCTGCGAGAAGCGCAATCGCCGCCCGCATCGAGGAGGGATTGGCATTGTAGCTTTCGTCGATCAGCGTGAAGGTGCCGCCGGGAAGCGTCAGCCGGTGCTGCTCGCCCCTGCCCTTTTCGGGACGAAGGGTCGCCAGCGCATCCTTGGCAAGCTCGAGATCCGCGCCCGCCAGCAGGGCGATGCCGAGGGCGGCCACCGCGTTTTCAGCGATGTGGCGACCGGGTGCGCCGACCGAAACCTCGTGGGTCCGCCCGTCGATCTGCACCCAGAGCGTCGAACCGCTGGCCGTGCCGTCGAATTCCACCAGTTGGAAATCCGCCCTGGCATTGGCTCCGAAGCTCAGGACATGCGATACGCCCGCCGCCGCCGCCGCCTGTTCGAGAAGCGGAAATTGCGGGCTGTCGCGGTTGATCAGGCCATAGCCGCCGGGCACGATGCCCTCGAAGATCTCGGCCTTGGCGGTGGCGATGTCATCGAGGCTCGAAAAATTGCCGAGATGGGCCGCCCCGATATTGGTGATGACGGCGATATCCGGCTGCACCAGGTTCACCAGCGGGCGGATTTCGTCGAAATGGTTCATGCCGATCTCGAAGACACCGAAATCCGTGTCTTCAGGCATGCGCGCCAGCGTCAGCGGCACGCCCCAGTGATTGTTGAAGGAGGCGGCGGAGGCGTGCACCCTGCCCGATGGCGACAGCACATGCCGCAGCATTTCCTTGGTCGTGGTCTTGCCGACCGAACCGGTCACCGCGATCACCGGACCCGGGATGCGTTCGCGTGCGGCCATGCCGAGACGGCCAAGCGCCACCAGCACGTCGTCAACCACGATCATAGGCACCGTCAGCCGCCCGAGGGCGGGCAGCTTCGCCTCGCTGACGACAAGCAGCGACGCCCCGTTGGCAATCGCGATGCCCGCGAAATTGTGACCATCCACCCGGTCGCCCCTGATGGCGAAAAACGCCTCGCCGGGGCTGATCGAACGGCTGTCGATGGAAATGCCGGTGATGCCTTCCGGCAGCACGCCGACCGGACGGCCGCTCATCGCGGCCACCATGTCCTGCGATGTCCAGAGCAGCGTCATGAGGTGCTCCCTTGCAATGCCTTCAGAAGTTCGGCGTGATCGGAGAAGGGCAGCACCGTGGTGCCGACCGTCTGGCCCTCTTCATGTCCCTTGCCCGCGACAATCAGCGTATCGCCGGATCTCAGCCAGGAAACGGCGGTGCGGATCGCCTCTGCCCGGTCGCCGATTTCGGTCGCTCCCGGTGAAGCCGCCAGGATTTCGGCGCGGATCTCCGCCGGAACCTCGCTGCGCGGATTGTCGTCGGTGACAACAACCACATCGGCAAGCCGGGTGGCGATCTCGCCCATGATCGGCCGCTTGCCGCGATCCCGGTCGCCACCGCAGCCGAAGACCACGATGACCCGTCCTGTTGTAAACGGCCGGACGGAGGACAGCACATTGGCCAGCGCTTCCGGCTTGTGGGCATAATCGACATAGGCCAGCGCGCCCGAGGCGGTCTTGCCGACCAGTTCAAGCCGGCCCGCAGCACCGACAAGCGTTTCGAGCGCCTTCATCGCGACGGACGCCGGGACACCGGTCGCAATCGCCAGTCCGGCGGAAACCAGCGCGTTGGCGATCTGGAAATCGCCTGCCAGCGGGATATGCACCTCGAAGATCTCGCCGCCGAAATGCACCTCGGCGACCTGCTTGTGGCGGAAATGCTCGACCCGCTTCAGCGACAGCCAGTTGCCCCTGCGCCCGACGGTCAGCGCCGGATGGCCGGAGGCTTCCGCAACTGCAATCGCCCTTTCGGACCAGGGGTCATCGGCAAAGATGATCGCAGGCGCCCCCTTCGGCAGAAGATCGGTGAAGAGCCGCATCTTGGCGGCCATGTAACCATCCATGTCGGGATGATAATCCATGTGGTCGCGCCCGAGATTGGTGAAGGCGCCCGCCGCAAGCCGGACCCCGTCGAGACGGCACTGGTCGAGCCCGTGGCTGGAAGCCTCCATCGCCGCATGGGTGACACCTTCACCCGCAAGCTCGGACAGAAGCCGGTGCAGCGACACGGGATCGGGGGTGGTGAGCGAACCATAGTCGTTGCGGCCAGGCGCAATCACGCCCGTCGTGCCGATCTGCGCTGCCGCATGCCCGGCATGGGCCCAGATCTGGCGGGTGAAGGACGCAACCGAGGTTTTCCCCGCCGTGCCGGTGACGGCAACCATGGTCTCCGGCTGGCGGCCGAAGAAGCGGGCGGCGGCGAGCGCCAGAAAGCGGCGCGGATTGGCGCAGGCAAGAACCGGAACAGACGCATCGACGGCATTGGCCGCAATCACGGCCACCGCGCCATTTTCGACAGCCTTTTCGATGAAACGCACGCCATCGGCCTTCACGCCGGAAAGCGCGACAAACACCATGCCTGGCCTGATCTCCCGGCTGTCGGCGCTGATGCCGGTGACATCAAGGGCACCCGCGGAGCCTGCGAGCGGCGATTGAAGTTCGGGGAAATCGTCCCCGGACAGATCTCTAAGCTTCATCGACATGCACTTTTCTATTTTTGATGGCCCGTCCGTCAGCGAAGGGCCGAATCGTTCTCCGGGAATTGTTTACGGTTCAATAGGACATCAGCAAGGCATTTCCGTCAGGCCCGAACTTTGGCTTGACGCCGAGCAGCGCAGCGGAACGGCTGATCACACCGGCAACGGCAGGCGCGGCATTCATCGCGGCGGTGGCAGCGGCACCGGGCTTTTCAGGCTGCGGATTGTCGACGACGACGAGCACGACATATTCCGGCTTGTCGATCGGGAAGGCCGAGAGGAAGGCATTGAAGCGCTGGTCGGAGCTGTAGCGTCCGGCCACGACTTTCTCCGCCGTGCCGGTCTTGCCGCCGACATCGAAGCCGGGCACGGCGGCATTCTTGCCGGAACCCATTTCCACATTCATCCGGAACAGGGTCTTCATGTCCTCGACGGTCGACTGCTTGACCACCGTTGTGGCGAGCGTGTCGGCCTGTTCTTCGGTGCGCGGCAGGAAGGTCGGCGGAATGAGCTTGCCGCCATTCATCAGCGCGGCAGCGGCAACCGCCGTCTGCAAGGGCGTGGTGGAGACGCCGTGGCCGAAGGAAATGGTGATCGAGTTGATCTTCTTCCAGACCTTCGGCTGGGTCGGCGTGGCGACCTCCGGCAGTTCGGTCTGCATGCGGGTGAGCAGACCCATCTTGGTCAGGAATTCCCTGTGCGGCTCGACGCCGACGAGATCAGCCTCGCGCGCCGTGCCGACATTCGAGGAATAGATGAAGATTTCCGGCACCGTCAGGATGCGGTGCTTGGCGTGGAAATCGTGGATGGTGAAGCCGCCGATATTGATCGAATTGCGGGCGTCGAAACTGTCAGTGAGCTTCACCTTGCCGGAATCCAGCGCCATGGCGGTGGTGAAGGTCTTGAAGGTCGAGCCCATCTCGTAGGTACCCGCCGACATGCGGTTGAGATTGTCCTTGTCGAGCGCGCCGACCGGATTGTTGGGGTCGTAATCGGGGATCGACGACATCGCGATGACTTCGCCGGTATGGATGTTGAGTACCACGCCGCCAGCGGCAATCGCATGGAACTTGTTCTTGGCCGAAACAAGCTCGTCGCGCAGGATGTTCTGGACGCGCAGGTCCAGCGACAGGCGGACGGGCTCGAGCGGTGCGTCGCTGGTCATGCCGACCGAGGCGAGATCGGCAAGCCCCTGGCTGTCGATGTATTTCTCCATGCCGGCAATGCCGCGGTTGTCGATATTGACATGGCCGATGACATGCGAGGCGGTCGGGCCGCCGGGATAGAAGCGGCGCTTTTCCGGACGGAAACCGATGCCGGGAATGCCGAGGGACAGGATCTGGTTCTGCTGCTTCGGCGTCAGCTGGCGGCGCAGCCACTGGAAATGGGATTTGCCGGCCAGCTTCCGGTAGGTGGCCCGGCGGTCCATGTCAGGAAGCACGGAGCCGAGCAGCTCGACCGCCTCATCGGCATCGATGATCTTGTTCGGCTCGGCATAGAGCGACACCGTGCGCACATCGGTGGCCATCACCTCGCCATTGCGGTCGAGAATGTCGGGACGCGAGGCCATCAGCCGGTCGGCCGGCGGAATGCTCGAAACCTGCTCGGCAAGGGTGGAGCCATATTGCACCAGTCGCCCGCCGATGATCGAATAGGCAACGGTGAACAGGCCGATCATGATGACCACCCGGCTCTTCGTCTGGTTGGTCTTCTTCTTGCGCGTCCCCTCGAAGCTGCCGGGCGCACGTGCGCCGCCCGCCGAGAAGTGCGCCTTGCTTTTGCCCACCATGATACGGGAGAGGAAGGACATTATTGTGCCACCGATCCGGTTGAGATGCTGTCCATTTCATCTTCGCCTTCGGCGGTTGCCGCAGGCTTGACAGCGGCGACTGGCGCACTGTCCTTGATGATCGCTTCGACGCTCCTTGCGTCACCGCCGCCCGCTTTCTTGCCGGCATCGGCAATCGGTACGGCTTTGTCCTTGCCCACCTTCTTCGTGTCGACCGGCGGCGGCGGCACGTCGGCCTTCAGCATTGGCAGCTCGTTCGGGCGGGCAAGCTGGGTCGAAGCGGTCGGCACCAGCTGCAGCTCGCCCTGATAATTGGCAATCAGCCGGTCGAGCCGATTTGGCTGGGCAAGCAGCGCCCAGTCGGCCTTCAGCAGGTCGATCGTATCCTTTTCCAGCCTTATGTCGGATTCGATCTTGCGCACTTCAGCGAGCTTCAGCTCGGCACGATGCTTGATCGTATAGGTAACGCTGGCGGCGACGGTCATGACAACGACCAGGACGAAATCGGTGGTGCGCAGCATTCCTCAGCCTCCGAGCTTTTCAAGGACCGCCAGTGATGGCAGGTCGAAAATAGACAGATCCGGCTTCCCGGCGGCAACGGCGGTGCGGGTGGCGGCCCGGAGCTTGGCCGAGCGGGCACGCGGATTGATGTCGGCTTCCGCCTCGCCTGCCACCACCATGCCCTTGCCGACCGGCTCGAAAAGCGGGGGGCGATCCTCGATCATCGGCATGTGGCGCGAGCCTGCGGCCCGGCCCGAGCGGTCGGTGAAGAATTTCTTGACCATCCGGTCTTCCAGCGAATGGAAGGTGACGACGACAAGCCGTCCGCCGGGCTTCAGCACCGATTCCGCCGCGATCAGCGCCTTGCCGAGTTCGCCGAGTTCGTCATTGACATAGACCCGCAGCGCCTGGAACACCCGGGTGGCGGGATGGATCTTGTCCTTGGCCTTGCGGGGGGTGACGATCTCGATCAGGCCCGCGAGATCGCGGGTGGTGCGGAACGGCTCGCTGGCGCGGCGCTTCTCGATGGCGCGCGCGATGCGGCCCGCCTGCTTTTCCTCGCCGAGAAAGCCGAAGATGCGGATGAGATCGGTGACCTTCGCCCGGTTGACCACGTCAGCCGCCGAAATGCCGGAGCTTGCCATCCGCATGTCGAGCGGGCCGTTGCGCTGGAAGGAAAAGCCGCGCTCGGCCTCGTCGATCTGCATCGAGGAGACGCCGATATCGAGCACCACGCCATCAAGCCCTTCGGCGGGCGCATGCTGGGCAAGGCGGGAAAATTCCGACTGGATGAGGCAAAGATGGCCCGAAGCCGCCGCAACCATCGGCTGGCCCGCCGCAATCGCCGAGGGGTCGCGGTCAAGTGCCGTCACCGAGGCTCCCGCATCGAGCAGCGCCCGCGTGTAGCCGCCTGCCCCGAAAGTCCCGTCGAGAATGCGCTTTCCTGGTGCCGGTTCGAGTGCATCAAGCACTTCGGCCAGCATGACCGGGATGTGGCGCACAGCCTCATCGCCGGGCCGGGATTGCTCCCCGTCCGCATTTGCCGCCATTGCATGTCCCCATTCCTTCAGGCCTGCGCTTGTCGCCGCTGACGCGCCTGCCTTGCTTCCAACTGGGCATCCTGGAATGCCTGCGGTTGCCACATCTGAAAATAGTCCGCCCGGCCGACAAAGGTCACCTCCGAGGTGATGCCGGTGAAGGAACGGATGAAATCCGTCATCATCAGCCGGCCTTCCTGGTCGAGCTTCATGAAGACGCCGCCGCCATGAATGAGCAGCGACATCTGGTTTGCCTCCGGCGAGAACGCATCGAGAGCCCCCAACTGCCGCTCGTAGCGCTCCAGCAGATCGGGTCCACCGATGCTGATTGCCGGAAACACGAAATCCTGAAATCCATACAGCTCCTGGATATTGCGCTCCAGCAGCACGGACCGGAACGGTGCGGGCACGGAGACCCGACCCTTCTGGTCGATGCGATTGGTGGCATGGGACAGGAAGCGGTTCATCACGCGTTACAACAGGCTCCCCGGACACAAGATGCCGGGACCGCCCCTCCCGCACCGCAAAATCACGCACAAACACATCCCGCCCGCAGGCCAAAGGCCTGCCGGTTGCCCCCGAAAGGGGTTCTGACCGAGTGAGCGATGAGCGGGCACCTTGCCCCTTGAATGTGTGCATTTGGGATACCATGGGACCACATGGGCGTCAATGGGAGCGAGCCGTGGAGGGACCCCGGACGCATCGTATATTCATAAGCCGTTAAGATTAACGAAAGGTTAGGAAATCAGGGTTTTACCGAGGCAGGACACGGCTTTACCCGTGTCTTTCAGCGCCTGCTGAATTGTCCGTTGTCAATCATTTAAATTAAATTAAAACAAAGCCTTGTGCGGAAATCTCAAAAAAATCGGCCCGCCCCGAAAAGGAGAAATTGCCAGTTGGCCTGTAAGCCGGGTTTTGTATGGCCTCAAGGCCCCTTTCAGGTCCTTGAAACGTGGCAGCCATTCATCTGGGACCCCGCTTGCGCGTGGCCTCTCGCAACCCACCCGGATGACGACCCCGGAAAGAGGCCGGACCGCTTGCGCGGCCCTGTGTCATCCCTATTCGGTCTTGCTCCCGGTGGGGTTTGCCATGCCGTCCCTGTTGCCAGGTCCGCGGTGGGCTCTTACCCCACCCTTTCACCCTTACCCCCGCTCTGCCGTTCACGCGGAACGGACAGGACCGGAGGCGGTATCCTTTCTGTGGCACTTTCCCTGAGGTCACCCCCGCCGGACGTTATCCGGCACCGTTTTTCCGTGGAGCCCGGACTTTCCTCACCCCATCGCCTTTCGGCATTGATGAAGCGCGGCTGCCCGGCCAACTGGCAGCCGCGTCCATAGCCGGGAATATCCGGCATGACCAGAACTTTGTGAGGAGCGATCAGGCAATCAGGCGAAATCGACCGGGAAATCGCTGGCATAGCCTTCGCTGCCAAGCGTTCCCTGCTGCAACAGGATCGCTCCGAGCCTGCCGATTTCATCGGAGCTTTTCGCCGCCGCCCCGCAGCCGCCGGTCATCACCGCGATCCTCTTGCCCGCCCAGCCGATCATCGGATGCCCGGACCTGGTATAGGTGGTGACGCAGGCGGCGGAGGATTGCCGCTGCACCTTCAGCCCCGGCATCCGCGCCCGGAGATGTGCCGCCAGATGGTCGATGGCACCTGCCCGGCCCGGCGAGCGGAACCAGTCGCCGAGATCCTCCGCCTCCAGCCGGAAATCCTCCGGCTCGCCACCGATCTTCAGCCGCACCCCGCCATCGGGATAGCGCACCGGCGGCAGCAGATAGGTCTCGTCCTCAGGGGCCTTCACCTTGGCAATCAGCGACGGCATGGCGTGAAGGCGGGCTTGCTCTTTTTCGTCTATGTCGAAAAACACCACGGTGCGGCCATAGACATCGAGCCGCAGCCGGTCTGGCAGCAGATCCGGCGCAATCGAATAGCCGCCGGTCGCCACCAGCACCCGCTCTGCCGTAAGCGTCGTTGCCTCCCGCAGAGTCACGCGCACCCCTTGCCCGTCCTCGCGAATGGTGGATACCGTCGAGTCAAGCAGGGTCGCACCCGCCATCGCGGCAAGCTTCGCCTGCGCTGCCACCAGCCGCCGCGGGCTGACGAGACCCGCCGGTGCCGGCTCATGAACACCGGAGCAGGTTGCGGGAAAGGCGAGGTAGCCGAAGTGCCGGCGCAGCCCGTCGGGATCGAGCAGCGTTGCGGTGGCCGCTTCCGCCGATGCCACGGCGAGCACGGCTGCGATGCGGTCGGGATCGGAGGCGACATAGAGACAGCCCCGGCCCTCGTGAAACCGGATGCCGCTCCGCCTTTCGATCCCGGCATAGCGGGCGATGGAACGGGCGGCAAGCTTTCCCCAGACCGGATCGGGATCGAGCGTCCGGGTGATCCGCCCCTCGTCATAATGGCTGGCAAAGACCCCCTGATGGGTGACTTTCTCCGCGGGCTCGCCAGGACCGACCAGCGCGACATCGGCGCCGCCCTCGGCCAGATGCCGGGCAGCCGCAGACCCGGTCATCCCCCGCCCGACAATGATATGCTCGAAATGCCGTCCCAATGCCTCGCCCCCGCTCGTGATTTGACGCCGGGTGAAATAAACCAGTTTCAGCGGCGAGGTGCAGCCCGTTTTATCCCGCATCCTGATGCGGCGATGGGATCGTTACGCGACAACGGACTTGCGGGGACGTCCGCCCCTTGCGCCATTCCGTCTCGACGAGGTCACCTTGGCGTCCGACGTCGCCTTCCCGCCTGCAGCACCCAGCCGCGCGGCCATCCAGCTGTTCGATCCGAACAGACCGTCCAGCAGGGCGGGCACAAAGAGATCCGCATCGAGATCCGGCCAGTGCATGCCAAGCCCCCCGGCTTCGATGACGACCGTGTTCAATTGCAATGCACTGGCCCCTTGCAGACCCTGCAGTTTTTCAACGGGCAGGCCGACAAACGCGCCGCTGTCGAGGACAACAATGATGGCATGATGGTGAGGGTCGTAACGGGCAGAGATGGCAGACGGACCATTCCGCGTCGTCAGACCTCGCCGCTTTGCGTCTTCAAAGGCAAGATCAGACATCTCCATGGATGCGTTCACAGGCTCTGCACAGGACATGTCGGACATCATTCAGTCTCCTTGCGATCCTGCCTCAAGGCCAATTCCTGATTATATCCATATTTGCTTACAAACCGTCAGGATGCCAGTCCCTTTTTTGGCAAACCTTCGCAAGGTGGATCCGGTGTTTGCCAAAGTCCTGATACCATCACCCCTCGGCCAGAATCATCGTCACCCTGCCGCAATAGCGCTTCGAGACCGGGTTCATGTGGCGGGCGGCGTGGCCGGCATTGTATTTCAGCACCGTGGAACAGGTTTCTCCGCCGCCGAGTGTCTGGGCCATGGCGAGATATTTCATGCCGTAGCGCAGGTTGGTCTCGGGATCGTAGAGGCCCCTGGCGGGGCCGGAATAGCCCATCATCCGGGCGGTGGCGGGTTTGATCTGCATCAGCCCGATCTCGCCCGCCGAGCCCCGCATTTTCGGATTGTAGTTGCTTTCGATGCGAATGATGGCATTGGCAAGCTCGGCATCAACGCCATTGGCGGCAGCATATTTGCCGATCAGCGCGCCATAGGGTGCGGCAAGGCTTGCCTGCCGGCTTTTCTGCGCCCTGATATCGTCAGGCTTCGGTGACAGGAAGGCCGGCCTGTGCGGGCCTTCGGCCAGAACAGGGGAAAATCCGGACAACAGAAGGCCGATGCATGCCGCAGCAGCTGAAAAACTCTTGATCATCGGGGTAAACATCTCCGGGTCAGGGATATCGCGCCAAAGCCGCCTTTCGGCCTGGCCCTCGAAACGGCATTTTCTGGCCGGGCGCGCTTTGCCCGGATGCCGTGGGGAGTCCGATCCCTCTCGTTTCAGATCACAGCCTTTCGCCAGCCCCTTGCGAGGCACGAAACCGGTTGCGGTTGAGGAGCGCTGTTAGACCAGCGCAATGGGGAAACAATAGGGAATTACCGTGGCAGGGCGGTTTTTTCGGGAACCCGGGCCCTCGTCAGCCCGCTTCGCCAGCCCTGACCTCAGGCAAAACGCGGCAGCGCGGACAGCAGCCGGTGCAGGGTGTCGATGGTCGAGGCATCGGCGATGCCATCGACCAGTGCGGGCCGGAAATGCCGCTGGAAAGCCTCGATGTCGCCCGCCAGGCTGTCGGTAAATTCGCCTGTGATTTCGGTTCGATAGCCATAAAGCGACAGCATGGTCTGCAGTGCCTCGACCGGCTGGCCGCTATCGCCGCGCTGGAAGAACCTGCCGCCGGTAATCGGAGCGGGTGCGACCCAGTGGCCGATGCCTGCCCGGCAGAGACTCTCCCACGGGAATTTTTCACCCGGATCGATCTTGCGCACCGGGGCAATATCGGAATGGGCGAGCACCCTTTCCGGGGCAATTGCCCAGCGGTTGACACAATCCCGACAGAGTTCGATCACCGCACCGATCTGCGCATCGGCAAAATCCGGCAGGCCGCCGCCATGGCCGGGATTGGTGATCTCGATGCCGATGGAGCGGGAATTGATGTCGGTTTCGCCCTGCCAGAAGCTCTTGCCCGCATGCCAGGCCCGCAGGTTTTCCGGCACCAGCTGCACCACATCGCCGTTTTCGCAGACGACGTAATGGCAGGAAACTTCGCTTTCCTCCCGGCAGAGCCAGTCGATGGCCCCGGCTTCGGTCGGCATGCCGGTATAGTGGAGGATGATCATGTCGGGGCCATCGACATCGCGGCGTGGCCCGTGGTTCGGCGACGGCACCACCGACGCGCGGCCAAAATCCGGGGCAAACAGCGTCATGCGGCGCGGCGTTCCCGCTCGATGGCCGCATAGGCGGCGTTGAGCTGCGCCATGCGGTCATTGGCAATCGCGTGGAACTCGCTCGGGACGCCCCGTGCGATCAGGCGGTCGGGATGATGCTCGGAGACCAGCACGCGGTAATGCTTGCGGATCACGGCGAAATCGTCCGACGGCGAGACACCCAGCACATGGTAGGGATCGCGGCCCTCGACATAGACATGCCGGGCGGTGATGCGGGCAAAATGCGCCTCGCCGATGCCGAAGATCTCGGCAACCCGGTTGAGGAAGGCATATTCCGCCTCGTGGATCACGCCATCGGCCTTGGCGATATGGAACAGCCCGTCGATGACATCTTCCAGCACCGGGCAATTGTGCCTGCAGGTCGAGCAAAGCCCGGCCAGCCGCTCGGCATAGGCCTCGAACCCCGCCACGTCCTGGCGGGCGAGATTGTAGAGGCGGGCGACATTGCGGGCCTCTTCCGGCGGAAATTCGAAGATCCGGCGGAAGGCATCCACTTCAGCCTCGCTGACCACCCCGTCGGCCTTGGCCATCTTGGCCGACAGCGCGATGATGGCCACCGAAAACGCCACCTTGCGCCGCGTCTCCGGATCTCCCTCGAACACGGTGCGGATGGCTTCGATCATGGCTGACAAGGCGTTGCTGGCGGTGTCAGCAACCGCACCCAGCAATTTTTCCCAGGTATTCATCGGCATCTCAAGCGTTGCAATCGGGGCGTTGAAGCATGATCAAGTTTTCTGCTGCATTGCAAGAAAAATTGACCCTGTCAGGCAGCAGCGGACTTCACTTTTGTCTTACCATTCCCTCCAGACGACAACCATTTCATTTTCTTCACGCATGCATCAGCGCGGCAAATTCAGGCCTTTGCGCCCCGGCGGCGGCAGGATGCCCTCGCCGTTTTCGGCCCCCATTCCATTGCATATCAAAAATGAAACGATTTTATTGACAGTTCGGATCGCCACGCTGGTCCTGCCCCGCAGAAAGGCGGGAATTTCGTAAAATCGTCCCTTTACAGCGCTGGATCTCTGTCGCATCCATCTCCCACGAATTTTGCTGCGTGCGCCCCCGCCCGAGCCGGGTGACCGGGGTGCCAAAGGAGGACGAATGGCCAAACAGAAAGTCGCAATGCTGACCGCCGGTGGACTGGCACCCTGCCTGTCTTCCGCCGTGGGCGGATTGATCGAGCGCTACAGCGACGTGGCACCCGATATCGAGCTTGTCGCCTACCGTTCCGGCTATCAGGGCTTGCTTCTGGCCGACCGCATCGAGATCACCGCCGACATGCGCGAAAAGGCCTATCTTCTCCACCGCTACGGCGGCTCGCCGATCGGCAACAGCCGCGTCAAGCTAACCAATGCCGCCGATTGCGCCAAGCGCGGGCTGGTCAAGGAGGGTGTGAACCCGCTGAAGGCCGCAGCCGAGCAGCTGGCCGCCGACGGCATCACCATTCTCCACACCATCGGCGGCGACGACACCAACACCACCGCTGCCGACCTTGCCGCCTATCTCGGTGCCAACGGCTATGACCTGACGGTTGTCGGTCTGCCGAAGACCGTCGACAATGACGTGGTGCCGATCCGCCAGTCGCTCGGGGCCTGGACCGCCGCCGAAGTCGGTGCCGGTTTCTTCGACCATGTCAGCAACGAACAGAGCGCCGCGCCGCGCACCCTCGTCGTGCATGAAGTCATGGGCCGTCATTGCGGCTGGCTGACGGCGGCGACCGCCAAGGCCTATGTCGAGAAGACCCGCCACAATGCCTATGTGGAAGGGATGATGATGAACACCCAGATGAAGAATATTGACGGGCTCTACCTGCCCGAAATGGCCTTCAACCTGGCCGAAGAGGCCGAACGGCTGAAGAAGACCATGGATGACGCCGGCTTCGTCACCGTTTTCGTCTCGGAAGGGGCCTGCCTTGATGCCATCGTCAGCGAGCGGGAAGCCGCCGGCGAAACCGTCAAGCGCGACGCTTTCGGCCATGTGAAGATCGACACGATCAATGTCGGCAACTGGTTTTCGAAGCAATTTGCCGCCCTGCTCGGTGCAGAGCGTGCAATGGTGCAGAAATCAGGCTATTATGCCCGCTCGGCACCCGCCAATGTCGACGACCTCCGCCTGATCCAGAGCATGGTCGATCTCGCGGTCGAAAGTGCCCTGAACAAGGTCTCGGGCGTCACCGGCCATGATGAAGGCCAGAATGGCAAGCTGCGCACCATCGAATTCCCGCGCATCAAGGGCGGCAAGCATTTCGATCTCCAGACGCCCTGGTTCGGCGAATTGATGGATCACATCGGCCAGGACTTCCGGAAGGCCTGATCGACATCGCACGACGCGAGCGCCCGTAAGCGGGCCTCGCGACATAACGGGATGCAAACAGGAAAGGAGAGGACATGACGACAGGAATGGGCATTTTCTTTGCCCTGTTTGCATGCCTCGTCCTCGCCTGGCCCTCCGACCGGGCGCGTCGCCTGAGTGATTTCGGGCTGGGCGGGCCATTTGCCATTGCGGCTGCCCTTGTCGGCTGGGTCCTGTCCAGTCTGGCGCTGATGGCGCTGCCGCTGCTGGCCGCCTGGCTGGTGATGAAGCTTGTGCCCGACGGCCTGTTTGTCTGGCGCTGGGCGGGCATTGCCGTGCTGTTCTGGCTGGCGACATCAGGCAAATTGACCCCCGCCCTTGCCTACCGTCCCATGGCTGCCAATGACAATGCGGCAGTGAAGGGCTTTTTGCGCACCATCCTGCATATGACGGTGCAGGGCTACAATGTGCGGCTGGCGCTTGTTGTCGCAGCCCTCGCCCCGCAATTTCTGGATTCCGACGCGGCGGCAGAGCCGCAAATTCTGTTCGCGGGCCTGTTGTTTTCAGCATTTTCACTGCTTTCAGCCACCTATTTCGGCCTGTTTCCGCTCAATGCGCATCGATTTCTGAATGTTCTCCCGGCGCGGCGCAAAGCCTTGAAAACCGGGATGAATGCCTTTCACCAGCATGGCCAGACCCGCATCAGCTACCGCCGCCAGGCGGCCTGAAACCGGGCTGAAAGGGCGCGGCAGCTTGCGATCAGGGTGCAAATCGGTTAACACGGGCCATCTTTTGAAACGGTTTCTTGCGGTCTGTTAAGGATCGAAGGAGCCCTCATTCGGGGAAAACAACTGCATGGCAGTCAATCGATATGCCGGTCTGAAGGGCCCCATCCTGCTCGCGACCGCACTATCCGCCACGCTTGGTGGCTGCGCCAGCGTCGACTATACCAAGGTCGCCGAACAGAAGCGCCTGCACCAGGTCGTGCCGATGCCGAAGGCCGCGACGGAAACGGCCTATGCCATGCCGGGCGCACCCGTATCGGGTGTTGCGGTGAAGGGCCTGGCCGCGGCTCCCGTGCAGACTGCGGCCCTTCCTGCCGTTGGCACGGCAGGCGTAGCCCCCCGTGCTCCCGATCCGGCGCTGGTGGCGCTTGCCGCCGCGACGGCCCCGGGCGGTGTGGCACCTGTCGGCACCCAGCCGATGGTGTCGGGCCAGCCGGTGCTGATGCAGCCGATCATCGGTGCGTCCGCTTCTGCCAATCCGCTGACGCCGTCCAATACCACTGCGGGACCGGAACTTGCCTATGCCGCACCGGCACTGGTGGCCCTGCCGCAGCCGCGCCCCGACATCATCGAAGCCGCCAATACGCTGCCGAATATTCCGACGCCGCTGGAAGAGGCCGCTGCTGCTGCCGCTGCCACCCAGGTAAAGCCGCAAAGCTCCGCCGAAAAGGATGTGCAACTCCTCGAACAGCGGCTTGCCAGTGCCGAACCCGCACCCGGCGACCTCAACCCGCTGATGACCACGGATATTGCCATTCCGACACCGCGCCCCGATAACCAGGGCCAGAGCCTTGGACTTGAGGCCTATGCCCAGACGCCGTCCATGCTGGCGCTTGACGGTTTCGACACCAGCGGCCCCAAGCAGCTTGACCAGCTCGACGAGACAGGCCCGACGCTGGCCCCGAGCGCCAGGCTGCAGGGCCTGATCCACAAATATGCCATGCTCTATCAGGTACCGGAAGCACTGGTTCAGCGTGTGGTGCGCCGCGAGAGCACCTATAATCCGCGCGCCTATCACAGCGGCAATTACGGCCTGATGCAGATCCGCTACAACACGGCCCGCTCGCTTGGCTACAATGGCCCGCCCTCCGGCCTGTTCGACGCCGAAACCAACCTGAAATATGCGGTGAAATACCTGCGCGGTGCCTTCATGGTCGCGGAAAACAACCATGACAACGCGGTCCGGCTTTATGCCCGCGGCTATTATTACGACGCCAAGCGCAAGGGGTTGCTGGCGCAGATCCAGTAATCAAGCATCGTGCCGAGATCTGCAAACGGGCCCTTTCGGGCCCGTTTTCGCGTTGCCGGATCACGATGGCGACCCAGGGTTACCGGACCGTATCCACCACGGCCTTGACCAGTTGCTGCGGGAGATAGCCAAGCTTTTCCGGCGTCAGGCCCATGCGCAGCACCACCAGCTTGCGCGACGGGATGATGGCGATGCTCTGGCCGTCGTGCCCCTGCATCCAGATCGTGTCCTGTGGCAGGCTGAACGCAGAATTTGGCTGATCGCCGGGCCCCTCGAACCAGGTTTGCGCCTGGCTGTAGGCGCCGTTGGACGCCCGGGATGGCGTGTGGATCGCCTTGATGAAATCAGGGCCGAGCAGCGTCTCGCCCTTCCAAACCCCATCCTGCAGCAGCATCTGGGCAAAACGGCCCCAGTCGCGTGCGGTCGCATAGAGATAGGATCCGCCGACGAAAGTGCCGGCCACATCGGTTTCCAGCGTGGCGCTTGCCATGCCGAGCGGCCCGAACAGCGCCTTCGACGGATAGGAAACCGCCATCGCGGGATCGGCGAGCCGGTTCATCCAGATCCGCGCGATCACCACGCTGGTGCCGGTCGAATAGTTGAACTTCGTGCCCGGCCCGGCATCCTGGGTCTGCCCGGCGGTAAAGCCCGCCATGTCGGGCTGGAGAAACAGCATGCGGGTGACGTCGCTGACATCCCCATAATCCTCGTTGAAGCGCAACCCGCTTTCCATGCCCGTAAGGTCACGGAGGTGGATTTCCCTGCGGCTGTCGCCGTCCCATTCCGGCAGCAGATGCTGGTCATCAAGTCCAAGCTTGCCCTCCTGCATCAGCCGGCCCGCAATCGCCGCGTTGACCGTCTTGGTCATCGACCAGCCGAGCAGCGGCGTTTCGCGGTCAAAGCCCGGCCCATAGGTCTCGCCGATGATCCGGCCGTCGTGCAGCACCAGAATGGCCCGCATCCCCGGTCCCTGAAGGCTGGCATCGCCAAGCGCGGCCTGCAGCGCCGGATCGGTTTCCGCAGGATCATTGCCGTCAGGCCAGGCACCTGCGCCGGGTCTGGGCAAGGGTGCGGGTCCCCCGGGCAGGGCAGCAAGCGAGGCCGCGTCATAGCCGGCCGGCAGGCTGGTACAGCCAAGCCCGTCGCGATAGATGGACTGCCCCAGGGCAAAGAAGCCGAACATATGGGCGGTGACCGTCTTTTCGGCCTCATCGACATCGACGGTCACAAATTTCAGCAGCGGGTTGCCGGGCGCCTGAACATCGACCGCCAGCACCTGTTTCGGATCGCGTCCGGCAAGGAACCGGTTGGAACAGACGATCTTGGCACTGTAGCTGTCGGCAACCAGCAACAGGTCCGGTGGCGCAAGCGCCAGCCAGGCGGCAACACCCGCCACCAGAAGGATCACCAGCAAGACCAGGCCGCGGATCAGTTTTCTCATCGCCTTCCCCCCCGTTTCCGTCCGGGAAATGAAGCAGGAATTCAGCGGAACCGAAAGCGAAAGATGCGCGGAGGCTGATCGCTGCACAGCTTTGCCGTGCGCAATCGTGCCGGCAGGCTGGCGATCACCGGGCGATCCCAGCCGCCTGCCTGTCCCTTTGCCCGTCGAAAAAGGCCTGGACCTGATCGGCAGGCATTGGCCGTGCGAACAGGAAGCCCTGCGCTTCGGAAAGACCCAGACCGCGGACGAAATCCATCTGGCCTTCGGTTTCGATACCTTCGATGGTGGTCGAGACATTGAAGGTGTCGCCGAGCCGGGCGATCAGGTCGACCAGTTCGCCATCCCGCCGGTCGGCCAGCATGGCGCGGGCAAAGGACCGGTCGATCTTCAACTGGTCGAGCGGGAAGTTCTTCAGATGGCTGATCGAGGAAAAGCCGGTGCCGAAATCGTCCAGCGCGATGCGCACGCCGAGGGCCCGCAGCGCCGCCAGGCTTTCGCTGAGAGATTCGATGTCGATGGTAAACAGCGATTCCGTCACCTCGATGGTCAGCCGTCCCGGTGCCAGCCGCGCCTCGCGCAGGCAGGTCTGGACGAAATCGACAAAGCTGCGATCCTTGAACTGGTCGCCCGCGACATTGACCGCGACGCCCGTCGGTGACGGCCACTTTGCCGCCTCCAGACAGGCCGCCCGCATCACCCAGCGGCCAAGCGGCACGATGACGCCGGACCGCTCGGCGAGCGGAATAAAGGTTTGCGGCGGCAGCATGCCCTTTTCAGGGTGATTCCAGCGCACCAGCGCCTCGAAAGACCGGATGGCCCCCGTCTCCACCCCGACGATTGGCTGGTATTCGAGAAAGAATTCCTCATCCGCCAGCGCCTTGGCAAGATCGCGCTCCAGCTCGATCTTCAGCAGCGACTGGGCAGCCAGCATTTCGGTAAAGAACACATGGGCAGAGCCTGCGGTCTCCTTGGCCTTGTAGAGCGCGAGATCGGCGCGCTTCAGCGAATCCGCCAGTCCCTCGTCACCGACCCGGAGAAAGGCGATGCCGATGCTGACCCCGGCCCCCACGCGGCCCTTGGCGAGATTATAGGGACGCGACACGTCCATCTCCACCCGGAAGCAGAACATGTCGATGTCATAATGGCTGTCGGGATCGTCCATCAGGATGACGAATTCGTCGCCACCGAGCCGGTAGAGGCGGTCGCCATCGCGCAGCAGCCCTTCCAGCCGGCGGGCAAGCGCCACCAGCAATTCATCACCGGCATCATGGCCCAGCGTGTCATTGACAAACTTGAACCGGTCGAGATCGAGCAGCAACAGCGCCTGTTGCGGCAGCTCGGGCCGCGCCAGAATCGCCTCGACATCTTCCTTGAGCGCCAGCCGGTTGTGAAGCCCGGTAAGGGGATCATGCCGCGCCTCGTCCATCAGGGTGGTCTCGCGGACGGCCATCCGTTCGCGCAGGGCCTGAACGCGCAGTTCGGCCCGCCGCCAGCCGTAGCCGAGGCCGCCGATGGCAAGCGGCATGATCGCGAGGCTCGCGAGGACCGCGCTGCCCGGACCGCATCCGGCAGCGCCATTGTTCAAGATCCCGTCCCTCAACGCGAGGGCGGTGGGGACCATCATGGCCAATGCCGAACAGCCAAGGGCAAAACGCCCGGGATTGCCCGGCAGAAACGCATTTAACGTCATGTTAATCGCTCCTGATTTCCACCGGCAACCAGACCGCAATTTAATTAAACTTCTCTTATTTCACTTAAAATGAAGCCTCCATCCGCACCGGCCGCACCGCAGTCACAGCCCGCTTCGCCTGCAATGATCTCTCAAGACACACTCTATTAGTGTGAATTGTCGACGATAAAGATATGTTTTACACCTGCTGCGCAGGGAACCGCTTGAAAATAACCCAATATTTACGATGATATGATGAAAGTCAGGGGTGTATTCCCGCAAGGGCCAGGGTGAGGCTGCGGGCGATGAATTTCTAACTGAAGACGGGATGGACATGCGACGCCTGCTCCTGGGCCTGGTGCCTCTGCTTTTCCTGATCACGGGCTGCACGTCGGCCTCCTATGACCTTGTCCAGACGGCGTCGATTGCCCCGCAGTTCAAGGATACCGACCCGCAGGATTTCGGCGCGATGAGCCCGCGCCGCCATGCCATCCACGGCATCGACATTTCCAAGTGGCAGGGCGACATCGACTGGTGGCGGGTGAAGAAATCAGGCGTTTCCTTCGCCTTCATCAAGGCAACCGAAGGCAAGGACAGCGCCGATCCGAAGTTCCAGGAGTACTGGCGACAGGCGGATGCCGTCGGCCTGCCGCATGCGCCCTATCACTTCTATTATTTCTGCTCGACCGCCGACCAGCAGGCCGACTGGTTCATCGCCAATGTGCCGCGCGCCTCGATGACGCTGCCGCCGGTGGTCGACGTGGAATGGAACGGCGAATCCGAGACCTGCACCACCCGGCCGGACCCCCAGACGGTGCGCAGCGAGATCCAGCATTTCATGGACCGGCTGGAAATTTTCTACGGCAAGCGGCCAATCATCTACACATCGGTGGATTTCCACCGTGACAATCTGGTCGGCTATTTCCAGAACTACCATTTCTGGGTCCGCTCGGTGGCCGCCCATCCCACAAAGACCTATGAAGACCGGCGCTGGGCCTTCTGGCAATATACGTCCACCGCCGAAGTTCCCGGCATCAAGGGCCACACGGATATCGATGTTTTCGCCGGCACGCCAAAAGTCTGGCACAATTGGCTGGCATCGCTCTCCAACTGACCCGAAGCGGGATCAGCAAGGCGATTGCACGGCTGCCCGTGCAATTATCTTGCTTCCGTCAAATTGTTCTGGAAAATTTGCGCCACGCAACAATGTAGGCAGAACCTGCCCTGACACAATTTTGAAGGATATGATTTGATGATGCCGTTTTCGCTTCGCCCGGCCCTGATTGGCCTCGGCCTTTCCGCCTCTCTCCTCTCTCCCGCATGGGCCGAAGGCTGCAATGGCAACCTGAAGGCGTTTCTCGATGGCGTGGCGACGGAAGCCCGTGCGGCCGGCGCGTCCGACGCGGCGATTGCCAGGGTGCTCGACGGTGCCCGCATCGACCAGAAAGTGCTGTCGATGGACCGGGCACAGGGCGTCTTCAAGCAGACCTTCCTCGAATTTTCCAAGCGCACCGTCAACCAGGGCCGCCTCGACATTGGCCGGGCCAGGATGAAGCAACTTGCCGATGTCTATGCCCGCGCCGAAAAGGAGTTCGGCGTGCCTCCCGGTGTCATCACCGCCTTCTGGGCGATGGAGACGGATTTCGGCGCGGTGCAGGGCAATTTCAACACCCGCAACGCGCTGGTGACACTCGCCCATGACTGCCGCCGACCCGAACTGTTCCGCCCGGAATTGCTGGCGCTGATCAAGCTCACGCAGAATGGCGATGTCGATCCCGACACCAATACCGGCGCATGGGCGGGTGAAATCGGCCAGGTGCAGATGCTGCCGAAGGACATTGTCGCTTATGGCGTCGATGGCGACGGCGATGGCCTGGTGAAGCTGAAGGAGAGCGGCCCCGACGTCATCATGACGGCGGCAAAGTTCATCCAGAGCCTCGGCTTCCGGCGTGGCGAGCCGTGGATACAGGAAGTCAGCGTACCCGATACGCTCCCCTGGGAGAAATCCGGCCTTGGCGGCACCATGACGGCGCAGGAATGGTTTGCGCTCGGCGTGACGCCCCGCGACGGCAATACCGGCTCTGGCAAGCTGGTCGCCTCGCTGGTGCTGCCGCAGGGCCGCAAGGGACCGGCCTTCCTCACCTATCCGAATTTCGACATCTATCTGAAATGGAACCAGTCCTTCATCTACACGACCTCGGCTGCCTATTTCGCCACGCGGCTTGCCGGTGCCGAACCCTACCAGAAGGGCAATCCGGAACCGGGCCTCAGCAATGAGGAGATGAAGGAACTCCAGAAGAAGATGGCGGCCCTCGGCCATGATGTCGGCAAGATCGACGGCATTCTCGGCTCCGGCACCCGCATCGCCATCCAGAAGGAACAGCAGAGCCATGGCCTTCCCGCCGATGGCTGGGCGACACGCGCCCTGCTCGACGCTCTCTGAGCCCATCCCCACACCACCCGAAATGTTGACGACGACACGTTTCGGGTGGCCGTGGTGCCTGCTCCGGGCCTATACATGCGGCAGGCCAAGGAGCAACTGCCATGACATCACCCCGCCCCTCCCCCCCGATGACACCTCTCGCCTGGGCGCTGCTGGTGCTGCTTGGCCTGATCTGGGGCGGGTCGTTCTTCTTTGCGCGGATTGCCGTCCAGCACGTGCCGCCCTTCACGCTGGTGCTGCTGAGGTTGTCTATGGCAGCATTTGCCCTGCATCTTTACATCTTCGGGCGCTATGACCTCTATGCCTCGCTGAAGGCCCACTGGAAATCCTTCCTTTTCCTCGGGCTGATCAACAACGCGCTGCCGCATTCGCTGCTCTTCCTCGGCCAGATCCACCTCTCCGCCGGGCTCGCCGCGATCCTCAATGCGACCACACCGATCTGGACCGTCATCATCGCCAACAAGGCGACGAAGGACGAGCGCTTTACCCCGGCCAAGCTCGCGGGCTGCCTGATCGGCCTCACAGGAACCGCGGTTCTGATCGGCCCTGCCGCCTTCGCCCGGACCGGCATACCGCTCTGGGCGCTGCTGTTTCCGATCGGCGCATCGATCTCCTATGGCTGTGCGGCGGTGTTCGGCAGGCGTTTTCGCGCCCTGCCCTCGCCCGTGACGGCGGCCGGGCAGCTCACCGCCTCCTCGCTGATCATGCTGCCGGTTTCGCTGATCACCGACCGGCCCTGGACACTGGCGGTGCCGCCGATGACGACGGTGCTCGCCGTGCTCGGCCTCGCGCTGCTCTGCACCGCCTTCGCCTATATCCTGTTCTTCCGCATCATCACGCTGGCAGGCGCCACCAATGTTTCGCTGGTCACCCTGCTGGTTCCGCCCGGCGCCATCCTGCTCGGCGCTTTGTTCCTCGGCGAGCGGCTTGCCGCAAATGCGATAATCGGCATGGGGCTGATCGCGCTCGGCCTGCTCGTGCTCGATAACCGGATGGTTAAAATTTTATCAATCAGCCGAAAGACTTCGGCGTCGTGACGACGGAACGCGGCTCGAATTGATACAACCATGAGCTGTTTTGATATGACGCAAACAGAACATCAAATGCCGGAACGGTTTCTGGTTAACCACCCGTCAACCACATGAAAATTTATTCCCCATTATAATCAAATGGTTGCAATCTCTTCGTTTCGATTTTTGCCGGGCGTTGCTGCATCGCAGGATAGAAACCCCTTGGCGAAAGCCATGTTTCCGCCATATCATGGCAAGGTAAACAGCCAGGGAGGCCACCATGGGACTCACCAATTCCTTCAATGCGCTTCTGGTCGGTGCTGCGTTTGTCTTCGTTGCCGCGATGCTGTTCATCTAGAGTTTGTCAGGGAAAAGTGGAATCCGGTTTTCCCGCTCAAACTTGTTTGAGCGCTCAAACTTGTTTGAGCGAAAAGACAAACGACAACAAGGGGAGCCAGAGTCTGGCTGGTTCAATATGAACCTGACAGACTCTGGCGTCACAAGGGCGGAAGACACATCCATGGCCTCTGAATTTCAGAGTGCCCGCGAATTTTGAAAAAGGGCACCGGATCGCTTCCGGTGCCCTTTTTGCGCAGAGTGTTATGCGGCGCAGAGATGCAAGGGCAGGATGCGGCGATAGCCGAGGCGTTCCAGAGTGCCGTTGACGAGGCTGGCGCGGTTCATGGTGTAGAGGTGGAATTCGGTGACGCCCCGCCGGGCGAGATCGGCGATCTGGGCGGCGGCGACATCGCAGGCAATCGCCTCATGCAGGGCGGCATTGTCCTCGCTGCCCTCAAAACGTGCCTCCAGCCATTGCGGCACGCTCGCGCCGCACAGCCCGGCAAAGCGTTTCAGCTGCGTGATGTTCTGCACCAGCATGATGCCGGGAACGACCGGGATCTCGATCCCCCGGGCGCGCACCTGGTCGAGATAGCGCGCAAACAGGTCATTGTCGAAGAAGAACTGGGTCAGCGCCCGGCTCGCGCCATTTTCGGCCTTCAGCGCCAGCATTTCGATATCGGCGGCGGCATCGGCGCTCTCGGGATGCTTTTCCGGATAGGCGGAAACGGAAATGTCGAAATCCGGATCGATGGCCTTGAGACCCGCCACCAGATCGGCGGCATTGCGGTAGCCATCGGGATGCGGCTGGTAGCGGGCACCGACGCCTGCCGGCGGATCACCGCGAAGCGCCACGAAGCGGCGGCAGCCGGCGGCCTTGAAGGCGGCAACGGTAGCGGCGACCTCCCGCCGTGTGGCCCCGACACAGGTCAGGTGCGAGGCGGTGCGCAGCGGGGTTTCGTCGAGCAGCCGCGACACGGTCGCAAGCGTCGGAGCCTGGGTGGTGCCGCCTGCCCCGTAGGTGACGGAGACGAAGTCCGGGTTCCAGCTGGCAAGCTCGGAGATCGTCGTCCACAGCTGGTCTTCGGCATCAGGGGTTTTCGGCGGAAAGAATTCGAAGGAAAAGCGCAGGCGTCCACGGGTGGCGGCATCGAGGGAGATTGGCGTCATGGCTAACGGCTCCTTGCAAGATGGGGAGTGGAGTGCCCTTCCCGTCCTTCGGACGGAAGCGGCCGCTTGTCACGTGCAAGCCAGAGCGTCACGGTGAGCGTCTGGCTGCCCTGTTTTTCTGTCGAGAGATCCACCGCATCGACCACATCGAGGCCGGACCGGTGCAGCCAGTCGGCCATGGTCGGGTGGGAAAAGCCGAGGCGGACATGGGCATGTTCGTCGCGGAGATATTCAAGCCCGTGCGGCGCCAGATCGACAATGGCCAGCCGACCGCCGGGCTTCAGCATTCGCGCCGCTTCGGTGATGGCAAGTTCCGGCTGGTCGAGGAAATGCAGCACCTGATGGATGATGACGAGATCGAACTCCTGGCCTTCGAGCGGCAGGTTGAAGATATCGCCATGGCGCACCGTGGCATGGGTGACATTGGCGCGGTCGAGATTGGCACGCGCCACCGCCAGCATGTCGCGGCTGGCGTCGATGCCGGTGGCGCGGCGGTATTGCCCGCTCAACAATTCAAGAATGCGGCCGGTGCCGGTGCCGAGGTCGAGAAGTGCCTCGATCTTTTCCGGTCCGACCAGCTTCTGCAGCGCGGCCTCCACATCGGCGTCGCTGACATGCAGCCGGCGCAACTCGTCCCAGTCCGCCGCATGGCGGCTGAAATAGGCCTGTGCCCGCTCGGCACGTACCTGCTTGACGGAGGTTAGCCGCTCGCTGTCACGCAACAGCACCGGATCATTTTCAGACGCGGCCCGCAGGAGTTGCCGCACCAGAGCGGCGGTGCGGCCTTCCTGCTTGAGCCGGAAATAGGCCCAGGCCCCCTCCTGGTAACGGTCGATCAAGGCGACCTCACCAAGAAGTTTGAGGTGGCGGGAAATGCGGGGCTGTGACTGGCCGAGAATTTCGGTAAGGTCGGTCACCGTCAGGTCTCCCTGCGACAACAGGGCGAGCAGCCGCAGCCGCGTCGGCTCCCCCGATGCCTTGAGGATGTCAACCAGATCGTCCAAACCGAATTTTACCAGGTCAGCCATGCAAATTCACCCAATCAAGATATAAAGATATCTTTATGTGATTTTTGAAGATGGCGCAAGAGGGAAATTTTTCGTCGGTTTTGATTGGAAGCGACAGTGGGCGGTTCCGCCAGCCTTGACCTGAACCGCTAGAGTTTGTCAGGGAAAAGTGGAATCCGGTTTTCCCGATACTGGCAAACGAAATCAAGGAGGGCTAGAGTCTGTCTGGTTCAATATGAACCTGACAGACTCTAGCAAGGGCGTTCCGGACAGGGCGTCCAACACGCAAAAAGCCCGTCTCGCGACGGGCTTTGGCAAAACTCCGAACTATCGCAATACCTTACCCGACAAAGGCCCGTTCAATGACGAATTCGCCGGGCTTGTTGTTGGCGCCTTCGGTGAGGCCGGCCTGTTCGAGCAAGGCCTTGGTATCCTTGAGCATGGCGGTCGAGCCGCAGATCATGCCGCGATCAACGGCGGGGTCGAGCGGCGGCACGCCCAGATCGGCATAGAGCTTGCCGGAGCCCATCAGGTCGGTGATCCGGCCCTGGAAGGGGTAGTCCTCGCGGGTCACGGTCGCATAGTGGCGAAGCTTGTCGCCGACGATCTCCGACAGCATCTCGTTGGAACGGATCTCCTCGATCAGGTCGAAACCATATTTCAGTTCGGCGACTTCCCGGCAGGTATGGGTGAGGATCACCTCGTCGAACTTCTCATAGGTCTCGGGATCGCGGATCAGGCTGGCGAAGGGCGCAATGCCCGTGCCGGTCGAAAACATGTAGAGCCGCTTGCCGGGGGTCAGCGCATCGAGCACCAGCGTGCCGGTCGGCTTCTTGCGCATCAGCACCGTGTCGCCCGGCTGGATCTTCTGGAGATGCTGGGTCAGCGGGCCGTCCGGCACCTTGATCGAGAAGAATTCCAGCTCCTCGTCCCAGGAGGGGCTGGCAATCGAATAGGCGCGATAGATCGGCTTGCCCTCGACCATCAGGCCGATCATCGCAAACTCGCCGGAGCGGAAGCGAAAGCCATCAGGCCGGGTCATGCGGAAGCGGAACAGGTGGTCGGTATAATGCGTGACGCTCAGCACCGTCTCGGCATAGACGCCGGCGGGAATGGTGGCCGTGAAATCTTCGGTCTTGGCGGGAGCGTTCATGCGCGGTCGGTCCTGGTTCTTCCGATTGAAGGGCGTGCGTTAGGCAGATAATACATGTTGCACTGCAAGGAAAGGTAAAGCGTTCCACGCCTTGCCCAAGCCGGGGAAATTATCCTCCGCATGCCGATCATGCACCCCTGACGGCATACCGCCTTGATCCCGGTCAAGGTCGCAGCCTTGACCCCGGTCAAAGCAGCAGTCTTGTCCGCAATCAACGGCAAAGGCGGCCCGTTTGCAGGGGGCCGCCTTCAAACTGACAGGCTCGGACGTCTCAGGCGAGCCGCCGCCAGCTGTAGGAGCCGGCCTCGCCCGAGGCCAGAGCCGTCGGCTGGTAGTGCTGGGCAATCCCCGGCAACCGTCCTTCACCCAGTCGCTTGATGGCCGTCGGATTGGTGACGGCAAAGCTGGTGAAGCCGCAGCGCAGCATGTGCGGGAGTGGATCGATCAGCACATCGCCGACCGCGCGGATATCGCCGCCAAAGCCAAGCCGGCTGCGCAAAAGCGAGGCGTGGCTGAAGCCCCTGCCGTCGCTGAAGGCCGGGAAGGAGATGGCGACCAGCGCGATCCGGTCGAGATAGGGGGCGAGTTTCTGCACGTCATCGGCGGGCCTGATCAGCACGGCAAGTCCCGCCTCGTTCGAGCTTTCCGCATGCGCGATGAAATCGGCTAGCGGCAGCACGGGCTTCTCCCCCTCGCCCGCCTTGTCCGTTTCGGTCTCGATCACCCAGGGGTCGTTGTCGACAAAACCTGCTTGCGTCCAGAGCTTGGTCATGGATCTCTCCTTATTCCGCAGCTTCGGCGGCAGTGCCATAAAGGGCCGTCTTGAACGGCTGCGGACCGACGCGGCGATAGGCGGTCAGGAAGGTTTCCTTCGCATCCAGCCGCAGGCCGAGATAGGTGTCGACAATCGTCTCGATCGCGTCGGTCACCCGCTCCGGCTCGAAGCCGCGGCCGATGATTTCGCCGATCGAGGTGTTCTCGTCGCCGGAACCGCCGAGTGTGATCTGGTAGAGTTCCGCCCCCTTCTTCTCAACACCCAGAAGCCCGATATGGCCGACATGGTGGTGGCCGCAGGCATTGATGCAGCCGGAGATCTTGATCTTCAGCTCGCCGATCTCGGCCTGCCGCTCGGGCGCGCCAAAGCGGCTGGAAATCTCCTGCGACAGCGGGATCGAGCGGGCATTGGCGAGCGCGCAATAATCGAGCCCCGGGCAGGCGATGATATCGGTGATCAGACCGGAATTGGCTGTCGCAAGTCCCGCCGCCACCAGCGCCCGGTAGACCGGCTCCAGATCGGCAAGTGCCACATGCGGCAGAACCAGGTTCTGCTCGTGGGTGACGCGGATTTCGTCCAGCGCAAACTCTTCGGCAATATCGGCAACCGCTTCCATCTGCACGTCGGTGGCGTCGCCCGGAATGCCGCCAATCGGCTTCAGCGAAATCGTCACCATGCCGTAATCGGGATGCTTGTGCGGCTGCACGTTCTGGCCGACCCATCGGGCGAAGTCGGGGTCGCGCTTCTTCCATTCCGCAAGGCTTGCCCAGCCTTCGGCCCGCGCTGCCAGCTCCGGGGGGGCGAAATAGGCGGAAATCGCCTGGATATCGGCCTCGGGCAGCTTCAGCTCGGTGTCGCGCAGCTCGGCAAATTCCGCCTCGACCTGGCGGGCGAGTTCTTCCGTGCCGGTCTCGTGCACGAGGATCTTGATGCGCGCCTTGTACTTGTTGTCACGGCGGCCATTCAGGTTATAGACCCGCATGATGGCGGTGATATAGGAGAGAAGATCGGCTTCCGGCAGGAAGTCCTTGAGCTTCTTGGCAATCATCGGGGTACGCCCCTGGCCGCCGCCGACATAGACGGCAAAGCCCAGCTCGCCCTCACCGTTCTTCTTCAGATGCAGGCCGATATCATGCACCTGGATGGCGGCACGGTCGCGCTCGGCACCGGTGACGGCAATCTTGAACTTGCGCGGCAGGAACGAGAATTCCGGATGCACGGACGACCACTGCCTGAGGATCTCCGCATAGGGACGGGGATCGGCGACTTCATCCTGTGCGGCTCCGGCGAAATGATCGGCGGTGACATTGCGGATGCAATTGCCCGAGGTCTGGATCGCATGCATTTCGACGGTGGCAAGCTCGGCCAGGATATCCGGCGTATCCGACAGTTTCGGCCAGTTGTACTGGATGTTCTGCCGGGTGGTGAAATGGCCGTAGCCCCGGTCATACTTCCGCGCGACATGGGCAAGCATCCGCATCTGGGCGGCGTTCAGCGTGCCATAGGGAATGGCGACGCGCAGCATATAGGCATGCAGCTGCAGATAGACGCCATTCATCAGCCGCAATGGCCGGAAGGCATCCTCGGCAATGTCGCCCGACAGGCGGCGTTCCACCTGATCGCGGAACTGCGCGACACGGGCTTCCACGAAGGCGTGGTCGAATTCATCGTAACGGTACATGAGGCCCCTCAGGCAGCAATAAAATCAGCATCGGCGACGGGATAGCCCGGCGCATATTCCATGGTCGGACCTTCTGCCCGGATGCGCTCGCGCAGTCTGAGCGGACGCAGGCGACCATTGACCTCGGCGACATCGATGACATTGACATCGAGCACCAGATTGGCGGCGAAATCGCGGCTGCCGATCTCTTCCAGCGACTTCACCGCTTCCGCATGGCGGGCCACCAGTGCCTCCTGCAGGTTTTCGGTCCACCCGCCATCGGCGTTCAGCCATACGGAAATGCCATCCGTCAAGCGGTTTCCAGTCAAAACTTTATCAGCCATGATCAGTTCCTTACCATTTCCCGGGCCGCGACAGGGCGGCGGACCAGCGCTTCCGACTGGTCAAAATTGGCACCCGCCACCGCATCGCCGATGATCACCATGACAGGGCCGGTGAGTTCATCGCGAAATTCGAGGTCGGGCAGGTCTTTCAGCGTGCCATGCAGCAGCCGCCGGTTCTTGCGGCTGGCATTTTCGACAACGGCAACGGTCGTATCCCGGGCAAGGCCGGCGTCCATCAGCCGTCCGGCCACCGAGGCGGCAACCGACCGGCCCATGTAGACGGCAATGGTGGCACCCGAGATCGCAAGGCTCGCCCAGTCGGGCAGCACGTCGCCGGCCAGGTCATGGCCGGTGGTGAAGATCAGCGACGAGGCGACACCGCGCAGCGTCAGCGGCAGCTCGAAATCGGCAGCAGCGGCAAAGGCCGAGGTGATGCCGGGAACGATTTCATAGGAAACACCGGCCTCGCGCAGCGCCGCCATTTCTTCCATGGCACGCCCGTAAATCAGGGGATCGCCGGATTTCAGCCGCACCACCCGCTTGCCTTCCAGCCCGAGCCTGACCAGCAGCGCGCTGATTTCGGCCTGCGATTTCGAATGGCAACCCTTGCGCTTGCCGACGGAAATCCGCTCGGCGTCGCGGCGGCCCATGTCGACGATTTCCTGCGGCACCAGCGCATCGAAAACCAGCACATCGGCTTCCATCATCACCCGCTGGGCGCGCAGCGTCAGGAGGTCTTCCGCCCCCGGCCCTGCCCCCACCAGCCAGACATGGCCTTCCGGCCTGTCGCTGGCGCGCAGCAGCCGGGTCGCCGACCGGCGTGCGGCGCTGAGGTCGCCCTGATGGACGGCTTCGGCCACGGAGCCCGAAAAGAACCGCCGCCAGAAGATCCGCCGCGCCACGCCCTTCGGCAGCAGTCGTTCGACCGCGCGGCGATACTGACTGGCCAGCGTCGCCAGCCGCCCGAGCGAGGGCGCGAGCATCTGGTCGATCTCGGCCCGGATCATCTGTGCCAGTACCGGCCCCGCCCCTTCGGTGCCGATGGCAACCGAGACCGGGGCGCGATTGACCAGCGCCGGGGTGATGAAATCGCAATGGTCCGGCTGGTCGACCGCATTGGCCGGCACTTTCCCGGCCCGCGCCGCCGCCACGATCTCGCGGTCGAGCGCCGGATTGCCGGTCGCGGCAAACACCAGCGTCATGCCACTGACCTGCGCCGCATCGAAACGGGCTGGCACATGGGCGATCCCTTCGGCTTCCAGAAAGGCGCGATAGGACGGCTCCGGGTTTTCGGCATAGGCGACAATCCGGGCGGTGGTGTTTTTCAGCAAGCGGGCCTTGGCATGGGCTTCATCGCCCTCGCCGAACACGGCGACGGTCTTTCCGGCGACACGGAAAAACGCCGGGAAGGTGTTCAGCTGATCTCTCGCCTCTGGCATGTGATGGTCCTGTCTCATGAGGCCGCAACTATCGCCTTTTGTCGCAATATATTGAAGAAACAGAAATTCCTGCGCTGTTCCGTCCCGGTATTTCTGTGCTCGCTCCCCGCCATTCCGGAGCAAATCTCACCCGGCGGGCCATAACGGCTGCGGCGGGCGGAGACAAGGGGATAGTCCGGAAAGAGGCCGGGGAGATGCCCGGGAAGATGCCCGGGAAGATGATTGACTCCTCGTGGCTTTTGCTTTGAGGTGCGGACCAGACCGCTAAAACATTCGCCCTTCAAGGAAGTTCCGCCGTGTCCGACCCGTCCCTTGCCCCGCGCCTCCTCGATGTCCTTGAAAACGATATCATTCCGCTGACACGAAAAGGCGTGGTGCTCGGCAACAAGGTGTTCGGGGCGGCCGTGTTGCGCAAATCCGACCTGTCGCTGGTGCTGGCCGAAACCAACAACGAGCTGGAAAACCCGCTCTGGCACGGCGAGGTGCATCTGCTGAAGCGCTTCTATGAGCTTGGCGAACGGCCCGACACCCGCGACCTGATCTTTTTCTCCACCCACGAGCCCTGCACGATGTGCATGTCGGCGATCACCTGGGCGGGCTTTGACAATTTCAGCTATTTCTTCTCCTACGAGGACAGCCGTGACGCCTTTGCCATTCCGCATGACCTGAAGATCCTGAAGGACGTGTTCGGGCTGGAACCGGGCGGCTATCGCAAGACCAATGCCTTCTGGCATTCCGCCTCCGTCGCCGAGATGGTGGCGGCATCGCCGGAGCCGCAGAAATCCGCGCTTGCTGCCCGGATGGACCGCATCCGCGCCACCTATGCCGGGCTGTCCGAGACCTACCAGCAGTCCAAATCCGGCAATTCCATTCCGCTGAACTGAGCATCCCATGACCATCACCCCTTCCGGCGACATCCAGCGCCTCCTCGAGATCATGGCGGCGCTGCGCACGCCTGAGACCGGCTGCCCCTGGGACCTCGTCCAGAGTTTCGAGACCATCAAGACCTATACGCTGGAGGAGGCCTATGAGGTGGCCGATGCCATCGAGCGGCGGGACATGGATGACCTGTGCGAGGAGCTGGGCGACCTGCTGCTGCAGGTGGTGTTTCATGCCCGCATGGCGGAAGAGGCGGGCGACTTTGCTTTCGGGGATGTGGTCCGGGCGATCACCACCAAGATGATCCGCCGCCATCCGCATGTCTTTGCCCGCTCCGGCGCCGACACGCCTGATGCGGTGAAGCTGCAATGGGACGAGATCAAGCAGCAGGAAAAGCGCGAACGTGCCGAACGCCGGGCCCGGCGCGGCGTGACGGAAGAAGCCAAATCAGGTCATCTCGGCAGCGTGCAGCGCAGTTTCCCGGCGCTGACCGAGGCACTGAAATTGCAGGAACAGGCAGCGAAAGTCGGTTTCGACTGGTCGACCGCCGAGCCGATCCTCGACAAGATCGAGGAGGAAATCGGCGAATTGCGCGCCGCCCTGAAACAGGGCCGCCCTGACCGGGTTGCCGACGAACTCGGCGACCTGATCTTTGCCACCGTCAATATCGGTCGCCACGTCCGGGCCGATCCGGAAATGGCGCTACGCGGCACCAATACCAAATTCCGCCGCCGCTTTTCCCATATCGAACAACAGCTTGCCGCCCATGGCGAAACACTGGAGGGTGCCACGCTGGAGCGGATGGAGGAGCTTTGGCAGCAGGCAAAAGGGCTGGAAAAGGACGGCAGCCGTTCAACGTGAGGTGACGGCGACCGGAGACACACTCACCAGTCCTGCTTTGGCCTGGCATTGCCCATGCGGCCATCGAGTTCGAGGGACTGGCTTTCGGTGAGGCGGAGGTCGAGGCGGACGGAACCGTCTTCGAGGTCTTCGCGCTCGTCCACCGCCGCATTGCTGTACACCCAGGGCAGGAGTTTCAGCTGGTCGGCACGCAGCACCACGCTGGTTTCGGTCATCACGCCGGACAGGCGGCGCTGGATCTCTTGCATCAGGCGGTCGAGACCGGTGCCGGTGATGGCGGAAACCGCAATGGCGTTCTCCGTCGTCCCGGCCTTCTGGACGAGGGTTTCGGCGGCTTCCGGGTCGAGCCGGTCGATCTTGTTCCAGACTTCGATGATCCGGGCGCTGCGGTCCTTGTCGTCAATGCCGAGATCATCAAGGATGCGGTTGACGTCGCCGGCCTGTGCGCCATTGTCGGGATCGGAGAGATCGCGGACATGCAGGATGATGTCGGCTTCCAGCACCTCTTCCAGCGTTGCCCGGAAGGCGGCGACCAGATGGGTCGGGAGGTCGGAGATGAAACCCACCGTATCCGACAGGATGACGGTGCGGCCATGCGGCAGTTTCATGCGGCGCAGCGTCGGGTCGAGCGTGGCAAACAGCATGTCTTCGGCAAGCACCCCTGCCCCGGTGATCCGGTTGAACAAAGTCGATTTCCCGGCATTGGTATAGCCGACCAGCGCCACGATCGGATGCGGCACCTTGCGGCGCTTGGCGCGATGCAACTGGCGGGTGCGCACCACCTGCTCCAGTTCGCGCTCCAGCCGGATGATCTTTTCCTGCAGCATGCGCCGGTCGGCCTCGATCTGGGTTTCACCGGGACCACCCATGAAGCCCGCACCACCGCGCTGACGCTCAAGGTGGGTCCAGGAGCGCACCAGACGGCCCTTCTGATAGTTGAGATGGGCAAGCTCCACCTGCAGCGTGCCCTCCTTGGTGGAGGCGCGACGACCGAAGATTTCGAGGATCAGGCCGGTGCGGTCGATGACCTTGGCATTCCACGCCTTTTCCAGATTGCGCTGCTGCACCGGGGTCAGGGGATGGTCGACAATGACAAGTCCGGCATTGTGCTCTTCCAGCTTTTCGCCGATTTCCTCGATCTTGCCGGTGCCAAGCAGCGTCGCCGGGCGCGGCGCGGTGATCGGCACGATCAGGCCTTCGGCAATCTCGAGCTCGATGGCGCGGGCAAGGCCGATTGCCTCTTCAAGCCGCGCCTCGTTCGAGCGGACCGGCGGCAGCGGTGCGGCATCCAGCGCCTGGCCGCGCGCCGGGCGACCCTGCTGCTTCAGCACGGGAATGATGACGATGGCACACATGTCATCGCGGTGCCGCTCTTCAACGGGAATGATCGATTCGGTCGTGGTGTCGCGAGTGGTAATGGTGCTTGTCCTGCTTGGCTGGTTGTTTCCGGCAAGGCCGGTCTTCGTCAATGCTGACCGGAAGGTGAGGTCCGAACAGAAAAAGCGCGCCTGGACGGCGCGCGTGGTTTCAGTGAGATGGTTCCCCGCCTGTCACCCGTCAAGGGGACAAGCCAACCGGTTCGATCAGGAAGCCTGTTCCTCGGATTCAAACATCTGCATCGGCTGGCCGGGCATGATGGTGGAAATCGCATGCTTGTAGACCAGCTGCGAGTGGCCGTCGCGGCGCAGCAACACGCAGAAATTATCAAAAGATGTGACAACGCCGGTGAGCTTGACACCGTTGATCAGAAATATTGTCAGGGAAATCTTCTGCTTGCGAACTGTATTGAGAAACAAGTCCTGCAAGTTCTGAGAACGTTCCGCCATGGCGCCGATTCTTTCTATCGTTCTTGCCGGTTCGACGACCGGATCATTTCATATGTCCACCCACGGGTCGAAACCATGCCCCCTCGCATGCCACGCCCCGGAAATTGAGTATCAAATCGGCGTCTTTTCCGCAATGTCGAAAAAGGCTTCGCGTATTTTCTGTGAGGTGCTGCCGGGGTGGCCATTGGCGACCGGCTGGCCGTCGATGGAAACCACGGGAAAACAGATACTTGTGGCGGCGGTGATGAAGACTTCGCGTGCTGCCCGCATCTCTTCGACGCTGAAGCGGCGTTCTTCAACGGCAATTCCAAGCCGGGCGGTGATATCCATCAGGGTTGTGCGGGTGACACCCTTCAGGATCCCCTGATCGGCAGGCCGGGTGACCAGAACGCCGTTGCCGTCGACGATCCAGACATTGGTCGCCGCCCCCTCGGTCACCATGCCCCCGGCATCGACATAGATCGCTTCCGCAGCCCCTGCTTCCTTCGCCTGCTGGCGTGCCATGCAGTTGGGAAGCAGGCCAACGGTCTTGATGTCGACGCGGTCCCAGCGGTTGTCGGGAAGCGTGATGACGCCGATGCCATTCATATTCTTGCGGGCAATGATCGAGGGATCGGTGCTTTTCGCGGTCACCACCACCGTCATCGGCGTGCCCGGCGGCGGAAACACGTGGTCGCGGCGCGCGGCACCGCGCGTCACCTGGAGGTAGTAGAGGCCGTTCTTCACGTGATTGCGGCGCAGCACCTCGCGGATCACCTGGGTCAGCGCTGCCCGGCTCATCGGCATCGCCATGCCGAGTTCGCCAAGCGAGCGTTCGAGGCGGTTGAGGTGGCGGGTGAGATCGACGATGAAGCCGTGGCGGACCTCGCAGACTTCATAGACGCCATCGGCAAACTGAAAGCCCCGGTCCTCCACATGTACCGCCGCGTCCGTATGGCGGTCATAGCGTCCATTCACATAGGCAATTCTCGGCATGGGGTCCTCGGCGGTATGAGGGATGGATGGGAGGAAGGAGACAGCGGCGTCCGGTCAGACGCCGAGGGATTTCAGCTTGCGATGCAGGGCGGAACGCTCCATGCCGACAAATTCGGCAGTGCGCGAGATATTGCCGCCGAAACGGTTGATCTGTGCCACCAGATAATCACGCTCGAACATTTCGCGGGCCTCGCGCAGCGGCAGGGTCATGATGTGGTAATCGCTGTTGCCGGAGACTTTCGGCAACATGTCGCCGAGGTCGGTCGGCAGCATGTCGGCGGTGATCGCCGTCCCCGGACCGTCGGTGCTGGCAAGGATCATCAGCCGCTCGATATTGTTGCGCAGCTGGCGGATATTGCCGGCCAGTCATGGGCCTGCAGCACCGCCATCGCGTCATCGCCGATCTTGCGGGCCTTGATGCCAGCCTGTTCGGAAATCTGCCGCATGAACATGTCGACCAGAAACGGAATGTCCTCCCGGCGCTCGGCCAGTGGCGGCACGCGGATCGGCACCACCGCCAGCCGGTGATAGAGATCCTCGCGGAACGTGCCCTCGGCGATATGGCTTTCCAGGTGATAGGCGGTGGAGGAAATGATCCGCACATCCACCTTCACCCGCTTGGAGCCGCCGACCCGTTCGAATTGCTGGTCGACCAGCACGCGGAGAATCTTGTTCTGGGTCTCGCGCGGCATTTCGCCGACTTCGTCGAGATAGAGAATGCCGCGATGCGCCTCTTCCAGCGCGCCGATCTTGCGGGCCTGGCCGGGGGCCCCTTCCGTGCCGAACAGCGCCACTTCCATGCGGTCAGGGGTGATGGCGGCGGCATTCAGCGCCACGAAGGGACCGGTGGCACGCGAGGACTTGCGGTGAATCAGCCGGGCGACCAGTTCCTTGCCGGAGCCGGAGGGGCCGAGGATCATGATGCGGCTGTTGGTCGGCGAGACCTTCTCGATGGTCTGGCGCAGCTGCGAGACGGCAACCGAGGTGCCGACCAGTTCGGCATGGTCGCCTGCCCGCTTCTTCAGCTCGCTGACTTCCTTGCGCAGTTTCGAGGTTTCGAGCGCCCGTTCGGCAACGAGGATCAGCCGGTCGGCCTTGAACGGCTTTTCGATGAAATCGAAGGCGCCCCGGCGCAGTGCCGAGACGGCGGTTTCGATATTGCCATGGCCCGAAATCATCACCACCGGCAGATCCGGATGGCGGGCCTTGATTTCGTCAAGCAGGGCGAGACCGTCGAGCTTGCTGCCCTGCATCCAGATATCGAGGAAGACCAGACGCGGCACGCGGTCGGAAATCGCCGCCAGAGCGCTGTCGCTGTCATGGGCGGTGCGGGTCTCGTGGCCCTCGTCGGAGAGAATGCCCGATACGATCTCGCGGATGTCTTCTTCGTCATCGACGACCAGGATGTCAGACGCCATCGGCATATTCCTTGTTTTTCTTGTCCTGCATCAGCGCCTGATCGAGGCGCGGCAGGAGTACCCGGATCATGGCACCACGGCCATGGTCGAATTCGGCAGGCGCATCATGCAGTTCGATCTGCCCGCCATGCTCCTCTATGATCTTCTTGACGATGGCGAGGCCAAGGCCGGTGCCCTTCTCCCGCATCGTCATGTAGGGCTCGAGAATCCGGTGGCGGTTTTCCTGCGGCAGGCCACGGCCGTTGTCGATGATATCGACCAGGAACTGGTCGCGCTCCGGATCGAAATGCGAGCGGACGAGAACCCGGCCCTCGCCGCGCCCCTCCTCGCCTGCCACGGATTCGATGGATTCGACGGCGTTCTTGATCAGATTGCCAAAGGCCTGCCCCAGCATCCGCCCGTCGAACAGGCCGATCTGCGCGACCTCGTCAAATTCGCGCTCGAAGGCGATGTGGGTCGTGCCCATCTCGCGCAGGAACATCGCGTCGCGCAGGATCTCGCGCAGGTCGCTGTCCTGCTTGGTCGGCTTCGGCATCCGGGCAAAGGCGGAGAATTCGTCGACCATCCGCCCGATGTCGCCAACCTGCCGGACAATCGTGTCGGTGCACTGGTCGAAGACGGGCCGGTCGGCCTCGGCGATCTGCTTGCCGAAGCGCCGCCGGATGCGCTCGGCCGAGAGCTGGATCGGGGTCAGCGGATTCTTGATTTCATGGGCAATGCGCCGCGCCACATCGGCCCAGGCGGTCGAGCGCTGGGCGATCACCAGATCGGTGATGTCATCGAGCGTAATGACGAAACTGTCGGAGGTATCGCGGGTTTCCTCGCGCGTCACCTGCACCGAAAGCGTGCGCTCCTTGCCGGTGCGCACCAGATCGATCTGCTTGCGGAAATCGCTGCGGGCCCGCCCGGCGGCTTCCGTCAGCACCGCATCGACCTCGGGCGCAATTTCGCCCAGACTCTTGCCAAGCAGATCTTCCGCCTTGCGGCCCAAAAGGATTTCGGCGGACGGATTGACGATGGTGATCCGCCGGTCCTCCTCGACGCCGATCACGGCTGCGGTCACGCCGGACAGTACCGCCTCGATGAAACGCCGGCGGTCGTCCACTTCATCCTTGGCTTCGAGAATTTCGTCGCGCTGGGTGCGGATTTCGGTGATCATCTTGTTGAAGGTGCGCGACAGGCTGCCGACATCGCCATCGGCGGCGCGCACCGGCACCACGACATTCATGTTGCCGGCCGCCACGCTGTCCGCCGCATTGATCAACAGGCGGATCGGCCGGACGATCCGGTCGGCAACGGCAATCGCCGTCCAGATGGCGGCGAGCAGCACGATCAGCGCAAAGCCGAGATAGAGCACGGCAAAGGCCACCTGAAGCGAGGTCCGGTTTGCCTCCATCGCCTCGTATTCGGCGGAATTGGCCTTCACCTCGTGCATGGCCCGCATCACATTCGGATCCACCGCCCGGATCGTGTAGAGATGGGCACCGGTGATGTCCTTCAGTTGCATGATGGCGCCGACAAGGTTGGTCTCGCCCGGCGGGATCAGTGTCGGCTGGCCTGCCAGCGACGAGGCCAGCGCATCCTTTGGCACCGCAGGCAACGGGTTTTCCGTCTTGATATTGGCCGCAACGATGACCGAACCGTCAGCCCGCAACAGTGACGCCCCGAGAATGCCGCGACCACGGGCCTGACGGGTCAGGAGTTCGATGAAACCGTTGCGATCCAAATTGAACAGCACCCGGTTGTGGTCGAGATCATTGGCCATTGCCAGTGTCTGGCCCTGCAGATAGGCCGCGTTTTCCAGCACATAGGCCTGGGCCACATTCATCGAATTGCGCACGATCGACTGGGTCCGCAGGGAGAACCAGCGATCCAGACCGACACTCAGCGTCAGGCTGGCAAAAATCGCCACGAGGATGGCGGGGGTGATGGCAACGATGGAAAACAGCGCGACGATGCGCACATGCAGGCGCGCGGCAGCCCGGCCACGGTTGCGGGCCTTCCACAGACGGCCGATCTCCCTGACGATCAGGAAAATCAGCCCGAGGACAAACAGCGAGTTCAGCACGGCGGAGGCGATGACAACCGGTCGGGTCGGTGCAAGCGGCGTCACGCCAAGCAGCACGAACAGGGTCAGGACCGCGCAGATCAGCGCGCCCGCCGCAAGCCCGAGGCCGGGTATGGCGAAACGGGCACGCCGGTCCCGGGTGCCGCCCGCTCCCTCGTCCTCGTCTGATGCCGTCAGCATGTTAATCCCCCACCGCCCACAGACGGTTTTCCCTGCGTCTGCCTGCCTATGCCGCAGCGCCTTTCCAGCCTGCACCCGACCCGAGTCAGGTCACGCGAAGACCGTGTCTTTCAAGCAACGCATTGTGGCGAAAATGCAACGCGGGGCAATCCAAAGTCAAGCATGGCGGCTGTCGCGATAGACGGAAATGCCGAGATCGCGAATTTTCTTGCGCAATGTGTTGCGGTTCATGCCGAGCAGGTCGGCAGCGCGGATCTGGTTTCCGCCAGTGGCGGCGAGCGCCGCCATGATCAGGGGATGTTCGACCTCGACCAGAACCCGGTCATAGAGGCCCGGCGGCGGCAGATCCGCACCAAAACCGGCAAAATACCGACCGACCGCCTGTTCGATCAGCTGACGGATGCTAAGCGGTCCGTCCCGTTCCCCGGACCGCTCCCCCGGTCGCTCAGACTGGGCGGGCGCACTGACCGGCGGATAGAGTTCCGCCTCCACGGTTTCCCGGCCGATCACATCCTGCGGATAGAGCGCCACCAGGCGGCGGACGAGGTTTTCGAGTTCACGGACATTGCCCGGCCAGTCATAGGCTTTCATCGCATCGACTGCCGCGACATCGAAGCGTTTCGAGCCCAGCCCCTCGCGTTCCGAAACCGTGGCGAAATGGCGGACGAGATCGGGAATATCCTCGCTTCGATCCCGCAGCGGTGGCAGGCGCAACGGCACGACATTCAGGCGGTAGAACAGATCTTCGCGGAACTGGCCCTGCTGGATCGAGTGTTTCAGATCCTTGTTGGTGGCCGCCACGATCCGAACATTGGTGCGGATCGGCGTGCGGCCGCCGACGGTCATGTATTCGCCCTGCTGCAGCACCCGGAGCAGCCGGGTCTGGGCATCCATCGGCATGTCGCCGATTTCGTCGAGAAACAGCGTGCCGCCCTCGGCCTGTTCGAAGCGACCACTGGAGCGGGCCTGCGCGCCGGTAAAGGAGCCCTTCTCGTGGCCGAACAGTTCCGATTCGATCAGGTCACGCGGGATCGCCGCCATGTTGATCGCCACGAAGGGACCCTTGCGGCGCTTGCCGTAATCATGCAGGGCGCGGGCCACCAGCTCCTTGCCCGTACCGGATTCGCCGGTGATCATCAGCGTCAGATCGGTCTGCATCATCCGGGCGAGCACCCGGTAGACATCCTGCATTGCTGCCGAACGGCCCACCAGCGGCATGCCGTCCTGCGCATCGTCGTCGCGGCGGGTGATCGCCTTCTTCGGCTCGGCCAGCGCCCTGCCGATGATGGCAATCAGTTCCTTGAGATCGAAGGGCTTGGGCAGATAGTCGTAGGCCCCCTTTTCCGAAGCGGTGATGGCGGTCATGAAGGTGTTCTGGGCACTCATAACCACCACGGGCAGATCGGGCCGCGCCTTCTTGATGCGCGGCAGCATGTCGAAGGCATTTTCATCCGGCATGATCACATCGGTCACCACCAGATTGCCCTCGCCTGCCGCCACCCAGCGCCAGAGGGTCGCGGCATTGGAGGTAACCCGGACATCATAGCCTGCCCGGCTCAAGGCCTGGTTGAGCACGGTGCGGATCGCGGCATCGTCATCGGCGACAAGAATGGTGGCGGTCATCTTCAAACTCCCCCGGTCCTGGTGATGGACGGCTCCTCCGCCTCCATGCCGCCGCGCGACACCGGCATCAGCACGCGAAACACCGTCTTGCTGGCATGGCTGTCGCATTCGACGATGCCGCCGTGATCACCGATGATCTTTGCCACCAGCGCCAGTCCCAGCCCGGAGCCGTTGGTCTTGGTGGTGATGAAGGGATCGAAGAGATGCGGCAGGATATCGGCGGGCACGCCCGGCCCGTTGTCCTGCACGCAGAATTCCAGCGGCAGCGATACTTTTTCACGGCTCCCGGCGACCGAAAGCCGGATGCCGGGCCGATAGGCTGTCGTCAGCAGGATTTCGCCGCCCGCCCGTTCGCCGATGGCCTCCGCCGCATTCTTCACCAGATTGAGAAACACCTGGATCAGCTGGTCGCGGTTGGCAAGCACCGGCGGCAGCGAGGGGTCGTAGATCTCGGCAATCCGGATATGGCGGGCAAAACCCGCCTGCGCCAGCACCTTCACATGTTCCAGCACGGAATGAATGTTGACCGGGGTCCGGTCGACGGGCCGGTCATCGGAAAACACTTCCATGCGGTCGACCAGCGAGACGATCCGGTCGGTCTCGTCGCAGATCAGCCGGGTAAGCGCACCATCTTCCGGCCCCACCGACATTTCGAGCAGCTGCGCCGCCCCCCTGATGCCCGAGAGCGGGTTCTTGATTTCATGCGCCAGCATCGAGGCGAGCCCCGACACCGAGCGCGCCGCGCCGCGGTGGGTGAGCTGCCGGTCGATCTTGTCGGCCATGGTCCGTTCCTGGATGACCACCACCACCGAACCCGGCCTGCCCGGCACGGGAGCGGCATAGATATCCACCAGCTTTTCCTGCCCGAGGCGGGGCGAACTCAGGTCCACCCGGTATTCGTTGACCGGCGAATTGCGGTCGCGCACCTGCTCGAGCAGCGACAGCAGGGGGCTGTGGGACGGAATGAAATTGCCGATGTGGTAGCGGGCGAGATGCGCGGCACTCGCGGCAAGGAAAGCCTCCGCCTCGCCATTGGCAAAGCGGATGATCCCGACCTGATCGACCATGATGACGGGATTGCGGATGGCATTGAGCACGGTCGCGGCCAGTGCATCGGTGGAGGTGTCGGGATCGCTCATGCCGCCTCCACATTTGGCCTTGCCCGATGGGCGGGGTTTTCGAGCGCGGCATGAAACAGCCGTTCAGCCTCGCCCGCCTGCCGTTCGGTCATGATTTTCGCCTTGTCGGCAGCGGGAAGGCCGGGGGCGTGATGGCCCAGATACCAGCCGAGATGCTTGCGCGCATGGCGCACCGCCGTCGCCTCGCCGTAAAATTCCAGCATGGCGCGGTAATGGCCGCAGGCGATGTCGACGATATCCTCCTCTGTCGGCGCAGGATGACCGGCAAGCACGCCCGCATGCCAGGGCCGTCCCTGGCAGGAACGCCCGACCATCACCGCATCCGCCCCGGATTGCGCGAGCATCGCCCGTGCATCGGCCAGCGTCCCGACATCGCCATTGGCGATCAGCGGCAGCGAGATCGCCTCGCGCACCTTCAGGATCGCCCGCCAGTCGGCCTTGCCCTCATAGAATTGCATGCGGGTGCGGCCATGCACCGTGATCAGCCTTGCGCCTGCAGCCTCGGCGCGGGCGGCAATCAGCGGTGCATTCAGGCTGTCATGGTCCCAGCCGAGCCGCATCTTGACGGTCACCGGCACCGACACCGCCTTCACGGTCGCCTCGATCAACCCGATCGCATGGTCGGGGTCGCGCATCAGGGCGGAACCGGAATAGCCGCCGATCACCTTCTTGGCCGGGCAGCCCATGTTGATGTCGATGATATCCGCGCCGTTGGCCTCCGCGATCCGGGCAGCTTCCGCCATGTAAAAGGCTTCGCGCCCGGCAAGCTGCACCATATGCGGCCGAATGCCGGCCCCTTTCAGCCGTGCCCAGGATTCGCCGTGGTTATGGGCAAGCTCGCGGCTCGCCACCATTTCGGTAACGACCAGCCCCGCACCATGCGCCCAGGCCAGCTGCCGGAACGGCAGGTCGGTGACCCCCGACATCGGCGCAAGGATCACCCGGTTGCGGATGGAAACCGGTCCGATCTGAAAAGCGGTGGCGAGATCTGGCAATGGCACGGAACAATCCATTTTGATTATCTTTGAGGCAACATTGTTTACTGCATCAAATTTAATCATCAATGGCAGCCCCTGCCAAGTGAAATCGGGCCGGGGCAAGTGACAGGGGATCAGGCGCAACGCAAGGCGTCACAGCCGCACCGCGATTTTCCGGCGGTTCGCGGGCTATGTGATATTCCTGCCGACAACAGCAGGGAATGCTGATATGCATAATACCAAAGATCATTGATAGGAACCCATTGGACCGGATCGATTTCGGTTTCCGGCCAGGAGAAAACCGCAGTCGGACCCGAAGGTCCGGCGAGGATTTTCGACGCCGTCCGGAAGCCGAAAGCGACCGGTCGCGGGTGGCAGGGAAATCGGCCACCGGAGGGCGTCGAAATCCTCGTGCGATGCAAACAGCATCGCCCTCCGGTCTTCTCCTGCCCGGTAACCGTTACCCTGCCATCCAATGGGTTCCTGTCAATGATCTTTGGTATAAGGGGATCGAGAGCAGAAGCAGCAGGCGCCTGTACCAGCGAGGCGCGCTGGGGAGGATGAGCCACACCGGGCGGCGCGAACCAGTTCGCGCGAAGGCAAGGGCTTTGCCCTCGATCAGGAGTGAAACGCATGTGGTTCCTACCCTTGAGTATCACGCTTACGATAGAGAAAACCCGCACGAGCTGGTCAATGACCGTGCGGGTTCGATTCTTTAGCTAGGCGAAAAGGGGGGCGGGTTCTCGCCCGTCCTCCACTCCCGCAATATAGACGTCGTCATCGGGCTTGACAAGACACCGCTAATGCTCCGGCGGAATGATCATTTTTCCCTTATGCCACATTCGGGAAAACCGGCAATTGCGCGCAAAACTTCGTTTGCGCTCTTTGCCTGACAAACTATAACCCGGCGCAAAGGCAGTGTTCCGTTCAAACCCATGTTGCAGGATCCCATGACCGCATCGCATCGTTACGGTATCGTCATTGTCGCCGCCGGTCGCGGCGAACGGGCTGGCGCTTCCGGGGAAGGACCGAAACAGTATCGCAAGATCGGCGGTCGTCCAGTGATCGCGCGAACCCTGGAAGTGTTTGCGAGCTGGCCCGGTACGGCAAGGCTTGTGGTGGTGATTCATCCCGACGACGCCGCGCTTTGTGCCCGGGCGCTTGAGGATGTGCCGGCAGATCCCCGCCTCAAGATCGTCACTGGCGGTGCCTCGCGCCAGCAGAGCGTCCGCAACGGGCTCGAAGCGCTCGGCGACTGCGGGATTTCGCATGTGCTGATCCAGGATGCGGTGCGACCCTTTGTCGATCACGCGCTGCTGGACCGGGTGGCGGACTGTCTGGAAGCGGGGGCGGTCGCCGCCCTACCCGCCATGCCGGTTGCCGATACGCTGAAGCGGGGCTCGCCAGACGGGCTGGTGATGGAAACGGTGGCGCGCAGCGGCCTCTACGCCGCCCAGACCCCGCAGGCATTCGCCTACCAGCCGATCCTCGACGCGCACCGCAAGGCTGCCGAAAGTTCTGCCTACGAATTTACCGACGACGCCTCGATTGCAGAATGGGCGGGAATGCCGGTACGCTTCGTCGAGGGCAGCCCTGATAACATCAAGCTCACCGTGAAGCGGGATATCGCCATGGCCGATGAAAAACTCTCTTCCGTGCTGCCGGATGTGCGCACCGGCAACGGCTATGACGTGCACCAGCTGGTTCCCGGTGATGGCGTGACGCTCTGCGGAATCTTCATTCCGCATGACCAGACGCTGCTCGGCCATTCCGATGCCGATGTGGCGCTGCATGCCCTGACCGACGCGCTGCTCGCCACCTGCGGTGCCGGCGATATCGGCGACCATTTTCCGCCTTCCGACATGCAGTGGAAGGGGGCGGCCTCGCGCATTTTCCTCGAACATGCGGCAAAAATCGTCCGCGACAACGGCGGGATGATCATGAATGCCGATATTTCCCTGATCGCCGAAGCCCCGAAAGTCGGTCCGCATCGCGCGGCGATGCGCCAGGCGCTGTCAGACATGCTGGGTATCGCGCTGGAACGCTGTTCGGTGAAGGCCACCACCAACGAAAAGATCGGCTTTGTCGGCCGTCGCGAAGGCATTGCGGCGATTGCGACGGCGACCGTGGTTTATGGCGGACGCCCGGCATGAGCCCCTATCCCGACGATATCGAGGCGCTTGCCCGGAAGATCGTTTTCCGCTTCATCGCCCTCGGCTGGCGAATTGCCACGGCGGAGTCCTGTACCGGCGGGCTGATTGCCGGGGCGCTGACCGACATCGCCGGTTCCTCGGCGGTGGTCGACCGGGGATTCGTCACCTACAGCAACGAAGCGAAGGTCGACATGCTCGGCGTTTCGCAAACAACTCTTGCCGAATTCGGTGCCGTCTCGCGCCAGACCGCCCTGCAAATGGCCGCAGGCGCGCTCAGCCGCTCCCGCGCCGATGTGGCGGTGGCAGTGACGGGCATCGCCGGCCCCGGCGGCGGCTCTCCCGAAAAGCCGGTCGGCCTTGTCCACCTCGCGGCAAAAGCCCGCGACGGCCGCTCCCTCCACCACGAAATGCACTATGGCGACCTCGGTCGCGATGGCATCCGTCGGGCGACAGTCAGGACTGCGCTGGAGATGCTGGGGGAACTGGGCGGCGTAGGGTGAATGGATTTACGTAATCACGGGTTGCCGGGCATTTACCTCAAGCTGAATTTTTAGCAGGATTGTCCGACCTCAACCGGGAGAATCACGTTGATCGGCATTCGGCTTTTTACCCATTCCTAGAGTTTGTCAGGGAAAACCGGATTCCACTTTTCCCTGACAAACTCTAGCTGGCATCGATATATCCTGCTGGAAGAACAACCTCTCCGAAGCGCCCATGTGACCCGGATGGCCAGCTACTTCTTCGCCGGACTGCGGTTCTGGCTTGTCCTGATGGCCATCAGCCTGGTCACGGGGTTTCTGGCGGCCGTCCTGTCGGCTGTGTTCAAGAATTTCATTGTGATCATCCTGGCGTTCGGCATCCTTTATCTGGTCCTTTTGACGGCCGCACTCCGGTTTTCGAGCGCCTTGCCGGGCTTTGCCCTTGGAACACTCGACTCGGCCTTCGACGGCTGGCGCATGACGAGAGGCCAGACCCGAGATATTGCAATTGCCGGTGTTTTGACGCTGCTGGTGTATTTTACGGTAGGCCTCCTGCAAGGCCTTACATATATCGGTCTGGCGAAATTTCCGGGATCAACCGCAATGGACATCTGGACGATAACACCGGTCCAGATTGCACTTTTTGTGGCACAACAGTGGTTTTTGGGCATGCTCTCCCTGTCGCTGATCACCACCCTTTACGGCTACTAGAGTCTGTCAGGTTCTTATTGAACCAGACAGACTCTAGTGCCCTTTGTTTTCGTTTGTCTTTTCGGGAAAACCGGATTCCACTTTTCCCTGACAAACTCTATTTCGAAAAACGCGACCTCGCCTGATCACCGGGCAAGCCCCGTCCCCACCAGAAACGCAAAATCCCGCCGGAAAGCTGTTCCGGCGGGATTTCTGTTCGTGAGACCGTGTCGGGCGGTCAGCGCGTCAGGCGCTTGTAGGTTACCCGGTGCGGATTGATGCTGTCGACGCCGAGGCGGCGCATCTTGTCCTTTTCGTAGTCTTCGAAGTTGCCTTCGAACCATTCCACATGGCTGTCGCCTTCGAAAGCGAGGATATGGGTGGCGAGACGGTCGAGGAACATGCGGTCGTGCGAGATGATCACCGCGCAGCCTGCGAAGTTTTCCAGCGCATCTTCGAGCGCTGCCAGGGTTTCCGTATCGAGGTCGTTGGTGGGTTCGTCGAGCAGCAGCACGTTGCCGCCGGCCTTCAGCATCTTGGCCAGATGCACGCGGTTACGCTGGCCGCCCGAAAGCGTGCCGACCTTCTGCTGCTGGTCGCCGCCCTTGAAGTTGAAGGCACCGCAATAGGCGCGGGAATTCACCTCATGCTTGCCGAGCTTCAGTATGTCGTTGCCGCCGGAAATTTCCTCCCAGACGGTCTTGTTGGCCTCCAGCGTGTCGCGGCTCTGGTCGACATAGCCGAGCTGCACCGTGTCGCCGACGCGGATCGAGCCGCTGTCGGGCTGTTCCTGGCCGGTGATCATCCGGAACAGCGTGGTTTTGCCCGCACCGTTCGGGCCGATGACGCCGACAATGCCGCCGGGCGGCAGCTTGAAGTTCAGGCCTTCGATCAGCACCCGGTCGCCATAGGCCTTGGTGAGGTTTTCCGCCTCGATCACCACCTGGCCGAGCCGCTCGCCGACCGGGATGACGATCTGTGCATCGCCGGGACGGCGGTTTTCCGCTGCCGCCACCAGATCGTCATAGGCGCGGATACGGGCCTTGGACTTGGCCTGGCGGGCCTTCGGGCTCTTGGCCATCCATTCCTGTTCGCGGGCAATCGCCTTCTGGCGGCTGTCGTCCTCGCGGCCTTCCTGCAGCATGCGCTTGGCCTTGGCACCGATATAGGCGGAATAATTGCCCTCATAGGGAATGCCGCGGCCGCGGTCGAGTTCGAGAATCCAGCCGGTGACATTGTCGAGGAAGTAGCGGTCGTGGGTGATCATCATCACCGCGCCGGGATATTCGCGCAGGTGCTTTTCGAGCCAGGCGATGGTTTCGGCGTCGAGATGGTTGGTGGGTTCGTCGAGCAGCAGCAGGTCGGGCTTCGACAGAAGCAGCTTGCAGAGCGCCACACGGCGGCGTTCACCGCCCGAAAGGCCTTCGACGGCACTGTCGCCGGGCGGGCAGCGCAGCGCGTCCATTGCCATTTCCACCTGGCTTTCGAGATCCCAGAGGTTCTGGCCATCGATGATGTCCTGCAGGCGCGCGCCCTCATCCGCCGTCTCGTCGGAATAGTTCATCATCAGTTCGTTGTAGCGGTCGAGGATCGCGGTCTTGGCGGCAACGCCTTCCATGACATTCTCAAGCACGGTCTTGGCCGGATCGAGCTGCGGCTCCTGCGGGAGATAGCCGAGCGTCGCGCCTTCGGCGAGCCAGGCTTCGCCGGTATATTCCCTGTCGAGACCGGCCATGATGCGCAGCACGGTGGACTTGCCCGCGCCGTTCGGGCCGAGAATGCCGATCTTGGCATCGGGGTAGAAGGAAAGGTGGATGTTTTCCAGTACCTTCTTGTTGCCATAGGCCTTGTTGAGGCCGGACATGTGATAGATGAACTGACGTGCCATGGACCGCTCTGCTCCGCGCGAATTCCGGTGAAAGGGATGTTTTGCCGCTATGTAGGCGAAATGGGGCTGGGGAGCAATGCGCGAATGCGGCATTGATGATGGACACCTGCACAGTTGCTGTTGAACTTTGCCCGCAAATCCCGTTTGCTGGCCCGGCAGTCCCGCCTGATGCCGCCCCGCCGGAGTTCCCGCTGATGTTCCAGGATACCCGCCACCTGAAGAGCCCGACCGGGGCGACGCTTGCCTGGCACCATGCCGAGGCGAAGGACACGCCGCGCGGCATCATCCTGATCTCGCACGGCCTTGCCGAGCATGCCCGGCGCTACCAGCGTTTTGCCACGACCATGGCCGAAACCGGCTATCATGTCTTTGCCCATGATCATCGCGGCCATGGCGAAACCACCGCCCCCGATGCGCCGCTGGGCCGCTTTGCCGCAAGGGATGGCGTGGAGGCCGTCATGGCCGATGTGATGGCGGTCCGGGAGATGGCGGTCGACCTGCATCCCGGCCTGCCGGTCATCCTGTTCGGCCATTCCATGGGCGGGCTGATCAGCCTCAACACCGCCGTCACCCATCCCGACGCCTTTCAGGGCGTCACGGTCTGGAACAGCAATTTCAGGGCAGGCCTTGCCGGGCGCGCCGCACTGGCGATCCTTGCCGTCGAGCGCATGCTGCTCGGCTCCGACGTGCCGAGCGCCCTGCTGCCGAAACTGACCTTTCAGGCCTGGGGCAAGGCGATCCCCGGCCACCGCACGCTGTTTGACTGGCTGAGCAACATTCCGGCGGAGGTCGATGCCTATATCGCCGATCCGCTCTGCGGCTTCGATGCCAGCGTGTCGCTGTGGCGAGATATATTTGCGATGATGTACCGCGCCCCCGCACCGGAATGGCTGGCACGGCTGCGTCCGAATTTCCCGCTCAATCTGGTCGGTGGCGGGCAGGATCCGGCCACGGACCGGGGAAAAGCGGTGACATTTCTGGCAAATCATTTGAAGAAGGCGGGATTCTCCCGTATCACCACCGAGATATATCAGAACGCCCGGCACGAGACCCTGAACGATATCGTCGCCGACAAGGCAACCTTGAATTTTGCCGCCTGGTGCGGGCGGATCACGGCGCAGGCCTGAGCCCGCATCGCGCCCGGTGACGGCATGAGGACCGGGAAAGATCGGATGGCTGAACCCGAAAAAAGGCAGGACGACAGGCACGGCGCCGCGCCCGCCGTCCGGCCCGTCGACAATATCACCCTCGGGCTGGTGCTGATGTTCGTCTCGGTGATCATCGCGCCGATGATCGACGTGTTCGGCAAGCTCGCCACCGCCACCATCCCGCCCGCCGAGGTCGCCTTCTTCCGCTTTCTCTTCCAGTCGCTGCTGATGCTGCCCTTCGTGCTGCATCACGGCACCTGGCGGCAGATCACCTTGCGGCGCATGCCGATGCATGCGTTTCGCGGCGCGATTCTGGCGATCTCGATGATAGCCTTCGTCACCACGCTGCGGGTCATGGCAGTGGCCGATGCCATCGCCATCTTCTTCGTCGAGCCGATCATGCTGACCATTCTCGGCGGCCTGTTCCTGAAGGAAACCATCGGCTGGCGGCGCTACATGGCCTGCGCGGTCGGCTTTGGCGGCGCGATGCTGATCATCCGGCCAAGCTTCAACGAAATCGGACTGGTGGCCATCCTGCCCGTCGTCACCGCCTTCGGCATTGCCGTCTTTGCGCTTCTGACCCGGGTCCTCGCCCATCGCGAAGATGCCTGGTCGATGCAGATGCAGACCGGCATCTGGGGTGCGGTCTTTTGCGGCGTGCTGCTGTTTTTCGGCCATGGCACCGGCTCGGTTCTGTTTGACCCGGTCATCCCCGGTCTCAAGGGTCTCTCCGAAACATTTGGCGTCGGGGTCTGGGCCACCGTCTCCGGCACCTTTGCCATCTATGCCTATCGCAATGCCCCCGCCGCGACGCTCGCCCCGATGCAATATTTCGAAATCGTCTGCGCCACCGTGGTCGGCTGGCTGGTGTTCGGCGATTTCCCCGATACGATCAAATGGCTGGGCATATCGATCATCATCGCGTCCGGCCTGTTCATCCTGTGGCGGGAACGGGTGGTGGCCGCACGAATTTCCGCCCTTTCCGCCCAATCGGCCTTCAATCCATGAAGCAAAGGTTGAACGGCTGAGAGAATCCGGCAAATATTCACCGATAAGCCCCGGAGTTTATTGATTTTTGTTACGTTGCCGCGTGGCCGCCACGCGCTCCGGAACGGATAAAGGGCTGATAACAGAAGGTTTTCATGAGCATGGTGACTGCATCCAGACCGCCCCTGTCAGGCATTCGCGTGATCGAGCTGGCGCGCATTCTCGCCGGGCCATGGGCAGGCCAGATGCTGGCCGACATGGGGGCCGACGTCATCAAGGTCGAAAATCCCGGCACCGGCGACGATACGCGCGGCTGGGGCCCGCCTTTTGTCGAGGGGGCCGATGGCACGCCGCTTTCTGCCGCCTATTACCATGCCGCCAATCGCGGCAAGCGGTCGATCACGGTCGATTTTGCCCGGCCCGAGGGCCAGGAGATCATCCGGCGGCTGGTCGCGACCGCCGATGTGGTGATCGAGAATTTCAAGGCGGGGGGCCTGAAGAAATACGGGCTCGATTTCGACAGCCTGAAGCAGATCAACCCGAAGCTGGTCTATTGCTCGATCACCGGCTTTGGCCAGACCGGCCCCTATGCGCCGAATGCCGGCTATGACTATATCATCCAGGGCATGTCGGGCTTCATGTCGGTGACCGGCGAAAAGGACGGCCAGCCGATGAAGGCGGGCGTCGCGGTTGCCGATATCTTCACCGGCGTCTACGCCGTCACCGCCATTCAGGCCGCCCTCATTCATGCGATGCGCACCGGCGAGGGCCAGCAGGTCGACATGGCGCTGTTCGACGTGCTGGCTGCCGTGATGGCCAACCAGAACATGAATTACCTGATATCAGGCGTCTCGCCGACCCGGCTCGGCAATGCCCATCCGAATATCGCGCCTTACGAAGTGGTGCCGACATCCGACGGCTACCTGATCCTGGCGGTCGGCAATGACGGGCAGTTCCGCAAATTCTGCGCCTTCGCCCATCTCGACCATCTCGCCGATGACGAGCGCTATCAAACCAATGCTGCCCGGGTGAAGAACCGCGCGACGCTGAGCCCCATCGTGCAGGCCGAGACGGCGAAATGGACCAAGGCCGAACTGCTCGCCGCCTGCGAGGCGAATGGCGTCCCTGCCGGTGCCATCAATACGGTCGCCGAAATGTTTGCCGATCCGCAGATCGTGGCGCGGGGCATGCGCATCGACCTTGACGACCGGGACGGCAATTCGATCCCCGGCGTTCGCACCCCCATCGTGATGTCGGCAACGCCGCTTGCCTATCAGCGCCCCAGCCCGCGCCTTGGCGAACACGGCGATGACATTCTCGCAGAACTGAAAGCTCTGGAAGAAAAGAGAGACCAATGACGAAGACCGGTGGTGAACTTGTAGTCGAGGCCCTGAAGGCCAATGGCGTCCGGCGGATTGCCTGCGTGCCGGGAGAAAGCTACCTGGCGGTGCTCGATGCGCTTGTTGATACGGATATCGACGTGCTGGTCTGCCGCCAGGAAGGCGGCGCGGCGATGATGGCGGATGCCTGGGGACGGCTGACCGGCGAGCCCGGCATCTGCATGGTCACCCGTGGCCCCGGTGCCACCAATGCCTCGGCGGGCCTGCACATTGCCCGGCAGGACAGCATTCCGATGATCCTGTTCATCGGCCAGGTGCAGCGCGACGCCCGCGAGCGCGAAGCCTTCCAGGAGGTCGAATATCGCCGCGCCTTTACCGAATTTGCCAAATGGGTCGGCGAGATCGATGACGCCCGCCGTATCCCGGAATTCATCAGCCGCGCCTTCTCGGTCGCCACGTCAGGCCGCCCCGGCCCGGTGGTGCTGACACTGCCGGAAGACATGCTGGTCGACCGGGTGGAAGCACCCGCCGCCCGTCCCAGCCTGAAGGTCGAAGGCCATCCCGGCCCTGGCCAGATCAGGGCGCTGCAGGGCCTGCTCGACAAGGCCAGACGCCCGGTTGCCATCCTTGGCGGCACCCGCTGGACGGCAGAGGCGGTCCGGGATTTCGAGGCCTTTGCCAGCCGCTACCGCCTGCCGGTCGCCTGCTCCTTCCGCCGCCAGATGCTGTTTGACCATACTCACCCCTGCTACGCGGGAGACAGCGGCATCGGCATCAACCCGGCGCTGGCGAACGAGATCCGCGACGCGGACCTGGTGCTGCTGATCGGTGGCCGCTATTCGGAAATGCCCTCCTCCGGCTATACGCTGATGGACATTCCCTATCCCAGGCAGACGCTGGTGCATGTCTATCCCGATCCGGACGAGCTTGGCCGGGTCTATCAGGCCGATCTGGCGATTGCCGCAGCCCCTTGCGATTTCGTCGCCAGCCTCGCCAGTCTCGCGCCTTCGGGCGAACCGGTCTGGGCATCCCGCACCGACACCATGCACGCGGCCTATCTCACCTGGTCGACGCCCCCGAAGGCCGGGCCGGGACCGGTGCAGATGGGGCCGATCATGGACTGGATCGAGGCCAATACCGCAACCGACACGATCTTCACCAACGGAGCCGGCAATTACGCCACCTGGGTGCACCGCTTCCACCGTTTCCGCGCCTTCAACACCCAGGCCGCCCCCTGTTCGGGCTCGATGGGCTACGGCCTGCCGGCCGCGGTGGCGGCGAAGAAACTGTTCCCCGCGCGCGAGGTGATATGCTTTGCCGGTGACGGCTGCTTCATGATGCATGGCCAGGAATTCGCCACCGCCGTGCGCTACAATCTGCCGATCATCACCGTTCTGGTGAACAACGGCATCTATGGCACGATCCGCATGCACCAGGAACGCGACTATCCCGGCCGCGTCAGCGCCACCGGCCTCACCAACCCCGACTTTGCCGCCTTTGCCCGCGCCTATGGCGGCCATGGCGAAACGGTGACGCAAACCTCCGAATTCGCCGGTGCATTCCTGCGCGCCCGCGCCAGCGGCAAACCGTCAATCATCGAAGTCCAGCTCGACCCCGAGGCCATCACCCCGACGCGGACGCTGAGCGACATTCGCGACAAGAGGTGACCTCTCGCCAGACAGCAAAACGCCCGGCTGATAACCGGGCGTTTTTTTGGGGATTTGGGATGGCCCCGGTATCTTCATATGCCGCCTGCCCCGGGCGAACGGCCAGAAGGGGTTGCCCCTCCCCTCAGATCGCGGCGGTGATGATGAATTCGACCTTGTAATCCGGGGTGGCAAGGGCTGCCTGCGAGGTGGCGCGGGCCGGGGTGTTGGCCGGGTCGACCCAGGCTTCCCAGACAGCGTTCATTTCGGCGAAAGTCGAGATGTCGGAGAGATAGATGATTGCCTGCAGGATCTTCGACTTGTCGGTACCGGCAAGCGCCAGCAGCCGGTCGACTTCAGCAAGGGCCGTGCGCGACTGGTCGGCGACGGTGGCACCTTCGGCAACCTGGCCTGCGACATAAACGGTGTTGCCGTGGACGACGGCCTGGCTCATGCGGCGGCCGGGTTCGATACGCGTGATGGTCATGATGGGCTCCTTGACGATTTGGAAACTCAGTTCCGGATGTGGGATGTCTGCTGGTAGATGGCGGTGGAGCGTGCACCGGAGCGGCAATAACCGAGCATCGGGCGTTCCATCGTGTCGAGCGCGTCGACCATGCCGCTCACCGCTTCCGCCGTCACGCCCATCGGGCCGACGGGAATATGGGCGATGGTCAGCCCCAGTTCCCGGGCCCGCGCGGCGATCAGCGCAAAGTCGGGCTGGTCGGGGCTTTCATGATCAGGACGGTGGCAGACGATCGACCTGAAGCCGAGCGCCTTGATCTGGTCGAGATCCTCGACGGTGATTTGACCCGAAACGGCGTAGTTCGCATCCACCTGCCTGATATCCATGGCGCATTCTCCCATTGGCGATTGGGTTTTCGTTTAAAGCCCCGGCGCCATGCCGTCAACGCGAACCGCGTCGGCGCTCATGCAGAAAACGAAAAGCGCAGGCCATAGGCGCGGCTGTCGCCGGGCTGAAGCAGCGTCAGCTCGCCCGCTGCCTCCAGTACCGGTCGCTTTTCCCAGCGATGGCTGACGGGCTCGATGCCGAAGACATTGATGCCCGGCCGCTGGTTGCGCCAGACCTGGAGGAAGGGAAGTGACGCCGAGTCAAACATCACCCGCAGCGTCAGCCCGCCAGCGCCCGGCACCGGGCCAAGCCGCACCTCCGCCCAGCCCTCCCCCTCACCCGCAGGCACGCAGAACACCCCGCCGGGATCGTCGAAGAACCGCCAGGGCATGCCGCCCCTCGCCAGCATTTCCCCTTCCAGCCGCGTCTCGGCCGCAAACAGCCGCCCGCCGATATTCATGTGATAGAGCATCATCGGCGCGAAGGGTTTCGAGCCTGAATTGGTGAGCCGGTCGGCCAGATGCACGACACCGCGTTCATCGACATGCCATTGCCGTTCGATCAGACCCACACCGCCTGCGGCCAGATGCACCGGGATGCGGGCCGAACAGGACATTCCATCATCGGCAACACGGATGTCCTGCGCGGGATGCGAGGCGGCGGAACCATGCAGGGGATAGTGCCCCTCCCCCGCATCGAAGGGTTCGGGATGGCGGGCATGGTCCGGCCCGGCGGTAAACAGAAAGCCCTGCAAGGAATGCCAGATGCGGGGATCACCATCATCGACGATCTCCAGCCCCGGTGCCCAGTCGGTGCCACCGGCAAATACCGAGCGCAGATCCAGCACCGAACCCGGATCGAGTTCGATCACCGGACCGGGGGAATGGCCAAGGCGGATAACCGGGGCAAGGGCGTGTTGGTGCATCTCAAGGGGCCTCCTGCCCCAGTCCGCAGATCAGGTCAGCTTCGACATTCGTGACCAGTTCGACCAGCCGCGCCACCTCGGCAAGACCTGCGATGCGGCCGAGAAACCTCTCATAATCGCTGCCGCAGGCGGAGATGGTGGCAAGCCGCGCGCTTCCGGCCTCGCTTGCATGCAGACGCTCGACCCGGCGGTCGCTGCCATCCCGGCTGCGCAGCACCAGCCCCTGGTGCTCGAGGGTCGAAATCGCCCGGCTGACGGTGGCCTTGCCAAGGCCGGTGCTGGCCGCGATATCACGTGCGGTCGTGCCGGATTGCCTGACCAGTGCCGACAGGATGCACCACTCGACGAAACCGCCGTCAAAATCCCCGGCGGACCGCTCGAAAAAGTCGGCAGAGAGCCGTTGCGCCAGCCGGTGCAGTCGGTAAGGCAGGAACTGTTCCAGGTCGAAGCCGGTTCCACTTTGTGCCGTGTGTCCGGCCATGCTGTTGTCCTCGCGCCGCAGGGGCTGGCAGCCTGAAACGGGACGCAGCCTGAATGTCCCGTCACGCTTCCCCTTCCGGTTTCGGCGCGGAGAGCCGGTTTTCCGGGAACTCCACCCGCCGCCGCGAGATTATAACGGGGAAGATTAAAACTTTATTCACCAAGTTTTCACCATTACCATATTAGCGTCGAAATTCATGTGTCTTAGACTTAACAAACTCTTACACCATGGAAGAACCGCAATGCGTCGCGCATCAAACCGCCTGCTTCTGGCCCTGCTCGGAAGTGCTGCTTTTCTCGTTGCCGGGTCTGCCGGGGCGCAGGACAGCTACGCGCGCGGCGATGTGGTGCTGATGGCACCCGACGGCTCGCTGCTCGACTATGTGCCCGCCCCGGATGAAGTGGTGGTGCGCTATAACCGTAAGGGCCAGCGCGTGCTTCTTGCGCCCGATGGCCAGATGATTGCCATCGAAGTGCCGGCGGACCGCTATTTCAACGGCGATGTGCCGCAGGTGGACGGCGGTGCCTTTGACCAGGGCTCGACAGCTTCGGCCTATCCTGAAGATGACAACGGCCTTGCAACCGGCTCGATCCCCCGCGATGGCGGCGGGCTCAGGGATTTGCCCGACGATCAGGCCTTTCCCGATCAGGGCGCGGCACCGGACGATTCCGCCTCGCTCGACCCGAACAATCCCGACCAGAACCCCTATGGCGCGGGCTCCGGCCAGAATGCCGAAGGCCTGCAGATGCCGCCCGAGGCCGCAGCCCCGATCACCACGAAATCGAAGCCGGAAATCACCGCGCTGCAGGTGCTGCTCGACCGCGGCGGCTCCTCGCCCGGCGTGATCGACGGCAAGAACGGTGCCAATGTGGCGAAGGCGCTTGCTGCGTGGGAACAGGTGAACGGCGAAAAGCTCGACCCCAACAATACCGATGACATTCTGGAGCGGCTACGGCTGTCCGGCGGCTTGCCGATCACCGCCTACACGATCACCCCAGCCGATGCCGCCGGTCCCTATGTCGCGGCGATTCCCGAGGACTATTCGCAAAAAGCGCTTTTGCCCGGACTGAACTATACGACCGTCACCGAAATGCTCGCCGAGCGCTTTCACATGGACGAAGCCTACCTCAAGGAACTCAATCCGGGCGTCGATTTCACCATTCCCGGCACGACGATCAAGGTGGTCAATCCCGGCCCGCCGAAGACGGGCGCCGTCACCCGCGTGCTGGCCGACAAGGCCCGAAAGCAGGTCTTTGCCTTCGGGGCGAATGGGCAACTGGTGGCGGCCTATCCGGCCAGCATCGGCTCCAGCGATACGCCGTCGCCCTCGGGCATCGTCCAGGTGCAGCGCATCGCCTTCAATCCGGGCTATACCTACAATCCGAAGATCAATTTCCAGCAGGGTGCCAACAACAAGGTGCTGACCATTCCGCCCGGCCCGAACGGCCCGGTCGGCACCGTCTGGATCGCGCTGTCAAAGCCGACCTACGGCATTCACGGCACGCCGGAACCCTCCAAGATCGGCAAGACCCAGAGCCATGGCTGCATTCGCCTGACCAACTGGGATGCCACCGAACTCGGCAAGATGCTGAGCCCCGGCGTCACGGTCGAATTCGTCGAATAGGGTTTGTCAGGGAAAACACGCAACGGGATCGCCCTCGCAGCGTCCTCGCAGGAAAGCCCCCTTCCCGCAAAAGACTGCGAAGGCGACAGGCAAGCCGTCAGGCAGCCCAGGCGGGCAGGCGGAAGAAGCGCTTCGGTTCGCTGCGGGCAAGGACCATCGAGGGCAGCAGACCGCGCACTTCCTGCGCGAGGCTCTGGGCATTTTCCTGCGCCTTGTCGAGATTGCTGACCTTGGCCGGATCCATGCCATAGAGATTGCCGCCGCAATCGAAAATGTCCCGAAAGGCGCTGCGCTCGGCAATGGTGGTGTTGAGCACATTGACGCCGCGATGGGCAAGCAGCCCCTTGATTGTCATCATCGCCCGGGTGGTGACCATGGCGCTGACCCGGGTGAGCACGACGGAATGGGCAATCGAGATATGCGCCTTGTCTTCGAGAAGCCGGATCAGGTCGAGGATCTGCGCCGCCCCCCGTGCATCCATCGCGCACCCCTGAACCGGGATCAGCACGTGATCGGACAGGCCGATGGCCGTTGTCACCAGCGCATCGCGGGCACCGGCGAGATCGATGACGAAGAAGTCGGTTTTCGCCTTCAGCTCGAGGATGTGATAGGGCAGCGATGCACAGGTGACCTCGGAAATGACGGTAAGGTTCTTCAGAGTGCCGGTGAGTTCCGCCCAGCTGGTGATCCAGCGCTGCGGATCGGCATCGAGAATGACGACGCGATTGCCCTGCCGGGCCAGTTCCGTCGCCAGAATGAGCGCCGCCGTCGTCTTGCCCGCGCCACCCTTGGCATTGGCCAGTGAAATGATTGCCATGGAGATAACCCCTTGTTTTGAACGGAGCCGGGTCATCGCTCCTTGCTGCACCTGCCCACTTGGTGCTTTCCGTAACTGCACTCTTGCGGTTTATGGTTAATGAAATGCTAATTTCGCAATCGTAGTTTACAAGCAATTTCTCGTAACCCGGCGAAAAATGACACCGGAACGTGCGGCGCGGATGTGGGGGAGTGCTGCGGGTGAGGAGCCTGGCCGGTTTTGCTGTTGCCACAGGGATAGCCGTGGCAATCGGTTAAAGAAGCGATGACGTGTTGCGCCACGCGTTTTCCTGCCCCGGGTTTACCCACACCCCTGCCCCTGTCCACAACTCCGGCCACCCTTCCCCCAACAAAAATCCCCCGGCAAGCGACCCGCCGGGGGATTGTCGGTTTGCCGTCCGAAAGCGTCAGAAGCAGTCGCGGAACAGCGCCCTGGTGTTGTCGAGCGTCATGGCGACGGGGTTGCCGCCGGCGCTCGGGTCTTCGATGGCCATGGCGGCGAGTTCGTCGATGCGGTCACTGGCAACGCCGAAGGCGGTGAGGTTTTCCGGCACGCCGAGGCTGGCGCGCAGGTCCAGCACATAGGTGTAGAAGCCGTCAAACCCGCCATTGATGCCGAGATAGGCGGCAGCCCGCGCGATCCGGTCCTCGATGACGGCGCGGTTGAAGCGCAGCACCGGCGGCATGACCACGGCATTGGTCATGCCGTGATGGGTGTTGTAGACCGCGCCAATCGGGTGCGACAGCGCATGGATGGCACCGAGCCCCTTCTGGAAGGCGACGGCGCCCATGGCAGCGGCGCTCATCATGTTGGTGCGGGCTTCAAGATCGGTACCGTCAGCATAGGCGCGCGGCAGGTATTCCTTGACCAGCCGCATGCCTTCGAGCGCAATGCCCTGCGACATCGGGTGATAGAAGGGCGAGGAATAGGCTTCCAGGCAATGGGCGAAGGCATCCATGCCGGTGCCGGCGGTGATGATCTTCGGCATGCCGACGGTCAGTTCCGGATCGCAGATGACGATGCCGGGCAGGAACTTCGGATGGAAGATGATCTTCTTCACATGGGTGACCGAATTGGTGATCACCGAGGCGCGGCCGACTTCCGAACCGGTGCCCGCCGTGGTCGGCACGGCAACGATCGGCGCGATGCCTTCGACCGAGGCTCGGGTCCACCAGTCGCCCACATCCTCGAAATCCCAGACCGGACGGTTCTGGCCGACCATGAAGGCCACGCATTTGCCGAGGTCGAGGCCGGAGCCGCCGCCGAAGGCGACCACGCCATCATGGCCGCCGTCGCGATAGGCCTTGATCCCGGCGTCGAGATTGATCTCGTTCGGGTTCGGATCGACATCGGCAAACAGGCCGCGGCCAAGCCCGGCGGCGTCGAGAATGTCGAGCGCCCCTTGCGTGATCGCCATTTTCGCCAGCCCCCGGTCGGTGACCAGCAGCGGCTTCTTCATGCCGAGCGCCTTGCAGGCATCGGCGAGTTCCTTGATCCGGCCGGCACCCATCTTGATGGCGGTCGGATAGCTCCAGTTGGCGGTGATGCTCATGCCAGTACTTTCTTCAGGTGATAGGATTTCGGGCGGGTGAGGTTCTGGAAGCCGAGCACGGAGAGCGAGCCGCCCTTGCCGGTTTCCTTGCAGCCGGTCCAGCAGAGCGCGGGATCGAGATAGTCGGCGCGGTTCATGAACACGGTGCCGGTCTCGATGTCGCGGCCGATGCGGGCGGCACGCCCGGGATCCTGCGTCCAGAGCGATGCGGTGAGGCCATAGGGGCTGTCATTCATCAGGTCCAGCGCTTCGGCGTCGCTCTTCACCTTCATGATGCCGACCACGGGGCCAAAGCTTTCCTCGCGCATCACGGTCATGGAATGATCGACATTGACGAGGATCTGCGGGGCGAGATAGGCGCCGCCATCATCCGCCGGGAACAGGCTCTGGTCGACCAGCCCCTTCGCGCCCTTGGCAAGGGCTTCGGCGATCTGGCTGCGCACCGTTGCAGCAAAGCGCTTGTTGGCCATCGGGCCGAGCGTCGTTTCCTGCTCCAGCGGATTGCCGAGCTTGTAGGCGGAGGCAAAGGCCACCGACTTCTCGACGAATGCGTCGAACAGGCTTTCATGCACATAGACGCGCTCGATGCCGCAGCAGCACTGGCCGGCATTGAAGAAGGCACCATCCATCAGCGTGTCGACGGCGGCGTCGAGATTGGCGTCCTCCATCACATAGCCCGGATCCTTGCCGCCGAGTTCGAGGCCGAGGCCGTTGAACGTGCCGGCTGCGGCCCGCTCGATGGCGCGGCCACCGGCGACGGAGCCGGTGAAATTGATGAAGTTGAAATTGTTGTCGGCAATCAGTGCCGAGGTGGTGTCATGGTCGAGGAACAGGTTGACGAACACGTCATCCGGCACACCCGCCTCGACAAAGGCCCGCACCATGCGCTCGCCGACCAGCAGCGTCTGGCTGGCATGCTTGATCACCACCACATTGCCCGCCATCAGGGCGGGGGCGATGGTGTTGATCGCCGTCATGTAGGGATAGTTCCACGGCGCGATGACGAAGACCACGCCATGCGGCTCGCGCTCGATGCGGCGCTCGAATGTGGCGCTGTCTTCCACCACGTAGGGGGCAAGGCTGTCGGCGGCAATCGAGGCCACATAGTTGGAGCGCTCGTTGAAGCCGCGGAATTCGCCGCCATAGCGCACCGGACGGCCCATCTGCCAGGCGATTTCCGGCACGACCTCACCGGCCATTTCATTGAGGCGGGCAACGCCCTTCAGCACCAGCTGCACCCGGTCTTCGAGCGGGCGGCGGGCCCAGGTCTTCTGGGCCTTGCGGGCCCGCGCAATCTCGGCCTTGGCCGCCGCAAATGCCATCGCCGGACGCTCGGCATAAACCTCACCATTCACCGGTGAGATACATTGAATCATCGTCATCTTTTATGCTCCACACGATATTGATGTCATGGACATTGATAAGCTCTGGCCCGGTATTCTCCAAGCGGGAGCTGGGCATTTTCAGGTGTTCACGACCGTAGATACTGTCGCATCAGGCCGAAACGACAGGGAAACCGGCCCAGGAGGGCCGGTTGCGCCGTTGCGGGATCGAAAGGGCCATCAGGCCCGTTCAAAGCCGCGCGCCACCTCCCAGTCGGTGATGCGGCGGTCGTATTCTTCCTGTTCCCATTCCGCAGCGCGGGTATAGTGGTCGATGACGTCATCGCCGAAGGCTGCGCGCAGCATAGGGGAATTGGTCATGACCTCGGTGGCATGGCGCAGCGTGCGCGGGATTTCGCGGATGTCCTTGCCGCCATAGGCATCGCCCTCGAACGGGGCTTCAAGCTCCAGCTTCCGCTCGATCCCGTCGATTCCGGCGGCCAGCAGCGCTGCCATCGACAGATAGGGGTTGAGATCGGAGCCGCCGACGCGGCATTCGATGCGGATGCCCTTGGTGCCTTCGCCGCACAGGCGGTAGCCGGCGGTGCGGTTGTCCTTCGACCAGACGGCCTTGGTCGGCGCGAAGGTGCCCGCCATGAAGCGCTTGTAGGAATTGATGTAGGGCGCGAGGAAATAGGTGATCTCGCTCGCATGGGTGAGCAGGCCCGCCACATAATGGCGCATCAGCTCCGACATGCCGTATCTGGCGTCCTTGTCGAAGAACAACGGCTTGCCGTCGAGGCTCCACAGCGACTGGTGGACATGCGAGGAGGAGCCTGCGGAATTGTAGTTCCACTTGGCGAGGAAGGTGATCGCCTTGCCGCGCGACCAGGCGATTTCCTTGCAGCCATTCTTGATGATGGCGTGCTGGTCGGCGGAGGTCACGGCTTCCGCATAGCGGACATTGATTTCTTCCTGGCCGGGCGAGGCCTCGCCCTTGGAATTTTCGACGGTGATGCCAGCCCCCTGCAGGCCCTTGCGGATCGCCCGCATCACGTCTTCTTCCTTGGTGGTCTGGAAGATGTGGTAATCCTCGTTATAGCCGGAAACCGGCTGCAGGTCGCGGTAGCCCGAGGCGCGCGCATCGTCATAGGTCTGGTCGAACAGGAAGAATTCCAGTTCCGACGCCATGAAGGCCTTCATGCCCATGGCTTCCAGCCGCCTGACCTGCTTCTTCAGGATGGCGCGCGGCGAATGCGGCACTTCCTGATGGGTGTGGTGGTCGAGCATGTCGCAGAGAACGAGGGCGGTGCCTTCGAGCCACGGAATGCGGCGCAGCGTCGACAGGTCCGGCTTCATCGTATAGTCGCCATAGCCCTTTTCCCAGCTGGTCGACTTGTAGCCGGGGACGGTTTCCATCTCCATGTCGGTTGCCAGCAGGTAGTTGCAGCTGTGGGTTTCTTCCCAGGCGCTGTCGACGAAATATTCCGCCTGAAAACGCTTGCCCATCAGCCGGCCCTGCATGTCGACCTGGCAGGCGAGAACGGTATCGATGCGCCCTTCGGCAACATCCTTCTTCAAATCTTCAAAACTGTAGGTGGTGCTCATCTTCGTGTTTCTCGCCCGTTTTTAAATCCCCTCCTCCCGCGTGAAGCGAATAGGGGCCCTTGCCGGCAGGCTGTTTCGCCCACCTGCTCCCTTGCATGTCGTGTCTGGTGGAGAGGCCGCGACAACCCGCGGCCTCCCGAAGTCGTGTCAGGTATTCAGGCGCCGATGGCCTGTTCAGCGGCAGCGATTTCCGACTGGCGTGCCTTCACCGCGGCGTCAGTCAGGGGCGGACCCTGGAACCGGCGTCTCTCGAAGGCAAACCACACGACGACCAGCGCGGCGATCAGTCCGGCGAGGAAGTAGCCGACCAGCTGATACGGCGGCTGGAAGCCGACGAAGGCCAGGATCGCGCCGCCGATAAGGGCGACGACACCGATAGGTTTCGACCACATGCCGAGATTGAACGGGCCCTTCTTGGTCCAGCTCTTGCCTTCAGCGAGGAGACCTGCGCCAATCGGCATGATGTAGGAAACGTAGAGGAACACCGCGCAACCCGACGACAGGATGATGTAGGCGTTGGCGTTGTTGCCGGCGACGTAGCCGAGGATGAAGCACAGGATTGCACCGACGATGATCGCCGGACCCGGGGTGCGGTATTTCGGGTTGACCTGCTTCAGCCAGCCCGATGCGCCCGGAATGCCGCCGTCACGGGCAAAGGCGAAGATCATGCGCGACAGCGAAGTCATGCCCGCCAGAGCGCAGAGGAAGTTTGCAGCGACGATACCGACCGAAATGACATATTTCAGCACCTGTGGCATGTGGCTGGAGTCGAGCGTATAGGCAAAAACCGACGAGCCCTTGGCCGCACCTTCGTCGACGCTCGGCATGGCGAGCAGTACGGCAGCAACCAGAAGCCAGCCGAACACGCCCGACCAGAACACCGCATTCAGCATGCCCTTCGGCACGGCGCGCTGGGCATCTACGGTTTCTTCCGATGTATGGGCGGAAGCGTCAAAACCGGTGACCGTGTAGCAGACATGCAGGAGACCCAGCACGAAAGCATAGAAGATGCTTTGCGTCGCAGGCCAGGTGCCGGCACCCGGATCGCCCGTATAGTTCTTGAAGGTGACGAGGCGCGAGAAATCAAGCGGCACCGGCGAACCGAAGAACAGGCCAAGAATGATGATGACCGAGACGGCCAGGATCAGATAGCCGGAGAAATCGGTGAGCAGTGAGGTGACGCGAATGCCCGCATAGTTCATCACCGCCTGAATGAGGGTGATGACACCGACGGCAATCGTCAGATGCGTGCCGGTGAAACTGTTGGGGTCCATGCCCATCATGCCGACCAGGATCAGGTCGCGCAGCAGCAGGTAGACGCCGTAGTTTACCGAGGCCACCACGAACAGCAGGCCGAACAGGTTGATCCAGGCCGTTGCCCAGCCCCAGCCACGACCGCCAAGGATTGAGGACCAGTGATAGAGGCCGCCGGCGGTCGGGTAAGCGGAAGCGATCTGGCCCATCGAGGCAGCAACCACCAGCGCGAAGACCGAACCGACAACCCAGCCGATGCCGATCGATGCACCACCGGCAGCGCCCAGCGCGACCGTATAGGCTCCGATGCCGCCTGCCAGAATGCAGATGATGGAGAATGAAATGGCGAAATTCGAAAAACCACTCATGCTGCGCGCCAGTTCCTGCGCATAGCCCATGGAGTGGAGGTGTTTTGCATCATCGTCAAGATGGCTGCTCATGGCAGATTGCCCCCTGTTTCCCTCGAGTTTCCGCGACATTGCGAAAACTTCCTCTTCTTTAAAACACGTTACGTGCCGAGGCCCGTACCGCCCGCATTGCTGCTCCCGGGTCTTGTTGTCGCCGCACTTCAGAGCGCCTTGCCCAGAAGATCCGCAAGCAGGCCGGCCATGACCCTCTGGCCGTCCTTTTCCTGTATCAGGTCGTTGCGCACCTCGATCATGACATTCCGCAGACCGTGGGCGAGACCATGCTTGACGAGCGTATGGGTGACGCCATCGGCGGGTCCATAGGGCTCGTTGCGCCTGACATTCTGCGTCAAGCCTGCGGCGGCGGCAAGCATTCTGTCGGCAAGACGTGAGTCCGCGTCATGCAGGATGCCGATCTCCACCGTGCGGGCCTTGCCCATGTAGACGGGCGTAAAGGAATGCATGGTGACGATCACTGTCTCCTGCCCCCGCGCCTGGCGGGCGGCAATGCAATCGTCAATCGCCGCATGAAAGGGCAGATACAATCCCTCGGTGCGCTCCAGCCGGTCAGCGGCGCAAAGATCCCGGTTGCCGGGGATCTCGTAGATCTCGCTTGTTTCAGGCATCGCGCCCGGCGCCTCCGGTGGGCGGTTGCAATCATAGGCAAGGCGCGAAAAGCGCTGATGAATCAGCGTTGCATCGAGGCGGCGCGCCATCTCTTCGGCGACGCCAAGCGCACCCGGATCCCAGGCGATGTGGCTTTTCAGCGCCGCATCCGCAAGCCCCAGACTACCCAGTTTTTGGGGGAGTGTGTGCGAGGCATGCTCGCAGATCAGCAGCACGGGACCCGGTGCCGCCGGATTGACCACGGCAACGGGAGATCCCTCCCCCTCCGTCAGAAGCCCCTGCCGATCCTGCATGCCGTCACGCCCCGCCCAATTCCTGCCCATCGGTTAACGCAGAAAAGAATTCTTCACGATTGCCTCGCTGTCAACGGGGTTCTGAAAATTTCTTTTCAAAAATCCCGTTGACTCCTGTCACAATCCAGTTTTTTAATCTGTCATAAAGCCCGGCATAAGACCGGCTACGGGGAGCAGGCGACACTTGTCCAGCGCGGCAAAAACAGTTTCAGACGTCATACACGGCCATTTCGACTCGCTGACGCGGGCCGAGCGGCAGCTGGCGGACAGTCTGCTGGACAATTACCCGGTCTCCGGCCTGGGCAGCATCACCACGGTCGCGGAAAATGCCGGGGTGTCGACGCCCACGGTTGCGCGGATGGTGCAGAAGCTCGGCTACAAGGGCTATGCAGAATTCCAGTCGCATTTGCATCTGGAGCTTGAAGAGACCCTTTCAAATCCGATCACAAAGCATGACCGCTGGGCGCTGAACGCGCCGGGCACCCATGTGATCAACCGTTTTGCCGATGCGATCATGGGCAACCTGCGCCAGACGCTGAGCGATCTCGAGCCGCAGTCCTTCGACGCCGCCGCCACCCTTCTCGCCGACCGCAAGCGCAGCATCTATTTCGCCGGCGGCCGCATCACCGGCGTCGTCGCGCAATATTTCTTCAATCACATGCAGGTCATTCGCCAGAACTGCGTGATGATCTCCGCCAATTCCAGTTCATGGCCGCAATATGTGCTGAACATGAACGAGGGCGACGTGCTCGTCATCTTCGACATTCGCCGCTACGAGGTGGAAATGGCGACGCTGGCGGAGATTGCCCGGGCGCGCGGCGTCGAGATCGTGCTGTTTACCGATCAATGGGTGTCGCCCGTCGCCAAGCACGCCCGCCACACCTTTCGTGCCCGCATCGAAGTGCCTTCCGCATGGGACAGTTCCGTCGTGACGCTGTTCGTGGTCGAGGCGCTGATCGAGGCCGTACAGAATGCGACCTGGGACGATACCAGGGAGCGGATCAGGACATTGGAGGGCCTGTTCGAACAGACGCGCCTGTTCAGGAGGCCGGGCTAGTCCCGTCACAAACGCGCGGTGCAAGCGGACAGTCCGCCTTTGCCCGAAGGAAGGACCAGGGAGGAATATAGCTTTAAATCCAGTCATTTCGCTCGGTGAGCGAAGCCTGTTTCTGTGTCCCGGAGACGAGAATGCCCGATTGGGCTGCCCGCCTGCGGGATGTCACATGACTTTCATGCAAGAGAAGTAACAGCAGCAAGCTGTCCAACACATAAGGAGAAGACCAGTGCTTACAAACGCTCGCAAAATCCTGTCGCTTTCGACCGCGATCCTCATTGCGTCGGCATCGTTTGCCGCTGCCGACAACATGGACGCCCTTGTCAAGGCTGCCCAGGGCGAAGGCACGCTGACCACCATCGCGCTTCCCCATGACTGGTGCGGCTATGGTGCCGTGATCGACGGCTTCAAGGCGAAATACGGCCTGAAGGTCAACGAACTCAACCCCGATGCCGGCTCCGGCGACGAAGTCGAAGCTATCAAGGCCAACAAGGGAAACACCGGCGACCAGGCCCCTGACGTGATCGACGTCGGTCTGTCCTTCGGCCCGTCGTCCAAGAAGGACGGCCTGATCCAGCCCTACAAGGTCGCCACCTGGGATTCGATCCCCGACACCGCCAAGGATGCCGACGGCGCCTGGTACGGCGACTACTACGGCGTGATGGCCTTTGAAGTGAACAAGGACATCGTCAAGGAAAGCCCGAAGGACTGGGCCGACCTGCAGAAGCCGGAATTTGCCAACATGGTGGCGCTTGCCGGTGACCCGCGCACCGCCAACCAGGCGATCTCGGGCGTCTTTGCCGCCGGTCTCTCGGCCTCGGGCGGCGATGTTGCCAAGGCTGGCGATGCCGGTCTCGGCTTCTTCAAGGACCTGCATGCCAAGGGCAATTTCGTGCCCGTCATCGGCAAGTCCGCACCGCTCGCCCAGGGCACGACCCCGGTCATCCTGCGCTGGGACTACAATGCGCTTGCCGACCGCGACACGCTGAAGGGCAATCCTGACGTTGACGTCGTGATCCCGGCTTCGGGCGTCGTTGCCGGTGTCTACGTGCAGGCGATCTCCGCCTTCGCTCCGCACCCGAATGCTGCCAAGCTCTGGATGGAATACCTCTATTCCGACGAAGGCCAGCTCGCATGGCTGAAGGGCTACTGCCACCCGATCCGCTTCAACGATCTGGTGAAGAACGGCAAGGTTCCGCAGGACCTGCTCGACAAGCTGCCGCCGGCCGCCGCCTATGAAAAGGCCGTGTTCCCGACGCTCGACGAACAGTCGGCATACAAGGATACGATCACCAAGGGCTGGGACTCTGTCGTCGGCGCCGACGTAAAGTAATCCTCTCGCGGCCATCAGGCCTTCCCGCCACCGTGCGGGGAGGCCGTTTTTTCACGATGCCGTTTTCATCCAAGGATTTCAGGAACCATGACGGTACCTCCCTCGCAACCGCTCTTGAACCGGAAAAAGCTGCTCGACTGGGCGGGCGTCACGCCCTTCATCCTGTTTTCGGTGATGTTCCTGCTGGCCCCGACGCTCTATCTCGTCACCGGCGCGTTTCTCAACGCCGACGGCCATCTGACCTTTGAAAACATCCTCGGCCTGTTCACCCCGAAGATCCTCGCCTCCTATTCGATCAGCGTGAAGATCAGCCTCGCCTCCGCCTTCGGCGGATCGCTGATCGGCTTCTTCCTCGCCTGGGCGGTGGTGCTGGGCGGATTGCCGGGCTGGATCCGCTCCGGCCTGCTGACCTTTTCCGGCGTCGCCTCGAACTTTGCCGGCGTGCCGCTCGCCTTTGCCTTTCTCGCCACGCTTGGCCGCACCGGCCTGGTCACCATCCTCTTGCGCGACTGGTTCGGCTTCAATCTCTACGCGACCGGCTTCAATCTCCTGAGCTTCCTCGGCCTGACGCTGACCTACATGTATTTCCAGATCCCGCTGATGGTGCTGATCATCACGCCGGCCCTCGACGGGCTGAAGAAGGAATGGCGTGAGGCGGCGGAAATACTCGGCGCCAACAATGTCCAGTACTGGACGCGGGTGGTGATGCCGATCCTGTTTCCGAGCATTCTCGGCACCTTCCTGCTGCTGTTTGCCAATTCCTTCGGGGCAATCGCCACCGCGATCTCGCTGACCGGCAGCACCTTCAACATCGTGCCGATCCAGCTTTACGCCCAGATCCGTGGCGACGTGCTGCACAATGCCAATCTCGGCTATGCGCTGGCACTCGGCATGATCATCATCACCGGCCTGTCCAACCTTGTCTATATCTGGATGCGCATGCGCGCCGAACGGTGGCAGAAATGAAGAAAAACACCCTTGGAGCCTGGGCCATCATCCTGTTCGGCGCCTCCTATTTCGTCCTGCCGCTGATCGCGACCTTCGAATTCTCGATGCGGATGCGGCGTGGCGAATACAGTTTCGATGCCTACCGCTCGGTGTTTTCCGACGTGCAGTTCCGCGATTCCTTCAGCTATTCGATCCTGATGGCGGTTCTGACCATCCTGTTCGGCATGCTGCTTGTGGTGCCGACCGCCTACTGGGTGCGGCTGCGGCTGCCGCAGTTCCGTCCGGTGGTGGAATTCGTGACGCTGCTGCCGCTGGTCATTCCAGCCATCGTGCTGGTCTTCGGCTATCTCCGGATCTACAATTCCTCCTCGCTGATCCCCTTTACCGGCTCGGCACGCGGCACCGACCTGCTGCTGCTGTTTTCCTTCATGACGCTGTCCCTGCCCTACATGTACCGCTCGGTCGATACCGCGATGCGGACCATCGATGTCAACACCCTGACGGAAGCCGCCCAGAGCCTTGGCGCGCCCTGGCGCACCATCCTGTTTCGCTGCATATTCCCGAATGTGATGAGCGGCGTGCTGTCCGGGGCCTTCATCACCTTTGCCATCGTCATCGGCGAGTTCACCATGCCCTCGCTGCTGAACCGCCCGGCCTTCGGCCCCTACCTGCAACTGATCGGCGCCAACCGGGCCTACGAGCCCTCGGCACTCGCCATCATTGCCTTCGCCATCACCTGGATCAGCATCGGCATCCTGCAGCTCGCATCCCGTTTCAACAAGGCCGCTCCGGCCAGGCCCTGATTTCAAGAGATCACCCCATGTCCTTTCTCGAGCTTTCCGCCATCAAGAAGAATTTCGGCTCCGTCCAGGTCGTGCATGATTTCAACATGTCGATCGAAAAGGGAGAATTCGTCTCCTTCCTCGGGCCGTCGGGCTGCGGCAAGACCACCATCCTCAGGATGATCGCCGGCTTCGAGACGCCCTCCTCCGGCACCGTGCGGATCAACAATGTCGACCAGAACACGCTGAAGCCGAACCAGCGCAATATCGGCATGGTGTTCCAGGCCTATGCGCTGTTTCCCAACATGTCGGTCTTCGACAATGTCGCCTTCGGGCTGAAGGTCGCGGGCATGGCGAGGGCCGATATCGCGGCCCGGGTGAAGGAGATGCTGGGGCTGATCAAGCTCGACCATCTCGCCGAGCGCTATCCCTACCAGATGTCTGGCGGCCAGCAGCAGCGCGTGGCGCTCGCCCGGGCGCTGGCGGTCAAGCCGCAGGTGCTGCTGCTCGACGAACCGCTTTCGGCGCTCGATGCCAAAATCCGCGTGTCGCTGCGCGAGGAAATCCGGCTGATCCAGCGCCAGCTCGGCATCACCACCGTCTTCGTCACCCATGACCAGGAAGAGGCCCTGTCGATTTCCGACCGGATCGTGGTGATGAATGCCGGGCGCGCCGACCAGATCGGCACGCCGTCTGATATCTACAACAAGCCCGCCACCCGCTTCGTCGCCTCCTTCGTCGGCACGCTGAACCTGATCGACGGCACGGTGGAAGATCCCGCCGCAAACCGGGTCCGGATCGGCACCCGGTCGATCACGCTGCGCGAGCCGATCGCAGGCCTCAAGGGCGGCGACAAGGTGTCGATGGCGCTGCGCCCGGAAGCGGCTTCGCTCGCCGCATCGTCGCGCACCGACACCGCCATACCCGGCGAGGTGATTGCCTCGAGCTTCCTCGGCTCGGTGATCCGCACCCGCCTGAAAGTCGGCGACAACGTCATTTCCTTCGACATGTTCAACGACCCCGCCGTCGTCCCCGCCAAATCCGGCGAAACCGTCACCCTCCACTTCGCCGCCCGCGACCTGCTGGTGATCCGGGATTGAGGTCCTACCCCTTGCCCTGCAGGCGCTTGCGGGTTTCGCTGGCGCTTTCGCGGAAATGGGCGCGATAGGCGCGGGAGAAGGCGGAGGCGGAGTTGAAGCCGGTGGCAAGCGCTATATCGGCAAAGGCGAGACGGGTCTCGATGACCTTGCGCCGCGCCGCGTTGAGGCGAACCGCGAGATAGTGGACATGCGGGCCGACGCCGATCATCTCCTGGAACAGCGCCTGCAGATGCCGGGCGCTGACTCCCACCCTTTTTGATAGCCGCGACAGAAGCAGCGGCTGTTCGATGTTTTCTTCCATCAGCCGCACCGCCTCGCTGACCCTGCCATCCACCATTCTGAGGCTGCCGGTCGATGGCATGGCGGTGGTTTCGGCCCGGAAGCCCGCCTGCTCGTAGATGAACAGCCGCGACACCTCGAGCGCCAGCGAATAGCCCTGCCTGCGGCGGATGATTTCCAGCATCAGGTCCAGCGTCGGCAGGGATCCGCCGGTGGTGATCCGCTTGCCGTCGATCACGTAGCGGTCGCGCACCATCTGGATCTCGGGATAGGCGCTGGCGAAATCCTCGAAATCCTCCCAGTGGGTGGTGGCCGAAAACCGGTCGAGCAGGCTTGATTCGGCCAGCAGCCAGGTACCGGATTCGATCCCCACCATCATCCTGCGGTGCCGGGCGGTCTTCGACAGCAGCATCTTCAGCTGCGAGGTCGCCGCATCCCGCCAGCTGTAGCTGGAAACCACGAACAGCGGCGCCGTCTCCTTGTCCGGGCGGAAAGGTCCGTCGACCGGAATGGGAATGCGGCTGCGGGTCTCTATCGGCTTTCCATCCGGCGAAAAGATCCGCCAGCGGTAGAGATCCATGCCCGCGCTGCGGTTGGCGGCGCGCAGCGGCTCGATCACCGAGGCGAGCAGCAGCAGATTGGTGTCCGGCACCACCAGAATGTCGATGTCGAGCGTCTCGGATGTGGTATTGAACATCCGGTCAATATTCCTCGGACTTCCGATTTTGTCAATTATCCCTCCGGTTTCGCAAAGCATCACGGGGTGGATTCCGACGAGATATCGCCGATCAAACCATCTGGGAGATAGTACCGTGCCCCTTTCCATGAACCGCGATGTATTCATCACCGCCGCCATCACCGGCGCCGGCGACACGACGTCCAAGTCCGCGCATGTGCCGATCACGCCGAAGCAGATCGCCGACAGCGCCATCGATGCCGCCAAGGCCGGTGCAGCCGTCGTCCATTGCCACGTGCGTGACCCCGAGACCGGTGCGGCTGCCCGTGGCCTCGACCTCTACAGGGAAGTCACCGACCGCATCCGTTCGGCTGATATCGACGTGGTGCTGAACCTCACCGCCGGCATGGGCGGCGACCTGGTATTCGGCAATGTCGAAGCGCCGTTCCCGCTCAATGAAAAGGCCACCGACATGGCCGGCGCCACCGAGCGCGTCCGGCATGTGGCCGAGTGCCTGCCGGAAATCTGCACGCTCGATTGCGGCACCATGAATTTCTCGCTCGGCGACTACGTCATGACCAACACGCCGTCGATGCTGCGTGCCATGGCCAAGATGATGACCGATCTCGGCGTGCGTCCGGAAATCGAAGCCTTCGACACCGGCCATCTCTGGTTCGCCAAGCAGCTGGTCGAAGAAGGCCTGATCGAAGATCCGGTGCTGATCCAGCTCTGCATGGGCATTCCGTGGGGTGCGCCCGATGACCTCAACACCTTCATGGCGATGGTCAACAACGTGCCGTCGAGCTGGACCTTCTCGGCCTTCTCGATCGGCCGCAACGCGCTCGCCTATCCGGCAGCAGCCGTGCTGGCCGGCGGCAATGTCCGCGTCGGCCTCGAAGACAACCTCTATATCGGCAAGGGCCAGCTCGCCACCAATGCCCAGCTGGTCGAAAAGGCCGTTGGCGTCATCGAAGGCATGGGTGCCCGCATCATCGGCCCCGCCGAAGTCCGCAAGAAGCTGAAGCTCACCAAGCGCTGATATCCAGCGGGCAGCCCCTTTCCCCCGCGCCATCGGCAGGCGGGGGAAAGGGGCAACACCTCATTTCAGGGAAAGCACCCATGAACAACTCTATCAAACAGGCGGCCTGCGTTGGCGGCGGCGTTATCGGCGGCGGCTGGATCGCCCGCTTCCTGCTGGCAGGCATCGACGTCAATGTCTTCGATCCGCATCCCGAATCCGAGCGGATCGTCAATGAAGTCCTGACCAATGCACGCCGTGCCTATGGCATGCTGACCCAGGCACCGCTGCCGAAGGAAGGCAAGCTCACCTTCTGCAAGAGCCTTGAAGAGGCCGTCAAGGATGCTGACTGGATTCAGGAATCCGTTCCGGAACGCCTCGACCTGAAGCGCGGCGTGCTGAACAAGATCGACGCTGCCGCCCGTCCGGATGCGCTGATCGGCTCCTCCACCTCGGGCCTGATGCCATCCGACCTGCAGGCCGAGATGAAGCATCCCGAGCGGCTGTTCGTCGCCCATCCCTATAACCCCGTCTACCTGCTGCCGCTCGCCGAACTCGTTGGCGGCACCAAGACCGCCCGGGCAACGCTCGACGCCGCCAAGGCGAAGCTCGCCCCCATCGGCATGAAGGGCGTGATCATCGCCAAGGAAATCGAAGCCTTTGTCGGTGACCGCCTGCTCGAAGCCGTCTGGCGCGAAGGCCTGTGGCTGATCAAGGACGATATCTGCGATACCGAAACCCTTGACGACGTGATCCGCTATTCCTTCGGCATCCGCTGGGCGCAGATGGGCATGTTCGAAACCTACCGCATCGCCGGTGGCGAAGCCGGTATGCGCCACTTCCTCGCCCAGTTCGGCCCGTGCCTGTCCTGGCCGTGGACCAAGCTGACCGATGTCGTCGATCTCAACGACGAGCTGGTGGGCAAGATCGCCGACCAGTCCGACGCCCAGTCGGGTGCCCGTGGCATCCGCGAGCTGGAGCGCATCCGCGACCAGAACCTGGCCGGCATCATGCAGGCGCTGAAGGCTGGCGACGAGGGCCGTGGCTGGGGTGCGGGCAAACTGCTCGCCGAATTCGAAAGCCATCTGTGGAAGCAGGCCCCGAAGCCGGTTCTCAACGTCTCGGAAGAGCCGATCCGCCTGCTCGAGGTCAACGTGCATCCGGCCTGGGTCGATTACAACGGCCACATGACCGAGCACCGCTACCTGCAGGTCTTCGGCGATACCAGCGATGCGCTGCTGCGCCTGATCGGCTCCGACCTCGACTACGTCGCCGGTGGCCACAGCTACTACACGGTCGAAACCCACATTCGCCATCTCGGCGAAGCCAAGCTCGGCCAGGCGCTCTATTCGACGACGCAGCTGCTCTCGCATGACGACAAGCGCCTGCACGTCTTCTCGCGCATCCATGATGCCGGGACCGGCGACCTGCTGGCAACGGCGGAACAGATGCTGCTGCATGTCGACAGCAAGGCCGGCAAGTCCTGCCCCGCTGCCCCGGCCATTCTTGAAAACCTGAAGACCATCGCCGCCAGACACGCAGGCCTCGCCACCCCTGAAGGTGCAGGCCGCAGCGTCGGGCAGAAGCGGTAAAGAGACCTCGGCGGGCCTGCCCCACCCCTTCGCGCATATCTGCAGTCTGCACTATGAGCGTCCCCCTCCCCTTCGCGCAAACCAGAGGTTTGCGTTGGGACGGGGTCAGGGGTGGGGTCAGCCGCGCCGTCCCCCGGATTTCGTCCGACACACACTATTTGAAGGAAACGCAAGATGCATTTCGGCTTGACTGAAGAACAGGACATGATCGTCAATACCGTGCGCACCTTCGTCGAGACGGAGCTTTATCCGCTTGAGAACGAAGTCGAGCGCACCGGGATCGTGCCGAAGGAAATCGGCATGGAAATCAAGCGCAAGAGCCTGGAACTCGGCTTTTACGCCTGCAACATGCCGCAGGATGTCGGCGGGGCCGGGCTTGACAACCTGACCTTCACGCTGGTCGAGCGCGAGCTTGGCCGCGCCTCGATGGGCCTTGCCGCCTATTTCGGCCGTCCCTCGGGCATCCTGATGGGCTGCAATGCCGAACAGCGCGAGCGCTACCTGATCCCCGCCGTCAAGGGCGAGAAATTCGATGCACTCGCCATGACCGAGCCGGATGCTGGTTCCGACGTGCGCGGCATGAAGTGCTTTGCCAAGCCCGACGGCGGTGACTGGGTCGTCAACGGCACCAAACATTTCATCAGCCATGCCGATATCGCCGATTTCGTCATCGTCTTCATCGCCACCGGCGAAGAGCAGACGCCGCGCGGCCCGAAGAAGCTGATCACCTGCTTCCTCGTCGACCGCGGCACGCCGGGCTTTGAAATCCGCGAGGGCTATTCCTCGGTCTCCCATCGCGGCTACCACAATTGCATCCTCGACTTCACCGATTGCCGCCTGTCGTCGGCCCAGATCCTCGGCGAGCTGCACAAGGGTTTTGACCTTGCCAATGACTGGCTCTATGGCACCCGCCTGACGGTTGCCGCCTCCTGCGTCGGTCGCGCCCGCCGGGTCTTCGACCTTGCCCTTCCCTATGCGGCGGAACGCAAGCAGTTCGGCAAGGCCATCGGCGCCAACCAGGGCGTTTCCTTCAAGCTCGCCGACATGATCACCGAGATCGACGCCGCCGACTGGCTGACCCTTGCCGGTGCCTGGCGTCTCGACCAGGGCCTGCCGTCGAACCGCGAGATTGCCTCGGCCAAGCTCTATGCCTCGGAAATGCTGGCCCGTGTCACCGACGAAGCCATCCAGATCTTCGGCGGCATGGGCCTGATGGACGATCTGCCGCTCGCCCGTTTCTGGCGCGATGCCCGCGTCGAGCGGATCTGGGACGGCACGTCGGAAATCCAGCGCCACATCATCAGCCGCGATCTCCTGCGGCCGCTCGGAGCGTAATGATGGAACTCGACAGCCTCGACCGCCTGCTGCGCCCGAAAACCATTGCCGTGTTTGGCGGCAAGGAAGCCCGGCGCGTGATCTATCAATGCGACAAGATGGGCTTTGCCGGAGAAATCTGGCCGGTCCATCCGAAGGAAGACGAAATCGCCGGACGCAAGTGCTACCGCTCGGTGGCCGACCTGCCCTCCGCCCCCGATGCCGCCTTTGTCGGCGTCAACCGCAACCTTACCGTCGACATCGTCCGCCAGCTCTCCGAACGGGGTGCGGGCGGCGCGATCTGCTATGCCTCGGGCTTTCTCGAAGCCCAGTCGGAGCTTGCCGACGGCGCCGACCTGCAGAACGAACTGGTAAAGGCAGCAGGCCGGATGCGGATCATCGGTCCGAACTGCTACGGCATCGTCAACGCGCTCGATGGCGCATTGCTCTGGCCCGACCAGCACGGCATGATCCGCGTCGAAAAGGGCGTGGCGATCCTCACCCAGTCGTCGAATATCGTGCTCAATCTCACCATGCAGACCCGTGGCCTGCCGATTGCCTATATCATGACCGCGGGCAACCAGGCCCAGTCCGGCCTGTCGGAAATGGCGATTGCCGCCCTCGAAGATCCGCGCGTCACCGCCCTCGGCCTGCATATCGAAGGCATCGACAGCGTCGAGGCGCTGGAGCGGCTGAGCCGCCGCTCGCGCGAGCTGAAGAAGCCGGTGGTGGCGCTGAAGGTCGGCAAGTCCGAGGCCGCCCAGAAGGCAACCGTCTCCCATACCGCGTCGCTGGCCGGCAACCATGCCGTTTCCTCCGCCCTGCTGAAGCGGCTCGGCATCGGCCAGGTGGCAAGCCTGCCGGTCATGCTCGAAACCCTGAAGCTGCTGCATGTCTATGGGCCGCTGTCCTCCTATGACATCTCCTCGATGAGCTGTTCGGGGGGCGAGGCCTCGCTGATGTCCGACACCGCCCATGGTCGCAAGATCAATTTCCGGGCGCTGAAGACCGAGCAGCTTCCGGCGCTGCGCGAAAGCCTCGGCGAGATGGTGACGCTCGCCAATCCGCTCGATTACCACACCTTCGTCTGGGGCAATGAGGACCGGCAGGCCGCCGCCTTCACCGCGATGATGCAGGGCGGCTATGCGCTGAACCTGATCGTGCTGGACTTCCCGCGCTCCGACCGCTGCACCTATGAAGACTGGTGGACGACGGTCAATGCCATGCGCCGGGCGAGTGCCGCCAACAATGGCGTGCCGGCAGGCTTCGTCGCCTCGATTGGCGAGAACATGCATGAGGACGTGGCCTTCAAGCTGATGGAAATGGGCATGGTGCCGCTCTGCGGCATCGACGAGGCGCTGACGGCGGCTGAAATCGCCGCCGATATCGGCCTTGCCTGGCGGACCCCTGCCCCGCAGCCGCTGTTGTCCGCCCGCCTGAAGGACGGCGACAGCGAGACCCTGTCGGAAGCCGAGGCCAAGGCCGAACTTGCCGCCCATGGCGTGCCGGTCCCGGCAGGCGTCACGGCCAATACGCCCGAGGCGATTGCCGATGCGGCGGAAAAGCTCGGCTATCCCGTGGCGCTCAAGGGTCTGGGCGTTGCCCACAAGACCGAGGCCGGAGCCGTCAGGCTCAACCTCCAGTCCCGCGATGACGTACTGAAGGCGGCCCAGGCCATGGCGCATGTCGCCAGGGGCTATCTGGCGGAAAAGATGGTCGGCAAGCCGGTGGCCGAACTGATCATCGGCGCCACCAGCGATGCCGTTGCCGGTCCGGTCCTGACCGTCGGTGCCGGGGGCATCCTCGTCGAACTGATCGAGGACGCCGCCCTGCTGACGCTGCCGACCACCGACGCCGAAATCCGCGCCGCCATTTCCGGCCTGAAGATTTCGAAGCTGCTGACCGGCTATCGCGGCCAGGCAAAGGGCGACATCGAGGCCCTGGTCAGGACCGTGGCGGCAGCCGCCGCCTTCGTTACCGCCAATGCCGAACGGCTGGAAGAACTCGACATCAACCCGGTCATGGTGCTGCCCGAGGGGCAAGGTGCCGTTGCCGCAGACGCGCTGATCAGGAGGAAGACATCGTGACCGCAGAGCCAATCCGCACCCGCCGCGAAGGCGGCATTCTCGAAGTGACGATGGACCGGCCGAAGGCCAATGCCATCGATCTCGCGACCTCGCGCATCATGGGCAGGATCTTCGCCGACTTCCGCGACGACCCCTCCCTGCGCGTTGCGATCATCACCGGGGCCGGCGAAAAGTTCTTCTGCCCCGGCTGGGACCTGAAGGCTGCCGCCGGTGGCGATGCGGTCGATGGCGATTACGGCATCGGCGGCTTTGGCGGCATGCAGGAACTGCGTGACCTCAACAAGCCGATCATCGCGGCGATCAACGGCATCTGCTGCGGCGGCGGTTTTGAAATCGCGCTGTCGACCGACCTGATTCTCGCCGCCGAGCATGCGACCTTCGCCCTGCCGGAAATCCGCTCCGGCACGGTGGCGGATGCCGCCTCGATCAAGCTGCCGAAGCGCATTCCCTACCATGTCGCGATGGACATGCTGCTGACCGGCCGCTGGCTTGACGCCAGTGAAGGCCACCGCTGGGGCTTCGTCAACGAGATCCTGCCCGCCGACAAGCTGATGGCCCGCGCCTGGGAACTTGCCCGCCTGCTCGAAAGCGGCCCGCCGCTGGTCTATGCGGCGATCAAGGAAGTGGTGCGCGAGGCCGAAGGCTCGAAGTTCCAGGACGCCATGAACAAGGTCACCCGCCGCCAGCTGAAGACCGTCGACATCCTCTACGGCTCCGAAGACCAGCTGGAAGGCGCACGCGCCTTCGCCGAAAAGCGTGATCCGGTCTGGCAGGGCAAATAAGCCCTCCAGGGACCTGACGCAGACATCAGCCGTGCATCCCCCCGGATGCACGGTTTTTAGAGTTTGTCAGGGAAAAGTGGAATCCGGTTTTCCCGCTCAAACTTGTTTGAGCGAAAGGACAAACGAAACCACAGAAAACCAGAGTCTATCTGGTTCAGTATGAACCTGACAGACTCTAACGCTCCTTGATTTCGTTTGTCTTTTCGGGAAAACCGGATTCCACTTTTCCCTGACAAACGCTAAGGGCCGCACCAGCCGGGCAGGAAGCTTGCATCCTTGTGCCTGGCAATGTCCCATGCCGCCGCCAGTGCCTTTTTCGGATTGTCGCGGGCAAGGGTCGCATCCATCCGGTCGCGCAGATAGTCCGCCCAGAGGAATTCGGAAAACGGCGTGGTGTCCTTGGAATAGCCGCCCGCCTCGCGCAATTCGCCCGCCACCGAGCGGAAGGGGTCGTCGACCAGCCCTTCCACCGTCTTTGGCAGCGCCTCCGGCGATTGCCGCCTGCCCTTTTCGTCGAAAGGATGCAGCCAGGCGCGCTTGTCCATGAAGCGCAGGAATTCGTCCTTGCCGAGATGGGAGAGGCGGGCCTGCACCGCGACCAGCACCTTTTCCTGCCCCTCCTGGTGCAGGGCAAGGGCGAGGTGGTGATGGTCGACAAGGTAGAAGACATCCCCGGGGCCGACGACCACAGGCACCAGGTGATCGCCGAGAAAGGTCCCCTCCTCCCGCGCCGTCTTTTCCCGCCAGTTGTCGCGCTTGCGCTTCACCTCGCGGGCACCCATGGTGATCTGGGTCGGGCGCAGATCAAGGATCGGCACCAGTTTCAGGATCGGTTCCACACTCGACATCACGGTCTCCCCTTCATGTGCAGGCCGTCATGCGGGCCGGACGGGCTTTACGTCCATGGCCCGGACCGCGTCGTCGACGCTGTAGTAACACCGGGAGAGCAGATCCGTTTCACCGGCGAGCTCAAACAGGTCCCTCAGATGATCATGCACCCGGGCATAATGCAGCCTGAGACCGCGCGCCTGCAAGGACTGGTCGAATTCCGTCAGCTGGTCGAGCGCGGTCGTGTCGACATCGAAGCTTTCCTCAAGGCTGAGCACCACCCGGCGGATCGCCGGATCTTCGGCCACCCGCGCGGCCACGGTGCTGAGCACCGTATCGGCATTGGCGTAGAAAAGCGGCGCTGCCGGGCGGAAGACCGCCAGATCAGATGCCAACGCCGCATCGGGATGGCGGGCCGCATCGACATAATCACGCCCGCCGCCAAGCGGCGCGAGCCGGGCGATCACCGGAGCCGACAGCCGCCGCAGCAGGGCGATCAGCGACAGGACGATGGCAAGCAGCATGCCGTCGAGCACGCCGAAGGTGAGAATGCCCGCCGCCGTGCCGAAAGCGAGGTAATTGTCGCGCCCGAGCCGCCAGAGCCGCAGGAACGGCTTCGGATCGAGCGCATGGGACAGGGCGGCGATGATCACCGCGGCAGGCACCGGCTTCGGCAGGTCGGCAATCAGCCCGTGGCCGAAGACGACAAGCAGGGCCAGCGCCAGTGCCGCAACCAGTCCCGCAAGCCTGCCCGATGCCCCTGCGGCCTGCGAGGCGGAGCCCGCCGAAAATCCGGCGCCCACTGGCATGCCGCCGGTAAGCGCGCTCGCCAGATTGGCGGCGGCGAAGGCGGAAAGCTCGCGATTGGCGCTGACCCTGTCGCCATGGCTGAGCGCCAGGCTGCGCACCGTCCCCCAGGATTCGGCAAACAGGATCAGCACCAGCGGCACGGCATATTGGGCAAGGCCCGACAGCACTGGCCAGTCGAGCGCGGGCAGGTCCGGCCAGGTGAGCCTCAGCCCGATGTCGCCGACCATCTCCACCCCAAGGGCGGAAAGCCCTGCCAACCGCGACAGCGACACCCCCGCCACCAGCACGAGCAGCGGGCCCGGCACATGGCGAAAGCGCCGGACTGCGAGCAGAAACGCAAGTGACGCCGCCCCGAGCGCCAGGCTTGCCGCATGGACCTGCGGCAGGTGGTGGAACAGGTCCGCACCGAACGCCGCGAGATTGGTGCCTGACGCCCTGAAGCCGAGGAGATCCGGCAACTGGTGCAGGATGATGGTGACTGCCAGGCCGAAGGCAAAGCCCTTCAGCACGGGTCGCGAGATGAAGCCGGTCAGTCCGCCAAGCCGCAACAGCGCTGCGAGCAAAAACAACCCGCCGGTCAGCAGCACGATCCAGGTGGAAAAGCCCGCCCTTGCCGCAACGCCGCCCGGGATGGCGGCAAGGGTCGCGGCGAGAATGGCGGCGGAGGACGAGGTTGGCGCGACGATGGCAAAGCGGCTTTGCCCGACAGCCGCATAGGCCACCGCCCCCGCAATGCCGGCCAGGATGGCGCGTTCCGGCGGCAGGCCTGCGATCCCCGCATAGGCCACCGCCTCCGGCAGCATCAGGCCCGCGACCGAAAGCCCCGCCAGGCCATTGCGCCAAATCTCCAAATGCCGTCTCCGCAACCATCGCCCCGGCGAAAAATCCGCCCCTGATTCTCTTATACCAAGGATCACTGATGGGAACCCATTCGACCGGATCGATTTTGGCTTGCGGCCAGGAGAAAACCGCAGTCGGACCTACCGGTCCGGCGAGGATTTTCGACGCCGTCCGCAAGTCAAAAGCGACCGGCCCTCCGGGTGGCGTGGAATTCGGCCACCGGAGGGCGTCGAAATCCTCGGTCGATGCTCAAAGCATCGACCTGCGGTATTCTCCTGCCCGGTATCCGTTTCCACGCCATCGAATGGGTTCCCATCAGTGATCCTTGGTATTAGCATGGCAACCGGCAGACAAGAACGCGGCAGATCATCCCTCTGCAGGCGAATACATCACCCGCTACCTGCGGGAAAACGCAGTCAGGCAAACGTCAAGCCGGGGCCGAATGCCGGTCTCGCCGGGTTTTTGCCGCAAATAGGCTGGGCAGAGTGCGCAACCCGCCTTGCCTTGGCCGCAAGTCGCCGGTTGAATGCTGGTAACCTGCCTCGTCCATCACCGCATGAAAGCCCGAGATGACCGAACGCTCCTTTACCGTCATTGAAAACCATTGGATCACGCTTGAAGACGGCACGCGTCTTGCCGCCCGCATCTGGATGCCCGACAACAGCGAAGCCGATCCGGTGCCGGCCGTGTTCGAATTCCTGCCCTATCGCAAGGGCGACGGCACTTCGCCGCGCGATGAATCCACCTACCCGTCCTTTGCCGCCGCAGGCATAGCGGGGGTGCGGGTCGATATCCGTGGTTCGGGCGAAAGCGAGGGGGTGATCGATGGCGAATATACACCGCTGGAACTCGCCAATGCCTGCGAGCTGATCGCGTGGATCGCCGCACAGCCCTGGTGCAACGGCTCGGTCGGGATGATGGGGATTTCCTGGGGCGGCTTCAACTGCCTGCAGGTCGCAGCGCTGCGCCCCCCGGCCCTGAAGGCCATCATCTCGCTCGCCTCGACCGTCGACCGCTACAATGACGACATCCACTACAAGAACGGCTGTCACCTTTCTGCGCAGCTCTCCTGGGCGGCGACCATGCTTGCTTACCAGTCCCGGTCTCCCGATCCGGCGCTGACCGGTGACCGCTGGCGCGAGATGTGGCTGGAGCGGCTGGAAAACGAGCCGTTCTTTCTGGAGGAATGGCTGGAGCACCAGCGCCGCGATGCCTTCTGGCAGCATGGTTCGGTGAACGAGGCTTTCGGGCGGATCGAAATCCCCGCCATGGTGATTGCCGGCTGGGCGGATGGCTACCGCAACACGCCGATGAAGGCGATCGAGGGCATGGGCTCGAAGGCCAAGGCGCTGATCGGCCCGTGGATTCACAAATATCCGCATTTCGCCTATCCCAAGCCCCGCGCCGATTTTCTCGGCGAGGCAATTGCCTGGTGGAACCGCTGGCTGCGCGGCGAGGAGACCGGCGTCGAGGCCCTGCCGCAGATGCGCGCCTTCATTCTAGACGGCCCCCGCCCGGCGATCCGCCGCGATGTCGATCCCGGCTTCTGGATTGCCAAGGACGACTGGACCAGGGCCGAACCGCATGTGCTGCATGTCGGCAGCGACAGTCGGCTCGCCGAAGGCCATCCCGGTGCCAATGCCGAGCGGCCGGTCTATCTGCGCTCGCCGCTCGATACCGGGGTGATGGCGGGCGAATATTTCACCGTCAAGCCGGATGCCGAAATGGCGGGCGACCAGCGTCTGGACGATGCGGGCTCGCTGACCTTCGAGACCTCGCCGCTCGACGAGGCGCAGGCCTTTCTTGGCGAGCCGGTCCTGACCCTCAGGCTCTCGACGTCGGCCCCGCTCGCCAATCTCGTGGCACGCATCGTCGATGTGCATCCCGATGGCGTCGCGACCCGGGTCAGCTTCGGCGTGCTCAACCTTGCCCATCGCCATTCGAATGCCGAGCCGGAAGCCATGCCCGAGGGCGAGATGGTCGAGATCCGCATGGTGCTCGATGCCTGCGGCTATCGCTTCGGCAAGGGGCACCGAATTCGCCTGTCGCTGTCGACCGCCTACTGGCCGCTGCTGGTGCCGCCGCCGGTCGATCCGGGCGTGACCTTTGACGCCGCCTCGCTGGCGCTGGCGCTGCCCGCACTCGGCGAGCACCGGCTGATCGAGGTGAAGGAACCGGACAATCCCGATCCGCTGCCCGACTATATCACGCTCACGCCTGCCATCTCGCAGCGCGGCGTCTACCGCGACCTCACCCGCCAGCGCACCGAATACCGGATTCTTGAGGATACCGGTCTCAGCGAACATCCCCAGAGCGGCTTTGCCAGCCGCGAATGCCGTCGCGAGACCTGGACCATCGCCCCCGACGATCCCCTGTCGGTCACCGGCAGCTGTCACCATACGACGGAAGCGCGGCGCGAGGGCTGGGCGGTGCGCACCGAATGCCGCGCCTCGATGCGGGCGACCGCAACGGACTGGCTGATCTCGGCCCGGGTATCGGCCTATGAGGGCGAAACGCTGGTCCACGAGAAGACGTGGGACAAGAGAATCCCGCGCGATTTCATGTGAGCGCCTCAAGCACGCGGAGCGCCCGCTCCGCGTCCCCTGCCCCGACGAAGACATGATCATGATGGAAGGCGGCAACCACATTGGCGCTGATGCCATTGGCGGTCAGCGCCGCCGAAATCGCCGCCGTCAGCCCGACAGCTTCCAGTGAGGAATGCACGGTCAGCGTGATCTGCCGCATCGCACCGGAGCGGGTGAGGCCCGCCGCGATGGCGCGCTCCTCCTCGACAATGAGCGTCAGCCCCTCGCTTTCCCGGAAAGTCGCCAGCGGCTGAAGCGGGGCAAGATCGAGAGATGCGGGCTCCGGAATGGTGGCGAATACATAGGTCTGCGGCTGGAGCGCGGGCTTCATGTTCTTCAGCAACAGGGTGAGATCGGTTTCGCCAGACATCCGCATTTCCTTACCGGTTCGCCCTGTGCGCGATACCACAAATCGAATCTGAAATCAGCAGCTTGCCGGTCTTTGCGGATTCGGTTTGGCAGGGTTTTGATTCAATGTGTGAAGCCGTTCAGGTGAAATGCAAGATGCCGCTTCAATCGGGGCCAATCCTGATTTAAACCGTTTGTATCATCTTTCCCTGTGGAGCCCGACAGATGCCCTCAGCCCCGACCATCGAACGTGCCGACACCCTGCCCTGGACCGCGCGCCCTGCCCACCGTCGCTGGCTGGAGAATGAGGCCGAGCGGCTGTTCACGCTGTTCGGTCCGCACACGATCCACCCGCGCGGCGGCTTTCGCGAGCTGGACCCGCATGGCGCACTGCGGCTGGAGGATGACCCGGCACGCGGCGTCCACATGAGCGCCCGCATGGTCCACTGCGCGGTGATCGGCGCGCTGCGCGGACGACCGGGCCTCGACGGGATGATCGATCACGGGATGTGGTCGATCTGGAACCGGCACCGCGACCATGACCGGGGCGGCTATGTCTGGGCGATCAACAATGAGGGGGCGCAGGACAGCACCAGGCAGGGCTATGGCCATGCCTTCGTGCTGCTCGCCGCCTCGTCCGCCAGCCTCATCGGCCACCCCCTGGCGGGCAACATGCTGGCCGATGTCACCGAGGTGCTGGTGAGCCGTTTCTGGGAGGAACGCCACGGCGCGATTGCCGAGGAATTTACCGCCGACTGGGGGCCGATGGGTCCCTATCGCGGCCAGAATTCCAACATGCACCTGACCGAGGCGCTGATGGCCGCCTTCGAGGCAACCGGCGAGCGGGACTATCTCGACAAGGCCGAGCGGATTGCCGAGCTGATCATCCGCTGCCACGCGGCGGCCTGCGGCTACCGGCTGCCGGAGCATTTCACCGAGGACTGGCAGGTCGACGAGGCCTATTCCGGCCACGAGATGTTTCGCCCTTCCGGCACCACGCCCGGCCATTCGCTGGAATGGGCGCGGCTGCTGCTGCAGCTCTGGGCACTGTCCGGCAAGAACCGCGACTGGATGGCCGAGGCCGCCCGCGCGCTGTTCTTCCAGGCGATGTCGCTTGGCTGGGACAAGGAGCACGGCGGCTTCCACTACACGCTCGACTGGGAAAACCGCCCGTCGCGTCCGGTCAAGCTCTGGTGGCCGCTCGCCGAAGGGGCAGGCGCCAGCGCCGTTCTCAACCGGCATTTTCCCGGCGAGTTCCACGAACAGAGCTACCGCAAGATCTGGAACCGGATCGCCGCCTCCTTCATCGATACCGTCAATGGCGGCTGGCACGAGGAGCGCAGCGCCGACCTCAAACCGTCAAACCACCTTTTCCATGGCAAGGCGGATATCTACCACGCGCTGCAGGCCTGCCTGATCCCGCTCTACCCCGCCGAAGGCAGCCTGACCAGGATGATCATCGCCGAAAACGACGCGCTGGCGGCAGCTGCGGGCGAGCCCGCCCCGTGACGGGGCCGATCAGGCCTCCGGCAGGCGCAGGGCGATCGGATCCTGCTTGAGGAAGATCGCCAGCGCCTCCACCACCAGATTGTGGTCGTCGCGCTGCGGCAGTCCGGACACGGTGACGGCACCGATGCAGCCGGTGCCCTTGACATGGATCGGGAAACTGCCGCCATGCGGGGCATAGTCGGCGCCGGGCAGGCCATATTTCTGCTCCACCGTCACCCCCTGGCGGGCAAGCTGCAATCCGATGGCATAGCTGCTCTTCAGGAAGCGCAGCACCAGGTTCTGCTTGCGCCGGACCCAGTTGGCATTGTCGCGGGTCGAGCCCGGCAGCGCGGCATAGAAGGCGGGCATCGCATGCAGGGTGATGTCGATGACGACAGGCAGCTTGCGCGACGCCGCCATCTTGTGCAGCATCGAGCCCAGCTCGAAGGCCATGTCGAGATTGAAGCGGTCGAAGCACAGTTCCGCCTCCTGCCGCGCGATGCATTCGAGATCCCTGTCGATGGTCATGTCGCTGTTCCCCCTGTTCGGTGACCAGAATGGGCCATGGATCGCGCGCGGGAAAGCCCCCGGTGCGGACTTTTCACAGGCTTGGCGCGCCGGGTTCGATCTTGAACACGGCATCGCCGACAAAGACGATGATGTAGCCGCCGCTTTCTTCCGCCGCCGCTGCCCATTGCCGGAACTGGCCGGCATGCGGTTCCCTCGTCCAGGCATCGGGAAAGGCCGGGTCGACCAGCACCGTCATCTGCTGGCCCTGGCCGTAGATCATCATCCCGGCCTTTGCCGGTTCCCATTCCGGCCCCAGCTCCGGGCTGGTCTTCCACAGGCAGAGGAAATCTCGGCAAAGCTTTGGCCGGGTTGCATAAATGCGGCAACCCTCCCCCTCCACGCAATGCTGGCAGAAGACATTGGCGGGCTTGTCGAAGGCCTCGATCTCCGGCAGGTGGCAGCAGAGCGTGCAGCTGCCGCAGGCGCGATCCGGAATTGGGATTGGCGAAACATCATGGTCCGTCATGCCGGGCTCACGTGCCGCAGAAGGTGCGGTATTCGCCCCAGCCGCCGGGCGGGCCTGCGGCAAGATCTTCGCGGCCCGGCTGCGGTTCACAAGGGTATTTCAGCACCGTGCGCAGCGTGTTGAAAGGCTCGAAATCCCCCTCGTTTGCCGCCGCAAGCGTGGCCTCGACCAGATGGTTGCGCGGGATATAAAGCGGATTGGCCCGCGCCATAACCGCAACCCGCGCCTCTCCCTCGCCCGCCTCGCGCGACAGCCGTTCGCGAAATGCCCTGATCCAGCCGGCATAGGCGCTGGCATCGGAAAAATGCACCGACAGCGCCTCAAGGCTGGTCTGGTCGCGGGCGGCATCGGTGAGCCCCCGGAAGAACAGCGTATAATCGGCCCTGCCCGCCTGCATTGCCTTCAACAGGTCCCGGGCGAGCGCCGCATCGCCCTCTTCCGCCGAAAGCAGCCCTAGCTTTGCCCGCATCACCGCGAGCAGGCGGGCGGCAAACAGCGGCGCGAAGCCGCGCAGCGCCGCAGTCGCGAGATCGACGGCCTTCTGTTCGTCGGGATCGATCACCGGCAGCAGCGCTTCGGCCAGTCGCGCCATGTTCCATTCCGCCACCGCGCCCTGATTGGCAAAGGCATAGCGGCTGCCGGTATCGATGGAGGAGAAGCGGGCTGCGGGATCATAGGCATCGACAAAGGCGCAAGGACCGTAATCGATGGTTTCGCCCGCAATCGAGACATTGTCGGTGTTCATCACCCCATGCACGAAACCGACCCGCATCCATTCCGCCACCAGAAAGGCCTGCCGCTCCAGCACGCCCTGAAGGAGCGCCAGCGCCGGAGGCGTGTCCGACCCTGCCCGGTCGGGATAATGCCGGGCGAGCGCATGTTCGGTGAGGAGATGCAGGGCATCCGTGTCCCGCCGGGCGGCAAAGAACTGGAAGGTGCCGACCCGGATATGGCTTGCCGCCACCCGCGTCAGCACCGCGCCCTGCTCCACCCGCTCGCGATAGACAGGATCGCCAGTGAGGGTCGCCGCCAGCGCCCGGGTCGTGGGAATGCCGAGCGCGTGCATGGCCTCCGACACCAGGAATTCGCGCAGCACCGGCCCGAGGGCCGCCCGCCCGTCGCCGCCGCGTGAAAAGGGCGTGCGCCCCGCCCCCTTCAGCTGCATGTCGAACCGCTGGCCGGACGGCGTGACGATCTCGCCGAGAAGGATCGCCCGGCCATCGCCAAGCTGCGGCGAGAAGCCACCGAACTGATGGCCGGCATAGGCGGTGGCAATGGTCCGCGCATCCTCCGGCGGCCGGTTGCCGGAAAAGATCTGCGCCAGCCCGGCAGCATCGATGCCGTCGAGATCCAGCCCCATTTCGGCGGCAAGCGGCGTGTTCAGCGCCACCATCAGGGGCGCGGAGGCGATGGCGGGCACCGTTGCCGCATGAAAGCGCGCAGGCAAGCGGGCATAGGAATGGTCAAAGCCGAAGCGTGCTGCCGTTGCCTGTTGCAAATTCCCGCTCCCCATACCTGCCAACCCCTGGCTCAGCATGGATATAGGCACATCAGGGCCGTGCGGAAAGGCAAAAGCGAACGGCACCCCGTCAATCTGCCGCAACGAGCCGCATGCTGCGAATGAAGCGCTCGACCTTTTCGGCAGGCATCTCGCAGGGTTTGAGAAGTTCCCGCCCGTCTTCCAGCCGGTAGAGATTGAGGCTGACATGGTCGGTGCCGCCAAGCTCGGTCGCCTCGAATTTCAGGCTCCGCCCGCCCGCAAACCCGGCCTTCCCCGCCCGATACCGCCGCCCCTCGAAGATCACCTCGAAATAGCCTTCGGGAAATTCTGCCAGAATGGAGCGGAGCGACATGGAGAGGGCCTCTGCCTGAAAACGCACCTCACCTACCCCATCGCCCGCGCCGACGCCAATGAAAGCAATGTGAGAACACCGTGACTCAGTTTGCGAGCATTGGCCCGCAAGCCCCTGTCAGGATTCGGCAATCGGCGCGGGACGAAGATCGCGCCGCGCCGCCAGCAGGGCCTGAGACACCGGCGGATCTGCCGGATCGAAGCCCGCAAACACATAGATGACCGGCTGCCCTTCATAGAAGCGCCGGAACGCGGCCACCACCGGATGGGCGGAAAGCCAGGTGCAGAGCCGCTGCCGGAATTTCCAGGACTTGGCCTTGCCGGGCAGCCGCGACAGCCAATGGGTGACCGGCCGTCCAACCTTCCAGCCCGGCACCAGACCGTGCCCTGACGGCAGCGGATTGCGCGACAGCACCGAAAGCACATGATCCAGCTCCTGCGGCGTCGAAAAGCACAGGGCAACGCCCGAAAATTCGATGCCGAGCTGGCACCAGAGGCGGCGCTGGGCGGAAAACGGATGCAGGGTCACCTGCGACCGCCGCCGCTGCCCGCCGTCCATGGGCGGCGACACCAGCACATGCGACCGGGCCCCCACCCAGAAACTCACCGGCGTCTCGGGAAACTGCCGGTGACAGGAAAGCACCGCCCGCTTCATCCCCGCTCCTCCCTCCGACAGGCTCGCGTGCCAAAGCACCATAGAGGCAAACTTGTTTCAGGGAATTCTTGTATTTCAGCAAGAGGTGAAAAGCAACGGCGCGGGCCTGCGGACCGGACAGCTGACGGATAGTGTCGATTGTGATCCGGCGCTGAACCTTGACCCCGGTCAGTCCGGCCAGCATGCTGCAGAAATTGACACTCTTGCGAGAAGTGTGGGGTCAAAGGCTGGGCTGAAAGACAACCCGCGCTCCAAATGCCGCACAAGCGCGCTTCGTTCAATCCACTTTTCCCTGACAAACTCTAAAATCATCAGTCGTCTATTTTTGCTCTGCGCATATGGTCTGCGAACAACGGAACAGTAAAATCCAAATAACCGTGGTCGGTGCTATAGATCATGCCTTTGTGAATGATGCTTGCTCTTGCTGGACCTAGCGATTGGACTTTTGTCCCCAGCTTGCTGGCGATATCGCCCATTTGATAAGGCCCCTCCCCCAATTCGGACATGGCTGCTACAAACTTAATTTCTGCTTTCGTAAGGCGGTCATAACGAACTTTGAAAAAACCTTCATCCAGGGATTCCAGCGCACGCGTATAGGCATTTTCAGCATCCTTCAACTCTATTGACGCGCCATCCTCTGTAATATTCCAGGCAATTGATGCCCATTCCTGAATGAAAAAGGGATATCCCTGCGTCAGTTCGACCATGTGATTAACCGCAGCGCCCGAGATACTTTCCCCCTCCTCGACTATGGGAGCGGTAACAGCACGAACTGCATCGGGCGAAGCCAAAGCTCCGATTTTTGGGTAATCAAATAGACGTTCTGCATATGATTTTGCATCACCGGCCAGTCGAGCAACCTGGGGCAAACCAGCCCCGACAAATACAACCGGGAGGTTTTCTTGAGACATATGATGTATTGCAACAATGATCGCTGACAGATCCTCCTCAGCAAGGTACTGGACTTCGTCAATCAGAAGCAGCCATCCCTTTCCTGCCGCTTGGGCAGCTAGCCCGAGAGTGCGGAACAGATCGGTCAAGTCGGCTTCAATATTGCCGCTGTCAGCAAGCCCAACCTCAGGCTCCACACCTAAACTCATTCCAGCGAACTCTACTTTGAATACAGATACAAAGCTTCGGACCGCTCTTAGCCCGCGAAGGGCCATGTCTTTTGCATTCTCATGGGCTGACAGAATCCGGAGTGCACGCATCATCTCAGGAACGAGGAGCTTTGCCAGTCTGGTGTTTTCTGGCGACTCGATCTTGGTGGCTATTAACCCCTCGCTCTCTCCAATCTTTTTAATTTCGTTGAGCAAAACGGTCTTTCCCGTCCCTCGAAGTCCGAGAAGCATGAGCGACCTCACACTTCGTCCCCGAACCGCGCGGCCGCACGCAATTCGTGCCTTTTCTAAAACGTCATCGCGCCCTGCCAATTCAGGGGGGCGGCTACCGGCGCCGGGCGCAAAAGGATTACGCAGTGGATCCATGTCAATCTCCGGCCCAAAGCCTGTAACTAGGGATATATAGCGATATATAGCGATATATAGGCGTATATAGCAAAATTCCTTAGTTTCCGCTATACATATTTATCTTTCTTCGAAAACGGAATTCGTGCCGCATGCGCGCGGTATCGCCGTTGCTGTTCACGAGATTGCCGGTTTCCATGCGGAACTGGCCGGACCGGAGGCGGATCCTGTGCCTTTCATCGGACCGGTTCCGCGAAAACCGCAATCCGCGTTTCGGTGGCTGACGCTTACGCGGCGCGGCGGAAGGTGTAGGTGCGGCGGTTGTCGCTGGTGACGATGCCCATGCGGTGGAGTGCGGCGAGCACCGCCTCGACGGATTTGCGCGCCTTCTGGCCCTGCCTGAACCGGGCGGCAATCAGGCTGGCGTCGAGCGGTTCTTCCGCCGCCATCAGCTGATGCAGCACCACGGGTGTCTGCTCGCGCTCGTCGCTCGGGAAGCTCGGCTTTGGTCCGGATTTTTCCACGGGCGCATCGCCGAGGTCATATTCCAGCTGCTCGGCCTTTTCGCGCTCGGAGCCGAAACGCGGGATCTGGTAATCCGGGCGCAGCCAGCGCACCAGCCCGCGCCCTTCCTCCTTCGCCCGTGCCCGGTTGAGCGCCACGAGCCGGGCCAGAACCTCCTCCTCCGGCAGATCGGCGGGCCAGCCATAGGCATCGGCAACCGCGACATCCAGCCGGTCATGCAGTTCCTTCATAATCAGCACCAGCCCGTCATCGAAAATCCGCCGCTCCCTGGGTGCCAGCCCCTCCGGCTTCACCCCCGCCCGCAGGTGTTCGAGCACATTGTAAAGCCCGGTCAGCGTCAGATGTTCATGCGCCGCCAGCACCCGCTTGCGATGGGAATCAAGCTCCTCGGCAAGACTGCCGATGCGGTCTTTTTGCGCGTCGGTGGCGGCAGGGAACGGGAAGGGATCGAAGCAGCGGGATTTTACATAGACGGGATCATTACCGACCCCCAACCAGCCGCCAGCGCGAATTGACCATGAAACATGAATGGATGACGACAAAACGCCCAAGGCAAAACCATCGCTCACGCCAATTGCCACCAGCTTATTGTCCGGCAAAATGGAAATATCCAGAAACTGGAAAACCCGGTGTTTTGCCGTTTCCACGGTTGCGATGTAGCGGGGCAGGTTGGCGAGGGCTGGCCGCAAATCCTTTCGTGGCTCGCCGAATATCCACCAGTTATCGCGATAGGAGGCCCGGTTATTCGCATCCCTTTCAGGCTTCACCGCAACCATAACGTGCTGATACACAGCCGGATATCGCGCCCTCACCTCGTCTGCCGACAGGCCGAACAGGTCGATGACCATCACCCCGCGCGGCCGATCCATCAGGTCGCGGCCATTCCGGTAGGTTCGGATATGCTGGTCCAGTCCCGCAATGTGGCCCAGCCCCAGACCTTCTGCCTCTTCGGGACTGACGATGAAACCGGCACCATGTAACTTCACGCCCGGTGAACACACGCCAGAATTGGCGGTCAGTTCAACAGCACTGGTCACATCCACCCCAACCGTCAGATCCGCATTGATCCTGCCGCGCTTCTCCGCAAACTGGATCACCGGGCTGTCGGTTTCCACGCCCGTTTCCGAGGTCACCTCGAACATGAGCCCGTCCGCCTTGCCCGCTTCAGCCACGGTCATGGCAATGCGCACGGCGGCGGCGTCGCGGGTGAGTTTGGTCCAGGGATGATCGGCAATCGCCATCACCAGCGACAGCGGCTTTTTCGCATTCAGATGCGGCTCCATCACCCGGCGCTGAAACACCTGGCTGATCGAATTGGTGGTGACGAAGCCGAAGCGCTTCAGCCGGCTTTTCGGCTTCAGCAGGATTTCCGCCGAACGGTCCCACCAGTACATGACGAAATCGGCGCTGTCGTTCAGGTGCCGGTGCGCCGTCCACAGCGCCTGCGTATAGGCCGAACCCATGCGGGCCCGCAGATCCTTGCCGCCAATGAACGGCGGATTGCCGACGATATAATCCGCCTCCGGCCATTTCGGCCGCCGGGGATTGGGATAGACCTCGCGGCCGTCCTCGACCCTGGGCACCGGATAGCCATCCCACAGCAGCACCGCATCCCGGCATTCGATATTGCGGAAAGCCTTCAGGATCGGCTCCGACGGTGCCACGCCCCGGTTGCGGAAATGCCATTGCAGATGGCCGATCCACAGCACCAGCTCGGCAATCGCCGCCGCGCGCGGATTGAGCTCCAGCCCGAGAAACTGGTGCGGATCGACCGTATGGCTGTCGAGCGACAGCGCCTCCTGCCCGCCCAGGTCGTTCAGCGCCTCCAGCACCTCGCCTTCCAGCCGCTTCATCAGCTCCAGCGACACGTAGAGGAAATTGCCGGTGCCGCAGGCGGGATCGAGCACCCTCGTCTCGCAGAGCCGGTCGTGAAAGGCCTGCACGGTGCGGATCGCCGCCTCGCCCTTGCCCTCGGATTTCTGCCGGTCGGCGGTGGACCGCGCCACATCCCACTCGGCGCGCAGCGGATCGATGACAGTGGCAATCACCAGCCGTTCCACATAGGCGCGCGGCGTGTAATGCGCGCCCAGCTTGCGCCGGTCATCGGGATCAAGCGCCTGTTCCAGAAAGGTGCCGAAGATCGCCGGTTCCACATCCTTCCAGTCGTGGGCGGCCGCCGCCGCGAGTTCGCCGATCTCTTCGCGCGCCAGCGGCAAGGCGCGGCGGTTCTTGAAGAATTCGCCGTTGAATTTCTTGACTCTCGTCTGGATCGCGGCGGCGAAACTGCCCTCGTCCATCGCCCGCCACAGGTCCTCCATCATGCCCGGAAAGATCTCCGGCTTGCCCGCGCAAAGCGCCAGCACCGCGCTGAAACTGTCCTTCGGCAATAGCTCGACATCTTCGGCAAACATCGTGAACAGCACCCGCATCAGGAACATCGCCACCTCTTCGGTGGGGTGGCCGGCCTTTTCCAGCGCCTGGCTGACCCTGGCAATCCGCGCCGCAATCTCGCGCGTCACCTTGGCCGCATGGCGGGAGGGATCGAGCGACAGCGGATCGCTCCAGATCGCCTTCAGCAGGGCGCGGGTGGCGGGCTCGCGCAGGTCTTCCAGATAGATGCGGAACGAGCGGCGATCCGGAAACTGGTCATAGGCCTTGCCGTCGCGGCGGAAATTCGCATAGACCTCGATGCAATGGCCGACATCGCAGATCAGCACGAAGGGCGGCGGCTCATGGGCGGCGGGAAGCAGCCGCACATAGTTTTCCGCCTGGGTGCGGGCATTCATCATCAGCACGTCCCAGGAACGGTTGGCCGCGACCCTGCGGCCCCGCTGCCCCGTTGCCTCGCCGCCAGGCTGCGGCGTCTCCAGCAGCTTCTTGTCGCCGGAAAGCCGGCTCTGCTTGGCTTCCAGCACGAAGCAATCGCGCTTGTAGAGATCGATCCGCTTCTGCGACACCGTGCCATCACGCCCGGTCTCGCGCACCACCCGCTCGAAGGCATAGTCATTCGTCTCATGCGACGCATTGGCCGCATCGGGATGGGCAAGCTCCAGCACATCGCAAAGCTCCAGCAGGAACATGCCATAATTGGCCCGCTCCTGCCCGCCTTCCTGCCCCTGCCACCTCGTGATGAACTGTTCGATTCGCCCCTGCATGCCGCCCGCCCCCATGTGAGACCTGTTTTAGATTGCAAGGCGGATGATGCAAGGGGGATATTGGGGGGATGAAGGAGGCATCATGGAAGGACGCAAGTTCGGGCAGGCCCGGTGCGCCTGCCGAATGCGAAGCAAATCAACAGCCTCCCCGGGGGGGGCAAAGCGCCACCCGGGGCAACGCGCCACCCGTTGATAAACATCAATGGCCTCGAAATACCGCCGTCTTCGCCCCTCCCTTCTCCGCCCGCATCATGACCGCAGCAAGGCGCATGCACACAACGACACCACCCCGGCACGCGCTCCGCTCCACACCCTCCCGCAAGGCAGGCGATAATATTCCACCGCCCATCCATGGCTTCGCAGGCGCTTCAATCCACGCCCCCCGTGAAGGAGGGGACTATCCTCGCCGTGGTCGCTGACGATCTGGTCTAGGTTTCAATCCACGCCCCCGTGAAGGAGGCGACCAGGCCCAGCGCCGCCGTCACACCGATGTCCTGGTTTCAATCCACGCCCCCGTGAAGGAGGCGACATGCCTATTCGCTGCAGCGTGACACTGCCTATCTGTTTCAATCCACGCCCCCGTGAAGGAGGCGACTCAACTGCCGGTGCCGGATGGTGCCGGTACTGGTTTCAATCCACGCCCCCGTGAAGGAGGCGACGACATCCGCGTGTTGATTTCCACGCAGAACTGAGCCGGTTAGGCGCATAATTTCCATTGAGAACTGAGCCATGTGAACCTTCCCCCCAACGCGGTGAGCGACGGGGGCAACGGAGTGATCCACATGGGACTTTTAAACATCATCCGTCGGATGGCGCTGCGCGAGAAGCAGTCGATCCGCGAGATCAGCCGACGCACTGGGCTGTCGCGTAACACGATCGCGAAGTATTTGAGCGCTGGTACGATCGAGCCGACGTTCACGGTACCGGAACGACCAAGCAAGCTCGATCCTTTTGCCGACAAACTGGCTGGCTGGCTGAAGACCGAGGCCGGGAAGTCGCGCAAGCAGCGCCGAACGCTGAAGCAGGTTCATGCCGATCTGGTGGCTCTCGGCTTTACCGGCTCCTATGGTCGGGTCGCCGCCTTCGCCCGTGAGTGGCGAGTTGATCGGCAACGTGAGCAGCAGACGACGGGCCGTGGCATATTCGTTCCGCTGTCATTCCGCCCAGGCGAAGCATTCCAATTCGATTGGAGTGAAGATTATGCCGTGATCGGCGGCGAGCGCACGAAGCTTCAGGTCGCACATATCAAGCTATCGCACAGTCGGGCTTTTCTGGTCAGGGCATACCTGCTGCAAACGCACGAGATGCTCTTCGATGCCCATTGGCACGGATTCCGCGTGTTCGGCGGTGTGCCATCGCGGGGAATCTATGACAACATGAAGACGGCGGTCGATCGCGTCGGCCGCGGCAAGGAGCGACAGGTCAATATCCGTTTCCTCGCGATGACGAACCATTACGTCTTCGCGCCTGAGTTCTGCAATCCCGCTGCGGGCTGGGAGAAGGGGCAGGTCGAGAAGAACGTCCAGGATGCCCGACCACGCCTGTGGCAACAGATGCCAAGCTTCCCTGATCTGGCAGCGCTGAACGCCTGGCTGGAACAGCATTGCCAGGATCTGTGGCGCGAGACTGCACACAACACATTACCCGGTTCGATCGCCGACGTCTGGGTCGCAGAACAGGCCGCGTTGATGGCACTGCCTCCCGCTTTTGATGGCTTCGTCGAGCAGAGCAAGCGCGTCTCGCCGACATGCCTGATCACCTTTGAACGTAATCGTTACAGCGTGCCAGCATCGTTTGCGAACCGGCCCGTCAGCCTGCGGATATATCCCGAGAGACTGGTGGTTGCGGCCGAGGGCAATATCCTATGCGAACATGTGCGGATCATTGAGCGCAGCCACGACAAGCCGCCGCGAACGTTTTACGACTGGCGACATTACCTTGCCGTCATCCAGCGCAAACCCGGTGCCCTGCGCAATGGTGCACCCTTCCTGGAATTGCCGCTGGCCTTCAGACAGTTGCAAGATCAGATGCTTCGCCGCCCCGGCGGTGATCGTGAGATGGCCGATATCCTTGCCCTTGTCCTTCATCACGACGAACAGGTCGTCCTCAGGGCTGTGGAACTGGCGTTGGATGCGGGGGTGGCGACCAAGACGCATGTGCTGAACCTGCTGCATCGGCTGATCGACGGCAAGACAATCGATGGTCCCGACATCGATACGCCACAGGCTCTGATCTTGCTGCGTGAACCCAAAGCAAATGTCGAACGCTATGATGACCTACGCGCCCGGATCGCAGGAGGCCGCCATGCGTCATGATCCCGCCAGCGCCGCCGTCGTCATCATGCTGCGGAGCCTGAAGATGTATGGCATGGCCCAAGCCGTCACGGATCTGATCGAGCAAGGTGCTCCGGCTTTTGATGCGGCCGTGCCCATCCTGTCCCAGTTGCTGAAGGCCGAATTGGCCGAGCGCGAGGTACGCTCTATTGCCTACCACATGAAGGCTGCCCGCTTTCCTGCGTACAAAGACATCTCCGGCTTCGACTTCACCGCCAGCGAGATCAACGAGGCCACCGTGCGCCAACTGTACCGATGCGAGTTCATGGATGGGGCGCAGAACGTTGTCCTTATCGGTGGCCCTGGCACTGGCAAAACGCATGTCGCGACCGCTCTCGGAATCCAGGCCATCGAGCATCATCGCCGAAAGGTCCGCTTCTTCTCGACCATCGAACTGGTCAATGCTCTCGAACAGGAGAAGGCCAAAGGCAAGGCAGGCCAGATCGCCGAGACGCTGGTTCGCCTCGATCTGCTGATCCTGGACGAACTGGGATATCTTCCCTTCAGCGCGTCCGGCGGAGCGCTGCTCTTCCACCTGTTGAGCAAGCTCTACGAGCGGACCAGCGTGGTGATCACCACCAACCTCAGCTTCAGCGAATGGGCAACCGTCTTCGGCGACGCCAAGATGACGACCGCCCTGCTCGATCGTTTGACCCATCGTTGCCATATCCTGGAAACCGGGAACGACAGCTTCCGCTTTAAAGCCAGCTCGGCTGCCGCAGCACACAAGAGAGGAGAAAAAGCCAATCCCTTGACCAAACCCTGATCAGAAAACCATACTCAGAGGTGGCTCATTTCTCGGTGGAAAAACCGGCTCAGTTCCGCGTGAAAACCAACACACTAGAGTTTGTCAGGGAAAAGTGGAATCCGGTTTTCCCGCTCAAACTCGTTTGAGCGAAAAGACAAACGAAAACAAATTTGCTTGGAGTCTGTCAGGTTCTATCTGAACCTGACAGACTCTAGAGTCTGTCAGTTTTAGATAGAAGCATATCCTGCATGCGTGATGTATCGCGAGCATTCTTCAGGGGTAAATTCTTTGAGGAGTTCTCCGATGCGACGCCAAGTCGTTTCAATGGTTCGCTCCTCGGCTTTGCGGACGAGCGTTTTCAGCTTTGAGAACATCATTTCGATTGGATTGAGGTCTGGTGAATAGGGCGGCAGAAAGAACATGCGAGCCCCTTGTGCCCGCACCGCCTCGCTGGCGGCCTTGCATTTGTGGCTGCCCAGGTTGTCGAGGACGACAATGTCACCGGCTTTCAGCACGGGGACAAGACATTGCTGAACCCATGCTGTAAAGGCGATACTGTTGATGGGGCCGTCGAGCACGAAAGGCGCAACGATGCCGTTGCGCCGCAGCCCGGCCAAAAAGGTCAGTGTTTTCCAGTGGCCATGCGGCACCTTCGCGATCAGGGGCTGACCGCGCGGGCACCAGCCGCAGGTCCGCGTCATGTTGGTCTTGACCCAGGTCTCATCAATGAAAACAAGCCGTTCCGGATCAATCCGGTGCTGATGGGCCTTCCAACGCGCTCTGAACCTTGCCACTTTCGGCCTGTCCTGCTCACTGGCTACCAGCGTTTTTTTTAAAGGTATTTCCCTGGCTGCGCAGGAACCGCCACACCGTATCGTGTGATACATGGATGCCAAACGACTGAAGATCGGCGGCAAGGGCTCTGACCGTCCAGTCAGACTTTGCGGCCAGCCGCTGGCGCACCTTCTCTGCCAGGTCACCGCTCAGAATGGGCTTGACATGGCCGCCAATTTTCGATGGCAGCAGCCCTTTGCCCGAGCGCGAAAGCTGACCGATCCGAACCGCCGAGGCGACCGATATTCCAAACCGTTCCGCCGCCGCGCGAACAGTCATGCCACCCGTCAACGCATCCGCCACCCGGGCCCGCAAATCAAGAGAAAGAGGCTTCACCATCCTTGCTGGCCTCCCTTCCAGCAAGATGCTTGAATCAGAAAAAACACAAAATTGGAATCCCTCCAGATTCAATTTGTCACTGACAGACTCTAGTGGAATTTACGAATTTGACATTCGATCCTCGAGATCGCGGCGAATGGGCATCGAATGTCAAATTCATTCCACTAGATGATCAGCGGTGCGTTGAGGTCGGTGGCGGGTTTGGCACCGACATGCTCCACCCGCCTTTGCCAGTTGGCACCGAGATAGTAATAGCGCAGGCTGTCGAGATCAGGATTGATGATGCCTTCCAGCCGGGCCTTGAGCTTGACCCACTGGGCCGGGTCCACCTCGATCTCGAAGACGGAAAACTGCACCCGCTGGCCGAAATCGCGGCAGGCTTTTGCCACCCTGCGCAGGCGGGCCGGGCCATTTCCGTCAAGCGTGTGGACATCATAGGTCACCAGAACCAGCATGGCTTTGCCTCACTTCCAGAACCAGGGCGGATAGGCGTCGAGATCGCCACGCAGGTGGCGGGCAAGCATTTGCGCCTGCAGATAGGGCACGAGGCCCAGCGGTGCCTTTTCCTCGAGAAACACATGCAGCCGTTCTTCCCGCTTTCGCTCCTGCCAGGCGGTCAGCACGGTTTTGCGCGCCTCCTCGCTGAGCAGCACCGCCCCGCCCTCCTGGCGTTCGAAATCGCCTGCGCGCAGCTGGCGGCGGTTGAGGAGCGACAGGGCCAGACGGTCCGCCAGCACCGGGCGAAGCTCCTCCATCAGGTCGAGGGCAAGGCTTGGCCGGCCCGGCCTGTCTCGGTGCAGAAAGCCTGCCGCCGGGTCGAGGCCGACGCTTTCCAGCGCCGAACGGCAATCGTGGGTCAGCAAAGTATAGAGGAAGGACAGAACCGCGTTGACGGGGTCGAGAGGCGGGCGGCGGGAGCGCGCCGTCCATCGCAAACCGGCGTCGGGCGAGCGGATCAGCGTGTCGAATACCGAGAAATAGAGATTGGCGGCCTCCCCTTCCGAGCCGCGCAGCTGGTCCAGCGCCATATCGGACAGCTCGACCCGGCGCAGGATCCGGGCGAGCCGGTCGGTCACCTCTTCCACTCTGGCCCGGTCTTGCGGCAACAGGTCTGTGCCATGGTCGCGCAGCGACCGCATCAGCACTGCGCGCTGATTGGCGATCTTGCCGATCAGGAAGGAGCGGACCACCTCCTCCGGCTGGTCGCAGACCCGGTATTGCGCCCGCCGCAGCAGGATATTGCCACTGACCGGCCCTTCCAGCCGCGCCAGAAACCGGCCGTTGCGGTCAAGGAAGGTGAGCGTGATGCCCGCCGTGGCCAGAGCCCCCATCAGCGGCGGCGAGACATAACTGGCCCCGAACACCACCACAGCCGACAGCATGTGCAGCGGCACCCGGCTGCGCTCGGTGCCGTCGATCTCCGCCACCAGATTTTCGCCATCCTTGCGAAGCGCCGCACCCTCGGTGGTGACATAGATGGTGTTGAGCAGCTTCTTCACGGGGCGATGTCTCCGGCAAGATTTTGCGCGATCATCCGGGCACGCCAGGCCTGAACGGGCCGGGCGATGGCATCGGGGCGGCAAAGGTCGATGAGCGAGCAGGCACGGCAGCGGGCGCGATGCGGGGTGGGTGGCGGGGTGCGTCCGGTTTCAAGAATTGCGGCCAGCGCCGCCACGGTCTCCTCCGTCAGGCGGCGCAGGTCCTCATCGAAGGGCACGACGAGCCGCCGCTTCGTTTCGGCATAAAACAGCGCGCCTTCCGGCACCGGCCGCCCCGTCATCTCCTCAAGGCAGAGCGCCTGGGCGCAGAGCTGCACCTCATCGGCCCGGTGCAGCTTGGGCTTGCCGCGCTTGTATTCCAGCGGCCAGGCGGTGCTGCCATCCGGACCATCGCGAAACTCCACCACATCGGCAATGCCCGACAGGTTCAGCCGGGTGGAGGCGAGCGGCAGGGCCATCACCCGGCGAATGCCGCGCAGCTTGCGATGGCCGCCCTTGTCGGCGACCGCGTGCAGCACATTGCCCTCTGCCGTGAAACGATTGTCGGCCCAGGCCCGCTCGACATGGATCAGCGCCGCCTGCCGCAGGCAATAGACGGCGTGCTGCAGGGCGGAGAGCGGAATGGGCTCCCGCTCCTCCCCGGCCGCAATGACGCCGCCCGTCACCGGCTACAGCCTTTCGATGATCTCGACACCTGACGGCAGGGTCTCCCTGTCGATGGTGATGATATAGTCGGAAAAGGCCCGGGCAGGCGGCAGGTTGTCGAGACGTCTGTCGATGGTGCGAAATTCGCCATCGACATTGCGGCCAATGCGGATCCGGTCAAACAGGCTGTGGGCCGGGGCATTGCCCAGCGCATTGTCGTGCTTGAAGATGATCAGCCGCCGTGTTGCCATTTCGCCGCGCGCCGCCGATCTGTCATGCTCGAACATCGACCCGAGCGCCTCGAACAGCAATTCCAGATCCGCTTCCGAAAAGCCGGTGCGCCCGGCAAACCTGGCGGAAATGAAGCCATGCGCCACATAGAGGCCATAGGGCACGATATGCTTGCGGCCCATGGTGCGGTTATCGGTGCGATCGCTGGAATCGTCGCCCTCCGCCTTCTGCTTCTTTTCGCTTTCATTGGTGGCTGCCATGCGGGTGATGGAAATTTCAAGCGGCATGATCGGCTCGACGGAATGGGCAAAGGCGATCTGCACGGGACCCTTGACCTGCCCGCAATTGACGCCGGTGGACATCACCGCCCCGAAGGTGCGCACATCGAAGAAATTGTCGCACATGAACTTCTTCAGTTCCCCGGCCTCGGTATCGTCGCGCGGGTTCAGCTTGGCATCCTTGTCGACTTTCGGATCGTCGCGGCGGATCGACCGGTAGGCCTTGCGGTGCTGGTCATTGAGGATCGCCCCTTCCTCGACATAGATGTGAAACCCGTCCTGGCCATGGCGGGCGAGATCGACGTAATTGCGGATCTTCCGCTTCAGGCTGACATCCGTCACCAGACCCCGGTTGGTCTCCGGGTCGAGCCGCGGCAGGTTGCCGGCATCGGGATCGCCATTCGGGTTGCCATTGGTGACTTCGAAAATCAGGGCAAAGTCATAGCGGTTGGTGATCGTGGTCATTCTGCGTCCCCCTCGGATACGGTGCTGGTTGTCTTTTTGAAGAATTCGCTGCGCTGGTGGTAGTAGCCAAGGCCGAACAGGGCCTGTTCCTCGGCTGACAGCGATGCCGGGAACGGGTCTTTGCCCGGCTGCATCATGTCCATGACGGCCGCCACCTGCTTTTCCAGCACCACCCTGTAGCCGGGCTTCTGCTTGCCGATTTTCGACAGGTGGTTGACCGAACCGCTGTCGAGGGCCCGGAACACCTTGCGCGGCTGCGCCGAGGCCGCGCCATAAAACTTGTCCTTGATGGTGGAATTCACCTTGCTGCCAAGCGCTGCCGACTGGATCTGCTCGTAAGTGGCGAAAAGCCTGCCAAGCAGATAGCCTTTGTTGCTGTTGTCCGGGTCGAGTGCCACGGGTGCCTCCCTTTTGAAATTTCGGATCAGGACTGCTTTGAGAATTCCGGCCCGCAGCGCATTGACGTCCCCGTCGGCGCGGATGCGGGTAAGGACGGACGACATCAGTGTCAGGGGAAAGGCGCCGCCGGCGAGAATGGCGCGCATCCATTCCCCGGCCAGATTGGCCGTGACATTTTCCCGCTTGCCGAGCACCGCCGTTTCCAGCAAATAGCGCCAGACGGGCGGCGTGCCGCCGCGCGGCGGCGGCTCGATCCGCATGTCGCTGACAAACTTTTGATAGCGTTCCGTCAATTGGCCGAAATCGTCTTCGTGATAGAAACGCACCGACAGGCGGGCGGCATTGGGCGCAAGTCCGAGGATGAAAAAGCGCACGCCCCTGTCCAGCCCGGGCGCGACATCGGCAAGCGGCAGGCCCTGGCGAATTTGCTCCAGCTTGATGGCAATCTTTCGGGTGGCTGCCTTTTCTGCCGATGCCTGCACCGCTTCGGCTCCATCGTCCTGGTCGAAATAGCCCGAAAACAGCCACTCCGCCTCTTCCGCCGCTTCGAAATCCTCCGCATCCGCCCAGAATACGGTCGTGGCATCGCCAATCTGGATGCGATGCCCACTGTCGCGCTCCAGAAAGCGGTTCAGCGCGGTGGTATAGGCAAAGGCCGCGGCTTCGGAGACGGGCGCGTTGTCGCCCTGTTCGTGACCGTAGGAGGTGAAGGCATCCAGATTGAACGAGACAAGGGCTGCCCCGGAGGATTGTGCGCCCCAGACACCCTTGATCGAGGGGTGAAGCCGGGCGATGGCCGCTGTCTGTCCCGAGACAAGGCAGATTTCGCTCTGCCCCTCGGCACCCCCGGCAACATCAGACCACAGGGCTTTCGCCGCCGGCCTGTCATGCAACAGGACGTGGCGCAATCTTTCGCTTTCGAGCGCGAAAACCACATTCTGGTCCTTCATCTCGTCCGGCCAGGCAGGCGGCACGAACTGCTCAGGCTTCCAGCCCTGCAAGAACAGAAGCAGTGCGCGAAGGCCCGCATCCTGCGTGCCCTCAATCGCGTCAAGATGCTTTTTCACGAAGGCGTCGTGTTCCTCCGCCGTGCGCGTTGCCTTGCCAGCGGTGACCCCCAGCACATAGGAGGTCTTGTCCCAGAGAAAATTCGGCGCAATGCCTGCGGTCCGCTTCACAGGTTGCGGCACCAGCACCGGTCTCGGCCTTGCCTTCCTGCCCTCGCCCTCACGCCAGTCGATCACCGTCGCCACGGTTCCGTCGTCGTGCAGGGAAATGATAAACCCGATCTTTTCAGAGGAATAGCCATAGGGCGGAGCATCGGGCAGCCGGTCATAGGCCCGGGCGAGGGAGGAGAGTATGGTCATCGCAGCACCTCGCGCGAGCCGGGATGCGGCACCGGCATCACGCCCTTTTCAAGCTTCGCCCGGAAGAACAGCGACGGCCTGCCCTTCGCCTGATGGTCGATGTCAAACAGCATGAAGCCGAGATCGCGGCTGTCCCCGATGGCGGCAGGCAGGGGGGCATCCGGGGGCACAAGCGCGAATCGCGCGGCAAATTCACGGGTGCCGAGACAGGGCTGGTGAAAGCACTGGCCGCGTTCTGCACGACGGTTGAAAATATCGAGATGCTTGCCCTCGCTGTCATCAGGGCCGGCCTTGCCGGTCATCTCGAAATGCGCCTCGATCAGATAGGCGGGCCTGACCAGAACCAGCGATGCCCGCTGCTGCCGGTCCTCGTCGACCAGCAGGTTCAGGCCTTCCAGATCACCCCGCTTCAGGGCAGACCTGATCTTGCCCGCCGGTGCCTTGTGGCCAACCTCGTTGCGGCGGATCGACTGGAAACGGATCGGTTCCAGCACATGGATGGCGTCCACCACCCAGCGGATGGCCGGCTTCCAGTGCACCGCCTCCAGTATCCCGCGCGCCGCAGACGGCGTCATCACATCATAAGAGACCCGCTCCACCTTGGTTTCAGGCCTGGTAAAACAGCCATAGTCCCCCGACACCCTGAGACGAATTCCGTAGGTCATCTCCCCTCCTTGCTGCTTGCGATTTCAAATGCTTGCGCAGTTCCGCACACCTGCCTAAAACCGATATCGTCGCGGACATCCCCGCGTGGATCGAAACCACATCGCGCCATCTCCACCCGTATCGTCATCGTCCATGAAGCTGCGCCTAAAGGCGCGGCTTCGATCACCAGATCAAATCCTCAGTCGCCAGATACTCCGCATCCTCCCAGATCAAGCCCAGTTGCGGATCATAGAGGCTGGGTTTCTGCAGCACGGCGAACTGGTCTCCCCGCAGCTCCGGCGCAACGAAGGCGACGTGGCCGCAGGCGACAAGCCGCGCCCGGGCTTTCGGCGGCACCTGCACGGTGAAGGATTGCAGCTTGCGGGCCAGAAGCCCGCCTGGCACATCCGGCAAGGAGAGTTTCCTCACCCAGTCCTGCGCCTCCGCCTCGATGGCGATGATGACCGGCACCAGCCCGCTTTCGATCATGCGGAAATCATCCCCGGCCTTGCGATAGCAAAAATCGGTTCCTGACGGCGCGAGGCTGAAATTGTCGAGGACCGATTTTGCATCCAGCCCCGACTCGCGCACCCGCCAGTAGACCTCGGCGTAATAGTCCGCCATGGCAGCCGGTGCGGTCAGATCCGGATGCCTGTCGATGATCCGTTTCATGTCGCCGATCAGGCCGGCGATCTCGCGCGGCGGCTTGTGTTCCGCCGGGGTGAAAACCGCAAGGATACTGTCCCCGCGCGCCTGCCGTCCCTCGCGGTTGACCCGGCCCGCCGCCTGGATGATCTGGTCGAGCCCCGCCTCCGCCCGAAGGCCGGCGGGAAAATCCACATCCACGCCCGCTTCGATCAGGCTGGTGGCGATCAGCCGGCAAGCGGCCCCGGTGGCCAGCCGATGCCGCACTCCTTCCAGAATCCGGCGGCGATCCGTGGCATGGTGCCGTGTGGTGAGATGCACCAGTCCGTCCAGCCCGGCCTCCCTCGCCGCGTTGAAGAGGTCCATCGCATGGCGACGGCTGTTGACGATCACCAGCATCTGGTGAGCCGCACCAAGCCTGTCCACCAGCGCCGCATCGTCCAGCGTGCCCGCGTGGCGGATATGGGTGCGGGCGAGTTGCCGCGCCAGCCCTTCGGGATCGGGGGCGAGTTCCCGGTCCGCCTGAAGGGGCAAGCCCTGGGGAAATTCCGGCCGCACGCCCAGCATCGGCTGGGTTGCCGTGCAGAGCACCACGCTGCAGCCATAGCGCGCCACCAGTTCCTCCAGCGCCCGCATCACCGGCAGCAGCAGCGGGCGCGGCAAGGTCTGCGCCTCATCCAGGATGAGGATGGAATTGGCGATATTGTGCAATTTGCGGGCGCGCGATGGGCGGGCCGAAAACAGGCTTTCGAACAGCTGGACGGTGGTGGTGACGATGACCGGCGCGGCCCAGTCTTCCATGGCGAGCTTCAGCTTGTCGCGGTGCTCCCGCTTCCTGATGTCCTCCTCATCGATATTGGAATGGTGCTCCAGCACATGTTCGTCGCCCAGCACGTCGCGGAAAATCGCGGCGGTCTGGTCGATGATCGAGGTGAAGGGGATGGCATAGATGATGCGCGACTTGCCATGCTGACGGGCGTGATCGATGGCAAAGCCCAGTGACGCCAGCGTCTTGCCGCCGCCGGTGGGAACAGTCAGGCTGAACAGGCCGGGCTCACGGCTGGCCCCTGCCCGCACCTGCGCCAATATATCGGCCCTGAGCGCCGCAATCCCGGTTTCCGGCCTGCCGAAAGCCGCAATCCTTGCCTCGAACCGCGCCAGAAAACCGGGCAGCAAGGCCGGCAGTTCCGGCCAGCACCGGTCTTTCGCGGCCTCACCGAGCGAGACATAGTAGCTTTCGGTGTCCTTGAAATCGGCATCCACCAGGCAGGAAAAAATCATCCGCCCGACAAAGGACAGCGCAAAGGCCCGCTTGCCGGCATCCCTGAGCACAAAGGGCTTAAGCTCCGCAACTGTTCCCTCAAGGCAGCGCGTGCCATCAGGCGCCAGTTCCGTCTGCCAGGTCTCATCCACCCGCAACGGCTTTGCCATCCTGGTATCGAGACAGGCATTGGTTTCATTCTGGCGATCCGGCAAACCGGCGTGATGGCCGAGGATGGCATAGGCGATGATCTCGGCGACCAGCCTTTCCGGCCCCCTGGCAAGGTCGCGCAGCACCTGCGCACCGGCGGTGGAATGGTCGACGGAAGCCCCCTGCCCGCCAATATAGGCCTGAAAGGCCGGGTCATATTTGCCAAGATCATGAAACAGGCCCGCCGCAAAGGCGATGCGGCCAAGGCCAAAAGCTGCGGCATGGCTTTCTGCCCGGCGGGCAACCGCCAGAAGATGGTCAGCCAGCCGCTGCCAGTCCGCCCGCCCTTCAGCTTTGCCACTATGGGCGTGAAATAATCTGCAAGGCACTGAAAAACACTTATCCGCCACCATCGAAATCGACGACCCTTAATTGAGCTGGAATCGATCTACCAATGGCTTAAAGTTTAACACGACTATCTCTAAAACAAGCAAGACATAAATTTTCGCCCGCCCCGAAAGCCGCCCTCCATCTCCCTCAACCCCAGCATGATCCGCCGTTCCACCTGAGGGGTCATGATCTGCCGCGGAACCTTGCCCCCTCCCGGCGCTGAAGAACGGCCCCGGCCGGTTCGGCCAGCCTGCCGCAAGAATTGGCGTTGTTGCGAAACCGGCAGGGGTTGGCGCTCGACACCCGTGGCGGGGTCAAGGAGGGTGCCGAAACAAAGCAAACCGGCGACGGATGCCGTAGCCTTGTTTCAGCCCCTTTCCTTGCGGGGTATTTGGCGCAACAGTAGCCGAAACCCGAGGGGACGGGTCATAAACCGCACCGGGTTCGCCGGAGGCTCCAGTTTTTGAGAACGTGGAAGCCCTTCGCTCTCCACAGGCGGCGGCGTGTTCGGCCCGCAGAAAGGCTCCGGCAAGTATGCGCAGTCCCTCAGCTTGCCGATCACCGAAGAACGACGTCAGGCGTTGGACGCGATTTCGCATGATCAGCCAACTTTCCTTGTCATGGCGATATCTGGCTGGCCTGATTCAAAGATGGCGCAGCACCACACGAAAGCCGCCCAATCCAGGCGGATCACTGATGCAGGTTCCGAGCGTCGGAAACCTGCGTGGCCCGCAAAAATGTCCCACTTTCACCGAGGTTGAATTTTGGTGAGACAAACAAGGGAAAGACGATGGAAAAACAATGGTGTGAATGAAAAAATGGTAGGCCCGGAGGGACTCGAACCCCCAACCAAGCGGTTATGAGCCGCCGGCTCTAACCATTGAGCTACAGGCCCTTCAGGCGCATCGGCCCGATGACTGCCCGCAATGGTTACCGGGCAGCGGCTTTGCTCTAGCGGAAATTCCGCACGCCTACAAGCCATTGCCGCAATGGCTTCACAATCGCGCGCAACAGTGGCGGCAGACTGTGTAGCGGGCTTGTCCAGGGCTCGAAATCCGGCTCTCCGGCTGATGGGGAACGGCGGCGGATTGCGGGATGCGGGCAGCGGACGGGAGGGTGCGCTGACATCTTGAGGCTTCCGCTACCGGGCTTTTGCAGGCATGCTTTGCAGGACGCCGATGGGGAGGATTTATCCCCGTCCGCTTTTCAACCGGCCCCGCGCCTGACGGTGAGACGTCGTGGCGGGGTCAAACCAGAAAGATGAGGTCTCGCCTGATGCCACGTTCTGCTGCCCGCCCCTTTGCCGCTCCCCTTGCCCGCCGCTTTGCACTTGTGCTCGCTGGCTCCCTGCTGCTGGCGCTGCCGTTTGCGGCAAGGGCTGCCGATGCCCCCGCCGCGCGGGAAGCCACCATCACCGTTTCCGGCAGCGGCGATGCCCATGCCACGCCGGATATGGCGATCATCACGCTCAGCGTCACCAAACAGGAGGCTTCGGCGCGCGCCTCGCTCGATGCCAACAATGCGGCGATGGGCAAGGTGCTGGAGGCGCTGAAGGCCGATGGCATTGCGGCTCGTGATCTCCAGACCTCCGGCTTTTCCATCCAGCCGGTCTATGTCTATCCGCAATCGACCGACGGCACCGCCAGGCCGCCGGAACTCTCCGGCTACCAGACCACGAATTCGCTGACCATCCGCCTGCGCGACCTCGCCAGGGCAGGCGCGGTGATCGACAAATCCGTGACCCTCGGCATCAACCAGGGCGGCGATATCCGCTTCACCAACGAGGACATCAAACCGGTGCTGAAGGCGGCGCGTGAAAATGCCGTGAAGGATGCGATGGAAAAGGCAAGGGACCTGACCGCCGCTGCCGGTGTCAATCTCGGCCGGATCATCGAGATCAACGAGAGCACCGCCCCTGCCCCGGTTCCCCTGCCGATGATGGCGATGGCCAAGGATTCCGAAGCCGGACGATCCGTACCGATGGCCCCCGGCGAAAACACCTATTCCGCCTCGGTCACCATCACCTTCGCGCTGAACCAGTAACAAGAAGCCTCCCGCACGGTTGGATGCGGGAGGCTTTTCTCGGTCAGGTCTGCGCCAGAGTCTGTCAGGTTCAAAGTGAGCCTGACAGGCTCCAGGCGACGGCTCAGTTTTCCAGCACCGGGCAGCCCGGGACATTGGCAAACACCATGCGCTGCCAGCCATAGGGACCACGGCCCTGCACGACCACCACGCGGGGCGTGATGCGGGCGATGCGGGCGTGACGCAGGCCCTCGTAACGGGCGGCATCCACCGCCTCGTCCGGACGGCAGCCGCGACGTTGCTCGCCACCCCAGCCGTCATTGTCCCAATGATGATGGCGATGCCTGCGGCCGATGAAGGCCCCATCGTCCCCGCCACCGCCGAACTGGAACTGGACGCCGAAATCATCGGCCCGCGCCATCGGGGCAAGGGCGGAAAGGCTGCCGGCCGCAATCAGGGCCGCAAGGCCGATCCGGGCAATAAGATGGGTCATGGTCATTCTCCGTCCTGGCTTCGAGTGCTTGTCTCGCTTGATGTCGATGATGCAGACTAAGCCCGGCAAGCTGAATGGTGTCGGAACCCGCCGTTCATCCGGGGTTAATCCCGCTGTTGCACCGGGTTTGGCGTGATAACGCGGAACACCCTGCACAAGGTCCGTTGAGATGCAACATAATCCTGAAAAAGGCGGCAGCAAGGCCGGCAAGCCCCTCCGACGGCGGGGGAGTGGCGACCCAAAACGCAAGAGAACCGCGATCATCTCGCGGTTCCCGTTTCTGCCGTTCCGGCTGGCTCTGCGCAGGCGCGTCAGCTGTCGAGGAAGCTGCGCAGCTTGCGCGAGCGGCTCGGGTGCTTCAGCTTGCGCAGCGCCTTGGCTTCGATCTGGCGGATACGTTCGCGGGTGACCGAGAACTGCTGGCCGACTTCTTCCAGCGTATGGTCGGTGTTCATGCCGATACCGAAGCGCATGCGCAGCACCCGCTCCTCGCGCGGCGTCAGCGAGGCCAGAACCCGGGTGGTGGTTTCGCGCAGGTTCGCCTGAATGGCGGCATCGATGGGCAGCAGCGCATTCTTGTCCTCGATGAAATCGCCGAGATGGCTGTCTTCCTCGTCGCCCACGGGGGTTTCGAGCGAGATCGGCTCCTTGGCGATCTTCAGCACCTTGCGCACCTTTTCCAGCGGCATGGCGAGCTTTTCAGCCAGTTCTTCCGGCGTCGGCTCGCGGCCGATTTCGTGCAGCATCTGGCGCGAGGTGCGCACGATCTTGTTGATCGTCTCGATCATGTGCACCGGGATGCGGATGGTGCGGGCCTGGTCGGCAATCGAACGGGTGATCGCCTGGCGGATCCACCAGGTCGCATAGGTCGAGAACTTGTAGCCGCGACGGTATTCGAACTTGTCGACCGCCTTCATCAGGCCGATATTGCCCTCCTGAATGAGATCGAGGAACTGCAGGCCGCGATTGGTGTATTTCTTGGCAATCGAAATCACCAGACGCAGGTTGGCTTCCACCATTTCCTGCTTGGCAATCCGCGCCTCGCGCTCGCCCTTCTGCACCATCGAGACGATGCGGCGGAATTCGGCAATCGAAATCCCGGTTTCCGTCGCCAGGCTCTGGATCTCCTGGCGGATATCCCGGATCATGCCGTTTTCGGACTTGGCAAATTCCTTCCAGCCGCGCGCCGCCAGATTGGCAATCGACTTCATCCAGTTCGGATCAAGCTCGGCCCCCTGATACTGTTCGAGGAAGCTGTCGCGCTTGACGCCATAGCTTTCCGCCAGCCGCAACAGGCGGCCTTCGTTCTGCATCAGGCGCTTGGAGATGTCGTAGAGCTGCTCGACCAGGCTGTCGATGCGGTTCTGGTTGAGCGACAGCGATTTCACCGCCGTGATCAGCTGGTCCTTCAGCTCCTTGTAGCGGCGTTCCTGGGTGGAGGAGAGTGCGCCGGTGGCCGACAGGCGGGCTTCCACCTGCTGGTCCTGCAGCTTGCGCAATTTCTTGTAGGTCTCGGCGATCAGGTCGAGGGTTTCCATGACCTGCGGGCGCAGTTCGGCTTCCATGGCGGCAAGCGAGAGGTTCGATTCATCATCGTCCTCCTCTTCTTCCTCCATCGGCAAGCCATCGCCGCCGACATTGGTGATGTCGTCGTCACCGGAATAGCCCATGCGGGTGCGCCGTGTCTTTTCCTTCTCTTCGGCAGCCTTGCGGTCGGCCTCGATCTTTTCCGGGCTCTGGAACTGCGGTGCAGCCTTTGCTTCGGGGCCGGAATAGGTGGTCTCGAGATCGATGATCTCGCGCAACAGCGTCGTGCCTTCGTTGAGTTCGTCGCGCCAGATGATCAGCGCCTGAAAGGTCAGCGGGCTCTCGCAGAGGCCGGCGATCATGGTCTCGCGGCCAGCCTCGATGCGCTTGGCAATGGCAATTTCGCCTTCGCGCGACAGAAGCTCGACCGAACCCATTTCGCGCAAGTACATCCGCACCGGGTCATCGGTACGGTCGGCCGGTTCCTTGCGCTTGGCGGTGGCCAGCGCCGAGCCGGTGACGGGCGCGACTTCGCTGCCCTCGCCGTCGCCATCGGCATCGGGCTCGTCTTCTTCGGCGGGCGCGTTCTCGTCCACTTCCTCGTCTTCGACAACATTGATGCCCATGTCGGAGAGCATCGCCATGGTGTCCTCGATCTGCTCGGAGGTCACCTCTTCCGAAGGCAGCACCGAGTTCAGCTCGTCCATGGTCACATAGCCGCGCTTCTTGGCGGCCTTGATCATCTTTTTGACCGAGTCGTCGGAAAGATCGAGAAGCGGTCCGTCCGTAGCGCCATCGCGTTCGACTTCAGCTTCTTCGTTTTCTTTGACCTTGGTTGCCATATTCCGTCGCTTTCCCTGACGCCTTATTCATCGCTCGCGGTCAAACCCCACCGGACCCGGGCTCCGTTTCCAGGCTGCCCGCCGCGAATCACCATCCACCACCTAAAGGGAGGACAATTAATCTATGATTAACCACGACACCGGAGAGCCGTCTCCGGAAACATTGCGCATCGGTCTTCCCGGTCATCATCATCCAAGATTTCTGGCCAGATCCACCAATGGCATTGCTGCATGGTGATTCCCAGAAAAATCGGCCCCGTCAAGCTTTTCCGGTATTATTTCGCCGGATTCGTAAAAAAACAGGTCCATGGCCTGAATTTAAAGGGCACGGGCACCTGCCTGCTCATTTAAGCAGCGCAGGCCGGAATACAAGGGTTTCGATCCGGAATGGCAGACTTTGTCATTCCTGGACCTCATGGTGGGCGGCGTGGCCAGTGGGGTGCGAGAGAAACGGCAAATTGCCCGGCTCGATCCGGCATGAATTGCGCCCTTGCTCCGCAAGCTGAAGATCCGCAAAAATAAAACTCCCAATTGAAGTGCTGTATTAAATATGTAATTGACACTTTTAATGTATTAATCTTCTATTTATTTTATTTTGCCTTCATTTAGGCCAACGTGTAGATGTATTATTTCGAACCAGAGGACGCTTTGTGATAAGATATATTTTAAAGTATACTTCATTTACTATATTTATGTTTACAGAATATTATATTTGGCGCAGTAAATCCCTGGGCAGGATGAATGTGCTGAGCGCGATGACATCTCGACATCCGTTGTTGGTCTATTACAGCATTGTTGCACTCGGTTTTTTGGGCGTTGCCGTCTGCGCCTGCCTTGCCAACAGAACCGCGAGGTTCCTGTTTGGCGTGGTCATCAGCGTCTCGCTTGCCACCGAATTCACCCTCTACATCATAACGGGCCATACGACTGAAATTCAGACCTATCAGGCACTGATGGAAGCACGCGAACATGCAGGCGGGGCTGTCTTTGCCTATCTGCCATTCATCCTTCAGGGCGTGTCACTGTTGATCCTTGCGTTGCCGGGCCTTGTCCTGTCGCCCATAAAACCGCTGCAATTGCACTGGCGATGGTCGATCGTGCCTCTCTCGGCCTTTGCGGTGACCTATAGCGGGCTGCATGACTATGCGGACAAAATGGCCTATATCCCGGCACCTTTCGCCACGATCCCAAAGCTTGTCCTCGCCGTCACGGGATCGCAGCTCTATTTTGGCCCCCGCGAGGAAGTGCATGATCATACCGTGCGGCCAGGTGCCTTTGAAAAAATTGTGTTTATCGTCGACGAAAGCGTTCGGGGCGACTATCTCCAAATTAACAATCCGGCAATGGACAACACCCCGTTCCTGGCATCCGAAACGGACCGTTTCGCCAATTTTGGCCTGGCCGTCAGCTATGCCGATTGTTCGGCGGCCTCCCGGCTGGCCCTGCGCGCGGGCACGCATCTGGAGGATCTTCCCGATCTGAAACAGGTCTCGATGCATCAGCCGACATTCTGGCAATATGCGAAAAAGGCGGGATACCAGTCCATCTACCTCAACGGGTTCGGCAGTTCCCGGGTGCTTCACAGCTTTCAGAGCTTTGCAGAACTGGCAGAGGTGGACAGGCGGGAAAACGCGGATCTGTCCGATATGCCGGAGGCCGACAACAAAATTGCGGACCGGCTGGCCACCCTTCTGAAACAACCCGGAAAGGCATTCATTTTCGTGGAAAAATTGGGCACGCATGCCAAATATTCCACCAATTTCCCCAAAACTGTTCCCTACAGCCCCCGCCATTTCGCCAGGCCACTGGATAAACTGCCCGCTGACCAGGCCAGTGATATCATGGACTATTCAAAATCCACCTGGTGGCGCGTCGACGAATTCTTTCGCAGACTGCTGCCCGCGCTCGAAGAACCCGATGTCCTGACCATTTACACCAGTGATCACGGCCAATCCATGTACGAAGGCGGCTATCCCGCAACCCATTGTACAGTCATCGATCCCGTGAGTGGCGAAGGCATTGTCCCTCTGCTGGTCTTTACCGGAAACGCTCCGGTCCTCAAGCAGTTCAGGGACGCGGCTGGGCGATACAAGGATCGCGCCATGCATGCCGACATACCAGGCACACTCTATACGCTGATGGGCTTCGATCCCCTGCATTTTGCAAGGCCGTACACGACTTCCCTGTTGCAGGTCCCCCTGAACCGGCATCGCCGTTTCTTCGGGGGAACATTTTACTCCGCAGACATTCACTGGCATCAGGTCGACTGACCGAAGGAGAGGTCAGGGTGCTTTTCACCAGTCCATCACCACCTTGCCGGAATTGCCCGAGCGCATGGCCTCGAAGCCGTCGCGGAAGCCGGAGATCGGGATGCGGTGGGTGATCAGGGGCGAGAGGTCGAGGCCGCCTTGCACGAAGGCGATCATCTTGTACCAGGTCTCGAACATTTCCCGTCCATAGATGCCCTTCAGCGTCAGCATCTTGAAGATCACCCTGTTCCAGTCGATGCCGAAGCCTTCGGGGGCGATGCCGAGAATGGCGATCTTGCCGCCATTGTTCATCGTCTCGATCATCGAGCGGAAGGCCGGTGGCGCGCCCGACATTTCGAGCCCGACATCGAACCCCTCCTTCATACCGATTTCGCCCATCACCTCCTGCAGGGTTTGCCGCGAGGCGTCGACCACGTGTTCGATGCCGCAGCGGCGGGCAAGCTCGAGGCGCACCGGGTTGATGTCGGTGATGACAACCTTGCGCGCCCCCGCCCGCCTGGCCACCATTGCCCCCATGATGCCGATCGGCCCCGCACCCGTCACCAGCACATCCTCGCCGACCAGATCGAAGGAGAGCGCGGTATGGACCGCATTGCCGAAGGGATCGAAGATGGCGGCGATTTCATCGGGCACGTCTTCGGGGATCGGAACGACATTCGCCTCCGGAATGCAGACGAATTCGCCGAAGGAGCCCGGCCGGTTGACCCCGACGCCGAGCGTGTTGCGGCAGAGATGGCCGCGCCCGGCCCGGCAGTTCCGGCACTTGCCGCAGACGATATGGCCTTCTCCGGACACCCGCTCGCCGACACGGTATTTGCTGACGGAGGAACCGGTCTCCGCAATCTCGCCGCAGAATTCATGGCCGACGACCATCGGCACCGGAATGGTCTTCTGTGCCCACTGATCCCAGTTCCAGATATGCACATCCGTGCCGCAGATCGCCGATTTCTTCACCCGGATCAGCACATCATTCGGCCCCACCTCGGGAACCGGCACCCGTTCCATCCACAGGCCCTGCTCGGGTCTTGCCTTGACGAGGGCGCGCATCATGTTGGTCATGCCTTTATTCCTTTGTCCTGTCCTGCCACCTTGACTTGCCGCGCAGGGGTCATCGTCGCAAACCTGCCCCTCATCCGGCCTGCCCCTCATCGCGGCTGCCTGTCCCCTTCACCCCGTCTGCTGGGGAGAACGGCATTCGTGGTCACCCGATCACGCCCAGTTCCCGGCCGACCTCGGCAAAGGCTGCGATGGTGCGGTCGATGTCGGCGGTCGTGTGGGCGGCGGACATCTGGGTGCGGATGCGGGCCTGGCCCTTTGGCACCACGGGAAAGAAGAAGCCGACCACATAGATGCCCCTGTCCAGCATCCGCGCCGCCATTTCCTGGGCCAGCCTGGCGTCACCCAGCATGACCGGGATGATCGGATGCCCCTCGCCTGCCAGCGTGAAGCCGAGCTTGGTCATCTCCCGGCGAAAATGCGCGGCATTGTCCATGAGCCGGGCGCGCAGCGCGTCGCCTGCATCGACGATGTCGAACACCTTCAGCGAGGCCGCCGTGATCACCGGGGCAAGCGTGTTGGAAAACAGATAGGGGCGCGAGCGCTGGCGCAGCCAGTCGATCACCTCGCGCCGACCTGACGTATAGCCGCCCGAAGCGCCGCCAAGCGCCTTGCCGAGCGTGCCGGTGATGATGTCGACCCTGCCCTCGACGCCGCAATATTCGGCAGAGCCGCGCCCGTGCGCGCCGACGAAGCCGACGGCATGGCTGTCATCGACCATCACCATCGCGCCATGGCGGTCGGCAAGATCGCAGACCCCCCTGAGATTGGCGATGATGCCGTCCATCGAAAACACGCCATCGGTGGCAATCAGCTTGAAGCGGCAGCCCTCTGCCTTCTTCAGCTCCTCCTCCAGCGCCGCCATGTCATTGTTGGCATAGCGGAACCGTTTGGCCCTGGAGAGCCGCACGCCGTCGATGATCGAGGCATGGTTCAGCGCATCGGAGATGATTGCATCCTCCTCGCCGAGCAGCGTTTCGAACAGCCCGCCATTGGCATCGAAACAGGAGGAATAGAGGATCGTGTCCTCCATCCCGAGAAAACCCGAAATCCGCGCCTCCAGCGCCTTGTGCTCCTCCTGCGTGCCGCAGATGAAGCGGACGGAGGCCATGCCATAGCCGTAACGGTCAAGCGCCTGCTTGGCGGCCTCGGCGATCTCGCCATTGTCGGCAAGGCCGAGATAATTGTTGGCGCAGAAATTGAGAACGCTGCGGCCGTCTGCCGTGCGGATTTCGCCCGCCTGTTTCGAGGTGATCACCCGTTCCTGCTTATAAAGACCGGTGGATTTCAGGGTCTCGATTTCACGCGTGAGGTGGCTGAGAAAGGACGGATCGGGCATGGCGGGAAGAAGCCTTTCGGAAGGAAACCGGAAACCAGAATAATCTGCCACGGTCGGGCCGGGACGGCTCCACCCGCTGCGCCGGGGCGATGGCCCCATATGCCGCAATCAGGATGATATCGGCAGACTTTGCGACGCCAGACTGTCGCACGGGATTTCGGGTTCATCAAGGCGGAGGATGGTGCAAATCCGCACTGCAAAGCAAATCCCCCGGAGGCAGCACATGCCTCCGGGGGACAGGTTGGCAAATCAGCGGCGAGCGGGGCGGCATCACTCCGCCCCAGCCTTTCGTGCGGCTCAGAATTCCGACCAGCCCTCCTGGGCGACCGCCAGGTTGCCTTGCGCGGGTGCGGGCCGGGGTGATGTCCTGGCAGCATTCAGGGTCCTGCCAGCCGGTTGCGGCGCGGACGGTTTTGCGGCCCTTTGCATGGCCTGGGCGGCACCTTTCAGCGCCGTCGCCTGACCGCTGCTCCTGATATCGCAGCCCGGCTGGGCGCCCAGTTCGAAGTGGCCGATCGTCTGGCGAAGCTGGCTGCTCTGTTCGGCAAGCGTCGCACTGGCCGCATTGGTTTCCTCCACCATGGCGGCATTCTGCTGGGTCATCTGGTCCATTTGGTTGACGGCGGTATTGACCTCGCTGAGGCCGACGGCCTGTTCGCGCGACGAGGTGGCAATCGAATCCATGTGGGCGTTGATGGTGACGATGAAGCCCTCGATGGTTTTCAGCGCCTCGCCGGTATCGCGCACCAGCTTCACGCCATTGCCGACCTCCTGCGAGGAATGGCTGATCAGTTCCTTGATCTCCTTGGCCGCCTTGGCCGAACGCTGGGCAAGTTCGCGCACTTCCTGGGCGACGACCGCAAAACCCTTGCCCGCTTCGCCGGCCCGGGCCGCCTCGACGCCGGCATTCAGCGCCAGCAGGTTGGTCTGGAAGGCAATTTCGTCGATGACACCGATGATGCTCGAAATCTGCGCCGAGGATTCCTCGATCCGCCGCATCGCGTTTTCGGCGGAGGAAACGACGAGGGCGGATTTTTCGGCGCTGGCGTTGGCCTCGCCCGCCACCATTCGCGCCTCTTCGGCCCGCTTCGAGGAATTGGCGACATTGACGGTGATTTCGTCGAGGGCTGCGGCAGTTTCTTCGAGCGAAGCGGCCTGCTGTTCGGTACGCTGCGAGAGATTGTTGGCGCTGGTGCTGATTTCCCGTGCCCCGCCATCGATGGCAACGGTGCTTTCGGCAACGATCAGCAGTGTTTCCCTGAGCCTTGCGACGGCGCTGTTGAGGTCATGGCGCAACATTTCGAATTCGGGAGAAAAGGCATCGCGCAGTTCGAACGACAGGTCGCCCGCCGCCAGGCGGCGCAGGCCGGTCGCAAGGCCGCTGGTCGCCTGTTCCAGCCGGATGCGGGCCGATTCCTCCGCCTCCTCGGCCACCCGCCGCTGTTCGAGACCGGCCAGTTGCCGCGCGGCCTCGGCATCCATCTCCATCTGCCGGTTGTGGATGACGGCGTTGCGAAACACCTCGACGGCTCCGGCCATGACACCGATTTCATCGCTGCGGCCCCTATAGGGAATCTCCGAGGCCGTATTGCCGGAAGCCAGGTCGCGCATGGCAGCCGATATCCGGGTAATGGCGCGCGACACTTCCCGGACTGCGTAGCTGACCGCCGCCACGGTGACGAGAAGTCCGATGACCAGCGCGACAATCGCCCGGTCGCGCGCGGATTCGTAAGTCTGGTTGGCGGTGTCGCTGGCCAGCCGGGCCGATTCCAGGTTCATCTTGACCAGCGCCGAAACACCGTCCATCACCTTTGCCCCGATGGGCACCATGACTTCGTTGAACTGCCTGGCCGCTTCCGCCTTGTGGTTGCCGCTGGACAGGGCCAGCATGTCCCCGGCTGCCGTATCGAAAGCAAGCACATTGGTCTTGATGTCGGAGAAGATCTTTTGCTGCGCATCGGACGACACGAAACGTCCGTAGGCATCGATGGCGGCATTCGCCGCGGTCTTGGCGTCTTCCGCCTTGGCCGTCGCCTTCGCCAGTTCGTCGGGGCTGGAGGCGGCAACATGGGCAATGAAGGCGAGGCGCTTCTGCATCAGCTTGACCTGTGCATCCTTGATTGCCTCGACAGCAGGAAGCTGGACCTGCGAAATGGCCAGGGTGGACCCGTTGATGACCTGCATGCCGCTCAAGGCGACATAGCCGAAGGCGGCAAATAACACGGCAACCAGGGCAAATGCCGAGGTCACGAAAACCTTGATGCTGGGACGGGACATGATGGCTCCTGAACGGCTGAAATCCGGTGATCAGGTTCCGATGGTCATAACAAAATGTAAAATAAAAGTAATCAATCATAACATAATAAAGAAAAAACAGCGGAAAAGGCGCGAAAAACGCAAATCACCGGGTGGGATCTACACGGAAAAGCCATTTCTGGCCGATCAATGCCCCGTGCTGGTTGCGGCTCCCTTGATTCGGCCCGACAGGATGCCGAAGCCGTCGATGATGGCTTCCTGGCTGTCGAGGCGCAGGCCCTCGAGATGGACCTCCTGCAGGGTGTTCATCAGGTGCTGGACGCGTTCGGCATCGTCGGCCTCGGTCGCCTCGGCGATTTCCCGTTCCAGCTCGATCTTCTGCCAGCGCAGCGCCTTGGTGCGCTTGTGCAGGGCCATCGACTGGTAATAGCTTTCGCGCGCATCTTCGGGTGCCGCGTCCGATGTGGCTGTCCACAGCCGGGCATTGCGGATCTGCTGGTCGAGCGCCTTCAGCAGCGCTGCGAAACCCAGCGCCTCCAGCCGCTCACAGAGATAGTCGCGGGAAAAATGCTTGCCCGCATCCGCTGCCTCGCCGATCAGCGCCGACCACAGCCGTTGCAGTTCGCGACTGCCAAAATCGATGCGGGATATGTCGTCATAGTCTTCGCGCAACAATTGCGGATGGTTGACGACGGTCAGTGCCAGCACCGCCTCGCGCAGTTTCGGCTGGTCGATATGACCGCGCACCATGCCGGAACTGGTCAGCCGGTCGGAGACAAGGCCGGTGCCGGCAGCGGCAGGCCCGAGCGTCGTCTGGCCGGGGCCGGTGCGCTTGCCGCGCTCGCCGCGCTGGAATTTCCCCTGCCCCGGTTCGCGTCCTCCCGATGCCCCCTGAAAGAACCGGTTCAGCCGGTCACGCATGTCCTGCTGGTAATGGCGCCGGACATTTTCATCGGCAATCACCATGACGATCTGCTTCAGCCGCGCCTCAAGCTCGGCGCGCTTTTCCGGCGTCTCGAAACTGCCGCTCTGGGCCTCGCGGGTCCAGAGCATTTCGGCCAACGGCTTTGCCTGGTCGATCACCCGGTCGAAGGGCTGGCGTCCGTCGTGGCGCACCAGATCGTCCGGGTCCTTGCCATCCGGCAGCAGCGCAAAGCGCACGGAACGGCCGGGTTTGAGATGCGGCAGGGCGAGATCGACGGCGCGGCTGGCGGCGCGAATGCCCGCCCCGTCGCCATCGAAACACAGGATCGGCTGCGGCGTCATCCGCCACAACAGCTCCAGCTGGTTTTCGGTAAGCGCCGTGCCGAGGGGCGCGACGGCATTCTGGACGCCCGCCTGGTGCAGGGCGATCACGTCCATGTAGCCTTCGACCGCGATGATCATGCCCGCGCCATCGGCCCCCTGCGCCGCCTTGCGGGCCCGGGTGAAATTGTAGAGCACATTGCCCTTGTGGAACAGTTCGGTCTCGTTGGAATTCAGGTATTTGGCCGGCGCATCCGGCGACATCGCCCGGCCACCGAAGGCGATCACCTTCTCGCGCGCCGAGAGAATCGGGAACATGATGCGGTCGCGGAACCGGTCATAGGAAACGGGGATCTCCGGCCCGTGCACCACCAGCCCGCAGGCCTCGATCTGCTCTTTCGGCACGCCCTTGCCCGCCAGATGTTCCTTCAGCGCATTGCGGCTGTCGGGGGCAAAGCCGAGCCGGAAGGTCTCGATGGTCCGGCCGGTCAGGCCGCGCTCGCGCAGATAGGCCCGCGCCCGCGCGCCGGTTGCCGTCTGCAACTGGTCCTCGAAAAAGGCGGTCGCCAGTTCCATCACGTCCTGAAGGGTTGTGCGTTCCTGCTCGCGGCGCTCGGCCTGCGGGTCGGGCTGCGGCAGGGAAATCCCCGCCATGTCGGCAATCTGCTGCACCGCCTCGGGAAAGTTCAGGCCTTCAAGCTCGGTCAGGAAGCGGAAATGATCGCCGGTCACCCCGCAGCCGAAGCAGTGGTAACGACCCTTGCGGTCCTCGCAGTGGAAGCTTGGCGATTTCTCGCCATGGAACGGGCAGCAGGCCCAGAAATCACCCTTCGAGGTATTGGATTTCTTGCGGTCCCAGGTCACGCGACGGCCGATCACGTCCGATATCGGCACGCGGTCGCGGATCTCGTCGAGAAATGTGCTGGAAAAACGCAAAAAATGGTCCCCTCGGGTTCAAAAGCAGTGGGGAGGTAGCGGTTTCCCGTCCTTTCGCCCCTGCTCCAGACCTTCATATAGGCGGCACCCGGGTCAAGCGCCAGCAGGCCCGGTGCGCCTGTACCCGCTATTCACATGGCAGGAACACATGTGTGGCGCGCCGGGTCACTCAAGCCTTCTCGCGATGTCCCCGCCTATTTCAGCAGGTCCTTGACGATGGCAGAGGCCCGGGCGAAGTCCATCTGGCCGGCGTAACTGGCCCTGAGTGCCGCAATCACCTTGCCCATGTCCTTGATGCCGGATGCGCCGAGTTCGCCGATCAGGCCCTCTATGATGGCGCGGATCTTTTCGTCCGACAGTTGCTCCGGCATGAAGGAGGCGATCGCGGCGATTTCCTGGCGCTCCTTGCCGGCAAGTTCCGGCCGGGCATTGGTCTCGTAGATCTTTGCCGATTCCTCGCGCTGCTTGATGAGCTTGGCCATCAGTTGCAGGATGTCGCCATCGGCCAGCTGGTCCTTGCCGGCGGTGCGCTGGGCGATATCCTGGTCCTTGATGGCGGACTGGATGAGCCGGATCGTCGACAGCCGCGCGCTGTCGCGGGCCTTCATGGCGTCCTTCATGGCAGCTGCCAGCTTGTCACGCATTGTCTTCTCCTTCTGCGGGGCCGGACGAATGCCGCCCGCCATACTTCTTCCGTCCCCCTCAATAGCGCCCTCGCCCCCGTTCCGGCAAGCCGGAGCGCGTGGCGCGCAGACAGGCATCCGTGCAGAAGGGCGATATTTCGTGGTATCGATGATTGACCCGGACCGGCGTTCTGACTATGTACCATCACCTGCACGAAAATCGGTATCAGGCATCCTGCGCGGGCGATTTCCCGCGTCTGCCTCCATGCGAATTTTCCTGCGATCACGAGCAAGGGCTTGCCGCATCCCGCATCCCGAGACGGGTGCCGCGAGGCCGGAAAAGGGAAAAAGATGACCGCGACCGCCCCCTGGACAACTCCGAAGCATACCGCAATGCTGGTTCTGGCCGATGGCACCGTCATCAAGGGCATGGGCATCGGCGCAACCGGCAAGGTGCAGGCGGAAGTCTGCTTCAATACCGCGCTGACCGGTTACGAGGAAATCCTCACCGACCCCTCCTATCTCGGCCAGATCGTCACCTTCACCTTCCCGCATATCGGCAATGTCGGGGCCAATGACGAGGATATCGAAGACCTGACGCCTGCCGCCCGGCATGGCGCGGTCGGAGTCATCTTCAAGGCCGACATTACCGAACCCTCCAATTACCGCGCCGCACAGCATCTCGATGCCTGGCTGAAGGCCCGGGGCGTGATCGGCCTTTGCGGTGTCGATACCCGCGCGCTCACCGCCTGGATCCGCGAAAACGGCATGCCGAATGCCGTCATCGCCCATGACCCCTCCGGCGTCTTCGATATCGACACGCTGAAGGCGGAAGCAAGCGCCTGGAGCGGGCTGGAAGGGCTTGATCTCGCCAAAGTCGCGACCTCCGGCCAGTCGTCGAGCTGGACGGAAACACCCTGGGTCTGGAACGAAGGCACCGGCACGCTTGCCGGGGGCGATGCGACCTCGCATGTGGTGGCGCTGGATTTCGGCGTGAAGCGCAACATTCTCCGCCTCTTCACCGGCCTTGGCTGCAAGGTCACCGTGGTTCCGGCCACCACTTCGGCGGAAGACGTGCTGGCGCTGAAGCCGGATGGCATCTTCCTGTCGAACGGCCCCGGCGACCCCGCCGCAACCGGCGTCTACGCGGTTCCGGTCATCCGCAAGCTGATCGACAGCGGCATTCCGCTGTTCGGCATCTGCCTCGGCCACCAGATGCTCGGCATCGCGCTCGGCGCAAAGACCACCAAGATGCACCAGGGCCACCATGGCGCCAACCACCCGGTCAAGGACCACACCACCGGCAAGGTGGAGATCGTGTCGATGAACCACGGCTTTGCGGTGGATGCATCGACCCTGCCAGACGGCGTCGAGGAAACCCATGTGTCGCTGTTTGACGGCACCAATTGCGGGCTGCGCCTCACCGGCAAGCCGGTCTTCTCCGTCCAGCACCACCCGGAAGCCTCCCCAGGCCCGCAGGACAGCCACTACCTCTTCCGCCGCTTCCTCAACATGGTGCGGGAGCGCAAGGGCGAAGCGGCGCTTGCCGAACGCTGAGCAGAAGGGAAAGCAGCGGCGCTTGGCGAACGCTGAGCCTGAACACCGGTACCCGTCTGAAAAGCCCGCTTCATGCGGGCTTTTCGTTGCGCATCGTTCAGGCCTGCAAGGCCCGTTCCCGCCGCAGCAGGATATAGTAGCGGCTGCAGAGAAAGAGGCAGGAGGCACCGAGCCCGACCATGAAGCCGAACCAGACGCCGAGTTCGCGGTAGCCGAGCGGGAAGGCGAAGACCCAGGCGAGGCCGAAGCCGATGGGCCAGTAGGCAATCAGCGCCAGCACCATCGGCACGCTGGCATCCTTGAGCCCGCGCAGCAAGCCGCTGGCAATTGCCTGCATGCCGTCGACCAGCTGGAAGATGCCCGCGACGATGATCAGGTTGGTGGCGATCCGCAGCAGTGCCGGGGTTTCCGGGCTGGCGCTGTTGACATAGAAGCTGGCGAAATAGACCGGATGGAGGATCAGCAGCGCACCCCCGATGATGGCGATGATCGCCGCGATGCCGAGAACCGTGATCGAGGCCCTGACCACGCCCTGGTAATCGCCGCGCCCGTGCGCTGTGCCGACCCGGACGGTTGCCGCCTGCGACAGGCCGAGCGGGATCATGAAGGCAATCGAGGCCAGTTGCAGGCTGATGCCATGGGCGGCAAGTTCCAGCGTGCCAATCGAGCCGACCATCAGCGAGGCGGCGGTAAACAGGCTCACCTCCGCCAGCACCGTGATGCCGATCGGCAGGCCGAGCTTGATCACCTCCAGCAATGCATGCCAGTCCGGCCGCCAGAAGCGCACGAAAATCTCGTAGTCGCGGGTCTCGATCAGCTGGATATAGGCAATCAGGAACAGGAGGCCCGAGACCTGCACGGTGACCGAGGCAATCGCCGCCCCGGTCATCCCCAGCGCCGGAAAGCCGAAATGGCCGAGCACCAGCCCATAGGCAAGCACCCCGTTCAGCACCAGGGTCGCAAGCGTTGCCCAGAGGATCACCCCTGCCCGGCCGACGGCGCTGACCAGGCTTCGAAGCACCAGGAACAGCAGGCCCGGCAGCATGGCAAAGGCGGCGATACGGATATAGCCACCGGCAAGGGCCGCGATTTCGGGTTTCTGGTTTAGCAGCAGCAGGATCCGTTCACCATGGAAATAGATCGGCAGCGCCACCAGCCAGTAGCCGATGGAGGCCCAGAGCGCCATGCGCATCGACCGGCGTATGGCCCGGACATCGCCCGCGCCAAAGGCCTGCGCCACCATCGGCATGGCGGCAATCGAAATGCCGGAGCCAAGAATGAAGACGGTGAACAGGAACTGGCCCGCCAGCACCATGGCCGCCAGCTTCTCCGCCCCGAGCTGGCCGACGATGACAACATCGGTTGTGTGGATGCCGAGCTGGGCAAGCTGCGCGCCGATCAGCGGAATGCCAAGCGCCAGCGTCGCCCGGATATGGGCACCCCAGGAATTGTCGTGGTCGTCTGGGACGCGGGCGTCCAGGGGCGCATGCATTGCCTGTTCCTCGTCAAAACAATTCGAATACCGTCAGAATTCGCGGGAAGCCTGCCGGGATATGCGAAAAATCGTCGCAGGAAAAGCGAAATCCGGGATTGTTTCATCGAATTCATCGACAGATGAATCCGCCTTATATCGCGTTTTGCTCAGCAGGTTCGCGGCGGCTGGCAAACAGCAGGAAGGCCCCCAGCGCCATGAAATGGAACAGCGCCGAGACGGCAAAGGGGGCAGCGGGAAACTGGAAGGGCGCCGACGGACCGGTGAAATAGCCAAACAGCTGGGTAAAGAGCAGCGGCCCGATGATGGTGGTGAGCGAGTAGAGGCTGGACAGCCCGCCCTGCAACTCCCCCTGTTCGGAGGCCGGAACGCGAACGGAGGCAAGGCTTCGCAGCGACGGATCGGAAATGCTCTCCAGAACGGTTGCCAGAATGATCGCATAGATCATCCAGCCCTGGGTTGCCATCGCATGGCCGGCAAGGGCGGCACCGGCAAAGAACAGCCCGATCACCGCCATTCTCCACTCACCGAGCCTCGGGGCCATGCGCGGCAGGATCAGGGCGCTGACAAAGACGCTGCCAATGCCGAAAGCGGCAAGCGAGGCCCCGATTTCCGCCTCGTTCCAGCCATAGCGCGCCGCCACCACGAAGGACCAGGCGGACGGATAGACCTCATGGCCGAGCCAGTGCAGGAACAGCACCGCGCCAATGGCGGAAATGCCGTGATATTTGCTGAGGTTCTTCAGCGCCCCGAAAGCATGGGCCCGCCGCCAGTCGAAAGCTCGCCGGTTCTCGGGTTTCAGTGTTTCCGGCAGGAAGAACCAGGCCACGGTGAAATTGGCCAGCGCCAGAGCCGCCGCCCCATAGAAGGGAATACGCGGGCCGAAGGTGCCAAGCAGGCCGCCGATCAGCGGCCCCAGGATCAGCCCCGCCCCGAAGGCAACGCCGATCAGCCCGAAATTCTTCGCCCGGTTCTCGTCGGTGCTGATATCGGAAATAAAGGCCGAGCAGGTGGAATAGCTTGACCCGCTGATGCCGGCGAGCAGCCGCCCGACGAAAAGCACCGCATAGGATCCCGCCAGCGCACAGATCAGATTGTCGATGGCAAAGGTGAAGACCGAGGCAAGCAGCAGCGGCCGCCTGCCGAACCGGTCGGAGAGATTGCCCATCACGGGGGCAAAGACGAATTGCATCAGCGCATAGACCAGCAACAGCCAGCCGCCGTCGCGCGCCGCATCACTCAGCGTGCCACCGGTCAGTTGCTGCAGGAAGGACGGCAGCACCGGCATGATGATGGCAATGCCGATCACATCCAGGAACAGGATGACGAATACCAGGGCGAGCCCGCGCCGCGCCAGCGATGTCTGCACGGCAACCTCCCCCGTTACAAGCCTCACCCCAAGCATTGCAAATTATTGAATGTCCGTACAGACAAAATCAATTTTACGAACGGAATTAGTTGGATGAGAGATAAAAGTGCTGAAACAGACGGTTCTCGGCGCGAAAGGCCGGGGGTGTCATCGCTAGAGTTTGTCAGGGAAAACACGCAAACGACGTTTTGCGTGTGGAATCCGGTTTTCCCGCTCAAACAAGTTTGAGCGCTCAAACTTGTTTGAGCGAAAAGACAAACGACAACAAGGGGGCCTAGAGTCTGGCTGGTTCAATATGAACCTGACAGACTCTAGGCCCCCTCAACTTGCGCAAACCCGTGGTTCACCCAGGATGAAGGGCAGACACCCGAAGGTGGGAAAAAACGAGTGTCCCGGGAAAATCAGATCTTTCCCGAAAACGTATCGCACTGGTTGAGGTCGCCGGTGTCGTAGCCGCGTTTCAGCCAGCGCATCCGCTGGGCGGAGGTGCCGTGGTTGAAGCTGTCGGGCACGACATAGCCCTGCGAACGCTTCTGCAGCGTATCGTCGCCGATCTGCTTTGCGGCATTCAGCGCCGATTCCATGTCGCCGGGCTCGACGATGCCGCGTCCCTCAGCATATTTCGCCCAGATGCCGGCAAAGCAATCGGCCTGCAATTCGACGCGCACCGACATCCGGTTGGAATCGACCTCGCTCATCGACTGGCGCAGTTTGTTGAATTTCGGCAGGATGCCGAGCAGGTTCTGGACGTGGTGGCCGACCTCGTGGGCAATCACATAGGCATCGGCAAATTCGCCGGACGCGCCGAAGCGGTCGGAAAGCTCCTGGAAGAAATCCGTGTCGAGAAACACCTTGCGGTCTCCCGGGCAATAGAAGGGACCGGTGGCGGCGGAGGCAAAGCCGCAGGCGCTTTGCGTCTGGCCGCTGAACAGCACCAGTTTCGGCCTTTCATAGGTGCCGCCGCTGGCCTTGAAGATCCCCGTCCAGGCATCCTCGGTGGTACCGAGCACGGTGCGCACGAAGGAGGTCATTTCATCCGCGGCAATCCCGCCGCTTGCAGACGAGCTTTGCGACTGGGTAATACCCGGCCCCCGCGGGCTGCCGCCATCCAGCAGCTGGCCCGCATCGATGCCCATCATCTTAAGCACGAAATAGACGACGACGAGCAGCAGCATCATCTTCCAGCTGCCGCCGGCAAGCCGGATGCCGCCAAGCGGACCGCCGCCGAAACCGCCACCGCCAAGCCCGCCGCCAAAGCCACCGCCGCCGAGACCGCCGTCACTGCGGCGATCCTCGATGTTGTCCGACTCGCGCTCTCCCCGCCATTTCATCTCTTTGTCCTCCCCCGGGCGCGCGCGCCTCATTATGCATCAAACATATCGCATCTATCTCGGAAACAAAGAGCGGTTTGGCAAGGGTGCCGGGATTGCGAAAGCCGGTATCAAACCCCATCACCTTAAGGCCCGGGCGGGGCCGCCATCACTTTCCTGCGGAATCCGGAAAATAGAGGGTTCCGTTCGCGGGCACATTTGCCTATAAGCCCGGTCTAGCCTTTTATCGCCCATCAGACGCACGCCCGGCCCGGTGACCTCCCACCCTGGCCGGTTTTTCGCGCACGCCAGACACGACAGGACTAAACCCATGCCGAAGCGCCAAGACTTGAAATCGATCCTCATCATCGGTGCGGGGCCGATTGTCATTGGTCAGGCCTGCGAGTTCGACTATTCCGGCACCCAGGCCGTGAAGGCGCTGAAGGAAGAGGGCTACCGGGTCATTCTGGTCAATTCCAACCCGGCAACCATCATGACCGACCCGGGCCTCGCCGACGCCACCTATGTCGAGCCGATCACGCCGGAGGTGGTGGCCAAGATCATTGCCAAGGAACGTCCCGACGCGCTGCTGCCCACCATGGGCGGCCAGACGGCGCTGAACACCGCGCTCTCGCTGAAGCGGATGGGCGTGCTCGACCGCTACAATGTCGAGATGATCGGCGCCAAGCCTGCCGCCATCGACATGGCCGAAGACCGCGCCCTCTTCCGCGAGGCCATGGCCCGCATCGGGCTCGAAACCCCGCGCTCGCTGCTGGCCAATGCCACGGATATCAAGGATCTCGACCGCAAGGCGCATGTTGCCGAACGGGACAAGCTGAAGGCAAGCCTTTCCGGCTCGGCTCTCGACACGGCGCTCGACGAGCTCGAGAACCAGTGGAACCTCGGCGAGACCGACCGCAAGCAGCGCTACATGAGCCATGCGATGGCGATTGCCGCGCAAGCCATCGATGTCGTCGGACTGCCCGCCATCATCCGCCCCTCCTTCACCATGGGCGGCACCGGCGGCGGCATTGCCTATAACCGCTCGGAATTCTTCGAAATCGTCAACAGCGGCCTCGATGCTTCCCCCACCACCGAAGTGCTGATCGAGGAATCGGTGCTCGGCTGGAAGGAATACGAGATGGAAGTGGTCCGCGATACCGCGGACAATTGCATCATCATCTGCTCCATCGAGAATATCGATCCGATGGGCGTCCATACCGGCGATTCGATCACGGTTGCCCCGGCACTGACGCTGACGGACAAGGAATACCAGATCATGCGCAACGCCTCGATTGCGGTGCTGCGCGAGATTGGTGTCGAGACCGGCGGATCAAACGTGCAGTTTGCCGTCAATCCGAAGGACGGCCGGCTGGTCGTCATCGAAATGAACCCGCGCGTGTCGCGCTCCTCCGCCCTTGCCTCCAAGGCCACCGGCTTCCCGATTGCCAAGATCGCCGCCAAGCTTGCCATCGGCTATACGCTGGACGAACTCGACAACGACATTACCGGCGGTGCGACACCCGCCTCCTTCGAGCCGTCGATTGACTATGTCGTCACCAAGATCCCGCGCTTTGCCTTCGAGAAATTCCCCGGTGCCGAGCCGACGCTGACCACCGCGATGAAGTCGGTCGGCGAAGTCATGGCCATCGGTCGCACCTTTGCCGAATCGCTGCAGAAGGCGTTGCGCGGGCTGGAAACCGGGCTGACCGGTCTCGACGAGATCGAAATTCCCGGCATCAATCCCGAGGCCAAGGGCATCGATGACAAGAACTCGATCCGCGCCGCCATCGGCACGCCGACGCCGGACCGGCTGCGGATGGTTGCCCAGGCGCTGCGCCTTGGCATGAGCGAGCAGGAAGTCCACGAGGGCTGCAAGATCGACCCCTGGTTCATCGCCCAGCTGAAGGCCATCGTCGACATGGAGGCCCGGGTGCGCGAGCACGGCCTGCCAGAAGATGCGGAAAACCTCAGGATGCTGAAGGCCATGGGCTTTTCCGATGCGCGGCTGGCGACGCTGTCCGGCAAGCGCCCGAAGGAAGTGGCGGAAAAGCGCAATGCGCTGAACGTCCGCCCGGTCTTCAAGCGCATCGATACCTGTGCGGCCGAATTCGCCTCGCCGACCGCCTACATGTATTCCACCTACGAGACGCCCTTTGCCGGCGAGACCCGCTCGGAAGCCCAGATTTCCGACCGCAAGAAGGTGGTGATCCTCGGCGGTGGCCCGAACCGCATCGGCCAGGGCATCGAGTTCGACTATTGCTGCTGCCATGCCGCCTTCGCGCTGAAGGAAGCGGGCTATGAAGCGATCATGATCAACTGCAACCCGGAAACCGTCTCGACCGACTACGACACCTCCGACCGGCTCTATTTCGAGCCGCTGACGGCGGAAGACGTGATCGAGATCCTGAAGGCCGAACAGACCAATGGCACGCTGCATGGCGTCATCGTCCAGTTCGGCGGCCAGACGCCGCTGAAGCTTGCCGAAGCGCTGGAAAAGAACGGCATCCCGATCCTCGGCACCGCGCCTGACATGATCGACCTTGCCGAAGACCGTGACCGCTTCCAGAAGCTGCTGATGAAGCTCGACCTCAACCAGCCGAACAATGGCATTGCCTATTCGGTCGAACAGGCGCGGCTCGTCGCCTCGGAAATCGGCTTCCCGCTGGTGGTGCGCCCGTCCTACGTGCTCGGTGGCCGCGCCATGCAGATCATCCATTCGGAAGGCATGCTGCAGAGCTACCTGCTCGACACGGTGCCGGGACTGGTGCCGGAGGATATCAAGCAGCGCTATCCCAACGACAAGACCGGCCAGATCAACACCCTGCTCGGCAAGAACCCGCTTCTGTTCGACAGCTACCTGACCAATGCCACCGAAGTCGACGTCGATGCGCTCTGCGACGGCGAAAGCGTCTTCGTCTCCGGCATCATGGAACATATCGAGGAAGCAGGCATCCATTCCGGTGACAGCGCCTGCTCGCTGCCGCCGCATTCGCTCTCCACCGACGTGCTGGACGAGCTGGAACGCCAGACGGTGGCGCTTGCGAAAGCGCTCCATGTCGGCGGCCTGATGAATGTGCAATATGCGATCAAGGACGGCACGATCTATGTGCTGGAAGTCAACCCGCGCGCCTCGCGCACGGTGCCCTTCGTCGCCAAGACCATCGGCGCGCCGATTGCCAAGATTGCCGCCCGGATCATGGCCGGGCAGAAGCTGGATGACGCCATCGCCGTCTATGGCACGAAGCCGGACCTGCGCAATCTCAAGCATATCGCCGTCAAGGAGGCGGTCTTCCCCTTCGCCCGCTTCCCCGGCGTCGATACGCTGCTCGGCCCGGAAATGCGCTCGACCGGCGAGGTCATCGGCCTCGACACCGATTTCGCGCTGGCCTTTGCCAAGTCGCAGCTGGGGGCCGGTGTCGACCTGCCGCGCGAAGGCACGGTCTTCGTCTCGGTGCGCAACGAGGACAAGGAACGGGTGCTGCCCGCCATAAGGCTGCTGACCAGCATCGGCTTCAAGGTGCTCGCCACCGGCGGCACCGCCCGCTTCCTCGCCGAACAGGGCATTGCCGCCACCAAGATCAACAAGGTGCTGGAAGGCCGCCCGCATATCGAGGATGCCATCCGAAACCGCCAGGTCCATCTGGTGTTCAACACCACTGATGGCACCAAGGCGCTGTCGGATTCAAAATCGCTGCGCCGCGCCACGCTGATGCAGAAGGTGCCCTATTACACCACCATGGCCGGCGCCCACGCCGCCGCCGAAGCCATCCGGGCGCTGAAGGCCGGCAATCTCGAAGTTCGCCCGCTGCAGGGCTATTTCGCCTGATGGAAAGGTGGAAGCCCTATCGCAGGGCTTCCACCAACTCATCCAGTGCGGTCACGACTTCTGGCGAAATCTCGCTTCTCTTCGCGAAACCCACGAGCACATGATAGTCTGTCTTTTGCATCCTGTTTGAGCGGCCCAGACGCTCGAAGTAATTGATGAATATATTATCCAGCGTATGATCAGACACTTTGGTGTCATCGCCCCAGGGATCTTGTCGCAGTATTTTGCTGGCACCCTCTACCTCTTCAATAGAAGATTTCATCGCCGCAATGTTCTGGTCAATCTGGGCCCTCTCAAGCAGATCATCCTTGTTTCCGCTGTCCGCATAGCGGAAGAGCACATCGGGCAGCGGCAGATAATTTTCAATTTCACGCTTGCTCCAGATGTGATGTTTTATATCAAATCCGTCAGGCAGAGGCCGATGAAGCCTGTCAAACAACGCAAACGCTTTCAGTCTGGGGCACGCATGCTTCAAGCCGAAAAAATGTGCCTGAGCACTGGTTGGCTGATTGGCGACGTAGTGAACGAAGGGCTCGGAAAGGATCTCCTGCGCCGGGTGGTTCAGGAGTTTGGCAAAGCTCCTCAGAAACTGCAGGTCCGTCGACCCTTCCAGATACAAAACATAGCCTTTGCGCTCAGCCTGATAATAATCATCAGCCCGAATGTCCTTCAGTGATTTTGCAATCTGCGAACTGGCTCCCCGGTCGTCAATTCTGCGCGGAAGCCCCAGAAAGCCGATCAAGACGTCACGATCCATGGCCTCCTGCATCACCACTTCCGAGTGGCTCGCAATGATGATCTGACTTCCTGATCGCTGGGCAATATCGGCCAGCACACCATAAACCTGTCTCTGTTTCAAAACTTCGAGATGCGCGTCTGGTTCATCCAGCAACAGGGTTGAGCCGGGGTTGCCCTCCATATAGGACAGCAGCAAGAGGACTTGCTTCAGCCCGCTACCCGCAGACGTCAACGGGAATTCAACGCCGTTCTCGGAATAGGTGAGGTTGATAATGCCGCGTGCGGGGTCGCGCTGCGGCTTGTGCATTTTCACGCCGAAGATGGCCCGAACCCCTTTGGTGACACGATCCCAGCTTTCCTCGCCGTTTTGCCAGGCCGCCAGACACAGGTTGCGCAGGACTTCACCAGACCGGCCCTCCCCGAGCAGGACATTTACCCTCCCCGACTGCAATTCGGGTTCATCCGTCAGGATGCCGGAAAGCGGTGGAAGCAGGTTTATCCTTTCGGATTTGGCTTCTTCCGGAACAGGCATTCGACCAGCACCATCCGCCGTTGCCAGGGGTCGGCAATAGAAGCTCTCCGGATTTGCGTAATCGAATTCCAGACCACATGACCAGGGCTTTCCGCCGGTTTCACCCCAGGCTGTCGTTTCAATCAGAATATTTTCAGTATGTTGCTTCCCGGCTTCGTTGCGGCTGACGTTTCTCACCCGCAACTTTTGCCAAAGATGCTTTGCATCACTTACCGGAACCTGCGTGAGTCCCAGCCGGGGTATCGTCACGCCCGGCCTTTTTTCTGCATTCTTCTTTCGCTCCGATGTCCAAATCTGCAGACCGGCGTTCCAGAGCAACAGGGCTTGCAAGGCAGAGGATTTGCCACCGTTATTCGGCCCAATGAACACCACAACATCACCAAGCTCGACTTCGAATTCCTCGAATCGCTTGAAATTGCGAGCCTTAAATTTGGTCAGCACTTGGCAACGTCCCCTGAAGCGATCTTGACGATCACCTTTGATGCCTTCCTCGCAGGAATCAAGAGATAGCTCTTTACAAACAGGGCAGCCTTCTATATTTAACCACTAGGATAATTAACCAATCGGATTAATGACCATGCCAGATCCGCTTTCCGATACCCTGTTTGCGTTGGCCGATCCGACGCGGCGGGCTATTCTGGCGCGGTTGTCGCGGGGTGAGGCGACGGTCAACGAGCTGGCTGAACCCTTTGCGATGAGCCTGCCTGCGGTCTCCAGGCATCTGAAGGTGCTGGAGCGTGCGCATCTGATCTCGCGCAGCCGCAGCGCCCAGTGGCGGCCGTGCAAGCTGGAGCCGGAGCCGCTGAAGGCGCTTGATGGCTGGCTTCAGGCGTACCGGGACCTCTGGGAAAACAGGTTCGACCGGCTGGAGGCCTATCTCGACAATTTGCAGGTCAAAGAGCGCAGGGAGCCAAGCGATGACACCTGACCGGATGGAAATTCTGACCAGCCGGGTGTTCGACACCACGGTCGGGCGGCTCTATGGCTGCTTTGCCGATGCCGCGATCTTGCCGCTCTGGTGGGGGCCGGATGGCTTTACCAACACGATTTCCCGCTTCGACCTTGTCCCCGGTGGCGAATGGCATGTGACCATGCATAATTCGAATGGCGAGGATTTCCACAATCGCTTCACCTTTCAGGAGATCGTGCCGGGCGAGCGGATCGTGATGCTGCATCACGAGCCCATCCATGTCTTCACGCTGGAAATGACCTTCAGTCCGTCTTCCGACGGCGCGCGGCTGGTCTGGCGGATGCATTTTGACAGGAATGCGGAAAATCTGGCGCTGAAGAAATTCATCGCCGCCGCCAACGAACAGAATTTCGACCGGCTGGCAGCCGTGCTTGCCGCCCCTGACGGAGACAGATGAGATGAACGCGAACCTGATCGACCCGGAAAGAACCATCGAAATCACCCGCCTCGTCCGGGCACCGCGCGAGCTGGTTTTCGCCGCCTTCACCGATCCCGCCCATATCGACCAGTGGTGGGGGCCGGACGGTTTTCGCAATGAAACCCATGAGATGGATTTTTCCGAGGGCGGGCTCTGGCGCTACACGATGCATGGTCCGGATGGCAAGGCCTGGCCGAACTGGATCCGCTACACCACCATCCGCAGGCCGGAACGGATCGAATATGACCATGGCGGCGAGATCGGCGAGCCCGCGCATTTCAAGGGATCGACCACGTTCGAGGTGAAAGGTGACAGCACGCTTGTCACGCTCCGGCTGATCTTCGCCACCGCCGAGGCCCGCAATGCGACGCTGAAATATGGGGCCGTCGAAGGCGGCCAGCAGACGCTTGCCCGTCTTGCCGCCCATGTCACGATGCTTTCGGCCTCGCGGATATAGACCATCCCGCCCGCCCCGGCGGCCTGTTGCAGCCATGCACAGTTTTTATGGCGCTTCGTGATGATTTGCTGAAACAGGCTTTGTGATCCGTCGCCTGATTTGCTATCCTAGATGGTGATCTCAGATAGCAATTGCCATGAGGGCCCGGAGGAGCATGCCGTCAAGACGCGCCGGACAGCGGGAATGGATCGGGCTGGGCGTTTTGTCCATCGCCTGCCTGATCTATTCCATGGATCACTCGGTCCTGTACCTGATCCTCCCTGCAGTTGTGGCAGACCTGCATCCGCACGCCGCCGAGATCCTGTGGATCAACGATATCTATGGCTTCATGGTGGCCGGCTTTCTGGTGACCATGGGCACGCTGGGCGACCGCTATGGCCGGCGGCGGGTGCTGTTGCTCGGCGCGGCGGGCTTCGGGGCGGCATCGGTGCTGGCGGCCTGGTCGACGACGCCTGCCATGCTGATTGTGGCGCGCGCCCTGCTTGGCATTGCGGGAGCCACCATTGCCCCCTCCACGCTGTCGCTGGTGGCCAATCTCTTTCCCGATGCACGGGATCGAAACCGGGCGATCGGCATCTGGGGCATGGCCTTTGCCATCGGCGGGCTGATCGGCCCTGTTATCGGTGGTTTTCTGCTGCGCTATTTCGGCTGGGGTTCGGTCTTCCTGATCAATGTGCCCGCCATGCTGGTGCTGCTCACTGCAGGCCCCTTCCTGCTGCCGGAATTCACCACCCGTGCAGCGGGCAGGCTCGATCTGCCCAGTGTGGTCCTGTCGCTGGTCGCGGTCCTCACCTGCATCTACGGCATCAAGCAGGTCGCGGCGGACGGGGTCTCGCTGCCGGGCGGGGTGGCGATCCTTGCCGGGCTTGCCCTCGGCGTCATCTTTGTCCAGCGCCAGTCATGGCTTGCCGATCCGATGATCGACCTTGCCTTTTTCCGCCTGCCGCAGTTTTCGGCCGCATTGGCGGTCAACATGCTGGGCGTGCTCTTCGTCTTTGGCCTCAGCCTGTTCCAGAGCCAGTATCTGCAACTGGTGCTGGGCCTCACGCCGCTGGAAGCAGGCCTCTGGACGTCAGCACCGTCGATGGTCTTCATCCTGATGTCGTTGCAATCCCACCGGATTGCCAGCCGGTTCGGGCCGGTGCCGACCGTGATCGGCGGTCTCGTGCTCAACGCCCTCGGCGATCTCCTGATGGGTGTCTCCGCCATCCATCACAGCCTGTTTGGGCTGCTGGCCGGGCATATGGTTGTTGCCATCGGTTTTGTGCCGGTGGTTCTGACCACCACCAGCCTGATCGTTGGCTCCGTCCCCGCCGCGCGCTCCGGCAGCGCCTCCGCCCTGTCGGAAACCGGGGCGGAATTCGGCGGGGCGCTCGGCATTGCACTGCTCGGCAGTTTCGGGGCCTTCTTCTATCGCAAGTACATGCGCGCGGTCGATACCGGCACCGTACCGGCCAATCATGTTCCGATTGTCAGGGGATCGCTGGCAGGCGCCGTCCATACCGCGCAGCACGTGCTGAAGGGCTTGCCGACGCCGTGGCTCACAGAGGCGCGCGGGGCTTTCACCCAGGCCTATTTCCTGACAACCGTGATCGCCGCCGCATGCCTGCTCTTGCTGGCGGTTCTGGCAGGGCGGGCACTCGGCCAGCAACCGGCCTGTGATGTCACCGGCGAGGATCCGCAAGCCCTCTGTGGCTGATCAGCTTTTCTCGGCTTCCGCCTTCATCGCCACCAGCCCCTTGTCGAAATCACCTCCGACCATCCGGTCGATATCGAGAAATATCCCGACGATCTTGCCGAAATAGGGCTGCTTGCCGGTCATGGTCCATTCGACATCCGTCGTCTCTCCCTTCGGCGTCAGGGTGAAAACGGCACTGTTGCTGGCCTCGATCGGTGCCTTGAAGTCGAGCGCGATGGCGATCCGGGAAAAGGGTACCGATTCCCGGATTTCCATGCGCCCGGAGCCGACATCGCGGTTGCCAGTCCACTCATAGACGGCACCGACCCCGTCGGCAGGCCCGCTATGCTTGCGCACCAGGTTGGGATCGATCTTCTCCCATGGCGACCAGCGGCTCCAGGCGGTGAAATCATTGATCAGGGGAAAGATCTTTTCCGCCGGTGCCTTGATGGAAACGCTACGGGTAATGGCAAATGTGTCCGGCCGCGTCGCCGCATATCCGAGGATGCCGACAAGGGCCAGCACAAGAATGATGATCAGATATTTGAAAAAGCGCAGCATCAGCGTCCCCCCGGTCCGATTGCGATCAGGCCCCGATAGTCACGTATTCCTGACCAGTTTGTCAAATCACGGGCCCGGCGGATGAGGAGATATGGATCAGGGGTTGTGCCCTGCCGTTTCAGCCCCATGCAGGCCACCCGCCCGCCGCACAGGCTTCGGGCTGATCCCGCGGCCCCGGGTGCGGGTGATGCCTCCTCCTTGCAGGACGGGCAGTGTTGAGGCACGCGGCAATCTGCCGGATGTAAATTGTCTGGATATTCCGGCCGCGCTTCTGCTATAAGCATTGCTTCGTGATTATGGCATGGTTCCGAGGTAACGCTTCGGGACCTGTTTTCTTTTGTGTCTGCGCGACCGCGACATAAGGCTGAAGGACAAGGAAATGGTCGAAAAAGTACCGATGACGCAGTCTGGCTTCACCAAGCTTCAGGAAGAACTGCGCTGGCGCCAGCAGGAAGAGCGTCCGCGCATCATTGAAGCCATTGCCGAGGCCCGCGCCCATGGCGATCTTTCCGAAAATGCGGAATATCATGCGGCCAAGGAGGCCCAGAGCCACAATGAGGGCCGCATCGGCGAGCTGGAGGATTACATCGCCCGCGCCGAGGTGATCGACCTCTCCAAGATGTCCGGCTCCAAGATCAAGTTCGGTGCCCGCGTCAAGCTGGTCGACGAGGATACGGACGAGGAAAAGAACTACCAGATCGTCGGCGATCAGGAAGCCGACGTGAAGGCGGGCCGGATTTCCATCTCCTCGCCCATCGCCCGCGCGCTGATCGGCAAGGAAGTCGGCGACAGTATCGAAGTCGTGGCTCCCGGCGGCTCCAGGGCCTATGAAGTCCTCGCCGTCAGCTGGGGCTGAACAGCGCCACAGGCCGCATGGAACGCACGGCAAGACCATCAACAGATACGGGAAATTCGGGCGTGACTGACTTTCATTCCATCAAGGTCATCGCGCCCAATTTCAAACGTCGGCTGTCCGGCGTGACCTCGACCATCGTCCAGCTGGTGCCGGTGCAAAACCGGCTCGGCCAGGGTGTCACCACCATCGGCCCGGGCCTTCCCGACAACCTGCCCAGCATGTCATTTTTCAGCCTCTGGCGGCTTTGGGGCAAACCGCGCGGGGCCAGCTTTCGCGTCTGGCACGCCCGGCGCAATAATGAAATGTTGTTCGGCCTGTTCCTCAGGCATGTGTTGCGGATGCGGCTGAAGCTGCTCTTCACCTCGGCAGCCCAGCGCCATCACAAGCCCTTTACCCGCTGGATGATCCGCCGGATGGATGCGGTGGTGGCAACCAGCGCCGGCTCGGCCCATTACCTGAAGGTGCCCTTCACGGTGATCCGCCACGGCGTCGATCTCGAGCTGTTTCATCCGCCGGAAAACCCGGACGACCGCATGGCCGCATCCGGCCTGCCGGGCCAATACCTGATCGGCTGCTTCGGACGCATTCGCCACCAGAAGGGCACGGACCTGTTCGTGCAGGCGATGATCGACCTGTTGCCGCGCCATCCCGGCTGGACCGCCATTGTCTGTGGCCGGGTGACGGCGGAACACCGGGCTTTCGGCGAGGAATTGCACACCCTTGTCGACCGGGCCGGGCTGAAGGACCGCATCCTGTTTCCGGGCGAAGTCCCCGACATCAAGCTCTGGTACCGCCGCCTGTCGCTCTATGTCGCCCCCTCCCGCAATGAAGGCTTCGGCCTTACCCCGCTGGAAGCCATGGCGTCGCAAACCGCCGTGGTCGCCAGCACGGCGGGAGCCTATGCGGAAATGATCCTGCCCGGCGTGACCGGTGACGTCGTTCCGGCAGGCGATGGTGCGGCGCTGACGGCAGCCATCGAACCCTATCTCGCCGACCCCGGACTGACCGCCCGCGCCGCCGCGGCAGCCCTTGCCCATGTCCGCTCCACCTTCGCGCTGGAAAACGAGGCCAATGCGCTGGCAGAGGTCTACCGAAAGCTGATCGGCTGAAGATGCGCGCCGCTGTCCGGCCTATTGTCCGACCACGTCGGGATTGCCATCCGTCGGCCGGTTGCTCTTGCCGGGCACATAGGCAATGCCCGCAATCATCCGCTGCCAGGGACGATAATCCGGTCCCAGGATGTCATAGTGCGGCTGGTCGCGGTTGGTCCTGACCGACAGCATCGACAGCAGCGTCCAGTCGAGATGATCGGTCTGGTAGGGGCGGTTTTCCAGCGCGGCTGCACCGGGGCCGGGAAATCCCGGATCGGACTTCCAGTAGATCATCGGGACGGTAAAGCCGGATTCCAGCGAGAACTGGTGCCCGAAGGACGAGGTGAGGTGGCCGACATCCTGTCCGTGGTCGGACACATAGAGCAGGCTCGCCTCGCCGTTCAGCCGGGCTTTCACCAGTTTGACTGCCCGCGCGACAAGGTCATCGGTATAGAGGATGGAATTGTCGTAGCGGTTGCGGGCATTGCGCACCCACCACCAGCGTGATGCCATCCCGGCCGTGACTGCGTCCGGCACCTTGCCGAACCGGTCGAACGCTTCGGGATAGCGCGCGCCATAATCCTCGTGCGAGCCGAGCGTGTGCAGCACGATGAATTTCAGCGGCGCGGGGTCCTGAAGCGCCTGGTCGAGCTCCGGCAGCAGCCGTTCGTCGAAGCTTGCATCGTGGCGGCCCAGCCGGCCGGCATATACCTGGCGCGCCACGTCCGCTTCCCCGCCGAACACTTCGTTGGAATAGACGTCGCTCTGGTTTGACAGCCAGAACAGCTTGAAGCCTGCGCCCTTTGCCAGACCGAGGACGCTCGGCTGGCCTTTCCACTTTTCGTCATCGCCGTGGTCGGCAGGCGTCAGCATGCGGGTGAGTTCGATGACGGTGCTGCCCCAGGAGGAGACAACATCCTGGAACACCAGGAGATGATCACGCATCGCCTCAAGCTGCGGATTGGTCTTGCGGCGATAACCGTAAAGCGACCAGTCCCAGCGATTGGAACTCTCGCCGAGAACCAGCACGAAGGTGTTGCGGGCCGGGCCTGTATAGACGGGCTGCCAGTCCCGCACACGGGCATCGGCCCGCTTGCGCGAGGCAGCAAGGTTTGCCTGCTCGCTTTGCATCTCCTGCCCCTCTGCGGCGACCGACGGCCAGAAGGCAAGCGGATCGCCCCTTTGAATGACGACATTGGCGTGGGCGGCAAGGGGCAGGATGATCATGGCGATGGCGGCGACCAGCCAGCCGCGATGGGCCTGCGCCCGGTCGCCGCCGAACCGGACAGGTAGCCGGCGGGCATTGACGATGAACAGCAGGGCGGCGGCAGCACTTGCCAGCAGCGCCAGGGCAATCGGCAGCCGCCAGACCTCGACATATTCGCGCATTTCCCCAGCCGGCGCATTGGCCAGCGACTGCAGCACCTGACGCGATTGCGGCACGAGATGATAGCGATATTGCAGGAAGACCTCGGCCAGCGCACCGATGAACCATGTCACATACCAGATCCCGTAGAGAACCCAGCGCAAGGGGCTGCGGCGGGGCCGCAGGATCTCCAGCCCGGCGACCGGCAGCAGCATCATCCACGGCATTGCCGCCAGCACAAGGGCACGGCCTGGCAATATGCCGGAAAAGCAAAACAACAAGAAGTAAAGCAATACGGGCGCGACTATCCGCAGCCCCGCAATAAAAAATGGCATGGCGACCTGCGTTATAAAATATAAATGATATTAATGATGCGTATAGTCTGTCAGACTTCCGCCAGACCAAGCCTCTTGACCTGTCGGATCGTCAGCATTGTTCGCACCGTATCAACTTGTTCGTTGGCTGTCAGCACTTCTATGACGAAATCCTGAAATTGCGTGAGGTTTTCGGCAACGCAATGCAGCAGGAAATCGCTGTCTCCCGAGACCATCCAGGCCTGGCGCACCAGCGGCCATTGCGCCGTGGCGCCGGCAAAGGCCTTGAGATTGGTTTCCGACTGGTGCTTCAGCCCGACCATGCAGAAGGCGACCAGGTCAAGGCCGAGTTTCGGTCCGTTGAGCGCAGCATGGTAGCCTTCGATGACGCCCGCCTGCTCCAGCTTGCGCACCCGCCGCAGGCAGGGCGGCGCGGAAATGCCGACACGATCCGCCAGCTCGACATTGGTCATCCGTCCGTCGCGCTGCAATTCGCGCAATATCTTGATGTCGATGGCATCCAGTTCGGCACGCAACACTTGGGGTCAATCTCCGCTGATTCAGGATTTTATCTTTAAACCAAATGCCCCGTGGCGCAAGATTGTGTCGGGAAAAGGCATAATTCTGTCCCCCGTTAAAGTTTGTGCTGTTGGAAACACCCCGCCCGCCCTTGAACTTGCGGTCGATGACCTCCTAAATGCAGTCCATGAACAGGGTGGCCCTTCAGCCAGGGCTCGCCAGACGAGGTGCCGGGCAACCGGACACGAATGGCGCGAGACGAACCGCGCCTGGAAAGGGCAACCAATGACGACCCGACATACCAAAGTGCTGATCATCGGCTCGGGGCCTGCGGGCTATACCGCCGCCATCTATGCCGCCCGCGCCATGCTGAACCCGGTGCTGATCGCCGGGATGGAACAGGGCGGCCAGTTGATGATCACCACCGACGTGGAGAATTATCCGGGCTTTGCCCAGCCGGTGATGGGCCCTGCCCTGATGCAGGAAATGCTCGCCCAGGCCGAACATGTCGGTGCCGAGATCGTCAACGATCTCGTGACAGAGGTCGAGTTTACCCGCCGCCCCTTCACCATCCGCACCGACAGCGGCACCGTGTGGACCGCCGATACCGTGGTGATTGCCACCGGTGCCAAGGCAAAATGGCTGGAGATCGACAGCGAACGGACCTTCAAGGGGTTTGGCGTCTCGGCCTGCGCCACCTGCGACGGCTTCTTCTACCGCAACAAGGATGTGATCGTCGTCGGCGGCGGCAATTCTGCGGTCGAGGAAGCGCTCTATCTCTCCAATATCGCGAAATCGGTGACCGTCGTGCACCGCCGCGACAGTTTCCGCTCGGAAAAGATCCTGCAGGAGCGGCTGTTTGCCAAGGCGAATGTCAGGGTGATCTGGAACAGCGAAGTGATCGAATATACCGGCGAGCCCGCCAGGCCGCCGATGCCCGCATCCGTCAGCGGCGTGCGCCTGCGTGATGTCAGGTCGGGTGCCGTCACCGCCATGCCGATCGACGGCGTCTTCGTCGCCATCGGCCATGCGCCCGCCGTGGAACTGTTCCGGGACAAGCTTCGCCACAAGCCCAACGGCTATCTCTGGACCGCACCGGATTCGACGGCAACCGACATTCCGGGCGTCTTTGCCGCCGGTGACGTCACCGACGACATTTTCCGCCAGGCAATCACCGCCGCCGGCATGGGCTGCATGGCGGCGCTCGAAGCCGAACGCTACCTCGCCGGCCATATGCCTGCCGCGATTGCAGCGGAATAGACCGGCTCGGGAGACATCGCAATGAGGGGATCGGCCATGCCGCTGGACTGGGACAAGCTACGCATTTTCCACGCCGCCGCAGAGGCCGGGTCCTTCACCCATGCCGCCGATACCCTGCATCTCTCGCAATCGGCCATCAGCCGCCAGGTGAGCGCGCTGGAACAGGATGTGGGGGTGAAACTGTTTCACCGCCACGCCCGCGGCCTGATCCTCACCGAACAGGGTGAACTCCTCTACCGCACCGCCCATGACGTGCTGCTGAAGCTCGAAACCGTCAAGATGCAGCTGACCGAGACGACGGAGACGGCAACCGGCAAGCTGCGCGTCACCACCACCGTTGGCCTCGGCCAGGGCTGGCTGACCGACAAGATCCAGGAATTCCTGCAACTGCATCCCGATGTGCAGATCCAGCTGCTGCTCGACAATGAAGAACTGGATGTGCGCATGCGTGAGGCCGATTGCGCGATCAGGCTGCGCCAGCCGCAGCAATCGGACCTGATCCAGCGCAAGCTGTTCACCGTGCACATGCATGTCTATGCCGCCCCCTCCTACATCAACCGCCATGGCGAGCCGCAGTCGCTGGAAGATCTCGACAAGCACCGGATCATCTCCTTCGGCGAGCCCGCCCCGAGCTATCTCCTCGATGTCAACTGGCTGGAAACCGCAGGCCGGGCCCCGGATGATCCGCGCACCCCGATCCTGCAGATCAACAGCCTGACCTCGATCAAGCGCGCCTGCCTGCTCGGCATCGGCATTGCCATGCTGCCGGATTATATCGTCGGGCGCGATCCCGGGCTGGTGCAACTCGTCACCAATGCCGACGTGCCCTCCTTCGATACCTATTTCTGCTATCCCGACGAGATGAAGAACGCCGCCAAGCTGAAAGCTTTCCGCGATTTCATCGTCGCCAAGGCCCGCAACTGGAGTTTCTGAGCCCGCCTGGCCACAGGCATTTTCGGGCTGCCGACGGCTGCACGCGCGGCGCGCGGCCCCCGCAGGCGACGTTTTTCGTCTTTTCTTTAGAGTCTGTCAGGTTCAGATAGAACCTGACAGACTCCAAGCAAAATTGTTTTCGTTTGTCCTTTCGCTCAAACGAGTTTGAGCGCTCAAACGAGTTTGAGCGGGAAAACCGGATTCCAAACGCAAAACGTCGTTTGCGTGTTTTCCCTGACAAACTCTAAAAAGTATCGGGCAAATGTCGACACGGCGCGCGGCAGCCGGAAGGCCTATCTCGCACCTGCGAAAGGACCTCGCCTGCGGCAAAGAGCCTTATTGCACAATCGGATAACTTAAATGTTGAATCGGTCCAGCAGGAGATTTTTTGACTGTTTTTAGATGAAATTGCTGTCAAATAGAGCAAGCTATGCCTAATTGCATGGCAGGCATGCGCAAACGCCTATTGTTCACTGCACAAAAAAAGCCCATATCCGCATCAGTTGATGCACACGGTGGTTTTTTCCTCCCAGTGCCACCGCATCAGCTGTTCCCCTCTGGAGGTTTTTTTAGACCTTCAAAACTATATGGGCCTCGGAGCAATCCTGAGGCCCTTTTTTTTCGTTTTTTTCAAGAGCCTCTATGCCTGGCGCTTCAAGCCGCCAGCTTCCGGAACGGTCGGCGTGCCGGCAATTGCCCCTCACGGCCCCTCGGGCCTCTCTCCCCGCCTGTGGGAGAGATACCTCACGCGTTTGTCAGGGAAAACACGCAAACGACGTCTTGCATTTGCAATCCGGTTTTCCCGCCCAAACGAGTTTGAGCACTCAAACGAGTTTGAGCGAAAAGACAAACGAAAACAAAGGGTATGAGAGTCTGTCTGGTCAGTATGAACCAGACAGACTCCGGAGCAACGGAGGGGCCTTGTGGGCCCCCGCCCCCGGGGGGAGCGGAAACCCGCACCGGGGGGAGCGGAAACCCGCCCCCGGCCCTGTCAGAACTGCTTGCCGACGGTGGCCTTGGCGCCGGTGGCGAGGGTGCCGTCGGCGGAGAGGTCGAGGAGCAGGCCGGCGTAGAATTGCCAGTCGTCCGGCGTATCGGCTTCCAGACCCGCCGTCAGCGCGCCGAAGGCACCGCCGCCGTCGAGGCCGGCAAAGCCTGCCTCCGCATCCAGCGACGGTGTCAGCACCACGCCGTTTGCCAGCTCGTACTGCTTGCGGATTTCGGCCCCGATGCTGAGCCTGATCTGCTTTTCGGTGAAGGCATCGAGCGGATAGGCATTGCCGTCCTTGTCTTCGGCGCTGTAGGCACCCGCCTTTTCCTCGAGATAGACCGCCTTCAGCCTCGGTGTCAGCGACACGCCATTGTCGAATGCCATGTCACCCTTCAGCGTGCCGCTCCACAGCCAGCGTGTCGTGTCGAAATCGCCCTTGAGCGAGGTCGAGGTGAAGCTGTTGGCGCTCTGGCCATAGAGCAGGCTGGTGTCGAAAAACACATGCGGGGCCAGTTGCAGCGAGGCATAGGGACCGGCCAGCCAGCCATTGCCGGTGATCAGCGTGCCCTGGTCGAGCGGATCGCTCTCATGGTCATAATGGACGGAGAAGCCGACCAGCAGCCGGTCGGAGACCAGATAATCGACGCCGGCGGAAAACAGCGCGAATGTGCCCCATTTTTCCCCGTCAGACCCCGTGCCCGAGCCCGGAACCGGCGCATTGGCCGGGCCGGAATCCCTTTCCGTGCCCGTCGCCCCCCGGGTCAGCAACACCTTGCCGCTGCTCCAGAAATCCAGCGGGGCAAGCGTTTCGGGCGTGCCGTCTCCACCCGCGCCCGCCTTGTCCGCCGCCTCGATCTGGCTGAGGCTGGTGGAATAGGCAAGCGTCACGCCTGAATCCGACGGGGTCATGGTGGTGGTGACGGGCCCGTCGGACTGCGCCCGCTGGCGGCGTTCCAGCAGGCCGGGCAGGTCGATATTCTCGGCCAGCAGCCCCAGCCGCGCCTGCACGAAGCCATGCACCTGCTGCTCGACCCGCGAGACTTCCTCGGAGGACACGGACGGCTTGGCGTTGAACCTGTAGGTGACCACGCCCTCACCCGATATGCCCGCCGCCGAGGTGAGGCGATAGGTGACCTTCGCCTCCTTGCCCGCGAAGGCCGGATCGGGCTTGAAGACCAGCGTGAAGCTGTGAACCCCGGCAAACGGGCTCGCATGCGAAACCGGCTTTTGCGGCGGCACGTCGGACATGATCGTCGCCGTGCCGGCCTGTGGCGGCGTGATGGAGACGATGTCCGCCGCCGTGAAGGGTCCACCGGAGGCGCCATTGGTGAGATCGACCGGCGGCGGCGCCTGGCCCTTGACCACCGCGACTGTCTTGCCCGGCACCGTCACGGGGGCATCGGCGACCTTCAGCGTATAGCTCACGGTCTGGGTCATCCCCCCGGCATCGATGCCTTCGATGTCGAAACTATAGTCGCCGACCGACGCCGCCGTCGGCGTGCCCGACAGAAGCCCGGTCTTGTCATTGAACGTCACGCCATCCGGCAATTTGCCGCCCTCATCAAATGTATAGGGTGCCATGCCGCCCGACACGCTGATCTGCTGGCTATAGGCCTTGTTCTTGAAGGCGACCGGCAGGGCACCGCCCGGAGGCGTGAAGGTCAGCGTTCCGGGATCCGTAATATAGGAAAAGCCGTTCGTTTTGGTATCATACTGGGTGGCGCTTGCCACGATGACATTGACCGCACCCAGCCCGTGCTGCGGTGCCGTGACGGTGAGCGAGCCCGCGCTCTGCAGGCTGATCGCCCCGGCATCAACACCGCCGAAGGTGACGTGCTGCACGGTGTCCATCGCATCGCCGGTGATCACCACGGACTGGCCGACCGGGCCGCTGGACGGGGTGATCGAGGCAATATGCAGCACCGCTGCTGCCGGATTGACGCGGATCGAATACTGCACGGTCGCCGTCTGCTGGCTGGCATCCGTGCCCTTGATGGAGAACTGGAAGTCGCCCGCCTGCGTTGGTATCCCTGTCAGTTTGCCATTTGCCAGATTGCCATTTGCGTCAAGTGTCAGGCCGGGTGGCAGGAATGTGCCATTGGCGAGCTGATAATGGACCGGGCCAGTGGCTCCCATCAGGATGAACTGCAGGTTGTAGCCCTTCCCGAGCGTCGCATCCGGCAATGGACCGGCGGGATAGTTGAAGGTCAGCGTCGGGGCATCGAATCCATAGGTTACGGCATTCGACTGGCCAGACTGGGTGTGGACCGCGAGATCCACGTTTCCTGCCGCATGCTGCGGCGAGGTCACGGTGACATGCGTGCCGGTGCCGTCGACCTGAAGGTTCGTCACGTCAACCGTGCCAAACGAGACCCTGTCGGCACCGGTGAAATTCATGCCGGTCAGCACAAGCTGCGTGCCACCAGCCGCCGGGCCATGGTCCACCGAAAGGGCGGTGATCACAGGCGCGGGCTGCGCCTGCGCCTTGACCGTGATGGTGTAATTCATGCTCGCGGTCTGCCCGAGCGTGTCGGTGCCCCGGATGGTGAACGTGCGGTCGCCGATCGCAGCATTCATCGAGAGCGTGCCGGAGATCAGGCCGGTGGCGCTGAGGGTGAGACCGGAGGGAAGCCCTGCCGGACCGGTGATGCTGTAGGTCACCGTCCCCAGGCCGCCATTCAGCGTCACCTGCTGGCTGTAGGCCTGCCCGACCGTCGCATCCGGCAATTTGCCTGCGGCAGGGGTGAAGGAGAGTACCGGTGCCACATAGGTGAAGAATTTGCCCGCCCCGGCGCTGCCGTCGGCATTGTCCACCGCTACGGTAACCGTCTCCGCCTTCGCATGCGGCGGGGTGGTCACGTGGATCTCGGTATCGCTGGAGCCGGCACCGGGCGCAACGTCGGTTCCGTCGAAACTGACCTTCGCGCCGGTAAAGCCGGTTCCGGTGATGACAATCGCATCGCCGCCATTGGTCAGGCCCTGGTTTGGCGTGATCGAGGTGATGGTGACGATCGCAGTGTTCACCTTCAGCGTGTAGGCCACGGACGCCGTCTGGCCAAGACTGTCCGTGCCGGTCACGGTGAAGCTGGCATTCTGGACGCTTGCCGTCGGCGTGCCGGAGATCAGGCCGGTCGCCGGGTCAAGCGTCAGCCCGGCGGGAAGCGCTGTTCCGCCGTCGAGGCTGTACGTCACCGTCCCCAGGCCGCCCTTCATCGTCACCTGCTGGCTGTAGGCCTCCCCGACCCTCGCATTCGGCAATAATTGACCGGCAGGGGGGGTGAAGCTGAGCACCGCATCGACATAGGTGAATTTTGTTGTCGCCGACCAGGCACCGCTGGCAGCTTTGTCCACGGATACGGTAACCGTCTCTGCCTTCGCATGCGACGGTGTGGTCAGGTGGATCTCGGTATCGCTGGAGCCGGCACCGGGGATAACGTCGGTCCCGTCGAAACTGACCGTCGCGCCGGTGAAGTGCGATCCGGTGATGGTGACCTGCGTGCCGCCATTGGTCACGCCCTGTGCGGGATCGATCTTGCTGATGCTGGGCGCGGAAGCAAAAACCGTGAAATGAGTGTAAGTCACGGACGCCGTCTGGCCGAGCGCATCCGTGCCGGTCACCGTGAAGCTGGTGTTCTGGACGCTTGCGGTCGGCGTGCCGGAGATCACCCCGTCGCCATCCAGCATCAGCCCGTCGGGAAGCGCCGGCGACCCGGACGCGAGACTGTAGGTCACGTTTCCAGAGCCGCCCTTCATCGTCACCTGCTGGCTGTAGGCCTCCCCGACCCTCGCATTCTGCAAAGTCGCGGGATCGAAGCTGAGCACCGGTGCCTCATAGGTGAACGTGGTTGGAGCCGTCACCGTGACGCCTCCGGCCGTCACGGTGACGTCAACCGGGCCAGGCGTGCCGTTGGCCGGGGTTGTCACAACGATCTTGGTGTCGCTGGACGATGTCACCGTACCTGCCTTCAGCCCGAAAGCAACGGTCGCCGGATTGGCAAGACCTGTGCCGGTGAGGGTGACCGTGTCGCCGCCATTGGTCAGGCCGTGGTCCGGCGTGATCGAGGTGATGGTGGGCGTTACATCCTTCACGTTGATCGTATAGGCCACGGTCGCCGTCTGCTGGCTGGCATCCGTGCCCCGGATGGTGAAGGCCTTGGTTCCGGTCGCCGTCGGCGTGCCGGAGATCAAGCCGGTCGCCGGGTCAAGCGTCAGCCCGGCGGGAAGCGCTGTTCCGCCGTCGAGGCTGTAGGTGACGGCACCCGTGCCGCCATTCAGCGTCACCTGCTGGCTGTAGGGCACACCCACCGTCGCATCCGGCAATTGACCGGCAGCGGGGGTGAAACTGAGCACCGGAGAAACATAGGTGAAGCCGCTTGTCTTGACCGCCGTGCCGCCGGGGCTGGTGACAACAACAGCCACCGCACCCGCCGCATGGACAGGTGTCGTCACGGTGAGGCCGGTCGTGCCCTGGTGAGTCAGGTTCGTCCCAGCCGTGCCGCCGAAACTGACGGAATTGACCGTATCCAGACTGGTGCCGGTGATGCTGACGGTATCGCCGCCACTGGTGGAGCCCTGTGCGGGATCGATCTTGCTGACGGTGGGCTGGGCGACATAGGTGAAGCCACTCGCACTCGTCGCCGTGCCGCCGGGGTAGGCAAGCTTGATATCCACCGCACCTGCCGGATGGGCCGGGGCCGTTACGGTGAGCGTCGATGAGTCCGGATGGGCGAGCGAGGTCCCATCCGTGCCGCCGAAACTGACGGAGGTGACGGCATCAAGATTGGTGCCGGTGATGGTGACGATATAGCCGCCAGTGGTCGTGCCCGCCATGGGCGAGACCGAAGCGATGTCGGGGACCGGAAGCTGATAGGTGAAGCCGCCGGTCTTGACCGCCGTGCCGCCGGGGGTCGTCACGGTGACATCGACCGCGCCTGCCGGATGGGCAGGCGTGTTGACGGTGAGCGAGGTACCCGCGCCATTGACCGTGACCGCCGTTCCCGCCGTGCCGCCGAAAGAAACAGCCGCGTCGGTGAGGTTCGTACCGGTGATCGTCACCTGCGTGCCGCCCTTGGCCGGGCCGGTGCCCGGCGAGACCAAGGCCAGGGTCGGGACGCCGGCCCTGACGGTGATGGTGTAATCCACACTCGCCGTCTGGCCGAGCGCATCCGTGCCGGTCACGGTGATGCTGGCATTCTGGACACTTGCCGTCGGTGTGCCGGAGATCTGGCCGCTTGCGGTGTCGAGCGACAGACCTGATGGCAGCGTGGTGGTGCCGAGGCTGTAGGTCACCGTCCCGAAGCCGCCGGACATCGTTACCTGCTGGCTGTAGGGCACACCCACCGTCGCATCCGGCAGATCGCCTGCGGCAGGGGTGAAGCTGAGCACCGCGGCGATGTAGGTGAAGGATGTCGTCGTCGAACCGGCAGCAGTAGTGACCGTCACCGTGACCGGCTCCGCCGGCACATGCGGCGGCGTCTTCACGACAATCTTTGTACCGGTGTTCGAGGTCACAGTGCCGGCATCGTTGCCGAACTGGACCGTCGCCCCGGCAAGATCGTCGCCGTCGATCGTGACCGACGTGCCGCCATTGGTGGTGCCATCCGGAGGACTGATCATGCTGATGGACGGCCCCTTTGACAGGACGGTCACCAAATAGGTGGCGCTTGCGGTCTGGCCGAGCTGGTCCTTCGCCTCGATGGTGAAAGCATGGTCGCCGAGCGCGCTTGCCGTGGGCTTGCCGGAGAGCTGGCCATCGACCGTCAGGTTCAGGCCGTCAGGCAGCGTCCCCGACTTGAGGCTGTAGCTGACCGTCCCGTAACCACCCTCCAGACCGAACCCCTCATTGTAGTCCTCGCCGACAATTGCATCCGGCAAGATGGGGGGACCGAGAACCAGGGCCGCAGGCGTATAGGTATAGGCTGTCTGTGCCGTGGCCGTGCCACTCGGATTGCTCACCGTCACCGAGACCTGCCCCGCCGGCACATGTGGCGGGGTGATCACGTGCAGCTCGGTCTCGTCGCTTGAGATCACCGTGCCGGGATCATTGCCGAACCTGACCGTCGCATTGCCAAGCCCCTGGCCGGAGATGACGACTTCGGTATTGCCGGAGGTCGTGCCATTGTCTGGGGTGACGGCGTAGAAGCTGGGCCGGTTCTGCTTGTAGGTAAAGCCATCGGCGATGGTCGTGGTGCCATAATCGGAGGTGATCTCGAGATCGACCTTCAGATCGGTGGACATCGGCGTCTGGGCGGGAACCGTTACCGTCAGCTGCGTGTCCTGCTTCGACGTGATCACCGCTGTCTTGGCGCCGAACTTCACGGAGCTGGTGGTCGCCAGGCGCTCCCCCTTGAGGGTGACGGTCGTCCCGCCGGCAAAATAATCGACCAGGGGGGTCACCGAAGTGATGGTCGGCGGGGCCACATAGGTGAAGGCGTTGGCAAGCGTGGCATCCCCGCCCGGACCGCTCGCCGTGATGGTGACGGGACCCTGGGTGTGGGGCGGTGCGACAAAGTCGATCTCGCCAAAATCCTTGAAAGTGACGACGGGATCCTTGCCGCCCACGCTGATCTTTGCCGTAGACAGTTCGGTCCCGATGATGGTGACCGGCGTGCCACCCAGGGTCGTCCCCGTCGAGGGCGAGACCGAGGTGATGGTCGGTGGATCGGCATAGGTGACATCGTCCACCCCGCCCACCGAGCCGCCGGGGCCGAAGACGGAAATTCCCACCACACCCGGCTGATGGGCCGGAGCCGTGACGGTGAGGTGACCGGTGGCGCTGTCATAGCCGACATTGGTCCCGGGCGTGCCATCGAATTTGACGGTGTGGATGGTCGCGAGATTTGCCCCGGTGATGGTCACCGCCTGGCCGCCTTTGGGCGAAATGAACTTGGGCGAGACCGAAGCGATGGTCGGCTCACCCAGATAGGTAAACTGGGTCGCAGCCGTCGCCGTGCCGCCGGGGGTCGTCACGGTGACATCGACCGCGCCTGCCGGATGGGCAGGCGTGTTGACGGTGAGCAAGGTGCCCGCGCCATTGACCGTGACCGCCGTTCCCGCCGTGCCGCCGAAGGTCACGGAGGTGACCGCATCAAGGTTAGCGCCGGCGAGGGTGACCGTATCGCCACCATTGGTCGTGCCCTGTGCGGGACTGACCGAACTGATGGTCGGGGCCGGAAGCTGATAGGTGAAGCCACCTGTCTTGACCGCCGCGCCGCCGAGGGTGATGACCGCGACATCCACGACACCGGCTGTCGCATGGGCCGGGGTGGTGACGGTGAGCGAGGTGCCGGCGCTGTCGACCGTAACCCCGGTTCCCGGGGTGCCACCGAAGGTGACACTTTGGGCGCTGGTCAGGTTGGTTCCGGTGATGGTCACCACATTGCCGCCACCGATCGCGCCTTCCACAGGCGAAACCATGGAAATGGCGGGCGCGGCATAGACCGTGTAGGTCACCGCATTCGTGTAGGCGGGCGCTCCCGTACCGGTGTTATACCCCATGCGCACCGAATTTGGCCCAACTGGCAGGTTGAGGATGGCAAAACTCCCCTGCATGCTTGTTGCGGTGTCGAAGCCAACCGTTCCGCCGCCGTTGAATTGCACAAATGCTATGCCGCCGGTCACCGGAAAATTGGTGCCTTTGAGCGTGACCACATTGCCGCTGCCGACAGGGCCGCCTTCCGGCGAGATGCCGGTGAGTGTGGGAAGGTCGAAGCCGATGGAATAGGTCGCGTTTATGCTCTGGCCAAGCGCGTCCGTGCCTTTGACGGTGAAAGTGGACGTTGCAGCAACTGCCGTGGGCGTGCCGGAAATCCGGCCAGTTGTGGTATCGAACATCAGGCCGGCAGGCAGCGTCCCGGAGGCAATCTCGTAGGTAACGGTCCCCGATCCGCCCTGCATCTCCAACTCCCCGTTATAGGGTTGTCCGACAATGCCAAGAGGCAAGGCACCCGGCGAAGGTGAGAAAGCAAGAACCGCTGGTTCATAGGTGAACTGTTGCGAAGCCTTGACCATGCCACCGGGGCTGGTGACAACAACATCCGCCAGACCCGCCACATGGGGCGGTGTCGTCACGGTGAGGCCGGTCGCGCCCTGGTGGGCAAGCGACTTTCCGGCAACGCCGTCGAAGGTGACGGAACTGACGGCGCCCAGATTGGTGCCGGTGATGGTCACCTGCGTGCCGCCATTGGTCGCGCCCTGTGCAGGATTGATCATGCTGATGGTCGGCGCATCCACATAGATGAATTGGGTCGCAGCCGTCGCCACGCCGCCGGGGCTAGTGACAACAACAGCCACCGCACCCGCCGCATGGACAGGTGTCGTCACGGTGAGGCCGATCGTGCCCTGGTGGGTAAGCGAGGTCGCAGCCGTGCCGTCGAAACTGACGGAACTGACGGCATCAAGATGGGTGCCGGTGAGGGTCACCGTATCGCCGCCCGTGGTCGCGCCCTGTGCGGGATTGATCATGCTGATGGAGGGGGCATCGACATAGGTGAATTGGGTCGGGCTGGTCGCCGTGCCGCCGGGGCTGGTGACAACAACAGCCACCGCCCCCGCTGCCGCATGGGCCGGGGTTTTCACGGTGAGGCCGGTCGTGCCCTGGTGGGCGAGCGAGGTCCCAGCCGTGCCGCCGAAACTGACGGAACTGACGGCATCGAGATGGGTGCCGGTGAGGGTCACCGTATCGCCGCCCGTGGTCGCGCCCTGTGCGGGATCGATCATGCTGATGGTCGGGGCATCGACATAGGTGAATTGCACCGGGCTGGTTGCCATGCCGCCAGGACCCGAAACCTTGACGTCAACGCTTCCCGCCGCATGGGCCGGGACCGCAACGGTGATCGTACCATCCGCATTATGAGTAAATGTAGTGGTCTCCGTGGTATCGACGATGACCTTGGTCACCGCATCGAGATTCGTGCCGCCGATGATCGCGTTGTAGCCGCCATCGACGCTGCCGTAGGCCGGCGAGACCGAGGTGATGGCGGGGGGCGCAACATAGGTGAAGCCGCCGGTCTTGACCGCATTGCCGCCGGGGGTCGTCACGCTGACACCGACCGCGCCTGGCATGCCACTCGCCGGGGTTTTTACCGTGATGTGGCTGCCGTCAGAACTGGCGGTATCGACCATGCCGTCGTTCATGCCGAATTTCACCGTCGCACCGGCAAGACTGGTGCCTGAGATGGTCACCGTATCGCCGCCATTGGTCGTGCCCTTTGGAGGCGAGATCGAACTGATGGTCGGCGGCCCGGCCTTGACCCTGATCTTGTAAGGTTTGGTCGCGGTCTGCCCGAGCGCATCCACGCCCTTGACGGTAAAATTATAGTCGCCGGTCGCGGCAGTTGTGGCGACAGTTCCGAAAATCCGGCCGGCCGCCGTGTCGAAGGTGAGGCCGTCGGGCAGCGTCCCCGACTCCAGGCTGTAGGTGACAGCGCCGAAGCCACCACTCATGGTGACCGTCCGGTCGTAATCCTGACCGGCCACAGCATCAAACAAGGTCGCGGGCGTAAAACTCAAAACAGCAGGCGTATAGGTGAACTGTGTCCCAGCCTTGACCGTGCCGCCAGCTGTGGTGACGGTGACATCGACCGGACCTGATGTCACCGGGCCTGCCGTTGCAACCGGCGGCGTCTTCACCGTGATCGCCGTGGCGCTACTGGAAACAACGGTGCCGGCATTGGCACCGAACCTGACCGTTGCCCCGGCAAGACTGGTGCCGTTGATGGTCACCTGCGTACCGCCCGAGGTCGAGCCCGTCGCGGGTGTGAAGGAGGTGAAGGTGGGCGACTTGACATAGGTATAGCCGGCCGATCCCGTCGCCGTGCCACCGATTGTGGTGACCTTGACATCCACTGCACCCGGTGCCGGAAAGGCCGGGGTGGTGACGGTGAGCGAGGTGCCGGCGCTGTCGACCGTAATCCCGGTTCCCGCCACGCCACCGAAGGTCACGCTTTGGGCGCTGGTCAGGTTGCTGCCGGTGATGGTCACCACATTGCCGCCAGTGAGCGCGCCGGTTGCGGGCGAAACTATGAAAAGGTTGGGCGGCGCATATATCGTGAAGGGGACAGTATTCGAGTAGGCCAACCCTTTGCTTGTCGAAATACGCAAACCCACCGTGTTCTGGCCCACATAGGCCTGCAGATCCTTGTTAAACTGACACCCGGCCTGCGTGCTTGTATCGAGATTAACGACACCAACTCTGTTCCCGTTTAACACAAGATCAATTCCAGTATGGGGAGAACCCGCCGGAGGGAAATTGGTGCCATAGAGTGTGCAATAGAAGTTGCCGATCTCAGGGCCGCCATTGGGCGAGATGCCGGTAAGCATGGGAAGGTCGAAGGGGATGGTGTAGGTCGCGCTTGCGCTCTGGCCGAGCGCATCCGTTCCCGTAACCGTGAAGGTAGCATTCGTGGCCCCTGGCTGGGGCGTGCCGACAATCTTCAGCTGGCCATACTCGGGATATTTTATCAGGTTGACAGGCAACGACCCTGATGTAATCGCATAGGTCACATTTCCGCTGCCGCCAGACATACTCAAATCGACCCCGTAAAGCTGTCCGGCCAGGCCATAGGCCAGTTCGCCTGGCGGAGGTGTAAACGTGAGAACCGCAGGCGTATAGGTGAACTGGGTTGCAGCCTTGACCGTGCCGCCAGCGGTGGTGACGGTGACATCGACCGCGCCTGATGTGCCATTCGGCGGCGTCGCCACCCTGATCTCGGTGTCGCTGGACGATGTCACCGTGCCGTCTTTGCCACCGAACTTGACCGTCGCCCCGGCAAGACCGGTGCCGTTGATGGTGACCTGCGTGCCGCCCGAGGTCGAGCCCGTCGCGGGTGTGACCGAGGTGATGGCCGGTAGCGGGGCCTGATAGGTGAAGGCATTCGCAAGCGTGGCGGTGCGGCCAAATGCTGTCACCGAGACATCGACCAGGCCTGCGGCATGGGCGGGCGTGGTGAACCTGATGTGGGTGTTGTCGACATTCGTCAAAGACCCGGTCGCGATACCTCCGATCACAACGCCAGACGTGCCGGTGAGGTCGGTTCCCGTGATCGTGACGAGGTCGCCACCCTTGGTCGATCCCGTCGGGGGCGTGACAGAGGTGATGGTCGGCGCATATTGCTCATAGGTGAACCCGCCCGTCTTGGTCGCCGTGCCATTGGGGCTGATGACGGCCACATTCACCAGCGCGGTTCCCGACCAGCCAGGTGTCGTCACGGTGAGGCCGGTCGCGCCCTGGTGGGCAAGCGACTTTCCGGCAACGCCGTCGAAGGTGACGGAGGTGACGGCAACGAGATTTGTCCCGGTGATGGTGACATCTGTGCCGCCATTGGTCGTGCCCTTTGGAGGCGAGATCGAACTGATGGTCGGCGGCCCGGCCTTGACCCTGATCTTGTAAGGTTTGGTCGCGGTCTGCCCGAGCGCATCCACGCCCTTGACGGTAAAATTATAGTCGCCGGTCGCGGCAGTTGTGGCGACAGTTCCGAAAATCCGGCCGGCCGCCGTGTCGAAGGTGAGGCCGTCGGGCAGCGTCCCCGACTCCAGGCTGTAGGTGACAGCGCCGAAGCCACCACTCATGGTGACCGTCCGGTCGTAATCCTGACCGGCCACAGCATCAGACAAGGTCGCGGGCGTAAAACTCAAATCAGCAGGCGTATAGGTGAACTGCGTCGTCGCCGAGGCACTGCCATCGGCGTTGGTCACCGTCACCGTGACCGTCTCCTCCGGCAGATGTGGCGGGGTGATCAGGTAGATCTTGCTGTCGCTGGAGCCAGCGCCAAGGGCAACGTCCGTGCCTCCGAACTTGACCGTCGCCCCGGCAAAGCCCGATCCGGTGATGGTAACCTGCGTGCTGCCACTGGTCGAGCCGCTGGGTGTAATCGAGGTGATGGCGGGCGCCGCGGCATTCACCGCGATTGTGTAAGCGGCATCTTTCGTCTGGAGAAGCGTATCCGTACCGGTCACGGTAAAGCTTGCACTGGTGACACTTGTAGCGGGCGTGCCTGAGATCACGCCGGTCGCGGAATCAAGGCTGAGGCCCGAAGGAAGCGATGTTCCCGACTTGAGGCTGTAGATGACAGACCCGAGACCACCTGACATCGTCACCTGCTGGCTGTAGGCCTGCCCCACCCTCGCATTTGGCAGGGTGACGGGCATGAAGCTCAGATCCGCAGGATCGTAGGTGAATTGCGTTACCGCCGTGCCGGTGCCGTCAGGGTTGGTGGCGGTGACATCGACCGCGCCTGCTGTGCCATTCGGCGGCGTCATCACCCTGATCTGGGTATCGGACGCGCTGCCGCCAACGACAGTGCCGGCATTCGTCCCGAACTTGACCGTTGCATTGGCAAGGCCGGTGCCGTTGATGGTGACCTCTGTGCTGCCATTGGTCGGGCCATGGTCGGGCGTGAAGGAGGTAATGGTGGGGCCGGGCAGCTTGTAGGTGAAGCCGCCCGCACTCGTTGCCGCGCCGCCGGGGCTGGTGACAACAACATCCACCGCCCCCGCTGTCGCATGGTCCGGGGTTTTCACGGTGAGGCCGGTCGTGCCCTGGTGGGCGAGCGAGGACCCGGCAACGCCGTCGAAGGTCACGGAGCTGACGGCATCAAGATTGGTCCCGGTGATGGTGACCTGCGTGCCGCCCGAGATCGAGCCCTGCTTGGGCGAGATCGTGCCGATGGTCGGGGCACCCACATAGGTGAAGCCGCCCGCACTCGTCGCCGTGCCGCCATAGGTCGTCACGGAAACATTGACCGCACCCGCCTGATGGGCCGGGGTTTTCTCGGTGAGGGTGCCGGTGGCGCTGTCGTAGGAAACAAAGGTCCCAGCCGTGCCGTCAAATGCGACAACGGTCCCGGCCACGATCGGCAGGCCGAAATTCGTGCCGACAATCTTGACGGTTTCGTCGCCCCCGGTCTTACCCGCGTTCGGCGTGATTGAGGTGATGGTGGGCTGGTCGAGATAGGTGAAGGGGATTGCATGCATCACCATGCCGCCGGGGCTGGTAATCGTGACAGGCACCACACCCGCCATATGGTCCGGGGTTTTCACGGTGATCTGGTTGGTGGCGCTGTAGTAGACAAGCGAGGTCGCATCCTTGCCGCCGAAACTGACGGAGGTGACGGTATCAAGATTGGCGCCATAGATGGTGAAGGTATCGCCGCCCGAGAGCCGGCCCACCAGGGGAAAGAACCCAGTGAAGACGGGCGGGGCGACATAGGTGAAGCCTTTGGCAAGTGTCGCGGAGAGGTTGTTGCCATCCGTGACTTTGACATCCACCGATCCGGCCCCCGCCAGTGAATTCGGGGTCGTTATCACGATCTCGCTATCGCTGACGATGTTCAGGCTGGTGCCCGCCGCACCGCCAAAGGTGACGGTAACGGGATTGGCAGAGGGCTGAGAAAAGCCGCTGCCTTTGATGGTGACGGTATCGCCACCATTGATCGACCCCTTGTCCGGCGTGATCGAGGTGATGGTGGGCGGGGTGACATAGGTGAATTGGGTCGGGCTGGTCGCCATGCCGACAGGGCTGGTGACCGCGACAGCCACCGCACCCGCTGTCTGATGGGCCGGGGTTGTCACGGTGAGGCCGGTCGTGCCCTGGTGGGCGAGCGAGGTCCCAGCCGTGCCGTCGAAGGTCACGGAGGTGACCGCATCCAGATTGGTGCCTGATATGGTGACCGTATCGCCGCCATTGGTGGAGCCCTGTGCGGGATCGATCGCGGTGATGGCGGGCGGACTGACATAGGTGAAGCCGCCCGCTTTGGTCGCCGCGCCGCCGGGGCTGGTGACAACAACATCCACCGCCCCCGCTGTCGCATGGGCCGGGGTTTTCACGGTGAGGCCGGTCGTGCCCTGGTGGGCGAGCGAGGTCCCATCCGTGCCGCCGAAACTGACGGAGGTGACTGCATCCAGATTGGTGCCGGTGAGGGTCACCGTATCGCCGCCATTGGTCGAGCCCTGTGCGGGATTGATCATGCTGATGGAGGGGGCATCGACATAGGCATAGGCATTGGCAAGCATGCCGGTGCCACCGTTTGTCGTCACCGAGACGGCGACCGCGCCTGCCGCTTGTGCGGGAACGGTGGCAGTGATCTGGGTACTGTTGACAACAGTAACTTGTGTCGCCGCAAGGTTTCCGAACTTGACGCCGGTAACGCCGGCAAAACCCGTTCCCGTGATGGTGACTTGCCGGGTCGCATTGGCAGGGCCCGACGGGGGCGAGACCGAAGTGATGATGGGGGCCGCCACATAGGTGAAGGACGCCGCCTTGCTGCCGGTGCCACCGTTTGCCGTCACCGAGACGGCGACCGCGCCTGCCGCTTGCGCGGGGGCGGTGGCGGTGATGTGGGTGTTGTCGACAAATGCAAATGTCGTCGCCTGAACGTTTCCGAACCTGACCGCGGAAACGCCGGTAAAATCCGTCCCCGTGATGGTGACCGGTGTGGTCAGATTGGCAGAACCCGATGCGGGCGAGACCGAGCCGATGGTGGGGGCAAGCACCTTGTAGGTATAGGCATTGGCAAGCGTGCTGGTGCCGCCGGCCGTTGTCACGGAGATGCTGACGGGGCCTGCCGCTTGCGCCGGGGTGGTGGCTCTGATTTGCGTGCTGCTGACCGGGGTAAACGAGGTCGCAGCAACCGTGCCGAACAGGACTTCGGAAACGGCGTTCAGGTCCGTTCCGGTGATGGTGACCGAGGTGCCGCCATTGGTCGAGCCGGACGTGGGTGAAATCGAGGTGACGGTGGGAGTTTTGGCATAGGTGAAGCCGCCGGTCCTGGTGACGCTTACGCCATCATCATTGCTGACCACCACATCCCAGGTTCCGGAATTATTGGGCGGATTCGTAACGGTGATACTGTTCGAACCAAGGCTGGTAATGGCCGTCGCCGGCGCACCGCGAAAGGTGACGTCGGCAGCATTTGTAACCGTGTCAAAATTCGTGCCGGTGATCGTGACCGGCGTGCCGCCCGTGAGCGGGCCTTCGGCGGGGGAGATCGCGGAGATGGTCGGCGGTAACTCATATTTCAGACCGGCCGTCATCATGGCCGTGCCGCCAGGATTGGTGACGACCACATCCGCCAGCCCCGGAGCATGGGCCTGCGGCCGCGCGCTGAGTTCGGTGCCGTCCGTTTTTGTAAGCGTGACGCCCAGCGCCAGCGTGCCGTCGACCGTCACTGTCGTGCTGGCATCAAAATTCGTGCCGGTGATGATTACCGGCGTGCCCCCGCCGGTCGATATCACAGAAGGGGTGATCGACGTGATGGTCGGCGGCGCGACATAGGTAAGGCCGCCCGGTTTCGTGTCCTGGCTGCCGCCGGGGCCTATAATCACCACATCGACAGTGCCGGGTGCCGGATGGGCAGGCAGCGTCACGGTCAAAACGGTTGCGCCCGTATGCTTGATCGGTGCAGACACCGCAACGTTGTCGATGAGGACGTCTGTGACCGTATCAAGATTGGTTCCGGTAATCGTAAGCTGGGGGGTGCCGAGCGTGGATACCTTCGAAGGCGTAATCGAGGTGATGGTGGGGGCGGCAGCCGCCGGGCGGGCCATGCCCGTGCCGAGCGTCAGGCAGCAGAGGAACAGCATCAGCGGCAGAAGCCGAACGCTTCGGCCCAGCGCCGCGACAAGACCTGCAAACAAGCGGAAAGACGCACCCGGCATGATTTACTCCACCCTCAAAACCGATCTGCCGCCACCACGCCAAGTCGCGTGAAACCGGCAATCTGATCAAATATCCTGTTGTAAAATATGGATAATCCATAACATTAAACATCTCTAATTCAAGTGAGTCCTAATTTTACTGATGCAAGGAGTCAATGGGTTGTTTCTGTTCTTCACCATCGCAGCGTGCGGGATGGTATTGGTACCGGAGGTGAGGGCTTGCGGTCGGGCGCAGGCGGCCACCATCGCCCCACCACCTGGAGGCTGGCGGGGAAAAGCCGTTGACACCCCACAACATAAAATTTAGTGTTTCATTCTATTCGAAATATAGGATGTTATGGATATTCCATAGTTTACAGACGGATAGTTGATCGCCAAGCCAGTCCCCTGCCGGGTGTCGCGAAGCGATGGAAAATGCTGCCTTCAAGGAGGGTATGTGTGATGTCTGGAGTGTTTTCCCGCATGTCCCGGCTGCTGGTGTCCGTCCTGTTCATCGCCAGCCCGGCGGTGGCGGCAACGACCCCGGGTTTGCCGATCCTGCCCCGGAGCGGGGCATTGACGGACACGTTTGATGGCAGCGACAGGGCCACCCTGTCCGGCATCGCGGTCGGGACATCCCCACTTGCCGCTCCTGCCCTGCTCCGCCCCGCGCAAGACCTGGCGCGGCCGGCGGCCATTGAGCTTGCCAGTCAAACGTCCGGCGGTGGCGGTGCTGGCGGTGGCGGCGGCGGCGGTCGCAGTTCCGGCGGCGGCAGCGGCGGGGGCGGCTCCGGTGGAGGCGGCGGCGGTTCAGGCGGCGGCGGCACCGGCGGCGGCGGTTCAGGAGGCGGCGGGAATTCCGGCTCTGGCAGTCACAGCACCGCACTCGATCACGACAAGGGCATTTGCTGGGACTCCAGCCAGTCCTGCTGCGATGGGGGTGGCACATATATCAAAGTCAACCTTCACCTTCCCAAAGGCAAGCACCCCCGCAAGCACGAATTTCACTGCGGCGAGCGCCGCCTGCAAAGGCGGCACCACGGCAAGCGGACCTGACAACGCCCTCCATGGCTCAATCTGCAACGGCGGCGGCAGAAGCCCTGCGTGCCCGAGCCGGTCCGATTTGGCCGGTCAGATTTGGCCGGTCAGATTTGGCCGGTCCGCTCAGGGCCGTCCTGCCAGACTGGTCCGGTCACGCGACTGCCCCGCATGAAATGTCCCGCCCGCCCCTTGAAATATCGCCCATGGCCGAACCATATATCGATAGAACACGAAATATCGACGAGGTGAGACCATGGACAGGGACGAAATTCTGAAGGCGCTGTCGCATCCCGTGCGGGTGGAAATCCTGCGGCTGCTGAAGGCACCGGAGCAGCATTTTTCTGCCCAGCACCTGTCGCTTGAAAACGGCGTCTGCGCCGGGCAGTTCGAGCGCTGCGGCCTCTCCCAGTCCACCATTTCGGCCCATCTCGCCAGCCTGACCCGCGCCGGCCTCACCAGCGCCACCCGGGTCGGCCAGTGGATTTTCTACAAGCGCAACGAAGAAACGATCTCCGCGTTTGTCAAGGAACTGGCAAGCAATCTGTGACGCCGGCCCCTTCCTCCCGATCCTTGCCTTGCCTTGCCTTGCCTTGCCGATCCTTCCCTTCCCTTCCCTTCCCTTCCAGCCCCGCCGGACCTTTCCTCCGGCTTTTCCCGAAAGAAGACCTCCATGACCAAGCTTTTTGATCCCGCGACCATCGGTGCCCTGTCGCTGAAGAACCGCGTCGTGATGGCGCCCCTCACCCGCAACCGGTCGCCCGGTGCCGTGCCGAATGACCTCAATGTCGAATATTACCGCCAGCGCGCCGGCGCAGGCCTGATCATCACCGAGGCAACACCGGTCAGCCACCAGGGCCAGGGCTATGCGGATGTGCCCGGCCTCTACCTGAAGGAGTCTCTCGATGGCTGGCGCAGGGTGACGGATGCCGTCCACCAGGCCGGGGGCAAGATCGTCGTGCAGATGTGGCATGTCGGGCGCATCTCCCACACCTCGCTGCAGCCGGACGGCGGCAAGCCGGTCGCCCCCTCCGCCATCACCGCGAAGTCGAAGACCTATATTTTCGACGAGAACGGCAATGGCACCTTCGCCCCGACCTCCGAACCACGGGCGCTGGAGCTTGCCGAGCTTCCCGGCATCGTCGAGGATTTTCGGAAAGCGGCCCGCGCCGCCATCGAGGCGGGCTTTGACGGGGTGGAGATCCACGCCGCCAATGGCTATCTGATCGACCAGTTCCTGCGCGACGGCTCCAACCACCGCACCGATGCCTATGGCGGCTCGATCGACAACCGCACCCGGCTGCTGAAGGAAGTCGTTGCCGCCGTCGCCGGTGAAATTGGAGCCAACCGCACCGGCATCCGCATCTCGCCGGTCACCCCCGCCAATGATGCCCGCGATTCCCATCCGCAGCCGCTGTTCGAGGCGGTGGTGAAGATCCTCGCCATGCATGATCTCGCCTATGTCCATGTCATCGAGGGCGCGACCGGCGGCGACCGTGCCTACAGCCAGGGCGAGACCCCCTTCGACTGGACCGCGCTGCAGGCTGCCTACAAGGCCGCCGGCGGCAAGGCGGCCTGGATGGTCAACAATGGCTATGATGCCGCAAGCGCCGAACAGGCCGTCGACAGCGGCAAGGCCGATCTCGTTGCCTTCGGCAAGCTGTTCATCGCCAATCCGGATCTGGTCGAGCGCCTGAAGGGCGGCACGGCCCTGAACCCGCTCGACATGGCCACCCTCTATGGCGGCGGTGCCAGGGGCTATACCGATTATCCGGTGCTGGAAAACGTACCGGCCTGACCGGTCAATATTCCGGGGCGGCGGCACGCGCCGCCCCGTTTCCGCCCCGGCTTACAGCGCCTTCATGTCGCTGAGGGTGGCGCGCATCGCGTCATCCAGAGCCGTATGGGGTTCCGCGCCAAGAACCTTCACCAGTTCGGCATTGTCCAGTTGCAGCGGTTCCTGCCAGACGTAACGCATCACGAGCAGTTCCCGGAACAGCGGCTGGAAGGGCGAGGCAAGGCGGAGCAGTCCCCAGGGCAGGCGCCGGGTGCCAATCTTCCGGCCGGTCACGCGGCGGATGGCCTCGACCAGCGCCATCCCGTCTTCATCCCAGACACCCCGCATGTGGTAACGGGCAAAGCGCGGCAGTTCATCGCCCCTTTCCAGCAATTGCATCATGGTTTCCGCCACATCCGGCAGATAGGCCCAGCTGTGGCCAATGCCGGGGCTGCCGGGCAGGGTCACGGAGTGAACCGGCTTGCCTGTCTTGACCATGCCGCCGGAAAACCAGCTGTTGGCGGTGCCGGGTCCGAAGAAATCCCCTGCCCTGACGATCAGCACCGGCACGCCGCTGTCCGCCGCCCTTTCCAGCCGCTGTTCCATCTCGCGGCGAATCCGGCCTTTGGGCGTGCCGGGGTTCTCAGGAGATCCGACCTTCAGGACCGGAAAACTGTCGGGCCCGTAATTGTAGATCGTGCCGGGCAACAACACCCGCGCCCCCGCCTGCCGCGCCGCCGCAATCGTGCTGTCGAGCATCGGCAGCACCAGCCGGTCCCAGTCCCGGTATCCCGGCGGATTGACCGCATGGACGATCAGACTGGTCCCTTCGCCAGCCCTTGCCACATCGGCCTCCCGCATGGCGTCTCCCGCGACCCATTCATATCCCGATTGCCTCCTGTCCGGCGAAAGACTGCCGGGATTGCGATGCAGCGCCCGTACCCGGTAGCCCCGCGCGAAAAGGGTTGCGGCCATCGCGCCGCCAATTCCGCCGGTCGCACCGAGAACCAGCGCCAGGGGTTTTTCGCCTGTGGTCATGATCATCTCTCCTTGGTTGGGAGAAGAATGCACGCCATCACCGCTCAAGAAAATTGCCTGTAATCGTAGATGTGCTATACATTTTTGCATGGGCACATCGAGCTGGGATCTCTACCGCACATTTCTCGCCGTCATCGATCACGGCACGCTGTCTTCTGCCGCAAGGGAGCTGGGGCTTTCCCAGCCCACTGCCGGGCGGCATGTCGCAGAGCTTGAGGCCGATCTTGGCCACCCTCTGTTCCTGCGTTCGCCCTCCGGCCTTTCCCCCACCGAACAGGCCCTGGCGCTCTTGCCGCACGCCCGAAGCATGGCGCATGCGGCTTCCGCCCTGTCGCGCACCGCCTCCGGCAGGGCGGGAAAGGTAGAGGGCACCGTCCGGGTCTCCGCCAGCGAAATGGTGGGTGTCGAAATCCTGCCGGGCATTCTCGCCCCCTTGCAGGAAAACCATCCGGGGCTGGAATTCGAGCTCTCGGCCTCAGATGCCATCGAAGACCTCCTGCAACGGCAGGCCGACATTGCGGTGAGGATGGCCGAACCCCGGCAGGATGCGCTGCTGATCCGCGCTGTCGGCACCATCCTGCTCGGCTTCCACGCCAGCAGCGCCTATCTCGAGCGGCATGGCCGGCCCTTGCATTTTGAAGACCTTGCCCGCCATCGCCTGGTGGGTTTCGACCGGCAGACCGCCTATCTCAGAGGCATGATGCAGAAATTTCCCGAGGCCGGCGAGGCGCATTTCTCCTTTCGCGCCGACAGCAATCTGGCGCAATTTGCCGCCATCCGCGCCGGTGCGGGCATCGGCCTCTGCCAGATCGCCCTCGCCAGACGCCATCCGGAACTCGAACCGGTTCTGACTGGCTTCACCCTGCCGCTGCCGACCTGGGTGGCGATGCACGAAGACCTCAGGAACTCGCCGCGCTGCCGTGTCACGTTCGACGCCCTGGTGGAGGGCCTGAAGGCCCATGCGGTCCGGTAGCGGTACCGGTGCCAGCCATCTGCCGGCGCTCAGAACCGCCGCGAGATATCAACCCTGATCCCGAAGGTTTCCTCGCCGCGCTGCGACAGGGCAACCTGGACGCCGCCGACAAAGGTCCAGCCCTCGCGGGTGGAAAGCGTCAGTTCCGGATCGAGAAGCAGAAAATAGCCTGAACCGTCGAGGCCGGAATAGCCGACGTCAAACCCGAGGCCCGGCGTCAGGGCAAGGCCGTTGGCCAGCGCATATTCGCGGCAAATGTCGAAACCGACGCTGCCGCGCAGCTGCATGGCGCGAAATCCGCGGATTTCGTGCATGTTGCCCGAACCGTCGAGGATGTCATGACCGGCCACGGTCTCGTCGAGATAGCTGACCTTCAGCCGGGGCGTGAAGGTGATCTTGTTGCCGAACAGGATCTCGCGGCGCAGCGTGCCCCGCAGCACCCAGAGCGACGAATTGAAACTGCCCGTTGCCCTGCCCGTATCCACCTCGTTGCGGGTCTGGCCGTAAAGCAGATCCACATCCAGAAACAGGTTGCGCAGCAGTTCCGCCGAGGCATTCGGCCCGGCAAGCCAGCCATTGCCGCGTATGCCGGACCCCTCGTCCAGCGGATCGCTGTAGCGGTGGTAATGAACGGAGGAGCCGATGCTCAAGCGCGGCATGACGAGATAGTCGCTACCGACAGAAACCAGAAGGAAGCTGCCCCAGTCGCTGGTCTTGCCACTGCCGTCGTCAATCCGGTTGTGAATGCGCAGCGCACCATTGGCCCAGACATTGAAGGCCCCCGCCTCCAGACCCGGAAGCGGCAGGTCGACGATATGGCTGGCGGAAAACCGGCCTTCGAGCCCGTCGGCAGTCGGTGTTGCGGCATAGCGGTAGGGCTTGTCCGCCTTGACCGCCCGGTGCCGGTCCAGCAGGCCGGGAACCGACAGGCCCTCCGCCAGCCAGTCCTGCCGCGCCGGAACAAACACCCGCTCACGGGTGCCGGGGGAATAGACACCAGAGACCACGTTGACCGCAACGGCATCAGCAGCCCCGGCCGTTGCGAGAAGACCGGGATGGAAGAACCCGAGGACGGCAAACAGCAGCGCAAGCAGCAGCCGCAGCGCCCCGCACCCGGGCAGCAGGCGCGGCTGGACATTGCGCCGCCCTCTCCTGTCGATCCCGTTGCCGTCAATAGGGTCTGCCATGACACTCCGCCCGCTTGCCTCCGGAATCAGGGTGATGCCGGAACGGATGTGTCTGAGGCAGCGGCAGGCGCCACATGTTGCCGGATTGGCGAAAAAACATTATTGCCTAAAACATAAATCCGTAATTTAGAAAATTAGGGATTTATGCTTAAGGTCGGGTTAACGCCGCAGCCCCCGGATCGCAATCTGCCGGAACTTTCACGCAGACTGCGTCCACCCTGCGAGGAGCGGGCCGGATCAGCCCTGCCGGAAGGCGCTATTTCGGACGGGCATCCGGCGCGCTGTCGATGACTTCCGTTTCCGGCCGGTCGCCGCCATCGGCAAACTCCTCGTGCCAGACGCCGTTTTCGTCCTGATAACTGATCTCCTCGCCCTCGCCGCCCACCTGCTGTTCGGCAGCGACGATACGTGCCGCCTCGACGGCCTCGGCATGGGACCGGAAGGTTTCCGAATAGACATCGTGAAACCGGTAGGCCCAGCCGCCATCATGCGGCACCACTTCATAAACAACCTTGGTCATGTTCGCCTCCGCGTTTTTCTGGACGGTGCAAGCGGCTGCGACCCGCCGCCCGCCCGTCTTCCCCAAACGCGCCGGACAGCAAAACGGTTCACCGGTTTTGCGGGAGTTGGCCGGTGAATCAAAAAACCCGCCGTCGCCGGCGGGTTTCAGGAAAGGGCAAGGGCGAGCGCTGCTTACTTGCAGGCGCCGCAGAAGCGCTGGATGCGCTTGCAGGCTTCTTCAAGCAGCGCTTCCGACGTGGCATAGGAAATGCGGAAGTTCGGGCCGAGGCCGAAGGCCGAGCCGTGCACGACGGCAACGCCTTCGCTTTCCAGCAGTTCGGAGACGAAATCCTCGTCGGTTTCGATCACCTTGCCCGAAGGCGCGGTCTTGCCGATCAGGCCCTTGCAGGACGGATAGACATAGAAAGCGCCTTCCGGCGACGGGCATTCGATGCCCCGGGCCTGGTTCAGCATCGACACCACCAGATCGCGGCGGCCTTCAAACACCTTCTTGTTGGCTTCGATGAAGTCCTGCGGACCGTTCAGCGCCTCGACGGCAGCCCATTGCGCAATCGAGCAGGCACCCGAGGTCTGCTGGCCCTGGATCATGTCCATCGCCTTGATCAGCGGCAGCGGACCTGCGGCATAGCCGATGCGCCAGCCGGTCATCGCATAGGCCTTGGAGACGCCATTCATGGTCAGCGTGCGGTCATAAAGACCGGGCTCGACTTCCGCCGGGCTGACGAACGTGAAGTCGCCATAGGTCAGGTGCTCATACATGTCGTCGGAAAGAATCCAGACATGCGGGTGCTTCATCAGCACGTCGGTCAGCGCCTTCAGCTCCTGGTGGCTGTAGGCGGCACCCGAGGGGTTCGACGGCGAATTGAACACGAACCACTTGGTTTTCGGCGTGATCGCCTTTTCCAGCGCCTGCGGGGTCAGCTTGAAATTGTCTTCCTGGGTGGTGGTGGCAAATACCGGCATGCCGCCGCACAAAGCCACCATTTCCGGGTAGGAAACCCAGTAAGGGGTCGGGATCACCACTTCGTCGCCGGGGTTCATCGTCGCCATGAAGGCGTTGAACAGGATCTGCTTGCCGCCGGTGCCGACGATGGTCTGGGCTGCCGTATAGGTCAGATTGTTCTCACGCTTGAATTTCCTGGCAATCGCCTCGCGCAGTTCCGGGATGCCGGCAACGGCGGTATATTTGGTTTCACCGCGGTTGATCGCCTCGATGGCGGCCTGCTTGATATTGTCAGGCGTATCGAAATCCGGCTCGCCGGCGCCAAGGCCAATCACGTCGCGGCCTTTCGCTTTCAGCTCGCGTGCCTTCTGGGACACGGCGATGGTGGCGGAGGGTTTTACGCGGGAGAGAGCATCGGCAAGAAAAGCCATCGGAAACGATCCTGAACTGTTGAAAGAGCGAAACGAAAACCGCGGGGCCCCCGTTCCGGCGCCTGCTCTATGTCGAAAATGTCCCCGGATTTCAAGGAAAAAGGCGTCACCGTGACAGGATTTCCGGCGCCTTTGCCGATTTCTTTACCCTGTCGATTCACGGCGGGGTAATAGTTCCTAAATATAATAGTTTCGGTTCAGTGAATGACTCACCGGATGGAACAATGCCATGACGGCCCGCAAGAGCTTCGATGTCTTTCTTCGTGACGCAGACGGATCCTTCTCCTGCGCCTACGGTCCCTTTACCCTGCACACCGCCTTCCAGCCGATGCTGGAGCCGCAATCCGGCACCATGTGCATTGCCGGCTATCACGGCCAGATCCGGATAGAGCGGACCGGCGACAGCTACACGCCGTCCGAATTCTTCAATACGGTCGACATCAAGGATATGGCGGCGATCGATTGCCAGATGGCCGCGCTGCATCTCCAGAATGCCGTGATCTTTGCGGGCAGCCACGCCAGCTTTCATGTGGCCCGCAATCCACGCTATTTCCACACGCTGCCCGACATGCGCGAAGACGCGGAACGGTTGCGACAACAGGCGGTCGCGGTCGGCATCGAGCCGAGGCGGGTGGTGTGCGAATTGCAATTGCGCGACTATGAAGATTTGCAGCGGGCCACGCTGTTTGCCGGTCACCTGCGCCGCGCCGGCTTCCAGATCGGCATCGACGGCTATGCCGGGGAAGAACAGGACATGGCGCGGCTGCGGGAGATCCGCCCGAGTTTCGTGCGCTTCGATACCGGCTGGACCAGCGAATTCCTGAAGAGTTCCGCCGGAACCGCGCTGCTCCGGGTGATCATCCGGCAGTTCCGCGACCAGTCGATCAAGCCGGTCATCTCGGGCATCGAAGACGAGTTGCAGGTGGAAATCCTCGAACGCATCGGCGTGCCGCGCCTGCAGGGCCATGCGCTGGCCTGGCCGGAACGGGCACCCGCCACCTTCGAGGACCGTTTTGCAGCAGCAGGCGAACCCGCCGCCCCGGTTGAGCGGCTCCGCCTGCGCCAGGTCCATCCCGCCACCACCGACGCCACGCCGGAAGATTATCTGCCGTCCCGCAAGGCCATACGCCGCAACGCCCCGGTTTTCGGTCGCCGCGGGCTCGCCTGACCCCGGCCCGCCGCCGCATCCGGCCATATCCAGACTAAAAAATCCGTGCCGGATGCGTCTTTTCAAGCATTGCAGCGTTTTATTGCCATGATTGCTTGTCAAGAGACACGGCAAAGACCTGCAAGTGGGTATGATCGCATGTTTATCGATGACGAAATTCTCGCCGAAAAGCACCGCCGGACCGATCCCTACCCGGCGCTGATCATCGCGATGACCACGCTGATTGCCTGCCTGATGACCGTCGCCAGCGCCTTTACCGTTGCGGCTTGATGTCCTGCGGATTTACTTGCGCGCCATAACAAGATGCGCCGAAATCCTGCCTTCGATGGGGCCGTCGCCAAAATGCGTGCCGAGCCGGGCCGCAACCGAATGTGTGACCGCCTCCAGTTCACCCGGTGCCCGGGCCTCGATCTCCATGCGCAGCGGCGTTCCCTGGCAATAGGCAGTTGCGGCTTCCAGCGCCGAGCCCGCATGCGAGACGGTCGCCACGGTCTCAAAGACAACCTCGCTGAACCCCGCCTGCTTCAACGCCGCAACGATGTCATCCTCCTGATAATAGCCGTGCGGCGTGCGCTCCATGAAAACCGGCGGATCTGCCGCAAAGCGGGTGGCAAGCTCCACTTGAACAACGCTGACAAACTCATTGGCGGCAAGCTCATCCCAGACGGCCAGCAGATAGGTGCCTCCGTTCCGCAAGACGCGATGCACCTCCCTGTAGCTTTGCAGCTTGTCGGGAAAGAACATCACCCCGAACTGGCAGATCGCAACATCGAAGCTGCCGTCATCAAACGGCAGCGCCTGTGCATCGACCTTCCTGAAGGACACGTTGTCCCGCTCGGGCTGAAGGCCCTGCGCGATGTCGAGCATGGGCTGGTTGAGATCGGTTGCGATGATGGCGACGGATGGACCGCACCGTGTCGCAAGTTCGCGCGTCACAGCCCCGGTACCGGCTGCTATTTCCAGAACCCGCGCCGGCACCAGCGTGCAGGCGCGCAGCGCCATTTCGCGCGCATAGGGCTCAAAGATCATCGGAACCATAAGACGCTGGTAGATCTCGGGTATCGACCCCGCAAATGCTTCGTGGTCCGTCGCCATGGCTGTCTCCTGCGCCTCAAAGAAACACCCTACTCCAATGCCAGGAGGGCGGCAACCAGACTTGCCCGCGCAGAGCCGCAGAGCGCAGGCGGCAGCCCTGCAATCGCGGCTACACCCCGCCCATCACACGGATCGCACTTCCGTCCGAAAACCGTGCCAGCCGGAATTCATGCGGGTCGACAGTTGGCTGTTCGCCGGTGACGAGATCGGCGGCAAGCCGTCCCGCAGCCGGTGAAATGCCAAAACCGTGGCCGGAAAAACCCGTGGCAATCGCCAGCCCTTCCCGGCCCTCGACCGTCGAAATCACCGGAACGGCGTCCGGTGTGACGTCGATCATGCCTGCCCAGGTCTGGCGGATGTCGGCGGCGCGAAAGGCCGGGAATTCCTGCTTCAGCCGGGCCAGAGCCCGCATCAGGGTGGCCGTCGCCGGTCGCGGGTCGAGAACCCGGTAGCCGGTGAGCAAAGCCTGCTGGCCCTTGCGTCCGGCGGGCAGCATCCGCCATTCGTCCAGCCAGTGACGCGAGACCCGGGGCCGCAGCGACCGCCATTCCTGGCGCAGAACGGTGCTGAAACGGGCGGCATGGCGAAAGCTGTCCGGCACGATCTCGATGATGTTTTCTGCAGCCGAAGCAATCGTGTAGCCTCCGTCTGCCCGGCGGCGAAAGGCATATTTGTCGGTCCAGAGCGCGCCTGCCGGTCCGTCGAGCGGGCCGGTGCGCAGCACCGTGTTGAGGACCCGCAACTGCGGCAGGTCCAGACCTTCCAGCCGGGCAAGGCTGCCAGACCAGACACCGCCCGCGAGCACCACCGCCGCACACCGGACCGGGCCGCGTTCGGTTTCGACACCGGCAATCCGGCCATTCCGCCAGTCGATGCCGAGAACGGCGCATCCGGTCACGATGGCAGCGCCGTGGCGGCGGGCAGCCTCGGCAACCGCCGGCGCCACGCGCTGCGGCTCGGCCCTGCCGTCGAGCGGCGCGTGCAATGCCGCCCGCGCCCGGGTCGAAAGTCCGGGAAACTGCTGTTTCAGCCCCTCCTGCGTCAGCATGGCAAGACCGGCCCAATCCCCCCTGTCGAGACCATAGCCGCCGCGCTGCATCTCCCCGAGCCACCCTTCATGGCTCGCCAGCGCCTCCGGCGTTTCGCAGGCAAAGGTGATGCCGGAGCGCACGAAGCCGGTCTGCGCCTCCAGCCGCCTGTCCAGCCCGTCCCAGAGCCGCATCGCGAGCGCCATCAGCGGCACCTCGCGCGGGTCACGCATCGCAAGCCGCACCCAGCCCCAGTTGCGGCTCGACTGCTCCCCCCCGATCTCGCCCTTTTCGCTCAGCAGCACCCGCTTGCCCCGCTCGGCAAGCTCCAGCGCCGTGAACGCGCCGATCACGCCTCCCCCGATCACCACCACATCGACCGCATCAGGCAGAGCACTGTCACCGCGAAACGGCGTCAAGTCGGGGCCGGGCATGGAGGTCTCCTCTGGGGGGCAAGGCCGATATTTTTATTTTGCTGGCTGCGTCTGGAAGTTCCACGGTATTTCGATAAGAAGCAAGCCGCTTGCGCGCCGATGCGGTGAGCCCGATTTATACCAAAGATCATTGATAGGAACCCATTGGATGGCAGGGAAACGGTTGCCGGGTAGGAGAATACCGCAGGGCGATGCCAAAAGCATCGGCCGAGGATTTCGACGCCCTCCGGTGGCCGATTTCCCTGCCACCCGCGGGCCGGTCGCTTTCGGCTTCCGGACGGCGTCGAAAATCCTCGCCGGGCCTTCGGGTCCGACTGCGGTTTTCTCCTGGCCGGAAACCGAAATCGATCCGGTCCAATGGGTTCCTATCAATGATCTTTGGTATTACCCGTGCCACAGGATGGAGCCCACATGACCCGCTGGCAGGCCAATCTCGTCTTGCTGATCTCGGCTGCCATCTGGGGCGGCGGCTTTGTCGCGCAATCGACGGCGATGCGCTCGATCGGGCCGTTCTGGTTCATCGGCCTGCGCTTTGCCGTGGCGACGCTCTGCGTGCTGCCTTTTGCGCTCGCCGAGGGGAAGAGGGTCACGACACCGCTTTCCGGCAGGCATGTCGGCAGCTTCCTGCTGATCGGCCTGGCGCTGTTCATGGGGGCCTCCACCCAGCAGGTCGGGCTTACCTTCACCACCGTCACCAATTCCAGCTTCCTCACCGGCCTCTATGTGGTCTTCGTTCCCGTCATTGCCGTGGTTTTCCTGCGCAAGTCGCCGCACTGGGTGATCTGGCCTGCCACATCGCTGGCCCTTCTCGGCATTTTCCTGCTCAGTGGTGGCAAGCTCGACCAGCTGAATGGCGGCGATGCCCTCACCATCCTCTGTGCGCTGTTCTGGGCGATCCAGCTGACGCTTGTGGGCATGTTCGTCGGCGAAAGCGGCAGGCCGCTGGCGCTGTCGACCGTGCAATTCGCCGTCTGCGCCGTCGGGGGGCTTGCCATCGCGGCCTGGCACGAGCCGATCAGCCTCGGCGCTGTCCTTTCGGCACGCGGTGAAATCCTCTATGTCGGGATTTTCTCCTCGGGCCTCGCCTTCGTGCTGCAGGTGGTGGCGCAACGCTACACGACCGCGCCGCAGGCCGCCGTGTTTCTCTCGGCAGAGGCGCTGTTCGGCGCGTTTTTCGGTGCCCTGCTGCTCGGCGAAAAACTCGGCCCCATCGGCTACTGGGGATGCGGGGTGATCTTCGCGGCGATGCTGATGGTGGAAACCGTGCCGGACCTGACCCGCTGGCTTGCCCGCAGATCCGCCACCATTTCTGCCCGCAGATAGGGAAAAATACATATTCTGGTTTCTCTGGACGATCGGCTCAAACAACCCCTGCTTGTTATTACTGAAGGGTAAAAAACGGGGCGGGGAGACAAAAACTTTTGCTTGCCAATTTGCGTTAAACGCAGCAATCTAATGCTGTTCGGGCATTTTTTGCGAGCACGGGAAGACCTGATAACCAGAACGCGCCGAGGTCGTAAATCGTCGGGTGGTCAGAGATGCTGGGGTTCGACAGAACCTCAGGATGCACTGGCCGCGATACAAGGGGCCCCTTCCCCCACTTCGAGGACTGCCTGCCCCACGTCCCTCCGGGGGCAATTTAGTGATGCTGCCCGGTCTGACACGGGCAGAGAGAAAAGGACTTGACGCATGGCCGAGAGTGGCACCGTAAAATTCTTCAACGCCGACAAGGGCTTCGGTTTTATCAAGCCCGACAATGGCGGCGCTGATATCTTCGTGCATATTTCCGCAGTTCAGGCTTCCGGCCTCAATGGCCTTTCGGAAAATCAGAAAGTGTCCTTCGATACGGAACCGGATCGCCGCGGCAAGGGACCGAAGGCGGTCAATCTGCAGGTGTCCGGCTAAACCGCAAGCGGCAGCGCCTGACCGGCCGGAATTCGTCCGGCAAACAGCTCAAGGGATGTCTTTTGCGCAGCAACGGCGATCCCTGGCAGAACCAGTTCACGCCAGGTGACACGCGAAAACATCAAGGGGATAAAGGTTGCCTGGTTCGGCATGGACCCGGCAACCTCAAGGCGTTGATTGGCCCGCCACAGCCATGCCCGTTGCCAAAGCCAATCAGTGCCCGCGTCATCGCCAACCGCTACGTCTGGTGACAGGGGTGCCCGTTGCGTTTTTCGGGCAAGACAGCGAAAGGCGGGATGCATGTCCTTCCATCGCGTGTCCCTCGACAGCCAGAACCTGTCGGGTTCATACTGAACCAGACAGGTTCCGAATTTCTTCGTTTCCGCTTGTCATCTCACTCAAACTTGTTTGAGTGCTCAAAAAAGTTTGAGCGCTCAGCCAAGGTTTCCCTGACAAACTCTATTCCGGCAGATGCCGGCGGGAACGGCCCTCGCCTCTCCGAAAGCCTTTTCAGTCCGGCTGGCCAGGTCCGCTTACTGCTCCTGGTCGCCACCGCCATCGCTGCCGCCGTCAGAATCGCCATCCGAGGAACCGGAATCGGCGGAATCGCCACCGCTGCTCTCATCGCTGGATGCGGCGGAATCGTCAGAGGAACTGTCATCGGCGGTGGCCGTGTCGTCGCTGCCGCCTTCTTCCGCAACGGCGGCCTGATCGCCCTCGTCATCACCCGCAAGACCCTGGTCGAGATCGCCAGCCGTGGCATCGTCAACCGCGTCATACTTGATTTCGTCCGACGAGCTGATCGACACTTCGGAATAGTCTTCCGTCGAGGTCAGTTCGGTGGATGAGACTTCCGTATAGCTCAGGAAGGCGCTTTCCTCGATGACGTAACCGTAATCATAGGTGATATCGACAAAGTGGTTGCCGGCGGTACCACCCGGCTTGGCCTTTGCTCCGGGTGCAAGCGAGATCACGTGCAGGCCGACCAGTTCCGAACTGTAGCCATCAATGGCCAGCAGCGCCGTGGTGCCGGATTCCGACACCTTGACCATGTAGAGTTCGCCCTTGCGCCGGACATCTTCAACCTTCAGTCCTTTGGTTTCAAGTTGCGAGACAATGAAGTGCGCCGAGCGGAACCTGGCCGCCGCTGCGGCAAAAGAGGCGTCGGTGGTGGCAAGCAGCGTCAGCGCCGCCAGCGACAGCGCAGCAGCGGCACCGGAAACGGCCGTCATGGCCCGGTTTTTTCCAAACGAAAGTGTCATAGCATATTCCTGAAGACTGCGGGCATGAGAAAGGCAGTCACCGGTTGCCCGTTTTCCGGTGCCAGATGGCAGAAGCATGTCGTAGCGTCTTCCCCTCCTCCCCGGGTGATGACGCCAGCGAAACAGGTCACTTGCCCGCTGCCAGCGCGGATCAGCCTGCTGACCGTCGCCGTGACATCAATCCGCCTGTTCCGCATTCCTCAGCGGATCAGGCGATATGGTCATTCCCGCAAGCAGCGCCAGACGAAGGTTCGGGCAGCAGTTGCGCCATGCAAGTATGCCAGTGGCGAAAATGCAAGGTATTAAATATTAAAAATAGTTAATTCTGCATTCAGCCTGCATTCACCTCCGCCATCCTAACGTGACATCCATGGATGCGCAGAGGTGCTGGCACCAGCCGCGCCCCGAAAGATTGAAGGAACCCAGGCGATGAACCGGCTTTTCAAAACCCTCGTGATATCTGCAACCCTTGCGGCCACGGCCCTTGTCTCGGCGGGAACCGCCTCTGCCGATGGCTGGCGTCGCCACTACCATGGCGGCGACAGCGGCGATGCGCTGGCGGCCGGTGTGGCAGGCCTGGCGGTTGGTGCGCTCCTCGGTTCAGCGCTGTCAGCGCCTCCCTCGCACCGGCAATATATCGACGAGCCGCCGGTCTATGGCGATCCGCAACCCGTCTATGACGATGAAGATGTCGGCTACGTTCCCGCACCGCCGGTCTACCGTCGCACGGTCATCGTCCGGCAGTCCGGCTATTATCCGGAACAACCCCGGACTTTGCGTCCCTGGAGCCGTGCCTGGATGCGCTATTGCAGCCAGCGCTACCGGTCGTTCGACCCGGGCACCGGCACCTTCATCGGCAATGATGGCGACGAGCATTTCTGCGTCGCGGGATGATGGCAAGGCGCCTGCAAATCGTGCGGCGGGCCTCTGGTCCGCCGCTGCTGTTTCAGGCCGTGCGCAGCCGTCGGGGACGCCCGCCGGCCCGCAGCGGAGATCACAGCCCGCGCAAGAACGGATTGTTGCGCCGCTCGTCGCCGATCCGGCCTCCCGGACCGTGGCCGCAGATGAAACCGACATCGTCGCCCAGCGGCAGTACCTTTTCCCGGATCGACGTCATCAGGGTCGCATGGTCGCCGCCCGGCAGGTCGGTGCGGCCGACCGAACCATTGAACAGCACATCGCCCAGATGGGCAAAACCCTGTTCGCGATTGAAATAGATGACATGGCCCGGCGCATGGCCGGGCGTATGACTGACCTCGAACACATGCGCGCCAAACGACACCCGGTCGCCATCCTCCAGCCAGCGGTCCGGCACCACATTGCGCACCGCGCCGGGAACGCCGAACTTTTCCGCCTGCATCTCGATATTGTCGAGCAATTGCCTGTCATCGCGATGCGGGCCGATGATCTTGATCCCCAGCCTGTCGCGCAGTTCGTCGGCGCCGCCTGCGTGATCGATGTGACCATGAGTCAACCAGATCTCCCGCAAGGTCAGGCCGTTCTCCCTGACCACCTGCAGGATGGTCTCGACATCGCCGCCGGGGTCGACGATCACCCCTTCCCGGGTGTCCTGATCAAAAAGAACCGTGCAATTCTGCTGAAAGGGGGTGACGGGAATGATCCCGGCCTGCAACATGCCCATCCGGACGCCTCGCTACTTGTCCATGCCCGCGCCATCACCGGCACCCGTGCCGGAAATCCGAAAGCAAACCTTTGTCGTCATGCCATGTCCGTCAAGAACGGCGCAACAGACAAATCGACTGCAGCCCGCAGGAGATGCTCAGCAGAAAGATCCGTTTTATGGGATCCGACGAGGTTTTGGGCTGTTCGCGACGGCTTTGGGGCTGTAAATACCCGGTTTGGCGACAGAAATTGATGAAAAACTGGATTTGAAGGTGAAAAACGTGGCACGGCAGGCCGAAAAGAAGACTTCTCCCGAGCAGGAACTGCTCGACACGCCGATGCCGGATGCCGCGCATATCGACTTCGAGATGATCGAGCAATTCTTCTTTGCCTATCGTGATTTCGTCTCCGATCCCGACCAGATTCTGGCCACCAGCGGTTTTGGCCGCGCCCATCACCGGGTGGTGCATTTCGTCAACCGCTATCCCGGACTGACCGTTGCCGACCTGCTGGATACGCTGAGAATCACCAAGCAGAGTCTTGCCCGGGTGCTGAAGCAACTGATCGACAGCGGCTATATCAGGCAGATGGCAGGCCATGCTGACCGCCGCCAGCGCAAGCTCTATCCGACCCTGGCCGGGCGCGATCTGGCACTGGCGCTGGCCGAGCCGCAATCGCGCCGGATTGCGCGCGCCTTTCATGCCATGACCGCAGAGCAGAAGTCCGGCGTCCGGCAGTTTCTGGCCGGCATGCGGGATCCGGACAAGGAGGAACAATGAGCGAGCCAAAGGTGATCGCGGACAATGCACCGCATCTGCTTGTTGTCGATGATGACACCCGCATCCGTGCGCTGCTTCATCGCTACCTCAGCGAAAACGGCTTTCGCGTCACCATCGCGGCAGATGCCGGCGAAGCGCGGCGCAAACTGGAGGGCATGGATTTCGACCTGATCATCCTCGACGTGATGATGCCCGGCGAAAGCGGCCTTTCGCTTGCCCGCAGCCTGAAATCGGTGCGCAGGGTGCCGATCATCCTGCTGACCGCCCTTGCCGAAACCCCGTCGCGCATCGAGGGCCTGGAGGCCGGCGCGGAAGATTATGTCGCCAAGCCCTTCGATCCCCGGGAACTGGTCCTGCGCATCCAGAATGTGCTGAAGCGCAGCCTTGCCGGCGAGAACAGTGGCGTCGACCAGGTGGTGTTCGGCCCCTACAGTTTTTCGCTGTCGCGCCGCGAGCTGAAAAAATCCGCCATTCTGGTGCGCCTTACCGACCGCGAGCTGGAGATTCTCGGCTTTTTTGCCGCCCGCGCCGGCGATACCGTGGCCCGCCATGAACTGGCCGGCAATGACGGCGAGATCGGCGAGAGGACGATTGACGTGCAGATCAACCGCCTGCGCCGCAAGATCGAGGATGACCCCGCCAATCCGGTCTGGCTCCAGACCGTGCGCGGCATCGGCTATCGGCTCTGCGTGGACTGAGGCGCCTCGCGCCAACCGGTTGCCGGCACTTTTTTCGTGCAGGCCTTGAACAAAGTGTGAGCCTGGAGGCGTGGACATGACAAGTTTCGAGACCATCCGCCCCGAACAGGAGCGTGCGCCGCTTTCCCTCCATGCGGCCATCACCCGCTGGGTCCGGCGACGCCTGCCGACCGGGCTCTACGCCCGCTCGCTGCTGATCATCGTGCTGCCGATGGTGATATTGCAGATCGCCGTGTCGATCGTCTTCATGGAACGCCACTGGCATATGGTGACCCAGCGCCTCACCAATGGCACCACACGCGACATCGCCGCGATCATCGACCTCCTCAACCGCCACCCCGACCGTCAAAGCGTCGAGGAAACGCTGGCGCTGGCACGGGCCCGGCTTGGCCTGCAGGTGTCGATTTCGCCGGGCACGGCACTGCCGCCAGGGGGCAGGATCCCGCTTTTCGGCCTGCTGGAACAGGCCATGGCCGACGAGATCGAAACCCAGATCGGCCTGCCCTTCTGGATCGATGCCGACCATACGCCAAGCATGGTCGATGTGCGCATCCTGATGCATGACCGGATTCTCCGGGTGCTGGTCAGGCGCAACGAAACCTATGCGTCCAACACCCATATCTTCATCCTGTGGATGGTCGGCACCGCCATCGTGCTGATCACCATCTCGGTGCTGTTCCTGCGCGGCCAGATCCGGCCGATTGTGGCGCTGGCCCGCGCGGCGGAAGCCTTCGGCAAGGGCCAGAAAATGCCCGAGCCCTTCTCGTTGCGCGGGGCCGACGAAATCCGCCGCGCCGGGCTTGCCTTCATCCTGATGCGCGAACGCATAGAGCGGCAGATGGAACAGCGCACCGCCATGCTGACCGGCGTCAGCCATGACCTGCGCACCATCCTCACCCGCTTCAAGCTGCAACTGGCCCTGGCCGGCGACAATCCCGATCTGGCCGGACTGAACGAGGATGTGGCCGACATGCAGTCGATGCTGGAAGGCTACATGGCCTTTGCGCGCGGCGAGGCGGAGGAGGATCTCGGCCAGCTCGACCTTGCCGAACTCTTCGTCAAGCTGGCGCTGGAGGCGAATATCCACGGCAAGGCGCTCAGTTGGACGCTGTCGGGCGATCCCGTCGCCAATGTCCGCCCCAATGCCTTCTCGCGGCTGATGGCCAATCTCGTGTCAAACAGCCTGCGTTACGCACACCAGCTCACCCTCACCGCCACGATTGGCGGCAAATGGCTGACGGTCACCCTTGATGACGACGGACCGGGCATTCCCGAAGTGTCGCGGGAAGACGTGTTCAAGCCCTTCTACCGCCTCGACGAGGCCCGCAATCTCGACGCCTCCGGCACCGGCCTCGGCCTCGCCATCGCCCGCGACATCGCCCGCAGCCACGGCGGCAATGTCACGCTGGAAGACAGCCCGCTCGGCGGACTGCGCGCCGTGGTGCGGCTGCCGGTATGACGGGGAACGGCAGATGGCCCCTGGCAGCGCATCCCGACGACAGGTGTTCAGGGTCCATTCTGGCAAAAAGCCGCTCTTTCGGCTCGACGGGCCAAATCAAATACTTTAACGAGGCGGCGACTGGGGGCAACCATCATTTCAGGGATCGCGGGCCAGTGACACCTGAAATGAGATGGCTCGTGCCATGATGTGTGCCCCTGCCGTCAAGCAAGGCTGTGCGCCAGACAATCGGTCTTGGTGCCGCCTGCCAGCCAGGCAGCAAAGGATTTTTCGAATGAACGACGAAAAACATTACGAATTTGGCGCGAACTGGGCGAAATATATCGACAAATTCTACTCTCAGGACCGGTTGGCGGCAGCGCAAAAGGCGCTTCTGGATTTCATCGGCCTTCCGACCCTGAAGGGCAAGCGGCTTCTGGACATAGGCAGTGGAAGCGGGTTGCACTCGCTCTCCGCCTTCAATGCAAAGGCAGACACGGTGACCAGCTTCGATTACGATCCTGATTCCGTGTCCACCACCCATCGTTTGCGCGACATGGTCGGCAGCCCGGACAACTGGACCGTGATGCAGGGCGATGTGTTGAATGCAGACTTCATGAGGTCCCTGGGCACTTGGGATATCGTCTACTCCTGGGGGGTTCTGCATCATACGGGGGAGATGTGGAAGGCTATTGAAAATGCCCAGGCCTGTACAGCAGTGGGAGGCCTTTTCCTGATAGCGCTCTATTCGAGCGACGTCGCCACCCCCTCCACCCAGTACTGGCTGGATATGAAACGCCGCTACAACCGCGCTGGCGCGCTGGAACGGCGTATCCTGGAGGGCTGGTATATCTTTCGTCACAGCCTCGATATGCGACCATGGCGGATTCCCACCCTTGTCAGGCACGTCTTGGCAAAGAGAAGGGATCGCGGCATGGACTATATGACCGATGTGCGGGATTGGCTGGGCGGATGGCCCATGGAATATGCTGCCGATCAGGACGTGGTCAATTTCCTCGAGGGGAAATTCAATTTCAAACTTGAAAAAATAAGGACGGGAGAGGCCTGTTCCGAATTCCTGTTTCGCAAAATGGACAGACATAATGGAACTACCGACTTGAAGACATTCAAGCTTCAGGCGAAAGCCTGAGCGGCAGATCATCTCATGCTCAGATCGGCCAATACAGTGATGATGCTGAATTTGCTGGCGCAAGTCGTCGGCTTTTTCCGCACATTTGTCATTGCCGGAGCGCTCGGGGTATCGGTGACCGTTGACGGTTATTATCTGGGTCTGGTCGTCCCCACCTTTTTATCGACCATTTTTCTCGGCTGGACCCAGGTCAGTTTCGTCGGAAAATATACAGCCCATCTCGCGAGTGGCGACAACCGCTTGGCCAATCTGTTTTTTTCCCGGTTTTTCTGGTTTCAGGCCCTTATCAGCCTTGCCTGCTCGCTCGCCTGCTATCTCTTCCCCGACCTCATCGCTTCCTTGCTGATCAAGGATTCGCAGCAAAGCCTGATCACGGCAGCTGCGGCGGCAGTCCAGGTGGCTGGATGGATCATTTTTCCCCTGGTGACCGGAGATTTCCTCGGTCTGGCTTTGAACGCGCACGGGCGGTTTTTCATTGCCGCCCTTGCTCCCCTGGCCAATGCAGCCGTTTCCGTGCTGCTGCTGTGGATCTGGCCGCAAAAGGACCTCTTCGCGCTGAATGCGACCTTGCTGGCGGGTACATTGGTGCAGTTCGGTGTAATGGCGGTCGGCGTGGCTGCCATTCGGATCAGACTGTACGTCCGGACCGCGGAAGTCGCGCGGGATGTTCAGACGTCCATCTTCGCGGCCTTGCCATTGCTGCCCGCGATGCTGTTTTCGAACGGCACCACGGTCCTGATCCAGGCAAGTTGCGCATCGTTCGGCGAAGGCGCGGTCGCCATTTTTGGATATGCGTCGCGGCTGCACGGCGTCCTCACCCAGATTCTGGTGACCGGGCTGAGCACGGTTCTGCTGCCACATCTCGCAACCCTGTGGGCGCGCAGAAACGTCAATGACATCAATGCGCTTTTCCGCAATCTCGTACGGATCTCCATCCTCGTCGCGCTGTATATTCTGACGGGCGTCTACCTGTTCGGCAATCTGGCCATCGAATTCCTGCTGGCGCGGGGGCATTTCGATTCAGCTGTTGTTGCCCAGGTGCAAACCGCCTGGATTCTCCTGTCCGTCGGAATTTTTCCCTTTGCCTATGGCACCTTCATTGCCAAGCTGGCACAGGCCGCAACCCGCCCGGCAGCCATCCTGGCCAGCAGCGGTTGCTGTTTCCTTGCGGTGTTGCTGGCAACGTCCATTGCAAAATTCTGGCCAAGCTTTCCGGTACTTCTGCTGTCTCCAGCCTTTGGCTTTGCTGCGGCAACCAGCTTCTGGATGGCCTGGTACAAAAGGCAAATTCTGCAATCCGGCTTTCTGGCAACCGACATGGTCAGCGCCGTCCTTCGATGCGGAATTGCGCTCGTTCCAGCCATTGCAGTGGATATCGTCACGCGACCGCTTACCGCAGGCTTTCCGGTCTGGATGTGCCTGTTTGGCCGGGGAATTGTGTTCTCCCTGCTGTTTGCATTCACCATTTTTGCCACAGGGCAGACAAGGTGGTATTTCACGCGGCCCGACAGCCAGGCATAGTGCGCGGAAGGACACTGCCGCAATCTCTCCTCTTATACCAAAGATCCTTGATATTAGAGTCTGTCAGGGAAAACACGCAAACGACGTTTTGCGTTTGGAATCCGGTTTTCCCGCTCAAACTCGTTTGAGCGAATAGACAAACGACAACAAGGGGAGCCAGAGTCTGTCTGGTTCAACTTGAACCAGACAGACTCTAGATCAGTCGCTGACCGTTGGGCACCGGGCGTTCGGGTGCGGCAAGAACGATGGCACCGGTTGCGTCGGCAAGGCCGAGTGTCAGCACTTCGGAGCGGAAGGGGCCGATCTGGCGCGGGGGAAAGTTGACGACCGCCAAGACCTGGCGTCCGAGCAGGGCTGCGGCATCGTAATGCACGGTGATCTGGGCGGAGGATGTCTTCACGCCGATCCCGGGACCGAAATCGATCTGCAATTTCCACGCGGGCTTGCGCGCCTCGGGAAAGGCGTCGACCGCGATGATGGTACCGATGCGGATATCCACCCGTTCGAAATCGGCCCATGTGATCTCGTCCGTCATCGAAGTGCCCTCAGCCAGCCAGTTCGCCGGCACGCACGCGTGCGGCCTCGACCGCCCGGTCAAACAGCGGCTGCATGCCATCCTGCGCCATCAGCACCGAAAGTGCGGCCGCCGTGGTGCCGCCGGGCGAGGTAACGTTCTGGCGCAACCGGGCGGCTTCGTCCGGGGACCGGTGGAGCAATTCACCGGCCCCCGAGACGGTTTCCCGTGCCAGTCGCATGGCGAGGTCCGCCGGCAGGCCGGCCTTGCGGCCCGCCTCCGCCATGCACTCCACAAGATAGAAGACATAGGCCGGGCCACTGCCCGACAGTGCCGTGACGGCATCGATATCCGCTTCCGAGCCGACCCATTCGACCGGGCCGCTGACCTTCAGCAGCGACTGCACCTGCTGGCGCTGCTCGACCGTCACACGCTGATTGGCATAGGCTCCGGTGACGCCGCGCCCGATCATGGCGGGCGTGTTCGGCATGGCACGCACCATGCTGGCCGGCCCCAGGTGGCTTTCCATGAAGGCCAGCGTCTTGCCGGCGGCCACGGAGACGACGACGGTCCCTTCGCAGACGATGTCCTTCAGCGGTGCCAGCACGGCCCCCATCACCTGCGGCTTTACCGCGATGAACAGGATGCCGGCCTTCAGCCCCGCCGGAGCACTGGTGCAATGCCGGGCACCGGCATCATTCAGCATCTGGAGCATCGAATCGGACGGGTTGGGATCAATGACCAGAACCTGGGAGCCGGGAACGCCGCTTTTCAGCCAGCCGGCCAGCATGGCCCCGCCCATATTGCCGGCACCGACAAGAACCAGGAGACCGGCATTCAGCGACGTCATGTTCACGCCTCTCCGACGGTTTCGAACAGAACGGCATCCATGGCGCTCCTGGCATCCATGCCGGACCAGACGACGAACTGGAAGGCCTGATAATAGGCTTCGCAGGATTCCAGCGCGTTGGACAACAGCACTTCCACCTGCTGATTGTTGGGCTCCGCCCCGCCTGCCAGCAGCAGCGACTGGCGGAAAATCACCACATCCTCCTGCCGCCAGAGGTCGAAATGGCCCATCAGCACCTGGCCATTGATGAAGGACAGCAGCCGGATCACCTCATTGACCCGGATTTCCGGCACCTTGATGTCGAAGGCCGAGGCAATGTGCAGGGCTTCGAATTGCTCCATCCAGGAAAAGGACACATGGTAATCGGTCCAGCGCCCCTCGACCGTCATGGCGATCTCGTCCTCGCCGGAACGCTCGAACGACCAGTCGTTGCTGGCTGCAACGAACTCGATCATGTCGACCGGGTTCGACTGACGTTGAATTTCGATTTCCATCAAGCTCATGCGGGCACCTTCTCGACCGGCAAACGCATCCCCGTCGCGCATACACACGATCAAAGACGCAACGATACCGGATACTCAGTTGCGATGATTACTGGCGGACCCTGACATTACCCCTCGCAGCCTGCACGAGGCTGATCGGGTCCGTTTCGAATCATCATTTAAAATCAGTGTATAACGCCAGACTCCCGACGCCAGCCCCCGGCTGGTGATTTGCGCTCCAGGCTTGTGGACAGTGCTTGTGATTTTGATTCAGCGCCGAGTCATAAATGACTCATGCCATTGGCTTTTTCGGGGATGTCCACAGGGCGAAAAAATTATGATTTTTTTAACTATGGACAGGGGCAAAACTGATTCCCGGTCCGGGTCGGAAAGCCATTGGTTAATAAATGGTTAACAAAAAGGCCGCTTTACCTTGCGGCAAGCGGCCCGACAGGATTGAACGAGAACGGAGGTTCAGGCCTTGCCCGTCCCGGCGAGCCGGGCCTCGAGCGCCTCAAGACGGGCCTTCAGCGCATCGTTTTCATCCCGCGCGGCAATCGCCATGTCGCGCACCACATCGAATTCCTCGCGCTTGACCAGATCCATGCTGTTCATCCAGCGCTCGGCCTGGGCATGAAAGGCGGTTTCGATTTCCTTGCGCACGCCCTGGGCAGCGCCGGCGGCATCGGTCATCAGCTTGGCGAAATCGTCCAGAATGCGGTTCGGTCCAGTGGTCATTTCCGTCTCCTTTGGCCGGATGGCGTGGCTTCGGCCTCGATGGCCTCTCCTCCTGCGGCTTTAATCTTCAGGTAGGATTTCAGACCGGGGGATGCAAGGGGATCAAAAGTTGCACGCCGCCACTATACGCAACCAATTTCCGAGAAGCCGCTTGACCGGCGCGGTCAGGAAAGTCATCTTCGCCGCACCGGGACCCTGTTCCATTCGGGTCTTTTGCGCATGATCGATTGGATGCCCAGCACGTGCTGACTGCCGTAAACCTTCTCGCCATCCTTCCCTATCCGGAGATTGATCCGGTGGCAATTTCCATTGGCCCGCTTGCGGTTCGATGGTACGGGCTTGCCTATGTCACCGGCATCCTGCTCGCCTGGCTGCTCGCCGAACGGATGGTTGCGCGGCCAAAACTCTGGCCCGGCAATCGCGCCCCGATGTCGAAGGCGGCGCTGGGCGATTTCATCGTCTGGGCGACGGCGGGCATCGTGGTGGGAGGGCGGCTTTTCTACGTCCTGGTCTATGACATCCACCGGACGCTTGCCGATCCGGCCAGCGTGCTGCGCATCTGGAATGGCGGCATGTCCTTTCACGGCGGCCTGTTTGGCACGGTTGTCGCCATGGTGGTGTTTTCCAGACGTCAGGGCATCCGCACCTGGAGCCTGATCGACACGGTCGCCGCCGTCGCGCCGCTGGGGATTTTCTTCGGGCGGCTTGCCAATTTCATCAATGGCGAATTGTGGGGCCGGGTCAGCGATGTGCCCTGGGCAATGGTCTTTCCAACCGGGGGGCCTGATCCCCGCCATCCGAGCCAGCTCTATGAAGCAGGGCTGGAAGGCTTGTTTCTCTTTCTGGCGTTGCAGTTGCTCGCCTACCGCACGCATATCCTGAAAAAACCCGGCAAGCTTGCCGGAACCTTCGCTTGCGGCTATGCACTTGCAAGACTGCTGTCAGAACAGTTTCGCGAACCGGATGCCAATATCGGCTTTCTCACCGGCGGCTGGCTGACGATGGGCATGTTGCTTTCGCTGCCGGTGCTGCTTGTCGGCATCTACGCTATCCTCACGGCCCGGGCCTTGCCCGGGGACGGCATGTTTGCCAGGGATAGCGGGCGGGCGGACGACAGGACCGAGGGGAATGGGAGATAGACATGACTGGTACCGCTCTCGGAGAGAAGATCAAGGCGATCATCCGTGCCAATGGCCCGATGTCGGTCAGTGATTTTTTCTCCCTTTGCCTTGCCGATCCCGAACATGGCTATTACCAGACCCGCGACCCCTTCGGGCGTGAGGGCGACTTTGTCACGGCCCCCGAGATCAGCCAGCTGTTTGGCGAGATGATCGGCATCTTCATGGTCCATGCCTGGCAGCGTCACGGGATGCCGGCCAATCCGCGTCTCGTGGAGGTCGGGCCTGGCCGGGGCACGATGATGGCGGATATCCTGCGCGTGGTCGCCAAGCTTGCCCCGCCGCTCTACCAGGGCCTTGGCGTGCATCTGGTCGAAACCAGTGCGCGGCTGCAATCGGTCCAGAAGGACACGCTGTCCAGCCATGCCGGCCGGGTCGAATGGCACTCGAGCTTCGACACGGTCCCCGCCGGTTTCACGCTGCTGGCCGCCAACGAACTGTTCGACGCCATCCCGATCCGCCAGTTCATCAAGACACCCGACGGCTTTCGCGAACGGATGGTGGTGCTGGACGCGCAGGATCAACTCGCTTTTGGCACCGGTCCGGCGGGGCTGGACAAGGCGCTTTTGCCGGTGGACCCGAATGTGGTGCCCGACGGCACTGTCTTTGAGATCGCGCCCGCCCGCCAGGCCGTGATGACGACACTCTGCGAGCGGCTGAAGAATTCCGGCGGCACTGCGGTGATCATCGATTATGGCTCGATGGTCACCGGTTTCGGCGATACGCTGCAGGCGGTTCTCGACCACGATTATGATCCACCCTTCGACCATCCCGGCGAAGCCGACCTGACCAGCCATGTGGATTTCCAGCACCTTGCCGAAGTGGCGAAAGCCTGCGGCCTGTCGATCAACGGCTGTGTGCGGCAGGGCGATTTCCTCTACGGGCTCGGGCTGCAGCAGCGGGTGAATGTGCTCAGCGAAGGCAAGGACAAGGCGCTCGCCGCCCTGATCCAGTCGGCAGCAAGCCGCCTGGCCGATGAGGGCGAAGGCAAGATGGGCGAATTGTTCAAGGTGCTCGTCGTTTCCAGCCCCTCGGTCGATCTCCTGCCCTTCCGGCCCTCCGCCCATTGAGACTTGGCGCAGCAGGCCTGCACTAGATGTCGCGAGATCCGGCTCCAGTTTGGTGATGCCGCACGCATGCACAGGACGATGCGGTGTGATACCGGCGCAGTTGATCGCAGAGACAGGAGAATTTTGTTGGCACCTGACATCATGGACGTGCTCGATCCGGTCATCAGCCCGGCCCTCGCTTCCCAGCAGCCGCGCGTGCGCCACGGTTTCTTCACCCGGGCCGGAGGCGTGTCGACAGGGCTCTATCGCGGCCTGAATGTCGGGATCGGCTCCAGCGATGCCCGGGCCGATGTCGGGGAAAACCGGCGGCGGGTGGCCGCCTGGTTCGACCTGCCGGTGTCCCGCCTTGCCACCCAGCACCAGGTCCATTCCGCCGATGTCGTCACCCTCACCGCGACTGCCGACCTTCCGCGCCTCAAGGCCGATGCGATGGTCACCGCCGTGCCGGGCCTGATCCTCGGGGTGCTGACCGCCGATTGCGGTCCGGTGCTGTTTTCGGATCTGGAGGCCGGCGTGATCGGCGCGGCCCATGCCGGCTGGAAAGGTGCGTTCGACGGCGTTCTCGAGGCCACCATCACCGCGATGGAGGCGCTGGGTGCCCGGCGGGAGCGCATCGTCGCCGTGCTCGGCCCGTCGATTGCCCAGGCCGATTACGAAGTCGGGCCTGAATTCGTCGAACGATTTTGCGCCCGCGAGGCGGCTTTCGACAAATACTTCATCCCGTCGGCAAAGCCCGGCCACGCGATGTTCGACCTTCCCGCCCTCACCGTCGACCGGCTGAAGGCGTCGGGTGTCAGCGCCTCGAATCTCGGGCTTTCGACCTATCCCGATCCGGATCGCTTCTTTTCCTACCGCCGCACCACCCATGCCGGCGAGCCCGATTACGGGCGGCAGATTTCCGCAATCGCTCTTCAGGAGACGTGATATGGCCCTTCATTTCAGCACGGCGGACTATGCAGACCGGTTGCAGCGCCTGACGGCCAAAATGCGCACGGAAAAACTCGACGCCATGCTGCTGTTTGCCCAGGAAAGCCTCTACTGGCTGACCGGCTATGACACATTCGGCTATTGCTTCTTCCAGACCCTGGTGGTGAAGGCCGACGGGTCGATGACGCTGCTGACCCGTTCGGCCGATCTCCGGCAGGCCCGCCATACATCGATCATCGACAGCATTTCGATCTGGGTGGACCGGGTCAATGCCGATCCGACCTCGGATCTGCGCAACCTTTTGTCCGATATGGATCTGCTCGGGGGCCGCATCGGTGTCGAATATGATACCCACGGCATGACCGGGCGGGTGGCCCGCCTGCTCGACAACCAGCTGATGACCTTTTGCACGCTGGTCGATGCCTCCTATCTGGTAAGCCGGCTGCGGCTGACCAAGACCCAGGCCGAGATCGCCCATGTGGTGCGGGCAGGCGAACTGGCCGACGATGCGCTGGATGCGGCCCTGCCGCTGATCCGGGCCGGGGCGAGCGAAGCCGGCATTCTTGCCGCCATGCAGGGCGCGGTCTTTACCGGCGGCGGCGATTATCCCGCCAACGAGTTCATCATCGGGTCCGGTGCCGATGCGCTGCTCTGCCGCTACAAGGCCGGACGGCGCACCCTCGACATGCAGGACCAGCTGACGCTGGAATGGGCCGGTGTCAGCGCCCATTACCATGCGGCGATGATGCGCACCGTGGTGATCGGCACGCCGACACCCCGCCATGTCGAGCTTTACGATGCCTGCCGGGAAACCATCGAGGCGATCGAAACGATGCTCCGGCCCGGCAGGACCTTTGGCGATGTCTTCGACATCCATGCCCGGATCATGGACGAGCGCGACCTTGCCCGCCACCGGCTGAATGCCTGCGGCTATTCGCTGGGCGCACGCTTCTCGCCCTCCTGGATGGAACACCAGATGTTCCATTCAGGCAATCCCGAGCCCATCGAGCCCGACATGTCGTTGTTCGTCCACATGATCATCATGGATTCCGATACCGGCACCGCGATGACGCTGGGCCAGACCTATCTGACCACCGACGACATGCCGCGCAAGCTGTCCCGCCACAGCCTGGACCTGCTGATCCGCTAGAGTTTGTCAGGGAAAACACGCAAACGACGTTTTGCGTTTGGAATCCGGTTTTCCCGCTCAAACTCGTTTGAGCGAAAAGACAAACGAAAACAAAGAGAATAAGAGTTTGTCTGGTTCACATTGAACCAGACGGACCCTGACGATCATTGCCCGCCATAACCAGGCAATTGACAGGAAGACGTCAGGTTACATACAGTCGTCATGCGCGCGGAGGGGTGCGTTACAAGGAAGGGATGGCAGGAAGATGAGGTTCGCCAGAACAGCATTCGGCATCCTTTGTCTGTCCGCCCTGTTGTCCAGTTGCAATACCACCGATGCGCTGACCCCGCAGGTGGATGTCGGCGGCGGCACCTATCCCGCCCGTTCCAGCCCGGTGACGGACGGCGACCTGCAGCGCATGGCACAGACCCAGCAGCCCGTCTATCCCAGCCGGGACGCCCCTGCGGGCGGACAACCGCTTGCCACCGGACAGGTCTATGAACAACCGCTGGCAGCGCCGCAGGCCCCTGCCTACCCGGCCAATCGCCAGCAAACCTCCGGCGCTCAGCCACAGGCGCTGGGTGCTCCCCCACGTTCGCTCGACCAGCAGGCCGCAAGCCTCGGCGAGCCGCAGCAACCACAGGCTCCGAGACGCGCCCAGCTGGCGGCACCGGCAGCCACCCTGCCCCCACCCGCCAGCACTGCGCCCCAGACCCAGCTCGCATCCGTCTCCCCCGCCCCCGCCGCCACGGACCAGACATTGCGCTTCCTGCCGATCATCGGCGCGCCGCTGTCTGCCGTGACGCCGCTTTCCCGGCAACTGGGCGCAGAAGCACGGTCGCGCGGCATTACCATTCGTGGCTCGGGTGACGCGACAGCGAAGCATGTGCTGAAGGGCTATTTCTCCTGCGTCGGCGGTGGCGGCACGATCACGGTCACCTATGTCTGGGACGTGCTCGACGGCAATGGCGCGCGGCTGAACCGGATCCAGGGCCAGGAAAGCTTCCCCGGCAATGCCACCGATCCCTGGTCGGCAGTGCCGCCGTCGGTGATGCAGACCATCGCCACGAAAACCATGGACAGCTACACGCGCTGGAGCGCCGGTCCATAATAGCAAGCGGCTGCGACAAGAAAATAATGGATGAAAGCTTATTCAGCTTGCAATCGGGCGGAGGGTCGCTAAAAAGCGCCAAAAGCAAGTTAACAGGCGGACCAAAATGAAGGTTTTCGCAGGCAATTCGAACCGGCAGCTGGCCGAAGCGATCTGCAAATATCTCAATTTACCCTTGGGAAAAGCATCGGTCCGGCGATTTGCGGATCAGGAAATTTTCGTGGAAATCCAGGAGAATGTGCGCGGCGAAGACGTGTTCGTCGTCCAGTCCACGTCATTTCCCACCAATGACCACCTGATGGAACTGCTGATCATGATCGATGCCTTCCGGCGGTCCTCCGCCAAGCGCATCACCGCCGTGATCCCCTATTTCGGCTATGCCCGCCAGGACCGAAAACCCGGTCCGCGCACGCCGATTTCGGCCAAGCTGGTCGCCAATCTCATCACCGAAGCCGGTGCCGACCGCGTGCTGACGCTCGACCTCCATGCCGGGCAGATCCAGGGCTTCTTCGATATCCCGACCGACAATCTCTATGCCATCCCGGTGCTCGCCCGTGACGTCAAGGAAAACTATGACCTGAAGAATGTCATGGTCGTCTCGCCTGATGTCGGTGGCGTGGTGCGTGCCCGCTCGCTCGCCAAGCGGCTGGATTGCCTGCTGGCCATCGTCGACAAGCGCCGCGACCGGCCGGGCGAGTCCGAAGTGATGAACGTCATCGGTGACGTCAACGGCAAGGATTGCCTGCTGATCGACGATATCGTCGATTCCGGCGGCACGCTCTGCAACGCCGCCGAAGCCCTGCTGAAGAATGGCGCGACCAGCGTCACCGCCTATATCACCCATGGCGTGCTGTCCGGCGGCGCGGTCACCCGCGTGTCCTCGTCACGGCTGAAGGAACTCGTCATCACCGACAGCATCCAGCCGACCACCGCCGTGCTGACCGCCCCGAATATCCGGGTGATCTCGACGGCAAGCCTGCTCGGCGAAGCCATCAACCGCACCAGCCTTGAAGAATCGGTCTCCAGCCTGTTCGACTGAGGGCCAGCTCGCAGAAACGGGACTGTCCGTTTTTCCTGCCAAGTCCGGCTTTAGAGTTTGTCAGGGAAAAGTGGAATCCGGTTTTCCCGAAAGGACAAACGAAAACAAAGGGCCCTAGAGTCTGTCTGGTTCAATATGAACCTGACAGACTCTAGCTCTTACCTGTCCTGCATCTGTGCCGCGCGAAAGCGGATAGAAGCATACAAGACGATGGCCGCAATCACCGCCATGAAGCCGAGGCTGGTAGTAATCGTGCCAAGGCCGAGGCCACCATATTCGACCGGTTGCGACAGCAAATCGCCAAACGAAGCGCCCAGTGGCCGGGTCAGGATATAGGCCAGCCAGAAGGCGGCGATGGCGTTCAGCTTGCCGAAATACCAGCAGCCCGAAATCGCAGCGATGATGGCACCGAAGCCAAGGCCGGTCGCGAGATAGCCGATATCCAACTGCTCGGCCACCATGTCCCCGACCGATGTCCCGAGTGCGAAGGTGACAAGAATGGCCAGCCAGTAAAAACACTCCCGCCGCGCCGTGGTGACGGAATGGATGGAAAGCGTCCCCTCGACCGCATACCAGGTGGCAAACGTAACCGCGAGGAATGCGGTAAACACCACGGTCGTTGTGACCAGTGAGACGCCGAAATTGTCGACGAGATTGTCGGTCACCAGCGTGCCGACGATGCTGATCAGCACCACCGTCAGCCAATAGACCCAGGGCACATAGCGGCGCTGGAAAAATTGCCAGACGAGGGCGACGCCCAACAGCCCCGCCATCACCGCCGACGTGAAGGTCAAGCCACAGCCAAGATTGACGTTGAGATAGTCGGCCGCCGTTTCGCCCATGGTCACCGCCATCAGCTTGATCAGCCAGAAATCCACCGTCACCTCGGGAACGCGCGAGGCCCCGGCCAGGTCCCCGCCCGTCATGCCAGCTTCCCGGGCGGTCATTTGCCGAGAACCTTCATGGCTTCGGCTGCAAATTTGTCAGCCCGCTTGTCATCGTCAGCATTGCAGCGCTCGACCACCTTGGCCTCGAGATCCTCGACCGTCTTCACGTCGGCATCGCTGAGCTTTGCCGTGGCCTTGGCAGCCCGCAGGTCACGCAACGCATCCTCGCAGGGCTGCACCCCGGCAAAGGCCTGGGTGGCGAGGCAGGCTGCGCCCAGAAGGGCACCGGTCAGCGAAATCATTTTTCTGCGGTTCATGGGAAACCTTTCGGATATCAGTTGCACACATCTGGCGTATAACAGGAGCAAGCTGACATATGGCTGACTGCGCGGCTGTAGACCGGTGCATGCGAATGCGGCGGCGGAGCATGCCGCCGCCGCCTTTCACCTCAATGCGGCATCACCTGGCCATTGACCTTTGTCACGCCGTCTTCGCTGACTTCGATCTTCCAGTGGCTTGCTCCGTCCGCATCCTTCTTCGCCATGCCATTGGCCATCATCAGGCCGAAGGCGGCGGAGTTGAGTTGCGGGATCGTCTGGCCGAGTTGCTGGATACCCTTGATGGTCGTGTCGAGATTCCGGGCGGTGATATCGAAATCGGCGCTGGCCCGGGTTGGCTGGTCCACGGTATTGACCGAGAACTGGCCTGTGACACTGATGTCATAGAGGGGATTGCGGGCGGTGAGCACCGGCACGGCGATGTTGACGTGCCCGTCCTTGACAAACAGCCGCCCCAGCGCCTCCGATTGTTCCCTGGTCAGCGGTTCCGCCTTGGAAAAATCCGCCTGCTTCATGAAGCTATTGAACAGTGTCGCGAAATTCAGGCCGGGGACCGACATGTTCATGGTGAATTCCTTCGGCACCAGATCGCCATAGGCGACCATCTGCGGCACGCCCGAAATGTCGGGATCGGAGAAGCCCAGACCGAAATGCGCCTCGGCATTGTCGGTGAAACCGCTTGTTCCCACACCGTAGGAGAGTTTCGCCAGCTTGACGCCGAAGCCCGGGCCGCTGACGGCAAAGCCGTTGATGTCGATCTTTTCTTCAACACCCGTCATCACCGGCAGGGCCTTGCCCACCAGCCCGGCAAGTGCCAGCGTGTCTTTCGCGACGAGCGCCTTGTCATTCCAGTGCTGCGCGGCGAAATCATAGATTGCGACCAGTTCCGCAGCCTTCAGACCCTTCATCGACACGTCATAGCCAAACTTGTCCATGGTGAGGGCCACCGCCACGGGTCCGGGACCGGAGACCGTCTCGACCAAATTGGCGACGCTTCCGGTGCCGGAGAAATCGAGCGATCTGTCGGCATTGCGGTTCGAACTCTGCGACTGATCGCTGCGGCCAGCAGTGACATCGGTTTTCTGCGGCCCGTTGTTGATCACGATGTGCTGGCCGGCCGAATGGGCGGTAACCGAGCGGAAATAGGGAATGGCGGGATCAAACTGGCCATCATAGGCGGCACCGTCGACCTTGTAGGAAATATTGCCCTTTTCTGCCCCCTTGCCCCAGTTGCCAGTGATGTCTATCGGGGCCGCCTCCCGCTTGACCGCCATCAGGCCTTCGGCACCGGAGGGCGGGTAAACCATGTAGTCGATTACCCCCTTCAGCGCCAGGTCGATCTTCAGGGGGGCCAGCGCCGCGTCGAGCCTCGAAAAATCGGCACGGACCCTGAAATGGTCCCCTTCCGGCGTCACCGCCAGCGCGCCGGAGGCGGCCAGCTTTTCCGGCATCCACGAGGTCATCGATTTCAGCAGCGCCGCCGCCGCGTCCGCCGTGGTATCGGCGCTGAATGCCGGTCCGGCCAGACAGGTGGCAGCCATCAGGCCGAGCGAGAAAATCCGGAACGTCATCGAAAACTCCTGTCAATATGTCTGGGGCGGATGCGCCATCGGCAGGCCGCCACAATCGGGGTATGGACTTGAATAACCGGCATGAACCGGATCATGCCCAATCGTGTTCGAGCCGCCCGCCCCTGTCAACTGGCGAAGCCAGCCTTGGCCGGCTTTTGCGCGGCAGGCCGCAAGCTTGCCAAAGGCGGGCTGATGGTCTATAGCCGCCCCGTCCGCCTAGACACCCTTGGAGGCAAGGCGGATGAAGGTTTTTTCGGCAACGAATGCGCCTTCGGTTCCGGACCGGTCCGCCCGTCCCGAACTCTCCATATAACCTTGAAAGGAAATGCCATGAGCCACGCTTCTTACGAGCTCAAGGCCGCAACGCGCGAACGGGTCGGTAAGGGGTCCTCCCGTGAACTTCGTCGCAACGGCCAGATTCCTGCCGTCATCTATGGTGACAAGCAGTCCCCCATTGCCATCGCGCTCAACACCAACGAGGTGACCAAGCGCATTCACGCCGGCGGTTTCATGACCACGGTTGCCACCATCGACGTCAACGGCGAAAAGATCTCGGTTCTGCCGAAGGATTACCAGCTCGACCCGGTGCGCGACTTCACCATGCATGTGGATTTCATCCGCGTCTCGGCTGACAGCACCGTCACCGTCGAAGTGCCGGTTCACTTCGTCAACCAGGACAAGTGCCCGGCCATCAAGGTCGGCGGCGTTCTGAACATCGTTCGCCACGAAGTCGAACTGCACTGCCCGGCCAACGACATCCCGGAATTCATCACGGTTGACCTCGCCGGCCACAAGATCGGCGACAGCCTGCACATCTCGCATGTCAGGCTTCCCGCTGGCGTATCGCCCGTGATCACCGACCGCGATTTCACCATCGCGACGCTGGTCGCACCGGCTGGCGGCACCACCGAAGCCGAAGCCTGAGATCAGGCAAGGCCTCACGGGCCTTTATAAAACGACGGCTGCAAGGCCCCTTTCTCAGATCGAGAAAGGGGCCTTTCTCGTTAGCGTTTGTCACGGAAAAGGGGAATCCGGTTTTCCCGCTCAAACTCGTTTGAGCAAAAAGACAAACGAAAACAAAGGGCGCTAGAGTTTGTCAGGGAAAAGTGGAATCCGGTTTTCCCGAAAAGACAAACGACAACAAGGGGAGCCAGAGTCTGTCAGGTTCAATATGAACCTGACAGACTCTAGCCCCGGCCAATCAGGACTGGATTTCGATTTGATATACACTAACATATTTTTACTGGTAGTTTGCACCATACCCACCTGGTGCTGATTCTGCGGTCTCAGCCGCGGCTGACAGGGGAGCATGTACCGATGCAAATGACGGGTCGTGACATGCCGGGGGAAAGGTCTTTCTGCGCAACGGGGCAAGATGCGGTATGCTGGGTCGCCGCCTGCGCCTGCATCCGCAAAAGGGGCCTGTCGGGATGACGCATTCCGTGGAAAGCCGGTTTCTTGCCATCCTCAGTGCCGCCCTGCTGGTCTTTGTCGCACCGCTGTTCGTGCTGTTTCTCTTCCTGTCCTCCTCGCGGGCCCGCACCGATATCGTCATGCATGTGGCCATTGTCGCGGAAAGCAATGCCAAAGCGCTGTCGCAGCCATTGTGGAATCTGGACAGCGACAGTGTCGGCGGCATTGCCGACACGATGGCGGGTGACGGGGCAATCGCCAGGGTCGTGGTCAGGGATGCCAGCAACCAGTTCCAGCTGACCCGCAACGGCACAGGCTACAAGCCGGACATGGCGCTGGAATCGGTCACCGAAGACATCATCCACATCTCGACCAGCGGCCACGAACGGATCGGGCAACTGACGGTCTTCTATCCGGAGATTGGGCTGTTTTCCTCGCTGAAATCGGTGGAACTCGGCTTCATCTCGATTTTCGCCTTTGCTGTCATGGCGGTCTCGGCTGCCGCCATCATCGGCAACCGGATCATGATCATCACGCCGCTGATGCGCCTGACGGCGGCGGTGGACGCCACCCGCAAATATGGCTCCAGACAGCGCGTCGACTGGGCCTCGCGCGACGAGATGGGCGATCTGGCCGCCCGCTTCAACGAGATGCAATCGAAGCTGGAGCAGGAGGAGCGCGAACTTCGCCTTGCCCACAAGCGCGCCACCGACATCTACAATCACACGCCGGCCATGCTGTTTTCCATCGATGCCGATGACCGGATTACCGCCGTCAGCGACTACTGGCTGGTTGCCACCGGCTATGTCAGGGGCGAAATCATCGGGCGCTATTTTTCCAGCATGGTCGCTCCCGAGGATCTCGACCGCTACCGCAATCGCCAGCACCTGAATGCAACGGGCAGGACCACCCGTGATGTGACGGTCCGTTTCATTGCCGCCGACGGGCGGCGGATGGATGTGCTGATCGTCGAGACCTCCCCCGGAACAGGGGACAATGACAGCTCCTTCTCGCTCAGCGTGATGACGGATGTCACCGCACTGAAGGAATCGGAAGCCCGCATCCAGCGCCAGGCCGTGACCGATCACCTCACCGGCCTGATCAACCGCCAGGGGTTCGAGGCCGCCCTTGAACAGCGCATTGCCGTGGCGGATGCGCGTGGCCAGCAACTGGCCTGCCTGTTCATCGATCTCGACCGGTTCAAGTGGATCAACGACAATCTCGGCCATGCGGCGGGCGACGAGGTACTCTGTGACGTCGTCGCCAGAATCCGCCCGCTGTTGAATCCCGATGATTGCCTTGCCCGCCTCGGCGGTGACGAATTTGCCATTCTGCGCACCGCCCCCGTGGTGGAACCCTGCGCGATGGCGCTCGCCAAGTCGATCACCGACCTGTTCGAGAGCGCCTTCAGCACCGGCACGCTCGACACCCGCCTCAGCGCCAGTATCGGCATCGCCTTCTACCCGATGGATGCCTCGACCGGCTCGGAACTCCTGCAAATGTCCGACATGGCAATGTATTCGCGCAAGCGCGACGGCAAGAACGGGGCCATGGTCTATGACAGCTCGATGACGGAAAAGACCCGCCGCCGGGCGGAAATCGAGACCTTCATCGAAACCGGGCTGTCACAGGACTGGCTGGACGCCTATTTCCAGCCGGTGGTCAACCTGACCAGTGGCGAAATCGTCGGTTTCGAAGCTTTGTTGCGGCTGATCCACCCGGTCAAGGGCGTGCTGCCGCCTGCCGAAATCATTTCGGTTGCCGAGGAGACGGGCTCGATTATTGCCATCGGCAACCGGATGCTGGAGAAATCGCTGGCGCATTTTGTCCGGCTGACCCAGGCGCAACATCTGCCAGAGGCCTATATCGCCATCAATTTCTCCTCGCTGCAGATCGAAGCCGGCCTGCCCTCCCGCATCGCCAGCCTGCTCGAGCGGCATGCGATCCCGCCCGGGGCGCTGGTGGTGGAAATCACCGAAGCGGTGCTGATGCAGGACAATCCCGAGGTCTCGCAGATTCTCGACCAGATCCGCCGCTACGGTTGCCGCATCGCGCTCGATGATTTCGGGACCGGCTATTCCTCCCTCTCCTACCTGAACCGCTTTTCGGTCGATATCGTCAAGGTCGACCAGTCCTTCATCCGGTCGCTCCAGCAGGGCAGCGGCGAGGCCTATGAGAAATGCCGGATGCTGGTGGAGGGTATTACGACCATCTCCCACAAGATGGGCTGCAGCGTGATTGCCGAAGGCATCGAAACCCGCGAGCAATGGCGCATCCTGATCGAGATGGGGGTCGATTGCGGCCAGGGCTATCTGTTCTGCCGCCCCCAGGACGTCGCCGATCTTTTGTCCATGATGCAAACCGACATGATGGAGACCACGGCATCCGCCACCGTGATTTCCAGTGCCACATCCATGGCCACGTACCGGTCCTGACCCCGCCGACGGGGGCAGGCCGTCCAGAGACTTTCGTTTTCGGAGGATCGAATGAAAACCGCCTTACCCCTTGCCCTGCTGCTGGGCATCGCCCTTCCGGCCCAGGCCGCGCCCCTCAAGGTTCTGACAGAAGCCTATCCGCATTACAGCGAGCAGGTGGGCAGCGAGATCCATGGTGCCGGCGCCGACCAGGTCCACCTGATGATGGCAAAGGCGGAAATCCCCTATACGATGGCAATCCTGCCCTGGGCGCGCGCCTATGCGATGACGATCCATGACCGCAATACCTGCCTGTTTGCCACCAACCATACGCCGGAACGCGACAGGCTGTTCCAGTGGATCGAGCCGCTGGGGGCCGGCAATGTCGTGCTGATCCGCAAGGCAGGCAGCAAGATCGCCCCGAAGACCGAGGAGGAAGCCAAGGCCTATACGATCGGCGTGCAGCGCGCCGATTATGCCGCCGACTATCTGGCCAAAAGGGGCTTCAAGAAGCTCGACCAGGCCACCGACTTCAATCTGACGCTGAAGAAGCTGATGAGCGGCCGCATCGACCTCGCCATGACCACGGACGGGATCTTCAACGCGGAGGTGGCCAGGGGACAGGGGCTTGAAATGGTGCTGACCATGCCCGCCGCCTTCTATGCGCTGGCCTGCAGTCTGGATGTACCGAAGGAAACGGTCGTGAAGCTGCGGGGCGCGCTGAAAGACATCATTCTCGACGGCACGCAGGACCGGATCTACGAGAAATATGGTTTGCCCGCCCAAAAGCTGCAGTCCTTCGTGCAAAAAAATGATTGACGACGGGCCGCCTGCCAAAGACAAGGGCTGCACGGACAGATCAAGGTAAAAGCCCATGCTTGTCATTGCGGGTCTCGGCAATCCCGGCGCAAAATACGCCTTCAACCGGCACAATATCGGCTTCATGGCCGTGGATGCGATCCATGACCGCAACCGTTTTTCGCCCTGGTCGAAGAAGTTCAGGGGCGAGATTGCCGACGGCGAACTTGGCGGCGAGAAGGTGCTGCTGATCAAGCCGCAGACCTTCATGAATCTCTCCGGCGAGGCGGTCGGCGAGGCGCTGCGCTTCTACAAGCTGGAGCCGTCGCAACTGGTCGTGCTCTATGACGAGCTGGATCTTGCCCCCGGCAAGGTCCGGATGAAGACCGGCGGCGGCCATGGCGGCCACAATGGCATCAAGTCGCTCGACGCCCATTGCGGCAGGGACTACCGGCGCATCCGGCTCGGCATCGGCCATCCCGGCTCGAAGGAAGCGGTCAACAACCACGTGCTTGGCGATTTCGCCAAGTCGGACCGGGTCTGGCTGGAACCGCTGCTCGACGCCATCGGCGACCACGCTGCGATGATCCCGCGCAACGAAGACTCGCAATTCATGAACAAGCTGGCGCTGGCAACCGGTGCACAGCCGGTGGAGGATGCGCAAAGGGCAAAATCCGCCGCAACTCCGGCAAAATCGCATATCCACCAGGCCCGCAACCATGCCCAGCCGAAAGCCCTGCCCTCCTCCGGGCCGATGGCCGACATGCTGAGAAAGCTGTTCGGGGCCAAGGGCGAGTAGGCGGCACCTGACCTCTATTGGTGGCTTGTCGGGGCAAAAAGCCCGGTCCCGGGGGTCCCTGCCCTTGACCTTGCCCCGGCCTTTCCGCAAAAGGCTTCCAACACTCGCTTCAGAAGACAGGACAGGACCTCCCATGGGTTTCAAATGCGGTATTGTCGGGCTGCCGAATGTCGGCAAGTCGACGCTGTTCAACGCGCTCACCCGCACGGCGGCGGCACAGGCGGCAAACTATCCCTTCTGCACCATCGAGCCGAATACCGGCGAAGTGGCGGTTCCCGATCCGCGCATGCGGGTGCTGGCGGACTCGGCCAAGTCGAAGGAACTGATCCCGACCCGGATCGCCTTCGTCGACATTGCCGGTCTGGTGCGCGGTGCCTCGAAGGGCGAAGGGCTCGGCAACCAGTTTCTCGCCAATATCCGCGAAGTCGATGCGGTCGTGCATGTGCTGCGCTGCTTCGAAGATGACGACATCACCCATGTCGAAGGCCGGATCAATCCGGTTGCCGATGCCGAGACCATCGAGACCGAGCTGATGCTCGCCGACCTCGACAGCCTCGAGCGCCGCACCGAACAGACCCGCAAGCGCGCCACCGGCAAGGACAAGGATTCGCTCGCCGCCCTGCCGATCATGGAAGCGGCCCAGAAGCTGCTCGGCGAAGGAAAGCCGGTGCGCACGCTCCTGTCGACACTCGACGCCGACGAGTTGCGCATCCTGAAATCCCTGAACCTTTTGACCTCGCATCCGGTCCTCTATGTCTGTAACGTGGCCGAGGCCGATGCGGCAGGCGGCAACGAGCACACACGCGCCGTCGAGGCTATGGCCAGGGCGCAAGGGGCGGAATGCGTGACGATTTCGGCGGCAATCGAGGCAGAAGTCGCCCAGTTGCCGGATGCGGAAGCCAGGGAATTCCTGGAGGCGCTCGGCCTGCACGAGGCCGGTCTCGACCAGCTGATCCGGGCGGGCTACAAGCTCCTGCACCTCATCACCTATTTCACCGTCGGTCCGAAGGAAACCCGTGCCTGGACCATCGAGCGCGGCACCAAGGCACCGGCTGCCGCCGGGGTCATCCATTCGGATTTCGAACGCGGCTTCATCCGCGCCAACACCATCGCCTACGAGGATTTCGTCAAGTTCGGCGGCGAGACCGGCGCCAAGGAAGCGGGCAAGGCCCGCGACGAAGGCAAGGAATATGTGGTGCAGGATGGCGACGTCATCCATTTCCGCTTCAACACGTAACGGCCCGCTCTCCCCGCATAACCAGGACTATGCCCCTGCCGTCGCTTTCACCGAAGCGGCGGCAGTTTATTTTGCAGGCCCTGCGGCAGCAGGCCGACCAGCAGGCGGCGCAGATGCGGCCAGAGCACGCCAATCCCCAGCACCACCGCGCCGAGCACCAGCAGCACCAGGAAGAAGCGCTGGCTGTATTCGATCTGGCGCTCGGCAATCAGCGAGGCGAACGCAAAGCCCAGCGACATCAGGCCCGACGTGACAAAGGCGCGCCGGTCGATGGCAAGACCGATCAGCACAAAGACCGTGACGACGGCAATGACCGTGCCGGGCAGCACCGAGGCGAGACTGCCGATATTCCAGATGCCCGCCTCGCCCATCTGAAAATGGATGAAGGCGAAGAACGAATAGAGCATGGCGGGTGCCGCCACCAGATGCAGCCAGAAGGCCACGTCGGACCGGAGCGTGCGGCGCAGCCTGTCCTTGAGATCAAAGCGCAGCGCCTGCGCAAACAGCACCACCCCGCCCGCCAGGCAAACGCCCGCCGTCATCACGGGATGGCCGCTGAAATCGCTGGAGCCGTAGAGGAACCGGCTGGCAAGGGCAGCAACCAGGAGCGTGCCGCTGCCGGTCAGGGTGGCGACAAGTCCGGCCAGCGCAATCGGCACCCGGTAGCGCCAGTAAAAGGGCACGATCAGCACCGCATAGCCGATGACGACGGCCAGGATCTGCAGCGCCGTATCATTTTCCGGAAGCCACTTGACCAGATAGGTGACCAGCAGACTGGTCGAGGCAGCGATATAGGCAATAGTCAGCGTCACCGCGGGCAGCGCCAGACGCTGGCGCCTGACCAGCACTTCCGAAAGCACGATGGATGCCAGCAGCGCCACGGCGGCATGGGTGAGGCCCGCAAGGCCCGAAAGCGCGATGATCAGGCCGATGGTAATCAGCACATCATGGAAACCGCGCACGAAGCGCGGCATCTCGCTGTCTTCAAGCAGATTGGCCTCGGCCACCTCGCGCGATGCCGAAAGCCCTGCCCCTTCAACCGCTGCCACGGGAGACATCGACCCTGTCCCCGTTTCCAGAAACGCAACCAGCCGGTCGGCCTGCTCTGCCGAGAGTATCCCCTCGCCCGTTGCCGCCGCCAGCGTCTCCCGCAGTCCATGATCCATGCACGACTCCTGATGTATCAGGCAATTCTAAACGATTGCACCAAAAACGGAAGAGGTTGCAGGCAGAGAAAACCGGGAGTGGCATCTGCGGAACGCCCGTTGAAATCCCGGTCTGTTCTGCGGAAAAACCCGGCACAAACTGCGTGCGGACAGCCCTTCGCAACGGAAATCACCTTGAAAATCCGTCCTTTGCTCGCCATTGTGCAGCGCAAATTACAGGGGATGACCGTATGGTAGGCCACGCCCGCAACCTGCCGGTTCTCCTCTTGTAAACCCAAATTCGGCGCGGCCACACATTCACGGGTCCGGGGAGACGCAATGGCGGATACCAGATATTATTTCGAGGACTTCGACGTCGGGCGCGCGTTTGCGCTCGGACCGCGCGATGTCAGCGCGGCGGAGATCATCGCCTTTGCCCGAAAATTCGACCCGCAGCCGATGCATCTTTCCGAAGACGAGGGCAAGGCCAGCATTCTGGGCGGGCTATCGGCCTCCGGCTGGCATACGTCAGGCATGATGATGCGGATGCTGACCGACAGCTTTCTGCTGCAGTCCGCCTCGCAGGGATCTCCCGGCGTGGATTTCATGGAATGGCGCAATCCCGTGCTCGCCGGCGACCGGCTGAGTGGCAAGAGCACCGTGCTCGACGCCCGGCCATTGCGCTCGCGCCCCGACCTCGGCGTCGTGCGCTTCCGCCATGAGCTGTTCAACCAGAAAGGCGCACCGGTCTGCGTCAGCGAGAATGCCATCCTGATGGGCATGCGGGTGAAGGCGGAGAACGCGGCGTGAAACTGACAGAACTTTACCCCGCCGGCCAGAAGGTCGAAATCGGGTCGGTGCATTTCTCCGCAGACGAGATCATCGCCTTTGCCACGGACTTCGATCCGCAACTCTTTCATGTCGATGCGGAAGCAGCAAGGCAGTCGCTGTTCGGCGGCCTCTGCGCCTCCGGCTGGCATAGTTGCGCGGGCTGGATGCGCTGCTATGTGGCGTTTTTCGAGGCCGAGGAAAAGCGACTGAAGGCGGAAGGGCTGGAACCGCCGAAGATGGGCCCCTCGCCCGGCTTCAGGGATCTTGCCTGGCTGAAACCGGTCTTTGCCGGTGACACCATCAGCTATTCGATCACCGTCACCGGCAGCAGGGCACTCGCCTCCCGCCCGGGCTGGATCATGAACTCGGTTCTCTGCGCGGGCAGCAACCAGAAGGGGGAACCGGTGATCCGCTTCGAAAGCTCGATTGTCGAATTCGAATAGGGCGCAGCGAAACCGCCCTTTCTGGTTTAGTGCCCGCTGAATTCCACCAGCGTGCGCACTTCCACACCCAGCGCTTCCAGCTTTGCCCGACCGCCGAGATCCGGCAGATCGATGACGAAGCAGGCGGAGACCACGTCGGCTCCGAGCTGGCGCAGTAACTGCACCGCGCCGACTGCCGTGCCGCCGGTGGCAATCAGGTCATCGACCAGGATGACCTTTTCGCCGGGCAGCACCGCATCGCGGTGAATCTCCATCTCGTCGATGCCATATTCCAGACTGTAGGCGATGCTGACCGTCTCGTGCGGCAGCTTGCCCTTCTTGCGGATCGGCACGAAGCCTGCCGACAGCTGATGGGCAACGGCCCCGCCGAGAATGAAACCGCGCGCTTCCATGCCGGCGATCTTGCGGACATTCAGCCCCACATAGGGATTGACCAGCTCGTCCACCGCCCGGCGAAAGGCACGGGGATTGCCAAGCAGCGTGGTGATGTCGCGAAACATGATGCCGGGTTTCGGATAATCGGGGATCGAGCGGATGGATTTGACGAGATCGTTGTCGAAGGATGACATGGGCGGGAGCGGTCCCCTGGTTGGAAAAGGCTTCAGGCAAATTGGTCCGGCCAATCGCGAAAGTCCAGCGGCAAGATCACCCGCCTGGCTTTCATGCGCGATGACGCACATAAAAAAGGCGGGCACCAGGGCCCGCCTTTTTCAAAACACCGGATCAGCGGATCAATGCTGTTCCTTGTTGGCGTAGACCGACTTCTTCGTCACATAGACCAGTGCGGTGAAGATCGCGAGGAAGATCATCACCATGAAGCCGGTGCGCTTGCGTTCCTCGAGATGCGGCTCGGCAGCCCACATCAGGAAGGAGGCCACGTCCTTGGCATACTGGTCGACCGTCTGCGGCGACCCGTCGTCATAGGTCACCTGACCGTCCGACAGCGGGGCCGGCATGGCGAGAACCGCAGCATTGGCGAAATACGGGTTGTAATGCGAGGTATCCGGCACCTTCATGTCGGCCGGCGGGTTTTCGTAGCCGGTCAGCAGCGAGTAGATGTAGTCCGGACCACCCTGCTGGTACTGGGTGAAGATGTCGAAGACGAACTGCGGGAAGCCCCGCTCGATCCCGCGGGCCTTGGCGATCAGCGAGAAGTCCGGCGGCACGGCACCATTGTTGGCGGCAGCCGCAGCTTCCTTGTTCGGGAAGGGCGACGGGAAGTAGTCGGAGGCAATGCCCTTGCGGGTAAACATCTCGCCTTCGGCATTCGGGCCGTCCTGAATGTCGTATTCGGCGGCAAATGCCTTGACCTGCTCGACGCTGTAGCCAAGGTCGGTCAGGTTGCGGAACGACACCAGCTTCATCGAGTGGCAGGCCGAGCAGACTTCCTTGTAGACCTTCAGGCCGCGCTGCAGCTGGGCCTTGTCATACTTGCCGAACGGACCGCCAAAGGTCCAGTCGACATTCTTCGGCTTGTGGATCGGGTAGGTCTGCTCCGCTTCGGCGGCGAATGCCGAACCGAAGCCGAGACCGGCGACCATTGCGAGCGACAGAATGCTTGTAACAAGCTTTTTCATGGTTCTAATCCCTTTCCGTTGCTCAGGCACGGGCGCCAGACGCCTTGGCCTGCTGTTCCAGCACCGCTTCGGTGATGGAATTCGGCACGCGGCGCGGGGTTTCCAGGAGGCCAAGCAGCGGCATGATCACGACAAAGAAGCCGAAATAGTAGATCGTACCGGCCAGAGCCATCATCGTATAGAGATCCGACGGGTGGCGCGAGCCGAGCCAGCCGAGCATGATGCAGTCGGCGACAAAGATCCAGAAGAACAGCTTGTACCACGGACGGTAGACGGCAGAGCGTACCTTCGAGGTGTCGAGCCAGGGCAGGAAGAACAGGATAATGATCGAGCCGAACATCACCAGAACGCCACCGAGCTTCGAATTGATCGGCCCGATGTTGAAGGTGATGGCGCGCAGCATCGCGTAGAACGGCAGGTAGTACCATTCCGGAACGATATGCGACGGCGTCTTCAGCGAGTCGAACGGGATGTAGTTGTCGGGATGGCCGAGATAGTTCGGCAGGTAGAAGACGAACCAGGCGTAGAAAATCAGGAATACCGACACACCAAGCGCATCCTTCATCGTCGCATAGGGCGTGAAGGGCACGGTGTCGGTCTTGGTCTTGACTTCAACGCCGGTCGGGTTGGTCTGGCCGGTCACATGCAGCGCCCAGACGTGCAGGATGACGACGCCGACGATCATGAAGGGCAGCAGGTAATGCAGCGAGAAGAAGCGGTTCAGCGTCGGATTGTCGACCGCAAAGCCGCCGAGCAGGAACTGCTGCACCCATTCGCCAACCCAGGGGAAGGCGGTAAAGAAGCCGGTGATGACAGTTGCGCCCCAGCCGGACATCTGGCCCCAGGGCAGAACGTAGCCCATGAAACCGGTTGCCATCATCAGGAGATAGATGACCACGCCGAGCATCCAGAGGATTTCGCGCGGTGCCTTGTAGGAGCCGTAGTAGAGGCCCCGGGCAATGTGCAGGTAGACGGCAATGAAGAAGAAGGACGCACCGTTGGAGTGCATGTAGCGCAGCAGCCAGCCATGGTTGACGTCGCGCATGATCTTTTCGACGGAGTTGAAGGCAACCCCGGTTTCAGCCGAATAATGCATGGCGAGAACCACGCCGGTGAGGATCTGCACGATCAGCATGACCGACAGCATGGCACCGAAAGTATAGGCATAGTTCAGGTTGCGCGGAACGGGATAGGCGACAAAACTGTCGTAGACCATGCGCGGCAGCGGAAGGCGCGCGTCGACCCATTTTCCAAGTCCCGATGTAGGTTCGTATGACGAATGACCACTCATAATCAGTATCCCCTTAACCGATCTTGATCACTGTATCGGAAATGAACGAGAATTGCGGAACCGCAAGATTTTCCGGTGCCGGACCCTTCCGGATGCGTCCGGCAGTGTCATAGACCGAGCCATGGCAGGGGCAGAACCAGCCGCCATATTCGCCGGACTGGCCAAGCGGAATGCAGCCGAGATGGGTGCAGGTGCCCACCATCACGATCCAGTTTTCCTTGCCCTTGCCGGCCGAACGGGATTCGTCGGTGGCCTGGGCATCGGCGGCCACGTTGGCGTTGCGGGCGACCGGATCCTTGAGATCGGTCATTGCCACGGTCGCACTTTCTTCCACTTCCTTGTCGGTGCGGTTGCGGATGAAAACCGGCTTGCCGCGCCACTTGACCGTCAGCGACATGCCCTTCTGCAGGCTGGAAACATCCACTTCGATCGACGACTGGGCCAGCGTCGAGGCGTCAGGACGCATCTGGTCGATGAACGGCCAGGCAACAGCCACCGCTCCGACCACACCGGCCATACCCGTTGTCAGATAAAGGAAATCGCGGCGAGTGGGCTCGCCCAAGGTTCCGCTTTTGATGTCGTGTTCGCTCACGGCTAGACCATCCTCTCACGCAAATTCTGAGACCCGCAATTGCTCCCGCCGAATCGAACCTATAGCCACAGTTTGGCCACAGATTCCCCGGCAATCCGGCGCGTTCTAAGCTTGATCCATGTTTATGTCCAGCCTTCGCAAGGAGATAAGGACGGTTTGTCGCGGGAAAATGTGGGCAAAAGGCCGCAGCTTCCGGGCATTGTTCGCTGCGTCGCGCGGCGAGGCTTTGCCGGGTTCCCGGCAAAGCCGGCGCGCACCTACTCCGCCGCCTCGTCAAGCGCGATGAAGCCGCCGGATTGCCGCGCCCAGAGCTCGGCATAAAGCCCGCCTGCGGCGATCAGCTCGGCATGGGTGCCTTCTTCGATGATCCGGCCCTCGTCCATCACCACCAGCCGGTCGAGAGCGGCAATGGTCGACAGCCGGTGGGCGATGGCAAGCACCGTTTTTCCCTGCATCAACCGGTCGAGATTCTGCTGGATGGCCGCCTCCACCTCGCTGTCGAGCGCCGAGGTCGCCTCGTCGAGCACGAGGATCGGGGCATTCTTCAGCAGCACCCGGGCAATGGCAATGCGCTGGCGCTGGCCGCCCGACAGCTTGACGCCCCGCTCTCCCACATGGGCCTCGATACCCTTGCGGCCATGCTGGTCCTGGAGATGGGCAATGAACTGGTCGGCCTCGGCATGGCGGATCGCTTCGTCGAGCTGTGCGTCCGAGGCATCGGGACGACCGAACAGGATGTTGTCGCGGATCGAGCGGTGCAGCAGCGCCGTATCCTGGGTCACCATGCCGATCTCGCCGCGCAGCGAGGCCTGCGTCACCTCGGCAATGTTCTCGCCGCCAATGGTGATCCGCCCGCCCTCCACATCGTGAAAGCGCAGGAGCAGATTGACCAGCGTCGACTTGCCCGCCCCCGAGCGGCCGACAATGCCGACCTTCTCGCCGGGCCGGACGGTGAGCGAGAGATTGTCGATCACCCCCCTGCCGCGCCCATAGTGGAAGGTGACGCCGTCGAAGCGGATCTCTGTCGAGGCAGGTCTGATCGGCAGCGCGCCCGGCCTGTCCTGCAGGCGGATCGGTTCCGACAGCATGTCGGCGGAATTCTGGATGGTGCCGATATTGCGCATGATGGTGTTGAAATGCGTCATCATCCGGCCCAGCAGCATGTTGAGCCGGAGCACCAGCCCCAGCGTCACGGCCACCCCGCCGGAACTGATCGCGCCGGCAAACCAGAGATGCACCGAATAGGCGGCGACACTGGCAATCATGATGCCGGAGAGCAGCGACAGCGCCGAGCGCACGCCGGTGATGTGCCGGGAGAAATGCTTGACCGCATCATGCAGCCGGTCGAACCCGGCGCGCACATGGGCGTCATTGTCCTCCTCTCGACCGAACAGTTTCAGCGTCTGGATATTGGCATAGGCATCGACGATCCGGCCATTCAGCGCCGAGGAGGCCTCCGCCGTCACCCGCGACAGCTTGCGGATGCGCGGCACGAAGAAGCGGGCGATCAGCCCGAAGCCTGAGATCCACACCACCACGATCCCCGCCAGCCGCCAGTCGACCCGGGCAAACAGGAACAGGGTGGAGGCGGTGTAGATGACGATGAACCAGACATTCTGCAGCATCGCGACCATCAGGTCACCGGTCGCCTGGCCTGCCGCCAGTACCTTGGTGACGATACGTCCGGCAAAATCGTTCTGGAAGAAGCTCACCGACTGCCGGGCGATATGGGCATAGGCCTGCCAGCGCGACATCGTGTAATAGCCGAGAATGATCGTCTGTTCCTCGACCAGCGCCCCCAATGCGACGGCAAGAAAGCGGAAGATCACCACCACCGCAAACATGAAGGCAAGCTCGGGGCCATGGCTGGCCAGAAGCGCCGGAAAACCGCCCTCCTTCGGCACGGTCCCCAGCATGTCGACCAGCCGCCCGACGAAGTAGAAAAGCCCCGCCTCCAGCATCGCCACCAGGCCACCGAGCACCAGCATGGCAAAGAACGGCCAGCGGGCCTGCGAGACATAGAACCAGATGAACGGCCACAGGCCACGCGGCGGCGTCAGGTCGCCCCGCCGCCGGTAGGGGTCAATCCAGGTTTCGAACAGGCGGAGCACGGGTCTGAAGATCATGGCGCTGATATAGGGGCAAACCGTCTGTCGTCAAAATGAAAAACCGGTAAGATGCGCGGATACGGAGTTTGCCAGATTTCAGAAATGTAACTTTTAAATCACGGATTTCCCATGTATCATCTATACCGGACCGATCATTATCTGAATTGGGAACGGAGGCTGCGCGACCGGACGGCCTTGGCGACGATCACCGCCCGTCTCGCCCGTTTGGCCTATGGACATCTCGGGGACACCAAACCCGTTGGCAATGGTGTCCTGGAACTGCGCATTCACCTGGGACCGGGATACAGGATTTATTTCACGATCCGCGACCAGCAGATCGTGTTGTTGCTCTCTGGCGGCGACAAGAGCAGTCAGGTGGCGGACATCGCTTTGGCGAAAAGGCTGAAAAGGGAACTTGAACAATGACACCGGTGCTGCATCCCCATGATCTCGCCGAAAATCTGACCTCCGGGGAAGATGTCAAGATCTTCCTCACCGACGCCCTTGAAAGTGGCGATGCGGGCTTCATCGCCCATGCGATGGGCATCGCGGCGCGGGCGCAGGGCATGAGCGACATCGCGCGCGAAACCGGGCTTGCCCGCGAGGCGCTCTACCGGTCGCTGACAGCTGAAGGCAACCCGACGCTGAAATCGGTGCTGGCGGTGCTGACGGCGCTTGGCCTGAAACTTTCAGCCGTACCGGTCGACGCCACCCCGGCCCGCAAGCGGGCACCGGCGCAGAAATAGCGGGACGCCGGGTCAGGGATCGATGCCGCGCGCCGGGTCGGACGCGCGGCTCGTTTTCGTGGGCGGCCGGGGTCAATCCCAGCTTTCGTCTTGCAGCGCGGCTTCCTCTTCCGCCTTCAACTTCTTCGGTGCCTCCTCTTCCGGATCGGTCTGGTCCGGCAGGAAGCCACCGGACTGGCGGCTCCAGAGGTCGGCATAGATGCCGCTTCCGGCAGCAAGCTCGGCATGCGAGCCGGTTTCGATCACCGCGCCCCGGTCGAGCACCACCAGCCGGTCCATTTCGGTCAGCGTCGACAGCCGGTGGGCAATGGCGATCACCGTCTTTCCCTCCATCAGCGAGAACAGGTTCTCCTGAATGGCGGCCTCTACCTCGGAGTCAAGCGCCGAGGTTGCCTCGTCGAGGATCAGCACCGGTGCATCCTTGAGGAACACCCGGGCAATCGCGACCCGCTGCCGCTGGCCGCCCGACAGCTTGACGCCGCGTTCACCCACCTGCGCGTCGAGCCCCTTGCGACCCTGCAGGTCTTCCAGCGCCTGGATGAAATCCCAGGCATTGGCGCGCCTTGCCGCCGTGATGATCTCGGCATCGGTGGCATCGGGCTTGCCATAGGCGATGTTCTCGCGGATCGAGCGGTGCAGCAGCGAGGTATCCTGCGTCACCACGCCGATCAGGGCGCGCAGGCTGTCCTGCGTCACGTTCGAGATGTCCTGCCCGTCGATCAGGATGCGGCCACCTTCCAGGTCATAGAAACGCAGCAGCATGTTCATCAGCGTCGTCTTGCCTGCCCCGGAGCGCCCGACCAGACCGATCTTCTCGCCGGGCCGGATGTCGAGCGACAGGTTGTCGATGACACCCTTCTGCTTGCCATAGTGGAAGCGCACGGCCTCGAAGCGGATCTCGCCCTTTTCGGCCACCAGCGAGGAGGCCGCTCTGGCATCGACGATCTCATGCGGCTTGGCGAGCATGTTCATGCCGTCATAGACCATGCCGATATTCTCGAACAGGCCGGAGACTTCCCACATGATCCAGTGCGACATGCCGTTGATCCGCATCACCATGCCGAGCGCAATGGCAATCGCCCCGGTGGAAATCTGGCCATTCAGCCAGAACCAGACCGAGAGACCGGCGACCGTGAACAGCGTCAGGTAGTTGTTGATCTCCACCAGCGTCTGCAGCGTCGTCACCAGCCGGAACTGCCGGTAGACGGTCTGCAGGAAGCCGTCCATGCTTTCACGGGCATAGGATTCCTCCCGGCCCGCATGGGAAAACAGCTTGACCGTGGCGATGTTGGTATAGCTGTCGACCACCCGGCCGGTCATGGTCGAGCGGGCGTCGGCCTGTTCGGCGGAGGTCCGGCGCAGCCGCGGCACGAAATAGGCAACCAGGCTGGTATAGACGACGATCCAGACCAGCACCGGGATCGCCAGCCGGAGGTCACCGCTCGCCACGACGACGATCATCGAGACGAAGTAGGAAACCACATAGATGAAGATGTCGAGGATCTTCATCACGCTTTCGCGAATGGCCAGCGAGGTCTGCATCACCTTGGTGGCGACGCGGCCGGCAAAATCATTGGCAAAGAAGCTCATCGAATGGCGCAGCAGAAACCGGTGCATCTGCCAGCGCGCCGCCATCGGATAATTGCCGAGCAGGATCTGGTGGTTGATCAGCGAATGGCAGAAGCCCAGCACCGGCGCAATCGCCAGCACCCCCGCCATCATCGCCAGATGATGCCAGTGATCCCTGACGAACGTGTCGCGGCCTGACGTGCCCAGCCAGTCGACGATCCAGCCGAGAAACTTGAACAGCAGCACTTCGCTGACGCCGATGACGGCTGTCAGCACGCCAAGTGCGATCAGCCACGGGGCGGCATCGCGGGAATAGTGCCAGCAGAAGGCCAGCAGGCCCCTGGGCGGCGCTTCCGGCGTTTCGGCGGGAAAGGCGTTCAGGCGGCGTTCAAACCAGGTATACATCAGGGAAGTCTCCGAAAACATCGATCCCGATGCATCTCCGGGCGCTGCATGCTGCAGACGATCCGGGAGATACCGGAATGCGGGCGGGCAAAGGGGCACCGCCGGAACAGGATATCAAGTGCTTTTCAACGCGGAAAAATGCGAAACCCGACCTTCTCGGTCAGGAAGACGTCGGTCGCCTTGCCAGGAGGCACATCAAACAGGTGTCGATCATCTTTGCCTCCCCGGTTCGCGTTCAAGATGGCTGGGATCGTAACCATCGTTTGCCGAATTGCAAACTGCGAAATTTGACAAACGCGACGGTCGGCGGGCAGATGTTGCCGCAAAAGCACAAAATCGCCCAGAGAATCCGCATGTCTGCGCTCAGAATCGCCCTTTACCAGCCCGATATTCCCGGAAATACCGGCACGATCCTGCGGTTTGCCGCCTGTCTGGGTCTCGCGGTCGACCTGATCGAGCCTGCGGGATTCGACGTCTCCGACCGCAACCTGAAACGGGCGGGCATGGATTATCTGGCGATGGCCGCCCTCACCCGGCATGTCAATTACGAGCGTTTCGATGAAACGGTCCGGGAAAATGGCCGAAGGCTGGTGCTCGCCTCAACGAAAGCCGCGCTGCCCTATGCGGATTTCGAATTCCAGCCAGGTGACACGCTGCTGTTCGGGCGGGAGAGTGCCGGAGTGCCGGATCATGTCCATGAACGGGCCGAAGCGCGCATCCTGATCCCGATGGTTCCCGGCCAGCGCTCGATCAATCTTGCCCTGTCGGTGGCGATGATTGCGGGCGAAGCCCTGCGGCAGACCGCAGGTTTTCCCGCTTCACCCTGACGGTCAGTCGGCGGTCGGCAAGCGGCGCATGGTGAATTCGATCCGGTCGCCCTCGAGCTGCCGCCAGCTTTCGACCTCGGTCCAGTAGGCGGCTTTGGGGAAGGCTTCGAACCATTCGCGCGCCTTTTCGCGGGCCTCGATCCGCCCCAGGCAAAAGGTTTCGCGCACGAAATGCCCCCTTGCACCATTCGCCTCCTCGGCGCGGTGATCCGCGATGCGACGCCTGAGGCCGCTCAGATGTGGCGGTCCGGGAACCTTTGCCATACCAAAACATCCTTTCCACAGGCAAGATAATGCTCTCCGGGGAAATTGACGAGTCAAAAACCGTTGATATCGGCGGGTTGCGGGCTGACAGGTTTCTGTCCGGGCTGGTAGAGCATGGGGCGCGCGCACCATAAGACAAGCGACCGCCGGGACAGGGCGCGCCGGAGGCAATGATGGAACGACCGAACCTGCCGAAAGGCCTGCCCGACGACATCGAGGACAAGAAGAAGGCGGCACGGGCGTGGTTCGAGCATCTGCGCGATCATATCTGCCAGGCCTTCGAGGGGCTCGAAGACGAACTGACCGGTCCCTTCGCCGATCTTTCCCCCGGCCGCTTCACCGCCACCGACTGGAAGCGCAATGGTGGAGAAGGCGGCGGCGGCCTGATGTCGATGATGGAAGGCCGGGTGTTTGAAAAGGTCGGCGTGCACACCTCCACCGTGCATGGTGAATTTTCCGAGGAATTCCGCGCCCAGATACCCGGCGCATCGGAAGATCCGCGCTTCTGGGCCTCGGGCATTTCGCTGATCGCCCATCCGCGCAATCCCAATGTGCCGACCGTGCACATGAATACCCGCATGGTGGTGACCACGAGCCACTGGCTCGGTGGCGGTGCCGACCTGACGCCCGTACTCGATGCCCGACGCACCCAGGACGATCCCGACACGCAGCTCTTCCACAAGGCGATGGAAATCGTCTGCTCCCGCCACGAGGTTGCCGACTATCCGAAATTCAAGGCCTGGTGTGACGAGTATTTCTTCCTGAAACATCGCAACGAGCCACGCGGCATCGGCGGCATTTTCTTCGACTGGCAGCATACGCCGGAGGATGCAGGCGGCTTTGCGGCGGATTTCGCCTTCACGCAGGATGTCGGACGGGCCTTTGCCATGGTCTATCCGAAGATCGTCCGGGCAAATTTCAATCTGCCGTTTTCGGCAGAACAGCGGGACGAGCAGCTGATCCGCCGGGGACGCTATGTCGAATTCAATCTCCTGCATGACCGGGGCACAATTTTCGGTTTAAAAACAGGAGGTAACGTGGATTCCATTCTCTCCTCCTTGCCACCGCTTGCCCGTTGGCCCTAATATCAGGGATATCTTATGCAATGATATAGTTTTACCGCCCCTCGATTTGCGCTGTTTGAAGCGGTGATTCGGGCGTAGACTGCGGTGATTCTATCCTTGTTGCATGAATCCGGATTTTTGGGAGAGCGTCATGGATATCACTGCGCCTGAGAAGGGACCGGCCACCGGTCCGCAGAATGCCCCTCCGAAGAAAACCGTGGCCTCGCCCGACGCGCCCCGGACACTGGACCGGGTCGAGTTGATCGACAGGCTTGCCAATGAGATGCGGATGAAAAGCGGGCTTTTCGACATGCCGCATGCCTATTTCGTTGCCCAGGTGAAGCTGCAGTTGTCGGGAAACCCCGCCTTCGACAAATCGCTGGCATCAGACAATGATACCAGTGGCAAACCCGCCAGCACCCTGCAATCCGCTGCCTGCTTTCACGCCTGGGCGATGCGCGACTGACAGGTGTCCAATGGGTCCACCCAGCCGGCGACCCTTTCCCTTGCGGGAGTTTGGCCGGGCGGCACGCGTCCGGCCAGGGCTTCGCTGACGGCGAACGGGCGAAAGGCCCTGATTGCATGTGCAAGCAACACACAGGAGGCAGAGATGAGACTGTTTGAATGTGGTTCCCTGGTGCCGGGATGCAGCTGGCACACCCGGGCCGGCGAGAACGCGGAAGTGATCCGCCGGGCGGTCGATCACATGAAACTTGCCCATGGCGAGACGGTGATCCGCGACAGCATGATCGACCATATCCGCCAGCGCATCACCGACGGGCAGAAGCAAGCCGCCTGAAACGCCGGTCCGCCCTCACTCCGGTCGCAACGTCTGCAACCGGGCCATGAGGTCCGCTCGATCCGGGTGAAAGTTCTTCTCGATCCAGATCGTTTCGAGCGTGGCGAGTATTGTGCCGATTTCCGGCCCCGCTGACATGCCTTCGGCCAGCAGATCCGCGCCGGACAGCGGGAAGACCGGTTTTTCAAAGGCCAGAGCCCGCGCAAGCAGCGCCTGCAAGGCCAGGCCCCTGGCGAGATCCGCTGCGGGCGCGCCGACACCGGCCCGGCTTTTCGCCACCGCCAGCTTCAGCCGTGTGACGATGCCCTGCTTGCTGCGGCGGTAGAGCAACCGGTCGAGCGCCGTGCCCGCCAGATCCTCGGCAATCTCGGGTGCCGTGGCAAAGGCGTCGAGAAAGGCGGCCTCGGTTTTCGACAGGCGCAGCCGCGCCGCCAAGCCCCGCAGGCGCTCGGCATCGGGCGGAATGATCGCGGCAAGCCTCAGCAGCGCCTCCGGCCTCCAGCCGAGCAGGGTGCCGGTTTCGACCAGCGCCGGGATCGCATCGATCCCCCATTTCTCGCTTTCCGGCAGGATTTCGCCAAGCACGCCCGCCTGCCGCATCCAGAGCAGGGCGCGACCGGGATCGGGGGCGGCGAGCAGTTTCTTGAGCTCCGACCAGACCCGCTCCGCCGACAATGTCTTCAATTTGTCGCGGACCCGGGCTGCGGCGCGCAGGCCGTCGGCGTCCGGACGGCCCCGGCCATAGAGGGCAAAGAAGCGGAAGAAGCGCAGGATGCGCAGATGGTCTTCCGCCACCCTTTGGCTGGCATCGCCGATGAAGCGTATCGTGCCGCTGCCGATATCCCGGATGCCGCCCACGAGGTCGATCACGCGCCCGTCGATATCGGCGTAGAGGCCGTTGATCGTCAGGTCGCGCCGGTTGGCATCTTCCTGCCAGTCGGTACTGAAGGAGACTTCGGCATGGCGGCCATCGGTTTCGACGTCGCGGCGCAATGTGGTGACCTCGAACACCGCGCCATCGGCCACCAGCGTCACCGTGCCATGTGCAAGACCGGTCGGCACCGACTTGATGCCCGCATCCTGCGCCCGGGCGATCACATCGTCCGGCAGCAGCGTGGTGGCGAGATCGATATCGGCAACCGGGATCTGCATCAGGCTGTTGCGCACGGCACCGCCCGCGACGCGCGTCTCGGCCCCCTCGCCGTTCAGCAGGCGCAGGACCCGCGTCAGGGACGGCGCGTTGAACCAGTCCTCGCGGGCAACGCTTGCGGCTGTGTCGCTCATGCATAGAGCCTTTCATAAAGCGTGCGCAGGATGCCGGCGGTAATGCCCCAGATCATCCAGTCGCCATAGGGCATCCGGTAATAATGCCGCTCGACGCCCTGCCAGACGGAACTGTCCTGCTGGTGATTGGCAGGGTCCATCAGGAAGGCGAGCGGCACTTCGAACACGTGGGCGACTTCCGCCGGATTGGGCCGGATCTCGAAGCCACGGCTGACGACCGCCAGAACCGGGGTGATGCGGAAACCCGTCGCGGCAAAATAGTCGGGCAGCCGGGCGACGGTTTCGACATGCTGGCGCGGCAGGCCGATTTCCTCTTCCGCCTCGCGCAGCGCCGCCACCTCCGCCGATCCGTCCTCGGGATCGATGGCCCCGCCCGGAAAGGCGATCTGGCCGGAATGCTTGCGCAGCGACTGGGTGCGCTGGGTGAGCAGCACCTTCGCCCCGTCGGCATCGTCGATCACAGGCACCAGCACGGCGGCATCCTTCAGCCGCTGGCCTTCGACCACGCGGATGGAGGCCGGATTGAGCAGATGGTCGCCGTGATCGCGCCAGGCCAGATGCACCGGCCCGCCGGACTGGTTCATCGCCCGGTGGCGAAACCCGGCGGCGGAAAAATCCATCGGAGACAGGGTTGAAACACCGTCCATGGCGCGGCTCAACCGGTCAGGGCGGCAAGCTCCGCCTCCGGCATGACCGGGAAGGAGATACCCGCCGAGCGGACGGCAAACATCCTGGTCCCGTCGATCTCCTCGACACCGCCAAGTTCGACCAGATCATACATCACGGCGCGCGAGACCAGCGCCTCCAGCCGGCCGCGCACAAGCAGGTAGGGCTTCAATTCGCCATTCTCGCCATGGATGACGAAGCGCAGCGGATGGTCGGCGCCCGCGGTGACGACATCGCCGACATTGGTGCGGAAGGTCAGCACCTGCGCGCCCCCCTCGTCTGTCCGGCTCATCTCGACAGCGATGAAGGGCGCGTCAACCACCCGGATGCCGACCTTTTCGACCGGCGTCACCAGATAGGTCCGGCCATCCGCCTCGCGGCGCAGGACGGTCGAAAACAGCCTGACGAGAGGGGCGCGGCCAATCGGCGTGCCCATGTAGAACCAGGTGCCGTCGGCGCGGATTTCCATGTCGATATCGCCGCAGAAGGGCGGGTTCCAGCGCTCGATGGGCGGCAGGCCCGAGGTGCCGGCATTGACATCGGCAGCGGCGCGCGAAATCATCGCCGCCAGACCCGCCGCATCGCCGCTTGCCTTCAGACCGTCCTCCGCCTTGCCGTCATTCGCCATAATCAGGTCCCGGTTACTCTCTAGAAACTGTGAGATAGTCATTTGAGGCGCGATTGTCAGCCGTCAACTTGATATAAGCGCCGACAGGGCAAGTTAAGAACAGGAAAACGGCGATTCGTGCCGTTGTTTCGCCAAGCGGAGACCGACGATGAATGTGATGACCGGTGCCAGCAGCTCTCCCGGCGACGACGAGATGGTCGCTCTGGCCGAACAGGCACTCGGCGATATCGCCGCCATCCGCGCCGAGGTCGGCAAGGTGATCTTCGGCCAGCAGGCTGCGGTGGAAAATGTGCTGGTCGCCCTGCTTTCGGGCGGCCATGCGCTGCTGGTCGGGGTGCCCGGGCTTGCAAAGACCAGGCTGGTCGCGACACTCGGCACTGTGCTTGGCCTTGGCACCGCCCGCATCCAGTTCACCCCCGACCTGATGCCATCCGATATTCTCGGCTCGGAAGTGCTGGAACAGGGCGAGGATGGCCGCCGCTCCTTCCGCTTCATCGAAGGGCCTGTCTTCACGCAATTGCTGATGGCGGACGAAATCAACCGCGCCTCGCCGCGCACCCAGTCGGCGCTGCTGCAGGCCATGCAGGAATATCACATCTCGATTTCAGGGCGCAGGCTCGACCTGCCCGCCCCCTTCCACGTGCTTGCCACCCAGAACCCGCTGGAGCAGGAAGGCACCTATCCGCTGCCCGAAGCCCAGCTTGACCGGTTCCTGATGCAGGTGGACATGTCCTATCCCGACGAGGCCGACGAGCGGCGCATTCTGATCGAGACCACCCGCCTCGGCGAGGCAACCGCAAGCCCCGTCCTCAACGCGGGGCGGCTGATGGAGATCCAGCGGCTGGTCCGCCAGATGCCGGTCGGCGAGAGCGTCGTTGATGCCATCCTGGCCTTGGTGCGCGCCGCCCGCCCGTCACGGGAGGCCAGCGGCATGGCCCGCCATGTCGCCTGGGGCCCCGGCCCCCGCGCCGGTCAGGCGCTGATGCTCTGCGCCCGTGCCCGCGCCCTTTATGAAGGCCGTCTCGCCCCCTCCATCGACGATGTCAGGGCGCTCGCCGCACCGGTTCTCCAGCACCGCATGGCGCTGTCCTTCTCCGCCCGGGCCGAAGGAATAGGTGTCGCCGACGTGATTGCCGCGCTTTCTGCCGGGGCGGGATCGTAACGACGTGGCGGCCATCGGCGACACCACCCGCCGCGTCTCTGCCGAGGCAGGCCTCCCTGAGGCCCGCCAGCGAGCCGCACTTTTGCCGGACTGCCTTGTCGAGGCCCGCCGCATCGCCAACACCGTCCTTTCCGGCTGGCATGGCCGGCGCAAGCGGGGGACCGGGGAAAATTTCTGGCAGTTCCGGCCTTATGCCGATGGCGAAAGCCTGTCGCGCATCGACTGGCGGCGCTCGGCCCGCGACGACCATACCTATGTGCGCGACCGGGAATGGCAGGCCGCCCACACGATCTGGCTGCATCAGGATTTTTCCGCCTCGATGCTCTACAAATCGCGGTTTTCGCCGGTTTCCAAGCAGCAGCGGGCGCTGGTGCTGATGCTGGCACTCGCCGATATTCTGGCCCGCTCCGGGGAAAGGCTCGGCATGCCCGGGATCATGCTGCCGGTGGCAAGCCGCCATGCCGCTGAAAAGCTGGCGCTGGCCATCGCCGGCACGCGCGAGATTCCCGACCTGCCGGAGCCGGAAAGCCTGCGCACCAGTGCCGATCTGGTGCTGTTCGGCGATTTTCTCGATGATCCCGGCCGCATCGTGGCGCGGCTTGCGCCGCTCGCGCAGCGGGGCATCCGGGGTCATCTGGTGGAAATTGCCGATCCCGCCGAGGAGAACTTTCCCTATGCAGGACGCACTGAATTTCAGGATCCGGAAAGCGGCGCGAAACTGACGCTGGGCCGCGCCGAGATCATCGCCGGGCAATATCGAACCGCCTATCTCGCCCGTCGGCAGGTGCTTGGCGAAGAACTCCGCCGCCTCGGATGGTTCCTGATCACCCATCGCACCGACCGCCCGGCCACGGAGCCCCTGGCGGACCTCTACCGGACACTCTCCGCCGCGACGGGTTTTGCCGCATGATCGGGTTCGGTTTTACCACACCGCTGGTGCTCACGGCGCTTTTGGCCCTTCCGCTGATCTGGTTCCTCTTGAAACTGACGCCGCCGCGCCCGGCACACGAGGTCTTTCCGCCGCTGCGCATTCTGGCAAGCCTGTTACAGCGTCATGAAACCCCGGCGCAAAGCCCCTGGTGGCTGACATTGCTGCGCCTGCTGCTGGCCAGCGCCGTGATCCTCGCGATGGCCGGGCCACTGCTCAATCCCCGCCGCGACCATCTGTCGACCCGGGGGCCATTGCTGCTGGTCATCGACAACAGCTGGGCTGCCGCCCCCGACTGGCGGGAGCGGGTGGCCGCAGGCGAGGCGCTGATCGCCGAAGCGGAAAGCCGGAACCTGCCGGTCTCGCTGATCCTCACCGCCGACGACAGCAATGATGCGACCCCTCAAGGTGCCGATGTCGCCCGCGCCCGGCTCGAGGCGGCCGCCGCCCGACCCGTGCCAGCACCACGCGACAGGCTGGCAAGACTCCTTGCCAATGCCTTTCAGGCCCAGGCACCGGGCTCGGCGGTCTATATGACTGATGGCGTCACCCTTGCGGGCAAGGGTTTGGCAGAAGACAGGACGCTGGCGACACTCTCGGCCCTTGCCCCCGACAGGCTGACCCTGATCCGCAGCAAGGATGACAGTACGCTCGCCATCACCGGGGTCCGCAATGCGGTCGAAGGCGTCGAGGTCACCGCATCGCGCGCCGATTCTTTCGGCAGCGCCGATTATCCGCTGTCGGCCTTTGACCGCCAGCAGCGCGCCATCGGCACGGATGTCCTGCACTTTGCCGCGGGTGCCGCCGTCGGCCACGGGCTGATCCGGGCACCGCTGGAACTGCGCAATGAATATGCCAGCATCGCCATCGGCATCGCGCCAAATGCCGGCAGCACCTATCTGCTCGACGACGGCGCCAAACGGCGACGGGTCGGCATCATCGGCGGCGACAGTGCCGAATCGGCAAGGCCGCTGCTCTCCTCGGTCTATTATATCAGGCGGGCGCTCAGCCCCTTTGCCGATATCAGCCAGTCCAATTCAAACGATCCCGGCATGGCGCTGACCGGGATGCTTGCCTTGAAGCCATCGGCCCTCGTGCTGACCGATATCGCCAAATTGCCGGGCGGGCCCGGAAGGGCGCTGCTCGACTGGGTCAGATCAGGGGGAACGTTGATCCGTTTTGCCAGCCCCGAACTTGCCGCCAGCGAAGGCGACGATCCCTTTGCCACCGTGCCGCTGCGCCGGGGCGAGCGCAGCTTCGGCGGGGTGCTGTCCTGGAGCGAGCCACAGCCACTAGCCGCCTATCCCGACATCGGGGCCTTTGCCGATCTGCCCAGGGCTGATGACGTGCATGTGCGCCGCCAGATTCTCGCCGAACCCTCCCCCGATCTCGCCCAGCACACGCTGGCAAGCCTTGCCGATGGCACGCCGCTGGTCACCTCCCGCAAGCTGGGGGCCGGCGAGATCGTGCTGTTTCACGTCAGCGGCGAACCAGGCTGGTCCGATCTGCCGCTCTCCGGCCATTTCGTCGAGATGCTGCGGCGGCTGGTGCAATTGTCCCGCTCGACCATTGGCCAGACCGGCGCGAATGGCAAACCCGAACCGCTGCCGCCCTATCGGCTGCTGTCGGCGGAGGGGGCACTGACCACCGTCTTCGGATCGGCAAAACCGCTCAATCCCGCCACCGATCTCGGCGGTATCGCCGACACCACCCATCCGCCCGGCCTTTACGGCGGCGAGGATGGCTATGTCGCCCGCAATCTTCTGCCTGTCGGCACCGAATTGCGCCCGATCCCTGCCGTCGTGGACGGCAGGGCGGTGGACTCGCGACCGCTCACCATCGAACAGCCGCGCGATCTGGTACCGCTGGTGATCGGTCTGGCGCTGGTGCTGGTGATGCTGGATGGTCTGGCGGTGCTGTGGCTGAACGGCGGGTTGCGCCTGCGTCGCGCAGCAACCGCCGCCGTGCTGCCCCTCGCGTTGCTGACGCTGTTTGCCTGGCCGTCGGGCCCGCTTCGCGCCGATGACGGCAAGCCGGGTGACGAGACGCTGCGCAAGCGGCTGGACACAACCCATCTCGCCTATGTGGTGACGGGAGAAGAGGCGGTTGATGCGATCTCGCGCCAGGGGCTTGCAGGTCTCACCGAATTTCTCGCCTATCGCACCGCACTGGAGCCCGGCCAGCCCGAAGGCGTCGACATTGCCAGGGATGAACTCTCTGTCTTCCCGCTGATATACTGGCCGGTCAGCGCCACCGCCCGCATGCCGGATGCGGCAGCCATTGGCCGGATCGGGGCCTATATGCGTGCGGGCGGAACCGTGCTGTTCGACACCCGCGACCAGTCCGAACATGCCTTTGGCGACACTGCCGTCACGCCGAACGGCGAGCGGTTGCGCACCATTCTCGCTGATCTCGACATTCCGCCGCTGGAGCCCGTGCCAGCCAGGCATGTGCTGACCCGCAGCTTCTACCTGATGACCCAGTTTCCGGGTCGCTATGCGGAGTCACCGCTCTGGGTCGAGGCGGGACAGGGCGGCAACAGGTCCAGCGATGCCACGCCGGTCTCGCCCGACGGGGTCAGCCCGATCCTGATCACCGCCAATGACCTCGCCGGGGCCTGGGCGGTCGATGACACCGGCAACCCGATCCTGCCCACGATACCTCCGGATGAGAACCAGCGGGAATATGCCTATCGCGCCGGGGTCAACATCATGATGTACATGCTGACCGGCAATTACAAAGGCGATCAGGTACATGTGCCGGCATTGCTCGAAAGGCTAGGCAACTGATGGATCTCGGCTTTTTTCCGCTGGCCCCGCTGCCGCTGATTGCGCTTGCCACGCTTGCGGTGCTGGCGATTGGCGGGCTTGGGCTTGAACGGCGGCTGCGCGGCGCAGGGCTGCGGCTGGCGGCCGGTCTGGCGCTGGTGCTGGCGCTCGCCAATCCGGTATTGCGGCAGGAGGATCGCGCCTCCCTTTCCACCGTGGTTCCGGTGATTGTCGACCGCAGTCAGAGCCAGCAATTGCCGGAGCGCAAGGCAATGACCGACCGGGCCGAGGCGACCCTGCGCGAGCGGCTGGCGCGGATACCGGGTCTCGAACCCCGCTTCATCGAGGCGAAGGAGGATCAGGAGAGTGACGAGCCCGCGACCCTCCTGTTTTCCCGGCTGGCCGATGCCACGGCCGATGTGCCGCCGACCCGGCTCGGCGGGGCGATTCTTCTCACGGACGGCGAGGTGCATGATGTCCCGGCCAGGGGCCTGCCGCACGGCTTTTCCGCCCCGGTCTCGAGCCTGATCACCGGGCGGTCCGGCGAAATTGACCGGCGGATCGAGATCCTCAATGCGCCGCGCTTTGGTCTGAAGGGCAAGGATGCGGAGATCCTGTTCCGGGTGGTCGACGATGGCGTCGCCTCCTCCGCGCCTGCAACCGTCACCATTCGCGTCGATGGTGCCGAGACCGCCACGCTCACCGCCGTCCCGGGCGAACCGGCCGCGTTCCACTATACGATCAGCCATCCCGGCACCAATGTGGTGGAATTGCAGGCGGAGGCGCTGCCTGGCGAAATTACGGATACCAACAACCGGGTGGTGCATCTGCTACAGGGCATTCGCGAAAACATGCGGGTGCTGCTGGTCTCCGGCGAACCGCATGCGGGCGAACGCACCTGGCGCAACCTGCTGAAATCCGATGCCGCCGTCGATCTCGTGCATTTCACCATCCTGCGCCCGCCGCAAAAGCAGGATGGCACGCCGATCAACGAGCTGTCGCTGATCGCCTTTCCGACCCAGGAACTGTTTGTCGACAAGATCAACGAATTCGACCTGATCATCTTCGACCGCTACCAGCATCGCGGCGTGCTGCCGCTGGTCTATTACGACTACATCGCCCAATATGTGCAGCGCGGCGGGGCGCTGCTGATTGCGGCGGGACCGGAACATGCCGGGGCCGATTCCATCGCGCTCACCCCGCTTGAAAGCGTGCTGCCTGCCGCCCCCGACGGCACCGTCAGCGAAAAGGCCTTTTACCCGCGCCTTTCGCCTGAGGGCAAAAAGCACCCCGTCACCCGCGGCCTTGCCGGTGGTGACAGCGAGCCGCCGAAATGGGGCCGCTGGTTCCGCAGCATCGGCGTCATCGATCCGCAGGGCAAGGTGGTGATGGAAGCCGCCGACCACAAGCCACTGCTGGTGCTGAACCGCGCAGGCGAAGGCCGGGTGGCCATGCTGCTCTCCGATCAGGGCTGGCTCTGGGCGCGCGATTTTGAAGGCGGTGGCCCCCATGCCTCGCTCTACCGGCGCATCGCCCACTGGCTGATGAAGGACCCGGATCTCGAAGAGGAAGCCCTGACGGCTTCGGCCAATGGTCATACCCTGACGGTGACCCGCCAGACGCTGGGCGACGTGCCGGGCAAGGTGACCATCCGCACCCCGTCAGGCAAGACCCTGACGCTCGATCTCAAGCCCGCCGAACCCGGCCTTTACCGGGCCGAGGTGATGGTGGAGCAAACCGGGCTGTTCGAGGTGAAGAATGCTGATTTCACCCGGCTCGTCCATGTGGGCGCGGCGGATGCGCCGGAATTCAAGGCGATGATTTCAACCGAAAAACTGTTGCAACCGGTCGCCGACGCCTCTGGCGGCATCGTCCGTCGGATTGAAAGCGGTGACCGGCTAGTCCTGCCGGATATCCTGCCGGTCAGCAATGGGGCGCGGGTGGATGCCAATGGAAGGGTGCTGATCCGCATGACCGGGGAAACCGTGCTGCGCGGGGTGACCACGCTGCCGCTTCTCGGCGGCACCTTCGGCGTCCTCGTCCTGCTCCTGGGCCTTGCTGCCAGCTGGTGGCGCGAGGGACGGTAGATCAGGCCCCTGCCCGCCAGCCGATGACACCCTTCAGCCGTTCGTGGATGCCGTCGCTGAACGGCACGACCAGAACCCGGTGCTGGTCGACGGGTCCGGGGAAGGCAAGCGATTTCGGCGCGACCCGCTCGAAGCCGATCTTCTGGTAATAGGGAGGATCCCCCACCAGCACCACGCCGTCCGATCCCGCCACACGCGCCGCTTCGAGCGCCACCTTCACCAGCTTCTGGCCAATGCCGAGATTCTTGTGGGAGGGCCGGACGGCGAGCGGCCCCAGGAGATGGCCCCTGACCGACCCGGCAAGAACCGGGGTCATCCGCACCGAACCGATCACCTCGCCCCTGTCGGTGCAGACAAAGGACAGGGCGCGATCATGCGGCCCCTGCTCGCGGATACGGGCGGCAGCACGGGCAAAGCGTCCGGGGCCGAAGGCTTCCTCGTTGATCAGTTCAATGACGGCATCGTGGGAGGCATCCTCGGAGAGGTAGGCAAAGTCGTGCTTTTTCATGATGGGAAACCGGTGTGCAGACGGGACATGGGTGCGCGGTCACGCTTCAGGCAGCGTGGCAGGGGCATCAGCGTCGTCGCAGGGACCAGGAATTCATCAGGCGCACGGTCTTCCGTTCGGCAAAGGATGATCTGGCCGATAGCAGGAAAAAGCCGGTTCGCCAAATGAAAAACGCAGTGTTCACCGTTGGCCCGCTCGCTTTCCGCACGCCTGTCCCTATGCTTATACCAATTATAAAATATAACAGGTGAAGCATGGGCATGCTGATTGAGGGCGTCTGGCACGACGTCTGGTACGATACCAAGGAGAGCCAGGGGCACTTCCGGCGCAGCCAGTCGCAGTTTCGCAACTGGGTCACCGCCGATGGTTCGGCAGGCCCCTCGGGGGAGGCCGGCTTCAAGGCTGAATCCGGGCGCTACCATCTCTATGTGTCGCTTGCCTGCCCCTGGGCGCACCGCACCCTGATCTTCCGGCGGCTGAAGGGTCTGGAAGAGCATGTCAGCCTGTCGGTGGTCGATCCGCTGATGCTGGAACATGGCTGGGAATTCCATGACCGCGATGGCGCGACGCGGGACCATCTGCTGGAAACCGACTATCTCTGGCAGGTCTATGTCAGGGCCGATCCCGCCTATTCCGGCCGGGTGACGGTGCCGGTCCTCTGGGACAAGGAGCGCCGGACCATCGTTTCGAATGAATCCTCGGAAATCATCCGGATGTTCAACAGCGCCTTTGACGACATCACCGGCAACAGTCTGGATTTCTATCCGCCGGACCTGCGCACCGCCATCGATGCGATCAACCCCGAAATCTATGACCGCGTCAACAATGGCGTCTACAAGGCAGGTTTCGCCACGACCCAGGCCGCCTATGCGGCGAGTGTCAATGCCCTCTTCGTCATGCTCGACCGGCTGGAGACGCTGCTGACCGATCAACGCTACCTGACCGGCAGCCGGATCACCGAAGCCGACTGGCGGCTGTTCACCACGCTGGTACGGTTTGATCCGGTCTATGTCGGGCATTTCAAGTGCAACATCCGCCGCATCGCCGATTATCCCCATCTTCAGGCCTACCTGAAGGATCTCTACCAGGCGCCGGGTGTTGCGGAGACGGTGAATTTCCGGCACATCAAGGAGCACTATTACAGAAGTCACGCAACCATCAACCCGACCGGGGTCGTACCCCTCGGACCGGTGATGGATCTCGACGGCCCGCATGGCCGTGAGCGTCTGGGGATGGAAAAGGGAATTGCCTATGGGTCGGTCGATTACGCTCCTCGACGGAGGCATGGGACGTGAACTGCAACGCTCCGGCGCACCGTTCCGCCAGCCGGAATGGTCGGCGCTGGCGCTGATCGAGGCGCCTGCCTTTGTCGGTCGCGCCCATGCCGCCTTTGCCCGGGCGGGGGCCGATGTCATCACCACCAATTCGTATGCGGTCGTGCCCTTTCATATCGGTGCGGAGCGCTTTGCCCGCGACGGGGCGCGGCTTGCAGCCCTCGCCGGGCAACTGGCCCGCCAGACGGCGGACGAGACCGGGGTCCGGGTGGCGGGTTCGCTGCCGCCGGTGCTCGGCTCCTACCGGCCGGACCTGTTCAATGAACGGCAGGCAACGCCCATCCTTCAGGTGCTGATCGACAATCTCGCGCCGCATGTCGATTGCTGGCTGGCCGAGACGCTGAGCAGCACGGCGGAGGCCCGTCTGGTGCGCAGGCTGCTTGGCGAAGATCACCGCCCGCTCTGGCTGTCCTTCACGCTCGATGACGCCCATGCCAAAGCGGTGGAGACCGGGGGCGAGACGCCGCGCCTGCGCTCCGGCGAAGCCATCGGCATGGCGGCGCAAACGGCAATCGACTGCGGGGCCGAAGTGCTCCTGTTCAATTGCAGCCAGCCGGAGGTGATGGAAAGCGCCGTGCGGGCGGCGGCGAGCGCCCTGCCCGCCCATATCCGCATCGGCATCTATGCCAATGCCTTTGCCACCGAAGCCGACGATACGGATGCCAATGCCGACCTGCACGAGATCCGCGCCGACCTGACGCCGGACAATTATCGGCGATTTGCCGAGAAATGGGTCAAGGCCGGGGCAAGCCTGATCGGCGGTTGCTGCGGCATCGGGCCGGAACATATAAGGGCGCTGGCCGAAGCGCTGGCCCCGGCCTGAGCGCTCACCACTCGGCCGGGCGCGGGCGGGCTCCGGCAAGTTCGGCAAGCCTCGCCAGCGTTGCATCGGTCGTGTCGGCGGGCAGGGCCTCGAGAGGGAAAAAACCGGATTCGGCAATTTCCCGGTCCGGCAGGCGCGGCGAGGTCTGGCGCACCCGGACGCGATAGAACAGCACGTGATCGCGGCGGCTAACCCTGGTATTCAGGTAGACATGCAGCAGTTCCGGCGGCTCCAGCAGTTCGAGATTGCCCTCTTCCCGGAGTTCCTTGACCAGGGCCTGCTCCACCGTCTCATCCCGTTCCACCCCACCGCCCGGCATGTACCAGCCGGGCAGATAGGTATGGCGCACCAGGAACACCCGGCCTTCCCCGTCAAAACAGGCGGCGCGAACCCCGAGCGTCATGCCGCGCGACCAGCGGTAATAGAGGTGGACAAGGCGAAGTGCGGCTTTCGTCACATGCTTTTTCCAGCCCTTCCGGGGAAACTCCGGCACGCCTGCTGTCGTCATCGGTCTTGCCCCTTTTCACGCGCACCGCTAAGTGTCGCCCATGTTCAAGCTCGCCCATATCTCCGATGTCCATCTCGGCCCGCTGCCCAGACTGACCTTGCTGGAGCTCGCCTCCAAACGCCTTACCGGGTTTGTGAACTGGCACCGCAACCGGCGCAAGCATCTTTTTCCCAATGCACTGGTCGAGGTGCTGGAGGACCTGCGCCGGAAGGAACCGGACCATCTGGCGATCACCGGCGATCTCGTCAATCTCGCGACGGGGCTGGAATTGTCGGGTGCCCGCGACTGGCTGCAGATGACCGGCGATCCCCGCTGGGCGACCGTCGTTCCCGGCAATCACGATGCCTATGTGCGCGGGGCCTATCAGCGCGCCATGTGTCTGTGGCACGACTATGTGCGCGGCGACGATACGCCTGACGCCTTCGATCCAGAACGCAAGCTGTTTCCCTCGTTGCGCCGTCGCGGGCCGGTGGCACTGATCGGCTGTTCCAGTGCCATTGCCACCCCGCCCTTTTCCGCCGCCGGCTTCTTCAGCCCGCGCCAGGCCCGCGCCACCGCCCACCTGCTGACGGAGGCAAAACGCGAGGGTCTGTTCCGGGTGGTGATGATCCATCATCCGCCGGTGCGCGGTGCTGCCGAGACCCACAAGCGGCTGGTCGGCATCGCCCGGTTCGGGCAGGTGATGCGCGAGGTCGGCGCGGAACTCGTGATCCATGGCCATACCCATGTGAATTCGCTGTTCTGGCTGGAAGGGCAGGATGCCCGGGTGCCGGTGGTCGGCGTCGCCGCCGCCTCGCAGGGACCGGGCGGCCACAAGCCGCGCGCCGGCTACAACCTGTTCCGGATCGGCGGCTCGCCAGGCGACTGGCACCTGCATCTTGACCGCCATCAGCTCAGCGACACCGGCGATGCAATGGGCAAGATTTCCAGCATGGTACTGTCCGGCCGCTGATCCGCAGAAAGATCACGTTAAGTTCATTGACTGTCAGTGACGGTGTAGAGAACAACTGTTTTCGCAAAGCGCAATTTGGACTATGCTTGCCCCGACCCAATTCCTGGAGGAGACGCATGATGTTCACAGCACATAAATCCACATCCCTCACCCTCGGCGCTGCCGCCCTGCTGGCCGGCCTCGCCTTTGGCCTTTCCGCCCCCGCCTTTGCTGCGGGCTCGCAGAGCGACGAGACCACGCCGCCCGTCAAGACCGAAACCACCAAGAAATGCACGGATGGCAAAGTCTGGGACAAGAAGAAGAAGGAATGCGTCAAGCCCGACCAGGCCAGCATGAACGATGACGAGATCTATTCGGCAGCCCGCGAATTCGCCTATGCCGAACAGTATGACAATGCCATCAACGTGCTGAAGCTCGCCCATAACCAGAACGACCCGCGCATCCTCAACTATCTCGGCTATTCCAACCGCAAGGCCGGCCGGATGGAACTGGGTATGAGCTACTACAAGAAGGCGTTGCAGATCGACGGCAACTATATCCTGGCCCGTTCCTACATGGGGCAGGCGCTGATCCAGCAGGGTGACATCAATGGTGCCAAGGTCCAGCTCGTCGAAATCCGCGACCGCGGCGGCGAAGGCACCTGGGCCTACCGCTCGCTTCTCGGCTCGCTGAACGGCTACCGCACCTACTGAGTGCAAGTACAAGGCCCCGCAGGACGTCTAAGGATGTCCTGCGGGGCTTTTTTGTGTTGTTCCTGTTTGCAGCTTACCCACCGCCCGCACAGGTGCTTACTGCTCAAGCACCCCTCCCCCGACACCCGCCATGATCGCCGCCGCCACCGCCTCCGGTGCCTCATCGGGGAGCATGTGGCCGGTGCCCTGGAGCTGCTGGATCTGGCAGTTGGCGGGCAGGCCATGGGAATGGCGGACCGGCAGAATCTGGTCATCCGTGCCCCAGAGGAGGATGACCGGGCATTCCAGCGTGTCGAGGCTGCCGATGGGAAGTGTCCCCTGCGCGCTCCGGCTCGCGTCCCCCTTGACGAACAGGCTGGCATAGACGGTCCTCAGCGCCTCCATCGCGCCCGCCGGAAACCGGGCGGCGGCGACTTTCACCAACAGGTCTTCGGCAAATTCAAAGCCGGAAGCCGCCATCGGCACCAGCGCCAGACGCAGATCCGCCACGGTCCTTGCCGCCGCGAAATCGGCGAGCGCCGCCCCGTTGATCTCCGGCCCGAAGCCGCCGGGGGCAAGAAGGGTGAGGGATGCGATCCGCTCGGGTGCCCTGAGCGCGATCAGGCTGGCCGCGGCGCCCCCCAGCGAATGGCCCGCCAGATGAAAGCGCGTGACGCCGCGCTGGTCGAGATCGGCAAGCACGGCGCGAGCCATTCGTCCGGCACCGCCCGGCTCGACACCGAGCGAGCGGCCATGGCCGGGCAGGTCAAAGGCGAGCACCGGCTGCCCGGCGGGAAGGCGGGCAATCACCTCCCGCCAGACCGGGGCCACGCCGCCGAACCCATGCAGCAGCACCAGCGGCGGATGCGCCGCCGGATCGCCATGGACCTCGGCGTAAAGGCCCATGCTCAGGCCTTCTTCTGGTCGAGAATGCGGTTGGCCGCCGAGACCACGGCCTCCAGCGAGGCGGCGACGATGTTGGTATTGATGCCGACACCGAACAGCCTGCCGCCGGGATGGGCGATTTCCATGTAGCAGATCGCCGCCGCATTGGAGCCGTGCTGGAGCGAATGTTCGGAATAGTCGATGACGCTCATCTCGATGCCGAGATAGCCGGAGAGCGCATTGACGAAACCGTCGACCGGTCCATTGCCCTTGCCTTCGATGCGGGTGCTGGTGCCCCGGTCGAGAATTTCGGCGTCGACGATCCGCTGGCCCCGGGTTTCGGGACTGGCGAAGGTCTGGTGATCGACGAACTGGATGCGGGCACCGGGCTGGCTGACATAGCGCTCGAGAAACCGCTCGTAGATTGCGCTCGCCCGCAGTTCCTTGCCATGTTCGTCGGTGATGCGCTGGATATCCTCGCGGAATTCGACCTGCAGGTTGCGCGGCAGGTTGATGCCGTAATCTTCCTGCAGGATATAGGCGATGCCGCCCTTGCCAGACTGGGAATTGATGCGGATGATCGCCTCATAGGTGCGCCCGACATCGCGCGGATCGATCGGCAGATAGGGCACTTCCCAGAGCGGCTTGTTGGCAACCTTGATCGCCTTCATGCCCTTGTTGATCGCATCCTGGTGCGAGCCGGAGAAAGCGGTATAGACGAGTTCGCCGACATAGGGATGGCGCTCGGGTATCGCCATTTCGTTCGAATATTCATAGACCGCCTTGATCCGCTCGATGTCGGAACAGTCGAGCCCGGGATCGACGCCTTGCGTGAACATGTTCAGCGCCAGGGTGACGATATCGACATTGCCGGTGCGCTCGCCATTGCCGAACAGTGTGCCTTCCACCCGGTCGGCCCCCGCCATCAGCGCCAGCTCGGTGGCGGCGATGCCGGTGCCGCGGTCATTGTGCGGGTGCAGCGAGATGACGACATTCTCCCGGTTGTCGATATGGCGGCACATCCACTCGATCTGGTCGGCATAGATGTTGGGCGTCGCCATCTCGACGGTCGAGGGCAGGTTGAGAATCAGCTTGTTGTCCGGCGTCGGCTTTACCTCGGCAATCACCGCGTTGCAGATGTCGAGCGCCACGTCCAGCTCGGTGCCGGTAAAGCTTTCCGGCGAATATTCGAAGCGGTAGCCGCCGCCCGCCTTCGCCGCCATGTCGGTGATCATCTTTGCCGCATCGACGGCAATCTGCCGGATACCCGCCACATCCTTGCCGAACACCACGCGGCGCTGCAATTCGCTGGTGGAATTGTAGAAATGGATGATCGGCCGATGCGCGCCTTCCAGCGCCTCGAAGGTGCGGGTGATCAGCTCAGGACGGCACTGGACCAGCACCTGCAGCGAGACGTCGCGGGGCACATTGCCCTCCTCGACACACCAGCGGGCAAAGTCGAAATCGGTCTGCGAGGCCGAGGGGAAACCGATCTCGATTTCCTTGAAGCCCATGTCGATCAACAGGTTGAACATCCGGGCCTTGCGGTCATGGCCCATCGGATTGACCAGCGACTGGTTGCCATCGCGCAGGTCCACCGAGCACCAGACGGGTGCCTGGGTGATGGTCTTCGACGGCCAGGTGCGATCCTTGAGCTGGATCTGCGGATAGGGCTGATATTTCCGGGCGGCATCGGGCATGCCCTTGCGGATGGCTTCAGGCGTGGGAAAGGTCTTGTTCGCGTCCATGTTCTGTCTCGTCTGTTCAACCGCATCGCTTGCCGCGCTCTTATCCTTTTCAGCGGATCATGGCGACAGTCAATGCGGGACCCGATGGGGTCAATCTGGTCTCTGCTGGATGATTTTTGATGAGGAGCTCTAACCCGCGCAGGCTTTACCGGCCGCCGGGCGCTCCTCAATGGACCCGGCAACCGCGGATAAGACCGAGAAGAAGAAGCGAGGATGAAACACGGCTGATCCTGCCCGGGGCAGACATGCCGGGGCAAGCGGAGATCAGGCTCTGGATGCGTGTTTCGTTCATGGCGGAAAGGTATAGCGACGAGGGAGCCCGGGTCAAGGGGCAGTCCGTGGCAAAACCGCTACCGTTTCGCGACTTTCAGCATGAGGATCGCAAACCCGCCGGCGAGCAGGCCCCAGAAGGCCCCGGATATGCCGCCGAAGCTGACGCCTGATGCGGTGACCAGAAAGGTGATGGCAGCGGCTTCGCGGGTCTCTGGCTCCTTCAGCGCCGCCATCGCCGAGCCGGAAAAAGCCCCGACCAGTGCCAGCCCGGCGACCGCCTGGATCAACACCGGCGGCGCCAGCCCGACAAAGCCGGTGACCGCTCCGGCCAGCAGCCCGAACAGGATATAGACGAAACCGGCCACCACCGCTGCCCAGTAGCGCCGGGCGGGATCGGGATGGGCATCCTCCCCCGCGCACATCGCCGCCGTGATCGCCGCCAGATTGACCGCATGGCCGCCGAACGGAGCAGAGAGAATCGAGAACAGGCCGGTGACGGCAAACAGCGGTCCGGGCTTCGGCGCGTAGCCATTGACCTTCAGCACCGCGATCCCCGGAATGTTCTGCGAGGCCATGGTGACGATGAACAGCGGCAGGGCAACCGAAACCAGGCTTTGAATGTTGAATTCAGGCCTGACCAGCAGCACTGTCGGCCCCAGCGACTGCGCCCAGGCGGCTAGCGCGCCATCGGGAATCTTGACCCCGAAGGCCAGCACCAGCACGAAGGCGACAAGAGCCGCAGGCACCGCATAGAGCCGTTTGAAGGCGGCAACCAGCATCCAGGCGAGGACAATCGGCAGGCCGAAGGCGGGATTGAAGGACACCGCCATCACCGGCGCGAAACAGAGATGCAGCAACACGCCCGCCAGCATGGCATTGGCCAGCGGTGCCGGAATGGCGGCGACCGCCCGGCCCAGAGGCCGGAACAGGCCTGCTATGACGATCAGGACTGCACAGACGAGGAAGGCACCGACGGCCCCGGCAAAGCCGCCCGAAACCGCTCCGGCGCTGGCAAGCAGCGCTGCCCCCGGCGTCGACCAGGCGATGCTGACCGGCAATTTCGTCGAAAGGCTGAGGAATATGGCGCAGACACCCATCGAGACCGACAGCGCCATCAGCCCGCAAGCCGCTTGCGCATCCGTGGCCCCCACCCCCTTCAGCCCCTGCAACACCACGGCAAAGGAACTGGCAAAGCCGACAAAGGCAGTCAGCCATCCCATGAAAAAGGCTTGCGGCGAGAGGTCCTTCAGCATGGCGCGGGTCCGGAGATCAGGAGGGGGCGGCAATCAGGCAGTCAGAGGGTTTTCACCAGCCATTCGGTGGTCTTGAACAGCAGGTCGATCGACATGGTCTTGTCTTCGGCGGTGGCGCCAAACATATGGTCGCCATTCGGCACCACATAGGTCTGCTTTGCAGCCCCTTTGGCCAGTGCCGCAAATTTTTCGAGATAGGCGGCGGATGCATCCTTCTCGCCGGCGATTGCCATGTAGGAGCCCGGATATCTGGAAAGGGCTTCATCGAGCTTGTGGGCATCGAGACTGTCGAAGAAGGCCTGCTTCAGCGCGATGGTGCGCCAGCCGAGATCAATTCCGGTTATGCCGTCTTCCTTCGCCCGGTCAAAGGCCTTCTGGCCGAGAAGGGCCAGCATGTCGGCCCTGAAATCGCCAACCGGGGACCAGGCGACCAGCGACTTCACCTTTTGCGGCTCGTCGCCTGCCAGAACCGTCGCAATCGCCCCGCCGAGACTGAAGCCGAGCACCCCGACACGGGCGGTGTCGATGCCCTTGACCTTGCTCAGATAGGCAAGCCCGACCTTGGCATCATCAAGCTGGCTGTCGATCGTGGTGGTGCCGGTATCGCCGTCGCTCTTGCCGAAGCCGCGAAAATCGATCCGCAGCGAGGCGATGCCGCGCGATGCGAGTGATTCTGCCTCGCGGGCAAACAGGCCGCCGACCTCATCGCGCGAACTGCCGAAACCGTGCAGCATCAGCACGGCGGGCACGGGTGTCGGGCTTTGCGGAATATTCAGGGTTGCGGCAATGCCGCCGTTCAGCATCACCGTGGTTTCTCCCGCCAGCGCCAGAACCGGGGCAAATGCCAGAACCGCCAGCGCCGCGATGAAGCGGCCAAAGCGCCGCAGGGACAGATCGGTGCCCTGCCCCGGCGCTTGCTGTCCGCTTCCATTCGCCATGGTCAATCCTCCGGCCCACCCCTCGACAAAGGAGCGCATATTTTCCAGCCAACGGACTATTCCGACAAATGCGGGCCGGACACAAGCGTTTTTGCATGACATGAAAAAGCGCCCCGAAAGAGGCGCTTTTGTCAGAATCGGGCGGGGAAAAATCAGCTCAGATATCGGCCTGCGAGCTGACGATCCGCGACACAAGACCATACTCCCTGGCTTCCTCGGAGGAGAGCCAGTAATCGCGGTCGATATCCTTGGAGATCTTCTCGATGGTCTGGCCGGTGGCCGTTGCAAAGATCCTGATCAGGCGCTGGTTCATCTTGATGATTTCGCGCGCCTGGATTTCGATATCCGAAGCCATGCCGCGGGTGCCGCCGGAGGGCTGGTGCAACAGGAAGCGGGTGTTTTCCAGGCAAAGGCGGCGTTCCCTGGGCACGCTGACATAGATCAGCGCGCCGGCCGAGGCGACCCAGCCGGTGCCGATGATCCACACATTCGGCTTGATGAACTTGATCATGTCATGGATGCTGTCGCCGGATTCGACGTGACCGCCGGGCGAATTGATGAAGATGCGGATATCGTCATCGCTGGCGGCAGCAAGCGCCACCAGTTGCGAACAGACCTTCTGGGCCAGTTCCATGTTGATCGGGCCATAGATGAAGATCGAACGCGACTTGAACAGGTTCGCTTCCGTTTCCTTGCCCAGTGGCAGCTCGGTCTTCTTGTCGTCTTCTTCGCTCATCAACGATCTCCAGATTCCTGTACCACCGCAGATAATGCATGTCTCCGGCGAAGACAATGGCTGGAAACCGGGCCACCTGAAATGTCGCCAACTTCATGTGCGAAACATTAACCCGCCAGGGCGGCTGGCAAGGGGATCGGAGACGACAAAACCGCCCCGCGTCTTGCCGCTCGGCGACCTGTACCGGTGCTGGAGCAGACGGCATTGCTCCGCGAACTGCTGCTTGATCGCTTTATATTCCGGACGAACATGCAAATTGCTGACATGGCCTTCACAATAGGTATGGATGGCTATCGGCGTCATCAGCGCAGAGCACATGATGTCGACAATCTGCAGGCATGCGTGATTGTCACTGTGGGAAAAACCGGGAAGCTCGGCGATCCGGTCGTAGGGGTCACCGGTCGACTTGAATTTCTGCGTGAAAATGGAATGGGCGACCTGTGTGTTGAGATGCTTCAGCCTGCTGTCCACCACCACGAAACCGTGGTCGCCATGCTGCATCAGGTAGTCCTGAAAATCGGCGTAGATCGATTGCAGGGAAGATGTGTAGATCGATACGCCCTTGATCGTCACATCGGGAGCCTTCACCCAGACTCGCCCGACAAAACGAACTTTAAGGACATCGCAAATCCTGAGAAGCTCGGAGAGAAAGCCAAAGGCATGCCGCCGGTTGTTGCGATTGCCCTGCGCTGCATCGCGCCTGAGTTCCGCCCCCTTGATCTCTTTCAGCATCCAGCCCATGTGCGTGGTCTGAACCGGAGCCATCCCGGGAAAAAAGCGCTGCTTCAGGTGCAGGAAACAATCCGTGATCTCATGAACATCCCCGGAATCAACAATCATGCCTCCGAAGACCAGAACCGGCTGGATATCCGAGCCTGTTTTCAGCTGGCCGGTACATCCGGATTCGTCCACATAGCAGAGCTTCACAGACACAACCTCCGGCTTCCGATCCGCTATAGAGGTTGACTTTCCATCAGACAAGTGCGATATAAGACCCATAGCAAATGCTAGTCGCCGAACCGCAGCGCGGGCGGCAGGTCCTATGGCTACCGAAAGGTAGCCATAGTTGTTTCCGCCCTCACCCCCGCCCGCGATAGGGCGAGACGCCCTGGTCGGGCAGCCAGACATTTTCCGGCGGCTTGCCGGTTTGCCAGAAGACGTCGATGGGGATGCCGCCGCGCGGGTACCAGTAGGCCCCGATGCGCAGCCATTTCGGCTCCAGCAGATCCACCAGCCGCTTGGCGATGTCGATGGAGCAATCCTCGTGGAAGGCCCCGTGGTTGCGGAAGGAATGCAGGTAAAGCTTCAGCGATTTCGATTCCACCAGCCATTCGTTCGGCACATAGTCGATGACGATATGGGCGAAATCCGGCTGGCCGGTCATCGGGCAGATCGAGGTGAATTCCGGTGCCGTGAAGCGCACGAGATAATCGGTACCGGCATGGGAGGCAGGCACCCGCTCGAGAATGGCCGCTTCGGGACTTTGCGGCGCGCTGACCGCCTGGCCGAGCTGTGAAAGACCGGAAACATCGGTTTTCGGCATGGCTTTTCTCCTGTTCAGGGAATGATCGACGTCGCCTACAGCATTTTGGCTTTCGACAGAAGCCGGAAAACACCGGAGCGGATCAGGCCTTCCGGTCAGATATGGACGCGCAGCCCGTGCGCTTCCTCGCTTTCGGGTTCCACATGGATGACCACCCGGGCGCCCGGATGGGCGTCCTGAACGGCGGCTTCCAGCCGGTCGCAGATTTCGTGGCTGTGGCCGACGGACATGTCGGCAGGCACCACGAGATCGAAGACCACGAAGGTGGCGGCCCCTGCCCGGCGGGTTCGCAGATCATGCACGCCGAGCGACCCGGTCGCATTGGCGGCGATGGCGGCGGTGATCGCCTGCTCGTCGGCGGGATCGACAGCCCGGTCCATCAGCCCGTCGACCGAATGGGAAATCACCTTCCAGCCCTGATAGAGAATGTTGACCGAGACCAGCAGCGCCATCACCGGATCGAGGATGGCGTAGCCGGTGGCAAGCGCCAGGATCAGGCCGACAAAGACCCCTGCCGACGTCACGACATCGGAATAGACATGCTGGCCATCGGCGGTCAGCGCCGGCGAGCGATGCGCCTTGCCGACCCGGATCAGCACGGTCGCCCAGACGGCGTTGATGAGACCCGAGGCAAGATTGATGGCAAGGCCCAGCACCGGCGCTTCGATCAGCGTCGGTTGATGCAGATGGGCAACCGCCTCCTGCACGATCAGGAGGGCGGCGACCACGATCAGCACGCCCTCGACGACCGCGGACAGATATTCGGCCTTGTGATGGCCGAAGGGGTGGTCGTCATCGGCGGGCTTGCGGGCATAGCGGATGACGAAAAAGGCAATGAAGGCGGCGACCACGTTGACGGTGGATTCCAGCCCGTCGGACAGCAGCGCCACCGAACCCGTCACCCACCAGGCGGCCATCTTCAGGCCCATCACGCCAATGGACAGCGGGATACCCCAGAAGGCCAGCCGGGTGACGAGATTATCTGCCTTTGCGGGCATGTTCGAAACCTTTCACCAGAGGAGAACAGGGCGACGCCGGAAGACTTGCCTGATCAAAACACCGCGCCTTCCCATTCGGGAAACGGCGCGGTACGGGGCCTGCTATCCCGGACTTTGACCTTCAGGTCAAGCAGCCTTCGTCTTCGCCTTGCGGGCGAGATGGGCGACGACGTTTTCGATCATCCGCATCCCGGCGTCGCCGCCGAGCGTCATGATCGATTCGGGATGGAACTGCACGGCGGCAATCGGTTCCTTCGTGTGTTCGATGCCCATGATCGTGCCGTCGTCGGTCTCGGCCGTGATGATGAAGTCGCGCGGCAGGGTCGCGGGATCGGCAAAGATCGAGTGATAGCGCCCGACCGTCACATCCTTCGGCAGGCCGGAAAACACGATGCCGGGCTCCAGAACCTGGATGCGCGACGGCTTGCCGTGCATCGGTACCGCGAGATGCCTGAGTTCGCCGCCATAGGCTTCGGCGAGCGCCTGCAGGCCGAGGCAGACACCGAACACCGGCAGGTCGCGGGCCCGCGCCTTGCGGATCGTTGCCTTGCAGTCGAAATCCTTCGGGCTGCCGGGCCCCGGTGACAGCACCACCAGGTCAGGGGCGAGCCGGTCGAAGATCTCTTCGGCGACCGGCGTGCGGACCGTCGAGACGGTGGCCCCGGTCTGGCGGAAATAGTTGGCGAGCGTGTGGACGAAGCTGTCTTCATGGTCGACGAGCAGGATCTTCACCCCCGACCCGACCAGCGCGGTATCGCGCCCCGTCCTGGTCGAATTGGCAGACTTGGCATCACGAATGGCGGCAATCATGGCGGAGGCCTTCAGTTCGGTTTCGGCTTCTTCTTCCTCGGGGATGGAATCGTTCAGCAATGTAGCGCCCGCCCTCACCTCGGCAATGCCGTCCTTGATGCGCACGGTGCGCAATGTCAGGCCGGTATTCATGTCGCCGTTGAAGCCGACCATGCCGATCGCTCCGCCATACCAGGCACGCGGGCTCTTCTCATGCGCCTCGATGAAGCGCATCGCCCAGAGTTTTGGCGCACCCGTCACGGTGACGGCCCAGGCGTGGCTGAGGAAACCGTCGAAGGCATCCATGTCATCGCGCAACCGGCCCTCGATATGGTCGACCGTGTGAATCAGGCGGGAATACATCTCGATCTGGCGGCGGCCGATCACCTTGACCGACCCGGGCTCGCAGACGCGGCTCTTGTCGTTGCGGTCGACGTCGGAACACATGGTGAGTTCCGATTCGTCCTTCTTCGAGTTCAGCAGCTTGAGGATCTGCTCGCTGTCGGCAATCGGATCGTCGCCCCGCTTGATAGTGCCCGAAATCGGGCAGGTCTCGATGCGGCGGCCATTGACCCGCACGAACATTTCCGGCGAGGCCCCGACCAGATATTCCTGCGCGCCGAGATTGATGAAGAAGGAATAGGGCGACGGGTTGATCGCCTTCAGGCGCTTTGAAATGGCCGACGGCCTGCTTTCGCAGCGCTCCATGAATTTCTGCCCCGGCACCACTTCGAACAGGTCGCCGCGCCGGAAGCTTTCCTTCGCGTGGGTGACGAGCCCGGCATATTCGCCCGGACGATGATCGCCGCGCGGCGGAATGGTGTCGGTCATCCGGAACGGCTCAGGCGCGATGGTGCCATCCTTGCCGAGCGTGCTTTGCGCGCCGGATGCGAAATCATAGCGGTCGATCCAGGCCTTGGCGGCATAGTTGTCGACGACGAGGATTTCGTCCGGCAGGTAGAGCACCATGTCGCGCTGGTCGTCGGGCCGGACCAGCTTGAGGTCGACGGCATCGAACTGGAAGGCGAGATCGTAGCCGAATGCGCCGTAAAAGCCGAGATTGGCATCGGCTGCGGAATGGAAGAGATCGGTGATGGCCCTGAGAACGGTAAAGACCGTCGGCATTTTCGAGCGCTCTTCCTCGGTAAAGGCCCGCTCCGGCAGGTTGACGGTCACGTCGAGGCGGCGCGATGTCGACCCGGTCACGGTGATTTCGGACACCGTCTCGAGCTTCCGGCGGATGAAACCGAGGATCACCTCGCCGCGTTCGTTATAGGCGTCGATCCACAGCGCCCGGCCGAAGCTCGATATCCCGAGCGGCGGATCGATGATGGCGGTATCCCAGCGGGTATAGCGGCCCGGATATTCGTAGTTCGACGAAAAGACGCAGCCGCGGCGCTCGTCGAGCCGGTCGACATAGGAGGAGACCGCATCCGCATAGGGCGTCGGGCGGCGCATGCGGGTGATGGTGATGCCACCCCGGGTTTCGTAGATTTCGGCGCCATCGTCGCGGATGATCGTGGCCATGGTATCCTGCTCCCTTGTCATTGCCCGCCTTGTCCGGCGGACAACAAAAAAGCCGCCTGAACACTCTCCGGGCGGCTTGGTCGTATCGTCCTTGCGGACATGACTGGTCAAGGCCGCTTCAGCGTGCCCACCACCAGATGGCATTCATGTTCAAGGACATTTTCATGGCCGAAACTGTTAGCGCGCATGGCATGGCAGTGCAAGAGAAAATGCAAGACTTGCCGTTCGGGATGCGGTGGCATCATCATGGGCAAAACGACGGACAAGGTGATGGCCCACCTGTCCGCAAGCACGCGACAGAATCTAGCTTTCGGCCTTCATTAATTCAGCAATGACCGCCACGACGCCTATGGCACCGGCAACCGCAATAAGCACGCGGTTCGTTTCGACGAGCTCCTTCATGACAGCCTCTGAAAATGCGGAGCCAAGCATCATGAAAAACGGCGTGATTGTGACGCCGTTCAGAAGGTCGGTTACGAACTTGTCCCTTGATGTGCAGTGCCTGTATTTTCTTATTTTCCGAACGGCCATCATAATGAAGGGAACAGCCCCAGCGACACTGACGGTGATCTGATCGGGCCCCATGTCCATGAAGGCCTTGAGGACAGATGCTGTAATATCGGCCTGGGTCAAACGATATGCAGCGCCTTTACCGCGACAGCTGATGTAGCAAAGCCCAGACCAGCGCTGATACCATCTGCGAAGGTATGGCTTTCAGCGCCAAAATACGGTGCCATGATATTGAACAGGGCAATCGCCAGCACACTGCCACCCAGCGAAAGCCTGACCAGCTTGAGAACAGCCAGCGTGCTCTGTGTGCGCATGTTGTTCCATCTCCTGAAGGTCAGGTGCATCCCGTGCGGCGGTGCCGAACGGCAGGCAACGCGTCCGCAGTCACGATCACGTCGGCACGCAACGGGACTACGCAGCAAAATATAACCGTAGATGGTTTCGGATGTCCAGACTATTTTTTAGCGGATCCTTAATTTCGTGTCGCCGCTCATTCATCCACTGCGCATGCGGCGGCTGCTTCGTTCAGCGACGGCGTTATTTTGGTCGAAACGGGCATAAAATGCCGTCTTTATAGAATTTTGGCATCAATGTTATGTAATTGCTAACTTCAATCTCTTCTAATGTGCGACACGATAATTATCGCACGACAGGATTCCGGTCCGGAACCGCCCTGCCATTCTGAAGGTGGATTGATCCCGATGAAACTGACTATCGCAAGAAGCCTGTTGATTTTTGGTGGCGTTATCTCGGTCGGCTTTGCCGCCTCGATCAGCGTGATGAGCTATTCGATCAAGCAGCAGCGGGTCAACGGTCCCTATTACCAGCGGATCGTCGATGGCAAGGACCTGCTCGCCGACCTGATCCCTCCCCCGCTGTCGGTCGCCGAGGCCTATCTTCTCCTGACCGAAGCGGTGGCGCAGCCGGATTTGCGCGACGCAAACCTGAAGGCCCTCACGGATCTGGAAAGAAGCTATGGCGAGCGCCTTGCCTACTGGCACGACAGCGGTCTGCCCGACGACATGAAGGTGGTGCTGGAACAGGATATCCGCCCGCTCAACGATCATTTCTGGAAGGTGACGGACGGCGATCTCGTACCGGCGCTGCAAAACGGGGATATGGCCAGGGTCAACCAGACCATGGCGACGTTGCGCGACGATTATCACAAGGAAGGCGCGCAGCGGCAGAAGCTGATCGACATGACCAATACGCTGGTCAGCGACAGCGAAACCGATGCCAATGCCAGCGAATCGCTGCTTGCGACCATTTCCTACGGGACGGCGGCAGCCATGTTCCTGCTGATTGCCGCAGGCCTGTTTGCCTTGCGCCGCCAGGCGGTGTTGCCGATCACCGGAATTGCCGACTATGTCACGCGGCTGGCCCGGGGTGATTTTTCCGAGGGCGTGCCCTACCGCGAAAACCAAGACGAAATCGGCATCATGGCCCGCGCCGTGTCGATCCTGCGCGAAAACGGCATGACCCAGCAGCAGCTGGAAAGGGCCAATCAGGCGCAGGCGGCCCAGATCGAGGCCGAACGGGCCGAGCGCTCCGCCGCCAACGCGGCCCGCGCCAGCGAATTGCAGGAGGTCATCGAAAGGCTCGGTGACGGACTGGAGCGGGTGTCGAAATTCAACATCGGCACCAAGATCGACCAGCCCTTCGCCCGCGAATTCGACACGTTGCGCCAGGATTTCAACACGACGCTGACGATGCTGCAGGGCACCATCGGCGAGGTGCTGGATCGCGCCAACGACATCAGCAGCGCCACGTCAGCCCTTCAGAACTCCGCCGACCAGCTTGCCAAGCGCACCGAACAGCAGGCCGCGACGCTGGAAGAAACCGCCTCGGCGATGGAAGAGATCACCGTCAACATCAAGAATTCCGCCGCCCGCACCGCCGCCACCCGCAATTTCGCCAACAGCGCCAAGGCCAATGTGCAGAAATCTGCCCTGGTGGTGCAGAATGCGGTGCAGGCGATGGGCCGCATCGAGGAAGCCTCCCAGCAGATCGGCTCGATCACCAATGTCATCGACGAGATCGCCTTCCAGACCAACCTGCTGGCGCTGAATGCCGGGGTGGAGGCGGCACGCGCCGGCGATGCGGGCAAGGGCTTTGCCGTGGTGGCGCAGGAGGTCCGCGCACTCGCACAGCGTTCGGCCAGCGCCGCCAAGGATATCAGCGAGCTGATCAGCCGCTCGGGCCTCGAAGTCGCCAAGGGCGTCGGCCTCGTCAAGGAAGCCGGCACCGCGCTGGTGGAAATCGAGCAGAACATCACCGGCATTGCCACCGATGTCGATGCCATCGCGCTGTCCGCCTCGGAACAGACGACCGGCATGCTGGAGGTCAATACCTCGATCAACCACATCGACCAGATCACCCAGCAGAATGCGGCGATGGTGGAAGAAACCACGGCGGCAACCCATCACCTCGGCAACGACGTGCAGCAATTGCTCGCCATCGTCGACCAGTTCACCTTCGAGCGCAATTCCTCAAGCCAGCGCCCCCCCGCCCGCAACCGGGCGGCGTGATCCGCAAGCGGCCCGTAAGGACGTAAAAAGGCCCGGTGCGCTGGCGCACCGGGCCTTTTTGTTGAGCGATCTGTTTGGATCCTAGAACAGGCCTTCGATGTAGCCTTGCTCGTTGAGGAAGATCTTTTCCGACGACGGGACCTTCGGCAGGCCCGGCATGGTCATGATCTCGCCGGTGATGACGACGATGAAGCCGGCACCTGCGGAGAGGCGGACTTCGCGGACCGGAACGGTGTGGCCGGACGGCGCGCCGCGCAGGTTCGGATCGGTCGAGAAGGAATACTGGGTCTTTGCCATGCAGATCGGCAGATGGCCATAGCCCTGCTCTTCCCACGAACGCAGCTGGTCACGCACCGACTTGTCGGCAATGACGTCGCCGGCATGGTAGATGCTCTTGGCGATGGTTTCGATCTTCTCGAACAGCGGCATTTCATCCGGATAGAGCGGCGCGAACTGCGCCTGGCCGGATTCGGCCAGTTCCACGACCTTGCGGGCGAGGTCTTCGATCCCGGCAGAGCCCTGGGCCCAGTGCTTGCAGAGGATCGCTTCGGCGCCGAGCGTGGCGACGTAATCCTTCACGGCCTGGATTTCGCCATCCGTATCGGCATAGAAGTGGTTGATCGCCACGACGACGGGAACGCCGAACTTCTTGACGTTCTGGATGTGACGGCCAAGGTTGGCGCAGCCCTTCTTGACCGCGTCGATATTTTCCTTGCCGAGATCTTCCTTCTTGACGCCGCCGTTCATCTTCATGGCGCGGGCGGTGGCAACGATGACCGCTGCATCCGGCGACAGGCCAGCCTTGCGGCACTTGATGTCGAAGAACTTTTCAGCGCCGAGGTCGGCACCGAAGCCGGCTTCGGTCACGACATATTCGCCGAGCTTCAGCGCGGTGGTGGTGGCAACCACCGAGTTGCAGCCATGCGCGATGTTGGCGAACGGGCCGCCATGCACGAAGGCCGGGTTATGCTCGAGCGTCTGCACCAGGTTCGGCTGCATGGCGTCCTTCAGCAGAACGGTCATGGCGCCATCGGCCTTGATGTCGCGGGCGTAGACGGCAGTCTTGTCGCGGCGGTAACCGATGATGATGCTGCCGAGGCGCTTTTCCAGATCCTTCAGGTCCATCGACAGGCAGAGGATGGCCATGACTTCCGAGGCAACGGTGATGTCGAAGCCGGCTTCGCGCGGATAGCCATTGGCAACGCCGCCGAGCGAGCAGACGATTTCGCGCAGTGCGCGGTCGTTCATGTCCATGACGCGACGCCATGCGACGCGGCGGATGTCGATGTTCTGCTCGTTGCCCCAGTAGATGTGGTTGTCGATGAGGGCCGACAACAGGTTATGGGCCGAGGTGATGGCGTGGAAGTCGCCGGTGAAATGCAGGTTCATGTCTTCCATCGGCACGACCTGGGCATAGCCACCGCCGGCAGCGCCACCCTTGACGCCGAAGCAGGGGCCGAGCGAGGCTTCGCGGATGCAGATCACGGCCTTCTTGCCGATGCGGTTCAGGCCATCGCCGAGACCGACCGTGGTCGTGGTCTTGCCTTCGCCGGCGGGCGTCGGGTTGATGGCGGTGACGAGAATCAGCTTGCCGTTCTTCTTCGACTTCTGGGCCGCGATGAACTCGGCGCTGATCTTGGCCTTGTCATGGCCATAGGGCAAAAGGTGTTCGGACGGAATCCCGAGCTTTGCGCCGATTTCCATGATCGGCTTCTTTTTCGCGGCGCGCGCGATTTCGATATCTGACTTCACTTCTGCCATTGAAATTAGCTCCCTGGGCAATTCGATTGGACGGCAAGTTGCGCGATATAGAGCCGTAAAACCCACTGAAATCCACGCCGGGAACAGCCACCTTGTTGGCCAATTGCGACATTTAAAGTTCCCGGCCCGTTTTTGCGTGAAGTCTCGGGCTTATAACTGAGGGTATAATTTGTTTCCTCTACGGAATAAACAGGAAAGATTGTCCGTGACGATGTTTTTACGCACGCACTCCCCCTTCCGCTCATCCCGTCCACCCCCGGCCCTTTCGCGATTCGAGGCCGCGTGCACCCTGCCGCAGCGCAGCGCGCACGGCAAGCCGAAGCGCATGTCACGGCGTCAGCGGGCGGCCAGAAGGGCCGTGACATCTGCCTGGCGGGTGGTGAGGTGGAGGTCGAGCGCTTCGCTGGGCAGGACAAAGCGAATGTCCGCCGGCTTGGCTTCCATCATCAGGTCGAAAAGCCTGGGGCTGGTCCCCATCTCTTTCAGATAGGACAACAGCGCCCTGCGATAGGCCTTTGGCAGGTTGGTCGACACCTGGCGCGCGCCGATGGAGTGGCGGACTTTCTGCCGGTGTGCGACGCGGTGGCCGTGCCTTGTCCGGTAGACCGTTTCGTAGCGGATCTCGTATTTTTGATAGAAGCGCGTGATCTGGTGCACGCCGATGAAGGAAAGCGGCGAGGACACCCGCTCCACGCCGCCTGCCAGAATCAGCGGGCAGGCCGACATGCAGAACCCGCCGGAAGCCACCACATGACCCGGCAATGCCTCGCCTTTCGCCACATGGTCACCGCAGGAATTGAGTTATACCAAGGATCACTGATGGGAACCCATCAGTGATCCTTGGTATTACCCGTGCAACTGTCGGCATAGCTTCTTCCCACGCCCACCGACATCTGCCGCTTGCGGATCATCCGCCCCAGTTCTATCACCGCCTCGACCACCCCGCCGGGGGAACTGATGACGATGGGCAGGTTCTCCTTGCCGATGGATTTCAGCATTTTTCGGAACCGCCCCGGCGTATTCCGGGCGATGGTCCCGTTGGCGGCAATCCAGCGCCGGCAGGTCGGCTGGCAATCCTTGCCGGACTGCGGCATGACGACAAACTGCATATCCGCCTCGACGGTGGCTGCCGGAGCGCACCTTTCGTGGTGGATGTCGCAAGGACCGCGCCCGTCTTGCGCGCCGCCTCGACCGCTGGTGCCGACACCAGTATCCGTGGTGTCGCCAACCTTGCGGCAGCAGGCACCAGGCGTTCGGTGCCGCCCGCAAGAAACAGCACGCACGCCATGTCGCAATGCTGGCTGTCATCGACGATCTGCCCGGCGGCGTGTCCGGCGCGGATGGATTTCGCGCGGCAATCCGCACCGCGGCAGGGCAGATAGCCGGTCTCGGCCACAGCCGTTTGCAGCGCATGGGCCCGCGCGATCCGCCCGAGTTCCATGCCAGCCTGATAATCGCCACCGCGCGACTGCAGAATGACCGCCAGCCCATGCAGGTGATTGCTGTCGAGAAAGGTGCGGAACCGGGCGGGTGTATCCGGTTCGATCGCCCCTTCTGCCGAAATGAATTGCGCGCAACCGCCCTTCCCCGCGCAATCGCTGCGCTCCAGCAGCAGAAATTCCATCCGGGGTTCAGTTCCCGATGACGCTGAAATGATCAGCGGCTCCGCCCGGGCATCCGGTGCCGGGCTTGCAGCGCCTGCCTCCGCCGCCTGTTCTTCGGCATGCCGGCCTTCGAGCAGCACCCGTTCCGCCTCCTGCACGTCGTCGACGAGGCGGGTGCGCAGGGCATCATCGGCATGAATCCAGCGGCGCTGCGAGGCGGGATTGATGAGGTATTCGAAATGGACCGGATTGCCGACCTGATGGCGCTGCAAATACTGGAGGATGCGGGACTGCAGATTGGACGCAGCGTCCGTTTCGGCGAGAACCCAGCCGGGGATATCCTTCTGCTCAGGCCCGTAGATCACCGGCATTTCCATGACGAGATCTTGCGGAATGCTACGCTGGACGCCGCCCGCCAGCACGAAGACACAGGCAAGGTCGCAATTGCCCTTCACCGCCTGCAACAGGCCACTGGCCGGGCCTGGCCGGTCCTGCCGGAACCGGCAGAGCCCTGGACCCGGCTGGCACTGCGGACAGGTCGTTGCACCAACTGAAACCGGCAGCAGGTGGTCGTGCAGCAACTCGCCCATCTGCATCGCCGCGTCATAGTCGCCGCCCCGCGAATTCAGGAACACCGCGAGCTTTTTGCCCCCAAGCCCGTCAAGTGCGGCTTTCAGCTTTTGCGGCGTATCCGGGCCGATTGCCCCTTCGGCTGCAAGCCATCGCACGCAATCCGGCCTGCCGGAACAGTCGGGATCCTCGGCGACGACGAAATTCATCGCCTCTTCCGGTTTCATGCTGGCGCTCTGGACGAATTTTGGTGCGGCGGAGGCCGGATCGGCGGATCGCGCCGCGCCTGGCAGGATCATCAGGGCCGCCAGGACGACGGCATGGAGGAGGTTCAGTCCCGTTCTTGCAAATGCCACGCGTCGAAATCCCCGCCTTCAACCGAAGCGGAGAAGAGCACCGTTTTCCCTGCGTCTCAATTGCCCCAAAGAAAATTGGAGCCGGAGGTTGTGATTCCGGCTCCGCTCGATTTTGGACACAGATATCAGCCTTCGCCGATGGCAATCAGGCTGGCATTGCCGCCTGCCGCTGCGGTGTTGACCGAGATCACCTGTTCAAGGCCGAAGCGCAGCAGATAGGCGGGGCCGCCGGCCTTGAAGCCGGTGCCGGAGAGGCCGGAGCCACCGAAGGGCTGGGTGCCGACCACCGCGCCGATGGTGTTGCGGTTGATGTAGATGTTGCCGGTATCGAGCGCGTCTGTGACGGTGCGGATCGTCGCCTCGATGCGGCTGTGGACGCCGAGCGTCAGGCCGTAGCCGGTGGCGGCGATCCTGTCGACGACGCCTTGCAGGTCCTTCGCCTTCCAGCGCACCACATGCAGCACCGGGCCGAACACCTCGCGGGTCAGCGCCTCCGCGTTTTTCAGCTCGATGATATGCGGGCCAAAGAAATGACCGCCGTCAGGGGCCTTGCCGGCATAGCGCAGCTTCTGGCTCTTCTTCATCTCCTCGACATGGGCCGCCAGCATGTCGCGCTGCCTGCCGTCGATGATCGGACCGACATCGGTGGTCTCGAGCGCGGGATTGCCGAGATTGAGTTCCCGGGCGGCACCTTCGATCATCGACAGCATCTGATCGGCCACGTCCTCCTGCAAGAACAGGATGCGCAGCGCCGAACAGCGCTGGCCTGCCGACCGGAAGGCCGACATCACCACGTCATCGGCCACCTGTTCCGACAGCGCGGTGGCATCGACGATCATGGCGTTCAGACCGCCGGTCTCGGCGATGAAGGGCACGATCGGCCCATCCTTGGCGGCGAGCGTCCGGTTGATGGCGCGCGCGGTCTGGGTCGAGCCGGTAAAGGCGACGCCGCCAAGGCCCGGGTGAGCGGTCAGCGCCGCCCCGACATCCGGCCCGCCCGGCACCAGCATCAGCACATCGGCAGGCACGCCCGCCTGATGGAACAGCCGCACCGCTTCATAGCCAATCAGCGGCGTCTGCGGTGCCGGCTTGGCGATGACGGCATTGCCTGCCACCAGCGCCGCCGAGATCTGGCCGAGGAAAATTGCCAGCGGGAAATTCCACGGCGAGATGCAGGCAAAGATGCCCCGACCGCGCCACAGGTAGCGGTTGTCCTCGCCCGTCGGGCCGGGCATTGATTGCGGCCCGGCAAACCGGTGGCGGGCTACCTCCGCATAGTAGCGGCAGAAATCCACCGCCTCGCGGATTTCGGCTATCCCGTCATCGAGCGTCTTGCCCGCCTCGGCAGAAAGCAGCGCCAGGAAATGATCGCGCTTTTCCTCCAGAAGGTCGCCCATCCGTTCGAGAACCAGGGCCCGGGTTTCGACCGGCGTGCGCGACCAGGCATGAAAGCCCTTGCGGCCCTCGGCAAAGGCCCGGTCCACATCGGCAGCCGTGGCATTGACCACCGAGCCGACCTGCCGCGCCGTATCGGAAGGCGACAGCACGGCGACGGCGGCACCATGGCTGGCAACGCCCGGCACCAGCGCCGTTGCACGCACCGTCGGCAGTCCCTGCGCCATGCGGGCCATCAGGTCTTCCAGACTGTCGCGATGGCCGAATTCCAACCCGGCGCTGTTCTTGCGCTTGCCATAGATATCGGAGGGAAGCGGGATCTGCTTGTGGCGGGCGCTGGCCCCTGCGGCAAGGCCAAGCTTGTCGCCCGGACGCGCGAGCAGCGCCTCGACCGGAATGGTCTTGTCTCCGGCAACCGCGACAAAGGACGAGTTCGCGCCATTTTCAAGCAGGCGGCGGACGAGATAGGCCAGCAGGTCGCGATAGCCGCCGACCGGCGCATAGATCCGGCAGGCGATCCGGTCATTGCTGTCGAGCAGGTTGTTGTAGAGCGCCTCGCCCATGCCATGCAGCCGCTGGAATTCGAAGCCCGTCCGGTCGGGACCGGCAAGTTCGAGAATGGTGGAGACGGTGAGCGCGTTATGGGTGGCAAATTGCGGGAAGATCCGGGCGCGCTTGGCCAGCATCTGGGCGGCACAGGCGAGATAGGCCATGTCGGTCGCCTGCTTGCGCGTCCAGACCGGGTAATCCTCAAGCCCGCGCTCCTGCGCCCGCTTGACCTCCGTATCCCAGTAGGCCCCCTTGACCAGCCGCACCATCATCCGCCGGCCGAGCGTGGCGCAGAGCTGGTCGATATGGTCAATCACATGGCTGGCGCGCTTCTGGTAGGCCTGGATGGCCAGCCCGAAACCGTCCCAGCCGGCCAGGGACGGATCGGCAAAGACCGCTGCAATCACGTCGAGCGACAGTTCCAGACGGTCTGCCTCTTCCGCATCGACGGTGAAGTTCAGCTGATATTTCTTCGCCATCTGCGCCAGCTTCAGCAGGCTCGGCACCAGTTCTGTCATCACCCGGGCGTGGTGGGTGGCGAGATAGCGCGGATGCAGCGCCGAAAGCTTGACCGAGATCCCCATCCGGTCCGGCAGGCCACGCGACCTGTTGTTCTTCTCGCTCCAGCTGCCGATCGCCTCGATGGCCGCGGCATAGGACTGGAAATAGCGCTCCGCATCCTCCGCCGTGCGGGCCCCCTCGCCCAGCATGTCGAAGGAATGGCGATAGCCCTTTTCCTCGCTTTTGGCGGCGCGCGCCAGCGCATCCCTGATGGTTTCGCCGAGCACGAAATGATGGCCGAGGAAACGCATCGCCTGCTTGGTGGCGCTGCGCACCGTCGGCAGGCCCACCCGCTTGACGAGGCTGCGCAGCACGCCCTCGGGTGTTTCGCCGGGGCGGATCACCCGGGCCGACATGCCGAGCGCCCAGGCGGAGGCATGCACGAACCAGCTGTCGGCCTGCGCCTCATGCTCGCTCCAGCCGCCCTCCTTCAGCTTGTCCTCGATCAGCTTGTCCTGCGTCAGGCTGTCGGGCACCCGCAGCAGCGCCTCGGCCAGCACCATCAGCGCCAGTCCCTCGCGGGTGGAAAGCCCGTATTCGCGCAGGAAATCCTCGACGCCCCCGACCGAGCCGGAATTGTCGCGGATCGCCTCGATCATCGCCCCTGCCCGCCGGTCGATGGCCTGATCCTGGCTGGCGGTAAAGCTCAGACGGGCAGCAAATTGCCGGATCAGACGGTCGTCATCGCCGTAATAGGGGGCATGGAAGCGCGGCAAGGTCGATGCGGTCTGGCTGGTCATGGGGTTCCTCTCCATTGGTGGCACAAACATAGCGACGGACGTCTTGATTTTTTCGCCAATTTTTGGCACTTTTTCGGGATGAAAACAGGCAATTCACAAAAAGGATAGTGAATCGTGAAGGAACTTGATCGACTGGACCGTAAAATCCTCCGCGCATTGCAAAAAGAGGGGCGCCTGTCGAATATCGAACTGTCCGAGCGGGTCAACCTTTCCCCCACCGCCACGGCGGAACGGGTCAAGCGGCTCACCCGCGACGGTTACATTATCGGCTACATGGCCATCCTGTCGCCTGAAAAACTCGGCCGCAACCTGCTGGTTTTTGTAGAAGTAAAACTGGATCGCACCACGCCCGATGTGTTCGACGCCTTCAACGTGGCGGTCAAGCGCAGCGACGACGTCATGGAATGCCACATGATCGCCGGCGGATTTGATTATCTTGTAAAAGCACGTGTAGCGGGAATGGAAGCCTATCGCCAATTTCTATCTGAAGTCATCCTGCCCCTGCCGGGCGTGCGCGAAACCCACACCTATGCCGTGATGGAAGAGGTCAAGGGAACCGCACTTTTACCGGTTTGACGCCGCTGGATCCTTGCATTAGCAATGTTTTTAGTACATTATTATCTGCAAATACAAGATTTAGCATTGTCAAGGCCCGGGCTTTCCTCTTAAATCCGGCCTCCTGCAATTTCATGCAACCGAAACACTGGGGTTGAGTCTCGCTCCACCTGTCCCTGGCCCAAACCGGATTCGTTCCCATGATCAACACCGGACGCCAATCTTTACTGACGGGGGAACTGGCGGCCGCCAAAAGCCGCGAGGCGCTGAAGATTGCGCTCGGCAATGTGCGCGAGAGTTTCGGCTTTCATCATGTGTCCCTGATGCGGGTGCCGGGTGAACAGGACAAGCTGCTGTCTCCACTGCTGATCGAATCGACATTGCAGGCGGCCTTCCTGCGTGAATTCGACAAGAATCAGTTGCTGTCCATCTGCCCTGTCGGCCTGAAGCTCAAAACCTCGCTGCTGCCGCAGGCCTGGAGGGTGGAGGACTACCGGACTGCCGAGACCAAGGCTCGCCTCGTCGATTTCATCGCGCTTCTGACCCGGCACGACATGGCGGGTGGCGTGATGTTTCCGCACTTTCTGTCCGACGGCAATCGCTATGCACTGCGTTTTGATGGCAACCGCAACGCCCTCTGCCAGAGCGAGACAAATGAACTGGCCATGCTGTCGCTGCATGCGCTGGACATCTACAACAGGATTGGCCTGACGCGCGAAAGCCAGCACGTGCCGCTCTCTGCGCGGGAACTGGAAGTGGTCAGCTGGACCGCCCAGGGCAAGACATCGGTGGAAATCGGACAGATCCTCACGCTCTCCGACCATACGGTCAATGCCTACCTGACCAATGCCATCCGCAAGCTCGATTGCGTCAACCGCACCCAGCTTGTTGCAAAGGCGCTGCGGCTGAAACTGATTTCCTGACCCTGCCGCCGCAATTATCCGGTCTCCCAATTTTCAGGTTCGCAACGCTGAAATAGAGTACAATAATCCCTGAAACGGGGGATATGAGACATGCCTTTGCGATTCGATGACAGTGCGCTGCCTGAGGCATTGCGGGAAGAGGACGCCCTCAATCTCGCCAGCGAGGATATTGTCGACCTCTATGTGCGCTTTAACAGGCTCGGCTCCTGGCGGCTGGATCTTCACAGCAGCCAATCCAGCGTGTCGCGTGGCGTCTATCAGATCTATAGCCTGCCCTATGTCGAGGGCCCCGCCAACATGATGACCTTCCGGGAATGCATTCACCCCGACGATGTCGAGATTGTCGATGAGGCCTTTTCCACCGCGAGCGAGCGCAAATGCAGTTTTTCGGTCACCTACCGGCTGCGGCGGGCGAGCTGTTTCCACTTCGTGCGCACGCTTGGCCGCCACCGTGCCACCGGCAATCCCGAAGGCGAACTCTATGGCATCACCTTTGAAGTGAACGAACAGGTCCGCGAACTGGTTTTCATTGCCTGACGCATCAAGGGCGGCAGCAGGCCGGCCAGCTTTGGCCCGCCTGCCCGCGCACTGCCCCTATCGGTCGATGACCGAGCGGATTTCCACAAGGTTCGAGCGCACCCGCAGGATATAGAAGCCCATGGTGGAGAGGTGGTTCGGCATGATCCAGCCATCCTCGCGCCCGTTGGAAATGATCGCCGGCTGAATGGCAAGCGCGGAGCGGAACTGCTTCAGTGTCTCGTCGAAGATCGGCGCAAGGTTGCGCTCCTTCAGCACCTGATCGAAATCGGCCCGCACGCCGGACAGGATGGCGTAATAGCCGTAGAGCTGGCCATAGGCGAACCAGAACCGGTCATCGGCCCTGGTGTCGAACCAGCCATTGGCATGCTGTTCGGCGCGATCCTTGAGGATGGCGGAGGTGCCACCCAGCGAATTGGCCACCCGGTCGATGAATACAAGCAGGTTGTCGGCGCGGGTGTCGAAGGTGACGATGCAGTTTTCAAGCTCGGTGTTGAAGGCCCTCAGATCGGTGATGGCGGCCCGGTACTGGCTGGGCGTCGGGGTCAGCGGCCCGAAGGGCGACAGGCCGAAATACCAGTTGGTTTCCTCATATTGCAGCTTGCTGCGCGCGCTTTGCAGCGCGGTATTGATCGCCGAGGTGCCGCGCATCCTGACCAGCGTGTCCACCAGCTCCACCGTCGTGCGCCGCACCGCCTCGTTGACGCCGCGCTGGAAGGCGGCCTTGTTGTCGAGGAAGGGCGTATGGTCCCAGTCGGTGCCGAACAGGCCGAGCTTGTAGAGCACCATGGAGGAAATCCAGGCATTCTGGTTGACGTTGAAATCGGTGAGATTGGCAACCACATCGACCACGCCCGAGCGCTGGCAGGTCTTCGCAGCACCCGCTGCCACCAGCTTTTCCAGCCCCGCCGACAGATGCCGCTCGGAAAACCTGTAGCGGTTGACGAAATCCGGATCGAAATTCGTCCAGACCTGTGTCTGCCAGACGAAATAGCCATAGAGGCCGACGACGAGCAGCAGGAAGGCGGCAATCGGCAACCTGATCAGCGTGCTCTTGCCCCGATACCAACCGTGCGCGGCCAGAAACGGCCAGAGCAGCCAGGCAACCGCAAGGCCGAAGCCATGCCCCATCCCACGGAACACCCGCTCGAAAAAAGCGATGATCGGATCAAGCATGGTCGTCGTCTCCCATTGCATAAAGTGTCTTCAGTATGGCCCGCTTGTCGCTGAGATAGGACCTCGTCAGGACCGAGACAACATGATTGCGGAAATTATCCCGATATTGCTCATAAGCCGGGAAGAACCCCTGCCGGTCGAACATGAAGCGCGACAGATAGTCTTCCGGGATCTGCGCGGCAATCAGCCGGTTGGTGAGCCAGGCATCGCGGTGGCCGGGAAGCGCCCGCACCAGTAAAAACCGCTCGCGCGCCGGGAGCGTGTCGAGCCGCACCTCGCCCCGCTCGCGCAGCTGTCTGAGCATGTCCGAGAGGAACGGCCAGGTCCCCTCGCGCGTCACCTCGGCGGCATTGCGTTGCAAAAAGGTCTGCCACCAGACCGCATCGACCCCGTCGAGATCGGCATCGGGGGCAAGACGCGCGGCAAGCTGTTCGAGCACCATCTGGCGGCGGTGTTCGATCAGCCCGCTCTCGCCGGCCCAGCTGCCGCGCGGCAGCTCGATGCGTCCGGTGCGCGCCAGGAAGTCGAAGATCTGCTTCTGGTCGCTGGCGGCGATATAGCTGACCTGCCAGGGCCGCGAGCGGCGGAAACCGGGGGCGGAGGGATCGCAGATGACAGTTGTCGTGTCCTCGTCGAGGAACACGTAGACGCCGCCGAAATGATTGGCCCAGAAGGCCTCGTGCCGGAACACGAGCTGGTCCGGCACCAGCGGATTCTGCCGGATGTCGCCGGTGACCCTGGCAAGCTCCACCATCCGGTTGAGGGCAGCATCGTCGCGCCAGAGACCGGTATCGGCCATCAGCTGATCGACAAGCTGGCGCAATTCCGCCGCCTTGCCGAGCAGGTCATCCGCCGACAGCACCCCGAAGCGGATCTCGTTGATCCCGAGCAGATCATCGAGGCTTTCCACTTTTGCCACCGAATCCTCGATCTCCCCATAGACCGCATCCTTGATGGTGACCGCATTCAGCGCCCGCGCATTGGCCGCATAGAAGCGGTGCATCAGCGCCGCCGTGTTGGAAAAGCTCGAATGGGCAACCGGCAGGTTCTCCTGCTCCGGCGTCAGGATGATGAAGCGGCGGTTGACCTTCAGCGGATCCAGATAATCCTCATCCCCCAGCGCCTTCGCCACTTCCGGCGAAAAGCCCAGCATGTCGATGCGGAAGCTCGACAACCCGGTCTCCGGCAGCCCGAAGCCCTTCAGCGCCTTGTTGTAACGCGCAACCAGATGCGGCTCGTCGATGCTGAGCAGGCGGCCATGGATGAGGTCGGATTGGAGGCGGCGGGTCATGAGCCGTGCTCTGGGGGTGTGGTCGCTTCTGGCCGGTCGCCGGTGGCAGGCATATCTTCCCTCATCGCCCCGCCTCCCAGCGCCCGTCGCGCTTCATCGTCTCGATTTCCGCCATCGCCCGCTCGCGCTGGCGTTCGCGGCGGATGAGGTCGGTGACGGCGGCGCTGTCGGATTTGTCGGTGTAGCGGAATTCGCTGTCGGCATAGCGGTTGATCTCCTGCAGCACCATCTCGATGGTGACAGGCCCGCGCAAGGCGGAAATCATCGCCTTCTTCTCGTCATAGGGTCTGTGCAGGAAAGCCCCCGGCGTCTGGAACCAGTCGTCCGGCAGGTCGACATCCATCGCCCGCATCCGGATCGCATCGACGATGTTCTTGATGGCGCGACCGGTAAAGCGGGGTTCCACCTGACGGATGCGGTGGAGATAGGTGCCGATATCCTCCAGCGTCTTCACACCGCCATTTTCCGCCGAGAACCGTTCCCAGACGGCAACCAGCCCCTCTTCCTGCGGCCTTGCATGCTCCGCATAGGACTCGGTGACCGCCTTGCTGATCGCCTGTCCGGCAAAGAGCGGATGATTGCCCGGCGGGATCTGATGATTGGATCCGACGAGGCTGGCGAAGATGTCGATATAGTCCTCGCGGCTTTGCGGCCCGTCGACCAGCCAGCGGGCCCCGGCGCGCTGGCGAAGGGCATCGTCGACATTTTCCGGATAGTTGGAAAACATCCCGAAACAGCAATTGCCGCGCACCACGGTCGAGGCCCCGGCAAAGCTTTCCATCAGCACGGCGGTCACTTCCTGCTGGCCCGCAGACGCGCGGTCGTCATTGCGCCGCGCCGCCACCTGGTCGACATCGTCGATGGTGCCGAAACCGATCTGGCGCGGATTCATCACCCCGTTGACGAAGGCCTTGCAGTTCTGGCCGGATTTGCCCTGGTAGGACGAAATCTGGTCGACGCCGAAATTCTCGTAGTGAAAGCCATAACCCGCCATCTGGCAGTATTCGTTGATCAGCCCGGCCAGCATCTGGATCAGCATGGTCTTGCCGGTGCCGGGCATGCCGTCGCCGATGAAGGTGAAGAGAAAGCCGCCAAGCTCGACAAACGGATTCATCTGCCGCTCGAAATCATAGGCGACCAGCATCCGCGCCAGCCGCATCGCCTGATATTTGGCAATGGCATTGCCGATGATTTCCTCCGGCTTGCGGAAGGTCATCACCAGCGCCTTGCGTCGCTGGCCGGGGGCGATGTCGAAACCGTCAAGCGCAAAATCCTCACCCTCCAGCTTGACATGCGCCTCGGCAAAGGCGGCAAGCCCGGAAAAACGCGCCCGGCGCTCGATCAGGCCCAGCAGGCACAGCCGTGCGAAACGCCGCGCCGTCGCCAGCATCGCCGCCGCCTCGGCGCAGGCGGAAATCGCCCGGTCGAGGCTTGCGACGAGGCTTTTCAGCGCCTCCTGCGGCGTATCGAACAGATAGTCTGGCTCCTCCGGATCCGACCCCGCCTCCCCCTCGCCGGGCAGCATCTGCGCGACATAGGCGGCAGCAGCAAAGGCGGCTACATAGGCGGAGGCCGACAAGAGCACGCGAAACCGCTCGCCGTCGGCACCGGCAAGCGGGGCCTGGACATTGCGGGCCTGCAGCGCTTCGAGATCGCTCTGCCGGGCAAAACTCGCCGCCACCGCCAGCCCCACCTGCAGGCCGCGCCGCACCCGGTAGAGCAGCGCGTGCGCCTCGGGCGACAGCAGCGGATCGGCGGGTGGCACCGCGGCAATGGTCTTTTGCAGCTCGACATCGCGGGTTCTGGACAGGCCCGAGGTCGATACGGTCTGGACGAAGCGGCGGCCCGTTCCGGCAAGGGCAGCGCTTCCCGGTCCTTGCGGTGCCTCCATCCGGATGAAGCGGGTGACGAGGCCCTGGGCCACGCCGAGATGCCGCGCCACCTCGTCCTCGGGGATGGCGGTCAGTCCGGCATTCAGCCCTGCGGGAGCACTCATGGTCAGACCTCGCTGATGATGTTGTCGCCGGAAATCACATGCACCCTGAAACCGTCGAACAGCCGTTCGGCCTCGCCCGCTGCATAGAGCGCCTGATAGGCATCATGCGGCACCAGCGCATGTTTCTGATAGGCACTGACGCCCATCCGGGCCGCTTCCAGATCGCCGGTCTCGACATGGAATTCCTGCATGGCGGGTGTGCTGGAAAAAAAGCCGCGCTGTTCCGGCCGCTCGCTGACCGACAGGATGTCCTGTACGGTCCAGGTGATCGCCCAGGCATTTTCCGTCCGCCGGACCTTCGAGAGAATATCGGTAATGACGGGATTGTTCTCGGTGATCCCGCTTGCATAGAAGGGCCCGAGCACGAGGCGCGACAGCTTCTTCGGATGCAGGTCCGGAAAATCCCGGTCCATGTTGGTGGCGATGGTCGACGGGGTCAGCGCATAGGCGCTGTTGGCCATGACGAAGGCGTCGAAGGCCCTGGCAAGCTCCGGGTTCAGCAGCCCGCCGACCGGCAGCGGCACCGGCACGTCAGGGTTCAGCCGCCCGTCTGCCGTCACCAGCAGGCGGCCGAGCTTTTCGGTGGAATCCTCGATCCGCGCCATATAGACCATCGGCAGGTTCTGGACACCGTCATAGGCGGCCCAGGTGACGTGGTAGGCGGGGCGGCGATTGTCGGGATTGACCGAGAGATGCACGGTTTCCGGCAGGGTGAACGGCCCGAACACATCCGCCTTTTCCAGCCGCTCCAGATAGAGCCGTTCCGCCATCCGCGATTGCAGCGCCCCGGGAAAGGCGCGGTTGCGCAGGATGAAATCCGCCATCTCCGCCCGGATCGCTGCCGCATCGGGGATGGTCGCGAGCCGGTCCCTGGCGCTGTCGCGGTCCCTGTCCAGTTCCAGTACCGACTGGAACACCGGAAAGCCGCTTTCCGACCGGGCGATCCGGAACTGCTCGATGAAACCGATGCGGCTTTCCCAGGCGGAAAACGACGCGATCAGCCGGCGCAGGCAGGGCAGGATGACGGCGCCCATTGCCTCGCCCGGCAGGGCGCCTGCGGCTGTTGCGGCCAGGGTTTGCAGCCCGGTCAGCGCTGCCGTCATCGCCTGAAAATAGGCCGTGACGGCAGAGACGGGTTCATCGATGCGCATGGGCATGTGCCACCGGGTTCAATCAGGATTTCCCGTAACTGGCGGCATTGTGCTTGTCCATCACCGCCTGGAAGCGCCGGGCGAAGGCATCGTCGGCAAGCTTCTTGCGGCGCTGGATGTCCTGGGTGGACAGCATGTTCTTCTCGTGCAGTTCGAGAAGATCGCCGATATGGCGCTGTGCCGCCGAACCGATCCCGGCCATGGTCTCCTCCGCCGCCGTATCGACCTGGCTGCCGAGCGTGTTGATCTTGTGGGCGACATCCTGCTGCGCGGCGGTCTTCAGCGAATCCTCCAGCGCCTTGTAGAGCACGATGCGCTGTTCGGTATCGATGGTCAGCTTGTTGATCAGCGTGTTCTGCGCGGCGATCTGGTTGTTGAGCGAATCGACGAAGGTCTGGAACATCGAGGTATAGCGCTCCAGTGTCTGGCTTTCGGCCAGCAATTCCTGCTCGCGCGCCTGCGCATGGTTATAGTCGGTGGCAAGCTTCGAGCGTTCGGCTTCCAGCGCCGTGCGCTCGGCCTGGTCGGTCGACGCCGCGATGCGGTTTTCGATGTCGAGCAGCCGGGGGTTCAGTGTCTCGATCTTCTTCTGGGTCTCGCCGAGCGTTGCCACGGCAGCCTTGCGCCGCTCGATCACCTTGATCAGGCTTGCCTCGGAATTCCTGTAGCGCTCGTCGAGCACCGCGCGCTGCTCCCGCAGGATGCCGACAATCGTGTCGGATTTCGACAGAAGCTCCTGCAGGTTTCCGGCCAGCGACATGTTGCGTACCCGGTCGGTACGCCGCCGCTGCATCTTTTCCTTCGAGAAGAAGCCGATGAACTTTTCCATGCCGGTATAGTTCTTCATGCTCTCGAATTCCGCACCGAAGACATTGGTGGCATCTTCCAGCCCGATGATCAGGTCGGCAATGTTGCCTTCCATCACCTTCTGCTGGTTTATGACATCCTTGATGCGGGCATTTTCGATGTCGAAGGCGGCGTCGCCGATCTTCGTGTCCGCCCGGGCGAACTGGTCGAGCACGCCGCCGGACTGGTCGAGCTTGCCGCGCATCTCGGCAACAATCGTCCGGGTTGCCTCGATGTCCTTTTCGAAGGTCTGCATTGTGGCCATGCCGTTCAATCTCCCTCTGGTCGCCTGCTTCGACTGCTCCTATAGCAAGGAAATCGGCGGCACGCGAATGCACTGCACCGGAAAGTGCGCAAATGCATGTGGGGATTGTGGCGGAGCCTGCAAGAGTGCCGCGCAACAAATCGGCACGGGCAGAGGTCCCCAACGGGGTCCCCAAGGGCAAGCGGCCCTGCCCGTGCCGGATGTCTGGCCCCGATCCATGAAATGACCGGGAAACTGCCTTACTTGGCGGCAGCCGGGTTCTTCAGGTAGGCGATGACATTGGCGACGTCATCAGGCTTCTTCAGCCCGGCAAAGCCCATCTTGGTGCCCTTCACCACGCCGCGGGGATCGGCGAGATAGGTGGTGAGCTGGGCTTCATCCCATGTCTTGCCATCCCCGAAAGCCTTCATGGCAGGCGAATAACTGTAGCCGGGAGCGGTGGCCACCGGACGGCCGACGACGCCCATCAGCGACGGACCGACCTTGTTGGTGGCCTCGGTGGCGGTGTGGCATGCGGCGCATTTCTTGAAGATGGCGGCACCAAGCTTGGCATCGCCATCGGCGAGCGCCGCACCGGCGGACAGGGCAAGGCTTGCGGCAAAAACGGCAGTCAGGATTTTCATGGTTTTCAGCTTCCTCATCTCGGACGACCGCACAGTCTGGCGCACGGTTCCAGTCACGCCTCTATAGCAGTTGCAAAGGGAAATTGCTGGACGGCGGAATGACGCGGGCCTGACAAACGTCAAACCTCTTCCGCCCGCATGATATCGGCCCAGTGGCGGCGGCAGTAGGAGACATATTTCTCGTTGCCGCCGACATCCACCTGCGCGCCCTCGCGCACCACGTTGCCCGCGCCGTCGAGCCGGGCCACCATGGTGGCCTTGCGCCCGCAATGGCAGATGGTGCGGATTTCGCGCAATTCGTCGGCAATCGCCAGCAACTCGCGGGAGCCCGGAAACAGCTTGCCCTGGAAATCGGTGCGCAACCCGTAGGCCATCACCGGGATGTTCAGCCGGTCGGCGACACGGGCGAGCTGCCAGACTTGATGTTCGGCCAGAAACTGCGCCTCGTCGACAAAGACGCAGGCAAGCGCGCCCGCCCTGTGCATGGACCCGACAAGCTGGAAGAGATCATCCCCGGCATCGAAGGCAACCGCATCGGCCTCAAGTCCGATGCGGGAGGAAATCCGGCCCCTTCCCGCCCGGTCATCGAAAGCCGCAATCAGGATGGCGGTGCGCATGCCGCGTTCCTGATAATTGTAGGAGGCCTGCAACAGCAGGGTGGATTTGCCGGCATTCATCGCCGCATAACTGAAGTAGAGCTTGGCCATGCCAATTTTCTTGGCGCGACACCGGGTTATTGGCAACGGGACATCATTAATTTTTACGCTTGGTGCCCGCAATCCACAGGCCATAAACTGATATTTGATAAATAAAATGCCGTTTTCTGGACATGTTATGGCTCATGTCGCAAACGGGACCGGCTTTCCGACGCAATTGCGCAGCGGGTGCTTGAAAATCTGTCGTAATGGTGGTTGCGTAGGGTATAAAAACTGGGAGCCCCAAAAATGATAAAGCAGCACTTCCTCGCATACGCACTCGCCACCACCGTTTCGCTTGCCGCACTTGCCGCCCAGCCAGCACTGGCTGCCGATCCCGCGAGCTGCGCGACTGTTCATTTCGCTGACGTGGGCTGGACCGACATCACCGCAACAACGGCCACCACCTCCGTCGTGCTGAAGGCGCTCGGCTATCAGACCGACGTCAAGGTCCTGTCGGTTCCGGTCACCTATACCTCGATGAAGAACAAGGACATCGACGTCTTCCTCGGCAACTGGATGCCGACCATGGAAGCCGACATCAAGCCCTACCGCGAGGACAAGTCGGTGGACGTGGTGCGCGCCAACCTTGAGGGCGCGAAATACACGCTTGCCACCAATGAAAAGGGTGCCGGCCTCGGTATCAAGGATTTCAAGGATATCGCCGCCCACAGCGCCGAACTGGAAGGCAAGATCTATGGCATCGAGCCGGGCAATGACGGCAACCGCCTGATCCTCGACATGGTCGACAAGAACAAGTTCGGGCTCAAGGAATTCCAGCTGGTCGAATCTTCCGAGCAGGGCATGCTGGCGCAGGTCGCCCGTTCCGAAAAGGATGGCTCGCCGGTGGTCTTCCTCGGCTGGGCCCCGCATCCGATGAACAACAATTTCAAGCTCACCTATCTCACCGGTGGTGACGATGTGTTCGGCCCGAATTTCGGCGGTGCCAATGTCTACACCAACACCCGCGGCGGCTATTCCGCTGAATGCCCGAATGTCGGAAAGCTGCTCGCCAACCTGTCCTTCACCTTGCCGATGGAAAGCGACATCATGGGCAAGATCTCCAATGACGGCAAGGAGCCGGAAGCGGCAGGCACCGAATATCTGAAGGCCAATGGTGCCACCATCGAGCCCTGGCTCGCCGGCGTCACCACCATCGACGGCAAGGATGGCCTTGCCGCCGTGAAAGCGGCGCTCGGTCTCTGAGGCTTGTAAACTGGGGGCGGGAACCGGAATGGGCTCCCGCCCTTCCTTTATCAGGGGATCTGCCGCACGACGCGCGCTTGAGCGGCGCGGCGATCATGGATCGCTTGCAGCAGATACCTGACATCCAAGATATCCATCGGGGGGCATACATCGTGGATTGGCTGACACTGAACAAGGTGCCGATCGGTCAGGGGGCGAAGATCTTCGTCGACTGGCTGACAACAAGCGGCGCATCGTTTTTCAATTTTCTCTCCATCGTGCTGAAAGCCAGTATCGATGCGCTGCTGTTCGTGCTGCAGGCGCCTTACCTCAAGGACCCCACGCAGAGCATGATCTATGGACTGGTGATGATCGCGCTGATCTCCGCCTTTTCCTGGTACATGCGCCGGTCTGCGGGCGTTACGGCCTTTACCGCCGCAGGCCTGCTGCTGATCCTCAACCAGGGCTACTGGAAGGAAACCACGGAAACCCTGGCGCTGGTGCTGTCGGCCACCGCCGTCAGCATGGTGCTCGGCATTCCCTTCGGCATCGCGGCAGCCCGCCGCCCCTGGGTCTATGCAATGATGCGGCCGATCCTTGACCTGATGCAGACGATCCCGACCTTCGTCTACCTGATCCCGGCGCTGATCCTGTTCGGTCTCGGCATGGTGCCGGGCCTGATTGCCACCGTCATCTTTGCGGTTCCGGCCCCGATCCGCCTCACCCGTCTCGGCATCATCTCCACGCCGCCGTCGCTGGTGGAAGCCGCCGAATCCTTCGGGGCAACGCCGATGCAGGTGCTGCGCAAGGTGGAACTGCCCTTCGCCATGCCGCAGATCATGGCCGGCCTCACCCAGACCATCATGCTGTCGCTGTCGATGGTGGTCATCGCCGCCCTCGTCGGCGCGCCCGGTCTCGGGGTTCCGGTCGTGCGGGCGCTGAACTCGGTCAACGTCGCCAAGGGCTTCGATTCCGGCTTCTGCATCGTTATTCTCGCGATCATCCTCGACCGCATCTTCCGGTCCTCCGACGAAGGAGACGTCGCATGACCGACGCCGTGATCTTCAAGAATGTCGACATCATTTTCGGCAAGAACCCGCAGGCCGCGCTGAAGCTGGTCGACCAAGGCAAGACCCGCGACGAGATCGGCCATGAGACCGGCATGGTGCTCGGCGTCGCCGATGCGACCCTGTCGATCCAGGAAGGCGAGATCCTCGTGCTGATGGGGCTTTCGGGCTCCGGCAAGTCGACGCTGCTGCGCGCCGTCAACGGTCTTGCGCCGGTGGTGCGCGGCGAAGTGACCGTCAACACGCCGACGGGACCGCTGAACCCCTACAAGACCACGGCCAAGTCGCTGCGCGACTTCCGCATGCATGTGGTCTCGATGGTGTTCCAGCAGTTTGCGCTGCTGCCCTGGCGCACGGTCGCCGACAATGTCGGCTTTGGCCTCGAACTGGCGGAAGTGCCGGAAGCCGAGCGGCAGAAGCGGGTTGCCGAGCAGCTTGAACTGGTCAACCTGACCAAATGGGCTGGCCGCCGGGTCAACGAACTCTCGGGCGGTATGCAGCAGCGCGTCGGCCTTGCCCGTGCCTTTGCCACCGGCGCACCGATCCTGTTGATGGACGAGCCCTTCTCGGCACTCGATCCGCTGATCCGCACCCGGCTTCAGGACGAATTGCTGGAATTCCAGCGCCGCCTGAAGAAGACCATCCTGTTCGTCAGCCACGATCTCGACGAAGCCTTCCGCATCGGCAACCGCATCGCCATCATGGAAGGCGGGCGGATCATCCAGTGCGGCACACCGCAGGAAATCGTCAAGAACCCTGCCAACCAGTATGTCGCCGATTTCGTCGCCAACATGAACCCGATCAACATGCTGACCGCTGCCGACGTGATGCAGCGCGGCATCGGGGCCTCCTCGGCGACGGTACCGGTCACCGGCAATGCCGCGCCGGCCACGCCGCTGATCGACATTCTCGACGCGCTGGCCCGCAAGCCGGGCAATATCGGCGTGGTCGACAATGGCGCAATTGTTGGTACGATCAATGCCCAGGACATCATCGAGGGGCTGACCCGGCACCGGCGCAGGCAGGAGGCCTGATCAACCGTTAAACCAGGAGCAGGAGGCGTCATCCATGGCAGAAAAAACCTCCCTCCTCCGGGAAACCGATGATGCCGCGCGCACGCAGGCGCGCACCCTCCTCAGGGGTGCGCGCTTTGCCACACTTGCGGTCATCGACCCCGGGACCGGCTTTCCCAATGCCAGCCGGGTGCTGCTGGCCCCTGCGCCCGACGGCGTTCCCGCCATCCTTGTCTCTTCCCTCTCCGCCCATACGCGCGCGCTTCTCGCCGATCCCCGCTGTTCGCTGCTGGTCGGCGAGCCCGGCAAGGGCGACCCGCTGGCCCATCCCCGGCTTTCGGTGCAGGCAGAGGCGGAAAGTGTTGCCCGCGACAGCCGGATGCATGGCTGGCTCCGGGACCGCTTTCTCGCCCGGCACCCGAAATCCGCGCTCTATATCGACTTTGGCGATTTCCGATTCGTGGTGCTGAAACCGGTAAGGGCCAGCCTGAATGGCGGTTTCGGCAAGGCCTATGCACTGGAGGCCGAAGACCTTGTTATGGACGGGACGGACATCGAGGATTTTGCGGACAGGGAACAACAGGTCCTGCAACGGATTTCGGCAGAAATGCCCGACATTGCTTCGGAAATTGCTAGAATCAGGTTTCGCCAAAAGGCAGCAAATTGGAAAATTTCTGCTATCGACACGGGCGGAATCGACATAGCGGCGAAAGATATTCTCTTTAGAGTTGAAATACCCTTCGCAGACATGAACGATATTCGCATATGTTCAGACATTCGAAAAGTAGCATGTTCAATACCCTAATTTTAGGAATATACAATTATGTTGAATAGGCTATCTTGTGTTTCGTGAAACTGTTTTTCACTACAACAATCTAACCGCCAACGGCCGCCAGCGTTGGAGAGACGAAAATCATGATGACCAAGACACTCGACCATCAAACCGCTGCTGCAGCCGCACTTCTGTCGGCAATGGCCAATCCGAAACGCCTGATGATCCTCTGCGCCCTCGTCAAGGACGAGGTTCCTGTTGGCGTGCTTGCCAACCAGGTGGGCCTCAGCCAGTCGGCGCTCTCCCAGCACCTTTCCAAACTGCGGGCCCAGCATCTCGTCAACACCCGGCGCGATGCGCAGACGATCTATTATTCCTGCGATTCCTCGGCTGTGATCAGCCTGCTGCAAACGCTGGACGGGATCTACAGCGCACCGGAAAAGGCCCGTTCGGCTGCCTGACCGGCATCATCGGACCCTGTCCCGGTCGTCGGCTGCCGCGACATCAGGGCGCGTGAAAAATCAAGGCCCCTGCCCGTATGCTGGCAGGGGCCTTTTCTGTGGCCGCCGGTCTCTGGAACGGAGCAGATGACCTGCTCTTTTGCCCTGTTCAAATCAAAGCTCCGATCCGCGTGGGATTAGTCGCATCCGCGGCTTGTGCAAGACTTGCGATTTTGAGGTCAAGCCGATCTCGCCACCGCAGGCAATTGCCAGAATTTAAATGTCATTATGAATAACTATTTTGCACCGGCGCATCTATTGCGCCGCTCTTCTGTCACGACAGGCCGGCATTGACCACTCAACTATGGCTGTGCGGGCAGAAATATCAGGCCAGTGCATCGAACCATGTCGTTTTTGCCGTGAAACGGCAGAACAATCACCAAGTTCGATGGTCCCATGAGGAGTTTTGCTTTGACATTGGCCGTCCGGAACAGGAAAATCCCGCGCACATAATCCAGACAGGATTGCGCGCCAAAAAGCACGGCCCCCCTGCGGGAACATGCCTGCAATCGCTTGACGGTGAAGCGGGCTTGAGTATTTTGACCGCGCTGACAAAATCTGGCGAATGCCATCGAGAGGGATACTGGCCGCCCGACAACAGGCCACGGAGAAAATGATGTCTGACCGAATGAATGCCACGCCCAATGACATGCGCGCTTTCTGGATGCCGTTCACCGCGAACCGGCAGTTCAAGAAAGAGCCGCGCATGTTCGTCGGCGCCAAGGACATGTATTACACCACCCATGACGGCCGCACCGTGCTTGATGGCACCGCTGGCCTCTGGTGCGTGAATGCCGGCCACTGCCGCCCGAAGATCACCGAAGCCATCCGCCAGCAGGCAGGCGAGCTCGACTATGCCCCCGCCTTCCAGCTCGGCCATCCCAAGGCCTTCGAACTGGCCAACCGCCTGGTCGACATCGCGCCCGAGGGCATGGAGCATGTGCTCTATACCAATTCCGGTTCTGAATCGGTGGAGACCGCCCTCAAGGTCGCGCTTGCCTATCAGCGCATCAAGGGCCAGGGCTCGCGCACCCGCCTCATTGGCCGCGAACGTGGCTATCATGGCGTCAATTTCGGCGGCATTTCCGTCGGCGGCATCGTCGGCAACCGCAAGATGTTCGGCACGCTTCTGTCGGGCGTCGATCACCTGCCCCACACCCATCTCCTGTCGAAGAACGCCTTTACCCGCGGCGAGCCGGAACATGGCGTGGATCTGGCCAACGAACTCGAGCGGATCGTTGCCCTGCACGATGCCTCGACCATCGCTGCCGTCATCGTTGAGCCGGTGGCAGGCTCGACCGGCGTTCTTATCCCGCCGAAGGGCTACCTCGCCCGCCTGCGCGAACTGTGCACCAAGCATGGCATCCTGCTGATTTTCGATGAAGTCATCACCGGTTTCGGCCGCCTCGGCGCGCCCTTCGCCTCGCAGTTCTACGATGTGAAGCCCGACATGATCACCACAGCCAAGGGCCTGACCAACGGCGTCATCCCGATGGGCGCGGTCTTTGTCACCTCCGAGATCCATGATGCCTTCATGACCGGTCCGGAGCACATGATCGAGTTCTTCCACGGCTATACCTATTCAGGTAACCCGATTGCCTGCGCCGCAGCGCTCGGCACGCTCGATACCTACAAGGAAGAAGGCCTGCTGACCCGCGCCGCGGAGCTGGGCCCCTATTGGGAAAATGCCCTGCATTCGCTGAAGGATTGCCCGAATGTCATCGACGTCAGGAATATCGGCCTGATCGGTGCCATCGAGCTTGACCCGATTGCCGGCGAACCGACCAAGCGCGCCTTCTCGGCCTTCCTCAAGGCCTATGAAAAGGGCCTGCTGATCCGCACCACCGGCGACATCATCGCCCTCTCGCCACCGCTGATCATCTCCAAGGCGGAAATCGACGAGCTGTTCACCAAGCTCCGCGAAGTACTGATGTCGAACATCTGACCGGCGCGACACGACATGAGTGGGAAAGGGCGGCCTGTGCCGCCCTTTTTTCGTCGAAAGGCGGCTGAATACCCTGTTAAATTAGAGTTTGTCAGGGAAAAGTGGAATCCGGTTTTCCCGAAAAGACAAACGAAAACAAAGGGAATTAGAGTCTGTCTGGTTCAATGTGAACCAGACAGACTCTAATCCTTTTGCATGAAGTTTGCGAATGTTCCGCCCGGCTCTGCCCATCCCCCTACCCTTCGCCGCAGCCGCCCGCTACACTTCGACCATTGTGAATCGGAGCGACCCATGAGTGCGAGACTGGAACGGCTGATCGATCAGGGAACGGGCCGCGTGCCTGCCGATATCGTGCTTACGGGCGGGCGGTTTTTCGATCTGGTGACGGGCGAACTGGTCCATTCGGACATCGCCATTTCAGGCGACCGGATCGTCGGCACCGGCGCGGCCTATCAGGGCCGCGAAACCATCGACATCACCGGCCGGATCGTGGTGCCGGGCTTTATCGATACCCATCTCCACATCGAATCCTCGCTGGTCACCCCGCATGAATTCGACCGCTGCGTGCTGCCCTATGGCGTCACCACCGTCATCTGCGATCCGCATGAAATCGCCAATGTGCTTGGCACGCAAGGCATCCGGTTCTTTCTGGACTCGGCGCTGGAAACGATCATGGACATCAGGGTGCAGCTGTCCTCCTGCGTGCCCGCCACCCATCTCGAAACCTCGGGCGCCGATCTGCCGATCGACAAGCTGCTGCCGTTTCGCCATCACCCGAAGGTGATCGGGCTTGCCGAATTCATGAATTTCCCCGGCGTCATCCACAAGGATCCCGTCTGCCTCGCCAAGCTCGAGGCCTTCTATGACGACCATATCGACGGCCATGCGCCGCTGCTGCGCGGGCGCGACCTGAACGGTTATCTTTCCGTCGGCATCCGCACCGACCATGAATGCACCACTGCCGATGAAGCGCTGGAAAAGATCCGCAAGGGCATGCATATCCTGATCCGCGAAGGCTCGGTTTCCAAGGACCTGCATGCGCTGATGCCGCTGATGACCGAGCGGCTGTCGCCCTTCCTGGCGCTTTGCACCGACGACCGCAATCCGCTCGATATCGCCGAACAGGGCCATCTCGACTACATGATCCGCGAGGCGATTGCGCAAGGGATGGAGCCGCTCGCCGTCTATCGCGCCGCATCGATTTCAGCAGCCCGGGCCTTTGGCCTCAGGGATCGCGGCCTGGTGGCACCGGGCTGGCGGGCCGATCTGGTTGTTGTCGACAGCCTCGAGAATTGCAGGGCGGAGATGGTTTTTGCCGCCGGTCGCCGGGTGACGGCAGAGCTCTTCGCCGCCCGCAAGCCCGTCGCCCCCGTCGGCCTCGACAGTGTGCGCGCCCGCCCGGTTATGGCCGCCGATTTCGGCGTGCCGGTGAGCGAGGGCGAAGTGCCGGTGATCGGCGTCACTCCCGGCAAGATCATCACCGAGCACCGCCGCTACCGCCTGCCCTCGATCGGCAACCAGACCGGCGTCGATCTCGGTCGCGACATCATCAAGGTCGCCGTCATCGAGCGGCATGGCAAGAATGGCAACCATGCCAATGGCTTCGTCCAGGGGTTCGGGCTGAAGAAGGGGGCGATTGCCTCGACCGTCGGCCATGACAGCCACAATATCTGCGTGGTGGGGGTCAGCGAGGACGACATGGCGCGTGCCGCCAACCGGCTCGGCGAAATCAAGGGCGGCTTCGTGGTGGTGGAGGATGGCGTGGTCACCGGCGAAATCGCCCTGCCGGTCGCAGGCCTGATGAGCCTCGAACCCTATGAAAGCGTGCGCGACACCCTGCATCACCTCCGCAAGGCCGCCTATGACCTCGGCACGACACTGGAGGAACCCTTCCTGCAAGTCGCCTTCCTGCCGCTGCCCGTCATCCCGCACCTGAAGATTTCCGACCGGGGCATGGTCGATGTCGACCGGTTCGAGCTGATCTGATCCTTGGCATCAGAATCTGCCTCAGCCGCCCTTCAGCTTCCTGTTGCACTGCGAGTAGAAACCGCCGCCCTTCTGGATCCAGCGCAGGCCCTGCAACGTGCCTGCCGCCTTGTGCGCCTTGTAGGAATCCGCGCAGGTATGCAACCGGCCCTGTGACGGTTTTTGCGCGGCGTATTTCGGGTCGATGGCGGTCGGCAAATCCGTCAAGATGGCAGTGGACAGCGGCGCGGCGGGCTTTTTCGCCGGGGCGGCAGGCGTGGCAGCCTGTGTCGCAGGGACGGCAGGCGTTGCAGCCGGGGCCGCAGGCGTTGCAGCCGGGGCCGCAGGAACTGCAGCCGGGGCCGCAGCACTGGCCGCCGTGGCACAGTCCGTCGCGCGAAATGTGTTCCAGTCGCGGTTGTTGAGTGTACCGTCCTTCTTGGCAGCCTGATATTTCGTGCTGCATTCCTTCAGCGTCATGGCCGCAGCCGGATGCGCGGCGGCAACCAGCAACAGGCCGGCAACAGTAACGGTGACCCCGGAAAATCGATAACGCATTCCACACCTCCCTAAAGTGACAGGGGGAGACCATGAAACGATTGCGGAAGGTTGTAAAGACCATCCTAATATAAAGCCGCGCGCCGGAGACCGGGGAGCGGTGCCTTTCACAGGCGGAAGCAGGCGACACTCAGCGGCGCAAGCTCGACATGCCCGGAGGCAACCGACGCCGGAAAGCCGGGAAGGTCCACGGGATGGCCGGCCTGCAACCTGGTATCCGGTGCGATACTGATCGCGCCGCGCGTCAGGTTGAAATAGAAGCGCATGACCACATCGCCCTTCTCCCGTTCGAAAACCAGCAGGTCCTGATTGGTCTCGACAAAGCGGAAGCTGCCATCGCGCAGCACATCATTCTCGCGCCGGAAATCAAGGGTCTGGCGATAGTGGTTCAGCACCGAGCGGGGATCGCTTTCCTGCCTGTCGACGGCAAGCCCGGTGTGGGTGCTCGAGACGGGAAGCCAGGGCGTTTCACCGGCCGTAAAGCCCGCATGCCGCGCCGCCTGCTCCCACACCATCGGGGTGCGGCACCCGTCGCGGCCCTTGAAGGCCGGCCAGAAGCGGATGCCATAGGGATCGCGCAACTCCTCGAAACGCAGCTCCGCCTCCGGCAGGCCGAGCTCCTCGCCCTGATAGAGGCAGATCGAGCCGCGCAGTGCCGACAGCAGCGTGATCGTCAGCTTCGCCATGTGGTCGCGCTCGCCGGGATTTTCGATGAAGCGCGAGACATGGCGCGGCACGTCGTGGTTGGAAAAGGCCCAGCACACCCAGCCTTCGCGCACCTTGCTTTCAAACGCGCTGACCGCCTTGCGGAAATGCGCGGCGGAAAATTCCGGGCCGAGCAGGTCGAACGTGTAGCACATGTGCAGCTTGTCGCCGCCGCTGGTATAGGCGGCAAGCGTGTCGAGCGAACGGGTGCCGTCGCCCACTTCGCCGACGGTGGTGCGGTCCGGGTAAAGGTCGAGCAGGGCGCGGATGCGCTGCAGGAACCCGACATTTTCCGGCTGGCTCTTGTCATGCAGATGCTGCTGCATGCCATAGGGATTGGCATCCGGCGCATCATTGCCGCTTTCCGCATCGGGATCGGCGGGCGGATTGTTGGTGAGCCTGCGGTCGTGGAAATAGTAGTTGACCGTGTCAAGCCGGAAGCCGTCGACGCCCCGGTCGAGCCAGAATTTCAGCACCTGCAGGGCGGCATCCTGGACAGCAGGACAATGGAAATTGAGATCCGGCTGCGAGGCGAGGAAATTGTGCATGTAGAACTGGCGACGCACGCCGTCCCATTCCCAGGCAGGACCGCCGAAAACCGACAGCCAGTTGTTCGGCGCATTGCCGTCCGGCTTCGGATCGGCCCAGACATACCAGTCCGCCTTGTCATTGCTGCGGTTGCTGCGGCTCTCCCTGAACCAGGGATGCTGGTCGGAGGTGTGGGAAATCACCTGGTCGATGATCACCTTCAGCCCGAGGCGATGGGCTTCCTTCAGCATTTCGTCGAAATCGGCCAGCGAGCCGAACATCGGATCGACATCGCAATAATCCGAGACATCATAGCCCATGTCGGCCTGCGGCGAGGTGAAGAAGGGCGAAAGCCAGATCGCATCGACGCCGAGGGCGGCAATATAGGGCAGACGCTGCGTCAGGCCCTTGAGGTCGCCGGTGCCATCGCCCGTCGTATCCTGAAACGACCGGGGATAGACCTGATAGATCGTCGCCCCCCGCCACCAGTCCGCACCTGTGTTCAAAGCCTTGCCTGCTGTCATGGATTGCTCCTGCTGCACAGAATTGATCAATGCCGGGGACGCGGCAAACGGGAAAATTGCCTCTCCCTTCCTCCCCATCTAGCCGTCCGAAACGTTTCCGTAAACCGGTTTAAACGGCAATCCTGCCGGTTTATGCCCTTTCGGTGATGAAAGACTGTGGATGGAGCGCCATCTCCGTCGCCCCGCCGGTATCGGCAAAGGCACGGGGGACCTAGAGTCTGTCAGGGAAAAGTGGAATCCGGTTTTCCCGAATAGACAAACGACAACAAGGGGAGCCAGAGTCTGGCTGGTTCAATATGAACCTGACAGACTCTAGACTGAACCCTGCGTCACAAGGACCCCATGGAGCCCGGCGCGGACCCACGAGAAACGGAACCGTTCCATGAAGCCGCAAAACCTGCTCTCTATCGGTGAATGCATGATGGAACTGTCATCGGCGGGCGGCGGTTTGCTGCGCAAATCCTTTGCCGGTGACACATTCAACACCGCCTGGTATGCCCGCCAGCTTCTTCCCCGCACCTTTCAGGTCGATTACGGCTCGGCGGTCGGCAGTGACGGGCTTTCCGGGGAAATGCTGGACTTCATCCATCAGGCCGGCATCGGCATCGGCGCAATCCGGATCATTCCGGGCGGGCGGATCGGTCTCTATCTGATCGAACTCGACGCGGAGGGAGAACGCCGCTTTTGCTACTGGCGCGACACGTCTGCCGCCCGCAGGCTCGCCGACGATCCGGCCTTCCTGCGTGCCGCGCTTGAGCGCAGCCAGGTGATCCATTTTTCCGGCATCACGCTGGCCATCCTCTCTCCCCACGCCCGGGAAACCCTGCTCGCCGAACTGCGCAGGATCAGGGCCGCCGATGCGCTGGTGGTGTTCGATCCCAACATCCGCCCGGGCCTCTGGGAAGATGCCGCGACCATGCGGGCGATGCTGGACGAGGGCGCAAGAACCGCCAGTATCGTGCTCCCCGGTCTTGACGAGGAGCACCTGCATTTCGGCACGGCGTCGGTGCCGGAGGTGATCGCGCGCTACCGGGGCCTCGGGTTGAAGACCATCATCGTCAAGCAGGGGGCGGATGGTGCAACGGGTTTTTCGGGCGGCGAGATCCTTGCCGTTCCCGCAGCGCGCGCGCAACAGGTCGTCGACACCACGGCGGCGGGCGACAGCTTTGACGGTGCCTTCATCGCCCGGCTGATGCAGGGCGACGGCGTCGGGCCCGCGATCCGCCGGGCGACGGAGGTCGCCGCCGAAGTCATCGCCCGGCCCGGTGCGCTGGTCACCCTGTCAAGAACTGCGTGACATCCGCCGCCGGTGTCATCCGTTTCTTACATTGCCCTGCCAGTCTCCGGTTGAGAGAATCGCCGGTCCTTTCCGCTGTCCGGCGTCAGGCGAGGCCCCGCAATGCATCGTATCACCATCGTCACCGACGCCTGGCATCCGCAGATCAATGGCGTTGTCCGCTCGATTGAAAACACCATCCTGCATCTCTCCGACATGGGGGCGGAGGTGATGCTGATCACGCCTTCCGGGTTTCGCAGCATTCCCTGCCCCACCTATCCGGAAATCCGCCTGTCGATCACCAGCTATGGCGCGGTGGCGCGGGCGCTGGAGCGCTGCCGCCCGTCCTTCGTCCACATCGCCACCGAAGGGCCGCTGGGGCTGCTCGCCAGGTACTGGTGCATCCGCAATGGCCGACCCTTCACCACCTGCTACCACACCCGTTTCCCCGAATATGTGGCGGCGCGGTTTCCGGTGCCGGAGCGGCTGCTCTATGGCTTCGTGCGCTGGTTCCACAATGCCGGGGCGGCCTGCATGGTGGCGACGGAAAGTCTGGAACAGGAGCTTTCGGCAAGGGGCCTGAAGCGGCTGGTGCGCTGGACGCGGGGGATCGACACCGGCCATTTTCGTCCCCGCGAGCAAAGCCCCGAACCCTTCGGCCTGAAGCGGCCCCTGTTCGTCAGCATTGGCAGGGTCGCGCCGGAAAAGAACCTCACCGCCTTTCTCGATCTCGACCTGCCGGGCTCCAAGATCGTTGTCGGCGACGGACCGGCACGGGCCAGCCTCCAGGCCCGCTATCCCGATGTGCATTTCGCCGGCATGCAGCATGGCGAGGCGCTGGCCCGCTATTTTGCCGAGGCGGATGTCTTCGTCTTCCCGTCCCGCACCGACACATTCGGCAATACCATTCTGGAAGCGCTTGCCTCCGGCGTGCCGGTGGCAGCCTTTCCCGTGACCGGGCCTTTCGACATATTGAAGGATCACCCTGACGCAGGCACCCTCGGCGAGGACCTGCATGGTGCCTGCCTGCGCGCCCTCGGCTGCTCGCGCCAGGCGGCGCGGTCGCTGGCCGAAACCTACAGCTGGGAGGCGGCGAGCCGCCAGTTTCTGGATCAGGTGCTCTCGGCCAACCGGGCACCACGGCCCGGCATTCTCCGGCGGATCAGCGGCGCTTACGGCCTTCGAAGGGGTTTTCCGAAGCCTTGAAATGGATGCGGATCGGCACGCCCGGCATGTTGAAATCGTTGCGCAAGCCGTTGGTGAGAAAGCGCGTATAGCTTTCCGGCAGCGCATCGGGTCGCGTGCAGGAAATCATGAAGGCGGGCGGGCGGGCCTTCACCTGGGTCATGTATTTCAGCTTCAGGCGACGGCCCGAAACCGCCGGTGGCGGATGCTGGACCTGCTGGGCTTCCAGCCAGCGGTTGAGCTTGGCGGTGGATATCCGCTTGTTCCATACCTTGTCGGTGTCGATGATCGCCTGCATCAGCCGGTCGAGCCCATCGCCGGTCTGGCCGGACATCGGCACGGCGCGGATGCCGCGGGCCTGCGGCAGCAGCCGCTCGGTCTTTTCGCGCAGATCCGCCAGCACCGCCTGCCGGTCCTCGATCAGATCCCACTTGTTGAAGGCAAGCACCGCCGCCCGGCCCTCGCGCAGCACGAGATCGACAAGCTGCAGATCCTGCTTTTCGAAGGGAATGGTCGAATCGAACACGATCACCACGGTTTCGGCAAAGCGGATCGCGCGCAATCCGTCGGCCACCGACAGCTTTTCGAGCTTTTCGGTGACGCGTGCCTTGCGGCGCATGCCGGCGGTGTCGAACATCTTGATGGTGCGGCCGCGCCAGTCCCATTCGACCGAGATCGAATCGCGGGTAATGCCCGCCTCCGGGCCGGTCAGCAGCCGGTCCTCGCCGAGGAAGCGGTTGATCAGCGTCGACTTGCCGGCATTGGGGCGGCCGATGATGGCAACCCGGAGCGGCCTCGTCTCGTCATAGGCGGGCTCTTCCTCCACCTCTTCTGCCCCCGCTTCGGAACGCGGCAGAAGCACATCGGTCTCCGCCTCGTCATCCGGTTCGGGAAAGGCGACCTCCTCGCCGATCAGTTCGACGATGGCATCGCGCAGGTCGATCATGCCCTGGCCATGTTCGGCGGAAATAGCCACGGGATCGCCAAGGCCGAGGGTGAAGGCATCGTAGAAGCCGCCATCCGAGCCGCGCGCTTCCGACTTGTTGGCAACCAGTACCACCGGCTTGCCGCGCTTGCGCAGCAGTTCTGCAAGGGCGGTATCGACAGGGGTCAGGCCCGACTTGGCATCGACCACGAACAGCGTCAGGTCGGCCTCGTCGATGGCCATTTCCGTCTGGGCGCGCATCCGGCCCTGAAGCGTTTCCGGCCCGGCCTCTTCCAGACCGGCGGTATCTATGATCTGGAACCGGAGGTCGATGAGCTTGGCGTCGCCGGGGCGCCGGTCGCGGGTGACACCGGGCGTGTCGTCGACAAGCGCCAGCTTCTTGCCCACCAGCCGGTTGAACAGCGTGGATTTGCCCACATTCGGACGGCCAACAATGGCAACGGTAAAGCTCATCAGGCTTTTCTTTCCTGGGTTCTGGCCGGTTCCGGCTCTTTTATTCTTGTCGCCTGCGGCTGCGGACGAAAATGCGATGGAGACGATCAGGGCGCCTTGCCGGAAGCGGCAATCACGTCCAGCATCATGCTCGCCCGCCTGCCGACATTGCGCGGCGTTTCGGGATCATTGGCAATGGCGGTGAACCACTCCTTGGCGCGCTTGACATCGCCGCCGTGATAGGCGGCAACGCCCAGCACTTCGCGGGCGGAATGGCGCAGCGGATTGGTGGTGGCGGTCAGCGCTTCGACCTCAGCCGAAACGTCGGGATAGGTACCGGTTTCCGACAGCAGCCATGCGGCACGCAGATGCGCGACATCCTGAATGGCCGGCGGAATGGTGCCGTCCTTGCCAATCGCACTGAAATCGGCGACGGCCCCGGCCTTGTCCCCCTTTTCCGCCTTCAGGGCGGCGGCACGCATGCGAGCCAGCACCGGATAGGCCCCAAAGCCGTCCTTTTCGAGCGCCGAAAAGGCGGCCAGCGCCTCATCCGGCTTGCTGGCCTTGGCAAGATCGATGGCGGCGAGAAACCTGTCGCCGGACACGGAGGCCTGGGACGAACTCCACCAGGCATAGGTGCGCTCGCCGGCCGTGCCGATCACGATGAAGGCCGCAAGCGCAATCACCGCCTTGCCATAGCGCTTCCAAGCCCCGCGAAACTGGTCGGATCGCAGTTCTTCATTGACTTCACGAATGAAACTATCGTCGTTGAATGCCATTCTCGTCTCCGGCTGCCCCTTGCGGGCCACTGTCATCGGCGGGTTCTACCCACATTTTGCGGGCTTTGTAAGCAATTTTTCAAAATGCCCGGCGGGCGGATCAACCGCCCATCGGGATGGCGACACCGATCAGCCAGAGATGCAGGCCCCTGATCAGCGCGATGGCAAGACCGAGGCCGATGACGATGGCGGCAAGATCCCAGATGCCGCTGACGAAAGGCCGCTCGACCACCTCGCCCGCCCGGCCCCGGCGTTTGACCGCGATGCGCAGCACCACCGCCCAGGCAAGGAACGACACGAAGGTGAGGATCGCATAGGCCTCGCCATTCACCAGCAGATGCGCCAGTGCCCAGACCTTGACCGCCGTAATCATCGGATGGCGGGTTTTCGTGGCGATGTGACCGGCGGGAAGCACGCTTGCCACCAGCAACACCAGCGCCACCAGCATCAGGGTGACGGTGACATGCACCATCCAGGCCGGAGCGACATAGAGCGGCGCACCGCTCGCCAGCCGGGCCTGACCGAAACCATAGACCAGCAGGGCCAGCGTCAGCAGCGAAAGGAGGGAATAGAGACCCATCCAGGCGGGCTTTCCAAGCCGGGCGATCATGCCGTCACGAAAGCCGGGGGCGACGACGCGGATCAGGTGAAACCCGAGAAACGCAATCAAACCGATGATCAGCAGCAGCATCGACAATATCCTCATTTAAGACGGGTCGCCCGCATCCATGTCCGGGCTCTTGCCGTTCCTACCTTCAAAGCCGCAAAATGGAAAGGCTCAACAAAGCTTTGCCGCATTCCCTGCCCATGGTCCCTCCGCCATTCGAAGGATTGTCATGCTCCCCCGTTGCCTTGCCCTGCCCGCCGCCCTCAGCGCAGCCCTGGCCGTCTCCGCCGCTTCCGCCGCGCAAAAGCCGGAGCAACTGGTCATCGTCTCCTTCGATGGCGCCCATGACAATGCGCTCTGGGTAAGGAGCCTCGACATGGCCGCCCGCGTCCATGCGCATGTCACCTATTTCTTCTCCTGCACCTATCTGATGACCAAGGGCTCGCCGATTGCGCAGGCCTACAAGGCCCCCGGCCACCGGCCGGGCACCTCGGCCACCGGCTTTGCCCAGAGCATTCCGGAGATCGCCGAACGGGTCGGCCATATCTGGCAGGCCCATCTTGCTGGCCACGATATCGCCAGCCATGCCTGCGGCCATTTCGATGGCGCAAGCTGGAGCGAGGCGGAATGGCAGCACGAATTTCAAGCCTTCACCGCAACCCTGCGGGATGGCTGGAAAACCGGGGGAATTGCCGGTCAGGAGCCGAAAGGCTGGGCGGACTTCGTCACCCACGGGATCACCGGCTTTCGTGCCCCCTATCTGTCGACCGGTCCGGCGCTTCAGGCCGCGATCCGCGAACACGGCTTTCGCTATGATGCGAGCCTGATCACCAGGGGACCTGCCTTGCCCGACATCACCCGGGGCCTCGTCCGGTTTGGATTGCCGCTGATCCCGGAAGGGCCGAAGCAGAAACCCGTCATCGCCATGGACTATAATCTCTATGTCCGCCATTCCGGGGCGAAGGAAGATCTGGCGCAGGCGGCGACCTACGAGGCGCGCAGCCTCGCCGCCTACCGCGCCGCCTTCGCCCGGCAATACGACGGCAACCGCCTGCCGCTGCAACTCGGCTTCCACTTTGTCGCGATGAATGGCGGCGTCTACTGGCGGGCGCTCGACACGTTCCTTGCCGAAACCTGCCAGAAACCCGGCGTCGCCTGCGTCAGCTATGCCGAGGCGCTCGACCGGCTGAAGCCCCGCAGCCCGGTCGAAAAAGCCGAAAACGGCACACCGGCAGCGCGCCATCTGTGAGGTTGCGCCACCTCAATCAGGCATTGACCGGCTCGCGTTCGATCCCGGCGAGTGGCTCGTCTTCGATCTGCGCTTCGAAGGCGCGCAGGCGTTTGTAGATCGAGATCAGTTCGATGATCGTTGGCCAGACGCTGACCAGATATTGAAAGGACGACGCGACCTGTCCGAAGGCGCCCAATATCTGGTTAAGGGCACCAAGCGTGATTTTGCCAACGATGATCGACGGGGCCAAAATCAGGAACGAAAACACGTTGTCAATTTGCTGATAGAATTTCCGCACAACGTTGAAATAGAGGTAGTGAAAATAAAGGCGGAAATAGTTGCTGCGGACACCATCAAACAGGCCGTGCATGGTGGTGAAATCGGCACGCTCGGCGGAATCCTCGCCATAGACCAGTTCCTTGCGATAGGCCGCCTCGACGCGCTGGTTGCGGAACTCCAGACCGGGAAGCTTGATGCCGACAACAGCCAGCAGCACAGTGCCAAAAATCGACCAGAACAAGGCTGCGGACAACAGCGGATAGGGAATCGCGCCGACAACAGGCAATTCGGTGACATTGGCCGAGAGACGGATCAGCACAGGGGTAAAGGCAATCAGCGTCATGATGCTGTCAATCAGGCTGACACCGAGATTTTCGGTGGTGCGCGCAAAACGCATCGTATCTTCCTGCACGCGCTGCGAGGCCCCTTCCAGCGTGCGCAGCTTTGGCCAGTGCTCCATGTAGTACCGGTTCATCGCGGTACGCCAGCGGAAAACATAGTGGCTGACAAAAAAGCTCGTAATCACCGAAACGGCGACGGCAATCAGCGCAATGGAGAGAAAGATCCAGACCTGACCGTAAAATTCGCCAGCCGTCACCACGCGTGACTTCGACACGGCGGCCTGGATCATGTCCCAGAACGGTCCGTACCAATTGTTGATCGCGACGCTGACCTGCACCTGAAAATAGGTGACGAAGATGATCGCAATCGAGCCAAGCACGGACCAGCGCTGCCACGGATGCGGCGACAGGATAATCCATGCGGCTGCAAACAATCCGGTCATCACGAAGAAATACAGGAAGAACCAGATGAAATCCGGCTGGACGAAGGTGCTGACGCCGATGATCTGCGGCGCACCGGCTGCCGGTTGCGGCAAACCGATATGGGCGCCGAGATAGTCAACCCCCGAATACCAGAGCGCAATCGAAACGATGGTCCAAAGGACCGCACTGGAAAAGAAGATCTTCGGATTGGGGAAGAAGGATTTGAACACGGGCTCTGCTCTTTTTCAAAAGTATACCGGACCGACAGCATCCGGTTCATGAAGCGCGACCCTAAGCAAAGGCTTGCTTTTCAGCAAGTTCGCCCAAGCGTTTGTTGCGAAGATTTAATCCTCGGCCAGCCTGTGGAAGCTCAGGCCCGTCCGGGGGCAAGCAGGGCTCCGAGCGCCAGCGTGGCTGCGGCAATCAGGCTGGCGGCGAGATAGCTGCCGGTGTGGTCGACGATGACGCCGGCAATCACCGGGCCGATAATCTGGCCGATGCCGAACCCTGCCGTCATCAGGCCGATCACCCGGCGCGGGCTTTCCGGCGACAGCGCCCGTCCGATATTCAGCGCATGGGCGGTGACCACGATGAAGGTGCCGCCAAACAGCAGCCCGCCGACCAGCGGGGCGGCAGGCGATGGCAGCAGCACCATGGCAACGCTGCCCGCCGCCTCGACAAACAGCGCCAGCCGGTAGGCGGAATTCACCCCGAGCCGGGTCTGGAGCGGTGACCATGCAAACAGCGAACCCATGCCCGAAAGCCCCGTCACCAGCCAGCTCAGGCATTCCACGACCGGGCCGGAGGCACTTGCCCGCGCCATCGCCACCAGAAAGGTGGCCGCCACCACATAGCCGAAGCCGAACAGCAGATAGGAAAGGATCACCCGCAGCATCGGTGCCGACCAGGTCAATGCGGGCTCCGGCGCGGCGGGGCCTGCGCCCGCCTTCAGCTTCGGCAGAAACCGGATCACGAGCAGCCCGGCAAGCCCCACCAGCCCCGCGCCGATCAGCCATTCCAGCCGCCAGGGATTGGCCCCCGGCCCGGCGATCCTGTTCACCTCGAAGCTGACCAGTGCCGAGAGCCCGATGCCAAGCCCGACCCCGCCGAAATGGGTTGCCTGCACCCGTGCATCGCCCGGCGCCGCTCCCAGCACCATGGCGGCGGCAAAGACCAGACCAAAGGCGCTGGCGATGCCTGCCAGAAAGCGGACCAGCATGAAGGCGGGGAGGGTCGAGACCAGAGCCATCGCGGCCAGCAGAACGGCTGTCGCGCCAAGCGCTGCCAGCGCCACCCGCCGTTCGCGGCCCGCCGCCCAGCGCCCGGAGGCAAGCAGCGCACCGGCGAGATAGCCGGCAAAATTCGCCGCCGCGATCAGCCCCGCCTGCCCTGCCGAAAGCTTCAGGTCCGCCATCATCACCGGCAGGATCGGCGTATAGGAAAACCGCCCGAAGCCCATGAAACAAGCCATGGCAAGCGCACCCGTCAGTCCGAGCCTCAGCCGCGTGGCCGCATCGAGTTGGTTCTGGATCATGATCGTCTACCTGCGCGAACCGAAGCCCGATTGCAAATGCCATCAGGTGATGCCGCAATCAGAAAAATTGATCCGGCGGCACTCGTTGCGGCGGAGATCATTCGGCGAGCGTCAGGATCACCGGCCCGTTGCGGGTGGCAATGACGGTATGCTCGAACTGCACGGTCAGCGCCTTCGGCTCGGCATAGAGCGTCCAGGGATCGTCGCCGCCTTCGGCCCAGACGCCTCCCGTCGACAGGAAGGGTTCGATGGTGAAGACCAGCCCCTCCTCCATGATCCTCGTCTCATCCGGATCGGGCCAGGTGGAGAGTTCGGCGGGTTCCTCATGCAGCGCGCGCCCGACGCCGTGGCTCGCCAGATTGGTGATCAGCGTGTAGCGGTTCCGGGCGGCAAAGGCCCCGATGGCATTGCCGATCAGCGCCAGCGACTGGCCCGCCCGCACCTGGTTGAGGCCGATCCACAGCGCCCGCTTGCCGTCGCGCACCAGACGGCCCGCCTTGCCCGCCACCGGCGGCACCGCAAGGGAGGCACCCGTATCGGAGAAGAACCCGTCCTTTACCGCCGACACATCGATATTGACGAGATCGCCCGGTGCAATCACCCGCTCACCCGGAATGCCATGCGCGACTTCCTCGTTGATGCTGATGCAGGTGGCACCGGGAAACTGGTAGCAGACCTCCGGAGCCGATTGCGCCCCCGCCTGTTCCAGCATCCGGCGGCCGATTGCGTCGAGTTCCGCCGTGGTGATGCCGGGCCGGATGGCCGCGCCCATCGCCTTCAGCACCTCCCCGCAGATCCGGCCGATGGCCTTCAGCTTCTGCAATTCCTCGTCCGTCGTCACAATCATCGGTCGCCGCGCTCTGGTCCATTGCTGTTTGCGGCGATGTGGTCTGCCCGGCTCACGGCGTCAATGCCTTTCTGACCAGCGGCGCGACTTTGGTGCCGAAAAGCTCTATTCCCTTCAGGATGTCCGCATGCGGCATCGGGCCGATGGCCATCTGCAGCAGGAAGCGGTCATTGCGGAACAGCCTGTGATGGGCGACGATCTTTTCCGCCATCGCCTCGGGATCGCCGATGAAATAGGCCCCTTCCGGGCCGCGGGTCAGGTCGAATTCCCGCCTGCCGCCCGGCCCCCAGCCGCGCTCCGCGCCAATCCGGTTCATCACCTCGGTATGCGGCCCGAAATAGAGGTCGGCGGCTTCAGCCGTCGTCCCGGCGACAAAGCCATGCACGTTGATCGAGGTCTTCAGCGTTGCGGGATCATGGCCCGCCCGGCGGGCGCTTTCGCGGTAGAGGTCGAAGAGCGGCGCAAACCGGCGCGGCTCGCCGCCGATGATCGCCAGCGCCAGCGGCAGCCCGAGGTGCCCGGCACGCGCTACCGATTGCGGCGTGCCGCCGACGGCGATCCACACCGGCAGTTTCTCCTGCAGCGGGCGCGGATAGACGCCCCTGCCATCGACGGGCGCGCGGGTGGTGCCGGACCAGCTGAGCTTTTCCTGATCCCGGATCTGCAGCAGCATGTCGAGCTTTTCGGCAAACAGGATGTCGTAGTCCTCGAGATCATAGCCGAACAGCGGGAAGGATTCGATGAAGGAGCCCCGCCCGGCCATCAGTTCGGCCCGCCCTTCGGACAGCAGGTCGAGCGTCGCAAATTGCTGGAACACCCGCACCGGATCATCCGAACTCAGCACCGTCACCGCACTGGTGAGCCGTATCCGCCTGGTCCGCGCCGCAGCGGCGGCAAGGATCACGGCGGGGGCGGAGGCGGCATAATCAGGGCGGTGATGTTCGCCAAGCCCGAAGACATCGAGCCCGACCTGATCGGCAAGCTCGATTTCCTCGAGCAGATCCTTGAGCCGCCTGACCCCTTCCGGCCCCTTCGGCACGGCGGGATCGGGGTTCACATCGGCAAAGGTGTAAAGGCCAAGTTCCATGTCATCTCTCCGGATCGGCGACCGCCCGCGCGCCCACACCCGGTTCAGATAGTGTGTGCCGCCGGAGAAGGCAAAGGCCGCGCGGGAAAACGCAGCGTTCACCGGCGGATGGGTCACTCCGCCGTCAGCGTGCGCTTCACCGCCTGCTGCCAGCCCCGCACACGGGTGCGGCGGGTCTTTTCGTCCATCTCCGGTTCAAAGCGGCGTTGCAGCGCCCATTTCGCGGCAAAGCCCTTTGCATCCGGCCAGAGACCGGCGCGGCTTGCGGCAAGCCAGGCGGCGCCAAGGGCGGTGGTTTCCATGATGACGGGGCGGTCGACCGGCGCGTCGAGAATGTCGGCAAGCCGCTGCATCGTCCAGTCGGAGGCGACCATGCCGCCGTCGACGCGCAGCACCGTCTCGTCGCCGTCGCGCTTCCAGTCCCTGCGCATGGCGTCCAGGAGGTCGCGGGTCTGGAAGCAGACCGATTCCAGCGCGGCGCGGGCCAGTTCCGCCGGGCCGGTATTGCGCGTCATGCCGAAGATCGCGCCGCGCGCCTCCGGGTCCCAGTGCGGCGCGCCGAGGCCGGTAAAGGCCGGCACCAGATAGACCGCCTGGCCGGGGTCTGCCTGTTCGGCCAGCGCCCCGGTTTCGGAAGCATGCCGGATCACCTTCAGCCCGTCGCGCAGCCATTGCACGGCGGCCCCGGCGACAAAGATCGAGCCTTCCAGCGCATAGGTCACCTCGCCATCAAGCCGGTAGGCAATGGTGGTGAGCAACCGGTTGCGCGAGCGCGCCATGTCGGAGCCGGTGTTGAGCAGCGCAAAGCAGCCGGTACCATAGGTGGATTTCAGCATGCCCGGCTCGAAACAGGCCTGGCCGATGGTGGCCGCCTGCTGGTCGCCTGCAACCCCGAGAATCGGGATCTCCGCCCCGAAATGGTCGCGGTCGGCGACGCCGAAATCGGCGGAACAATCCTTGACCTCGGGCAGCATGGCGGGCGGCACGCGGAGGATCTCGATCAGTTCGCGGTCCCATTCCTGCGTGGCGATGTTGAACATCAGGGTGCGCGAGGCATTGGTGGCATCGGTGACGAAACTCCTGCCCCCCGTCAGCCGCCAGATCAGGAACGTGTCGATGGTGCCGAAGCAGAGCTCGCCCTTGGCCGCCCGGCTGCGGGTGCCCTTCACATTGGCAAGCATCCAGGACAGTTTGGTGCCGGAAAAATAGGGGTCGAGCAGCAGCCCGGTCTTGCGGGCGAAGGTCTTTTCCAGCCCCTGCCCCTTCAGCTTGTCGCAATAGGCCGCCGTGCGGCGGTCCTGCCAGACGATGGCATTGTGGATCGGGCGGCCGGTATCGCGTTCCCAGACCACCACCGTCTCGCGCTGGTTGGTGATGCCGATGGCGGCGATGTCGGTGGCGGAAATCCCCGCTTTGGCGATGGCCTCCCTGACCGCCCACAGCACCGTCTGCCAGATTTCCTCCGGATCATGCTCGACCCAGCCGGATTTCGGATAGATCTGGGTGAACTCCTTCTGGCCGGAACTGACCACCTGCATCTCCCGGTCGAACAGGATCGCCCGGCTGGAAGTGGTGCCCTGATCGATTGCCAGAACATAGGTCGCCATGTTGTCTCCCCCCGAAGGCCACGGACCCGATGCAAAGAGCCCGATTTTCGCACCAGTCTCCAGATTGCAAAAACGAATGTCAAACGAAAATGAAACGAAAGCGCGAGGGTGCCGGCTGCACCGCCATCCCTGATGTTGCCGACGCATTTTAGACAATTGCCAGCAGCGCCGGTTTGGGCATAGTTTCGCCTCACCGGTCGCGCCGCGCAAGGGGCGAAGCGGGCATTTCGGAAAGCAGGGAGAACAGGCATGACGAGAACAGCGGTGATCACGGGCTCGACGAGCGGCATCGGCCTTGCCATCGCCACCGCATTCGCCCGCTCCGGGGCAAATGTGGTGCTGAACGGATTTGGACCCGCAGAAGAGATTGCCGCCATCCGGCAAAGGCTCGAAGCCCTGGGCCATGGCGTGATCCATCACGGGGCCGACATGACGAAGCCCGCCGAGATCGCCGACCTGATCGCAACGGCGGCCAGAACTTTCGGCACGGTGGATGTGCTGGTCAACAATGCCGGTATCCAGCATGTGGAGAAGATCGAGGATTTCCCCGTCGACAAATGGGACCAGATCATTGCCATCAACCTGTCGAGCGCCTTCCACACCATGCGCGCCACGATCCCGCTGATGAAGGCTGCAGGCAAGGGCCGGATCATCAACATCGCCTCCGCCCACGGACTGGTCGCATCGCCCTTCAAGGGGGCCTATGTCGCCGCCAAGCACGGAATCATGGGCCTGACCAAGACCGCAGCACTGGAACTTGCCGAATTCGGCATCACCGTCAACGCCATCTGCCCCGGCTATGTGCTGACCCCGCTGGTCGAAAGGCAGATCCCCGACACCGCCCGCACCCGGGGGATCACCGAGGAGCAGGTGAAGAACGACGTGATGCTGAAATCCCAGCCGACCAGGGAATTCGTCTCGGTCGGGGAAGTGGCGGCGACCGCGCTGTTTCTGGCCAGCGACGAAGCCCGCCAGATCACCGGCACCCATATTTCCATCGACGGGGGCTGGACGGCCCAATAAAGGGATTTTAAGCTCGAACGTCGCGCATTTCGCGGCCGTTTCTGCCTTTCTGCCGTACGATCATTCGATTTTCGCCCTATTTTGGCACCCAAGGGCCTTTCTGCCGCCTTTGCGAACCATGTCGAAAGAACAAGAACAGGACGACCATGACATCGACAATCCGCTTTCTGCTGAATGGTGAGGAGCTTTCCCTGACCCCGGTGTCGCCCACCGAAACCCTGCTGGATTTCCTGCGGCTGAAACGGCGGCTGACGGGCACCAAGGAAGGCTGCGCCGAGGGCGATTGCGGGGCCTGCACGGTGCTGGTCGGACGGTTGCTCGATGGGGCGCTGGTCTATGAAAGCGTCAATGCCTGTATCCGCTTTCTGGGCTCGCTGTCCTGCACCCATGTGGTGACCGTCGAACATCTTGCCGGTGCCAATGGCCAGCTGCATCCCGTCCAGCAGGCGCTGGTCGATTATCACGGCTCGCAATGCGGCTTCTGCACGCCGGGTTTCGTGATGTCGCTCTATGGTCTCTGGCTGTCGCAAGACAATCCCGGACGCTCCGGCATCGAGCGGGCGCTGCAGGGCAATCTCTGCCGCTGCACCGGCTATGAGCCGATCGTCAAGGCCGCACTGGCGATCACCGCCGAGCGCCCGAGCGTGCTGTTCGACCCCCTGGAAAAGACCCGCACCGAGGTGATGGCAAGGCTCTGGGGGATGCAGACCCAAGACACCATCGACATGGAGAAGGACGGCAAGCGGCTGGTGGTGCCCGCCTCCGTTGCGGCCCTGGCCGAGGTTCTCGCCGACAATCCCGGGGCCACCGTGGTCGCCGGATCGACCGATGTCGGGCTCTGGGTGACCAAGCAGATGCGCGACATCAACCCGGTCGTCTTCATCAACCACCTGCCCGAACTGCAGCGGATAACGGTCGGCAATGACAGCGTCAGCATCGGGGCCGGCGTCACCTATGCGCAGGCGATGGAAACGCTTGCCCGGCATATCCCGGGCCTTGCGGCGCTCTTGAACCGGCTGGGCGGCGAGCAGGTGCGCAACATGGGCACCATCGGCGGCAACATCGCCAATGGCTCGCCGATCGGCGACACGCCGCCGCCGCTGATTGCGCTCGGGGCGCAGGTGCAGCTTCGCTCGAAGGCGGGCGTGCGGACGCTCCGGCTCGAAGACTATTTCATCGCCTATGGCAAGCAGGACCGCAAACCCGGCGAATTCGTCGAAAGCCTGACGGTGCCGCGCCCGGCGCGGGACGCGCATTTTGCCGTCTACAAGATTTCCAAGCGCCGTGACGAGGACATTTCCGCCCTCTGCGGGGCCTTCCACGTGACGCTCGGGGCGGAGGGAAGGGTGGAGACCGCCCGCATCGCCTATGGCGGCATGGCAGCAACGCCGAAGCGGGCAAGGACGGTGGAGGCAGCCCTGGTCGGCAAGGCCTGGACGATGGAGACCATCGAGGCGGCGCGCGCCGGCTTCGACACCGATTACCAGCCGCTTTCCGACTGGCGGGCGACGGCGGCCTATCGCCAGCTGACGGCCAGGAACCTTCTCACCCGTTTCTTCCTTGAAACCACCGGCGCACCGCAGGAACTGAAGCGCTTTGCAGCCGGGGAGGCCTGAGACCATGGACAGCAAGGTGATCGACAGTACTTCGGCAGACATGCTTTCCGAAATCAGGGGGCCGATGCACCGGTCGCTGCGCCATGATTCAGCACACAAGCATGTCAGCGGAAGTGCCGAATATATCGACGATATCCCGGAACCCGCAGGGCTGCTGCACGCCGCCCTCGGCCTCTCCGACCGGGCGCATGCGGAAATCCTGGCGATGGACCTTTCCGCCGTTGCCGCAGCCCCCGGCGTGGTGCTGGTGCTGACCGGCAAGGATGTGCCGGGCGAAAACGACGTCTCGCCCTCCGGCCGGCATGACGAGCCGCTGCTGGCCGAGAAGCTGGTGCAGTTCCACGGCCAGCCGATCTTTGCGGTGATCGGCGAGACCCGCGAGGCCGCCCGCCGCGCCGCACGGCTGGCGAAGGTCACCTGGCGCGACCTGCCCTTCTGGACAGATATCGACGGTGCACTCCTCAATGGCGCGCCGCTGGTGACAGAGCCGATGCAGCTGAAGCGCGGCGAACCGGAGGCGGCGCTTGAAGCGGCACCGCACCGGCTGAAGGGCCAGATGCGGATCGGCGGACAGGAGCATTTCTATCTCGAGGGCCATATCGCCCTTGCCATTCCCGGCGAGGACGACGACGTCACCGTTTGGTCCTCCACCCAGCATCCGAGCGAAGTGCAGCATATGGTCGGCCATGCGCTGGGCATTCCGTCAAACGCGGTCACCGTCAACACCCGCCGGATGGGCGGCGGCTTCGGCGGCAAGGAAACGCAGGGCAACCAGTTTGCAGCCCTTGCCGCACTCGCCGCCAAGAAGCTCAACCGCGCCGTCAAGTTCCGCCCTGACCGCGACGAGGACATGACGGCGACCGGCAAGCGCCACGATTTTCTGGTGAGCTACGATGTCGGCTATCACGGGGACGGGCGGATCGAGGCGGTCAATGCCAATTTCGCCGCACGCTGCGGCTACTCGGCGGATCTGTCCGGTCCGGTCACCGATCGGGCGCTGTTCCACGCCGACAGCAGCTATTTCTACCCGCATGTGAAACTCACTTCGCAACCCCTGAAGACCCATACGGTTTCCAACACCGCCTTTCGCGGCTTCGGCGGGCCGCAGGGCATGGTCGGCGGCGAGCGGATAATCGAGGAGATCGCCTATGCGCTGGGCCGGGACCCGCTGGAGATCCGCAAGGCGAATTTCTACGGCGAGAAGGGCTCGGGCCGCGACATCACCCCCTATCACCAGCAGGTGGAAGACAACATCATCCGCCGGGTGGTGGAGGAGCTGGAAATCTCCGCCGACTACCAGGACCGCCGCGAACGCATCCTGGCCTTCAACCGCGACAACCGGGTGATCAGGAAGGGCATTGCGCTCACCCCGGTGAAATTCGGCATCTCCTTCACGCTGACAGCCTTCAACCAGGCAGGCGCACTGGTGCATGTCTATTCCGATGGCTCGATCCACCTGAACCATGGCGGCACCGAAATGGGCCAGGGTCTCTATACCAAGGTGGCGCAGGTTCTGGCCGACAGTTTCCAGGTCGATATCGACCGGGTGAAGATCACCGCCACGACCACGGCCAAGGTGCCGAACACGTCGGCCACCGCCGCTTCGTCGGGCACCGACCTCAACGGCATGGCCGCCTTCGATGCGGCGCGCCAGATCAAGACCCGGCTGATTGCCTTTGCCGCCGAGCGCTGGAACGTGGTGCCGGAGCAGGTCCGCTTCGTCGCCAACCGGGTGGAAATCGGCAACAAGGAGACGATCCCCTTCCCGGATTTCGTCAAGCTCGCCTATTTCGCCCGGGTGCAGCTTTCGGCGGCAGGCTTCTACAAGACGCCGAAGATCCACTGGGACCGGGCGGCAGGCCGTGGCACGCCCTTCTATTATTTCTCCTATGGTGCCTCGGTCTCGGAAGTCTCCATCGACACGCTGACCGGCGAATATCTGGTCGACCGGGTCGATATCCTGCACGATGTCGGCAAGTCGCTGAACCCGGCGCTCGACATAGGCCAGGTGGAAGGCGCCTTCGTGCAGGGCATGGGCTGGCTGACAACGGAGGAATTGTGGTGGGATGACAGGGGGCGGCTGCGCACCCACGCACCCTCGACCTACAAGATCCCGCTCGCCTCCGACCGCCCGAAGATCTTCAACACCAGGCTTGCCGAATGGTCGGAAAATGCCGAAGCCACCATCGGCAAGTCGAAGGCGGTCGGCGAGCCGCCGTTCATGCTGGCGATTTCCGTGCTGGAAGCCCTGTCGATGGCGGTGGCGAGTGTTGCCGACTACCGGATCTCTCCGCGTCTCGATGCGCCCGCCACGCCGGAGCGGATCCTGATGGCGGTGGAACGGCTGAAGGCCGCAAGGGGCTGAGCCCATGGGCGAGGAACGGTCCGGGCCTGAAAGCGAGGCCCTTGCCCGCTTTCTGGAGCGCGGCGAGCCTGCCATCCTGACCACGCTTGCCCGGGTGGAGGGATCTGCCCCGCGCACCGAAGGCACCACCATGCTGGTGAGCCCGACCGGCCTGCACGGCACCATCGGCGGCGGCTATGCCGAATTCGAGACCATCGCGCAGGCCCGCGCCATGCTCGCGGCAGGCGAGACGACCGGTCAGCGCCTGCTGATCCTCGGGCCCGACAGCGGCCAGTGTTGCGGCGGACGGCTGACCGTGGACTTCCACCGGCTGACCCCCGGGCTCGTCGCCCGGCTCCGGGACGCGGCCCGCGCGGCAGACCGGCAGATGCGGCATGTGATGCTGTTCGGGGCAGGCCATGTCGGCAAGGCGCTGGCCGGGGCGCTGTCGCCGCTGCCCTTTGACATAAGCGTGGTGGAGACGCGCGGCGAAGAACTCGACGGACTGCCCGCGCGGGCAAGACCTGTTCTCTCGGCCCTGCCGGAGAGCGAAATCGCCAGACTTGCCCCCGGCTCCGCCGTGGTTATCCTGACCCACGATCACGCGCTGGATTTCCTGATCGGCCGCGAGGCGCTCAACCGGGACGACCTTGCCTATGTCGGCATGATCGGCTCGAAGACCAAGCGAGCGCGCTTTGCCGGTTTCTGGACCCGCGAAGGCGGCGATCCCGCCCGGCTTCAAAGACTGGTGCTGCCAATCGGCGGCAGCGAGGTGAAAGACAAGCGCCCGGCGGTGATCGCCGCACTGGTTGCGGCGGAACTGCTCAAGATCCGGTTTTGACGGCTCGTCGGCCTGGCGATCTCCCAAGCCCCCGCCATCCCCATAAATTCCGGCCTGCCCCCTTCCCTTTCCATGCAATATTTCGCACCTTGGGGGAAAAGACGGAAGGGGACGCTTGAGATGTATGAATATGCCATTGCCTGGGAGTGGCTGGCCTTTGCCGTGCGCTGGTTGCATGTGGTAACGGCGATTGCCTGGATCGGTTCGTCCTTCTATTTCATCGCCCTCGATCTCGGGCTGGTGAAGCGCGACCATCTGCCGGCCGGTGCCTATGGCGAGGAATGGCAGGTGCATGGCGGCGGCTTCTATCACATCCAGAAATATCTGGTCGCCCCCGCCTCGATGCCCGAACACCTCACTTGGTTCAAATGGGAAAGCTATGTCACCTGGCTCTCCGGCTTTGCCATGCTGGCGGTCGTCTATTACGGCGGCGCGGACCTGTTCCTGATCGACCGGCATGTGCTCGATGTCAGCCCCTGGCAGGCGATCCTGCTGTCGATGGGTTCGCTCACCATCGGCTGGCTGATCTATGACCAATTGTGCAAGTCGCCGCTCGGCAAGCATCTCTGGGGGCTGATGGCGGTGCTCTATGTGGCGCTGGTCGCCATGGCCTGGGGCTATACGCAGATCTTCACCGGACGCGCCGCCTTCCTGCATCTCGGCGCCTTCACCGCGACGATCATGTCGGCCAATGTGTTCTTCATCATCATCCCCAACCAGAAGATCGTGGTCGCCGACCTGATTGCCGGACGCACGCCCGATCCGAAATTCGGCTTCATCGCCAAGCAGCGCTCGCTGCACAACAATTACCTGACGCTGCCCGTCATCTTCTTCATGCTGTCGAACCACTATCCGCTGGCCTTCGGAACCCAGTTCAACTGGCTGATTGCGGCACTGGTCTTCCTGATAGGCGTCACCATCCGCCACTGGTTCAACACCACCCATGCCCGCAAGGGCCGCCCGACCTGGACCTGGATCGTGACGCTGATCCTGTTCATCCTGATCATGTGGCTGTCGACCGTGCCGAAACTCCTGACCGGCGAGACGGAAAAGGTTTCGGCGCTTTCGCCAATGGGCGCACGCTTTGTCGCCGACGCGCATTTTCCCGCCGTCAGGCAAACCATCGCCACCCGCTGTTCGATGTGCCACGCAGCCGAGCCGGTCTGGGAAAGCCTTGCCCGTCCGCCGAAGGGCGTCAGGTTCGAGACCGACGACGAGATTGCTTCGCGGGCCCGCGACATCTATCTGCAGGCAGGCCGCAGCCATGCCATGCCGCCCGGCAATGTCACCGATGTGACGCCGCAGGAGCGGCAATTGCTGACGGCCTGGTATGAATCGACTGTTTCGGGAGCGACCACCCAATGAGTGCCCTTCTGCTGCGCGGCCGCCTGCTGTCCTTCAACCGCGCCCCCCTGTCGCGCGAGGATGCCGCAAGCTACAGCTACGAGGCCGATGGCGCGGTGCTTGTCGTCGATGGCAAGATCCAGGCGTCCGGCAGCTATGGCGAGGTCAAGGAAGAGGCCGATGACGGCATCCCCGAGATCGACCATCGCCCCGGCCTGATCCTGCCCGGCTTCATCGACACCCACCTGCATTTTCCGCAGATGCAGGTGATTGGCTCCTATGCCGCCAATCTGCTGGAATGGCTGAACACCTATACATTCATCGAGGAGCAGCGCTTTGCCGATCCCGCCCATGGCGCGCGGATCGGGGTGAAGTTCTTCGACGAGATGATGCGCCAGGGCACGACGACGGCGGTTGCCTATTGCTCCGTCCACAAGGCCTCCGCCGATGCCTTCTTTGCCGAGAGCCTGAAGCGCAACACGCTGATGATCGCCGGCAAGGTGATGATGGACCGCAACGCGCCGGAGGCGCTGCGCGACACGCCGCAGCATGGCTATGACGAGACGAAGCAGGTGATTCGCGACTGGCATGGCAAGGGCCGTAACCACGTGGCAATCTCGCCGCGCTTTGCCATCACCTCGACGCCGGAGCAGATGGAAATGGCGGGCACGCTGGTGCGGGAGTTTCCCGATCTCCACATGCAGACGCATCTGTCCGAGAACCACGAGGAGATTGCCTTTACCTGCTCGCTCTATCCCGATGCCCGCGACTATACCGACATTTATGCCCGCTACGGGTTGCTCGGCCCGAAAAGCCTGTTCGGCCACTGCATCCATCTCTCCGACCGGGAGGCCGATGCGATGAGCGAGAGCGGCTCGGTGGCGGTCCACTGCCCGACCTCCAACCTGTTTCTCGGCTCCGGCCTGTTCCCGCTGCGCAAGCTGACCTTACGGGAAAAGCCGGTGCGCGTCGGCTTTGCCACCGATATCGGCGGCGGCACCAGCTATTCGATGCTGCGCACGCTGGACGAGGCCTACAAGATCCAGCAATTGCTCGGCGAACGGCTGAACCCGCTCGAAAGCTTCTACCATGCCACCCTTGGCAATGCCGAAGCCCTGTCGCTCTCCGACCGGATCGGCACGCTGGATGCCGGCACCGATGCGGATCTGGTGGTGCTCGATGCCACCGCGACGCCTGCCATGGCACTGAAGATGGAGGTGGTCTCCAGCCTGTCGGAAGAGCTTTTCCTGCTGCAGACGCTCGGCGACGACCGCGCCATCGTCGAAACCTATGTGGCCGGACAGCCGTCGAAATCCACCATCGGCAAAGCCCCGTGAGCAGCAGGCTGGACACGGGGGGCGGCGCCCGGCGGGGTGACTGTCGACAGGCTGAAAGGCTGGCCCCCTCAACTCCCCCGATAGGTCGAATAGCCGTAGGGCGAGAGCAGCAGCGGCACATGGTAATGCGCGGTGATGTCGGAAATGCCGAAGCGGATCGGGATCACGTCGAGGAAGGCGGGGGTGGTGAGCGGGATGGCAAGACGCCGGAGATAGGCGCCCGCGTGGAACACCAGTTCATAATCGCCGGTGACGAAACTGTCGCCGACAAGGATCGGTCCGCCATCGACCCGGCCATCATGATTGGTGAGCACCGTTTTCAGCTTCTCGCGGGTCTCGCCGGAAATCCTGAAGAGATCGATCTGCAAGCCCTCGGCAGGCTTGCCAAGGGCGGTATCGAGAACATGGGTGGTAAGGCCGGTCATCGTCTTGGTTCCTCGATGAGATAGGGTGTGCCGAAGAAGAATTCTTCCAGATTGCTGCCGGGTCCCTGCCGGTCGACGACGAGGAAATCGCTGACCGCGCCAAGTGACATCAGCGGATGGTGCCAGACATTGCGCCGGTAGTTCACCCCCTGCCCGTCCTTTGCCAGAAACACCTCCGGCCTGCCGGGCCGTCCGCCTTCATCCGGGGCGACCACCACCAGGAAAGGCCGCGCCGAGAGCGGCGAAAAGCTCTGGCTGCCGAAGGGATGGCGTTCCATCATGTCGACGGCATAGGGAAATGTCCGGGGCTGGCCGCGGAAAATGTTGAGGATGACGCAGGCCCCTTCGCCCGTCGCCTCGGCTGCGGCCAGCGCATGGTAACGCTCGGTGGTGCCATTGTTGATCAGCCGCATCGAGGCAGGCTCGGGCTCGATCACCTCGCCATAGGCGGCAAAGGCTGTCCGTGTCAGCGGCCGGATTTCCAGAATATCGGCCATCATCCCTCCGCAAACAGCGCTTCGAGGCGCAGCCGGGCGATCTTTTCCACCTGGGCGGAGGCTGTTGCCAGTTCCTCGGCAGCACTGTTGTCAAGCCGTGTCCCGAAGGCGGCGAGAATGTCGTGGCGGTTGAGGCCCCGCACGGCGATGATGAAGGGAAAGCCGAATTTCTCCACGTAGGCGGTGTTCAGCGCGGTGAAGCGGGCGTGCTCCTCCGGTGTCAGCCGGTCGAGCCCCGCACCCGCCTGTTCCTTGCGGCTGTCTTCCGTCAGGCCGCCGGATATGGCGAGCTTGCCCGCAAGGTCGGGATGGGCGCGCAGCACCCCCAGCCGCTCGGCCTCGCTCGCCGCACGGAATTTTTCCGTGAGAGCCGCATGGATGCCGGAGGCCGTCAGCGGTGCGCGGATCAGGCCCGCGTCGAAAGCCCGCTCGGCGATGAAGGGCGAGTGCTCGAACACCCCGCCATAGCGGGCGATGAAGCTGGCGCGGTCAGCCATTACAATGTCTCCGGCTTGTGGTGCTGGTGCCAGTGGCGGGCGATATCCGCCCGGCGCGGAATCCAGACCCTGTCATGGCTCTTGATGTAGTCGATGAAGCGGCGCAGCCCCTCGATGCGGCCCGGACGCCCGACCAGACGGCAATGCAGGCCGATGCTCATCATCTTCGGCTTGCCATCCACCCCCTCGCGGTAGAGCGCATCGAAACTGTCCTTCAGGTAGGATTCGAAATGCGCACCGGTGTTGAACCCCTGCGGGGTGGCAAAACGCATGTCATTGGCGTCAAGCGTATAGGGAATGATCAGGTGCGGCTTGTCGGGGGTCTTGCCCTTGATCCAGTAGGGCAGATCGTCGGCATAGCTGTCGGAGGAATAGAGCAGCCCGCCATCTTCCATCGCCAGCCGTTCCGTATGGATCGAGGCGCGGCCCGTATACCAGCCGAGCGGCCGCTCGCCGGTCACCGCGGTATGGATCTCCATCGCCTGCAGCATGTGCTCGCGCTCGGCCTCGTAGGTGTAATCCTTGTAGTCGATCCATTTCAGCCCGTGCGAGGCGATTTCCCAGCCCGCCTCCTTCATGCCCTCTACCGCATCCGGACTGCGGGCAATGGCGGTAGCGACGGCATAGACCGTGGCGGGCACGTCCTTTTCGGTCAGAAGCCGCCACAGCCGCCAGAAGCCGGCGCGCGATCCATATTCATAGATCGATTCCATGTTGAAATGCCGCTGGCCCGGCCAGGGCTGCGCCCCGACGATTTCCGACAGGAAGGCTTCGGAAGCCGCGTCGCCGTGCAGGATGTTGTTTTCGCCACCCTCTTCGTAATTGACGACGAATTGCACCGCGATGCGGGCCCCACCCGGCCAGGCGGCATCGGGCATATCACGGCCATAGCCACGCATGTCACGGGGATAATTGCTGAAATCCATACCGGCACCCATTCGAAATAAAGCATTGTCAGATTGCCCTGACGGTAGCACTGCGGACGCGAAAGTCGAGACGATCCGGGCGCAAAACCGACAGCTTTTGTCCGTGAAGCGGTGGATAACCTGAATTATGCGGGTCTGCCGCCCGCCAGATCGAGATGGGCCGATGGATCGAAGCTTGCGGGCAGGCCGGTTTCCTCGCGCGCCCCTGCGATGACAGAAACCAGCGCCGCCGACAGCAGATGCGCAACGCCGAAACTGACCTTGAAGCCGCCCGTCAGCACCGAAAGCCGGGCATGGCCCGGAAGCGGGCCGACCATCGGGTCGCGCCCGATGGCCTTTGGCCGCAGACCCGCCCAGCGCTCGATCACATCGGCCCCGGCAAGCCCCGGCATCAGCGCAACGGCAGCCGCGACCAGATCATCAAGGGCACTGTCGGTAGAAAAGGGCTCGGCAAAGCGGTTTTCGCTGGTGCTGCCGATGGCAACCTCGCCATTTTCATGCGGCACCACATAGAGCCCGTCACGATAGATCACCGGCATGTCGGGATCGAGACCGGCTCCGAGCAGCGCTGCCTGCCCCTTGACCGGCACCAGAACCGGCTTTGCAAACGGGCCGGACAGCGCCGCCAGCAGCGGTGCCGACCCCGCGCCCGCCGCAATGACGGCGTGATGAAACGCAAGCTCGCTTCCGTCGGAGAGCACGGCGCGCCCGACCGCGCCGTCGAGCCGCGCCACGCCGGTCTGTTGCGAGATCGAAACGCCCCGGTCGGCTTCCAGCACCGCCCGCAGCACTGCGGTCAGGCGGCGGGGGCTGACCCTTGCGGCCAACGTGTCATGCACCCAGCCCGAGGCGATGGCCTCAGGGGCAAGCAGGTCCCCGGCAAAACCCTGATCCCGGACATGCCAGTAAAACGGCCGTCCGTCCTTCCGCCAGTGGGCCAGCGCATCCGCCTCGTGGCCAAGCGCGATGGTACGAAGATGCGGCTTGCCGAGCGGGATCAGCCGACCGGTGCGGCGATAGCCGGCCGAAAGTCCGGTTTCCGCTTCAAGCCGGGCAATCTCCGCTTCCAGCGAGACGAGCGCATCGAATTGCAGTTGCTTCTTGTCCGACCAGCGGTCCGGCATATGCGGCATCAGCGCGCCCAGCAGCCCGCCGCTCGCCCCGCCGCCGACCGGTCCGGCATCGGCCAGATGCACGCCCAACCCGGCCCGCCGGGCAAACAGCGCCGCCCACAACCCCATGATGCCGCCGCCAATGATCAGCAGGTCGACGGTCCGGTACGACGGGAACGATGGCCCCGATTGACTGGCGCCGTCTGCGGCTTTATCGCCTGTGCTCATGACCAGCTCCGATCTGCATCAAAATGCCGAGGCCCCCAAGGCTTTGCCGACTGAGGAACACCTCTCGTGGCGCGGGGGCGATATGCCCTATAGCGAGGCCTTTGGCGATCATTTTTATTGCCAGACCGATGGCAGGCTGGAATGCGGCCATGTGTTTCTGGCGGGCAATGGCCTGCCGGACCGCTGGCAGGCGGGCGGCGATTTCCGGATCGGCGAGCTTGGTTTCGGCACCGGCCTGAATTTCGCCGAGACCTTCCGGCAGTGGAAGATCCACCGCAGGCCCGCAGCCCACCTTGCCTTCACCTCTTTCGAACTGTTTCCGATGGCGGCAGAGGACATCGACCGGGCGCTGTCGCGCTGGCCGGAAATCGATGCGGAGCGCCGCCAGCTGGTCGAAAGCTGGCCGAAGGAGAGAACCGGCACCATCACGCTGGATCTCGATCCGCAGACCCGGCTCAACGTCGTCTGCGGCCCGGCACTTTCAGGCGTGGCAGCCTCGACCGCAGAATTCGACGCCTGGTATCTCGATGGCTTCGCGCCGTCGCGCAATGGCGAGATGTGGTCAGAAAGCCTGATGGGCGAGGTCTTCGCCCATACCGTGGATGGCGGGCGCTTTGCCACCTATGCGGCGGCGGGTTTCGTGCGGCGCAATCTTCAGGCCGCCGGTTTTTCGGTCGAGCGGCGGAAGGGTTTTGCGGGCAAGCGGGAAATGCTCACGGGCGTCAAGGCGGCCTGACCCGCCCTATTCGGCAAGTTGCGCGACCGGCTCCGCCGATTCCAGCCAGCGGCAAAGCTTTTCTTCCAGCATCTCCGGGCTGACCGGCTTGGCCAGATAGTCATCCATGCCATGCGACAGGCAGAGATCACGGTCGGCAGCCGTATCATGGGCGGTGACCGCGATGATGGCGACCGGTGCGAGATCGGCGACCCGCTCCATGTGGCGAATGCGCCGGGTCGCCTCCAGCCCGTCCATCACCGGCATCGAGATATCCATCAGGATCACGTCCGGGGCGTGCTGCTGCCAGAGCGCGATGGCCTGCTGGCCATTGCCCGCAAGCGCGAAACGATAGCCAGCAGCGCTGAGGATCTGGCTGAAAACGATGGCATTGACCTCATTGTCCTCGGCAACCACGATCTGGATGCGGCCCCCGGCATCCCGCTCCGCGTCAGGATGAGCCGCAGCGGGAAGGTCGATGTCCCGGATGGCGTGGCGGGGTGCGACGGCTTCGGGCGCTTCAGGGCTGTCGCCCTTTTCGCGCCGGGCATGGCGGGCGCGCAGCACTTCGATCACCGTGTTCTGCAGGATATTGGCGCGCACCGGCTTGGTCAGATGCGCCTGCACTTGCAGCCCCTCGACCAGCGTCAGATCGGTTGCGGCGTCCATGGACGCCATCAGCATCAGCGCAGGCCCCGCCAGCTCCTTGTCGGCGCGGATCTTCCGGCACAGCGTGTTGCCATCCATGTCGGGCAACCGGTTGTCGATCAGCACCGCGTCAACCGGCACGCCGAGATCCCGCGCCGTGGTGAGGATATCAAGCGCGGTCTGACCAAGATCGGCAGCACAGCAATCAAACCCCCAGGCATCGAGGTGATCGACGAGGATGGACCGGCTGATGTCATTGTCGTCGACGACAAGAATGCGGGCACCGCGCACCAGGGTCGGGACCGGGCGCGACGAGTCGAGGCTTTGAACGACCGCCATCGGCAATCTGGCCGTAAAGGCGGAGCCGAAGCCCGGCTCGCTCTCCACCCCGATACTGCCGCCAAACAGTGCGACCAGACCGGAGGTGATGGCAAGGCCCAGGCCAGTGCCCTCGCTGCTGCGGTTCTGCGACGCGCCTGCGTGCGAGAATTTGTCGAACACCGTCTGCATCTGGTGCGGGTCCATGCCGATCCCGGTATCTTCCACCCGGATGCTGAGCGTGACCTCGCCAGGCGTCACCTCGCCCGGTTTTCCCTCGGCGATGCCGAGATCGACCAGAACATGGCCCTTTTCGGTGTGACGGATGGCATTGCTGACGAAATTGCCGACAATCTGGCGGAACCGCCCGGCATCGCCGACCACTCTTTTCGGCAGGCCAGGGGCGGCGCGCACCATCAGGTCGATATTCTTCTCCGCCGCAGCGGAGGAATGCAGCGAGCAGACATCTTCCACCGCATCCAGCGGGTCGAAGGGGGCGGGCTTCAGCTGCATCTGTCCGGAATCGATTTTCGAAAAATCGAGGATGTCGTTGAAGATTGTCAGCAGGGTCGCAGCGGATTTGCTGATGATGTCGGTGAAGGTGCGCTGGCGGGCGTCGAGATTGGTCTTGGCCAGCAATTCGGTCATGCCGAGAACGCCATTGATCGGGGTACGGATTTCATGACCCATATTGGCGAGGAAATCGGTCTTGGCGCGATCCGCCGCCTCGCTGCGGGCCAGCAGCCGCTCCAGTTCCTCCTCGCGCTGCTTCATGCCGGTCAGGTCGTTGAACACGACCATGATATGGCCCGCCTCGCTCAGCGTCACCACAAACTGGACGAAGGCCTCGCCTGCCGCCGTGAAAGTCTCGGTCAGCGAGCCCGTGGTGCGAATTGTGTCCGTCCATTGGCGCAACGTTTGCAGCGCCTCGTCCTGGCTGCCGAAATCGCCGCGCGCCACGCAATGGGCAAAAATGGTGCTCCAGTTGCTGCCGGGTGCGATCAGTCCGGGCGGCAGGCGCATGATTTCGGCAGCGGCCGGGTTCGACAGGATGATCACGTCATTTTCAATGATGAACAGGCCCTGCGACATCACGCGGGCGGCGTCCTGCATGAACTGGCCGATATTTTCGAGCTGCCGCTGCGCCTCGGTAATCTCGCGCTCCTGCTTTCGCAGCGCCGACAGGTCGGCAAAGGTCAGAAGCGTCTTGCCGCCTGGAAGATTGCGGCTGGCGGCGGCCACGGAACGACCACCCCGCGTGGCAAATTCCAGCGTCGCCTCGCTGCCCCGTTCAAACAGCAGCGACAGCTGTTCCGGCACGCAGATTTCATCCCCTTCCGGCCACAGGCCATTGACATGGATCGCCTCAATCGCCCGATGCACCGGCGCACCCTGCAGCGTCAAGGCGGGTCCGAGATCGCAGGCCTCGAAAAAGGCATCATTGACATAGTCGATGCGCAGCTGCTCGTTGAACACCAGCACGCCGGTCGGCAGCGCCCCCAGAATGCCCGCCAGATCATGGCTGAGGGATTCGGTGTGGGCCTGCGCCTCGCGCAAGGCCTCCTCGCGGGATTTCAGCACCGAGACATCGATGACAGAGCCGATCAGATAGGTCGCGCCATCCTCGGTCGAGACCCGGCTGGTGCGGGTCATGGCGGCGAAGGGCTGGCCTGCGGAATTGCTCAGGTCTTCCTCGATGCAGGAGGCATCGCCACCCGCCAGCACCCGTTCATTGTTGGCATAGATCACCTCGCCCCGCGCACCGTGGATGTCCAGTTCCGTATGCCCGATCACCGCCTCGCGGGCATGGCCGAACAGCGTTGCATAGGCCGCATTGGCAAAGACCATGCGGTGGTCGCGGTCGCGGGCGAAAACCGCAACCGGCAGTTCCTCGATGATCGAATGATAGAGCCGGTTGCGACCGACATGCTCGCGCAACTGCATTTCCTGCGACTTGATATCGCTGACATCCAGCCGCACGATCAGCAGCAGGCCATTGTCCAGCCGCCGGTTGAGGCTGCGCAGCCAGCGCCCGTCGCAGGCCTGATCGGTGGTTTCGGTAAAGGGTTGCTGGCACTGGGATAGCTTCAGCGCCACCCAGTCCTCCCGGTCCGGCAATCTGGTCGCCATCAGCTCGGGCACTGTCTTCATTCCATAGGCATAGATCTCGTCGAAGAAATCCCGCAGCGGCATGCCTTCGTGTAGTCCGCCGACCACAGGGCCGTAGAGCTTTTGCATATGGCCGTTGCGATAGATCAGCCGGTCGCCGCCGTCGAAGACGGCAATGCCCACATCCAGCATGTCGAGCGCGTTCTCGACGGATTGCCGGACATCCGGGCCGCTGCCAGGACGCCTGCCTTGCGCCGGCGGCGGCATCTGGCCGAACAGACAGAGGGCACCATTCTCGGTGATGAAACGCTCGACGTCCGCCGTCCCGAGCCGCCTGCCCGCCGCATCGGTGATCTCAACCCGTTCTTCCGCCGCGCGAAACAGGGCGCGACGCTCCAGCGCCTCCCGTTTTGTCAGCAAATCGTCGGTGGTCCGGCTTCGGGTCTCTGAAAGGCCTGGTGCGCTGTCCCCAAACAGGCAGGCATAGGCATCATTCACAGCCACATAGCGCAGCATGTGATCCTTGATGAAGGCCGGCCTGTCCAGATCTCGGATCCGGTCACAGGCCAACGCAAGCAAGTCGGCCTTTGCCTGTGTCAAAACTGAACGCTCCAGAGGTCCCCTGCCCCGTAATCAACCGATAACATGATGAGCTTGAACAAGCAGTTAACCCTGGCCGCATTGATTATATCAAATAACGTTTGAGCCTGAAGTCGTGACTGGAACACTCACTGTTCCAACAAAGTCAGAAACCTGTCGCAATTGATCATGTCGAATTCCCGCGAATTCTGCCACACTTCTGTCGAGGAAATGATAGCGGGTAATCCATGAGCGACATTTTGCTTTCCACTTCGGCACCCGAAGGCCAATCCACCCGGGAGGGCGCTGCGGCGGGCGCGCGGGGCCGTCGTACCGGAGGTCGCGGCGGCGACAGGGTCCGCAAGGCACCAGCAGCGGCCTATCTCAACATCCGCAATACCCTGGCCCGCACCGAGCTTCTCTCCGCCGAGGCGCTGGAAGACATCCACGACGCCTCCCTGCAGATCCTCGAGGAGATCGGCATGGACGTGATGCTGCCGCAAGCCCGCGAGATCATGAAGGCTGCCGGAGCCCATGTGGTTGAAGGCAGCGAGCGGGTGCGCTTCGACCGGGGCCTGATCCTGGAGATGATGAGCCACGCGCCCTCGAACTTCACGCTGCATGCCCGCAATCCCTCCCGCAATGTCGAGATGGGCGGCAACAATCTGGTCTTTGCCCAGATCGCCAGCGCCCCCTTCGTCGCCGACCGCGAAGGCGGCAGGCGGGCAGGCAACAGGGCCGATTTCCGCAAGCTGCTCAAGCTGATGCAGAGCTATGACGTGGTGCATGTCAATGGCGGCTATCCGGTCGAACCGATCGACATCCATGCCTCGATCCGGCATCTCGAATGCCTGTCCGACATCGTCACGCTGACCGACAAGCCGTTCCACGCCTATTCGCTCGGCAAGCAGCGCAATGTCGATGCGCTGGAAATCGCCCGCATCGCGCGCGGCATAACCGCCGAGCAGATGGAGCGGGAACCGTCGCTTTTCACCATCATCAACTCCAATTCGCCGCTGCGCCTCGACATTCCGATGCTGCAGGGCATCATCGAGATGGCGTCGCGCAACCAGGTGGTGATCCTCACCCCCTTCACGCTGGCGGGGGCGATGGCACCGGTGACCATCGCCGGGGCGCTGGTGCAGCAGAATGCCGAAGCGCTCTGCGGACTGTCCTTCGCCCAGATGGTGCGCAAGGGTGCCCCCGTCGTCTATGGCGGATTCACCTCGAATGTCGACATGAAGACCGGCGCGCCGGCCTTCGGCACGCCCGAATACATGAAGGCGGTGATTGCCGGTGGCCAGCTTGCCCGGCGCTATGGCGTGCCCTACCGCACCTCCAACACCAATGCCGCCAACACGCTCGACGCCCAGTCGGCCTATGAATCCGCCCTGTCGCTCTGGGCGGTGACGCAGGGCGGCGGCAATTTCGTCATGCATGCGGCCGGCTGGAGCGAGGGCGGGCTCACCGCCTCCTTCGAGAAATTCATCCTCGACGTCGACCTCCTGCAGATGGTTGCGGAATTCCTGAAGCCGCTTGATGTCAGCAAGGAGGCGCTCGGCCTCGACGCGATCCGCGATGTCGGGCCGGGCGGCCATTATTTCGGCACCCAGCACACGCTCGACCGTTACGAGACCGCCTTCTACTCGCCGCTTCTCTCCGACTGGCGGAATTTCGAGACCTGGACGGAAGCCGGCCGCCCCACCACCTATGACCATGCCAACCGGATCTACAAGGAAACGCTGGACCGTTACGAGATGCCGCCGATGGACCCCGCCATTGCCGAGGAGCTTGCCGCATTCGTCGCCCGCCGCAGCCAGGAAGGCGGCATCGCCACGGATTTCTGACGGGCGGACAGACAAGCCATGGGACCGGATCTCCACCTCAGCTTCCAAGCCCTGCTCTGGCTCTACCCGGGCAAGGCCGCCTGGCATTTCCTCACGCTGCCGGAAGCCGAGGGCGGGCTGATCCGCATGGCGACAGGACCGCGTCACGGCTTCGGCTCGGTACGGGTGCTGGCGAGCATCGGCGCGACCAGCTGGAAGACCTCGATCTTCCCCGACAAGGCAAGCGGCTCCTTTCTGCTGCCGGTGAAAGCCGAGGTGCGCAAGCGGGAAAAACTGGTGGCGGGCGTTCCGGTACCAGTCTCCCTCATCGTCAATGCCTGACGGCAGTCGGCTACTCCGGTGGATGACGCTGTCGCGACAAATGTCAGGGAAATGTCAGTTCACCCATGCTAGCATGACCGGCATGAGAATTCCGTTTGTCTGCCTCCGACTGTTGCCGATCCTGCTGCCGCTGGCCATCCTCCTGTCCGGCGGGCCGCTTCGCGCCGATGATGACGATGGCGACGAGGGCGCGACCATCGACGCCATCCATGCCGCCGTCGAAAAGGGCGAGATCAGGCCGCTTGGCGACCTGAAGGATATCGTCCGTAAAAGATTTCCCGGCGATATCGTCCATATCGATACCAGCATGGCAGGCGGCACCATCAAGTATGAATTCCGGGTGCTGGAGCCGGAAGGCAATCTGGTCGAGATCGAGATGGACGCGGCGAGCGGCAGGATACTCGAGGTCGAGAACGAATAATGCGGGTGCTGCTTGTCGAAGACGATATGCGGATTGCCCGCGATATCACCACCCATCTCGAGCGTGACGGCTATATCGTCCAGCACGAACGGGAGGGCGAATCCGGCTGGTATGCCGGTGACAGCGAGGAATTTGGCGCGGCAATCCTGGATCTCGGCCTGCCCGTCATGGACGGGATGAGCGTGCTGAAGCGCTGGCGCAAGGATGGCCGCAGCTTTCCGGTACTGGTGCTGACGGCGCGCGGCAACTGGGAACAGCGGGTGGAAGGCATCGATGCCGGGGCCGACGATTACCTCGCCAAACCGTTCCAGATGGCCGAAGTGCTGGCGCGACTGCGCGCCATCCTGCGCCGGGCCGCCGGTCAGGCCAATCCGGTTCTCGTCGCAGGCCGGCTGTCGCTCGACCCGCGCACCAAAAGCGTGACACTCGGTGGCACCCCCGTCGAACTTTCACCGCTCGAATATCGCTGTGTGCTCACCCTGCTGCAGAACCGCGACCGGCATGTCAGCCAGCTGGAACTGACCGAACAGCTCTATGCGCAGGATTTCGGGCGCGACAGCAATTCGGTCGAAGTGCTGATCGGCAGGCTGCGCCGCAAGCTTGGCAAGGATGCCATCGACACCAGGCGCGGCTTTGGCTACCGGATCGGCAGTCCATGAGATTTCCCGCCTCGATCCGTGGCCGCTTTCTGCTGATGTCGGCGCTGTCAGTGGGGCTGGCACTGGCACTGACCTCGCTGCTGCTGGTGTCGCTGTTCTCCGCCAATATCGCCAAGCGGATCGAAACCGAACTGACCGGCCATCTCAACACGCTGGCGGGTGTGATCGGCTTCGACACGGACGGCAATGTCGCAAGGCCGAAGGGCCTTGCCGACCAGCGCTTCAGCCAGCCCTATGGCGGCCTCTACTGGCAGATCGGGGATGAAGCGCGGGGACGGACGCTGCGCTCCGCCTCGCTCTGGGATTTTCGCCTGGCGCTTCCCGGGGGCGGCCATCCGGATGGCACGGTTGATCACTACCGCCTGCCAGGCCCGGAGGGAGCGAGCCTCATCGTTGAGGAGCGGACGATCACCGTTTCCGCGCCGGAGGGGCCTCGCCTCTTGCGCCTTGCCGTTGCCATCAATGCGAGATCGCTGACCGAGGCGCGCGAAGGCTTTGCCCGCGATATCCTGCCCGCACTTGCCATTCTCGCCCTGTTCCTGATCGGCGCCTCGATTGCCCAGCTTGCCTTCGGGCTAAAATCGCTGACCTCGCTCAGCGACGGGGTCGACCGGATCCGCGAACGCAAGGATATCAGGCTGTCGGGTCCCTACCCCGCCGAATTCGAGAGCACGGTGACCGCTGTCAACCAGTTGCTCGAAACCCAGGCGCAGATGATCGACAAGGCACGCAGCCGGGCAGCCGACCTCGCCCATGGCCTGCGCACACCGCTCACCGTGCTTTCCAATGACGCGCTGACACTGCGCGAAAAGGGCGAGACCGGGCTTGCCGACGAGCTGGACCACCTCGCCGCCGTGATGCGCAACCATGTCGAGCGCGAGCTGACGCTGTCCCGGATTTCCGTCAGCCCCGAACTGCGCCGGGCCGATACCGACCTCGACACCGTCATCCGCGCCATCCTGCGCACCCTGAAGCGCACCCCTGCGGGCGAAGCACTGGAGTTCGCAATCGACGGGCCGCAGCCGATGATGGTGCCGGTCGACCCCGATGATTGCCGCGAACTGGTCGGCAATCTCCTCGAAAACGCCATCAAATGGGCAAGCACTGTCGTCACCGTGCACTGGGCCTGGACGGGTGGTCAGGTGACGCTTGTGATCACCGACGACGGCCCCGGCGTGCCGGAGGCGGAAATTGACAATCTCACCCGGCGCGGCTGGCGGCTCGACACTGAAAAGCCCGGCACCGGCCTCGGCCTGTCCATCGTCCGCGAAATCGCCGAGGTCTATGCGCTCGGTTTTACCGTCGCCAACCGCCCGGACGGCGGCGGCCCGGGGCTGGTGGTGTCATTAACCTTCTGAGGCGACTTGCCCCCTGCCGGAAGCCTGTTTCCGAAATAAGCCTTGACTTTCCGTGCGTCAGGGCCCACATGCGGCTCAGCTTTCATCCCTTGGCCGCCGCGTGAGCGTGCCGCGCGACATCACCATGCTCGCAACAGGGAACCGGTGGCCGATCTGACTGACCCCGCGCCCTGCTCCGGCAGACGCATAAGCGGCAGTTAAACTTTAGACATGGCGCCGTGTAAGCCCAATCCAACTTGCAAGTTCCCAAATCACGCGGGGTTCTTGATGCCAATGACGAACCGCTGCAGGCAATGGTGCCTGGCGGACCATTCGTGTTGGCACCCCGAAAGGTACTGAATTGACCGATTTTCTCTCGCTTGGACTGTCCAGGCAAATCGTCGAGACGCTGACTGCCAACGGCTATGAAAAGCCGACCCCGATCCAGGAACAGGGCATTCCGCTGGTTCTCGCCCGCCATGACCTGATCGGCCTCGCCCAGACCGGCACCGGCAAGACCGCCGCCTTCGGCCTGCCGATCATCGAAATGCTGATCGCCGAAAACAAGCCGGTCGAGCACCGCTCCTGCCGCACGCTGATCCTTGCCCCGACCCGCGAACTGGTGAACCAGATCGCCGCCAACCTGAAGATCTTCGTGCGCAAGACGCCGCTGAAGGTCGGCGTCGTCGTCGGCGGCGTGTCGATCAACAAGCAGCAGGAACAGATGTCGCGCGGCGTCGACATTCTCGTTTCGACCCCGGGCCGCCTGCTCGACCTCATCTCGCGCCGGGCGCTGACGCTCTCCAAGGTCACCCATCTCGTGCTCGACGAAGCCGACCAGATGCTCGACCTCGGCTTCATCCACGACCTGCGCAAGATTTCCAAGATGGTTCCGGCCAAGCGCCAGACCCTGCTGTTCTCGGCCACCATGCCCAAGGCGATTGCCGAGCTTGCCGGTGCCTATCTGACCGATCCCAAGCGCGTCGAAGTCACGCCTGCCGGCAAGGCTGCCGACAAGATCGAACAGTCGGTGATTTTCGTCGGTGGCAAGAACGACAAGACCTCGCTGCTCAAGACCTCGCTCGACGCCAATCCCGATGGCCGCGCCATCGTCTTCCTGCGCACCAAGCATGGCGCGGAAAAGCTGATGAAGCATCTCGACAGCGTCGGCTACAAGGTCGCCTCGATCCATGGCAACAAGAGCCAGGGCCAGCGCGAGCGGGCGTTGAAGGCCTTCAAGGATGGTGACGTCAAGATCCTCGTCGCCACCGACGTTGCCGCCCGCGGCATCGACATTCCGGCGATCAGCCATGTCTACAACTACGACCTGCCGGAAGTGCCGGATGCCTATATCCACCGCATCGGCCGCACCGCGCGCGCCGGTCGCGACGGTCTGGCGATTGCCTTCTGCGCCCCCGACGAATACCGCCTGCTGCGCGACATCGAAAAGCTGATGGGCTTTGCGATCACTGTCGCCGGTGGCGAAGCCCCGACCGGCCACGTGCCGGCCTCCAGGGACAATACCCGCCGCAACAACAATCGCGGTCGTGGCGAGGGCCGTCCGGAAGGTCGTGGTGAAAACAGGGCTCCGCGCAGCGAGACCCGTGGCCAGCGCGGTGCCGGTCATCGCGGCCAGCGTCCGCGCGGCGGCGAAGAAGCCGTTGCTGCCGCCGGTCCGGACAACGATCTGGTTTCGACCTCGGATTTCCGCCCGGCCAAGAAGGTGCAGGGCGCCAATGCCGGGCGTCCCGGTCAGGGCCGTCCCGGCCAGAAGCCCGGCCAGAACCGTGGTCCCCGCCGTCCCGGTGAAAATCGCGGCGAGCGCGGTCGCCCCCAGCAGGGCGGTGGCCGCAAGCGCGAAACCGCCTGAGCCCCTGATCGCTTCGATCTGAAACCGGAATGACATCACGGCGGGTGAGCATGGCTCCCCCGCCGTTTTCATATGTTCGCTCCAGCCGCTGCAAACCGGATGCCAGAGCAATGCGCCTTGCCAAATGGCATTTTTTCTCTATATTCTTGCCATAGAAGGAGAGAAAAATGCGCCTGGAACCGGTTCAAGCCACGCCATTCGAGCCCACGGTGCCGGAGATTTCCGATGTCGAGGCGGCCGCCCTTGCCCGCACGACGGTGAATCTTTTCCATGCCTGGAAACTGTCCGATCTGCAGGCCTGCATCCTGCTCGGCGGCCTCTCCGCCCGTACCTGGGCACGCTGGAAGGAGGGGAATGCCGGACGCGTCAGCCGCGACCTGAAAATGCGGATGGCGCATCTGATGGGCATTCACAAGGGGCTTCGCCATCTCTTCAGGGACCCCTCGCGGGGCTATGAGTGGATCAGGGCGGAAAACAGCGCCTTTGCGGGCAAATCGGCCCTGGAGATGATGCTGCGGGGCGAGCTTTCGGACCTCGCGGCCATGCGCGAATGGCTCGATGCGGAACGGGGTGCATGGTAGAGGTGCCAGGCGGCCGTGCCGTCCGCTCCCCTGTCCGGTGGCCCAGAACCTTCCGCATCATTCGGTCCATCTATCCGCCTGTTGATCTGTTCGAAGACATCGCCGATCCGCGCGACTGGGAAGCCCTTGTGGCGGTGGAGGCCAAGAGCAATCCGCGCATAAGGCTTGAGGTGGGCGATCTCGGCAAGGTCCCTGCCCACCGTCGCGTCTCCGGCCCCGGCGCCAGCTATCTGATGGCGCCCTTTGTCCACTGTTCGACGGCGCGACCGGGACGCTTCACGGATGGCAGCTATGGCATCTATTATGCAGGCGAAAGCGAAGAGGTCGCCCTCGCCGAAACGATCCACCATCATCAGGCCTTCATGCGGCAAACGCCGCAGGCACCGGGATGGACCTCGGATTTCCGGGTTCTGGTTGGCAGCATCGACCGAAGCCTGCACGACGTGAATGGCGTGCCCGGTGTCCGGCACCCTGAGGACTATACGGCCTCGCAGATTGAAGGACGCAGCCTTCGGGCGGCGGGAAGCGACGGCCTCGTATGGCGCAGCGTTCGCATGCCGCGACACTCCTGCATTGGCATCTTCTGGCCGGATGTCCTGCCCGTTCCGGTGCAGGGACAGCACTATTGCTATCACTGGAATGGCAGGAACGTCGATTTCGTCCGCCAATACGATACGGGGACGATCCTGGCGGTGAAGGATGCAGGCGCGTGACGTCAGCCAGATGGATGACGCCTCAGCCCGCCTTGCGGTTGGTGAGGTAGACACCGGCCACCACGACGAGGGCACCGGTGACGATGGCGGGGCTCAAGGGTTCTGCAAACAGCAGGGCGGCCTCAATGGCGACCAGCGGCGGCATCAGGTAGATCAGCGAGGCGGCGCGGCTCACCTGTCCGCGACGCAGCATCACCAGCAACAGCCCGATACCCCCCATCGACAGCACCAGCACCGACCAGCCAAGCGACAGGTTGACCGACAGGCTGCCGTCATAATGCCAGTTACCGAACAGCAGGGTGGCGGGCAGCAGCACCAGCACCGCCCCGACATATTGCAGCGCGGCGATGGCGCGCAGGTCGCCGCTGTGGAGAAAGCGCTTCTGGTAAAGCGTCCCGGCCGTTACCGACACCATACCGAGCAGGTTGGCGATCAGCGGCACGGATTGCGTTTCGAGCGCGGCCATATCGAAACCGTGGAATTTCGGCGAAATGGCAATGGCGATGCCGATGAACCCGGTGACGAGACCGAGCTTCTGGCCGCGCGACAGGTTTTCGTTGAGCAGCAGCGCTGCGGAAATGGCCGTCAGCAGCGGCTGCAACCCGGCAATGATGCCGGACAGGCCCGCCGGAACCCCCTGCCCGATCGCCCACCAGAGCGGCGCCAGATAGAGCCCGTGCAAAAAGACGCCGGAGAGCACCGCATGGCCGATCAGCGCCGGGCGCTTCGGCCAGTTGACCCGGCTCGCCAGGCAGAACAGCGCAAAGGCCAGGGCCGACAGGCTGAAGCGAATCAGCAGGAAAAACAGCGGATCGGCATGGAAAGACGCATATTTCGCCACGATCCAGCCCGAGGTCCAGATCAGCACGAACAGCGCCGGGGCGAGCCGGTCAAACATGGAATTCTCCGGATTGGACACATGCGCCAGACATGATCTCGATGACCCCGCCTGCGGGAACCGGGCGGAGGCGGCAAAGCAGCCACCCCATTCCATAGCCGCCCCCTCCGCTCAGGTCAAAGCTTCAGATCCGGCCTCTCCTGAGCGTGAAGCTGCGAGCACCAGGCCGGGCTTTCAGACCAACCCCCGGTGGCCGCGATCTTTCTCCTGCCAGCACCAGCACAAGATTTTTAAGAAGCCGCTTGCATTGGCCCCGACAATGTCCTTTGATGGCAAAAAAAGGGGAAATCTTGCGTTGGCATTCAATGAGATGATGGATGCGGACGGCAGTCCGCGACAACCTTACGTCAACTACCATGAGTGGTATTCCCAGCAGGACCCGGCGCTGCTTGCCGCCAAGTCCCGGGAGGCGGAGAACATCTTTCGCAAGACCGGCATCACCTTCAATGTCTATGGCCATGCCGACAGTTCGGAAAAGCTGATCCCCTTCGACATCGTGCCGCGCATCATCTCCGGCAAGGAGTGGCGGCGGCTGGCCCAGGGCATCGAGCAGCGGGTGCTGGCGCTCAATGCCTTCCTCTATGACATCTACCACAAGCAGGAAATCATCCGGGCGGGACGCATTCCGCGCCAGCTGATCTCCAACAATGTCGCCTTCCTGCCGGAAATGATCGGCATGCGGCCACCGGGCGGTGTCTACACCCATATTGTCGGTACCGACATCGTGCGCACCGCGGAAAACGAATTCTACGTGCTGGAAGACAATGCCCGCACCCCCTCCGGCGTCAGCTACATGCTGGAAAACCGCGAAACCATGCTGCAGATGTTCCCGGAACTGTTCCACCAGAACAAGGTGCAGCGGGTCGAGGACTATCCCTATCTGCTGCGCCAGAGCCTGCAATCGCTGGCCCCTCCGGGCTGCAGCGGCACGCCGCGCGTCGCCATCCTGACCCCCGGCATCTACAATTCCGCCTATTACGAACACTCCTTCCTCGCCGACATGATGGGCGTCGAGCTGGTCGAGGGATCGGATCTGAGGGTCATCGACGGCAAGGTGAAGATGCGCACGACGCGCGGCTATCAGGCCATTGATGTGCTCTACCGCCGGGTGGATGACGACTATCTCGATCCGATGACCTTCAGGCCGGACAGCGCGCTCGGCGTGCCGGGGATCATGGATGTCTACCGGTCCGGCAACATCACCATTGCCAATGCGCCGGGCACCGGCATTTCCGACGACAAGGCGATCTATTCCTACATGCCGGAGATCGTCGAATTCTACACGGGCCGCAAGGCGCTGCTCGAAAACGTGCCGACCTGGCGCTGCTCGGAAGCCGACAGCCTCGCCTATGTGCTGGATCACCTGGCCGAACTGGTGGTGAAGGAAGTGCATGGCTCCGGCGGCTATGGCATGCTGGTCGGCCCCGCTGCCTCGAAAGGCGAGCTCGACCTGTTCGCCGCCAAGCTTAAAGCCCGGCCCGACAATTACATCGCCCAGCCGACCCTGTCGCTCTCCACCGTGCCGGTGCTGGTCGACAGCGGCATTGCGCCCCGGCATGTGGATCTGCGGCCCTATGTGCTGGTGGGCGACCGCGTCAAGATCATTCCGGGCGGCCTCACCCGCGTGGCGCTGAAGGAGGGCTCGCTGGTGGTCAATTCCAGCCAGGGCGGCGGCACGAAGGACACCTGGGTGCTGGAGGACTGACATGCTCGGACGAACGGCCGACGGGCTCTACTGGATGTTTCGCTCCATCGAACGGGCGGAGAATATTGCCCGGCTGGTGGATGCGGGCCTGCGCGTCGCCATGACCCGCAGCGGGGCCACCGATGACGACTGGGACGGCGTGCTGCAGAGTGCCGGCGTGCGCGAGGCCTATGCGGCCCGCCATCCGGTGCTGACCACGGCAGATGCGGTGGATTTCCTGCTGCGCGACACGTCGAACCCGTCAAGCGTGCTCTCCTGCATCGAAAACGGCCGCAACAATGCCCGCATGGTGCGCACGGCGCTGACCCGCGACACCTGGGAGGCGACCAACGAATGCTGGATCGAGCTGAAGGCGATCCTGTCGAAGCCGCTGAAGGCCAAGGAACTGCCGGAGATCATCCACGCCATCAAGCAGCGCACCGGCCTGATCCGCGGCGCCTTCCATGGCTCGATGCTGCGCAACGAGATCTATCATTTCGCCAGCATCGGCACCTATACCGAGCGGGCCGACAATACGAGCCGCATCCTCGACGTCAAATATTACGTGCTCCTGCCCTCGGTTTCCTCGGTCGGCACCTCGCTCGACAATGTCCAGTGGGAATCGATCCTGCGCTCGGTCTCGGCGCACCGCTCCTATGGCTGGGTCTATGATGGCGGCTACCGTGCCGCCAATATCGCCGATTTCCTGATCCTCAACGCCCAGATGCCCCGGTCGCTGGCCCATTGCTACGAGAAGATCGTCGGCGATCTCGGCCATCTCGCCACCGATTATGGCACCCGGCACCGGGCACATGACACGGCGGATGCCATCTACAATTCGCTGCGGAGCTGCAATATCCGCGATATCATGGATCAGGGCCTGCACGAATTCCTCAAGGGCTTCATCCGCAGCAACAACCAGCTTGGCCAGGAGATCAGCGAGGGCTACCGTTTCTACACATGAGCCCGTTCCTGCGCCCCGTTCCCATGAATGCCCTGTCCAACGGCGAGAAAACCGCCGGCACCGGGCATTGGAGGCTCCCATGCATCTGAAGATCAGCCACACCACCGGGTATCATTATGACCAGCCGGTGCATTATGCCCTGCAACGGCTGCGGCTGACGCCGCTCTCCGGTCCCGGCCAGAAGGTGATCAGCTGGTCGCTCAGGATGGACCACGCCAGCCAGCAGGCAAGCTTCATCGATCATTTCGGCAACCGCACCGAACTCTGGTCGACCGTCGAGCAGCCGAAGGAAACCTTCATCATTGCCGAAGGCGAGATCGAGACCGAGGACCGGGCGGGCGTGGTCGGTGCCCATGGCGGCTTCTGCCCGCTCTGGCTGTTCCTGCGCGACACGCCGCTGACCACCCCCGGCGACCATATCCGGGCGCTCGCGTCAGAGCTTGCCGGGATCGCCGATCCGCTGGCCTGCATGCACGGGCTGATGGGACGGCTGAACGACGCGATTGCCTACCGGACCGGCGAGACCCATTCGGAAACCACGGCGGAAGAGGCGCTGGCGAGCGGTGCAGGCGTCTGCCAGGACCATGCCCATGCGATGATCGCCACCGCCCGGCTGCTCGATATCCCGGCCCGCTATGTCTCGGGCTATCTCTACATGGACGGGATCGAGAGCCAGACGGCAAGCCATGCCTGGGCGGAAGTGCATCTGCCGGGGCTCGGCTGGGTCGGCTTTGACGCGGCCAACCGGATCTGCCCCGACGGGCGCTATGTCAGGATCGCCACCGGGCTCGATTACCAGGGCGCTGCCCCGGTCTCCGGCCTCAGGTTGAGCGCCGCCAGCGAAAGGCTGAGCGTGGCACTGACCGTGAGGGACCAGAACCTCCCCCAGGGTCAGGCGCAGAGCCAGAGCTGAGCCCTCCCCTTGCGCAAGCCTCGCGCAAGCTTCGGCGCTGATCATGGCAGCCCCGCGCGATTTCCCCCGCGACAACAAGGTCTGCGCCATGCTGTTTGGCACATCGCTGTTTGCCTCGGTGCTGAAAAGGATCGAGGACGAGGAGCCGCCGCCCGATGAAGAGGAATTGACGCACCGGATCCGGGGCCTGTCCACCGGCTTCGTCGCCCCGGCGATGGAAGGTGTCTCGGTCAGCATGGCGCGGGTGGATGATGCCTATCTGGCGCTGCAGCCGGAAGAGACAGGGATGGCGCAGGCCGCCCCGCCGGTTCCCGAAGCCCCGGCCGAGACGGTCCCGCCGCCGCTTCCCGCCTTCCTCGCCCGTATCCGCCCGAACGAAATCGCCGCCGATCTCGGCCTTGGGCCGAAAGACACCGCAGCCGACCTCAACGAGCGCCGCCGTGCCTTTGCCCGCGACAACCATCCCGATATCGTCCACCCCGCCCACCGGATCGCTGCCACCGAACGGATGATGATCGCCAATCTCCTGATCGACCGGGCACTTGCCCGGATTGCCGCGATGGAACGGTTCGGGCTGCGGAGCGGGCGCTAGAGTTTGTCAGGGAAAAGTGGAATCCGGTTTTCCCGCTCAAACTTGTTTGAGCGCTCAAACTTGTTTGAGCGAAAAGACAAACTGGCTGCGCCCCAACAGACAACGCAAGCAGGATATGCTTCTCAACAAGGGGAGCCAGAGTCTGGCTGGTTCAATATGAACCTGACAGACTCTAGACGCTGTCCGGTCCATTGCGAACCTGACAGACTCCAGAAACTCTTGTTTCCGGCCAGGACGGATGCTAGGTCTTGTGCCGGAAAGGGAGCCGCACAATGACAATTCCGTTCTGGTCCGATCATCGCTTTGGCCCCCGCTTTGCCCTGCAGATGCGTTTGCAGGGCTGACCAGACCTTTCCCAGACATATCCGGTCAGTCTTCCCGGCAAGGGGCCACGCTATCCCGTGTGCCTTCCTGCCAGTCATCCATGCCGCACGCTCGCCACAGCACAGGCTGCGAGGTGCCGTATCGAAACGGATATTGACCATGACTTTGCTTGGCATGAACGACCTTGGCGTAACGCTGGTCGAGCCGCTGTTTTCCCAACTCAACCTGACCGTCAGGGCCGGTGACCGGCTCGGTATCGCCGCCGCCAATGGCCGGGGTAAGACCACGCTGCTGCGGGTACTGGCCGGACAGTTGGAACCGACGACCGGTTCCGTGCAGCGGGCCCGGTCGCTGAAAACCGGTTTCATGGAACAGGATGTGCCCGAACGCCTGCTTGCCCTCGCCTTCCGTGACGCCCTGCTCGATGCGCTCCCCGAGGAGGAACGGCTTTACGAGGGCTGGAAGACCGACATCGCCATGGACGCGCTCGAGGTGCCGGAGGAGATCCGCGACAGGCCGCTCGGAAAGCTGAGCGGCGGCTGGCAGCGGCTCGCCCTGCTGGCACGGCTGGCCGTCAGCGAACCCGACGTGCTGTTGCTCGACGAGCCGACCAACCATCTCGATCTCGGCAAGATCCTGGTGCTGGAGCGCTTTCTTACCAACCTGCCGAAGGCGAGTGCCGTGGTGATGACCAGCCACGACCGCGCTTTCCTCGATTGCGCCACCAACCGCACCCTGTTCCTGCGCCATCCTCTCTCCGTCGGCTTCTCCCTGCCCTATGGCGCAGCGCGCGCGGCGCTGGAAGAGGCGGACGCGGCCCGGGCACGCAAATATGCAAACGACATGAAGACCGCAGACCAATTGCGCCGTCAGGCCGCCAAGCTCAACAATATCGGCATCAATTCCGGCAGCGACCTGCTGGTGGTCAAGACAAGGCAGCTGAAGGCCCGCGCCGAACGGCTGGAGGGCGAGGCCGAGGCCGCCCACAAGGAGCGCTCCGCCGGAACGATTGCCCTTGCCGGCGGCGAAAGCCATGCGCGCGTGCTGATCCGGCTCGAACCGCTTGAGGTCACCACGCCTGACGGGCGATTGCTGTTCAAATCCGGTCCGCTGTTTGTCGAGCAGGGCGACCGGATCGTGCTGCTGGGCGTCAATGGTGCGGGCAAGAGCCGGTTCGTCGAACGGTTGCGCACCGCCATCGCCAGCCCCGGCAGCGACCCCGCGCTGCGCCCGACCGCCTCGCTGAAGCCCGGCTATGTCGATCAGGCGCTGGCGCTGCTGAAGGATCGCGACACGCCGCTTGTCACCTTGACGGCGCGTTTCACGCTCAGCGAAATCAGGGCCCGGTCGCTGCTGTCGGGAGCAGGCATTGCCATCGAACAGCAGGCCCGCCCGCTCGCCAGTCTCTCCGGCGGCCAGAAGGCGCGGCTGGCGCTGCTGATGCTCCGGCTGATGGAGCCGAATTTCTTCCTGCTCGACGAACCCACCAACCATCTCGACATCGACGGGCAGGATGCGCTTTGCGAAGAGTTGCTGCGGGAACATGCGGCTGCGCTGATCATATCCCATGACCGGGCCTTCGTGCGCAACGTCGCCAGCCGGTTCTGGCTGATCGAAAACCGGCGGCTCAGGGACGTGGATGATGCGGACGGTTTCTTCCGGTCGCTGTCTGCATGACCGGGGAGCCCGACCGGTCTCAGGGCTGGTCGGGCGTGTCCGGCTTTTCCGCTGCGTCGCTTGCCGGAAAGCGGAAAAGCAGCACATAGGCGCTGTAAAGGGTGAGCGCCCCGACGATGACCAGCCAGAAGGACTTGCCGTTCAGCAGTTCCACCCCGAACCAGGCCGCGCAAACCGCCACGATCAGCACCCGGACCCAGAGCGGCCGGTAGAACTTGTGGGTGGGATCGATCAGTTGCATGCTTTCCTCGCTTGACGGCCCGGCCTGAAATATGGAATATTTATTCCGAAATCTACGCAAATCGTTTGTTTGTTCCATTTCGTGCCGGAGCACGAGGCGACGGGTCCACAGTGCGGTTTCCCGGCGCGTCTGGCAAGCCTCGCCTCCCCAGGGCCTGGCAGATCCCCGCGCCTTGCGACAGACAGCATCCACGGGAACGATGGCCGGTCGGTGCAGGAAATCACGGCTGCCCGGCCGCAACACAAGAGAGTGAGAGACATGACGGTAAGATTTGGTCTTCTGGGTGCCGGACGGATCGGCAAGGTCCATGCCAAAGCGGTCAGCGCCAATGGCGACGCGCGGCTGGTGGCGGTTGCCGACGCCTTTCCCGCGGCTGCCGAAGCGATAGCCGCTGCCTATGGCTGCGCGGTGCGCAGCATAGAGGAGATCGAGGCGGCGGGTGACATCGATGCGGTGGTGATCTGCACCCCGACCGATACCCATGCCGACCTGATCGAGCGTTTCGCCCGCGCCGGCAAGGCGATCTTCTGCGAAAAGCCGGTGGATCTCGACGCGGCGCGGGTGCGCGCCTGCCTTGAGGTGGTGAAAAGCACCAAAGCCAAGCTGATGGTCGGCTTCAATCGCCGCTTCGACCCGCATTTTGCCGCCCTCAAGGCGGCAATCGACGCCGGCAAGATCGGCACCGTCGAGATGGTGACCATCACCTCCCGCGATCCCGGCGCTCCGCCGGTCGACTATATCAGGCGGTCCGGCGGCATCTTCCGCGACATGACCATCCATGACTTCGACATGGCCCGCTTCCTGCTTGGCGAAGAGCCGGTGGCGGTGACCGCCCATGCCGCCGTGCTGGTCGACAAGGCGATTGGCGACGCTGGCGATTTCGACAGCGCCTCGCTGATTCTGGAGACCGCATCGGGCAGGCAATGCATGATTTCCAACTCCCGCCGCGCCACCTATGGCTATGACCAGCGGATCGAGGTGCATGGTTCGAAGGGCATGGTGGCCGCCGAAAACCAGCGCGCCGTCTCCATCGAAGTCGCGACTGCCGATGGCTATACCCGCCCGCCGCTGCATGATTTCTTCATGACCCGCTACACCGAAGCCTATGCCGCCGAAATCGCGAGCTTCATCGCCGCCATCGAAAAGGGGGCACCGATCACCCCCGACGGCACCGACGGCCTCGCCGCCCTCCTCCTTGCCGATGCCGCCCTGCAGGCGGTGAAGGAAAAGCGGCAGATCCGGATCGGCTGATCGCAGGGGGCGCATATAAAGCGCCCCTCACCCCGCCAAACCGCTCCCCACCGCGTTGCGGTCCATATGCGACAGGGCGAGATCCATATGCCCGGCAAAGACCAGCGCCGTCTCGTCCAGAATGACATGCAGGTCAGGCTGGCCCTCGCGGCGGATGGTGCGGGACTGGCTCAGGCCGTCGGTCAGGCCCTTTTCCATCAGATCGTAGAAGCGCACGCCGGGCCCGGTGATATAGACCGGCATCTTCTCGTTCAGGCTCTGCATCCGCCCGAGGCCCTGCCCGAGCGCAATCCCGGCCTGGCGGAAGGCAAGCTGCGCCTTGCGGTCACCCCGCCGGGCATTGGCGGCGAGCTTTTCCATTTCGATGAGCGGGATGAAGCGGGCGGGGATGGTATCGGCGGGCACGTCGAAAGCGATGCGCAGGATGCCGTAGAAACCCGCCGTCGCCTCGATGCAGCCGACCGATCCGCAGCGGCAAAGGCCGCCATTGGCCACATGCAGCATATGGCCGAAATCCGGGGCCGAGACCTGATATTCACCCGAGGCTTCGCGCCGGGCAATGCCAAGGCCGATGCCGTGGCCAAGCGACAGGGCGCAGAGCGCGCGCGGCGGGTCTGGCCCCTCGTCCCCCCCCTGGTTTTCGACAATCCGGGCCAGTGCCGCCGCCACCAGACGCGTCTCGTTGCTGAGGATGACATCGGGCTGCAGGTCGCCGCCGCGAATCCGGTCGAAATCAATGCTGTCGGCCCCGAAGACCGGCGACCACAGCAGCACAGGCACCACGGGATCGACCAGCCCCTTGCTCGAGATCGAGACGACCAGGATCCGCTCCAGCCCGAGCCCGGACCGGGCCGCAAGCCGCTCGATGGCGGCACGCACGATGCCGGTGAACAGCAAAGCCTGGCCGGCATCCCCCTGCCGGTTTTCCTCGATCCGGTCAATCAGCGTGCCGCCGTAATCGACCAGCGAATATTGCAGCATGTCGGAGGAAATCCTCAGCGCCACCATGTAGCCGCAGCCCCGCCGCTGGACGAAGGAGACCCGGGGCCGCCCCCGCCCGGCGGGCGAGGCCTGTTCCTGGCGCTCGATCACCTGTTGGCGCTCAAGCTCGGCGGTAATGGCGGACACGGTGGCGGAAGACAGATGGGTACGGTCGGAAAGTTCGGTATGGGCGAGGGGTCCGTGACGCCTCAAAGCCGCGAGCACGAGCCCGCTGTTTTGCTGGCGCACGATTTCCGTACTCGACTTCGCCAGCATTGCTGGAGCCCTCTCCCTCATTTTCCTGTGGATTTTCCACCGGCAGACGCCACCTCCTATAGCGTCGGCCCGCTGTCAACATCGAGCCGCTGAACGGCGTGTTGACAGGGTGCAAAAACTCTGACATTTATTTTCTCGACTGTCGAGAAAAAGATTTTCCAAGACAGCAATCCAAGAAAGCCGGGGCTGTGGGGAGGCCGCACAGCATCGGCAACCACCTGGGAGGACCCTATGAAGAAATTGACTCTGGCGCTGACAAGCGCCGTTTTTGCGATGTCTGTTGCTGGCCATGCCATGGCCAAGGACAAGGTGATCGGTGTCTCGTGGAAGATCTTCCAGGAAGAGCGCTGGAAGACTGACGAAGCCGTCATCAAGAAAATCGTCGAAGCCAATGGCGACAAGTACATCTCGGCTGACGCCCAGGGCTCGGCTGCCAAGCAGCTGACCGACGTGGAATCGCTGATTTCGCAGGGTGCCAACGTTCTGCTGATCGTGCCTTACGATTCCGAAGCCATTCTGCCGGCCGTGCAGAAGGCCTCCTCGGAAGGTATTCCGATCATTGCCTATGACGTGCAGATCGAAGATCCGAACGTCCTCTACATGACCTTCGACAACGTCGGCGTTGGCCGCCTGATGGCGCAGGAAATGCTGAAGGTGAAGGACAAGGGCAACTTCGCCATCGTCAACGGCGACAAGGGCGACCCGAACGCCTCGTTCCTCAACCGCGGCTTCAAGGAAGTGCTGCAGCCGAAGCTCGATTCCGGCGATATCAAGATCGTCGGCGAAGCCTCGTCGGATGGCTGGAAGCCGGAAAATGCCCAGAAGAACATGGAGCAGATCCTGACCGCCAACAACAACGCTGTTGACGCGGTCCTGTCCGAAAACGACGGCATGGCCGGCGGTGTCGTGGCAGCGCTTGCCGCCCAGGGTCTTGCCGGTTCCGTACCGGTCACCGGCCAGGACGGCGACAAGGCCGCTCTGAACCGCGTCGCCCTCGGCACCCAGCTGGTGTCGATCTGGAAGGACAGCCGCGCGCTCGGCAAGGTCGCAGCCGAAGCTGCCCTGATGCTGGCTGACGGCAAGAAGATGACCGATGTCCCGAATGTCGGCAAGTTCAAGGATGGGGCAAAGGGCGTTGAAATGAACGCCGTTCTGCTCACCCCTGACGCGATCACCAAGAGCAACCTCAAGGACGTTCTGGACGCCAACTGGATCGACAAGGCGACGCTTTGCGCCGGTGTTGACGCAGCTGCGGTTGCCGACTGCAAGTAATCCGGTTTTCTGACCGATCTTTGCTGACCAGACACCGCGCCGCTTCTCAACAAGCGGCGCGGTTTTTTAAAAGCGACATTGCGCCTCGCCGCGCGCGGATCCGGTTGAGCCCCGCGGGCAAACGTGATGAGGCGCTCACACCCTCTTTGAGGTGATGCATATTCCCCGATGTGAGGCAGGAAGCGCGGGCAAATGCCCGAAACGGTCAGACCGCAGGCTTTCTCAAGGACAGGGGCACAAGGGAGAAGTACCCATGAACCAAATAACTCAAAGCAGTGCCGGACCGGGCATGGTCGAGGAAAACCCGATCAGGGCCTTTCTGCGCGCAACCGAAATTGATACCCGCATGCTCGGCATGTTCGGGGCGCTGATCCTGATCTGGGTCGGCTTCCAGGCCTATGGCGAAGTCTATAACGGCTTCGGCGCCTTCCTCACCTACCGCAACATGTGGAACCTGTCGGTGCAGACCTCGTCCATCGCCGTGATGGCGACGGGCATGGTGCTGATCATCGTCACCCGCCACATCGACCTGTCCGTCGGTTCCGTGCTCGGCATCACCGCCATGCTGATGGGCGTGTTCCAGGTGTGGATCCTGCCCAACTATCTCGGCCTCGGCAATCCGATGATCTGGATCCTGACGGTTCTGTTCGGCCTGATGGTCGGAACCCTGATCGGGTCGTTTCAGGGCTTCCTGATTGCCTATATGGAGATCCCCTCCTTCATCGTCACGCTGGGCGGATTGCTGGTCTGGCGCGGTGCGGCCTGGTGGGTGGCACGCGGCGAAACGATTTCGCCCGTCGACGCGCATTTCGCCCTGATCGGCGGCGGCCCCTACGGCTCGATCGGCTATTGGGGAACCTGGCTGGTGGCAGCGCTTGGCTGCGTGGCCGTGGTTCTGATGCTCGCCTCGGGACGCCGCCAGCGGGCGCGCTTCGGCTTTCCGCTGCGTCCGCTCTGGGCCGAGCAGTTCCTCGCGATCCTCAGTGGCGGAATGATCATCGGTGCAGCCTATATCGCCAACAAATATTACTGGCCGGTCGGCATCGTGAAGCAATATGCCGCCGCCCATAACATCACCATTCCGGAAGGCGGGCTGGAAATCTCGCACGGCTTTGCCATTCCGGTGCTGATTGCCGCCTTCGTCTGCATCGCCATGACCTTCATGGCCACCCGCACCCGCTTCGGCCGCTATGTCTTTGCCATCGGCGGCAATCCCGAAGCGGCCGAACTCGCCGGCATCAACACCAAGCGCATGACGATGATGATCTTCGCGCTGATGGGCTTCCTCGTCGGGATCTCGGCGACCATCTCCTCGGCGCGCCTGAACTCGGCCACCAATGCACTCGGCCAGTTCGACGAACTCTACGTGATTGCCGCCACCGTTATTGGCGGAACCTCGCTCGCGGGCGGCATGGGCACCATCTACGGTGCGATGCTGGGGGCCGTGGTCATGCAATCGCTGCAATCCGGGATGGTGCTTGTCGGCTTCGATTCCGCCGTGCAGCAAATGGTCGTTGGGGGTGTGCTTGTCGTGGCTGTCTGGCTCGACACGATCTACCGCCGGCGTGTGAAGTAAGGAGGCCAGCCATGAGCGCTACAGCTGAACACATCCGCACCGAGGCCGCGACACCTCTGGTGGAACTCAAAGACATCTCGATCGCCTTCGGCGGCATCAAGGCCGTGGATCACGCCTCCGTGGAGCTTTTCCCCGGCGAAGTGGTGGGCCTGCTCGGCCATAACGGCGCGGGCAAATCGACGCTGATCAAGATCCTCTCCGGTGCCTATCCGCGGGATGGCGGCTCGATCATGATCAATGGCGAGGAAGCCACGATCAACAATCCGCGCGACGCCAAGTCCTATGGCATCGAGACCATCTACCAGACCCTGGCGCTGGCCGACAATGTCGATGCCGCCGCCAATCTCTTCCTCGGCCGCGAGTTGCTCACCCCCTGGGGAACGCTCGACGATGCCGCCATGGAAGCTGAAGCCCGCAAGGTGATGGGCCGCCTCAACCCGAACTTCCGCCGCTTCAAGGAGCCGGTGAAGGCACTGTCAGGCGGTCAGCGCCAGTCGGTGGCCATCGCCCGCGCCATCCTGTTCAACGCCCGCATCCTGATCATGGACGAGCCGACGGCAGCGCTGGGGCCGCAGGAGACAGCTCAGGTGGGCGAACTGATCAAGGAGTTGAAGAAGGATGGCATCGGCATCTTCCTGATCAGCCACGACATCCACGATGTCTTCGATCTCGCGGACCGCGTGACGGTGATGAAAAACGGCCAGGTGGTCGGCCATGCCCGCACGGAAGATGTCACCAAGGACGAAGTGCTGGGGATGATCATCCTCGGCAAATGCCCGCCAGGAGCGATCCCCGGTCCGGGTGCCAGCAAGTCCTGATCCGGCCGGAGTATCCGCACCGCGCCCGCGCGAAGCTGTCAGGTTCAACTTGATCCGGACAGCCTCGCGCGGGCGCGGTGTTCCATTGTTGCTGCATGCCGCGACTAGAGTTTGTCAGGGAAAAGTGGAATCCGGTTTTCCCGCTCAAACTCGTTTGAGCGCTCAAACTCGTTTGAGCGAAAAGACAAACGAAAACAAATTTGCTTGGAGTCTGTCAGGTTCTATATGAACCTGACAGACTCCAGGGGCTGTGCCATTTTCAGAAGACCGCCCCAATCATCCGGCAAAATAAGAAGCCCACTCGAGAGAGGGCCTTTCGCAATGGCGTCTGCCAGTTTCCTGGAGTTTGTCAGGGAAAACACGCAAACGACATATTGCGTTTGGAATCCCGTTTTCCCGCTCAAACTTGTTTGAGCGGGAAAACGGGTTTGAGCGCGCAAACAAGCTTGAGCGCGCGAACAGGTTCGCGCGGGAAAACCGGGCTCCAAACGCACGACTTCGTTTGCGTGTTTTCCCGGACAAGCTTTATACACATGATGTGCTCAAGTAGGAGCCCGAACCACGAAATTGTGGTCTCCTGAACAGGGATCAGGAGACATCGGCAGGCAGGGCTTTGCTTGCCGATGTTCCGCCCCGCTTCAGTAGGAAAGACGGGTTAGCAACTCCACCAGTTGATCCCGCTCCACGATGCCGCCGAGCCGGGCAATGATGCGGGCTTCGTGCTGGCGCCATTTGCTGCTGGTTTCCACAACGAAATCGGTGCCCTGACGCGTCAGGAACAGGGCCTGCACCCGCCGGTCGCTGTCAGGTTTGCGCCGTTCGGCCAGCCCCCTCTGCTGCAGGGCATCCACCAGGGCAACAAAGTTTGCCCGCTGGATACCGAGGATCTCCGCAGCATCCGATTGCTTGATCCCTGGCTGGCTTCCAAGAAGCATCAGCAGAGAAAATTCAGCCGGCCGGAGATCGTAGGATGCAAAGGTTTCGCTGAAATCATGCAAAACCGTCTGCTGGGCTCGGCGCAACCAATAGCCGATGCCGTCTTCTACTGTGGAACTGCTCATATCAATGGATATATTCATCACTCTATCCTCATTTATAGCAAAAAAACGTTTTTTAAAATTTGACCCGATGGTTACTCGTTAACAAAAGCTTCGAGACAATGTTTTATTCAGCGCATCGGTCGCTGTCACCAAGGTAATATATATATACTCAAAAAGATAACGGATATGCTAATTTTAACTCCAAAGTTCTTATTATTTATAAATTATAAAGCATAACCATTGAGACCTATACTTTAATGTTATATCTTACGCATAAATCAGATGCGAACGTTATAAATTATATATGTCAAAATATCACATCCGGCAACGCCCGCAGCGCTGCGCCACAAATCACCCGCGAATCACCTGTGCTGCCTGCCAGATTTCCGCAATGCCCGGCAACCCGCCATGGCCGCTTTCAGGCAGATCCGGAATTCGACGCCCGAAAGCGAAATTAATCATTGAAGACGGGAGACAGCTGAGCTAAGTACGCCTTCACCGGCGCAACGCAACAGCCTGCCCCGGAGAGCACCCGTAGCTCAGCTGGATAGAGTGTTGGATTCCGATTCCAAAGGTCACAGGTTCGAATCCTGTCGGGTGCGCCATTTCATCAGAACCATGAATTACACATAAACGGGTGCGGTGTAGCTAGCGCACATCCTGCACCGGATCAGGCCTTTGCAGGTCGAACCGGCAGATGCGGTTTCTGGAGGGGGACGGAAGGCGCGCAAACTCCTGATCGGCAGCCTGCGTGGCCACCGGCGGATGATCGCGTCTGATGCCTCGGATTTCCGTGCGCAAACCGGACCTCCAGCCGCATCGGCGTTCAACCTGAAGCCCGCTCCTGCACCTGTTCGTCACATTCTCCCGCATCCGAAAAACTAAAAGTTGACAAAGCCCCCGGGGCGTCCTACATAGGGTTTGTCGATATTTGCTTGTTTGACTTTTGTTATCGCACTTTTTGAAAGTGCCCTGGACGAACTTCCCCCTTCAAATTCGAGCTAACCGCGCCGTGTCGTTTTGGCATGTCGTTTATTCCAATGTTGCTATGAAAGGGTTCGTTATGGCCACTGGCACAGTTAAATGGTTCAATTCCACAAAAGGCTTCGGCTTCATTCAGCCTGACAACGGCGGCCCGGATGTGTTCGTTCACATCTCCGCAGTTGAGCGCGCTGGCATGCGCGAAATCGTAGAAGGTCAGAAGATCGGCTACGAAATGGAACGCGACAACAAGTCGGGCAAGATGTCCGCTTGTCAGCTCCAGGCTGCTTAAATAGGACGTCGTATTCGGACGGTGACCACGGATGTACTGGCACTGTCACAGGATATGAGCGCCCCGGGAAGGTCAGGCAGATTGTCTGGCCTTTTTTATTTCCGCCGCAAAGACGGCGCGACAGACTGAATGGCGTGAAAGAGACGCGCCGTTGCTCCGAAGACAGCATATTCCTCGTCTCATGGCCGACCCCTTGATGTCGGCGGGGTCTGCACAATCTGCATGACAGGATAAATCACAATGGCCCAGAATTTTGGAAAAGCGCGGGAGCAGGCGGAAACCGCCTTTGGCAAGACCCAGTCGCAATTCATGGCCCGCGACCGCATTCTTTCCGAACAGGATGCCCTCGTCCAGGCCCGCGACGAGAAGACCGCACGGTTACGCGAATTGCGCATGGCAAAAGAAGCCAGCGCGACCCCCGCGACCGCCACTCCCAAACGCAGCGCCAAACGCAAGAGCTGAAGCCTGCGCCTCAAACGACCGGCACGCACGGACTGAAAGGCCCACCGGCCACTGTCCCGATGCCCCTCTCCAATGGATTGATCGAACTTGAAGAACACCCGCGACAATGGCTTGTCAGACCGCCGCCAGGCATCGATAGAAGCCAAAAAAGCCCAGCTTGAAAATTTCAGGACCGCCCAGAAGGCTGCCGAACCCAGCCAGGCGATTCGCCAGGCCGAGCGTCTGGCGATGGCCGAAGCCCGCGAGGCACGCCGCGCCGCCCAGGCGGAAGCAAAGCGCGCCGAACAGGCCCGCCGCCAGCAGGAAGAGGCACTGCGGCTTGAAACCGCTGCCGCCGATGCTGAAGCTGCCGAGGCCGCCCGCATTCAGGCCGAAGCCGACCAGGCCGCCCGCCTGATCGAGGAAGAAGCCGCCCGCAAGGCCGAGCGCGACCGCCGCTACGCCAGCCGCAAGGCCCGCCAGTCCTGACAGGAATTCCAGGAGCCGCGTCATCGGCTCCTGACCAGCCACGGCTTGCTCAGGTTTCCACCAGGCATGGCTCAAATGCCTGTTGGCAAGCCGTGCCCCATCGCAAAACCGCTTCACACTTTTGCGCGACATGCGATAGGTAGGACATGGCCTTTCGCTTCATCCATACCGCCGATATCCATCTCGACAGTCCGCTGCGCTCGCTGTCGCTGCGCAATCCCGAGCTTGCCAGCCTGATTGGCGATGCCACCCGGCAGGCCTTCGTGCGGATCATCGATATCGCGCTCGACGAACAGGTGGATGCGCTGGTCATTGCCGGCGATCTCTATGATGGCGAGCAGACGTCGATGAAGACCGCCCGCTTTCTCGCCACCCAATTGCAGCGGCTGGATCAGGCGGGCATCCGCACCTTCGTCATCCGCGGCAACCACGATGCACTGTCGAAAGTCACCCAGGAACTGGTGCTGCCCCCCTCCGTCAAGCTTTTTGGCGGCAGGGCTGAAGCGGTGGAACTTATGGGCGGCGGCCTGCCCCTCGCCTTTCACGGCATCAGCTTTGCCAGGCCGCAGGCGCCGGAAAGCCTGCTGCCGAAATTCCGCGCGCCCGTCGCCGATGCGGTCAATATCGGCATTCTCCACACCAGCCTTGCCGGTGCCCCCGGTCACGATCCCTATGCGCCCTGCACCGCCAGCGATCTGCACGGCTTCGGTTTCGACTACTGGGCGCTCGGCCATATCCACCAGCGCAGCCATCATGCAGGACCGAAAACCGTGGTGATGCCAGGCATGCCGCAGGGCCGGGATATCAACGAAGCCGGACCAAAAAGCCTGTCGCTGGTGACCGTCCATGCTGATCGCCGCATTTCGGTCGAGGAACGGCTGACCAGCGTTGCGGAATTCTGCCGGGTTTCAGTCGATGTCTCATCGGCCAGCGACTGGCGCGACCTGATCGGGCTGATCGGCGGAAAACTCGAACAGGCCCGCGAAAACACCCGCTCGGAGCATATGGTCGCCCGCGTCAGGCTGACGGGCGCGACCGGGCTTTCCTTTCAGCTTCGCCGCGACCTCGACCTGTTGCAGCAGGATATCGAGCACCGCGCGGAGGGCATCGGCAGGAGCTTTGTCGAAAAGCTGGAACTTGCCGTCACTGCCCCCGCCACCGCATCCCCCGGCAGCGGCGACCCGGTTGCCGAACTCGGACATCTCCTGCGCGACGAGATCCTGACACGCCACGGCTTTCGCGAGGACATCCGCGAGATGATCATCGAACTGCGCGACGGCCTGCCGCGCGAGGCACGCGGCTTCAGCGGCGCAAGCGATGCCGAGCTGGATGCCTTCATCGAGACGCTGCTTTGCGAAAGCGGCGAGGATATCATCGCCCTGATGTCGGCCCCTGCCCGCGAGGATCTCTGATGCGGCTGAAACGGCTCGACCTCACCCGCTTCGGCAAATTTACCGATGCCTGCCTCGATTTCGGTGACAAGCCGCCGCAAGGCCCGGATCTGCACATCGTCTACGGGCTGAACGAGGCAGGCAAATCCACCGCCTTTGCCGCCTATATGGATCTGCTGTTCGGCATTCCGATGAAGAGTGCTTACGATTTCCTGCACCCCTACAGCAGCATGCAGATCGGCGGGCTGCTGGAATTCGATGGCAAGGCGCATGAACTGATCCGGATGAAGCGCAACAGCAATTCGCTGCTTGATGCAAACGGTCAGCCGGTCAACGAGGCCCTGCTTGCCGCAGCGCTCGGCGGCATCAGCCGTGATGCCTATCGCACCATGTTCTCGCTCGATGAGGACACGCTGAAAAAGGGCGGCGTCGACATCGAGGCCAGCAAGGGCGATCTCGGCGCGCTGCTGTTTGGCGCCAGCGCCGGGCTGTCCGATATCGGCAAGGTGCTGACGACCCTCTCCGGCGAGGCGGAGGGCCTCTACCGCAAGCGCGGCAGCACGACGCAGCTTGCCCAGCTGAAGCAGAAACATGCAGCCCTGCTCGAAAGGCGGGCGGCGCTCGACACCCAGGCTTCGGCCTATGCCCAGCTGGTAACGGCCGAAAAGCAGGCGGAATCCGCCCATGAGCAGGTCGGTGCCGAACTTGCCGCCGCGCGGGAACGTCAGGCGCTGCAGTCCCGCCTTGCCCGCGCCGTGCCGCTGGCCGCCGACCTTTCCCGCCTGAAGGAACGCCTGCGGGCCCTTGCCCATCTGCCCCGCCCGGCGCGGGACAGCGTCGCCATGCTGCCGCAGCGGATCCGCGACGAGACCCGGCTCCTCACCCGCCAGGCCGGGATCGAAGACCGGCAACGCCAGCGACAGGACGCGCTTGACGCGGTTGCCGTCGATGACGCCCTGCTGGCGCTGGGGCCGCGAATCACGGCGCTTGAGGATATCAGGGCCCGCTACCGCACCGCCGAGGCCGACCTGCCCCGGCGGCAGCAGGAGCTTTCGGAAAAGAACGGTGCGCTGCGCCTGCTGCTGGCCGCGCTCGGCAGGGATGCGCAGGCCAGCGCCGCAAGCCTGCTGCTGCCCGCGCCCGTTACCGGCACGCTGCGCGACCTGATCGAACAGCGCTCCGGCATCGAGGCCGGGCTGAAGACCGCCGCCCGCGAGCGGCAGCGGATCGACAGCCAGCTCGAAGAGGTCAGCCAGGCGCTCGCAGCCCTCGAATGCCCGGCCGCCACGGTCTCCGCCGCGCTCCTGCGCCGGATGCAGGCGGCCATCGACCGGTTGCAACGGGGTGATCTTCAGGCGCGCCTGTCGGTCGAAGAGCGCGAGGTGCAGAAGCACCGCGCCGCCGTTGCCCGCAGCCTTTCCGGCCTGCTGCCCTGGCAGGGCGACAGTGCCGCGCTGGAAAGCCTCACCCTGCCCGACCGGCACCAGTTCGACCGCTGGCGTGGCGAGGCCGCCGAGCTTGCACGGCGACTGGCCACCCATCGCGACCAGATCCGCACGCTTGAAACCGGGCTTGGACAGGCCCGCGCCCGCATCCTGCTGCTGAAAGAGGGCGGCAGCGACATCGATGACGCCAGTGCCCGGCGCGCAAGGTCGGAGCGGGACGGGCTCTGGCAGGCGCATCGCGCCACGCTGGACGCCGCCTCCGCCGCCCGGTTCGAAGCCGCCATGAAGGCCGATGATGCGGTGACGGAAGCCAGGCTTGCGCGCTCCGGCGATCTCGCCGCCCTGCGCCAGCTGGAACAGGAGATGACGCTGAACGAGGTCGGGCTTGCCCGGCAGGACGAGCTTTTCCGCGAGGCAAGTGCCGAGCATCAGGCGCTGACCGGGCTGATCCGGTCGCGCATGCCTTTTGTGCCCGATGGCGCGGACACCGCACCGGACGAACTCATCGCCGGCTTGCAGCGCTGGATGGAGGGCCGCGGCGACTGCCTGTCGGCGGCCCATGATCTTCATGAGGCCGAAGAGCGGCTGGCCGCATTGACGCGCGAGCGCGATGCGGATTGCGCGGCCCTTGCCGCCTGTCTTGGCGAGGCCGGCATTCCCGTTGCCGACCAGCCGCCCGCGCAGGTGCTGCTGGCGCTTGCCGAAAATTTCCTTGACCGGGTGGAGGGCGCGGCGAGCGGGCGGAGCACGCTGGAAAAACGGCTGTCGGACCTGAAAGCCGAAGCGGGCGACCGCGAGCGGGATCTGCGCGACACCGAAGCGGCAGCAACCGACTGGCAGACGCGCTGGATGGCGGCTCTCGGCAAGACCTGGTTTGGTGACGGGGCCTCGGTGGTGGAGGTCCGCGCCCTCCTGGACACGCTCTCCGGCCTGCCCGCCCTGCTTGGCGAATGCGAGCAGCAGGCACAGCGCATCACCAAGATGGAGCTCGACCAGACCGCTTTTGTCGAGGAGATCAGGGCGCTGCACGCCGGGCTTGGCCTGACCTTCGACGACCGGGAGGCCCGGCAGGCCGACGAGCGCCTGAAACAGGCCTTCGACGCCGCCAGCCGCGCGGCGGAAGAGCGCCAGCGCCTGCAACAGGAGCTTGAGGGGCTGGAGGACGAACGCCGGGCGCTTGCCCTCGACCGGGCAGAGCATGACGCGGCAAAAGCCCGGCTTAACGATGCCTTCGGGGTCGAGACGCTGGAACGGGCAGAAGCGATCACCGGCGACCTCAAGGAACGTGACCTGCTGGAGGAGAAGATCGCGGAAACCAGCCAGTCGCTTTTGGCCGAGCTGCGGGCAGCCGATCTTGACGAGGCCGGGCGGATGGTCGCCGATGCCGATCCCGACCGCACCGAGGCGGAACTCGCCGCCCTTGCCGACACCATCGACCGGCTGACGCAGCGTGCCCAGGAACACTATGGGGCCCTGACGCTGGCGCGCGATCAGCTGAACCGGGTTGGCGGCGACCGGGAAGTGGCGATGATCGAGAGCGAGCGGGCAACCGTGCTGCTCGAAATCCAGGATGTGGCGCTGCGCTATCTCAGGCTCAAGACCGGTATTCTCGCCGCCGGCAGCGCCCTCGACCTCTACCGCGAAAGGCACAGGAGCTCGATGATGGCGCGCGCCTCGGACGCCTTCCGCCAGATCACCCGGGGCGAATATTCCGGACTTGCCGCCCGCCCCGACAAGACGGGCGAGGTGCTGATCGGCCTGACCCGGGAGGGCGGGTCGCGGCTTTCGGACGCGATGTCGACCGGCACCCGCTACCAGCTCTATCTGGCGCTGCGGCTTGCCGGCTACGAGGAATTTGCCGCCGTCCGCCCGCCGGTGCCCTTCATTGCCGACGACATCATGGAAACCTTCGACGAATTGCGCTCCGAAGAGGTGTTCCGGCTGTTTGCCGCCATGGCGGGGATCGGTCAGGTCATCTACCTCACCCATCACCGCCACCTCTGCGACATCGCCGAGACGGTGGTGCCCGGCGTCCGCATCCACCAGCTCTGACAAAGGGAACCCGGCGTGACCGCTGCCCGCCTCGCACAGCTTGCCCTCTCCGCCCTCCTCCTTGCCCTGCCGGTCGGGGCCGAAGCCGGTGGCGTGACACGGGAACGGATCGTCACCTACCCGATCCACGGCCAATCCGGCATCGCGCTTTACCGGGATATCGGCCTCAAAGGCCCCGTGGTCGCGGGCTCGATCCGGGCGATTGCCCATACCGGTTTCAAGCTGACCTGGACCCGCAGATACGAAAACCGGGATGGTGCCTGCGTGCTGGCCTCCGCCGTGCCCAGGCTCACCATCACCTATACCCTGCCCAGACCCGCAAACCCGCTCCCCTCGCCCACTGCAGAGAACTGGCAGACCTTCCTCGACGGCATCGCCCGCCACGAACGCGGCCATGGCGACCTGATCAGGGCGATGGTCAAGGACATCGAACAGGCCAGCATCGGCCTCACCGTCGCCAACGATCCCGGTTGCCGCAGGATCAGGACAGAACTCACCCGCCGCCTCGGCGCGCTGTCCAGGGCCGAGCAGAAGAAGAGCAATGGCTATGACCGGGCGGAGATGGGCAGGGACGGCAACATACCAAGGCTGGTGCTGGCGCTGGTGAACGGGGGGTGAGGATGGTAGAACATTGACAGGCTTGCTTCATGGGAGGCCCAAAGGGTTACAGACAGGTCCTCCGGTGAATGAGGTCAAGGAACTATAGCCATGGCAAGAACCTGCATATGCTGCGACGCCAATGCGTCCATGACGCGTTTTGAAGCGGAAACCCTTGAGGTCACCTATCGCGGCTTGAAGAAGGATGTTGGCGGCTTGTCCGGATATCGTTGCTAGAGTCTGTCAGGTTCATATTGAACCAGACAGACTCTAGGGCCCTTTGTTTTCGTTTGTCTTTTCGGGAAAACCGGATTCCACTTTTCCCTGACAAACTCTAAAGCTGCAGCGAGATCGAATTCGACGCTGAAAGCGCGATCCGTTATGCCGAGGCGGGCGACGCCTTGGTGGTCTAAACACGGGTAGCGGCGGAACCGGAACTTGCGCCGCATCCGCAAAAAGCCAAATCTCAATCAGGCTCAGGCATTGTGTCCGCCGCCGTTGTAAACCTCTTTCGCTCCGTGATGTGGGAGAAACCCAAGCTCCAGGATCAAGGCGATAAAACAACAAATGATCCCGTGTGGCTCAAGGGCAGCCATGGCGTCCAGCGGGAGTTGGGCAATCGCAGTTCCTAACCCGCCGCGAGCGGTCCGCCGTAGGAATTTTGATCGGCGGACTTCAGTTCCAGCTCGGTGCGCCATTCACGCGTCACATCGGCTGAATATTTCAGCGGCAAGTTGGATATGAACAACCAGGCGCTTTCGAGCGGAACCTCGACAAGCGCAGAGGCCAGCCGGGAGGCAGAAATCTGCTCCCAGGCCCGGGCCATTCGCAAATCATCGGCGATACAGCCGATATGGTCATTGATCGCGCCACCATCGAGTGTGGCTTGCGTAAGCACAGCGGCAAGGCTCGACAGGATTTCGCCGGTCTGTGCAGCAGAAAGTCTTACCCCGGCGAGCTGCCTGATTTCCGATGGCTTCAGCATTGCTACGTCAATCATTCCATCACACCTGCTCTCTTGGCGTTATATGATAGACACCCAATCTTATCTGGTAAGCACTAAATAATTTCGCAACATTGCGAAGCTGCGCCTCGCCGATACCCCGGCGAATTCCAAACCGGCCCGAGCGATTGGAAATGACCCAGGGACCATCTTCGTGCCCGGGGTCAAAGGTGATCTCGCCCGCAATTCTGGCCGTCACATATCCATCCCTATAGCCCAAAACGGCGGGATGGCCAAGTTTCTCCTCTCCTGCCTGCATTTTCACATAGGAATGGGGCAGCAGATAGCGCAATTTTCCAGAGGTCTTTTCCACCACTTCTTCGTGGGCAAACATGATCGCCCCTGCCTCATTCATCACCCAGAGAATGGGGGAAGTTTCATGCACGACGCTCGACAGCCGGGTGACAAGATGGGAATCCATATAGGCCTTGAGCGAGGCGGCGCTTGCAGCATCAAGACTATTCAGGCTCCGGGGCTGGTAGCGCTGTTCGGATTCGGTCACCGCGGCCAGCGGCTTGGTGGGGCGACCATAAATATCGTCTAAATTAGCCATCACGCCTCCCGGTCACTCTCGTATATGAGGTGTTTCCGGGAGAATCAAGACACCCGCATTTCCCCCTGCCCGCCATGCCCCTCCTCGCGCCTGATCAGGTCCCGCACCGCCTCCACGCAATCGGAAAGCGGACTGTCATCGGCATAGGGGGGAACGAGGGCGCGGATGCGGCGGTGGAGGGTGTCGGTGCCTTCGGCCCTTTTCCCGGCAGGCTCGCGGAAATCATGGGCCTGGGCGGCCGCGAGGAATTCGATGGCAAGCACATATTCGGCATCATCGACGATCGTCAGCAGCTTGGCCGCCGCAGCGGTCGGGTTGGCGAGAAAGTCTTCCTGAAGCCCTGACGTGATGCCGCCATCGGTGGAGGCGGGCATGGCCTGACGCCTGATGCCGTTCACAAGGCCTGCGGCGGTATATTGGGCGATCATCAGGCCGGAATGGCTGCCGGCATCGCTGGCGAGAAAGGCCGGGAGGTCGCTGACCAGAGGATTGATCAGCCGGTCGAGCCGCCTTTCGCTGATCATCGCCACCTGCGCCAGCGCCACCGACAGGCTGTCGGCGGCAAGCGCCAGCGCCGGGGCAACCGCATGGGCTTCCGACGAGACGAGAGGCGCATCGGGCGTGCCGGAAAGGGCGGGATTGTCGGTGACCGAGGCAAGTTCCTGATCCACCACCCGGGAAGAACCGGCAAAGACATCGCGGGCCGCGCCATGCACATGCGGCACGGCGCGAAGGCTCAGCGCATCCTGCGTCCGGCGGCCTTCGGCGGCTGCGATCAGGCCGCTGCCGTCGAGAAGCCGCCGCAGCGTTGCGGCAACGTTAGCCATGCCCGGCGACGGGCGAAGCGCGATGACATCGGCACGGAAGGCCGCCATCTGGCAGCCAGCCGCTTCCAGCGTCAGCGCGGCAATGTGATCGGCCCAGTCGAGAAGCCGCGCGGCACGGGCAAGCGCCAGCGCCGACAATCCGGTGGCGCAGGCCGAGCCATTGACGAGGCTCAGGCCCTCCTTGGCGCGCAGCGTCAGCGGCTGAAGGCCGATGGCAGCGAGCGCATCGCGCCCGGAAAGCCTTGCCCCCCGGACCCGCGCCCGGCCTTCGCCGATCAGCAGCAGGGCAATCGCCGCATTGTGCTGGAGATAGCCGACCGAGCCTTTCGAAGGCACCTCGGGCACCAGATCATGGTCCAGAAAGCCGAGATAATGCCGCAGGATTTCAGGCCGCACGCCGGAATGGCCATGGGCGAAATTGGCGATCTGCGCGGCGATGATCGCCCGGACCTCCGGCGCTGGCAACAGCGGACCGACGCCGGTCGCATGGCTGAACAGGATATGCCGGGACAGGGCTGCCTGCTGGTCGCGGCTGACCACGGTGTCGCTGAGCGCCCCGACGCCGGTATTGATGCCATAGGCCCGGACACCGCTTTCGACGATGCGCTCGACGATCAGCGCTGCCTTTTCCACCCGCGCCCAGGCGTCGGGCGACAGCGACAGGCTTTCGCCTTCGGCGATGCGCGCGACATCGCGCCAGCCGAGACCACGATCAAGGACAATGGCCATGTCAGCTCCCGAAATTGCCGATGAACTGCCGGAAGGCGGGCGTCGCCCCCTCGCCGAACATCACCTCCGGCGCGCCGGAGCTTTCGATCAGGCCTTCCTTCATGAACACCACCCGGTTGGAGACATTGCGGGCAAAGCTCATTTCATGGGTGACGACGAGCATGGTCATCCCCTCCTCCGCCAGCGCCCGCATGACGCGCAGCACTTCGCCGACCAGTTCCGGATCGAGCGCCGAGGTCGGCTCGTCAAACAGCATCACCTTCGGCTTCATCGCCAAAGCCCGGGCAATTGCCGCGCGCTGCTGCTGGCCGCCGGAGAGATGGGCGGGATAGGCATGGCGCTTGTCGGCAATGCCGACCTTTTCCAGCAACTGTTCGGCCTCCGCGATGCAGTCGGCGCGCGGCCGTTTCAGCACATGCACCGGCCCTTCGATGAGGTTCTCGAGGATGGTCATGTGGGACCAGAGATTGAAGGACTGGAACACCATGCCAAGCTCGGAGCGGATATGATCCACCTGCTTCTGGCTTTCCGGGCGGCTCCTGCCATTCCTGTGCACCATGCGGATCACCTCGCCATCGACGAGAATCTCGCCGGCATTGGCGATTTCGAGCAGGTTGATGCAGCGCAGGAAGGTGGATTTGCCCGAGCCGGAGGCCCCGAGCAGCGAGATCACGTCGCCATCCCTGGCATCGAGCGACAGGCCCTTCAGCACTTCGAGCTGGCCGAAACTCTTGCGGATATTGCGGACGGAAAGGCGGATTGCTTCGGACATGATGGTTTGAGATCCTGAAAGGGGGCGGACGGGCTCAGCCATGGGAAACTGCCGGGGCGGCGCGCAGATGCCGGGAGAGCCTGTGTTCCAGCAGGCCAAGCGCCTGCAGGATGAGGAAATTCAGCGCGAGATAGATGAGGGCGGCGCAGAGAAACACTTCCGTGGTGCGATAGGTCTCGTGGATCAGCTTCTGGGCAATGCCGGTGACCTCCCAGACGGTGACGAGGCTGGCAAGCGCCGTCGATTTCATCATCAGCACGATTTCGGTCGAATAGGCGGGCAAGGCGTGGCGAAAGGCGATCGGCGCCAGGATGCGGCGCACCAGCAGGAAGCCCGACATGCCGACCGAGCGTGCCGCCTCGATATCGCGGGGCGAGACGGCACGAATGCCGCCGCGAAAGATTTCCGCCGAATAGCCCGCCGTGCAGAGCGCCAGCGACAGCACCGCGCAGACGAAGGGCTCGCGCAAGAGCGGCCAGAGGAAGCTGTAGCGGATGACGGCAAACTGCCCGAGCCCGTAGAAGATCAGGAACATCTGGATCAGCAGCGGCGAGCCGCGAAAGACGAAGATATAGGCCCGGGCAATGGCACCCAGCAGCGGATTGCCACCAACCCGCATCCAGACGATCAGCAGTGCCAGCAGCCCGCCTGTCGCGACCGACAGCGAAAACAGCCCGAGCGTCATCGGCACGGCCTTGAGCAGGGTGATCAGCGTCGAGGAGAGAAAGTCCAGATCCATCATCCCGCTCCTACGCCTTGCCCATCGCCGCGGACGGCATGCTCTTGTTCGCCCGCCGCTCCGCCCGGTTGAACACCTGGTCGGAAAAGCTGGTCAGCAGCAGGTAGAGACAGCCGCCGACAATGAAGAACAAGAAATACTGGCGCGTCGAGCCTGCGGCGACCTGGCTGGTGCGCATCAGTTCGGCAAGGCCGGTGACCGATATCAGGGCGGAATCCTTGAGGCTCAGCTGCCAGACATTGCCAAGACCGGGAATGGAGAGCCGCAGCACCTGCGGAATGATGATCCGGCGAAAGCGCAGGCTCCGGCCCATGCCGATGGCGGAGGCCGCTTCCAGTTCACCTTTGGCAATGGCCAGATAGGCACCGCGAAACACTTCCGCCTGATAGGCTCCAGAAATGATGCCGACGGCCAGTGCGCCGGCGGCAAAGGAGGGCAGGCCGAGAAAGCTTTCATAGCCCATCCATTGCCCGAAGGCGGTGACCGCGGAGGAGCCGCCGAAATAGATGAGATAGATCACCAGCAGTTCCGGCACGCCGCGAAACACCGTCGTATAGGCATTACCGATGGCACCCAGAACCGCAATGCCCGACAGCCGCGCCGAGGCGACGAGAGCGCCAAGCACCGCGCCGATGGCAAGCGCCGCCGCCGTGACCGCGAGCGTGGTGAGCGTTGCAAGAACCAGCAGCGCCCCCCAGCCATTTTCGCCAAAGCCGATCAGGCCCAACAACTGCATCACCCTGTTCCCCGCCCGCAGAAGAGATGAGGACCGGCAGACCCACAGGGCCTGCCGGTCTGCGAGAGCCTTATTTCGGGCTCACATCCGTCTTGAACCACTTTTCAGACAGGCTCTTCACCGTGCCATCGGCAAGTGCCGACTTGATGGCTGTGCTGAACAGGTCGCGCAGGTCCGTATCGGCCTTGCGCACGCCGAGCCCCTCGCCCTCGCCCCAGATCGAACCGGCAATCTGCGGGCCGGTAAAGACCATCGCCCCCTTGGCGGCATCGAAGGCGCTGGTGAGGTAGACCGCATCGTCAAATACCAGATCGATACGGCCGCTCTGCACGTCGAGATCGCGGTCGGCGCTGGTCTTGTATTCGCGGATGGTGGCGACATCGCCGAAATTGTCGTCGATGAACTTGGCATAGACGGTGGCGGTCTGGATGCCGATGGTCTTGCCCTTGAAGGCTTCCTTCAGCGCCGCGATTTCCTTCACGCCGGTCTGGCCTGTCGTCATGGAAATGGTGGCACCGGTGCCGACCGCATTGGCAAGCGGGCTGTCCTTGGCGGTGGCGAATGCAGCAGGCGTTGCCGCATAGGGAACGGTGAAATCGATGACCTTCCTGCGCTCGTCGGTGATCGACAGCGCATCCATGATGACGTCGAACTTGCCGGCATTCAGCGCCGGGAACATGCCGTCCCAGTCGGAGGCAACCAGCGTGCATTCGACCTTGGCGCGCTCGCACAGCACCTTGGCAAGCTCCGGCTCGAAGCCTCCGAGCGAGCCATCGGCATTGGTCATGTTCCACGGCGCATAGGCGCCTTCGAGCGTGATGGTGACCTTCTTCCAGTCCTTGGCGGCAGCGGGGGCTGCAAGGGCGGCAAGGGCTGCGGCGCTGGCAAGTATGAGGGTGCTGAGCTTCACGATGGTTTCCTCCTGGATGGGTTTTGTGGTCCTGGCCTGATCTTTTTGCGCCGGTCTTTGCCGGCTTGCCCGAAACCTTGCCTTTCCGGTTGGCAGGTTCAGGGAAGTTGTATAGGGTACCATAGGAGAAATTCCGCATGATGCAAGATGAAATCGTCGCCGCATTGCGGGAAAAGACCGGGGAGGCAGGACCATGAAACGTTCGGGCGAGATGCGGCGGGAACTCGCGGAAAATGACGGCGCGCCGCTTTATGCCGGCGTCAAGCAGATGATCCTCGACCGCATCCACAGCGGCGAATGGCCACCGAAATTCCGCGTGCCCTCCGAAAACGAACTGGTGAGCGAACTTGGCGTCAGCAAGATGACCGCCAACCGGGCGCTGCGCGAACTTGCCAACGAGGGCGAACTGGTGCGCATCCAGGGCGTCGGCTCGTTTGTTGCCGAGCGCAAGGGCTATTCCGCGCTGTTCGAGGTGCGCAACATCGCCGAGGAAATCGCCTCGCGCGGCCATGTCCACGAGGCGAAGGTGGTGGTGGTGGCCCGCGAGGCGGCCTCGCCCGAGATCGCGGATTTTCTCGACATCGAGATCGGCGAGCCGGTGTTTCACTCGCTGATCGTCCACAGCGAGAACGGCGTGCCGGTGCAGATCGAGGACCGCTTCGTCCACCCGCCCGCCGCCCCCGGCTATCTCGACCAGGATTTTTCAAGCCGGACGCCGAACGCCTATCTCTCCAGTGTCGCGCCTCTCTCCGGCTCGGAACATGTGGTGGAGGCGACCATGCCGCAGGCCTGGGAATGCAGGCTGCTGACCATTCTTGCGACCGAACCCTGCCTGACCATCCGCCGCCGCACCTGGTCGGGCAAGCAGCCGGTCTCCGTCGCCCGCCTCGTCTATCCCGGCCACCGCTACCGGTTGCAGACCCGCAGCGGCAAGGTTTTCGACGAACAGGACTGACAGCAAAGTTGTATAGGGAACTATGGACGGGGGCGTGGCGTCAGCCGGCCGAGCCGCGCCGGGCGATGAAGATGCCGAGCAGCACGAAGGCACCGCCGATCACCGCCTGCAGCCCGACGCGCTCGCCGAGCACGACGACGCCGAGCAGGGTGGCGACGACCGGCTGCAGCAGCAGCGTCAGCGAGGAAAAGGCGGCCGGCAGATAGGCCAGCGCATAGATGATTGCCGCCTGCCCGCCGACATGGCTGATCATCGACAGGCCGGTGACGACGGCCCAGCCATGCAGGGTCGAGGGGGCAAGCACCGGCTCGCGCAGCAGCGCCACCGGCAGGATGCAGAGGGCTGCCGAGGTGGTGTTCCACAGCATCACCTGCAACGTGCCGAAATCCTTGCGGGCGCTGCCGAGCGCCAGCATGTAGCCGGCATAGAACACCGCCCCCGCCACCGCCAGCAGGTCACCCTGCCAGCGGCCCGCGCCAAGCCCGGCAGCCCCCTCGGTCTTCAGGATGACGACGCCGAAAATCGCCACGGCAAGCCCGAGCAGAAAGCGCCGGGTGATCGGCGCGCCGGTAAGCGCCCAGGCCCCGAAGGTGACGAAGACCGGCGAGGAATTGATCAGCAGCGTCGCATTGGTGATCGAGGTCATGCCGACCGACAGGTGCCAGCAGATGAGATCGGAAGCGAGAAAGGCACCGGGCAGCACCAAAGTCGCAAGATCCGCCGCCCGCCCCGGCGGCAGCAGCGCCTTGCGCTGAAACAGCGCCGCATAGGCGAGAAGCACCAGAAGCCCGATCCCCAGCCGCCAGAAGGCGGTCGCCACCGGCCCCACCTCCGAAAGCCGCATGAAGATCGGCGATCCCCCGATCGCCACCCCACCCGCCAGCAAAGCCACCAGAGGCACCCGCCGCGCGCCCGCACCCGATTTCCCGGCAGTCATCAAACTCACTCTCCCTTGACCACCCGCAGGCGGCGAGTCACAGGGGGAGAGGGGTAGCATACGGGGAATGGGGTGGCGAGCGGGAGGATGCCCCATGATCTCGCTGTCTCGCTGTCTCCCTGTTCCTGTTCCTCCTCCACATTCGGCGATCCGAGGTGTTTGCCCCCTTATTTTCCCGCCACCCTTGGTACCGTCCGGCAAATTGCGCTATCATCGCCCGCATGGCCCTTTCCGCTGAAAACTCGTTCTTCAACCAGCTCCCGGTCTTTGCCGATTTTGATGGCGTGACGCGGGGGGAGAATTATTGGCCCTTGCCGCCGGACTGGTGGCTGGCGACGGCGGATATTGTCGACAGCACGCGGGCCATCGAGGCCGGGCATTACAAGAAGGTCAACATGGCCGGGGCCAGCGTGATTTCGGCGGTGATGAACGCGCTCGGCCAGCATGACCTGCCCTTCATCTTCGGCGGCGACGGCGCGGTGATCGCGCTGCCCGGCGAGGGGGCAGAGGCGGCGCGCGCGGCCCTTCCCGCATCCCGCGCCTGGGTGCGCGACACCATGGGCCTGACGCTCCGGGTGGCGCTGGTGCCGCTTGCCGCCATCCGCGCCGCCGGGCTCGATGTCCGGGTTGCCCGGTTCCGGGCGAGCGAACAGGTGAGCTACGCGATGTTTTCCGGCGGCGGGGCCTTCTGGGCCGAGCGGCAGATGAAGGATGGCCGCTATGGCATCGATGAAAGCCTGTCGACCGGCGCGCCGGATCTGACCGGCCTTTCCTGCCGATGGAACCCGGTGAAGGCCCGCCATGGGGCCATCGTCTCGATCATCGCCCTGCCGCGTCCCGGTGCCGATCCCGCCGGTTTTGCGCGCCTTGTTTCCGATGTGGTGGCGCTTTCGGGCGGTGAGGATCGCGCCAGCCATCCACTGCCCGAACAGGGCCCGCCGGTGCGCCTGTCTCTGTCCGGCTGCCTTGCCGAGGTCAGGGCCGCCGCCCCCGGCCTGCCCCGGCTGAAGACCGCCGTCAGCGTCGCCGTCCAGACCGCGCTCATCGCCTTTCTCTCCGCCTTCAACCTGAAGGCCGGGTCCTTTGATGCGAAGATCTATCGCGAGGATGTCTCGGCCAACAGCGATTTCCGCAAATATGACGACGGGCTGAAGATGACCATCGACATCGACACGATCAGGCTGGAGGCGATCCGCGCCCGGTTGCAAGAGGCCGAAGCCGACGGCATCTGCCAGTTCGGCCTGCATGTGCAGGATACGGCCCTTGTCACCTGCCTGGTGCCCACCCCGCTCAGCCGCGACCACATGCATTTCATCGATGGCGGCTCCGGCGGCTATGCCATGGCGGCCACCCGCATCAAGCAGGGGCTGGCTGGGTAACACCGGGATTACTGGTCCTTGGCACGGGGGCGACCGTGCCCCCCGCCCGTCACGCCGCTCCTTGATTGGACTGGCGCAGTTCTCTACATGAATAGCTTGTCTGGCTTGCCCCGGATGCCCTCGGATAATGCCTCTCCCGTCCCGGACCACGGAAAGATCCTTCCCCATGGCCACAGCGCACCGCGCCCCCGTCTCCGAAACCCTGCTCGACCGCGTCTCCACCTGGCTGCAGGAGGCGGCGCTGAATGGCGAGGGGATTGAAACCCTGGTGCAGGGCTTCTGCGAGCGGCTGGCGGCCTCCGGCCTGCCGCTGCTGCGCGTGCACCTGTCCTTTTCCGTACTGCATCCGCTCTATGATGCGCTGGGCTTTACCTGGATGCGGGGCCAGGGCACCACGGTCGAGGGCTATCAGGCGCTGCGGGCCAGCGATGACAGCGACCGCTTCCTGAAGAGCCCGTATTTCTACCTGCTCAACAACAATCTCACCCATCTCCGCCGCCACCTGACCGCCAATACGCCGAACGAATTTCCGGTGTTCGAAACCCTGAAGGCCCTGGGGGCCACCGATTACATCGCCTTCGTGCAGTCCTTCGCCCGCGATTCCAACCAGGGCATGATCGGCTCCTGGACCACCGACACCCCCGGCGGCTTCGATGACAGCGTGATTGCCGCGCTCTTGCGCATCCAGACCAATCTGGCGGTGGCCGCCAAGATGGCGGTGCTCGGCAAGCTCGCCAACAACATGCTCACCACCTATCTCGGCGGCAATGCCGGGCAGCGGGTGCTGTCCGGCCAGATCCGGAGGGGCGATGGCGAATCGATCCGCGCCGCACTGGTGATGGTCGACATGCGCGATTCCACCGTGCTGGCCGAGCGGGAAGGCCGGCAGGTCTATATCGACACGCTGAACGAGTTCTTCGATGCGGTGGCGATGCCGTTCAACCGCAATGGCGGCGAGATCCTGTCCTTTGTCGGCGACGGCTTCCTGGCGATCTATCCCTGCGGCCGCCACCGGGAGCCCTCGGAGGCCGCGGCACAGGCGGCGATGAACGCTGCCCGGCAGGCGGTTGCAAGGATGGGCGAACTCAACCGCAACCGCCGGCGCCAGTCGCTTGCCGAAATCGGCTATGGCATGGGCCTGCATGTCGGCAATGTGATGTTCGGCAATGTCGGGCTGAAGGAGCGGCTGACTTTTTCGGCCTTCGGTGCCTCGGTCAACGAGGTGCACCGCCTGCAGGGGCTGACCAAGAAATACCAGAAGCCGCTTCTGGCCAGCGGTGCCTTCGTCACCTATTGCGGCGGCAGATGGGAAACGCTCGGCGAAGAGCAGTTGCGCGGGGTCAGGCAGAAGGTCAAGGTGCTGGAGCCGACCGCCGACCATCTCGAACTCGACAATCACGAGGTGATGGAAAGCCGCGCCCTTGACGCGCGTTCGGAAGCCGAGCAGGTTATGCTGCTCTATCAGAGCAAGCAGCCCGCCGTGCAACACAAATCCTCCCGGGAAAAAATGCTTCCATGATCAAGACCTGCCTGCTGACCGCCGCCGCCAGCCTTGCCGCCGCGAGCTTTTCACCCGGCCTTGCCAAAGCGGCCGATGCGCTCTCCACCAAGCTCCAGGACGGCTTCGAGGGCAAGGATTTCGCCCCGGAAGGCGGTCTTTACTACAAGAAGAACGAGGAACAGTCGGCAGGCAGCTATGAATTCCAGAGCGACGTGAAGCGCAGCGGCAAGCAGGCGCTGAAGCTGCAGGTCCGCGAGCAATGCAACGGCAATCCGGAAAAATGCAGCGAACGGGCGGAAATCTGGGAAAAGCCGGAACTGCGCGTTCCCTATGACAAGTCGGTCTGGGTCGGCTTTTCCGTGAAGTTCGGCGAGCCCGTCCCGATGGACGATCACCGATATTTGATCGCCCAGTGGAAGCGTGAAATCGGCCCCGAAGCCAAGGGCGATTTCAGCCCGTTCCTGGCGCTCCGGCTTCGAAACGGCAAGCTGTTTGCAACCGTGGAGACCAATTACCACGCGCCGCTTGGCAAGGCCGGTGCCGACGGCACCCAGACGAGCTGTCCGGCGGGGGCGGTGCCGGTTTGGCTGCGTAAAGACACCAACCAGATCCGCGCCCTCATTGCCACCGACGACCAGTGGACGCCCGCCGATGGCGGCGAATTCACCGCCTGCAGCGATGCGGTCAAGGTCACCTCGCACGGCAATTCCCTCCCCCGCCCCACCTCGGGCTGGATCGATTTTGCGGTGATGACCAAACCCGGCCCCGATGGAACCGGCCATATCGAGCTGTTTGCCAACCGGCAATGGATTGCGACGATCAACGGCGCCATCGGCCATGGCGATCCCGGTCTGCTGGAAAACCAGTATTTCAAGTTCGGCCCCTACCGCGCCGCAGGCAAGGGAACCTGGACGATGTATTACGATGATTACCGCCGCTCGCCCGACTGCATGGACGTGCTCGGCGATGCCGCAGCCTGCGCGGCAATCAAGTAAGCCGGGTCGTGTCCCGTCATTGCCCACGCCCCTGAAACGCAACCATTGGACGAGCGCAGGCCAGGCGTTTTGCCGGGCCTGCCCGCCAATCGCCCGGGGAGCGGGCAGGTGCTCGCAGCCCTGTTGATTTTCCGGTTCAGGTGTGCTGTCTACTCCTGCAAACAAAGGCGCAAAAGCGTCTGAAAAAAGGGGACAGGACGGAGAAAGGAATGCCCGCACGATGCTGGCGGAGGCAGGTCCAGTTTCTGATATCGCAGTATCATGTCCATTTATCTCCCGTCCCGCAGGCGTCCAGTAGAAAGGATCGGCCCTCATGACCCCAACGGCTGATCTCTTGCGCGTTGAAAACCTGAAGATTTCCTTTGCGACCCCGAGCGGGGTGATCCCCGCCGTCAAGGATGCAAGTCTCCGGGTGCTGCCAGGCAAGGTCACGGCGCTGGTGGGCGAAAGCGGATCGGGCAAGTCGGTGATCAGCCAGGCGATCATGGGCATCCTGCCGCCGATTGCCCGCACCGAGGGCAGGATCCTGTTCTGCGATCCGGAAACCCCGGGAAAATCCGTCGACATTGCGCGGCTGTCGCTTGATGGCGGTGAAATACGGGCGCTACGCGGCCGCCGGATGGGCAAGATCTTTCAGGAGCCGATGACCTCGCTGTCACCGCTGCACACGATCGGCGACCAGATTTCCGAAGTGCTGACCATCCATACCGGTGACAGTGCCGGGGAGCGGCGGCAAAAGACCGAGGAAATGCTGGGCATGGTCGGCTTTGCCGATCCGCACCGCGCCTTCGACATGTATCCGTTCGAGCTGTCCGGCGGCATGCGCCAGCGCGCGATGATCGCCATGGCGCTGATCTGCCGCCCGGCCCTGCTGATCGCCGACGAGCCGACCACGGCGCTTGACGTCACCATCCAGGCGCAGATCCTGCAATTGCTGCGCGACCTGCAAAGCCAGTTGAACATGGCCATCCTGCTGATTACCCATGATCTCGGCGTCGTCGCCAACATGGCCGACGAGGTGGTGGTGATCTATCGCGGCGAGATCATGGAGGCGGGACCGGTCGAGGCGATCTTCCGCAATCCGCAGCATCCCTATCTGAAGGGCCTGCTCGGGGCCGTGCCGCATTTCGACATGAAGCCCGGCGAAAGGCTGAAGCCGCTGCGCACCATTCCGGTGGCCGGAGCCGCACTGCTCGGCCGGGTGGCAATGGCGGCACCTCTCCCGGGCGAGGCGGACAGGCCTGAAATCCTGCTCTCGGTCCGCGATGTCTCCAAGAGCTATTCGATCCGCAAGCGCAGCCTGTTTTCGCGCGGCGAGACGAAATGGCACCGGGCCGTCTCGCATGTCAGCTTCGACGTGATGCGCGGCGAATGCCTGGGCCTCGTCGGTGAAAGCGGCTGCGGTAAGACCACCCTCAGCAAGATCCTGATGCGGGCGGTCACCGCCGACAGCGGCGCGGTGACGCTGCACGGAACAAAGGGCGATCTCGACGTGCTCGGTGCCTCCGGTGCAGACCTGAACCGGCTCCGCACCCGGGTGCAGATGGTATTCCAGGACCCGGTCTCCTCGTTGTCGCCGCGCATGACGGTGCAGAACATCCTCAGCGAACCGCTGGAAATCCACAGCCGCGGCACGGCCAGGACCCGGCTTGAAACCGTGCGCCGGCTGCTCGGTGCCATCGGGCTCGATGAAACCGCGCTCAACCGCTATCCGCATTCCTTTTCCGGCGGCCAGCGGCAGCGGATCGGCATTGCCCGCGCGCTGGCGCTGGGGCCGGAACTGATGATCTGCGATGAGCCGGTCTCCGCCCTCGATGTCTCGGTGCAGGCGCAGATCCTTAACCTGCTCAAGGATCTGCAGAAGGAACTGGGGCTGACCTTCCTCTTCATCTCGCACAATCTGGCGGTGGTCGACTACATGGCCGACCGCATCGCGGTGATGTGCAAGGGGCAGATCGTCGAGATCGCGCCGCGCGAGGTGCTGATGCGCGCGCCGGTGCATCCCTATACGAAATCGCTGCTGGCGGCAGTCCCCTTCCCCGATCTCGACCGGCCGCTGGATTTCGCCACCATCACCGCCAATGGCGCGTCCGACCGCAGCCGCTGGCCCGAGGCCTTCCAGCCGGATGCGGATGGCGATGGTCTCGGTGTCGCCGATCTCGGCCAGGGCCATCTGGTTCTCGCGCGCCATGCGGTCAATGCAGGGGAGCTTCGCCCATGATAAGGCGCCGCACCGCCCTCGGCATGCTTGCCTCGCTGATGGTGCCGGGCCTTGCCCGCGCCACCGGCCTGACCCAGTCGCCGATGCTGGACGCCGCCGTTGCGGCGGGCGACCTGCCGGAAATGGCAATGCGGCTGCCGGAACACCCGCGCGTCGTCAATGTCGCCGCCATGGGCCGCAAGCCCGGCAGGCATGGCGGCACGATCCGCACCCTGATTGGCAGCCAGAAGGACATCCGGCTGATGACCATCCAGGGCTATGCCCGGCTGGTCGGCTATGACCAGCACCTGAACCTGCAGGCAGACATTCTCGACCGGTTCGAAAACGACGATGACCGGGTCTTCACCTTCCATATCCGCAAGGGGCATCGCTGGTCGAACGGCGCATTGCTGACCGCCGAAGATTTCCGCTATTGCTGGGAAGACGTGATCCTGAACGAGGACCTGCGCAAGGGCAGCCTGCCGACGGAACTTCTCGGCGACGGCAAGCCGCCGCGTTTCGAGGTGATCGACGAATTTACCGTGCGCTACAGCTGGGATGCGCCCAACCCGGATTTCCTGCCGAAGCTTGCCGCACCGCAGCCGCTGGTCATCGTCATGCCGTCCGGCTACATGCGCACCTTCCACAAGAAATATCAGGATCCGTTCCGTCTTGCCGCGCTGGTCAAGGAATATCAGGTCAAGAAATGGACGAGCCTGCACATCAAGATGTCCAGCAGCTACCGGCCGGAAAACCCGGAATTGCCGACGCTTGATCCGTGGCGCAATACCGTGACGCCACCTGCCGAACAGTTCGTGTTCACCCGCAATCCCTACTTCCACCGGGTCGATGAAAACGGCTTGCAGCTTCCCTATGTCGATCAGGTGATCCTGAGCCTCAGCACGCCGGACATCATTGCCGCCAAGGCCGGTTCGGGAGAAAGCGACCTGCAGGCCAACAATCTCGATTTTGCAGACTACACTTTCCTGAAGGACAGCGAAAAACTGTTTCCGGTCAAGGTCAGCCTCTGGAAGCGCACACAGGGCTCGCGGGTGGCATTGCTGCCGAACCTGAACTGCGGCGACGAGGTCTGGCGCGGCCTGTTCCGCGATGTCCGGATGCGCCGAGCCCTGTCGCTGGCCATCGACCGCCGCGAAATCAACCTTGCCGCCTTCTACGGGCTCGCCAGGGAGAGCGCCGACACAATGCTGGAGGAAAGCCCGCTCTACAGCCTGAAATTTGCAAAGGCGTGGAGCAACCACGATCCGGCAGAGGCAAACCGGCTGCTCGACGAACTCGGCCTGACCAAGCGCAATGACGATGGCATCCGGCTGCTTCCCGATGGCCGCAAGGCGGAAATCATCGTCGAGACGGCGGGCGAAAGCACGCTCGAGACCGACGTGCTGGAACTCGTCACCGATCACTGGCGCGAGGTCGGCCTGTCGCTCTTCATCCGCACCTCGCAGCGCGACGTGTTCCGCAGCCGCGCCATGGGCGGCGAGATCATGATGTCGATGTGGCTCGGCCTCGACAATGGCGTGGCGACAGCCGACATGAACCCCGGCGAACTCGCTCCCACTGCGGACGACCAGCTGCAATGGCCGGTCTGGGGCATGTATTATTTGTCCGTCGGCAAGAAGGGCAAGCCGCCCGAAGTGCCGGAGGCACGGCGGCTGGTCGAGCTTGTTCACGAATGGCACCGTTCCCCCACCATGGCCGACCGCAAGCGGATCTGGACGGAGATGCTCGATCTCTATACCGACCAGGTGTTTTCCATCGGCATCGTCAATGGCGGCCTGCAGCCGGTGCTGCACGCCACCCGGCTGCAGAACGTGCCGGAACAGGGCCTGTTCGGCTTCGAGCCGACCTCCTATCTCGGCATCTACCAGCCCGACACTTTCTGGATGAGCGAGGAAGGCTGACCATGGCGCGCTATATCCTGTTTCGCATCCTGTCGATGATTCCGACGCTGGCCGTCATCTCCATGCTGGTCTTCACCATCATCGAACTGCCGCCTGGCGACTATTTCGAAAGCTATGTTTCGGAACTCACCGCCATGGGCGAAGATGTCGACATGGCCGAGATCGAGGAATTGCGCCATGAATATGGCTTCGACCAGTCGCCGGTGCTGCGCTATTTCCACTGGGTCGGCGGCATGATCCACGGCGATTTCGGCTATTCCTTCGAATACCAGCTGCCAGTGACCGAGGTGGTCGGCGACCGGATGTGGCTGACCGTCATGGTGTCGTTCTTCACCATCCTGGTGACCTGGATCATCGCCTTTCCGATCGGCATCTATTCCGCCACCCATCAGTATAGCTGGAGCGATTACGGCCTGACCTTCCTCGGATTGCTCGGCATCGCCATCCCGAATTTCATGCTGGCGCTGATCCTGATGTATTTTGCCAACCGGTGGTTCGGCACCTCCATCGGCCATCTGATGGACCAGAAATATCTCGCCGAGCCGATGTCGCTTGCCAAGGCGAAGTCGATCCTCGCCCATCTCTGGATCCCGGTGCTGATCGTCGGCACGGCGGGAACGGCGGGCATGATCCGGCGGCTGCGCGCCAATCTTCTCGACGAGCTGCAGAAGCAGTATGTGGTGACGGCAAGGGCCAAGGGCCTGTCGCCGACCCGCACCCTGATCAAGTATCCGCTGCGCATGGCGCTCAACTTCTTCGTCGCCGATATCGGCTCGATCCTGCCTGCCATCATCTCCGGCGCCGAAATCACCGCCATCGTGCTGTCGCTCGAAACCACCGGCCCGATGCTGGTCAAGGCGTTGCAAAGCCAGGACATGTATCTGGCCGGATCGTTCCTGATGTTCCTCGCATTCCTGACCGTGATCGGCATGCTGATTTCCGATATCGCGCTCGCCTTCCTCGATCCGCGCATCCGTTTGCAGGGAAGGAGCACGAAATGACCGCGCCCGTCCCCTCCGCCTCGTCCCTGCCTTTGCCCGGCGCGCCGCTCGGCCATTTCGTCTCCGATGCGCCTTTCGATCCCGATGGTGTCGAGACCCGCACCGCCCGCCAGACGAAATTCGCCCGCGCCTCGCAAAAGCAGCTGATGTGGTGGAAATTCAGGAAGCACAAGCTGGCGCTGGCCTCCGCCTGGTTTCTGGCTGGGCTCTATGTCGTCATCGCGCTGGTGGAACTGCTCGCTCCCTACAATCTCCACAGCCGCCACATGGAGCATATCTACGAGCCGCCGCAGCGGGTGCACCTGTTCGACAATGGCCATTTCGTCGGCCCCTTCGTCTATGGCCGCACCATGCGCCTCGACATCGACACCCTGCAGCGCGTCTATTCCGATGACCTGAAGGCCGTGCGGCCGATCCGGTTTTTCTGCACGGGCGATGCCTACCGGTTCTGGGGACTGAAGGAAGGGACGATGCATCTGGCCTGCCCGGCTGAAGGCGGCACGCTGTTCCTGCTCGGCACCGACCGGCTCGGACGCGACGTGCTGTCGCGCATCCTCTATGGCGCCCGCATCTCGCTGACCATCGGGCTGCTCGGCATTGCCCTGTCCTTCGCGCTCGGCATCACCATCGGCGGGCTGGCCGGCTATCACGGCGGCATTTTCGATCTGCTGGTGCAGCGGATGATCGAGGTGCTGCAATCCATCCCGAGCATCCCGCTGTGGATGGCGCTGGCGGCGATCATGCCGGTCACCTGGAGCCCGATCCTGATCTATGTCGGCATCACCGTCATTCTCGGCCTGCTCGACTGGACCGGCCTTGCCCGCTCGGTGCGCTCCAAGCTGCTGTCGCTGCGCGAAGAGGATTACGTGCTGGCGGCGCAGCTGATGGGGGCGGGCAGCGCCCGCATCATCGGTCGCCATCTGGTGCCGGGCTTCATGTCGCACCTGATTGCCACTGCCACGCTTGCCATTCCCGGCATGATCCTTGGTGAAACCGCGCTGAGCTTCCTCGGCCTCGGTCTTCGCCCGCCGATCACCAGCTGGGGTATCCTGCTGACGGAAGCCAGAAGCGTCAGTGTCATTGCCTTTTATCCCTGGCTGCTATTTCCAACCATCCCCGTCATTCTTGTCATCCTCGCTTTCAATTTTCTCGGCGACGGACTGCGCGATGCCGCCGACCCCTATAAGTGAAGTGGATTTGTAATGTTTATTTCTATGGCCATCGGGCTCCCTCCTGCCTCTGAAGGCAGGGCCGAGACAGCAGGAGCCTGACCGATGATCCGCCGTTTCGAAGATGCCCGCATCCTGATGTACAGCCATGATACGTTCGGTCTCGGCCATTTGCGCCGCTGCCGCACCATCGCCCATTCGCTGGTTGAAGATTACCGTGGTCTTTCCGTGCTGATCATATCGGGGGCGACCATAGCCGGTGCCTTCGATTACCGGGCCCGCGTCGACTTCGTGAAGATCCCGAGCGTCATCAAGCTGCGCAACGGCGAATATCAGTCGATGGACAAGCATATCGATCTGCAGGACACGCTGAAGATCCGCAAATCCATCATCCACCACACCGCCGAAACCTTCCAGCCCGACATTTTCATCGTCGACAAGGAGCCGATGGGCCTGCGCGGCGAGGTGGAGCCGACCCTGCACTATCTGAAGGAACGCGGCACCAAGCTGGTGCTCGGCCTGCGCGAGGTCATGGATGCCCCGCATCTGCTCGATGCCGAATGGAAGCGCAACGATGTGCTGGAAAAGATCGGCCATTACTATGACCATATCTGGGTCTATGGCCCGCCTGATTTCTATGATCCGCTGACAGGGATCGAGGTACCGGACATCGTGCGGGACAAGATGAGTTTTGTCGGCTTTCTGCATCGCAGCATTTCCAGGGACGATGGCCGCAGCCAGAAACCCGACGGGGCCTATATCCTGGTGACGACAGGTGGCGGCGGCGACGGGGCCGAACTGGTGCACAATGTCATCGACGCCTATCGCCAGGACCCGTCGATCACCCACCGCGCCCTGATCGTGCTTGGTCCCTACATGCCGGCCAAGGAGCGCATCAAGCTGGTACGCAAGGCCAAGAAGGTGCCCTATGTCGAGGTGATCGAATTCGACAGCCGGATGGAAGACCTGATCGCCGGGGCCGCCGCCATCGTCGCCATGGGCGGCTACAATACCTATTGCGAGATCCTCTCCTTCGACAAGCGGGCGCTGATCGTGCCGCGCGTGGTGCCGCGCGAGGAACAGCTGATCCGCGCCCGCCGTGCGGTGGAATTCGGCCTGGTCGACATGCTGCTGCCCAGTGATGCGGAAGATCCGCTGAAGATGGCGAGCGCGCTGAAGGAGCTGCTCGTGCGACCATTGCCTTCGGAAAACGCGCCCAACCTCCGGCTGGAGGGGCTGGCCCATATCTCGCAGGAAATCGAACCCTGGATACTCGAGCGGGAAGAGCGGCGCGCCCATGTCCAGCGGGGCGAGCGTTGACCAGGAGGCCACATCTGATTGTGCTGCTGAAGGGCTATCCGCGCCTGTCGGAGACCTTCATCGCCCAGGAATTGCTGGGGCTTGAAAAGGCGGGCTTCACCCTGTCGCTGGTATCGCTGCGTCACCCGACCGACCGCAAGCGGCATCCGGTGCATGACGAGATCAGGGCACCTGTTCTCTACCTGCCGGAATATCTGCACGAGGAGCCGCTGCGGGTGCTGCGGGGCCTTGCAAAGGCCCTGGCAAATCCGCGTTTCTGGGCGCTGCTGCCACGCTTCTTCCGGGACCTCGCCCGCGATATCAGCCGCAACCGCCTGCGCCGTCTCGGCCAGGCTGCGGTGCTGATGGCGGAATGGCCTGATGGCGGCGATTGGCTGCATGCGCATTTCATCCACACGCCCTGCTCGGTTGCCGCCTATGCCAGCGCCATGACCGCAGTGCCCTTCACCTGTTCGGCCCATGCCAAGGACATCTGGACCTCGCCGGACTGGGAACTTGCCGACAAGCTTTCCCGCGCCGGCTGGGTGGTGACCTGCACCGCCTCCGGCTACGAGCACCTGAAGCACCTGGCACATGGACGCGGCGCGGTGCATCTCAGCTACCATGGCCTCGACCTCAGCCGCTTCTCTCCCTTCACCGGCAAGCGCTGCGCACGCGACGGCAGCGATGCGCTCAATCCGGTCCGCATCGTCAGCGTCGGGCGGGCGGTGCCGAAAAAGGGCTATGACCTGCTGCTCGAGGCCTTCAGCCTGCTGCCTGCCGATCTCCACTGGCGCTTCGTCCACATTGGCGGTGGCGGCGAGCTTACCAGCCTGAAGGCTGAGGCCGCGCGGCTTGGCATCGCGGGCCGGATCACCTGGAAAGGAGCGATGGACCAGATCGCCGTGCTTGAGCATTACCGGACCTCGGATCTTTTCGCGCTCGCCTGCCGGATCACCGCCGATGGCGACCGCGACGGGTTGCCGAATGTGCTGGTCGAAGCTGCCAGCCAGGGACTTGCCTCGCTATGCACCGCGATTTCGGGCGTGCCGGAGCTGCTGACCGATGGCGAGACCGGCTTTCTGGTACCGCCGGAAGATCCACAGGCGCTGGCAAAAGCCCTGGAGCGGGCCATCCGCACCCCTGCCCTGCGCGACACGCTTGGCGCGGCGGCAGCGGCACGGGTGCGGGCGGATTTCGACTATCACGTCAGCATCCGCCAGCTGACCGGCCTGTTCGAACAGGCCTTTGCGGATGGCCGGACATGACATCCGCACCCCGCGTGCTGTTCTATGTCCAGCATCTTCTCGGCATCGGCCATCTCTCCCGCGCCAGCCGGATTGCCGAGGCGCTCGATGCGGATGGCTTTGCCGTTACCATGGTGACCGGCGGCAGCCCGGTGCCGGGCTTTCCGGCAAGCCATATCGACCATGTCGCCCTGCCGCCGCTGGTCTCGGGCGACGAGGGTTTTTCCGATCTCTTCGACGGCACGGGCAAGCCCGCCAGCGAGGACTACAAGGCGGCGCGGCGCGACCTGCTGCTTTCGACCTTTGAACGGCTGAAGCCCGATATCGTGATCCTCGAGGCCTTCCCCTTCGGGCGCAGGCAGATGCGCTTCGAACTCATGCCGCTTATGGCGCGGATCGAAGCAACCTTTCCCCGGCCGCTGGTGGCAACCTCGCTGCGCGATATCCTGCAGGAGCGCACCAAGCCCGGACGGGACGCCGAAACCGTGGCGCTGGTCAAGGCGCATGTCGATGCGGTGCTGGTCCACGGTGACCCGGCATTTGCCCGGCTGGAGGAGAGTTTCGCGCTGGCCGCCGGGATTTCCGGCAAGGTCCACTATACCGGCATCGTCGCGCCGCAAAGCCTGCCTGATACAACCGACCGGTTCGATGTGGTGGTGTCAGCCGGCGGCGGGGCGGTGGGCCAGACGGTCACCCGCGCCGCCATCGGCGCTGCGGGCCTTGTCGATGCCCAACTTTCCTGGCTGGTGATTGCCGGTCCCAACCTGCCCGCAGCCGATTATCAGGCGCTGGTCGCGGACGCTCCCGCCCATGTGACCATCGCCCGCTTCCGCAAGGATTTCGGCGGGCTGCTGGCGAAGGCGAAACTCTCCGTCTCGCAGGCCGGCTACAATACGGTCGGCGACATCCTGCTCGCCGGGTGCCGCTCGATCCTGGTGCCGTTTGCCGCAGGCGGCGAGACCGAGCAGAGCGCCCGGGCAAACCGGCTTGCGCAGATGGGGCGGGCAATCGTCATCGAGGAAAGCGGAACGGGGCCGGAAACCCTGGCCGATGCGGTTCGTCAGGCGCTGGCCCTGCCCGACCCCGCCGCAATTGCGCTGGACCGGGACGGCGCGGCGGGCACGGCCCGGGTGCTGCGGCAGCTTCTCGATGCCTGGCCTATGGCGCGGAGCTGATTTGCTGAATAAGATGCGGCGGCAAGGAACCACCTCGGGAATCGATTCAGTCTGACCATAATCGTGATGGCAGATGCTCTTTCGGGTGCCAGAGACCAGGAGTGCTTATGGAAAACAAACTTTCCCGCTATATCTGGACCCATACGCGCCGTCAGCAGCTCTATATCCTGCTGGTGGTTGCCCTATCGATGGTGCCCTATTTCCTGTCCTTCGACCTGCCGAAGCAGATCGTCAACGGGCCGATCCAGGGCAAGGGTTTCGGCAGTTCCGATGCCACCCAGATCTTCTTTCCGATTGCCTTCGACATTCCCTATTATGGCAGGCTGAAACTGTTTGACGGCGTGCCGCTCGACCGGCTGCAGACGCTGTTTGCGCTCAGCCTGGTGTTCCTGGTGCTGGTCATCGTCAACGGCCTGTTCAAGCTCTACATCAACACCTACAAGGGGCGTCTGGGCGAGCGGCTGCTGCGCCGCATCCGCTTCCAGCTGGTCGACCGGATCCTGCGGTTCCCGCCACAACACTTCAAGCGCATCAAGGCGGCGGAAATCGCCAGCATGGTGAAGGACGAGATAGAGCCGCTCGGCGGCTTTACCGGCGATGCCTTCGTGCAGCCCGCCCTGCTCGGCGGCCAGGCGCTGACCGCGCTGTTCTTCATTCTGGTGCAGAATTTCTGGCTGGGCCTGATCGCCGCCTTCATGGTGGCCATCCAGGGCGCGGTAATTCCGAGGATGCGGCGCAAGCTGCTGATTCTGGGACGCGAACGGCAGCTGACAGCCCGCGAACTCGCCGGACGGGTCAGCGAAATCGTCGATGGCATCGGCACCATCCACGCCTTCGACACGTCCAATTACGAACGGGCCGACATCGCCCATCGCCTCGGCAAGATCTTCAAGATCCGCTACGACCTTTACCAGTGGAAATTCATGGTAAAGTTCCTGAACAACTCGCTGGCGCAGCTGACACCCTTCTTGTTCTACTGCATCGGCGGCTATCTCGCCCTGCATGGCAGGCTCGACATCGGCCAGCTGGTCGCCGTCATCAGCGCCTACAAGGATTTGCCGGGACCGCTGAAGGACCTGATCGACTGGGACCAGACCCGCCAGGACGTGCAGGTGAAATATGTCCAGGTGGTCGAGCAGTTCACGGTCGACCAGGTGCTTGATCCCTCGATCCAGGCTCCTTCGGACACGGCCCCGGCGTCGATCAGGCATCCCCTGAACGCCGTCAACCTGTCGCTGGTCGATGACAGCGGCGCGAAGCTGTTGCAGCATGTCTCGATGCAGATTGCGCCGGGCGACAGGGTTGCGGTGGTCGGACGCGCGGCCTCGGGCGGCGATGCGCTGGCCGAAGCTTTCGGGAGGCTGATCTGGCCGGAAGGGGGACGGGTGACCGCCGGTGGCGAGGACCTGCTGACCCTGCCGGAATCCGTGTCGGGCCGCGGCATTTCCTATGCGTCCTCGGAGGCCTATTTCTTCTATGGCACGCTGCGCGACAACCTGCTCTATGGTCTGAAACACATGCCGCTTCGCCCCGCCGTCTATGACGAGCAGCGGCAGAAGGCACGGCAGTGGGAAATCAGCGAGGCGAGGCTCGCCGGCAATCCGGAACTCGACATCAACAGTGACTGGATCGATTATGCCGGTGCCAATGCGGAGGGGCCGGAGAGTTTCTTCACCTCGATTCTCGATGTGCTGGATGCGGTGGAAATCTCCGGCGACATCCTCGATCTGGCCCTTCGCTCCAGCATGAATCCGTCACAGCGTCCAGGTCTTGCCGAACGGATCGTCGAACTGCGCCAGGCGCTGGGCGGCGTGCTGGCGGAGGAAGGCGCAAGCGGACTGGTGGTGCCCTTCGCACCCGGCCAGTACAATCCCGAAGCAACAGTGGGTGAAAACCTGCTGTTCGGCACCGCTACCGGCCCGGAACTGGCTGGTACCGCGATTGGCAACAATGCCTATTTCCGCAAGGTCGTGACCGATTCCGGTCTCGCCCATACGCTGTTTGAAATGGGCAGGGAGATCGCCACCAATGCGGTGGAACTGTTCAGCGACTTGCCAGCGGACCACCCCTTCTTCCAGCAACTGACCTTCATGACCGCGGATGACCTGCCGAACTACCAGTTGCTGCTGCAAAAGCTGAAAGGCCGGGGCTTTGCCGAGGCGGTGCCGGAAGAGCGGACGCGCATCATCCGGCTGAGCTTCCTCTATATCGAACCACGCCATCGTTTCGGTCTTCTCACCGAGGAGCGGATGACGGAGATCGTCAAGGTCCGGGATCTCTTCCATGCGGGCCTGCCGGACGAGTTGAAGGGCGCACTCGAAACCTATGATCCCAACCGCTATTCCGGTTCGGCAAGCCTGCTCGACAACATCCTGTTCGGCCGCATCAGCAACCGCCACGCCGATGGTGCGAGCCGCATCCGGAGCATCGTCTCCGACATGCTGAAAAAGCGCGACCTCTATGATGACGTGCTGGAAATCGGGCTGGACTTCGAGGTTGGATCCGGCGGTCGCCGCCTGACCTCCATCCAGCGCCAGAAGATCAACCTGGCCCGCGCCCTGATCCGCCGCTCCGATTATTACATCCTGAACCGCCCGCTGCCGGGGCTGGATCACCGGCTGCAGGAACAGATCGTCCGCAATGTGCTGAAATTTCTGTCGAAAGAGGGGCAAAACCCGGCAATTCTGTGGGTTCTGTCCAATGCCAGTCTTGCGCCTTTGTTTGATCGTGTCATGGTTTTCGACAGGGGTGCCCTGGTGGGTGACGGGCCGCATGACGAACTTCATGAGGCAAATGACACTTTCCGCCAATTGGTGTCATAAAACATGTGCGCGCGCAGGCTAGAAGCCGCCGCAGTCGACAAGTGGGAACGAGGCCAGCCATGTTGCTGAAGGACGAAGTTGAACTGTTGCGGCGGGTGCCGCTGTTTTCCGGGGTCGCACCGGCGAAACTGAAGCTGCTCGCCTTCACGTCCGACCGGGTAAACTATTCGGTCGGGGAAGAGATATTCCACCAGGGTGACAGCGGCGACGCCGCCTATGTGATCCTGAACGGCACCGCCGATATACTGGTCGATACGCCGGCGGGCGAGATCAAGGTGGCCGAGGCGGAATATTCCTCCATTGTCGGCGAAATCGCCATTCTCTGCGAGGTCTCGCGCACCGCAACCGTGCGGGCGTCAACCGCCCTCGACGTGCTCCGCATCAAGAAGGACCAGTTCCTCAAGCTGCTGATCGATTTCCCGGAGATCACCATCGAAGTCATGCGGGTGCTGGCCGACCGGCTCAGCCACACCACCCATGAACTGACGATTGCCCGCAGCCAGCTGAAATCGGCGGAGTAAGGGCTACCGCACCGCCAGAATTTCGCCCGTCTCGAGATTGACCGTCAATGCATCCGAAGGCAAGCCATCGAGCCTTTTCACAAGGGTGGCAAACAGCAGGGCCAGCTTGTCGGCATTGTCATTCTGGCGGAGACCTGCCGGTTCCAGCGCGGCAAGGGCACGGTAGAGCGCAAGCCGGTCGGGCGATATCGCTGCAACAGCGAGACGGCCGCCTGCCCGCAACCGATACCAGTCGGCAAGAAAGTCGAGCGCCGTCAGCGGTTCGGCCACATCAAAAAGCGCCGACGCATCGGCGGCATAGGTCTGGCGCACGAGTTCGGCAAGGCTGAGACGGCGGAAGAGATCGGCAAGTGCGGCAGGCCATTCCCGTTTCAGGAAACGACGGCCCGTGACATGGGCGAGATGGGCCGAGGCAAGCGCCCCATAGGTCCGGCACGCCCGCATCGCCCCGGTCGGCGACCGGTTAAGCCGAAATTCCATTTCATAGGCGGCAATGAGCAGCGGATCGAGCGGCATGTCGTCAAGGCTGAGCGTATCGATGCGCACCATCGCCCCGGAAACCGTGACGATTTTGGCGGCGACCGGAAAGGCAACCAGCGCCGGGACGGCGATATTGGTGAGATGCGCGCCTCCTTCGCTGCGATAATGCGCGGTAGTGTTGACATGCACATGGCCGCTGAAATGCAGGCAGATCCCCGCTTTCGCCAGAGCCTCGCCCACCTCCGGCCAGGGCACCCGGTCATGCAGGCTGTTGCGACCCATCATGGCGATTTCCTCGGCCACCACCCCGCCCAGTGGATCGAGCGCCGGATAATGCGACAGCGCAATCAGCCGTTTGCCAAGCATTCTGGCACGGTCCGCCACATCCTTGAGCCAGTCGAGCAGGAAAGGCTTGCGGGCGAGCACCGCATTCCATCCGGCCGAGGTGCTGTCGGCAAGCCCGTCCTCGCCATCCGGATCGGGCACGAAGACATTGGCATCGATCATCGCCAGCCAGAGACCCTCGACCGGCTCGACCAGATAGGAGCCATCCATCAGCCGCCGGCGACCGGTGTCGTCCGCCGGGGCAATGTCGAACATCCGGTGTTCCGGCAGCGGCGACGGTCCGAACGGCGTCTCGAAATGCAGCGCATCGGGTGCGCCGAAAAACCCGCAATGGTCCGGCAGATTGTCGGGATAGCCGCCGCAATACATGGCGTCGGACAGAACCGCAGGCCCGGTGCTGGCCGCAACCAGCCTGGGATCACTGGCGACAAGCACCCGCTCGCCCGCCTCCCCCAGATAGCGCTTGCGGCGATGGCGGCCCCGGTCACCGTAAATATCGTGATTGCCCGGCAGGGCGTAGAAGCACATGCCGTGATGCTGGCGGAAATGGTCGAGCAGACGCTGAAGGCAGCGCAGGGTCTCGCGCTGGCCATCGTCGAGATAGTCGCCGAGCAGCACCACCCGCGTGATGCCAACCTCCGCAAGCCGTTCCAGCACATGGCGGAGCGCCTGGCCTGCCTCATTATAGAGCCGCGGCGACCGTGCGACATCTTCAAGAGGCCGCAGCACCAGATGCTCATCGCCAACAGGAAACCCGGCAAAGCCGAAATCGGCCCTGACATCGTGAAAATGGGCGTCGGCGATGACGGCAAAGCGGACATCATCCTGTTTCAGCATTGTCCGCCTGCCCATTCTTCCCGGAAAATAACTCTATCTGCCATAAAGCTGCGGCGGCCTGTGGCCAAGCCCCGAATCTTCTCGCCTCGCCTCATGACATCAGCTAACATGACCAAAAGAGGGCAGGATCGGCAAACAGGAAAATTATTTTCCTTTCTTCCCCGGCTTTTGAGGATGGCAGACGTGGCGGTGGCAGACAGGCGTCGATAGTCTCGATGCGGTCGGGATCTTCAGGACAAGGCAAAGGCAGATTGGCAAGCGTGACCGAGGGCGGGTTTCGGGTAAAATTCTGGGGAGTGCGCGGAAGCCTGCCGGTTTCAGGTGCGGCTTACGCCCGGTATGGCGGCAACTCCATCTGCCTCGAAATTGCGGCGGGCGATAAATCGCTGTTTTTCGACGCCGGTTCAGGCCTGCCGATGGCGGGGCGTGCGCTGGACCAGGACCGGGCCCGCGCCCAGCATCTGTTCATGACCCACTTCCACTACGACCATATCATCGGCCTGCCCTTTTTCTGCCCGCTGTTCAACCCGGCAGCGACAGTCACGCTCTGGTCGGGCAATCTGGCCGGCAAATCCACGACGCGCGAGGTGCTGCGGCAGATCATGCGGCAACCGTTCTTTCCCGTCGGACCCGATATCTGCGCCGCCCATATCGGCTGCAATGACTTTGTCGCGGGCGATGTGCTGGAACCTTTTGACGGCGTCCGTATCAAGACCGGCATGCTCAACCATCCCGGCGGGGCCATCGGCTACCGGGTGGAATGGATGGGCCGCGTGGTGGCCTTCATCACCGATACCGAACATGTGCCGGGTGAAACGGACGAGACGGTGCTGGCGCTGATCGAGAATGCCGACCTTTTCATCTATGACGGTGCCTTCGAAGAGCATGAGCTGGCGAAATTCAAGGGTTTCGGCCATTCGACCTGGCAGGAGGCCGCTCGGCTCGCCGGGATTGCCAATGTCCGGCAGACCGCGATCCTGCATCATTCCCCGACCCGCACCGACGACATGCTGGATGAGATGCAGGCCCGCGCCCGGGCGCAATTGCCCTCGCTGTTTTTCGCCCGCGATCTTCAGACCGTTACGCTCTAGAGTCTGTCAGGTTCAGTTTGAGCCTGACAGACTCTGATTTTCTTTGTTTTCGTTTGTCTTTTCGCGCAAACAAGTTTGCGCGGGAAAACCGGATTCCACTTTTCCCTGACAAACTCTGAGCGATGCAATTGCTTCGGTGGCGGAAATCCACCGGCAGGCGGGATGGCCAGCCGTTGCGGCAATGAGTTCCTTCAGGAAGATATCGACCGCATGATCATGCACGAGATGATGGGTCAGCACGCCCATGGTCCCGGTCGCCCCCATGCTGTCGAGCCGGGCGGCAACCTCGCGCAGCAGCGTGGCACAATCGCGCCCGCCGCGCGTGCCGTGCCAGTCCATCACATCCACATGGGTATTCAGCATGGGCAAGGGCCCCGGCCCTTCCGGCCCGAACACCGACAGGCAGGTGATGCCAAGTCCGGGAAGACCGGAGAGCAGCGCGACCGAAATCCGGTTCCAGGGCGGCACCAGCATCGGAATGAAGCGATCCCCGTGGAGACCGCAGAGCTTGTCGAAACCGTCCCGCAATTCGGCCAGCACCATGGCCACCGGCCGGTGGCTCCCCAGTTCCTGCTTCTTTTCAGAGACACCGGCATGATTGGCATGTGACCAGCCATGCAGCGCCACCCCTGTCCCCGGATGGTTCTCAAGGAAGCGGACCAGCGGCAGGCCGGTCCGTTCCGGAATGACGGCGAGCGTGGCGGGCAGATCGCCGATGGTCGCAAGGAAATGCCGGAGTGCCGGGGTTGGCTCCACCGCATCATCGTCCCGCAGCCAAAGCCGCGCCACCGCGCCCCGGTGCTGCCAGCGGTCGAGGGATTGTGTCAGGCTCAGACGCGCCTCGGAAAGGGTCATGGGATGGACTTTCTCAAATCGTGAAGGATCACATCGAGGTTGCGTGCTGCGGTCTCGAGGCTTCGCTCCTCAAGGGCAAAGCGGCGGGCCTTCCGGGCAAGCCGGTGACGCGAGGCCGCATCGCCCAGCAAATGGCTGATCGCTGCGGCATAGGCTCCGGCATCGCCATCGGGCGTGAGGATGCCACTGACATCATGTTCGACCACTTCCGGCACCCCCGCCGTCCTGAAGGCCACGACCGGAAGGCCTGCCGCTTGCGCCTCCAGAAAGGCAAGTCCATAGGCCTCGCCGCAGCCCGGCCAGACATAGAGGCTGGCGGTGGACAGAAGGGCAGCCACCTCGTCACGGCTGCATTCCCCGAGAAAAGTCACCCGCTGCGGGCCGAGCGGCGCAAACAGCGCCTCGACCGCATCCCGGCACGGACCATCACCGATAATCGTCAGCGAAAAGGGCGCGCGAACCCTCTGCAAGGCTGTGGCCAGCGCCCGGTAGCTGTCGAACTTGTCACCCGGACGCATCATCGCGACGGTGATCAGACGGTTCGCCACGGGTGCAGGCGGCAGGGCGGCAAACAGGGATCCATCGATGAACGGCGGCAGCAAGGCCACATTCGCACCGCAATCGGCCTCGATCAGACCCTTCTGATCCCGCCGGGTAAGGCAGATATTCACTGCCGCCTGCCGGACGGCATCCAGCACCGCGCTCTGGTTTGCCGCCCAGCCCTCACCATCGCGCCGTTTCGACCAGGAGGCTTCCGCCGTCACATAGGGAAGGGAACAGGCCTGCGCCAGCGAAGGCCCCAGCCAGTCCGGTGCCTTGTAATAGAGGTGATAGGTGAACCAGAGATCAGGCACTCCACCCTTATGCCAGAGCGCCCTGATCCGCTCGATTTCCCCGTCAATCTCAGCCCGTGCCGGTCCGGCACCCGGTGCGCGGGAGAAACTGCGCAGCGGCGAGATGACGGTCACCCTGTGGCCGGCCCGCTCCAGCGCCGCGATCAACAGCCGCGCCATCAGCCTGTCGCCGGAGGGAACCGGATGATCAGGGGATTTGAGTGGCGCGTAGAATGCAATATCCATATAGCTTCCATATTTCCGGGCGACCGGATCTGTCAATCAAACCGGCTCCCCGCCGGTCTCCGGGGCGCTGATGGAGCCCGGTGGAAAGGTATCTGATGGCGACGTTCAAGACGCTCCGCCGCCGCTGGCTGAAATGGCGCAACCGCCTCGCCGCCCGGTTCTTCGAAACCCGCTATGGGCGCGAATTGCTGATCAGCGCCCTGCCGGAGCGGGTCCTGACCGTGACCACCGATTGCGGTGATCACCGCCTCACTTTTTCGCCGCATGATTACATCGGCCGGAAAGTCTATCGCAAAGGCCAGTTCGAACGGGAGGGGGTTCAGCGGCTGATCGGGCTGCTCGATGGCGAGCAAGTGCCGTTCAGGGGCAAGGTGCTCCTGGAAATCGGCGGCAATATCGGGACACAGACGATCTATTGGGCGCTGACCGGCCTGTTTCGCCACATCGTCAGCATCGAGGCCGATCCCCGCAATTTCGACAGCCTGGTAGCCAATATCCGCCAGAACCAGCTCGAAACCCTGGTGACGCTGGTGCCCTGCGCGGCGGGGGAAACGCAAGGCCGTATCGATTTCTTCCAGAACCGCAACAATCACGGCAAGAGTTCGGCGATCCGTCAATCGGCCAGCGACCTCCTGCTGAAGGTGCCGGTCAAGCCCGTCAGCCAAATCCTCACGGAGACCGGCTTTGATGCCGCCGATATCGGGCTGATCTGGATGGACATAGAAGGTTACGAACCGGTGGCCGCCCGCGCCATGCGGGAGCTGATGGCGGCGGGTACGCCGTTTTACCTGGAATTCTCGCCGGATTTCTACGGTGCGGAGGCAGATGAGTTCCGCCGCGATCTCGCCCGCTTCTACCGGCGCGCCCTTGTACTGGCCGAAGGCCGGCCGATGCGCTGGACCACTCCGGCTGCCCTGCCGCTTGACGAGGGCCAGTTTGACGTGTTGCTGCTGGCCTGACGGGCAGAAGCAGATGCGCCCGGACCCGTCGGCGTTTTCAGTGACGCCTCAGCCGGTAAGAGTTGCGGGCCCCCTGATGTCGTGTCGGCCTGACCGGGCGGTGGCTCGTCGTCAGGTCGAAATCATCGACAAGGGACAGGGACAGCACCAGGCCCACCAGCATGGTGAAGGCCACGAAATTCAGGCCGTTGAACACGACAGGCCAAAGCGGTGATGGCCAGAGCGGCAAGGATGCGAGACAGGAACTGCTCACCAGCACGCCCAGCAAGGTGAAGAACACCGCCAGCGGAAGCCGCGCGTCACGCAAACGACGCATGGTCGAGGCGACGAAGACCCAGAGCGCACCGCCGCCAAGCCCGACAGCTGTCAACAGCATCGAGGCATATTCTCCCGACAGCAGGCTCCAGCGATCCGCAGGCAGGATGACCCACCCGCCCATAACACTTGCCACCATCGCGGCAACAATACAGGCAACGCCGAGGAGAACGGCTCCATAATCCTGTCGGTCGTTCAGTCCGACCGGAGCAAAATAATGCATGATCCTATGTCCTTGTTAAAAATGGTGCCGCGAAAAACAGTCCGTTCAAAATTGTCAGGTCATGATGGTGCAAGGCCCACACATCAGAAAAATCAGGCCCTGTCGATAAACTCGATGCGGGGCATTATAGGATCGAAATGCTGAATTTGAGTTATAAATCATATTAACATTTAATTAGTATTTTAAATACCAAACGAAAATCCGGCGGGGAAATCAACCCCCGTGATACGCAGGCGGGATCCGAAGGCCTTATTGCCGCAGGCGGAACTTTGCGGTTGCGGCACATGGTCAGTCCATCGCAGTAAGGGGGCACACCATTCCCGGGATTTCGCCAGCATGAGCGACGACACCATCACCCTCTTTGAAGCCATCGGCGGCGAACGCACGGTGAAGGCGCTGACCCGGCGCTTCTACCAGCTGATGGACACCTTGCCGGAGGCAAGCCATTGCCGCGCCGTGCATCCCGCCGACATGTCGGGCTCGGAGGCAAAGCTTGCCGATTACCTGATCGGCTATCTCGGCGGCCCCCCGGTCTATGTGGAAAAGCATGGCCATCCGATGCTGCGCCGACGGCATTTCATCGCGGAAATCGGACCACGGGAGCGCGACGGCTGGCTGCTCTGTTTCAGGCAGGCGATGGACGAGACGATCGGCAACGAGACATTGCGGGCGATCATCCGGGAGCCCATCGAGCGGCTCGCCCATCACATGCAGAACAAGGAATCGACGGATGATGGCTGAGGCGCGCGCTTTGAACTTCCTGGCAGGCCTGCTCGGGGCAGCGGGCGTGGCACTGGCCGCTGCCGCCTCGCATGGCGGCGACAGCCATTATCTCGGTAATGCCAGCCTGATGTGCCTGGTCCATGCGCCCACTTTGCTGGCGCTGTCGCTTCTGCTTGCCCGCCACCGCGCCGCTCTTTATGCTGGCTGGATGATCGGTCCGGGCACCGTGCTGTTTGCCGCCGATCTCGTCAGCCGCCATTTTCGCGACACCGGCCTGTTTGCGATGGCCGCGCCCTCGGGCGGCCTGCTGATGATCGCAGGCTGGCTGGTGCTCGCCATTGGCAGCCTGTGGCCAGCCAGACGGGACAGGATTTAGGCCGAGCGCAGGATATCGACGAGGTCGAGCGGCGGCTCTTCCGACCGGGTGAGATTGAGCCCCTCCTCGATATGGCGGAGATGGTGGCGCATCATCATTTCGGCGCGCACCACGTCCCGGTCTCTGATGGCGCTGACGATATCGGCATGCTCGTGATCCGGGCAATTGGCCACGCCCTTGGTGCCGAACAGCGCGATCAGCAGCGAGGTCCGGGTGACGAGTTCGCGCAGGATGCGCAGGATCACCGCGTTGTCGCTGACCTCTGCCAGTTTGACGTGGAATTCGCCGGAAAGACGGATCACCTCGCGGCGGTCGCCCCTGGCCCGGGCCGCATCCTCTGCCTGGACATGCTCTTCGAGAATGGCAATGTCCCTGGCATCAGCCTGACGCGCGATGCGGCGGATCACCGCCGATTCGATGTCGGAACGGGCACTGAAAATGTCATGCGCCGCCTTCGCATCAGGCCGCGCGATGAAGGCACCGCGATTGGATTCCAGATCGACGATGCCCTGGTTCGACAACAGCAGCAGCGCCCGGCGCACGCGCATCCGTCCGGCCCCAAATGTTTCGCACAGCTTTGCCTCGCTCAGTTTGGTACCCGGCGGCAATCTCTGTTCCATCACGGCGGCGACGATACGATCAACGATTTCCAGCTCGGTCGGGCCGGATTCAGGGCGGGTCACCCACTCCTGGGCGGTCTTGGACATGTTCATTCCGATTGTTCGGTTATATTTTGATTCAGTTACGTAATTCAGCGGCGAATTTTTGCAACAGTCATTTCAGGTCGTTTCTAACATTTTATCGGTCGCTCTGAAACAAACAACGTTTGAATTGTTAACAATTGCCCTCAGGACTGTTGACTTCCGCGAGGGTGACGTGTTGATTTGTCGCGGAGGGGGCATTCGCGCGCCGAATGAAGGGAACCAGGGAAGCCCCACAGAAAAGACGGCCGCGCCCTGAGTTTTGAACGACCCCAGGAGGGAAAATCATGAGACGGTCTGCTCTGAAAATGATGCTGCTTGGCTCCCTGTCGAGCGTGGTGCTGATGTCGAATGCCTATGCCAACGAAAAACTGAAGATCGGTTTTGTCGGCGTCACCAGCGGCCCGGCTGCCGCCTGGGGAACGTCAAACGTGCGCTCGATGCAGACGCTGGCCGCCTGGCTGAACGAAAAGGGTGGCGTCAAGATCGGCGACAAGACCTATGACATCGACGTCGTCACCTTCGACGACCAGAAAGATCCCAAGCGCGCCATCGCCGGGATGGAAAAGATGGCCCAGGAAGGCATCCACTATGTCGTCGGCCCGAATGTCGACGATGGTGCAGCGGCTGTCCGTCCGGTCGCCGAACAGAACAACATCATGTATTTCCCCTATGCCTTCCCCAAGGAACTCTACAAGGCACCCGCCTCCAACGCCATTCTCGGCATGGTCGCCAACTACCAGTCCGGCCCGGCCATCTACAAATACCTGATGGAAAACAAGGGCGTGAAGAAGGTCGCATTTGTTGCCGCCAATGAATCCGATCCGCTCAGCCAGCGCGATGGCGGCGTCGAGGCAGCCAAGGCGCTGGGCCTTGAGGTGGTATCGGGCGATGTGACCTACCAGGTCGACACCACCGACTTCACGCCGGTTCTGACCCCCGTCATCCAGGCCGCTCCCGACCTTCTGGTTCTGTCAGGTGTTGCCCCCGCCAATGCGCCGCAGCTGATCCGTTCGGCCCGCGAACTCGGCTATCAGGGCCTGATTTCGACTGAAACCGCACAGGATGCGCAAGTGCTGAAGGAAGGCGCCGGCGATCTCGCCAATGGCTTCATCTCGGTCGGCGGTGCCTCGACACCGGAAATCGCCTCGGACGCGATGAAGGAATTCGTCACCCGCTATACCAAGATGTTCGGCGAATATAACGACGAGTCCAACACCAAGGTCTATGCGCTTGAATATATCCTCGACACGCTGAAGGCCGATCCGGCGGCCATTTCCGACGTCGCCGAATTCAAGAAAACCATGGACACGTTCGAAGCCCCGAACCCCTACATGAAGGGCGATGCCAAGCTGAAATATGTCGGCTCGACCTCCTTTGGCCAGAAGCGCCAGGTCTCCGTGCCGCTCGTCGTCAACGTCTATAACGGCGGCAAGTTCGATACGATGTTCGTTGCTCAGGTCGACTGACCGGTTCATTCTCTCCCGAGAACAACTTGGGCCCGGTACGTCTGGTACCGGGCTCCCTTTTCCAACCGGAATGAAGCGATGGAACAGATCCTGGCCAACGGGCTCTATCTGGGTGCGCAATATGCCCTGATAGCTCTCGGACTGACGCTTATCTTCGCCCTGATGAATGTCCTGAACTTTGCCCATGGGCAGATGTATGTTCTCGGCGGCTTCGTCACCTATACCGTCTATGGCCAATGGGGCCTGCCCTTTCCCGTCGCGCTTGCCGCGTCTGCGGTCACGCTTGCCATTCTCGGCGCGTTGATCGAGCGGTTCCTGTTTCGCCCCGTCATCCGGCGATCTCACCGGGACGAGAGTACCATGCTGCTGGCGGCGGGCATCGCCTTCCTGCTCGATGCGACCAATCTTCTGGTCTTCGGCGAGAAGCAGCGCGGCGTGCCAAAGATCCTGAACGGCGTGATGAACCTCAATTTCCGGCTGATCATGCCCTATGACCGGATGCTGGTCGGTGCCCTCGCCATCGTCTCGATCATCGGGTTCATTGCCTACATGAACAACAGCCGGACCGGCCGGGCGCTGCGCGCCATGGCGCAGGACAAGGTTGCAGCCCAACTGATGGGCGTCGATGTCAACCGATACTCCACCATCGGCTTCGCACTCGGGGCCATGCTTGCCGGGCTGGTCGGCGGACTGCTGGTGACGATCACCGGCGTCAATCTCGGCATGGGTGGTCCCACGTCGGTCAAGGCCTTCATGATGGTGATGATCGGCGGCGCCGGGGTCATATCGGGTGCGATTGCCGGGGGCTTCATCCTCGGCATGCTGGAAGCGGTCGGCCTCTCCGTCCTCTCGCAATATGGCGACATCACCTATCTGCTGATCTTCGCATCGCTGATGATTTTCCTCGCGATCAGGCCGCAGGGCCTGATGGGCAAGCCCTGGGGTTGATGCGATGACACGGAACCTTCTCGGCCTCGGCCTCTATCTTCTCGCCATCTTCATCCTCATTCCCTGGGGCATTGCCGCCTCCGGACGCTGGGATCTCTATTACACGCTGACCTCGGTCGGCCTGCTGTCGATTGCCAGCGCCGGGGTGTGGCTCACATTCTACATTGGCCGGATCAATATCGGCCAGGGGGCCTATGCGCTGATCGGCGGCTATGTCTCGGCCATCCTGATGGTGCGCTACGGCCTGTCCTTCTGGCTGACGCTGCCACTGGCGGGCCTGTTCTGTGCCGGACTCAGCATCCTGATCGGCTATCCGATCCTCAGATTGCGCGGCGTCTATTTCGCCATGGTGACGCTGGTGCTGACCGAAGTCACCCGGCTTTCTGCGCTGGCGCTGCCGATCACCAACGGTGCCAAGGGCATGGTGTCGCTGCCGCTGCCGGGGGCGCTCAGCCTGTTCGGCATCCCCCTCATTCCGGATTTCGCCCATCTCGCCAATGTGAAGCTCGCCTTCTACCTGCTCGCCGCAACGCTGATGACGCTCTGCTATGCCGGCATGTACCGGCTGGTGAATTCGCGCATCGGCCATCTCTGCCGGTCGCTGCAGCAGAATGAGGAACTCGCCGCCTCCATCGGCGTCAACATCACCATGCTGCGCATCATCGCCTATGCCGTCTCCTCCTTCCTCGGCGGGCTTTCCGGCGCCATCTTCGCCTCGATCTCCCAGTCGATCTATCCCTCGAGCTTCCAGGTGGCGGACTCGGTCAACTTCATGCTGAACTGCTTCCTCGGCGGCCTCGGCTATGTCTTTGGCCCGATGCTCGGCACGCTGGTCGTCTATTTCGGCTGGGACCTCCTGTTCACCGCCGGGCGCTTCCAGCTCCTGATCTATTCGAGCCTGCTGATCGTCTTCATGCTGGTCTTGCCGAACGGGCTGCTCAGCCTCCGCCTGTCCGCATTGAGGAGGAGCAAGCCATGACGGCGATCACCCAGCCCATTCTGCAGGTCAAGGGCGTCACCAAGCGCTATGGCGGCCTCACCGCCGTCAACGATGTCTCCTTCGACGTGCGGGAGAAGGAAATCCTCTCCGTCATCGGTCCGAACGGTGCGGGCAAGTCGACCCTCTTCAAGCTGATCGCCTCCTTCGTCCACACCACTTCGGGCGAAGTGCGGCTGCGCGGCGAGAAGATTTCCGATCTCGCCCCGCATGTCACCGCCCGCAAGGGCGTGGTGCGGACCTTCCAGGAAACCACGATCTTCAAGAGCATGACGGTGCGCGAAAGCGTCATCGTCGCCCATCACCTGCGCTCGAAGGCCAGCCTGCTTGGCTATTTCCTCGGCTCCATGACCGCCCGCACCGACGAGGCGAATTTCGGGCGTTCGGCGGACGAGATCATCGACCTCCTGAACCTCGGGCCGATCCGTAACGAGCTTGCCTGCAACCTGCCGCAGGGGCATCTCAGAGCACTCGGCATGGCCGTCGGCCTTGCCACCCATCCCGAGATCCTGCTGCTCGACGAGCCCTTTGCCGGGATGAACCACGACGAGACGATGCGGATGGTCGACATGGTCAGGGGTGTCCGGGATCGCGGCGTCACCGTGCTGCTGGTCGAACACGACATGCCCGCCGTGATGAAGATATCCGACCGGATCGTGGTGCTGAACTTCGGCCAGAAAATCGCCGAGGGAACGCCCGCCGAGATCCAGATGAACGAGAAGGTGGTCGAGGCCTATCTCGGCAGCGAAGACGATGCGATTGGAATATAGAACATGACCTCCATGCTCGAATTCGAAAATGTCGAACTCTACTATGACCATGTCTATGCGCTGAAGGGCGTGTCGGTGTCGCTGGCGGAAGGCGAGACCGTGGCGCTGATCGGTGCCAATGGCGCGGGCAAATCCTCGATCCTGCGGGCCATCACCGGGCTTCGAAAGATCCGCAGCGGCTCGATCCGTTTCATGGGCGAGCGGATCGACGGCAAGGACCCCGCCGCCATCGTCCGCATGGGCATTTCCATGGTGCCGGAAGGCCGCCGGGTCTTCCCCTTCATGTCGGTCAAGGACAACCTGATGATGGGGGCCTTCACCCGCACCGGCAAGCAGGAGATCCAGGCCACGCTGGACAGCATCCTCGAGCGCTTCCCGCGCCTCAGGGAACGCTACAGCCAGGCGTCCGGGACGCTCAGCGGCGGTGAACAGCAGATGATGGTGATCGGTCGCGCCCTGATGGCCAGGCCGCGCCTGCTGCTGCTCGACGAGCCCTCGCTCGGCATCGCCCCGAAACTGGTGCAGGACATCGCCCGCTCCATCGTGGCGATCAACCGCGACGAGAACGTGTCGGTGCTGCTGGTCGAGCAGAATTCCCGCATGGCGCTGCGCATTTCCAACCGCGCCTATGCCATGACGACAGGTTCGGTGGTGCTTTCGGGCAACTCCTGCGACCTGCTCGAAGATCCCCGCATCAAAGCTGCCTATCTGGGCGGAGAGGTTTGACATCGTGTCGATGAACATTCTCGTCGTGAACCCCAATTCCACCGCCTCCATGACCCGCAAGATCGGTCTGGCCGCCAGTCGTGCGGCCCGTCCCGGCACGGTGATCGAGGCGGTCAACCCGGCAAATGCCCCTGCCAGCATCCAGGGCTTCTATGACATCGCGCTCTGCCTGCCCGGCCTGATGCAGGAAATCGTCGCCCGTCCGCAGTCCGATGCGGTGATCATCGCCTGCTTCGACGATACCGGCCTCGATGCCGCGCGCTGCGCCATCGATTGCCCCGTCATCGGCATCGGCGAGGCCGCGTTCCATGCGGCCAGCTTCCTCGCCTGCAAGTTTTCCGTGGTAACGACGCTTCGCCGCTCGGTGCCATCAATCGAGGCCAATCTCGACCGCTACGGCCTGTCGGCGCGCTGCGCCCGGGTGCGGGCGAGCGAGGTGCCGGTGCTGGAGCTTGAAGAAAAGCATCCGGTGGCGATGAAGAAGATCACCGACGAGATCGAGGCCGCCATCCGCGATGACCAGGCCGAAGCCATCGTGCTCGGTTGCGCGGGGATGGCCGATCTTGCCGGGGAATTGAGCAGGCGCTACGGCCTGCCGGTGATCGAAGGCGTGTCCTGCGCGGTGAATTTCGCCGAGGCGCTGGTCGCCACCGGCCTCAGGACCTCAAGGGTCGGCGGCTACGCCCGCAGCGCCTGATACGACCGGACGGCAGGCCTTCTGCCGTCCCCGCCCCCCCGGCAACCCTTGCCGGCCTGCCCCGACGCGCGTTTCCGCTTGCTGCGTGCCGGCATATCCTTCGGCATCACAGCAAAAAAATGGTTCTACTCCATAAAAACTCCACGATGACGCGGGCCAGGATCTATCTGAGACGAGCGTTTCAGTAGAGTTAAAGCATCCCATTGAACCCATTACAGGATCATGCTTTGCCGCAGCGTCGCGTGCATTGCGGCATCGTTGCCTGCAGTGCCAGGCCGGGTTTTGCCCTGTCGCATTACGCAAAAAAATCTTCCCGGCAGAAATTTTACCGTTTGATAAATAAATTTTTTGCGTTACCGTTTGCAGCACGGACCGACACAAAAAGAGGGAACTTCCATGGGACGTCTGGCACCTGGGATTACATCCGGCAGGCTGAGCGCTGCGGATTACGACGCGAATTTTTCCGATCTTCATCCGGCCCTGGATGACCATGAGGCGCTGGTTGCCTCGGATCGCTGCTACTTCTGTCACGATGCGCCCTGCATGACGGCGTGCCCGACCTCCATCGACATTCCACTGTTCATCCGCCAGATCTCGACCGGCAATCCGCTGGGGGCTGCCCGGACGATCTTCGACCAGAACATCCTGGGCGGCATGTGCGCCAGGGTCTGCCCGACGGAAACGCTCTGCGAACAGGCCTGCGTGCGCAACACGGCCGAACACCGCCCCGTCGAGATCGGCCGGTTGCAGCGCTATGCAACCGATACGGCGATGGAAGAAGAGGCGACTTTCTACGCGCGCGCCGCATCCACCGGCAAGAAGGTCGCCGTGGTTGGCGCGGGCCCGGCAGGCCTTGCCTGCGCCCACCGGCTCGCCGTCGCGGGCCATGACGTGGTGATCTACGAGGCCCGCGAAAAATCCGGCGGCCTCAACGAATATGGCATCGCCACCTACAAATCGACCGGCAACTTTGCCCAGGACGAGGTCGCCTATGTCCTCTCCATTGGCGGCATCGAGGTGCGCCATGGCCAGAAGCTCGGCGCGGATTTTTCGCTCGCCGAACTTGGGGCCAATTATGACGCGGTGTTTCTCGGTATGGGCCTTGCGGGAGTCAATGGCTTGAATGTCGAGGGTGAATCGCTTTCCGGCGTGTCCGATGCGGTCGATTTCATCGCCGACCTCCGCCAGGCTTCCGACAAGGGCACCCTTCCCGTCGGTCGCAGCGTCGTGGTGCTCGGCGGCGGCATGACGGCCATCGACGCGGCCGTCCAGGCCAGGCTGCTGGGGGCCGAAGAGGTCACCATCTTCTACCGGCGCGGCAAGGAAAACATGAACGCCTCGGAATTCGAGCAGGATCTGGCCGCCTCGAAGGGCGTTTCCATCCGCCACTGGCTGCAGCCGAAGCGCATCCTCGGCGAGAACGGCAAGGCAGTCGCCATCGAGGTCGAATATACCACCCCGACATCGAGCGGCATTGCCGGAACCGGCGAGATGGTGGTGATCAAGGCCGATCAGGTGCTCAAAGCCATCGGCCAGTCCTTCGAAGCCTCCGGCCTCGGCGCGCTCGACATCAAGGGCGGGCGGATCGTCATCGATGCGGAAGGCCGGACTTCGCTGGCAAATGTCTGGGCCGGTGGCGACTGCGTCAGGTCGGGCGAGGACCTGACGGTCACCTCCGTTGCCCAGGGCCGCGATGCCGCGGATTCGATCAACCGGGTTCTCGCAGCATCCGTTGCGCGCGCTCATGCAATGGCCTGAACGGGCGGGATCGGGAGGAATTATCCATGGCTGACATTCGCAACAATTTCGTGGGCATCAAATCGCCGAACCCGTTCTGGCTGGCCTCCGCGCCGCCGACCGACAAGGCCTACAATGTCGAGCGCGCCTTCAAGGCGGGCTGGGGCGGCGTGGTCTGGAAGACGCTTGGCGAGGAAGGCCCGCCGGTCGTCAACGTCAACGGCCCCCGCTATGGCGCGATCTGGGGCGCCGACCGCCGCCTGCTGGGCCTCAACAATATCGAACTGATCACCGACCGTCCCCTGCAGGTCAACCTGCAGGAAATGAAGCAGGTGAAGATGAACTGGCCGGACCGGGCGCTGATCGCCTCGATCATGGTGCCTTGCGAGGAAAATGCCTGGAAGGCGATCCTGCCTCTCGTCGAGGAGACCGGGGCTGACGGGATCGAGCTCAATTTCGGCTGCCCGCACGGCATGTCGGAACGGGGCATGGGCGCCGCCGTCGGCCAGGTGCCGGAATATATCGAAATGGTGGTGCGCTGGTGCAAGCAATATACCCGCATGCCCGTCATCACCAAGCTGACGCCGAATATCACCGACATCCGCAAGCCTGCCCGGGCGGCGAAATCCGGCGGCACCGACGCGGTGTCGCTGATCAACACCATCAATTCCATCGTCTCGGTCGATCTCGACAATTTCGCGCCGAACCCGACGGTTGGCGGCAAGGGCACCCATGGCGGCTATTGCGGCCCGGCGGTCAAGCCGATTGCGCTGAACATGGTGGCAGAAATCGCCCGTGACGCCGAGACCCGCGGCCTGCCGATCTCCGGCATCGGCGGCGTCACGACCTGGCGGGATGCCGCCGAATTCCTGGCGCTCGGCGCGGGCAATGTGCAGGTCTGCACGGCAGCGATGACCTATGGCTTCAAGATCGTCCAGGAAATGATCACCGGCCTCTCCGACTGGATGGACGAGAAGGGCCACAGGACCCTCGACGACATCTGCGGCCGCGCCGTGCCGAATGTCACCGACTGGCAATATCTGAACCTCAACTATATCGCCAAGGCGCATATCGACCAGGACGCCTGCATCAAGTGCGGCCGCTGCCACATCGCCTGCGAGGACACCTCGCACCAGGCGATCACCCAGATGGTCGATGGCATCAGGCATTTCGAGGTGATGGACGACGAATGCGTGGGCTGCAATCTCTGCGTCAATGTCTGCCCGGTCGAAAACTGCATCACCATGGTCGGTCTCGAACCCGGCACGCTCGACCAGCGCACCGGCAAACAGGTCGACCCCAACTATGCCAACTGGACGACCCATCCGAACAATCCGATGGCACGGCAGGCTGCCGAATAGGATCAGCCTCTTCTTGCAATCACACCACTGGACCGGGCCTTGCGCCCGGTCTTCTTGCATTGCGGCGGCCCGGCGCGGATTGCCTGCAATTTTAGCCAACAGGTTACAAGCGCGTTAGCCACATCCTTCAAGCTTCCGCTTACCCAACTGCTTTGCGCGGCATTAACAGGAACGGTGTAGTCTACAACAGTCATAAAGCAGCCGGGCCGCCCCGGCTCTGGCCGGTCAGGATGACCGGCGTCTCTGAACATGTCTCCCCAAAAACAAGAATCCCGACCTCGACAAGAGGCGTTTAAAAAACAGGAGCAGTCCATGAGCCTTTCCGCCGAAAACCAGAATGCCACCTCTTCCGTCTGTTCGGCTGCCGAACTGCGCCGCCGTCGCGGCTACAGCCTGACCGACCTTGCCGAGACCTGCGGCCTGACGGAGCAGGAAATCGCCCGCATCGAGGCCGGCGACGCGGTGGAAGTTCCCTACCTCAAGCGCATTGCCGCAGCGCTGCGCTGCCCGGTCGATGCCATGCAGGAATATCAGCGCCTGTCTGCCTGAACCTTCTTCCCGAACCGTCATCCTGCCAGCGCATCCCGGAAATCCCGGAGCGCCTGGCGGAGCGGGTCGGTGATTTCACGATCCTGAAGCATGGATGCCGTCGTTGCCTCCCGGTTTTTCACCGGTATGCGCACCGACGCCGTTTCGATGACGGGGGCAGACATCGTCTTCAGCACCAGCCGCAGGGCCGCTTCCGCCTCCACCGCCCGCACCGCGACATTGACCAGCATCACAGGTCTGGAATTGAAATCCGGGCAGCCGACCAGCCAGTCGAGCGCATTCGTGAACGCACCCGGAATGCCGCCCGCATATTCCGGACAGCCAATCAGCAGGCCATCCGACCGGGCCGCCCGGCTGCGAAAGGCCTGAACCACATCCGGAATCGCCTGATCGAGATCCGGCGTGAAATGCGGCAGGGCTCCGATGCCGTCGTAACGGCTGATTGTCATGCCCCCGGGCGCAAGCAGCCTCGCCGCCTCCAGCATCGCCGTATTCAGTGACGCCCGCCGCAGGCTGCCTGACAGCGCCAGAATCTCCGTCATCCGCATAGCCTTTCCCGCGCAGTGGTGATCGCAGCGTTTGTCTAGTGGAATGAATTTGACATTCGATGCCCATTCGCCGCGAACTCGAGGATCGAATGTCAAATTCGTAAATTCCACTAGAATCATAGTGTTACTAGAGTTTGTCAGGGAAAAGTGGAATCCGGTTTTCCCGAAAAGACAAACGAAAACCACTAGGCGGATTCGCCCGAAGAAGGAACGTTGCAAGGGCCGCAAAATGCCGCAGGCACATCCTCATCACAGGAAGATGACTAATTAATCATATTCTCGTGAACAGGGATCACAAGGGTCAAAATTCGCCCAAACGGGGATTGTGAGGGACATTTTCATCTGTATAAAAAAATAAAATGGATTTTCATAATTTTCCCCTTTGAAATTCTGTTTATTAGATTTATCTTGTATATGACACCTCTAGAAGGAGAATGTTATGGCTGCTTCGATCAAGCTCTGTGCAAATCTCGATCAACGTCTGCGCGCATTGGCGAAAGAGCGGAATTGCAGCCAGCACTGGATGATGTGCGAGGCGATCAAGCGCTTCATCGAGGAAGAGGAATGCAAGATGTTCCGCGAGCAGGAAGCCCGGCGCGGCTGGGGTGTGCCTGCCGACGGTTATGGTGCCCACCCCAAGCAGTAAGCGTCGGCCCCGACCCGGGAGAGCCGCAGTCCGTCGCACTGGACACGCGGCTGCCGATTGGCTAGTGCTTGCAGGGGCAGACCGGGCTCTCGTCCACCACGGGCCGAGCCGTCCGGCTGCTGCGGAACCTGTCCGCTCCCATGACAGAACCGTTCCCCTATCCGGAAACGCCCGGCACTTGCCGCCCTTTGCCTGCACCGAACCGTGCGCCTGAGGCGCTGGTGCCGCGAAGGCAGGCCAGAAATGACAATAGCTGCTGAAGACACGATGGTTGGCAAACGCGAGCGTGTGCTGGCCCATCTCGCCATGCTGCTGTTTGCGGCGCTGATCGCCGGCTCCTTTTCCTTTGGCGGCATTGCCGCCCATGCCATGGATACCGGGGTTCTGACCGCGCTGCGCTATGCCCTGACGCTTGTCGTCATGGGCATTCTCGCCTTCGGCGTGTTTCGCCAGCCCTTTGCCTGGCCGCGCCAGGCCTGGCGCTTCATCATTTTGGGTGGCCTGATCAGTTTTTACATGTTGACGATGTTCAAGGCACTGGAATTCACGAGTCCCGTATCGACAGGTGCCGTTTTCACGTTGATGCCACTGATGAGCGCCGGTTTTGCCTGGGCGATCAATCGCCGAAAGACAAGGGGCACCGTTCTCTTCAGCCTGATGATCGCCGCTGCCGGGGCAATCTGGGTGATCTTTCGCGGCAATGTGCAGGCGATCCTGTCCTTCGATATCGGGCGGGGCGAGGTGATCTATTTCTTCGGCGTGCTCGCCCATGCGATCTATGTGCCGCTGATCCGCACCTTCGACCGGGGCGAACATCCCGTGGTCTTCGGCTTCTGGGTAACCGCTTTCGCCGCCGTCATCCTGGCGCTCCGGGCCGCGCCGCTGTTTGCCGGCGTCGACTACATGGCCCTGCCCTTTGCAGTCTGGGCGACGCTGTTCTATCTCGCCGTGGTCACCACCGCGATCACCTTCATGCTGCTGCAGTTCGCCTCGATGCGGCTGCCCGCGCCGAAGGTGCTGGCCTATGGCTATCTGACGCCGAGCTTCATCATCCTGCTGGAAGGCATTCTGGGCCATGGCTGGGTGACGATGACCGTCGTTGCCGGTGCCGTTGTCACCGCGCTTGGCCTTGCCTGGATGGCGGCGCTGATGGATTGATCCGCAGGCTTGAAGTCAGGCCCGGTTGGTGATCAGCCCGCCGATGAACAATTGCTCCAGAAAGCGCGCGGCATCGTCGAACCGCGCGTCGCCCGCATGGTCCTGCCCGAGGACCGCGCGTACCTGTACATCGAAATCGGCATAATGCTGGGTGGTCGACCAGATCGAGAAGATCAGGTGATAGGGGTCGCAGGTGGCGATCTTTCCGGCCCGTGCCCAGGCGCGGATCACCTCCGCCTTCTCGTCCACCAGTTCCTTGAGCGGCCCTTTGAGCTCATCCTCGATGCGCGGCGCGCCCTGCAGCACCTCATTGGCAAACAGCCGGGATTCGCGGGGGAAATCGCGGGCAAGTTCCAGCTTGCGGCGGATATAGCCGCGAATTTCCGTTTCAGGATCGCCTTCCGCATCGAAGCCGCGCAGCGGATCGAGCCAGGTCTGCAGCACCCGGTCGATCAGCGCCCGGTGGATCGCCTCCTTGGTGCGGAAATAATAAAGCAGATTGGGTTTCGACATGCCCGCCACCTCGGCGATCTGGTCGATGGTCGCACCGCGAAAACCGTTCAGCGAAAACACGTCAAGCGCGGCGCCGAGGATCTGCTCCTCCTTCTCCTCCTGAATCCGTGTCCGCCTGAGTGTTCGTGCCGCGCGGGGCGCGACCATGTCGGGTTCATCCATGCCTCAGGCTTCCCTTCGCGTTCGCCTTGCGTGATTTGCCACAACCATCATTGCCGAAACACCGTATGGTTCAAGTTCAAAATCATGTCGTCAGGCATCTACAGGGCTGGAGACCGGTATGGCCAGCCTCCCCGTATATTTCGTGGGAAGGCGTGGATTTTGGACTTGAGTGCAGCACCAGAAGCTGTAATGTTTACCAATCGGTCAAATTATCAGAGAGACAAGCCGAAAAGGCAACCTTTGATTTCCGCGCCACTTTCTGAAAAGGAAGAAGCCGGGATTTGGCCCAAGGGAACGAGGCGCGGCGAAAATACAGCGCCCGAAAAGGTGAGGACAGACGCATGGTGGCAGCACCTGGCGAGAATATGCGCGTCAACGGCGATCGTCTCTGGGACACGCTGATGGACATGGCGAAGATCGGCCCCGGCATCGCAGGCGGCAACAACCGGCAGACCCTGACGGACGAAGACGGCGAAGGCCGCAACCTGTTTAAGCGCTGGTGCGAAAGCGCCGGTCTCTCGATGGGCGTCGACACCATGGGCAACATGTTCTTCACCCGCCCCGGCACCGACCCCGACGCGCTGCCCGTCTATGTCGGCTCGCATCTCGACACCCAGCCGACCGGCGGCAAGTTCGATGGCGTGCTCGGCGTGCTGGCAGGGCTGGAAGTCGTCCGCTCGATGAACGATCTCGGCATCCGCACACGGCACCCCATTGTCGTCACCAACTGGACCAACGAGGAAGGCGCGCGCTTTGCCCCCGCCATGCTCGCCTCCGGTGTCTTTGCCGGCATTCATGACGAGGCCTGGGCCAAGGCCCGTACCGATAAGAAAGGCAAGGTGTTCGGCGAGGAACTGAAGCGGATCGGCTGGGAAGGCACGGAGCCGGTCGGCGCACGCAAGATGAAGGCCTTTTTCGAACTGCATATCGAGCAGGGTCCGATCCTCGAGGCGGAGGGCAAGGATATCGGCGTCGTCACCCATGGCCAGGGCCTGTGGTGGCTGCAGGTCACCCTGACCGGCAAGGAAGCCCATACCGGCTCCACCCCGATGCCGATGCGCAGGAATGCCAGCCTCGCCATGGGCAGGCTGCTCGAACTTGTCAACACCATCGCCATGGCCAACCAGCCCGCCGCCGTCGGCGGCGTCGGCCATATCGAGGTCGCGCCGGGGTCGCGCAACGTGCTGCCGGGCAAGGTGGTGTTCACGGTCGACTTCCGCTCGCCGGATCTTGCAACGCTGGAGGGCATGAAGGCCCGGTTCGAGACGGAAGCGCCGGAGATCTGCGCCGCCATGGGCGTCGGCATCGCCATTGAACCGGTCGGCCATTTCGATCCCGTCACCTTCGATGACGGCTGCGTCACGGCGATCCGCAACGCCGCCGACCGGCTCGGCTATTCCCACCGCAACATCATTTCCGGCGCCGGCCACGACGCCTGCTGGACCAACCGCGTCGCCCCGACCGCCATGGTCTTCTGCCCCTGCGTCGACGGCCTCAGCCACAACGAGGCCGAAGACATTTCAAAGGCCTGGGCGTCGGCCGGCTGCGACGTGCTGTTTCATGCGGTGGTGGAGACGGCGGGAATTGTGGAATAATAGGGCGTCCCGCCCGACATTTTCCTGATCCCTGACCCTCCCCCAACGCAATTCGACCGCTGGCGCAGGGGGAACTGAAACAGGGTGAAATCCGCAATTCCGCAGGTGCAGATCCAGTACACCAACACCAGTGCCCCGTGAGCACATCAGGCTGAAGACAGAGCGAGAGGGAACGAGCCATGAGCAGCATCATCAAGAACGGCACCGTGGTCACCGCCGATTTGACCTACCGGGCGGATGTGCGGGTGGAGGACGGGCGGATAGTCGAGATCGGGCCTAACCTTTCCGGCGGCACGGAACTCGATGCGACGGGCTGTTACGTGATGCCGGGCGGCATTGATCCGCATACCCACCTCGAAATGCCGTTCATGGGCACCTATTCCGCCGATGATTTCGAAAGCGGCACAAGGGCGGGCCTGGCGGGCGGCACGACGATGGTGGTGGATTTCGCCCTGCCCGCGCCCGGCCAGTCGCTGCTCGATGCGCTGAACATGTGGCACAACAAGACCTCGCGCGCCAATGCCGACTTCTCCTTCCACATGGCAATCACCTGGTGGAGCGAGCAGGTGTTCAACGAGATGGCCGAGATCGTCAACGACAAGGGCATCAATTCCTTCAAGCATTTCATGGCCTACAAGGGCGCGCTGATGGTGGATGACGACGAGATGTTCTCGTCCTTCCAGCGTGTCGGCGAGCTTGGAGCGCTCGCGATGGTCCATGCCGAAAATGGCGATATCGTCGCGCAGATGCAGGCAAAGCTTCTGGCGCAAGGCAATAACGGGCCGGAAGCCCATGCCTATTCGCGCCCCGCCGAGGTAGAGGGCGAAGCCACCAACCGTGCCATCATGATCGCCGACATGGCAGGCACGCCGCTCTATATCGTGCATCTCTCCTGCGAGCAGAGCCATGAGGCGGTGCGCCGCGCCCGGGCCAAGGGCATGCGCGTCTATGGCGAGCCGCTGATCCAGCACCTGACGCTCGATGACAGCGAATATGCCCATCCCGACTGGGACCATGCCGCCCGAAGGGTGATGTCGCCGCCCTTCCGCAACAAACTGCATCAGGACAGCCTGTGGGCGGGCCTTTCTTCCGGCTCGCTGCAGGTGGTTGCCACCGATCACTGCGCCTTCACCACGGCACAGAAGCGCACCGGGCTTGGCGATTTCACCAGGATCCCGAACGGTACCGGCGGGCTTGAGGACCGCATGCCGATGCTGTGGACCCATGGCGTCAATACCGGCCGCATCACCATGAACGAGTTCGTCGCGGCGACCTCCACCAATATCGCCAAGATCCTCAACATGTATCCGAAAAAGGGCGCGATCCTTGTCGGTGCCGATGCGGATATCGTCGTCTGGGATCCGAAGAAATCCAAGGTGATTGCCGCCGAAAGCCAGCAATCTTCCATCGATTACAACGTGTTTGAAGGCAAGCGCGTCACCGGCCTGCCGCGCTTCACGCTGACCCGCGGCCAGCTGGCGATCAATGACGGCAAGGTCGAGACGCGCGAGGGCCACGGCGAATTCGTCAAGCGCCCGCCGGTCACCGCCGTCAACCGGGCACTGTCGACCTGGAAGGAGATCACCGCGCCGCGCAAGGTGCAGCGCTCGGGCATTCCGGCAAGCGGGGTGTGAGAGGCTGGCCGGAGGGGAATGACCGCAGGGGTCAGCACCGGCCGACAAAGCGACAAGCCAGGGGAAAAAGGGGCGAGACGTAACTCAATGAATGAAGCCAGGAAAACTGTCGTCTCCGCGCGAGACCTCTGTCTCACCTTCGAGACCAATGACGGGCCGGTGAATGCACTGTCGAATGTCAATCTGGAGGTCAACAAGGGAGATTTCGTCTCCTTCATCGGGCCTTCAGGCTGTGGCAAGACAACCTTTCTCCGGGTGATTGCCGATCTCGAGCGGCATACGGCGGGCACGATATCGGTCAATGGCATGACACCCGACGCGGCGCGCAAGGCGCGGGCCTATGGCTACGTGTTTCAGGCGGCCGCGCTCTATCCCTGGCGCACCATCGAAAAGAACATCGCCCTGCCGCTTGAAATCATGGGCTATGCGGAAGAGGAGCGCAAACGCCGGATCGAGCAAACGCTTGAGCTCGTCAACCTCACCGGCTTCGGCAAGAAATTTCCCTGGCAACTCTCCGGCGGCATGCAGCAGCGTGCCTCGATTGCCCGGGCGCTGGCCTTTGATGCAGACCTGCTGCTGATGGACGAACCCTTTGGGGCGCTTGACGAAATCGTCCGCGATCATCTGAACGAGCAATTGCTGAAACTCTGGGCCCGCACCGAAAAGACCATTTGCTTCGTCACCCATTCGATCCCGGAAGCCGTCTATCTCTCGACCAGGATCGTGGTGATGAGCCCCCGCCCCGGCCGGGTCACCGACATCATCGACAGCCCGCTGCCGAAGGAGCGCTCGCTCGACATCCGCGAGACGCCGGAATTCCTGGAAATCGCCCACCGGGTGCGCGAAGGCCTCAGGGCCGGCCATTCCTATGACGAATAGGGGCAGGCGATGAAGCTGCAAACCATTCTGATGCTCGGCGTCACCACCGTCATCTTCGTCAGCGCCTCCTCTGTCCTGCGCGCCTATGCGGGCGGGGCGGCCCTCTGGGTGCTGCTGCTGGCGCTGGCGCTCTACGTTTCAGGCAATGTGCTGGTCGTGCCGCTGATGCGCGAAGGCGGGCTCGGCATCACCATATCCATCCTGTCGGTCACCCAGTTGCTGACCATCAATCTGCTGGCCTGGCTGATCTACAGCGAAAGGCTGACGCCGATCCAGATGGCGGGCATGGGGCTCGGCGTCGTGGCGATGGTGCTGATGCTCTGGCCGAAGGAGGCCGCACTCTGATGGCACGGGCAAAATCCAGCGAGAAAATCATTCCCGTCACCACCATCACCATGATCATCCTCGTGCTCTGGTATCTGGCGGCGATCTTCATGAATGCCCCCTTCCAGCGCGATCAGGACCAGCGCGACGGGGTGACATCGAGCTTCACCGAACTGGTGGCAAAGACCTGGTCGCAGCCGAAGCCCACCATGCCCGCCCCGCATCAGGTGGCCGAAAACCTCTACAAGAACATCTTCACGGTCAAACCCTGGTCGGCGCGCAGCCTCGTCTACCACGCCTGGGTCACCCTCTCCTCGACGCTGCTCGGCTTTGCCATGGGCACGGCGCTGGGGGTGATCATCGCGGTCGGCATCGTCCATGTGCCCGCCCTCGAACGCTCGTTCCTGCCGTGGATCATCGCCTCGCAGACCATTCCGATCCTGGCGGTGGCACCGATGATCGTGGTGGTGCTGTCGGCGGTGGGGATCACCGGGCTGTTGCCAAAGGCGCTGATCTCGACCTATCTCTCCTTCTTCCCCGTCGCCGTCGGCATGGTGAAGGGCTTGCGCTCGCCTGACGTGATGCATCTCGATCTCGTCCACACCTACCACGCCACCCGGACGCAGATCTTCTGGAAGCTGCGGGTGCCCGCCTCCGTGCCGTTCTTCTTCACCTCGATCAAGGTGGCGGTGGCGGCAAGCCTGGTCGGCGCCATCGTCGGCGAGTTGCCGACGGGTGCAGCTGCAGGCATTGGCGCCAAGTTGCTTGCGGGCTCCTATTACAGCCAGACCATCGATGTCTGGGCGGCCCTGATCGCCGGATCGATTGTCGCGGTCCTTCTGGTGAGTGTGGTGGAGATCGCCGCACGCCTCACCACCAGCCTGATGGGAGGGCGACCCGAATGACCCCGTTCAAGCCCAACTGGCAATCGGCGGCAGCCACCCTCTGCCTGCTTGCAGCCCTCGTCCGCCTGCCGCTGACAGGTGCGGCCTCGGGTGCGGTGACCGCTGCTATCCTGATCCTGATCGTTGCAGCCCTGGGCCTTGCCGCACGTGCCCGCAGCAACCACTCCACGCAGGCCGCCCTCGGCTTTGCCGTGCATCTTGCCGCCCTGCTGCTGATCGGCACGGTGACGGGTGCGGAAGGCACGGCAGGCTGGAGCTTCTTTTCCGCCCTTGCCGCCTGCTGGCTGCTCGCCTGGCGGCTGGTGACGCTGTTGTCGGGCGATGGGTCTCGCCGCTCCGGCACCGGTTTTGGTGGCCGGGTGCTGGTGCCGGTGCTGTTCGGCGTCTGGATCCTCATCCTCTGGGAAGCCATCACAAGGGGGGCGGGCGTGCCCTTCGTGCTGTTGCCGCCTCCCTCGGCGATTGGTGTCAAGATCCTGGCCTCGATCCCGACCCTGGTCGCCGATTTCCGCCAGACCGTGCTGAAGGCAATGATCTTCGGCTATGTCGTCGGCTCCGGCGCGGGGTTCCTGACGGCGGTGCTTGCCGACCGCTACCGCTTCCTGTCGAACGGCCTGCTGCCGATCGGCAATCTGGTCTCCGCCCTGCCGATCATCGGCATTGCCCCCGTCATGGTCATCTGGTTCGGCTTCGACTGGCAGTCGAAAGCCGCCGTGGTGATCGTCATGACCTTCTTCCCGATCCTGGTGAACACGCTTGAGGGGCTGAAGGCCTCCGGTCACATGGAACGGGACCTGATGCGCACCTATGGTGCCAGCCACTGGCAGACGCTGATGAAGCTCAGGCTGCCTGCCGCCATGCCATTCATCTTCAACGCGCTGAAGATCAACTCGACGCTGGCGCTGATCGGAGCGCTGGTATCGGAATTCTTCGGCACGCCGATTGTCGGCATGGGCTTTCGAATCTCGACCGAAGTGGGTCGGATGAATCTGGACATGGTGTGGGCTGAAATAGCCCTTGCAGCCGTTGCCGGGTCGTTGTTTTATGGCGCTCTCGCACTTCTCGAGCGCGCCGTGACTTTCTGGCATCCGTCCTATCGGTAGTGCCGGGCGGTGCACCAACAAAAAGGGGAACTGAAGATGAAGAAGACACTGAAAGTGACGCTGGCCCTGGCAATGGCGCTGATGGCCGGAAGTGCGATGGCGGGCGACAAGGTGACCCTGCAGCTGAAATGGGTGGCCCAGGCGCAGTTTGCCGGCTACTTCGTCGCCAAGGACAAGGGCTATTACACGGACGCCGGTCTCGACGTCGACATCAAGGCCGGTGGCCCCGACATTGCGCCGGAACAGGTGATTGCCGGCGGTGGTGCCGATGTGATCGTCGACTGGGCCGGTGGCGCACTCGCCGCCCGCGAAAAGGGCGTCGGCCTCGTCAACATCGCCCAGCCCTTCAAGAAGGCCGGCATGGAAATGGTCTGCCCGAAGAACGGCCCGGTCCAGACCGAAGCCGATTTCAAGGGCCACACGCTGGGCGTCTGGTTCTTCGGCAACGAATATCCGTTCTTCGCCTGGATGAACAAGCTCGGCCTCAAGACCGACGGCGGGGCCGATGGCGTGACGGTGCTGAAGCAGAGCTTTGACGTGCAGCCGCTGATCCAGAAGCAGGCGGACTGCATCTCTGTCATGACCTACAACGAATACTGGCAGCTGATCGATGCCGGCTACAAGGCCGAAGACCTGGTGGTCTTCAACTATTCCGCGATGGGCAACGACCTGATGGAAGACGGCCTCTATGCCATGCAGGACAAGCTGGCCGATCCGGCCTTCAAGGACAAGATGGTGAAATTCGTCGCCGCCTCGATGAAGGGCTGGAAATATGCCATCGAAAACCCGGATGAGGCCGCTGGCATCGTCATGGACAATGGTGGCCAGGACGAAAACCACCAGAAGCGGATGATGGGCGAAGTCGCCAAGCTGATCGGCACCCCCGACGGCAAGCTCGACGAAGCCCTCTATGGCCGTACCGAAAAGGCGCTGCTCGACCAGAAGATCATCTCCAAGCAGCCGGAAGGCGCCTGGACTCATGACATCACCGATGCTGCATCGAAATAGGCTGCCCCAGACAGGGCAGTTCAGGCGCGCGGAGCAATCCGCGCGCCTCCTCTGTTAGCCGGAATAATGCCTCGATCAAATTTATTGATGGTTTTTCGCGTCATGTGTGGCGCAGATGTTATTGAAACAACATGGATTTGTGATTAGAACTTGGCCCCGGCCGGAAAATGGCCTGAAAGCGGATTCATTTTCAAAAGTTTATGCCGGGTTAAGCCAGGCTTGCCTTGTTGTTTGCACATCGGGTTCCCACATTGGTCTCGGTCTGACTTTCATCAAGTCCGGGCCCCGTTCTGCCGCCTTTGCGCCAATGCCGTGCAGCACCTTTGGCCGGACGTTTGGCGCGGCAAACCGGGATTGCCCGCCACGGCGGGACATGACCAGAATGGGAGCCCGCCCCGCACGCCAGCGGCCGGGCCAGTTGAATGAAGAATACGAGGGTTGACCGGACCTGCCTGAGGCAGCCGACCGGCCCCGTCGAGACTGTTGAGGGAAAAGGCAGCGGGTCCCCGGGGGCCATGCCTCCCTCACGCCACCAGCAAAGCCGCGCGCGCCGTTGATGTTCGGCAGCGACCGGGGAAGATGATCAGGGTTTGGATTCGGAATGGTTCGCACGTCTTTTGTTCTCTGCAGCACGGTCGCTGCGTTTGTGATGGTGTCGGTTTCGGGCATGGCCCTCGCCGCGGAGGCCAAGCCTGAGGTGGCGCAGCACCTGCCCGCCATCGTGGTGACGAAATCCGTCCAGAAACGGCTGACGGCCCGTATCCTGGCCACAGGAACCATCAGGCCGGTCAATGAAGTTCTTGTCCAGCCGCAGGTCGAGGGTCTGTCGATCAGGACGCTGAAGGTCGATGCGGGCGATCATGTCGAGGCGGGTGCCGTACTGGCAACGCTCAATGATGACGCGCTGCTTCTCTCCAGGAGCCAGCTTGCCGCGACCCGTGCCAAGGCCGAAGCGGCCCTTGCCCAGATCAGGGCGCAGCTTGCCGAGGCGCAATCCAATGCCGACGAGGCCAGGCGCCAGTCCGACCGGGCCGCTTCGCTCGCGGCGAAAGGCACGATTTCCACCGCCCAGGCCGATCAGTTGAAGGCCGCGTCCACCGGGGCCGAGGCACGCGTTCGCTCGGCAACCCAGGGCATTGCGGTCGGCGAAGCCGATATCAAGGTGGTCCAGTCCCAGATGGCCGATATCGACCTGAGGCTGGCGCGGACCAGCATCACGGCCCCGGTTTCCGGCATGATCTCGCTGCGCAATGCCAAGGTGGGCGCGATTGCCTCCGGCGCCGGACAGCCGCTCTTCACCATCATCCAGGATGGGGCACTGGAGCTGGTGGCCGATGTCTCCGAAAGCGATATCCTGCCGCTGAAGCCGGGCCAGAAGGCGATGATTGCGCTGGCAGGCAGTACCGAACAGGTGAGCGGCAGCGTGCGCGTGGTGTCGCCCACCATTGACCCCACCACCCGGCTCGGCACCGTCCATGTTGCCATCAACGATGACAGCAAGGCGCGGTCCGGCATGTATGGCAGTGCCGCCATCACCGTCGACGAGGCCGACGGCGTTGCCCTGCCGATGACAGCCATCACCACCGGCGATGGCTCCTCCACCGTGCGCAAGGTGGAAAAGGACATTGTCAGGCTGGTGACCGTCAGGACGGGCATTCAGGACGGAAACATGATAGAGATCGTCTCGGGACTTGCCGTCGGCGAGGATGTCGTCGCCAGGGCCGGTGCCTATGTGCGCGACGGCGATCACATCCAGCCGGTTCGTGAAGAACCCGCCCAGACGAACTAAGGGAACGGCACCATGAATTTCTCCGCCTGGTCCATCCGAAATCCGATCGCGCCGCTGCTGGTGTTCTTCCTGCTCGTCTATGTCGGGATCAACTCATTCGACAAGCTGCCGATCACCCGGTTCCCGAATATCGACGTGCCTGTGGTCGCCATCAGCGTTTCGCAGAGCGGTGCCTCGCCCGCCGAGCTGGAAACCCAGGTGACCAAGGAGGTGGAAGATGCCGTTGCCGGCATTACCGGCGTCGATGAAATCACCTCCAATGTCACCGACGGCAATTCTCAGACCGTGGTGGTCTTCCGGCTGGAAGTGCCGACCAACCAGGCCGTGCAGGATGTCAAGGATGCCATTGACCGCATTCGCGGCAACCTTCCCGCCTCCGTCGATGAACCCGTTGTCACCAAGATCGATGTCGAGGGACAGGCGATCCAGACCTTTGCCGTATCTTCGCCGGCCCTGTCGCTGGAGCAATTGTCGTGGTTCGTCGACGATACGATCAAGCGGGCCTTGCAGGGCCAGAAGGGCATTGGCCGGGTCGACCGCTATGGCGGGGCCGACCGGGAAATCCGCGTCGAACTCAACCCCGACAAGCTCTCCGCCCTCGGCATCACCGCCTCGGACGTCAACCGGCAGCTGCGCGGCACCAATGCCGATGCCGGCTCCGGACGTGGCCAGATCGCCGGAGCCGAACAGGCGATCCGCACACTCGGCGACGCCCGCGATGTCACACGGCTGGCCGCAACCACGATCACGCTCGGCGGTGGCCGTTTCGTCAAGCTGTCGGATATCGGTACCGTCACCGACACCTATTCGGAACTCAAATCCTTCTCGCGCTTCAACGGCAATCCCGTCGTCACCTTCGCGGTCTTCCGCTCCAAGGGGGCATCGGAGGTTTCGGCTGCCGAGGTGATCGCCAGGCAGCTCGACCAGGTGAAGCTTGAAAACCCTGACGTCACCATCGAGAAGATCGATGATGCCGTCTATTTCACCTATGGCAATTATGAAGCCGCCCTGCACACGCTGCTGGAAGGCGCTTTGCTCGCCATCATCGTGGTGTTCCTGTTCCTGAAGAACTGGCGCGCGACGCTGATCTCGGCGGTGGCCCTGCCGCTCTCGGCGATCCCGACCTTCTGGATCATGAGCCTGATGGGTTTCTCGCTGAACCTTGTCAGCTTCCTTGCGCTGACGCTTGCCACCGGCATTCTGGTGGATGACGCCATCGTCGAGATCGAAAACATCGCCCGCCACATCAAGATGGGCAAGACGCCCTATCGCGCCGCCATCGAGGCTGCCGATGAAATCGGCCTTGCGGTGATCGCCACCACCTTCACCATCATCGCCGTCTTCGTGCCGGTGTCCTTCATGCCGGGCATTCCCGGCCAGTATTTCATCCAGTTCGGCCTGACGGTCGCCTTCTCGGTGTTCTTCTCGCTGATGGTCGCCCGCCTGATCACGCCGCTGATGGCCGCCTATCTGATGCGTGCCGAAGATGCCATCGATGATCATCATGACAATGACGGCAGGATCATGAAGTTCTATACGCGCGTCATCCGTACGACGACACGCTGGCGCTACCTGACGCTGATCGGTGCCTTCCTGTTCCTGGGCGCGTCGGTGGGGCTGCTTCTGCAGGTCCCAGGCAGCTTCATTCCGCCGGATGATGCCTCGCGCATCTCGCTGTCGGTGGAGCTGACGCCGAATGCCTCGCTGGAGGATACCGAACGCACCACCGAAGCGATCTACAACACGGTGAAGAGTATCGATGGTGTGGATACCGTCTTCGTCCTCGGCGGCGCATCGCCGAAGGGCGAGCTGGAACTGCGCCGCGCGACGATCACCCTCAATCTCGGCAAGCGCGATCATTCGCTGGTGGTCAAGCTGGTCAATGACCTCTTCCACCGGATCCCGGTCATTGGCCCCTATCTGCCGAAGGTTCCAAGCACCGGCCGTACACGGCCCCAGTCGGATATCGAGACGGAAGTCTTTGCCAAGGTCCGTTCGATCCCCGATGTCCATATCCTGAAGCTGAACGAGCGCGGTGAGCGCGACATGTCGTTCAACTTCCTTGCCAAGAACGAGGACGACCTGAACAAGGCCGTCGGCATTCTGGAAGCCAGGCTGCGCACCAGCCCGCTTCTGGCCAATGTCAGTGCCGAAGGCGCACTGCCGAGGCCGGAACTGCAGATCCGTCCCCGCAAGGACGAGGCGGCGCGGCTGGGGGTCACCCCGGCGCAAATTTCCGAAGTGGTGCGCGTTGCCACAATTGGTGATGTCAGCGCGGCGCTCACCAAGATCTCGCTCGACGGTCGCCAGATCCCGATCCGGGTTCAGGCCGCCCTGTCGCTGCGCAAGGACCTCGCCTCGATCCGCGCCCTGAAGGTACAGACCGCCTCCGGCATCAGCGTGCCGCTCTCGTCGGTCGCCACCATTGACTATTCGGAAGGGGTGAGCGCCATCAAGCACAACAACCGCAACCGCGTCGTCACCATCGGTGCCGATCTGCCGGCCGGCGTGGCGCTGAATACCGCGACCGACGCCTTCCGCAAGATCGTGGCGGAATCGGGCATTCCGAAGACCGTACATCTGGCCGAAAGCGGTGACAGCAAGGTGCAGGGCGAAATGCTGCAGAGCTTCGGCAATGCCATGCTGCTCGGCCTGTTGCTGGTGCTGATGGTGCTGATCCTGCTGTTCAAGGATGTGATCCAGCCCTTCACCATCCTGTTCTCGCTGCCGCTGGCCATTGGCGGGGTCGCGGCGGGTCTGCTCATCACCGGCAACGCCCTGTCGATGCCGGTTCTGATCGGCATCCTGATGCTGATGGGCATCGTGACGAAGAACGCCATCCTGCTGGTGGATTTCGCCATCGAGATGATCCATCGCGGCATGGACCACAAGCAGGCGATGATCGAAGCCGGCCGCAAGCGCGCCCGGCCGATCATCATGACCTCGATTGCGATGTCGGCAGGGATGCTGCCATCCGCACTCGGTGTCGGCGAAGGCGGTTCGTTCCGTGCGCCGATGGCAATTGCGGTGATCGGCGGCATCATCGTCTCGACGGTGCTGAGCCTCGTGGTCGTGCCATCCTTCTTCCTGATCATGGATGATCTCTCGCGTCTGCTCGCCGATATCTTCGGCCGCTTCATCGGCAAGAAGGAGGAGGAACTGGTGGCGCTTTCGGATGAGGAACTCACCCGCCATGCCGTCGAGGCAGATGCCAAGATCGGCACGCTGGAAGAAAAGATCGCCGCTCTCGAACAGCAGACGGAAAAGCCTGCCAGGAACAATGTCGTCCGCCTGCCGCCACTGGCCGCGGAATAGGTCTCGCGCCCATCCATGGTTTTCACTGAACGCCGGGTCAAGAGCCCGGCGTTTGTCCGCACTGCGAAGGGTATTGCCGCGACCATGGCAAATGCCAGAAAAGGCACTTTGCCGAAGCGCAATTTGATCGAAATCAATCGTCCTTCCCGTACAAGTTTCTATATTTTAGCTGACTGTACGGATCGGACGGGGAGTGCGGCACGGTGAACAAGATTTTGAGATTGAACAGCCGGGACAGGAACATACTTGTCAAGACGCCACTGATGGCGTCGCTCGGGGCAAACGCGCTGGCACGGATGCTGGAGATCGCCACCGGCGTCAGCTATGAAGGCCGCGACATCCTGTTTCGCGAGGGCGAGGCGGCGGATTGCTTCTTTTGCGTGCTGTCGGGCTATGTCCGCCTTTATCGGCTGAGCAAGGATGGGCGCGAGGCGGATATCCGCATCTGCGGTCCCGGCGACGCCTTTGCCGAGTGCCTGCTGACGCTTGGGCCACACTACCGCTACAATGCCCAGGCCGCCGAGGGCGTGACGCTTGCGCGCTTCGATCTGGCCAAGGTCCGCAGCGCCGCCGAACAGGATTGCGACATCGCCCGGGCGATCATGCAGTCTCTCGCCGGGCATCTGCTGAGCACGATGGAATGCGTGGCCAATGACCGGCTGCAAACCGCGCCGCAACGGGTGGCGCATTTCCTGGTGTCAAGCTGCCCGAAGGAAAGCACCTCCGCCTCGATCCGGCTGCCGTTCCAGAAGAGCCTTCTGGCGGGCAAACTGGGTCTTGCCCCCGAAGCGCTGTCGCGCGCCTTCTCTACCCTGCGACGCGTCGGCGTGACGGTGCGCGGGCGACTGATCCAGATCAATGATGTCAACGCGCTGAAGCAGATCTGACCCGGAAGCGGGTGCAACAGCCAGCCCGCCTTACACGTCGCCATCAGTACGGCAGCGCCACGGACCTGCTGCCCGCGTCCTCCTGAAACCGCTCGGCGGCGACCATGTCGAGGATCAGGGCGAGACCTTCCCGGTCGTGGACAACCCGGTTGCGCCCCCCGGCCTTGGCGAGATAGAGCGCCTTGTCCGCCGCCGCGAAGACGAGATCCAGCGGCTGCCCATGGCCGATTTCCGCCATGCCTGCCGAAATCGTCACCTGAAAATTGCCCTGCTCGCAACTGAAGCCCGTGCTTGCGATACGTTCGCGCAGCGCATCGACGCGGACAATCCGCTCGTCAGGCGACCCCTCTGTCAGCAGCATGCCGAATTCCTCGCCGCCGAGACGCCCGACCGGAAGCCCCTCGCCGCCTGCCGCCTGCAGCAGGCTGGCGACACGCTGGATGACCCTGTCGCCGGCTGCATGGCCGAAGGCGTCATTGATCGACTTGAAGCGGTCGACATCGATGATGACAAGCGATGCGCCCTCCTCCGCCCTTTCCAGCGCCTCGGCAAAGGCGCGGCGGTTGAGCAGGCCGGACAGGGCGTCGAGGCGGCTCAGCCGCTCAAACCGGGCGCGGGACAGCTTCAGGTGCTCGATGGTGCGCCCGACGCGCATACCCATCCAGCCGCCAACCATACCGGTGATCGCCGCGATGATCGCCGCGATCTGCACGATTTGTGTGGACGATATCGACAGCATGCCCGCAGTCGAGAGCACGGGCAACAAGACCGAACTGGCAACCAGGGCGGTGACGGCGGCGCTGAGCGCCATTCTGAAGGCAAAAGCATGGAGAGAGCGTCGGCTGCGACATTCGCCGACCCCGCTCCGAACCGATTTCCATCTCATCATAAGACCGAATCTTTCCGGCGGTGAACATGACTTAGGAGATAGAGGCCAAGCTTTCCCACTTCGCTAAAGGAATCGCTAAAATTTGAATTAGCCCTGGTTTGGTTTCAGTTTTTCTGAATATGCGCTGGAACAGATTTCCGGGATTGTGGCAGACGCCACCTGTTCACCCCGCAGGTTGAACCAAAAATCGGCAGAAACTTCTAGCCTTGCGGAAGGCACGCGAACCGACCCTCTGTTTTTTCAGAGGCTTGCAAGAAATGCGTCCTGAACTCACAGACCTTCATTAAGACCCTTCAACTGTCTGGTGCGTTCGATGGTCAGCCGGGCCTTGCAACCTTCGACAAGCATCGGCTCCATGGTGCCGCCGCGCGCCTGAAAGCCCTCCAGCTCACACTCGGCATCGCGGAAGGCGATCCAGGCACGCTGGGCCTTGACAAGGCTCTTCTCCGCGCCCTTCAGATCATCGGTCAGAGCCGCATCCGTTTCGGCCTGGCTTGCCCGGGTTACCTTATACTGGGCATTGAGAGCCTTGTCGGCCTTTGCCGAATCCTCGCCTGCGCAATAGGTCATCTCGCTCTGGTTCTGCGGATCCTTGCAATCGGGCGCATCCTCGCCAAAGGCCGGGATTGCGAAGCCAGCAAAAGCGAGACCGACCAGCACTGACTTGTATGTCATAAATCTGTTTCCGTTTTGCGTGAACGCCATCATATCGGCCTTCCGGCCAAATGGAAGACACCCGCTGGAATAACAACAATTGGCAGCTGCAACGAAAAAACCCGGCCTTTCGACCGGGTTCTTCCTGAATTCAGCAGATCCGCTTGCGCTGGATCTTACTTGTTTTCGAGATAGGTGTACTTGCCGTCGGCACCCTTCTGCCAGGTGTACATGACGTAGTCGGCGCGGGTGATGTCGCCCTTGTCGTTGTAGCCGAGGTCGCCGATAACGGTCTTGAACGGGCCCTTGCCGCGGATATTGTCCGCAACCTTCTGCGGGTCGTTCGCGCCAGCAGCCTTTGCGCCTTCAGCGATAACCTGAAGGGCAGCATAGGAGTAGAGCGTGTAGGCTTCCGGCTCGAAACCGGCGTCGCGGAACTTCTTCACGGCGTCAGCGGCGTTCGGGTTGTTGCGCGGATCCGGCGGGAAGGTCATCAGCGTGCCGTTGACGGCGTCGCCGGCGATCGAAGCCAGTTCGTTCGAGGTGATGCCGTCGCCGGACATCAGGGTTGCCTTCATGCCCTGGTCCGCCATCTGGCGGATGATCAGGCCGGCTTCGGTGTGCAGACCGCCGAAGTAAACGAAGCCTACGCCCGCATCCTTCATCTTGGCGATCAGGGCCGAGTAGTCCTTTTCACCGGGGGTGATGCCTTCATAGACGACTTCGGTGATGCCGGCAGCATTCATCGACTTCTTGGTTTCATCGGCAAGGCCCTGACCGTAGGGGGTCTTGTCGTGAACGACGGCGATCTTGGTGTCCTTGAAGTGAGCGGCGATATAGGCACCGGCCACAGCGCCCTGCTGGTCGTCACGACCGCAGGTACGGAAGGTGTTCCAGAGACCACGCTCGGTGAACTGCGGATTGGTCGCAGCCGGGGTGATTTCGAGAATGCCGTTTTCGGCGTAAACTTCAGAAGCGGGGATCGAAACGCCCGAGTTGAAGTGACCGACCACGAACTTCACGCCATCGGCGGCGAACTTGTTGGCAACCGAAACGCCCTGCTTGGCGTCGGAAACGTCATCGCCGAGTTCGATCTTGATCATGTCGCCATTGATGCCGCCAGCGGCATTGATGTCGGCGGCGGCCTGCTCAGCGCCTTTCTGGAGCTGTGCACCGAAAGCGGCGTTCGGGCCGGTCAGGGGACCAGCGACGCCGACCAGCAATTCACCTGCCCAGGCACTGCCGCCGAACGCGACCATGGCCGTGAGCGCAACTGCCGACAGAAGAGACTTCTTCATGTTGTTACTCCCAAATTATTGGATGGGTTTTTTTCGATGTTCCCGGAGCAATACCCACCTACACTGCACCGGTATTCAGAGTTCCCTCTATTGGCCAGTCTGAGACAGTTTCCCCCAGCCTGTCAATCTTTCTTCTTCCACGAAAACGCGGAACTACGCTCATAGAGCCAGTAATAATTGTTGACCATCTGCGTTGTCCGCCGGGTACGGTAGCCAATGCTGGCAAAAGCCAAAAGCAAAGCCACATCAATCACGTAGTAGAACGGACTGATGAATGGCCCCTGGAACAGTGCATAGTGCAGGAAGCGCATCAGCACCCCCAGCAGCAAGGCATAGACGACGACGGACGGGTATTCCGACCAACCTTCGGCAGCCGCCCGTCCCGCCCGCCAGGCGGTCCAGAAACCGATCAGCATGACGATCAGGCGGATCACGTCACGGGCCGAGCCATCGCTCTCGAAAAAAAGTCCCTGCATGGTTCAAACTCCCTGTTCCGGTTTAGTGGCGACCGCCTTCGAGATAGGCGGCCCGGACTTCCGGATTGGCCAGAAGCTCCTTGCCGGAGCCCTGCATGGTCACATTGCCGTTCACCATCACATAGGCGCGGTCGGAGAGGCGAAGTGCCGCAAACGCATTCTGCTCCACGAGGAACACGGTAAGACCTTCGGTCTTGTTCAAAACCTTGATCGCCTCGAAGATCTGCTTGACGATCAGCGGCGCCAGACCCAGCGACGGCTCGTCGAGCAGCAGCAGTTTCGGGCGCGCCATCAGGGCACGACCGATCGACAGCATCTGCTGCTCGCCACCGGAAAGCGTGCCGCCGCGCTGGCCCTGCCGCTCCTCGAGCCGCGGGAAGAGCTTGAAGATCCGCTTCACGTCCTCGTTGAAATATTTGAGATTGTCGAGGCTCGCACCCATCTGCAGATTTTCATAGACGGTCATGCGCGGAAAGATCCGGCGGCCTTCCGGCGACTGGGCAATCCGCAGCCGGGCGATTTCATGGGTGGGCAGCCGGGTGATGTCCTTGCCGTCGAAGATCACCTGGCCGCTGCGGGCCTGCGGGCTGCCGCAGATCGTCATCATCAGCGTCGACTTGCCGGCCCCGTTGGAGCCGATCAGGCAGGCGATTTCGCCCTGGTTGACCTCGACGTCGACGCCCGACAGGGCGCGGATATTGCCGTAATAGGTTTCGACGCCCTTTACTCTCAGAAGCGGTTCACCAGTCATCCGTTTGCGCCTCCGTCCAGAGCTTCCACCGTGGCAATCACATCCTCTACCTCTTCGTCCTCGACGCCGAGATAGGCGGCAATCACCTTCGGATCGTTACGGACATGGTCCGGCGTGCCATCGGAAATCTTGCGGCCATATTCCAGCACCACCACATGGTCGGAAATTTCCATCACTACCGACATGTCGTGCTCGATCAGCATGATCGAGGTGCCGGCATCTGCCCGGATCGACCGCAGCAGCGTGTTGAGCGTTGCTGATTCCGACGGGTTGAGACCGGCGGCGGGTTCATCGAGGCAGAGGAATTCCGGCTCCGTGCACATGGCGCGGGCAATTTCCAGACGCCGTTGCGCGCCATAGGAGAGATCGCCCGCCGGGTCGTCGGCCCGGTCTATCAGGTCTGCCATCTCAAGCCAGTGCCGCGCGACCTCGATGGACCGCTTCGATTCTGCCGCATAGCCGCCGATGCCGATCAGGCCCATCACGGTGTAGCCCGATGCCTTCATCAGCTTGTTGTGCTGGGCGACCAGCAGGTTTTCCAGCACCGTCATGCCCGAAAACAGCCGGATGTTCTGGAAGGTACGGGCCACCTTGGCCTTGCGAGTGATCTCGAAATCCGGCAGGCGCTCGAGGAGAAATTCCTTGCCGCTCTTCTGGCGCAGCGTGATCATCCCCATCGTCGGCTTGTAGAAGCCGGTGATGCAGTTGAACACGGTGGTCTTGCCAGCCCCGTTCGGACCGATCAGCGCGGTGATTTCGCCGCGCTTCGCCTCGAAGGAAAAGTCGTTGATGGCCATCAGGCCGCCGAACTTCATCGACAGATGTTCGACCTTCAGGATGATATCGTCACTGTTGTTCATCGTCGCGTTCCCGGGCACCATCAGCCGTGACCCTCCTTGGTAAAGCTGCCTGAGACGCTCTTCCTCTCCTTCAGGAAGGCCGTGGGTTCACGCGAGCCGACGAAACCGCGCGGCTTGAACAGCATGACCAGCACCATCGCCGCCCCGAAGATCAGCATGCGGTAGAGTTCCGGGGTAAAGTCGGCACCGAAGATCTGCTTCAGGAAGTCCATTTCACGCAGCGCTTCCGTACCGCCGATCATCACGACCGCCGCAATGGCGATCCCGGTCAGCGAGCCCATGCCGCCAAGCACGACGATGGCAAGGATGATGGCCGATTCCAGGAAAACGAAACTGTCGGGCGACACGAAACCCTGACGGGCAGCGAAGAACGAGCCGGCAAAGCCGCCGAACATCGCGCCGATGGCAAAGGCGGTGAGCTTGGTGGTGACCGTGTTGATGCCCAGCGCCCGGCAGGCGATCTCGTCCTCGCGCAGCGCTTCCCAGGCCCGGCCAATCGGCATGCGGCGCAGCCTAATAGTTACATATGCAACCAGCATGCATAGCGCCAGCGCGAGGTAGAACAGGAAGACCTTGTAATAGGCCGATGACGGCGCGAGATGGAACATCGCGGCAAATCCGCTGGACGTCGCATCGAACTTGATGCCGAACAGCGTTGCCTTGGGAATGCCCGAAATGCCGAACGTGCCCTTGGTGACGTCAGTCCAGTTGATCAGCACCAGACGGATGATTTCCCCGAAGGCCAGCGTCACGATGGCAAGATAGTCGCCCCGCAGGCGCAGCACGGGAAAGCCGAGGATCATGCCCCAGAAGGCGGCGAGAATGCCCGAAATCGGCAGCAGCAGCCAGAAAGACAGGCCGAGATAGCTCGACAGAAGCGCGTAGGAATAGGCGCCCACCGCGTAGAAGGCGACATAGCCGAGATCGAGCAGGCCGGCGAGGCCCACCACGATGTTGAGGCCCCAGGCAAGCATGACATAGATCAGGATCTGGATACCGAAATTGTCGACATATTTCAGCGAGCCCTGCGGTCCGGCAAGGCCGATGGCGATCAGCGGATAGGCAACGAGCAGAACCAGCGCGATCTTGTGGAAATGCTGCAAAAAGACGTTCTTTTCCGACGTCGCAGCGGGCCTGGGACGCGATTTGCGCTCGGCGGCCCACGGCTGTGCAACGGTAACGATCAGGAAGCGGCCCACCGCGGACAGGATCACGAACACGGCCAGCAGGCCAAAGCGGAAGCCATAGACCAGTTCGTTGGAAATGTTCTGCTTGGTGACGATGCCGATATAGAGGGAGAACATGCCAAGCGCGATGACGCCGGCAAACAGGCCCTCCTTGATCCCCCTGGCAAACAGATTGTCGGCGGGACGGGCGGAAGCGGAATTCGGTTGTGCCATCGGTTCAGACCTTTTCGACTTCCGGTCGGCCCAGAAGACCCGACGGCTTGAAAATCAGCACGAATGCAAGGATCGCGAATGTCGCGACATCCTTGTAGGCGATGGTGAAATAGGCGGACCACAGGGATTCGATGAGCCCGATCAGGATACCGCCGAGCACGGCGCCCGGCAGCGAGCCGATGCCGCCAAGAACAGCCGCCGTGAAGGCCTTGACCCCTGGCACGAAGCCATCATTGTAGGAGACCACGCCGTAATAGATCAGGTACATGGCGCCTGCGACCGCCGCCAGCGCTGCCCCCATGATGAAGGTGATCGAGATGGTCCGGTCGACGTCGATGCCGAGCAGGGCTGCCATTTTGCGGTCCTGTTCGGTGGCGCGCTGGGCGCGACCGAGCGGCGTGTGGTTGACGATGTACCAGAAGATTGCCAGCAAGACGGCCGTTACCAGCATGATGATGATCTGCTTCAGCGACAGCGAGATGCCCTCGATGGTGAAGACATCCTTGACCAGCCCGGGGATCGGCTTGTTGCGCGGGCCCTGGGTGACCTGGATGAAGTTCGACAGGAAGATCGACATGCCGATGGCGGTGATCAGCGGCGCGAGGCGGAACGAACCGCGCAAGGGCCGGTAGGCGACCCGCTCGATGGTCCAGTTCCACAGGCTGGTCATGAACATCGCCACCACGAGCATGGCCAGCAGCAGCACGAGAACCGCGACGCCGGTAAAGCCGATGATGGGTGAAAGGACCAGAAAGACGATCAGTGCCGCGAAGGCCCCGAGCATGAAAATGTCGCCATGCGCGAAATTCACCATGCCGATGATGCCGTAGACCATCGTGTAACCGATGGCGACAAGGCCATAGATCGACCCAAGAGTCAGCCCGTTAACGAGCTGCTGGACGAAATACTCCATTAGCTTTCCCCCGGATGCGAGCCAGTGGCCACATCTCTTGTTTCCCCTGTCGGGGCTTGCGTATGCGAAGATTTCATAACGCTTTCGCACTAAATGTGAAGCCAAAAAGGCACAAATCGTGCAAGTTCCGGGCTTTTTCACAAAAGAACCAAAAATGCGCGTTTTGTTTGGGGGAAATCACCAAAATTTCGGTAATGTTTAGGGAGTCTCTCTGGGGATAACCACAACAGGAGAAGCACCTCCGGCAGCCAGAATTCGGGCCAGCGGAGCGAACCATTCGCGGGATCGGCCGGATTGGCCTCTCCATTTTGCCGGTCCCGGGCAAAAATCAGGCCGGGAAGCCCGACAGGAATAGCCGGGACCAGCGCCCCGGGTCTTCCCTGTTGACATCATCGAGCGTCAGAACCACTTGCGATCTTAGACTTTAGCCGCAGAAATGAAACCTCTGAAATCAGGGGCCGTCTGGCCCGTCTCTAGCCTGGACGGGCCAGTCTGTTGTCTGGATGCGACAGTACCAGGGATCCGTGATCCTTGCCACTGTCTCAGCCGCGCATCCGGGCACCATTGCCGTCAAACAGCGGCACCGGCTGCAACCGCGCCTTCAGCCGTTCGCCGAGCAGTTCGATTTCAAAGCCGTCGGTTTCGCCGGCAATGTCCTTCGGCACGTAACCGAGCGCCACGGAGACGCCGCTGCCATGGGCAAAGCCGCCTGACGTCACCCAGCCCCTGACCTCGCCCTTGTGGTAGATCGGCTCGTCACCGATCACATCTGCATCGCGGGCGTCGAGGATGAAGGTGCAGAGCCTGAAGCTGCCGCCCGAGGCCTTTTCCTCTGCGGCCGCCTGCCTGCCGATGAAGTCGGCAGGCTTCTTCAGCGCCACGAAGGCCCCGAGCCCCGCTTCGAACGGGCCATAGAGCGGGCGGTATTCGCGCGACCAGCTGCCATAGGCCTTTTCCAGCCGCAGCGCGTTCAGTGCCCTCAAACCGAACAGCCGGATATCGAATTCGGCACCCGCCTCCATCAGCAGGTCGAAGACGTAACGCTGGTATTCCGGCTTCATCCAGATTTCATAGCCGAGATCGCCGGTATAGGAGACGCGCCCGACGATCGCCTTTGCCATGCCGAGATCCATCCGGCGGATCGCCATGAAGGGGAAGGCCTCGTTCGACATGTCGAGATGGGTCAGCTTTTCCATCAGTCGGCGGGCATTCGGCCCGGCAATGGCAAGGCCCGTCAGCCGCAGGTTCAGCGCCTCGAGCGTCACCGAGCCATCATCAGGCAGATGGCTTTCGAACCAGCGCATGTGGAAATCTTCGGCAATGCCGGAGCCGATGACGAGGAAATCCCCCTCCCCGAGCTTGGCCAGCGTGAAGTCGCCGATCAGCTTGCCATCCTCCTTCAGCATCGGTGCCAGCGTCATGCGGCCGGAAGCCGGAATGCGCGGGGTCAGCATCCGGTCGAGCCAGGCCTCGGCCCCCGGACCGGTCACCGCATATTTGGCAAAGCCCGAGGTTTCCATCAGGCCGACGCTGTTGCGCACCGCCATGGTTTCGGCTGCCACCGCCCCGAAATCGTTGGAACGACGCCAGGAAAACCGGTCGGTGACGCCCTGCGGCGCAAACCACAGCGGCGCTTCCAGCCCGTAGGAGGCTCCGAAAATCGCCCCTTCCGCCTTCAGCCGGTCATAGATCGGCGTGGTCAGCAACGGCCGTGCGCCCGGCAGTTCCTCGTTCGGATAGCGGATCGAGAAGCGGCGGGAATAGTTTTCGCGCACCTTGGCATTGGTATAGCCAAGCGTCGCATAGTCGCCGTAACGCGAGACATCCATGGCGAAGACGTCGAAACCGGGATCGCCCTCGATCATCCAGTTGGCAAGCGCCAGACCGACGCCGCCGCCCTGGCTGAACCCGGCCATCACCGCGCAGGCCGACCAGAAATTCTTCAGGCCCCGGACCGGCCCGACCAGCGGATTGCCATCCGGCGAGAAGGTGAAGGGGCCGTTGATCACCTTCTTGATGCCCGCCCTGTTGAAGGCCGGGAAGTGGCGGAAGCCGACTTCCAGTTCGGGCGTGATCCGCTCGATGTCCTCGGCCAGCAGCTCATGGCCGAAATTCCACGGCGTGGTGATCGGCGACCACGGACGGCAGGCCTTTTCATAGGTGCCCATCAGCATGCCGCCGCGTTCCTGGCGCAGATAGATCTCGCCGTCGAAATCGACGCAATGCATCAGCTCCTTGCCCGAACTCTTGTTGAATTCGGCGACCTCCGGCATGTCCTCGGTGATCAGATACATGTGCTCCATCGCCAGCACCGGCAGTTCCAGCCCCACCATGCGCCCGACTTCGCGCGCCCAGAGACCGGCGGCATTGACCACATGTTCCGCAATGATGTTGCCCTTGTCGGTGACGACGAGCCAGGTGCCGTCCTCGCGCTGCTGCAGGTCTTCCACCTTGGTGTGGAGATGGATCTCGCCGCCATTCAGCTTTGCCGACTTGGCATAGGCATGGGTGGTGCCATAGGGGTCGAGATGGCCTTCGACAGGATCATAGAGAGCCCCGACGAACTGGTCGGGATCGAGAAGCGGCATCAGCCTGTGGGCTTCCTGCGGGGTCAGCAGTTCTGCCTCGAGCCCGTTATAGCGGCCCTTGGCGAGGATCGACTTCAGCCAGTCGAAGCGCTCGGGCGTTGCCGCCAGCATCAGCCCGGAGGTGAGATGCAAGCCGATATCCTGGCCCGATTGCGCCTCGATCTCCTTGTAGAGCTCAACCGTATATTTTTGCAGCTTGGCGACATTCGGATCGCCATTGATGGTGTGCATGCCACCGGCGGCATGCCAGGTGGAGCCGGAGGTCAGCTCGGAACGCTCCAGCAGGACGACGTCCTTCCAGCCGAATTTGGTGAGGTGATAGAGGACGGAGCACCCGACCACGCCGCCACCGATGACCACGACCCGTGCATGACTTTTCATTCTTGCTCTCCGCCTTGTCCCGGTCCCTGCCGGAATCTTCAGAACAAACGACCCCGTTCGCGGCAAGCCTCGTAAAAGGCCCGGCGCGTGGATCAAGTTGAATTTACTCCTGGAAAGAGGCGTGCGCTGCCGTTACCCGGCTCTTTGCCTTTCGCCCCGTTCCCCTCTATCAGACATCGCCACTATAGCCAATAACGACATCGAAATTGTTCTCCCTGCGCCATAAGCTCAGGTCGCAAATCCGGCAGTCAAACCGTATTCCAGCCCCATTTCCATCAGCCCCTCGAAGGCAAAAAGCGCGAAGGAACGGGGCAGCGAAATCTCGAACAGATCCGCCCCGAGCCGGGCCAGATGTCCCGCGACATGGCAGACCATCAGGCTGGCGGACTGGCCGGGAAGAAAGACATCGGGATGGAGATCGATGGCGACGCATTTGGCCAGGATCGCCCGGCAATCCGGCCCGGACAGCCGCAGCACCGCCCGGGCGCTGCTCTGGTCGGTCACCAGCGCCTGCCCCTTGAGCGCCGTCACGAGATCGGCAAGCACCGACAGGTCCATCCGCTCCTGCACCAGCCACCATTCGCCGGGACCCGCCCGCCGCAGGCTCTTCTCGCGCCAGAGGTCGATGGCCATGGCGACGGCATGATCCTGTTTCGGCAGGGTCCTGATCGACAGCACCAGCGGTTGCGGCAGGATCGCGACGTGATTGACATGGCGGCTGCCGCCGGCGGAGACCGCCCCATCCAGCGGATGGCGGGGGGAAAAGGGACCATTCATCGCGCGCCCTCCTTCTGGACCTGACCCGCAGGAGGGGGCGACGCCTCGCCCCTGAGCTTGTCGTTGCCGGGATCGACGAAGACAGGCGAACAGACAAGCGCCGGAAACTCGTCGCCGCGCAGCCGGTCGAAGACGATGACGGTTTCGCCGATCCGTTCGCGCCCCGACTTCATCAGCGCCAGCGCAACCGGATGCCCCAGCACCGGCGAGCGGCACCCCGAGGTGACATGGCCCTGATCATTGGCCATCGAGGGCTTTGCCCCCTCCTTCAGCAGATGCGCGCCCGGCCTGATGTCATTCTTCGCATCCAGCGGCTTCAGCCCCACCAGTTGCAACCGGTCGGCAGCCGTCAGGCCGAAGCGGCCCGACAGTTTCTTGCCGACGAAATCCAGCTTCTGCATGCCCATCATCTTGCCAAAGCCCGCATCATCGGGCGTCACGGTGCCGTTGAGTTCGGCATGGGTCACATGGCCCTTCTCGATGCGCAGCACGTTCAGCGCCTCCAGCCCGTAGGCGCAGATGCCATGTTCGGCCCCTTCCTGCATCAGGAGATCGGCAACCGCCTCGCCGAAGGCGGCGGGCACCGCCAGTTCATAGGCAAGCTCGCCGGAAAACGAGATGCGGAACAGCCGCGCGGCGAGCCCGCCCTTCAACAGGATCTCTCTGGCGGCGAGATGGGGGAAAGCCTCATCCGACAGGTCGGCATCGACCACTTCGCACAAGATCGCCCGCGCCTTCGGTCCGGCAATTGCCATCTGCGCCCATTGGTCGGAAACCGAGACGAAGGCGACATCGAGATCCGGCCATTGCGCCTGATGGAAGAATTCCATATGCGCCATCACCTCGCCCGCCATGGCGGTGGTGGTGGTCAGGTAGAAGTGCGCCTCGCCGAGACGGCTGACGGTGCCGTCGTCGAAGATCATCCCGTCCTCGCGCAGCATCAGCCCGTAGCGGGCCCGCCCGACCGGCAGTTTCAGCATCGGGTTGCAATAGAGCCGGTTCAGGAACTCGGCGGCATCGGGGCCGATGACCTCGATCTTGCCGAGCGTCGAGACATCGCAGAGACCGGCCTTCGAGCGGACGGTCAGCACCTCGCGGGCGCAGGCCTCGCGCCAGGTCTTCTCGCCGTCCCGGGCGAAACAGGAGGAGCGATACCAGAGCCCGGCCTCGACGAAGGTCGCCCCGTTGCGCTCCGCCCAGCCATGCAGCGGCGAGCGCCTGACAGGACGGCCATGCTCGTTGCGCTCCGGCCCGGCGATCGCGCCCATCGAAACCGGCGTGTAGAAGGGCCGGAACGTGGTCATGCCGACCTCGCCGGGATTGACCCCGCGCATCGCGGCCAGGATGCCGGTGGCATTGACATTGGCAATCTTGCCCTGGTCCGTCGCCATGCCTGAAGTCGTGTAGCGTTTGGAAAGCTCGATATGCGCATAGGCCTCCCGCTCGGCCAGCGCCAGATCCTTGACATGCACATCGTTCTGGAAATCGACAAAGGCCTTGGAGCGCGCGCCGCCGACATACCAGACCGGCTGATGGCTGCTGAACGCCCCGTCCTCCACCTCGGGCAGCGCCACGCCGGGTGCCGATCTTTCGAGCTTTGCCAGCACCGCTTCGGCCTTCGCCTGACCATCGGCCAGCACGTCGGCAAGGGTTTCAAGGCCGGTGGCCGATCCCGCAAGCGTCAGGCGGGGATCCTGTTCGGGTGCCAGGAATGCCTGGCGGGCCTGCGACCAGACCGGGCGGGCACCACGCTGGCAGGCAAGGTGGATGACCGGAGACCAGCCGCCGGAAATCGCCAGCGCATCGCAGGCGATCTCTTCCTCATAGCCCGACCTCTCCATCACCACGCCTGCAAGCCGCTTCCTGCCCGAGGTGTCGACAATCGCCCCGTTGAGGATGGTGCGCACCCCGTCCGGCGCAAGATCCGCGGTCTCCGGCCGGGTGTCGATCACGGCGGCAACCTCGATGCCATTGGCCTTGAGATCGTGAGCCGTGCGATAGCCGCTGCCGCCATTGGTGAAGACCGCAACGCGGCTGCCGGGCGACACGCCGAACCGGTTGAGGTAGGTGCTTGCCGCCCCTGAAATCATGATTCCCGGCCGGTCATTGCCGCCGAACACCAGTGGCCGCTCGATGGCGCCGGTGGCAAGGATCGCGTGGCGGGCAACGATCCGCCACAGCCGCTCGACGGGCTTTTCATGGCTCGGCAGCGCCAGATGCTTCTGCACCCTTTCAACCGCGCCGACCACCATGTCGTCATACCAGCCGAACACCGTGGTGCGCGGCATCAGGGTGACATTGGCAAGGCTTTCGAGTTCATCAATTGTCTTGAGCACGAAGCCCTGTGCGCTCTCGCCACAGATCCCGGCACGCGATGCGAGCAGCGCCCCGCCGGGGGCGAAATCCTCGTCGGCGAGGATGACCCGCAAGCCCGCCCGCCCTGCCGTCAGCGCCGCCATCAGTCCGGCAGGCCCCGCCCCGACAATCAGCAGGTCGCAATGCGCCCAGGCCTTTTCATAACGGTCGGGATCGGCCTGCATCGGCAAGATGCCGAGGCCTGCGGCCTTGCGGATGAAGGGCTCATAGAGCTTTTCCCAGAAGGCCTTCGGCCACATGAAGGTCTTGTAGTAGAAGCCCGCACCGAGGAAGGGCGAGAGCAGGCTGTTCAAGGCTCCGATATCGTGGTCGAGCGACGGCCAGCGGTTCTGGCTGCGGGCCTCGAGCCCCTGGTAAAGCTCGGCAACCGTCGCCCGTGTGTTCGGCTCGCTGCGCGCTCCCGCGCCGATGGTGACGAGCGCATTCGGCTCGGCGGAACCCGCCGTCAGCACGCCGCGCGGACGGTGATACTTGAAGGAGCGACCGACCAGCAGCCGGTCATTGGCGATGAGAGCCGAGGCCAGCGTGTCACCTTCAAAGCCTTCCAGCTTCTGTCCGTCGAAGTGAAAGGACAGCGGACGGCCGCGATCCACGATCCCGCCGGTGGTCAGGCGATGGGCGCTCATTCGGCAGCCTCCGGGCTGGAGAGCTGCGCGGCATCACGAACCGCATATACCTCGTGGCTCATCGTATCGCGCTCCACCACCAGCCAGCGCCTGCAGCCAAAGGCATGGTGCCAGTATTCGCGGGTGCGGCCCTTCGGATTGTCGCGCAGGAACACATAGGCCTGGAAGGCCTCGACCGGTGCGGACGGTGCCGGCCGCTTCGGGCTCGCATCGCCGCGAATGGAAAATTCCTCTTTCGGCCGCATGCCGCAATGGGGACAGGGGATCAGGCTTGCCATTTTGTCTGCCTCAGTGAAGGTTCGGCTGCGGGCCCTTGCCGGACTCGTCGATTGCATAGCCGCGCTCGAAGCGGTCGAGGCGCATGAAACGGCTGACCTCGTGGCTCGTGCCACGGGCGATCAGATGGGCAAAGCAGAAGCCGGAGGCTGGCGTCGCCTTGAAGCCGCCATAGCACCAGCCGCAGTTCAGGTAGAGATTGTCGATGGCGGTGCGGTCGATGATCGGCGAACCATCCATCGACATGTCCATCACCCCGCCCCAGCTGCGCAGCACCCTCGCCCGCGACAGGCCGGGGATCAGCGACACGCCTTCGGCTATGGTTTCCTCGACGGAGGCCAGATTGCCGCGCTGGGCGTAGGAGGCGTAGAAATCGAGGCTGGCACCGAAGACCAGCCCGCCCTTGTCCGATTGCGAGATATAGAAATGCCCGCCGCCATAGGTGATGACGTGGTGGATCGCCGGTTTCAGCCCTTCCGAGACGAAGGCCTGCAGGACATGGCTTTCAATCGGCAGGCGGAGATCGGCCATCCGCGCCACGGTGGTGGTGTTTCCCGCCGCCGCCAGTGCCAGCTTGCCGCAGCCGATGAAGCCGCGTGTCGTCTCGACGCCGGTGACCACGCCGTTTTCGCGGCGGATGCCGGTGACCTCGCAATTCTGGATGATGTCGACGCCGCGCATGTCGGCCCCGCGCGCATAGCCCCAGGCGACCGCATCGTGGCGCACCGTCCCTGCCCGCTTCTGGAAAAGCGCCCCCATCACGGGGAAGCGGGCATGGTCGTAGTTCAGGAACGGCACGAGATCCTTGACCTGGCTGCGGTTGAGCAGTGCCGCCTCGACGCCATGGATCATCATCGAGTTGCCGCGCCGGGCATAATGGTCGCGCCCGGCATCGTCGTGAAAGAGGTTGAGGATGCCGCGCTGCGAGACCATGGCATTGAAGTTGAAATCCTGCTCCAGCCCTTCCCAGAGCTTCAGCGAGAATTCGTAGAAAGGCTCGTTGCCCTCCAGAATGTAGTTGGAACGGATGATGGTGGTGTTGCGCCCGACATTGCCCGAGCCGACATAGGATTTCTCCAGCACCGCGACATTGGTGATGCCGAATTCCTTCGCAAGATAATAGGCGGTTGCCAGCCCGTGCCCGCCACCGCCGACGATCACCACATCATAATGCGGTTTCGGCTCCGGCTGCCGCCAGGCGGGCGTCCAGTCCCGGTTGCCCGAAAACGCGTTGCGCAGGATCGAAAGGGCAGAATAACGCATGTGAAATCAGCATCCATCGACAGCATCAGGAGGCCACACATTCGCATATGCGATGAAAACGGCAAGCCCCGGCGCGGCGCTGGAACCTGCTTATTTGACGCATCCTGAACAGCAGGGTCCGGCTGTGCCGAAATGGCACGGGCGCTACCCTGCCGGACGCAAATATGCCAGCACGACCATTATGACCGAATACGGCTGTTGCCCCCTTCCGCCGGAGCCTTTAAAACGAACCAACGTGATTTCCGGTTGCAGCAGAGAACCGGAGAAACCCGGAGCGGACAAGGCCATGGCGCATCCTGCACTTCAAGAGAGTCCCGGCAGCGCCGTCGTGACGGTGCGGCCCCGCGCCGTGGTGACGGTACGGCCCTGATGCGAAAAAGGCTGGAACAGGCGGCCCTCGAAGCCGGAAACCGCATTCTTGCCGTAGCCGCCGCAGGCCATGGCGTAAGGATCAAGCCCGACCAGTCCCCCGTCACCGAGGCGGACGATCAGGCCGAATCGATCATCCTTGAGCATCTCGGCAGGCATTTTCCCGACATCCCCGTCGTGGCCGAGGAGGATTATGCGGCGGGCCGGACACTCGCCTTCACCTCGACGCGATTCTTTCTGGTCGACGCGCTTGACGGCACCAAGGAATTCATCGCCGGCAAGCCGGATTACACCGTCAACATCGCCCTGATCGACAATGGCCTGCCGGTCGCGGGCGTTGTCCATGCGCCCGCCTATCGGCGGCTCTATTCGGCGGAGGCAGACGTCGCGCAATCCGTCAGCATCGATGTGCGGGGCGAGATCGGGGAGCGGGCAGACATATCGACCCGCCCGCCGCAGACGCCGCTGATTGCCATTGCCAGCCGCTCGCACAACAGCCCGGAGACCGGCTCCTATCTGAGCGGCCTCGGCACCGATTGCTTTCAGTCCATTGGCTCTTCGCTGAAATTCTGCATGCTGGCCGAAGGCCAGGCAGACGTCTATCCGCGCTTCAGCCGCACCATGCAATGGGATACGGCGGCAGGCGACGCGGTTCTGCGGGCCGCAGGCGGCGTCACCCTCGAGCTCGACGGCCGCCCCCTGCTATACGGCGAGAGGCATGAGGGCCCGGACCTCGGCTATGCCAATCCCTATTTCGTCGCCTGGGGAAGGCTGCCGCACCAGTTCAAGGCGCGATAACACCCGCGACCGGAAAATGCCGGTCCTTTTTCCCCGGATGCCGGGGAGGGATTATCCTCTGGGGACAAGTAGCCCCAAGGAGCCCCGTTCATGAGCGATCTCACCCCCAATCTGCTGCTTCCCTATATCGTGCCCGATCAGGCGCAGAAGCATGTCACCCATAATGAAAGCCTCCAGCATCTCGATGCGCTCTGCCAGCTGGTGCTGATCGACCAGCTGACGGCCCCGCCGGCCAGCCCGGCGGAAGGGGCCTGCTACGCCATCGCTGCCAATGCCACGGCGGCCTGGACGGGCCTTTCCGGCAAGGTCGCCCAGTTCATCGATGGCGACTGGGTCTATCTCCAGCCACGCGCAGGCTGGCTCGCCTGGATGGTGGCGCAATCCGCCCTGCACTGGTTCGACGGCACGGCCTGGCAACAGGCACCGGGTGCTGCCAACAGCAGTTTCCAGACCGTCGGCATCAATGCCACCGCCGACACCACCAACCGGCTGGCGCTCGCCTCCCCCGCAAGCCTGTTCAACCATGTCGGGGCCGGGCACCAGCTGAAGGTCAACAGGGCGGCCGATGCGGCCACCGGATCGGTGCTGTTCCAGACCGGCTTTTCCGGGCGAGCCGAATTCGGCATGCTGGGCGACAGCAATTTCTCGCTGAAGGTTTCGCCCAATGGCACCACCTGGAAAACGGCGCTCGCCATCGACAGCGCCGGGGTGCCGCGCTTTTCCGGCAAACCGGTCTGCCGGACGTCCCTGAATGCCGCTGCCCTTTCACCTGCTGCGGCAAGCTTTACCGGCTTTCAGCTGCTGGCCATCAACCAGGGCGGATTTGCACTCGGCGCAGCCGTCAGCCCCGGCACCGGCTCACGCCTTGTGGTGCCCGCCAGCGGCTTTTACCAGATCAGCGTCAACGGCGTGGCGCTGTCGTCGGCAGGCCATACGATGACCCTCCTGCAAAATGGCACCACCGCCCTCGGCACCCTGCGCGGCACCGCTTCAACCATCAACGCCTCGCTGGGGTTCACCACCTTCGCGACGCTTGCTGCCGGTGACACCCTGCATTTCCAGCACGCAGGCACCGCCCAAATCGATTTCGGCCCCGGAAAGACAGAACTGATGCTTGCACTGCTGTGAGCGGGTGAACGTGGTGACCCTGGCAATCGGGTGAGTTAATCAGCGTGCAATGACGCTGGCGAGGAAGTCGTCATCCCAGGCGGCGACTTTACGCTTCAAGCGGATGGAATCCTTACCCGGGGCTTTTCTGATGAGGTTGAGGGCCATGTGCTTGAGGGTGGTGAAGTTTGCGGGTGCATGATCGGTCCGCAGGCGGCACTCATTATCGCGGAAGGCCATGTCGAGCACCCAATGGAGGCTGTTTTCGACGGCCCAGTGATCGCGGATGAGAGGGCCGACCAGGCTGGCGACGAGTAGCAGGGAGGTAATGTAGAAGCGGGTCTCGCGCTCGATCCTGTTGCCGGTTTCGCGGGTGCTCTCGACCATGACGACGCTGTTGAGGGCAGGCCAGCGATGGTCGGCCTGGAGCCACCCGACGTCGTGGAAGACGGTGATGTTCCTTGTTTCGATGCGCCCGTGATCGCCATCGACGCTGCGATGGTGGCTGACGGTCGTGTCTTGAAAAGACCTGGATTTTTGTTCTTCGGCGAAGAGTTCGACATCATCGCGCAGGCGGCCTTGATTGCCTTTGAGGGCGAGGATGTAGTTGGCTTTTCGGTCCACGACCTTCCGGGCGATGGCCCGTTGGCAGCCCATGGCGTCGATGGTCACGACGGCACCCTCAATGGCGAGCATGTCCAGCAACCTGGGAATGGCGACGATTTCGTTGGCCTTGTCGGCCACCTTGACCTGGCCCATCACCAGACGCTGGCGGGCCGCGAAAGCCGAGACCATGTGGATGGCGTCCTTGTCTACCCCCTTCGAGCGGCGAACGGTCTTGCCATCAATGGCGATGACGCCCTCTGGAACACCGGTCAGAGAGGCAACCCAGGCCACGAAACAGCATTGAAACTGCTCGGCATTCAGGGTGGCGAGGATATCGCCCAGATGATCATGAGCCGGCGTGCCCTCACGGAACGGCCGAAACCGGCGCAACAGTGCCAGCTTCTTCTCGCCAAAGCGGGCGATATCGGTGATGGTTTCCGCTCCGGCGATCACCGCCAGCAGACACAGGAGCAATACTTCCGGGAGCGGATACTTCACCTTCGCAATTTGCCGACAATCGGGCAGATCCTTGAAATAGCTCAAAAAAACAACCGTCTCGGCCACCGCCTCGATATCGCAAGCCTCTTCGCCCATCATCTTCCTCCCACAAATCAGAGGATACCGACAGATTCATCAATTCAGCCCTTTGTCACCTGTGAATTCACCCGATTGCCCTGGCTTGCGGAAGGGACGGCCTTGCGGGAGACTGTTTTCAGGCAGATACGTCTGGGCTGGTCCCCGCAGCAGATTTCCGGCAGGTTAAAGCACATGGACGAGCCCGAGACAGTGGCGCACGAGACGATTTACCGGGCGATCTACATCCTGCCGAAAGGCGAATTGCGCAAGCAACTCATAGGCTTGCTTCGACAGGGGCATAAATTGCGCCGCCCCCGCGCTCAAGGCAAGGACCGGCGCGGCAGCCTGCCTGGCATGGTGTCGGTGCATGCGCGTCCGGCGTCCGTGCTGACCCGTGAACTGCCCGGCGACTGGGAGGGCGACCTGATCAAGGGCACCGGAAATGCCAGTTGCATCGGCACGCTGGCCGAACGCAAAACCCGCTATGTCATTCTGACGAAGATGAAGGATGCCAGCGCGGATGCAGCACTTGCCGGGTTCTCGCGCGGCCTGTCGCGTGTCCCTCAAGCGATGCGCACCAGCATGACCTACGACCAGGGAAAAGAAATGGCTCAGCACACCGAGCTGGCTAAGCGGCTGAATATAAAAGTGTATTTCTGCGATCCGCATAGCCCGTGGCAGCGACCCACCAACGAAAATACCAATGGCCTGATCCGCCAGTATCTGCCAAAAGGCATCGATCTCAGCATCTACTCCCAGAAGGACCTCGACAAAATCGCCGACAGCCTCAACAATCGACCAAGACAAACACTCGGATTCAGAACACCCCTCGAAGCCTATCAAACCGAAATCTCAAACCAGCCTGTTGCACTTCAGAAATGAGACCGCCTATTTATTTCATGGACAAACACGGCCATCATGCCGGTGGTGCTCAGGGTAGGTTGGTGACCTATTGATCGCAGCTGCTTGAAACGAGAGCTACAGATTGTCAATCGGCGCACAATATTGACCCCCTATCGGCGTCCAATCTTCACCCCTTGCAGGCGGTCAGCGCTTGGCCTGCCCGGCGCTGGCCTAGGTTGCAGAGGGTAGGCCAAGTGCGGGTGATGGGTATCTTCGGCTTTAGCTTTGAGACCGGTTCTTGAAGCGCCAGGACTCGTTTCCGGTTTCCACAATCTCGCAGTGATGTGTCAGGCGGTCGAGGAGTGCCGTCGTCATTTTGGCATCACCAAACACCGACGGCCATTCGCCGAAGGAAAGGTACGTCGTGACGATGATCGAGGTGTGCTCGTATAGCCTGCTGATCAGGTGGAACAGGAGCTGGACCCGGCCTGTGTGCGAACAGCAGATAGCCGAGTTCATCGAGGATGATGAAGTCGAGGCATGTGAGGTAAATTGCCGGACTTCCTCGGAATAGCCCGGATGCCACGATCGACCGACCAGGGATATCCACGCCTCCGGAACCCATGCGTGCGGTCAGAGTTCCTCGTCCAGGATAACCTACTCTGCAAAAGGCAGTTCGATGTCTTCGCGATTTTTTTTCGCACCATCAACCAAGATCGCCTTTAAACGTTCAGCGGCTTGTGGTGGCAGCATCCCCGCCCCGGCCCGGATACCTTCCTGCCATGCCCGCCCGCGCTCCCATGCTTCATTGTAAACGAGCGCCAGATCGGCAGATCGCCTTGTCTGCTCCAGGGCTTCGAAGAGCAGAGCAGCTTGACGAACGTCCTTCTCCCGTTTCACTGCTCCTTGCCCGTCCGTGTGTCGGCGGCTTGCAACGATGAGCTTGTGAACCGCATAGCGGGGCGGATCAGGGACGACGACCGGAACACCGCTTCGATGCAGCAACATTGTCCTGACAGGCTCCTTTATAAGAAAGTCGAGAAAGCGCATCGGGTCCGCACTTGCTCCGCCAAGGGCAGGCATATGCGCCGGCTGGTCAACATAGTCATCCGAACCTCGGTTCGATGTCAAAAATTCAACTCTATAACCGTCAGCATTCTGAAAGGCTGATGAAGCCGCAGATCCCGAGCGATGGGGAACAGGCCGGAAGCTGGGGTCGACGTTCTGCAGCAGTTCAACAATCGGCGGCAGACTATCCTCAACCTCGCGACTGATGGCAAAATCCTGGGCGATGTCTGCATCGCCTGTCAGGATTGCAGCCATGGGCAGGCGAATACCCAGCAATCCTGAATAGCACTGAAAGGCGACCGTGCCGATGAGAACACCCCGCAGCCGGAAGAGACCACCATCGGCAAGCGCTTCGACGATATCGCCCTGCAGGGCATCAGGGGCCACCATGCCGCCTTCGCGGGTCAGGGTATTTACCAGGCGCCTGCGAGCACGCAGATCGTCCTTGTCCCGCTGATGATGGGCCACGCGCTGTGCTATATCCGGATCATCCGCAGGACCGACGTACCGACGTTTTGTACCACCATGTCCATCCGGGACATCGAAGTACCAGTACCTGCGCCCTTTGATGCTTGCCGGAGTGAACCGACCCTCGGGAGGGAAATCGGCAGTCCAGGCGGCATCAAGCGAACGTTGACCCAACTCGGCTAGCATCGTCTGATACATGAGATCGATGGACTTCATGAACTCGCCCCTGAAGTTATATTGTTTTTCAAAAACAGTATAACTGCCGAAACGAAGGCATACAACCCCTGTTTCTGCTACTTCCAGTACTCACTATAATACTGGGCATCGTCAACTTAACGGAATCTGGAATTTGATGTGCGAATGACGGGCCATGACAGACCGTGATCCACTCTATCGCCGACATCGCTTTCCCGCAGAAGTCATTGCCCAGGCCGTGTGGCTCCATTTCCGTTTCCCTGTGAGCCTGCGAATGGTCGAGGACTTGCTGGCTGCCCGCGGGATCATTGTCTCGCATCAGACCGTCCGGCTGTGGGCGGAGAAATTCGGCCACACCTTTGCCAACGTGATCCGTCGTCGATCATCCGGTCGGCTTGGGGACAAGTGGCATCTCGATGAAGCCGTTGTTTCAATCCGTGGCAAGAAGCATTGGCTGTGGCGTGCTGTGGATCACGATGGTTTCGTGTAGGACGTTCTCGTGCAAAGCCGCCGAAATGCCAAGGCCGCCAAGCTCTTGAAGGGCCAGGGACGATCGCTGCGGGTGATGATCACAGAAAAGCTGCGATCCTGCGGCGCAGCAAAGCGAGAGATCATGCCGGGTGTCGAGCATCGCTCCCACAAGGGGTTGAATAATCGGGCGGAGAATTCTCGCCAGCCAGTCCGGCGGCGAGAGCGGATCATGAACCGCTTCAACTCACGGCGACATCTACAATGTTTCGTCTCCATCCACGATCCGATCGCCAACCTGTTTCACATCCCGCGCCACGACATAACCTCCGGCCATCATCGCGAACTGCGCGCGGAGGCGATGAGCCTGTGAGCGAAAATTGCCCGAGCATGAGAGATATTTGCGGATAGCGTCTTTTGCTGACCCTTCGTCCATTAAGTGTACGATGCCACCCGGGAACCATCATGTGCTTGCTTGGACAAGCGCATGAAATTGCACATTAAATCACATCCAATGTTAGAATTCATAACCATAACCATCACGGTTGAAGAGTAAATTGTCGCATTCATTTCTCTGCGTAAATCCACTTTATGTTGAGTTTTTCGGTTGTTTTTATATGTATAATTTCGGGAAAAGCTATTTTTTATCGTATTAATGCAAATATTCGTAGATTCATATCACGGACCCGTGAATTTTACACCAATTTATGTGTACATGAGTTTACTTGAAATAACATATAACATAACTGAATTAATACACAGATAATCTTCTGTAGTGCCAATAATATTAAACAACAAGAAATGAACCGCTGTGTTGCACCGGTTCTTGCGCATGGGTGACTGTCGCATTTTCAGGATGCGGCATGCAGTGCCAGGGAGGGCAACCAACCATTGGCGCGGGCGGGGCGAGGACCAGCGGACGGGATTGCTGCGGGAGCCGCGGACCGGGGGGAGAGGGCCACGCAATCGCCGCCACCGCACAGCGCCAGAGTCTGTCTTGTTCAATGTGAGCCTGACAGAATCTTGCGGTGCGCCCAGCCCGACAATGACAAATAGAACGATCCTTGGAGGAGGAAATCCATGACTGCATCGCCCGATATCCAGACTTTTGTCGATCAGATCAACGCACAGCTGAACCAGCTGAAAACGACGGGAGCATCCGTCAGCACGATCGAGACCTTCCTGACAAACCAGCTGCAGGGGCTGCCCGCCGGAACGGATCCGAATGCAGTGCTGAACGATCTGCTGTTTGGCGACCCCACCGATGGGTCGATCGAGCCGGAAGCCCAGTTCGTTGACACCGAAATCCTGGACAAGGCCGAATATGTCATCGGCTACCTGCAGCAGGCGAACAATTTCCTCAATCACGCGCCGCTCAGCATCTGGACAGGCATCCAGTTTGCCAAGGGCGAGCTGGCGGGCAAGGACACAAAGACCGCCTACAAGATCTATCTGGCCAGCTCGCTTACGGCGGCAACCGGTTACCTGCTTGAAAACACGGTTTCATTGGCAAGCGCGGTCAATACCTATCTCGAGACCAAAGACGGCGTGGACACCGGCTCCAGCCTGACCCAGGCGCAGGTGGATCTGGCCTATGCCACCATCAGTGTCGGCTCAACGCTGATCTGGGGCTTGCAGGAAACCAGCATTGTTGTGCTCGATCTGCTCGGTGCGGAGAAGGCCGCCACGGCGCTTTACGGTTACGGCCTCCTCGGCAATCTGGGAACTGGCATTGATGCCACCCATTGGGCGTCATCTGCCTCGCTGGTGCCCAAAGTCGTTGGAGGCGGCATTGCGGCAGCAACCGTGGTCATCGACCTCGCGCTCTACGGGCTTGCCACCTATGATTTTGCCGAAACGGTCAAAAGCTGGTCGTCGGGCGGAGCGGATGGCCAGCCGGTCTCGACGACAACCAAGGCGCTGGAATCCACGGATTTCGTTTTGTCGACCATCAATACCGGTCTGGCAATTGCCACAGTCATCGGCTTCGCTGTGTTTCCGCCGGTTGGTGTCATTCTCGGTGTCATCTCCGCCGTTTTCAGCTTCGCGCAAGAGTTGTTCGATCTCATCAAGGGTCTCGTTACCGGATCGGACGATCCGTCGCAATCGCATGTGTTTGCATCGATCGATGGAACGACGGCAACCAACCAGTATTACACATCGAGTTTCAATGGTAATACTGGAAATGATAAATTCATTTTCAATGATCATTTCCAGAATATTCATGGCGGCATTGCTCTCGAGGGCGGCGGCGGCACCAATACTCTCGATTTTTCCGCTCTGAAAAAATTTTACGGCAATGATCTCGGCAGCTACGGGCTGGTCGTCGATCTGCAAAATCACGCTGTGCACACGGGCTCGGGCTATAACATAAACTTGGGCTCGATTTACAATTTTCAGAATGTGATTGGCTCGAGCGTCTATGACACGATCACCGGTGATGACGCTGACAATGTCGTCTATGGCTTTGGTGGCGACGACATGATCTATGGCGGCAAGGGCTATGACGTCCTGATCGGTGGCTATGGAAAGGACCACATCTATGGGGGTGCCAACGACGACATCCTGTCCGGTGGCGGCGAGGCAGATACGCTGGATGGTGGAGAAGGTGCAGATACCGTCGACTATCACATCGACCCGGAAGACGCCAACAATGGCTGGTATATCGATCTTGCCGCGGGCAAGGCCTATTGGCTGGCCGGCAGCGACGTCAACGGTGCCAAGACCTTCGAAGATACGCTGATCAACGTCGAAAACGCAGTCGGCACCGATTCCAACGACTATATCGTGGGTACCGATGTCGCCAACGTCCTGACCGGTGGTGGTGGCAACGACTACCTCTACGGCGGTGCCGGCAATGACACCTTCGTACCTGGTACGGGCATCGATCACCTCTATGGCGGGGCGGACAGCGACACCGTAGATTACGGCCTCGATCCCGCCACGCGCAACATTCCCGTCGATATTCACCTCGACTGGGGCACCGTCCAGAGCCGCATTTCCGGCGCGGTCGTCACCTTCCTGGATTCCATCGAGAATGCGACGGGTTCTGATGCCAATGATGCCATAACGGGCACAGACAGCGCAAATATCCTGCAGGGTCGCGGCGGCAATGATTATATTTCAGGCGGTGGGGGCGATGATTTGCTGTCGGGCGGTGCCGGCAATGACACCATTGACGGTGGTGCCGACAACAATACCCTGCGGCTCGATATCGATCCGAATGATTCCAGCTCGAATTATGGGTGGCTTGTCGACCTCGGAAGTAATTCCGCAGTCAAATTCTCGGGCGGCACCTGGCTTGACACGGATACTGTTCTGAACATCCAGAATGTCGTCGGCGGCGATGGAAATGACACCATCACCGGCAACTCGCAATCCACCAATGTCCTGCTCGGTGGTGCCGGAAATGACAATATCGTCGGTCGCGGCGGGAGCGACGTCTTGTCCGGCGGCCTCGGACACGACTACCTGCAGGGCGGCAATCTGGTCGACGGCACCTCCAATTACACGGTCAGCTACCACGTCGACGCCAATGACAATGCCCGCGGCTGGTATGTGACGCTCGGGTCCGGCTATAACTACGGCTACGGCTATGTGCTGGCCGGCGATGACGTCACTGGCCCCAGGGTGCTTGAAGACACGTTGGTGCACATCCAGAACCTCAGCGGATCGGAAAAGAACGACTATCTGATTGGCAGTGACGAAAACAACACGCTGATCGGCAATGGCGGCGATGACCGCATAGAGGGCGGCAAGGGGAACGATATCATTCTCGGGGGCGTCGGGGATGACATGCTGTCGGGCAATGACAATGACGACATTCTGTCCGGCGGCAGTGGTGCGGACACATTTGATGGCGGCACCGGAAGCGATACCGTGAACTACAGTATTGACGCCGCTGACAATGCGAAAACCTGGAGTATCGATCTCGTGGCCGGCACTGCAGCGTGGTATTCCGGCCCGAATTTTAATAGTGTTGCCAATTATGAAGACAAGCTGATCAACATCGAAAATGTCGTGACGTCGGAGAAAAATTCGCAAGTCTTTGGAACCGAGGAAAGCAACACGATCGTCGGTCGCGGCGGCAATGATCTCTTCTCGGGAAATGGCGGCGACGATTCGCTGCTGGGTGGCTATGGAACTGACATTCTCTATGGCGGCGCTGGCAGCGATACCCTGTCCGGCGGGGGCGGGGCGGACACGCTTGATGGCGGCGGCGGCGTCGATACGGTCAATTATCAGCTGGATACGGAAGACAGCAACAATGGCTGGTATATCGATTTGGCGACAGGCAAGAGCTACTGGCTGGCCGGAAATGATGTCAATGGCACCAAGGTTTTCGAAGACACGCTGGTCAGCATCGAAAATGTGATTGCGACCGACTACAACGACCTTGTCAATGGCTCCGAGGCAGACAACCTGCTGATCGCGGCCAAGGGTAATGACACGGTTTATGGCGGATCCGGCAATGACACATTGGTGGGCGGCTATGGCACCGACACCTTGAGGGGCGGCGCCGGCAATGACGTGCTGTCAGGCGGTGGCGATGCCGATACGCTCGACGGCGGGGCGGGTATCGACGTCGTCAATTATCAGCTGGATACGGAAGACAGCAACAATGGCTGGTATATCGATCTGGCGGAAGGCAAGAGCTACTGGCTGGCTGGAAACGATGTCAATGGTGCCAAGGTTTTTGAAGACACACTGATCAGCATCGAAAATGTGGTCGCTACAGACTACAACGACTTCATCAACGGTTCCAACGAGGACAATCTTCTCGAGGCCGGCAAGGGCGATGATACCGTCTATGGCAATGGCGGCAATGATATTGTCGTCGGCGGAGCGGGCAATGATCATCTCTATGGTGGCGAGAACGAAGACATTCTCGTTGGCGGTCTTGGTAACGACACCCTGGATGGCGGGGCGGGCGTGGACTATGCCTCCTATAGCGCGTTGCTCGACCCGGAGAGCGACCGCGTCTACAGCACGTCGCTCGCCGGTCTGCGCATCAATCTCGATACGACCATCACGGTCGATACGCTGTCGAAAACTGGTGCGGTCCTCGAGACTGATACGCTGGTCAATATCGAAGGTTTGGTCGGCGGATCCGGCAATGATACACTGCTGGTCAAGACCGCAACGGCCTTCAACACATCTGGCGCTGGTGGCAATGATACGATTGACTTCAGCGGCCTTGCTGGCACTTACTCCCTCTATATCAACCTCAAATCCGGCGAGACCCATCTGGCGCCTCCCGTTGTGCCGGGCGGCTCCACCGTCATCAATGACACCAATGCGAACTGGGAAAATGTCACTGGCACCAGGTTTGGCGACTTTATCGAAGGCACAAGTGGCGCCAATATACTGCATGGCGCTGGCGGCGACGATGTGCTGATCGGCGGCGATGGCGGCGATGTGCTGGATGGCGGATCGGAGACAGATACTGCACTCTATCTCACCTCCAATGCCGGCGTGACAATCAATCTGGCCACGGGGGCTGCAAGCGGTGGCGATGCGACGGGCGATCAGCTGATCTCCATCGAGAACCTCACGGGCTCAACCTATGCGGATGTGTTGACCGGCGATGCGGGTGCCAATGGTCTGTCGGGCGATATCGGCAACGACACGCTGGCCGGGGCGGCGGGTGACGACATCCTGTCGGGCGGAGGCAACAACGACATCCTGTCGGGCGGCCAGGGTCGTGACACGATCGATGGCGGTGCAGATATCGACACGCTGGACCTCGGCCTCGACGCTGCCGACAGCAGCCGTTCCTGGTATGTCGACCTGCAGGCCAACCTCATCCTGGTCGGTGGCCTGGTGGAAGACACGATCATCAATATCGAGAATGTGACCGGCGGGGCGCAAAATGACACGCTGCTGGGCACCACCTCCGACAATGTGCTCAAGGGCGGTACCGGCAACGACACGCTGACGGGCAATGGCGGCAACGACCGCTTTTCCGGCGGCGCGGGCGATGACGTGATCACCGGCGGGATTGGCATTGACACCGTCGATTACAGCCTCGACGCCACCGACAACGCGACGGCTCACCGGATCGACCTGGCGGCCGGCACGGAGTACCGCCTGGCTCCGACCGGCTATGTGCTTGAAGACCAGCTGACAGCCATCGACAATGTCGTCGGTGGTGCCCTTTCCGACGATATCGCGGGAACATCAGGCGCAAACGTCCTGAACGGCGGTGCCGGAGCCGACACCATTCACGGCAATGGCGGCAATGATACGCTGGTCGGCGGGCTCGGCGCAGACTATCTGGATGGCGGAATCGATATCGATACGGTGGATTATGGATATGTTTTAACGGGCGGCATTCTCGCCGATCTCGGGGTCGGCACGGTATTGACCCGTGACGACACCACCACTGACACGGTGGTGAATGTTGAGAATGTGACCGGCTCGGCCTTTGCCGACACGATCACCGGCGATCGCCTGCAAAACATGCTCAAGGGCGGCGCAGGCAATGATCTGCTCTATTCGACCGCTGGCGGCGATACCTACGACGGCGGTGCAGACAATGACACGGTCAGCTTCCAGAATTCGTCAGCTGCGGTGTCAATCAACCTGCAGACCGCCGCCTATTCGGGCGGTGACGCCACCGGCGCAACGCTGACCTCGATCGAAAACATCACCGGCAGCCATTTCACCGACACCATCACCGGCGATTCCGGCGGCAACATTTTGTATGGAAATGGCGGCCTCGACACCATTCACGGCGGGGGCGGCAACGATACCATCGTGATCGGGGACGCCAACAGCCTCATGGGACCGGCATTCGCTACATATGATGGCGGTGGTGACATCGATACGCTGGATGTCGTCGGCATTCAGGCTTTCGGCGGAAATGGGCTGGTGCTGCCAAATGCTGCGGGCTTCGACGCGAATTCAAGCCCGAACAATCACGGGCGCTGGATCGTGGATCTCTCGTCAGGCCAGGCGATACGCGATTTGCGGTTCACGAGCACGATCCCCAATCAGTTCTCGCCGACAGGATGGTCGAGTTACATCTCTTACGTCCCCCAGTCCATCTCCACCGTTTCCGGCTTTGAAAACGTGGTGGGCGGCAACGATCATGACACGATCTGGGGCGACGCCAATGCAAATGTGCTGAACGGCGAGGGTGGTGACGACGTCCTGCATGGCCGCGACGGCAACGATACCTTCATCGGCGGTGCCGGCAATGACTGGTTCGATGGCGGCAATAATGTCTGGGGTGAAACCGGCATCACCAATGACACCGTCGATTATTCCGCGTCCAGGGCGGCGATATCGATCAATCTCGGCCTCGACAGTGGTGGTCACAGCAATGCTCTCGCCACGGTTGCGCATTCCCAATATGCAGCGGGTGGTGATGCAGACGGTGACATTCTCTGGAACATCGACAGCATCATCGGCACAGCCTTCAACGACAGCCTGACCGGTGACGGCAATGCCAACACTTTCCAGGCCGGCGCTGGTGACGATACCCTGGCGGGTTTGGCTGGCAATGACACATTGTTTGGTGGGGACGGCAATGACGTGCTGAATGGCGGTGCCGACAATGACATCCTGTCCGGTGGCCTAGGGCATGACACATTCGATGGCGGCACCGGCATTGATACGCTTGACCTGACGCGGGATGCGGGCGATGCCAGCCGCGGCTTCATCGTCGATCTGAGCCACGGTTCTATATATGCCAATGACGGGAACGGCGTTGTGGAAGACACGATCCAGTTTGTCGAAAATGTCATCGGGACAGACCTGAGCAGCATTCTGATCGGCGATGCCTCGGATAACGCCCTGACCGGCGGAAAGGGGGATGACCTGCTTTCCGGCGGCCCCGGCAACAATATGCTCAACGGCGGCGAGGGTGTTGATACTGTCTCCTACGTGTTGGGGGCGAATGCCGGCGTTCATGCGATCAATGCCAATCTGACCACCGGGCTGGTGGATGTGGTGGATGCCGCAGGCGTCACGCATGCGGGTGCCGACCATCTGATCTCGATCGAGAATCTCATCGGCTCCAGCGGGGCCGACCTGCTGACCGGGAATAGTGCCAAGAATGAATTCCACGGGGCCGGCGGTAACGACACCATCGATGGGAAGGGTGGTGGAGATACGCTCTACGGGGATCTGGGGGCCGATACCTTCATTCTGAAGACGGGCTACGGCGTGACGACCATCGCGGATTTCTCCGGCGATTTCGATCACATCAACCTGGTAGGCATCAGCAATGCAGCAAATTTTGCAGCCCTTGCCGCTATCGAAAGCCAGCATGGCGCGGATGTGATCATCACGTTCAGCGCGACGGACCAGCTGATCCTGAGCAATACCAAGATTGCCGATCTGCACCAGTCGGACTTCATCTTCTCCTGAGTGGAAGACATGAAGGGGCGGGGGAGACCCGCCCCGCATGGGACTGTCTCCCCCCGCCTGTCACCGGCGGGCGCGGGCAGGGTAACAGACCGGCCCGGTGGCATATGTGCATGTGAAGCAGAGTGGAGGCGTGTTGGGGATGGGCAGGCAAGCAGGGGCAGGCAGGATGCCGGCATCGGCGGGTGCGAGGGAATTGCGGGATGTGCGCAAGCGGGTACTGGGGCTGTTCTGGCCTGCGGCGGTGTTCAGTACCTTTGTCAATCTGCTGGGTCTGACGGGATCGCTTTACATGCTGCAGGTCTATGACCGGGTGATCCCCGGGCATTCGGTGCCGACGCTGGTGGCGCTGTCGCTGCTGGCGCTGGCGATGTTTGTGGCGATGGGGGTGCTGGATCATTACCGGGCGCGGCTTTTGGCGCGGGCGGGCGTGCGGTTTCAGGCCTGCCTTGATCCCCGCATCTTCCTGCTGACGGTGACGCGGCCGGCGCGCATCGGCGAAGGCGGCAATGCCGGCCTTGCGCTGCAGGATCTCGAGGCGATCCAGAAGCTTTTGTCGGGACCTGCCCCCGTCGCCTTCATGGATGCGCCCTGGCTGCCGGTCTATGTGCTGCTGCTGTTCTATATCCACTGGTCGCTCGGTGTGGTCGCACTTGTGTCGGCGGTGGCGCTGACCGGTCTTGCGGTGTGGAACGAATATGCGACCCGCCGGGCGCAGGAGGAGAACCGCACGGCGGCAGGCCAGTCGCAGTTGCTGGAACAGGCGCTGCGCCAGGATGTGGATGCATTGCGCGCGCTCGGCATGCGCGACAATGCCCGCCGCCGCTGGCAGATCCTGCGCGACCGGTTGCTCGCGGCGCAGATCGGGCTCAGCGATCTCGCCGGTGCCTTTTCCGTGACCTCGCGCACCTTCCGCAATGTCGTGCAATCCGCCATGCTGGGGCTCGGGGCCTTTCTGGTGATCCACAACGAGATGTCGGGCGGCTCGATCATCGCCTGCTCGATCCTGCTCGGCCGGGCGCTGTCGCCGGTCGAAATGGTGATCGGCAACTGGGGCGGACTGACCCGGGCGCGGGCGGGCTGGAAGAACCTCAGCGCCCTGCTCGATGCCAACCCGCGCGAGCCCGAACGCACCGCGCTGCCCGCTCCCACCGGCCAGGTGGCGCTGCAGGGGGTGGTGGCGATCCCGCCGATGGGCCGGGTGCCGTCGCTGCGCGGCCTGACCTTCAGCCTGCAGCCCGGCCAGGCGCTCGGCGTCATCGGGCCGAGCGCCTCCGGCAAGACGACGCTTGCCAAGCTGCTCTGCGGCGCCTGGCCGGTGACCTCAGGGGCGCTGCGGCTCGACGGGGCAACGCTCGACCAGTGGCATCCCGATGCGCTGGGTCCGCATCTGGGCTATCTCCCCCAGGAAATCGCGCTGTTCTCGGGCACCATCGCCGACAATATCGCCCGGCTGCCGAGCACCCGGCCCGACAGCGGCGCCATCGTCCAGGCGGCAATGCGGGCCGGGGCGCATGAGATGATCCTCGGCCTGCCGCTCGGCTACGAGACGCCTGTCGGAACGGGGGGCCTGCATCTGTCGGGCGGCCAGCGCCAGCGCGTCGCGCTTGCCCGCGCCCTTTACGGCGATCCTGCCCTGGTGGTGCTCGACGAGCCCAATGCCCATCTCGATGCGGATGGCGAAATGGCGCTGTTCAATGCGATCCTCGATCTGAAGAAGCGCAGCCGCACCGTCGTCGTCATGGCGCACCGGCCGAGCGCCATCAATGCCTGCGATCTGCTGCTGGTGCTGGAAAACGGCGTGCAGCGCCAGTTCGGCCCGCGCGACGAGGTGCTGAAGGACGTGATGCGCCCGGTGCCGCCCTCGCTGGGCACCGGGCTGATCGGAGGTGTGGCATGAGCCTGTCGGACACGATGGACGGCGATTTTGACCCGAAGGCCCGCGAGGGCGAGATCCTGACGCCGGAAGAGATCTGGCCGGTCCGGCGGATCAACATCATCGGCGGCACGGTGGCAGGCAGCCTGTTCCTGTTTCTCGGCGTCTGGGGCTATGTTGCGCCGCTGTCTTCGGCGGTGATTGCCGGGGGCGAGGTGCAGGCGGCGCAGAACCGGCAGGTGATCCAGCATCTCGAGGGCGGCACGGTGCGCGAGATCCGGGTTGAGAACGGCGCGACGGTGAGGGCCGGCGATCCCCTGATCCTGCTCGACGATCTCCAGCAGCAGAGCGAGGCGAAGGCCGCCCGCGAGGCGCTGTTTGAGGCGGATGCGACGCTCATCCGGCTCGATGCCGAAGCGACCCGTGGCGAACTCCTGTTCCCGAAGGACATTCTCGGGCGGGCCGCCGCCGACCCGAAAAGTGCCGACGTGCTGGAAAACCAGCGGCAGCTGTTCGAGGCCCGCCGCGACACCCGGCAAAAGGTTGCCGTCGAGCTTCAGACCCGCATTCTCGGCAGCGCCAGATCGGCCGACATTGCCCGCGACCAGGTTCTGGCCAAGCAGCGGCAGATGGCGGTGACCGACAAGCAGCTCAGCTTCAAGACCGGTGTCTTCGAGCGCGGCCTGACCACCCAGGATTCGATCTATGCGATCAATGTCCAGCAATTGCAGACCGAGACGGAGATCAGCGCCCTCAAGGGCCAGGTGAACCAGAATGTCGAGACCGGCAAACAGGCGATGGCCGAACGGGACCGCCGCAATGCGGAGTTTCTGGAAGCGGTGCGCACCGAGATCCGCGACACCAGGGCGCGCCGCCGCGATACGCTGATCCAGCTGGCGCGGCTCGAAACCCAGATCGATCACGCCATCATCCGCGCACCCGCCACCGGCACGGTATCGGGCCTGACGGTGCACACCGTCGGCGGCGTCATCGGGGCCGGCCAGCAGCTCGGCCTGGTCGTGCCCGGCGAACAGGATCTGGTGGTCGAAACCACGATCCGGCTCAGCGATGTCGACCAGGTCCATGCCGGACAGACGGCCTTTGTCCGCTTCTCGTCCTTCAACCAGCGCACCACGCCCGAGATCGAGGGGACGGTGAAGACCGTGTCTGCCGACCGGATTTCCAATCCCGATGGCAGCGGCAGCTATCTTGCCGAAATCACCCTGCCGCACGATGCCGCCATCGACAGCCTGCCGCTGGTGCCGGGCATGCCGGCCGAAGTGTTCATCCGCACCGGCGAGCGCAGTTTCTGGAGCTATCTCCTGAAACCGCTCAGCGACAATTTCCACCGCGCCCTGACGGAAGAATAGGGCCTCGCGCCCACCCAGACACACTGACAGATACAGACACAGACACAGACACAGGAGGAGAACCGCACCATGACCAGTGACATCAACCCCGCCCAGGCGCTGAACACCATGGCCGACCAGGCCCATCTCAACCGGCTCGTCATGCAGCGGCTGGGGGCACGGATGATGGATCCGGCTTTCCAGGAACAGATGCGCCTTGGCGACAGCACGGTTGTCATCGCCGAAATCAAGGCGATGTTCGAGGATCAGGCCTTCGTCACCGAGGCTTTTCCCGGTGCCAGCCCGGAGGAACTCGCCGCCATCCGCGAGCAGATGACCAATGACGGCCAGCTGAACACCGCACTCCACAACAGCGCCAAACAGGCCCGCACCCAGCAGATCGACAAGCAGTTGCTCGATGTGGTGAAACTGGCGATGCGGGCCTCACGCTACCGCACCCTGTTCATCTCCGACCTCACCTGGCGCATCCTGCCGCCGCTGATGCTCGGCCAGTGCCAGTTCATGGTCGACAAGGACGGCACCATGGTCGCCTTCGTCAGCTGGGCAAAACTCAACGCCCAGGTCGCCAAACGCATGGAAAGCCCGATGAACTTCCGCATGCAGGAACACGAATGGACCTGCGGCGACCTGCTGCGCATCATCGACGTCATCTCCCCCTTCGGCCAGGAAGAAAAACTCGCAAGGGAGGTCGCCGACAGGCTGACGGGGAAAGGCACCACTCCGCAAACCGATATCAGGGCGGAAACGCTGAACTAGTGGTTTGATTCCGACATTTGCTACCGTCCGCTTTACCCTCGAGAGCAAATGTCGGAATCATGAAAACCACTAGTAACACTATGATTCTAGTGGAATTTACGAATTTGACATTCGATCCGCGAGATCGCGGCGAATGGGCATCGAATGTCAAATTCATTCCACTAGGTCGTGTGGACTCTTGGGATTCCCCTGGCTGATCGAATCAGATTCAATGGCCTGATCCGCCAGTATCTGCCAAAGGGCATCGATCTCAGCATCTACTCCCAGAAAGACCTCGACAAAATCGCCGACAGCCTCAACAATCGACCAAGACAAACACTCGGATTCAGAACACCCCTCGAAGCCTATCAAACCGAAATCTCAAACCAGCCTGTTGCACTTCAGAAATCAGACCGCCCATCATCAGATATGCGCCCTAAAACACCCCAAAAGGGTATTTTTCTGCGCGGACATGTTTTCGCCCATCAGAATAGCCCGTTTCATTTGCAGCAGAAGCCTTCGTAATATTCTGATTTTTTTACATTTTCAGCTTCGCCGCATTTTATGCGAATTTGTCCCGGGCGCTTAGTCAAATTTTAAAGGTGCACGACTAGAGTCGGCTCATGTGGTCTTGAGTATGTGTAGAGAGTCCAATGACCGAAATGATTCGACCCCGAGTAAAATATGTCATCGGCCCCGATGGCAGCCCGCTGACGATTGCGGATCTTCCCCCGGCCAATACGCGCCGTTGGGTCATCCGCCGGAAGGCAGAGGTTGTGGCGGCGGTGCGTGGTGGCCTGTTGAGCCTGGAAGAAGCCTGTGAGCGCTATACGCTCACCGTAGAAGAATTCCTGTCGTGGCAGGCATCGATCAATGATCATGGCCTGGCCGGCCTGAGGACCACACGCATCCAGCAATACCGCCACTGATTGCGGGCAAACCTGGCCTTTACGGCCCCTGAAGAGACCCGGACGCCGTGCGTGCCGGGCTTTTTGCGTTTGCGGGCCGGGAGGGCGGCGTAGCCTGGCGCCCCCCTGCCTGCCGCCAGACCGTGAAACGCCGGGCACATGCCAGACACAACAAAACAAACGGCAAAAAACCGCCGCATCGAAGCCGGGTGGGTTTCGATGCCTGCGGTTTTAAACGTTCAACGGCCCCCGCTGGTCAGGCGTGCCGGTCTGATCCCGGATCACCCGGAGGTCCCGGGCGTTCCGGACAATGTCCGCGCTGGCGGAGAATGGCGCCCGATGCCGGTGCGCGCCGTCAGGCGCGGGCCCTTACGGCACCATCCCTCTCCTCGATGGCTGCGGCGCGGCTGTATTCGGCCTGCACCTCCTCGAGTGCTGCATTGGCAGCATCCTGCTGAGCCTTCAGTTCGCGAATCGACACCTGCAGATTGTCGGCACGCTGGCGCGCCGCTTTTGCAAAGGTGGGATAGGCAAAGTGATGTGGATCGCTGATGCCGGACTTCTTTTCTTCAAACGTGATCTGGTTTTCCAGATCCTTCGCCATTCGCTCGAATTCCGACATCATCACCTGCAGCTGCTGTAGCTGCCGGCGTTTTTCATTCACCTGAAATTCTTTCAGGCGCACTAGGCTCTCACGCGTCTTCATACGCAATACTCCCGTGATACGAGACCCCGGCTCCATTTTTACAACCCTGAAAGCCCGAGCCGCCACGCTCCATCAAAAAAAATTTTGGCGACGTTAACAAAAACCTACCGATGGTAACCTTTCATTTACGGGCTTCATCAATGATAGGGACGATCATTTAAGGGTAAGTAAATGCTGAGCGCAGAAAATTCTGGTTCAGCAATGATGAGTCGAAAGAATCAGTTAGCGGAATTTCCTCATGCACAAGATGAGTAAGCCCGGTACCAGATTCCTATGAAAAAACAGGGAAGTGCGAAAAATATTTAATAAATTCGATACACCTTGTCAGAGGGAATCAGAATTTGTTAACCATTTGGTGGCAGCTTCCAAATCAGGCAACGACTGGATCCGTATCGCGTAGGGGGCCAAGACGACCTTAATGCGGCGGTAAAGGGGATAAAAATGCGGGTTCTACTCATCGAAGACGACAGCGCGACAGCGCAGAGCATCGAATTGATGCTCAAGTCCGAAAGTTTCAACGTGTATACCACAGACCTCGGTGAAGAGGGCGTGGATCTCGGCAAGCTGTATGACTATGATATCATCCTGCTTGACCTGAACCTTCCTGACATGTCGGGCTACGAAGTGCTGAGAACTTTGCGCCTGTCAAAGGTTAAGACACCCATTCTGATCCTCTCCGGCATGGCCGGCATCGAGGACAAGGTCCGTGGTCTCGGTTTCGGCGCCGACGACTACATGACCAAGCCTTTCCACAAGGACGAACTGGTCGCGCGCATCCACGCCATCGTGCGCCGCTCAAAGGGCCACGCCCAGTCGGTCATCGCCACCGGCGAACTGATCGTCAACCTGGATGCCAAGACCGTTGAAGTCGGCGGCCAGCGCGTGCATCTGACCGGCAAGGAATACCAGATGCTGGAGCTGCTCTCGCTGCGCAAGGGCACGACGCTGACCAAGGAAATGTTCCTGAACCACCTCTATGGCGGCATGGACGAGCCGGAGCTGAAGATCATCGACGTCTTCATCTGCAAGCTGCGCAAGAAGCTCGCCAATGCGGCTGGCGGTGCGAACTATATCGAGACCGTCTGGGGTCGCGGCTACGTGCTGCGCGAGCCTGACGGGGCCGACTATCTCGAAACCGCCTGAGATCGCCGCCCTGGGCCTGCCAGGGATCGGGATCGCGCCTTGCCTGCCGCGCAATTCCGTTGAGACAGCCTGATCTGCAAAAGCCCACCGGAACTGCCGCCGGTGGGCTTTTTCGTGCCCGCGCCCATGCTCGCCAGCGGCAAGCGTTCGCCGCACCGGCCGGGACCAAACAGGCACAAAAAAGCCGCCCCTTTCAGGAGCGGCCCGGGATTGTCCTTGTACTGCCGGTCAGGCGGCAGCGGCGAGGCTGGCAAAGACCGAGGTGAGGATCTTGCGGTCGAAAGGCTTCAGCAGGAAGTCATTGGCCCCTGCCCGCTTGCCCATCATCATCTTCTTCAGGTCGGCTTCCACGACGCAGTAATAGATCCTGATCTCCTTGCCACCCGGCAGGCTGCGCAGGGTGGTCATCAGTTCCAGCGCACCATCCATGCCGGCATCGACGATCAGGATATTCGGCATCTCCGCCTCGCAGCGATGCAGCGCCTCCAGCGAGGTGCCGGCTTCAGACACCAGGAAATCCAGCTCGGTCAGAATGCGCTTGCCGACCTTCCGGACGACGTCGGATCCATCTGCGATCATCAGGCGCTGCATAGTCTTGACCTCCAAACCCCGAACAGACAGGGGTGACGCGGAACGAGAAGTCTAGGCTACCCGGGCACAGCTAAGGAATCGTTACTGTTCATCACCAATTGCGACAAATGCAACGCAGGGTTCAGCCAAGCATGGCAGCGGTGAAGGTAATCTCCTCCGGCGTGACGCTGTGGCTCAGCGCCATCTTTGCTTCATCGGCCAGAAGCACGGTATAATAGGGCTGGATCGTATGCGCATCGATCGGCTCTTCGACCGTGCCGGCATAGATTTCGACGAATTTCGGCGGCACCCGCATCATCCGGCCCTTGGCGACAAGGGTAAAGCGGGCCTCATATTCGGGATTTTCCAGCTTGACGCTGACCGAGCCGCCGCGCGGGATCGCGCCATAGGCGACCAGAAACAGGTTCAGCAGCAGTTTTACCCGGTTTTTGGGGATGATGGCGCGCGGGCCTTCCCAGATGACTTCGGTCTTCTTTTCCGCCGCTGCAAAATCCTTCGCTGCCTTTTCCGCCTCGCCGGTATCGATGGAGGCGCCGACCGAACCGGACGCGCCGAAAGCCAGACGGGCAAATTTCAGCCGCACCGAAGCGTTCAGCGCGCTGGTGCGGATCAGGTCCATCGCATCGGCATCATTGCCGCTTTCATCCAGCAGTTCGAGGCCATTGTTGATGGCACCGACCGGCGAAATCACGTCGTGGCAGACCCGGCTGCACAACAGCGCCGCAAGATCCGCACCGCTGAGCGTAAGATTGGGGTTTCTGGACATAGCGCCCTCCTGATTGTGGCATCGCGGCTCACGCGATGTCCGCTTCATGCGGAAATGGTCAACACAAAACGGGCCCAGAGCATCCCGGTTTCCACCACCTGATGCCAAAGCCCGAACAAACCGCACCGGAACACCCGGACGTCGGCCGCGCCCGCTTCTGTCTTGAAGACAACAATCGGGCACCGACAATTATTATCGTCATAATGACACCATATTTGGTGAACGGATTGTTAATCCGATGCACGCAAAATGCACAAACACCATGCTTTGAATGCTGAAAAGCAAAGGAACGGACGGAAATGACCAAGCGGCTTCTCGATATCAGGACGATTGCGGGTTGGCTGATCCGGGCGACGGCGGTTGTCCTCATCACCCTCGCAACGGGGGGTACCCTCGCCGGCACACAGGCCCATGCGGCCAGTTCCAGCCAGTACACCATTCAGGAAATCGTCGATGCCGGCCATGATTTCTTCGGCTCGACCAGCGGCGGCCTTGCCAAGGTGGTGGAAAACGCCTTCCGGCAATATGGGCTGCCCAACGGCTACATTCTCGGCCAGGAAGGCTCCGGGGCCTTCATTGCCGGCCTCACCTATGGCGAAGGCAATCTCTACACCAAGAATGTCGGCCAGCACGGCGTGTTCTGGCAGGGCCCGTCGCTGGGTCTCGATTATGGCGGCCAGGGCAGCCGGGTAATGATGCTGGTCTATGACCTGCCCAGCCTGCCCGCCCTCTACAACCGTTTCGGCGGGGTCAGCGGCTCGGCCTATGTGGTGGCGGGTGTCGGCATGACCGTGCTGAAAAGCCATGACGTGGTGATCGTGCCGATCCGCACCGGCATCGGCGCCCGCCTCGGCATCAATGTCGGCTATCTCAAGCTTTCAGAGCAGCCGACATGGAACCCCTTCTGATACACCCTTAAATTTCACGGATCGCAGGGGTCCTGCTTGCATGTCCTGAAGGCCGGTGTTTAATGGATATGGCTGCCCTGCGGCAGGTGAGACAAGTGGCGCGACAGTGATCGAATTTGCACTTCTGTTCGGGACGGGATTTCTGGCCGCCACGCTTCTGGCGATGCTGATCGCGCCTGCCATCCAGCGACGCATTGTGGTCTATGCCGAAAACCGGCTGAAGGCGACCTTGCCGCTTTCCCCGCAGGAAGTCCGGGCCCAGCGCGACATGGCACGCGCCGCCTTTGCCGCCGAGCAATCGAAAACCCGCCAGGAACTGATGGAGGAACGCGACCGGCGCGTGACGCTACAGGCAGAGCAGGAACTGCTCACCCGTGAGGCCACAAGGCTGCATTCGGAAAATGCCGAACTGAAAATGCAGATCAACGACATGGACGTCGAGGCGGCAGACTTGCGCTCCAGCCTGCGCCAGGGTGAAACGGCCCTTGTCCAGCTCATGGAACGGTTCGGCACGCTGGAAGTGCAGATGTCGGAGCGCGACATGCAGATCGACGGGTTGCGCAAGCAGGTCGCCCGCGCCAGCGCTGACCGCGACAACCTGAAAATTGATCTGGCCGCCCGCAATGCGCAGCTTGAAAGTGATCGCTACCGGTTGCATACCCTGCGCGAAGAGCGCGACGCCTTGCGCCGGGATGTGAAATTGCAGTCCACGCGCGCCAGGGAAGCCGAGCAGCGACTCGACCAGGAAGAGCACAAGGCGCTGCGCCTTGCCGACCGCCTGGCCCGCGAACAGGCCGGTGCCGCCGACAAGGACAATCTCATCGAACGCCGTCAGCAGGAAATCAACAGGTTGCGCGAGAAGATCAAGACCATTTCGGCGGAAGGACGCGAGGCAAAGCGTCAGTTGCGTGCCGCGGCAAACGACCGAAAAGCCGGCAGGGTGTCGCCGCAGGCAGACGCTCTCCTTCCGTCGGCCGGGGATCGCGCCGCGCCTGCATCCGCTGAGCCGGGCCTGACCACGGCCGACCTGCCGGACTTGCGCGATGAACTTCGCCACCAGAGTTCTGCCCTTGCCGAAGGGCTGATGAAAAGCCGCAGCCCCGTCCGCGACGCCGCCCTTCGCGAGGAACTTGCCGATGTCGCCGCCCGCATGGTGGCACTGACGGCGCTGGAAGACGGCGATGCGTCACCGCTTCACGGCCTGATCCACAGGCCGGCCGCGCCTGAGCAGGGCCCGCATCCAAGCCTTGCCGACAGGATCCGGAACCTGCTGCCGGATGAACAGCCGACAGCCTGACGCGGGACGAGACCTCACGCCGGCAGGAAACCGCCCCGCAGCGCCAGGCTATAAAGCGCGATGCCGCTGGCCGTTGCCACATTCAGGCTGTCGAGGCCAGGATGCTGGGCGATCCGGGCGGTGTGAAAACCATCGAGCACCGCTTGCGGCAGCCCCTGCCCTTCCGTTCCCAGCACCAGGGCAATGCGGCGCGATGGTTCGATCTGGCCGATTTCGAACCTGCCTGCAGGCGACAGACCCCAGATCGCCACGCCCGCGGCCTGCAGGGCCTGAAGACAGTCAAGAACCGAGCCCTCCCGGACATAGGGCACCGACAGGACAGAACCGACCGAAACCCGGATCGCCTTTCGATAGAGCGGATCGCAACTCGTCGCGTCGAGCAGGACGAGTGACGCGCCGAAGGCTGCGGCATTGCGGAAGATCGAGCCGAGATTGTCGTGATTGGAAATGCCTGCGGCCACCACCACCAGCGCCTTGTCCGGCAAGCTCGCCAGCCGCGCGGTCAGCGGCGCGACCGCCCGCCTGCGCCCCAGTGCCAGCACGCCGCGATGCATCGGAAACCCGGCGATCTCATCCATGATCGCCGGGGACACGACATGCATCGGCACATCTTCGGGAAAGGCGTCGATGATCTCGCGGAGCCCGTCGACACGGTTTTCGAGCAAAAGCAGGCTGACAGCCTCAAAGCCTTCGCGTCCCCCGTGATGGGCGGCCAGCATCCGCAGCACCACCGTTCCCTCGGCGATGAACAGGCCCTGCCGCCCGACCAGATCCCGCTCGCGGATATCCCTGTACGGGGCGACCCGGGGATCAAGCGGATCGGTGATCGGGATCAGCAGGCGATGTGCGGACATCAGCCCCCCGCCTATTTGATGGTGATTTCGGCAATGATGCGGCTGGTGGCGATATCAAAGACCAGCGCCCGCTCGCCGACGCCAATCGACGTGCCGTAAAACAGGATCTGCCCGCCCGACAGCGAAACGGAGCGTACCTGAAAGCCTGCAGGCAGGCTGGCGACGGCGGAAATCCGGTCGCCCACCGGCACTCCGGCACCTGCCAGCGACGCGGAGGCACGCGGATCGGGCCGGGTGATCTTGTAGACAATCGTGCCCAACACGGCCATAAGCAACACCAACATGATGCCGGCCGAGATCAGCTGCAGACGCACCAACTTTACCCGGACCCGTTCCATCGCGGGATCGAGTGGCTTGTCCTGCTGGTCTTCGGCTTCGGCTTCGATTTTGGACATGATGCATTTCCTGGCTGCCCGCTCCCTGAAAGAGGGAGGGCGTTGATTGGGGCCTCGCCGGAATGCTCGACAAGCACGGGAACGAGACGGATGAATGATCCCTTTAACCAAGCGGCAGACAATAGGAAAGTGCTTGAGGCCGATGAAAGCGCCGATGGCAGGCTCGACCAGTGGCTGACGGCCACGCTTTCCGGCGAATATTCGCGCAACCGCATCAAATCCCTGATCGAACAGGGGGCGGTGACGCTGAACGGTGCGGTCATCACCGAGCCGAAGAAGAAGGTGAAATTCGGCGACAGGGTCGAAATCACCCTGCCGGAACCCGAGGACCCGGTGCCGCAGGGCGAGGATATCCCGCTTGAGGTCCTCTATGAGGATGACGACCTGATCGTGCTGTCGAAACCGGCGGGCCTGGTCGTTCATCCCGGCGCCGGCAACTGGACCGGCACGCTGGTCAATGCGCTGATCCACCATTGCGGCGACAGCCTGTCGGGGATCGGCGGCGTCAAGCGGCCGGGGATCGTCCACCGGCTCGACAAGGACACGACCGGTGTGATGGTGGTGGCCAAGAATGATGCGGCCCACCGCCATCTCGCCGCGCAATTTGCCGACCATGGCCGTACCGGTCCGCTGGAACGTGCCTATCAGGCCGTGGTCTGGGGACGGCCGCGGCAGTTGAAGGGCACCATCGACGCGGCGCTGGGCCGCGCCGGTGACCGCACCAAGCGCAAGGTCAAGAAGGAAGACAGCGACGATGCCCGCGAGGCGATCACCCATTACACGGTTCTGGAACGCTATCACGAAAAGCCCGATGCCAGCTGCCTTGCAGCCCTTGTTGAATGCCAGCTCGAAACCGGACGCACCCACCAGATCCGCGTCCACATGGCCCATCTCGGCAATCCGCTGATCGGTGATGCCGACTATGGCGCGGCCTTCCGCACCAAGGCCAATCTGCTGCCCGACGAGGCGAAGGCCGTGGTCAACGGCTTTCACCGCCAGGCGCTGCACGCCTTCCTGCTCGCCTTCGAACATCCGCGAACCGGCGAGGTCATGCATTTCGAAGCGCCGATGCCATCAGACATGCAGGCACTGGTGGACGCGCTCAAGGGCTAGAGTCTGTCAGGAGGTCTCGGCGACCGGCGAGCGGACCGCCGAGACGAGGACATGGCCGATCACGGCGGCAAACACCAGCCCGCCGCCGACGAGTGTGGGCGCGCCCGGCACCTCGTTGATCAGCAGCCAGGTCCACAGCGGCGACAGCGGCGCATCGAGCGCGCCGATCAGCCCGCTCTCGACGGGCGGCAGATGGCGGGACCCGTAGGTGAAGAAGGCCAGCCCGCAGGCTGAATTGGTGACTCCGAACAGCAGCAGCAGCCACAGCGAATGGCCGTCGACACCAAGCGTCCCGGAAAAGGGCAGGCAGAGGAAGGCGCTCACCAGCGCCGAGAGCGCCGCCGCGGGCAGGATTGCCATGCCGGTTCCGGACTTGCGGGACATGATCATCATGATCGCCATGCCTGAGGTCATCATCAGCGCGAGGAAATCCCCGGCAAGACTGCCCTCCCCGCCGAACCCGACCATGATCGCCACGCCGACCAGCGCCAGCAGGCTGGCGACAATCGCCGCCATCCCCGGCACCTCGCCAAGCATGATCCAGCCGAGACCTCCGGCCAGAAACGGAATGACGGCGTAGATGACCGCCACATGCGCCACGGTCGTCAGCTTCAGCGACGTGATGAAGCAGATCATCCCGACGCCGGAAAGCCCGGCAAAGATCCAGCCGTCCCGGCCCATCCGCAGGATCTCCAGAACCGGATTCTTGCGCTCGATCACCAGAATGACCAGCCCGAGGGCAAGCGCGCCAAAAATGCCGCGCCAGAACAGCATCAGCGGTGCATCGAGCCCGATCAGGCGGGTAAACAGACCGGCCGTGCTCCAGGCAATGGCCGAAGCGGTGACCAGCAACAGGCCGAGATGGTAGGAGCGCATTGATGTTCCGTGATTGGAGGGAAGCGGGAAAGGTCCCGCGTCAAATCACCGCCAGTCTATCCGGCCCGCCACTTTGTTCAACCGGAATGAGAAAAAAACGGGAACAAATGCCCTTGCCCCGCCCTTGAAACGCCCGGATCCCGTGATTATCTGAGGGTGTCCGGTGGCGCTTCCCAAAGGCCACCGATCCGGCTTGCCCGCAAAAGACCAACGGGAAGCCGATGAAACCTGATGAGGGGGTGCTTCATGGCCCGCAGTTCATTGCCTTCGATTACCGCCGGCGAAGCCGGTCTCAACCGCTATCTCGATGAAATCCGCAAGTTTCCGATGCTGGAGCCGCAGGAAGAGTATATGCTCGCCAGGCGCTATCAGGAGCATCAGGATCGCGATGCCGCCCACCGGCTGGTGACCAGCCACCTGCGCCTCGTCGCGAAGATTGCCATGGGCTATCGTGGCTATGGCCTGCCGATCGGCGAAGTCGTCTCGGAAGGCAATGTCGGCCTGATGCAGGCGGTGAAGAAATTCGATCCCGAACGGGGCTTTCGCCTTGCGACCTATGCGATGTGGTGGATCAAGGCCTCGATCCAGGAATATGTGCTGCGCTCCTGGTCACTGGTCAAGATGGGCACCACCGCCAACCAGAAGCGGCTGTTCTTCAACCTGCGCCGGCTGAAAGGCCGCATTCAGGCGATTGACGATGGCGATCTGAAGCCGGAACAGGTGCAGGCGATTGCCACCAAGCTGAATGTCTCGCCGGAAGAAGTGGTGTCGATGGACCGTCGCCTTTCGGGCGATGCCTCGCTCAACGCGCCGATCCGCGCCTCCGAAGGCGAATCCGGCCAGTGGCAGGACTGGCTGGTGGATGATCACGACAGCCAGGAAACCGTGCTGATCCAGCAGGACGAGCTTGAAACCCGCCGTTCGATGCTGGCCCGCGCCATGGGCGTGCTCAACGACCGCGAACGCCGGATTTTTGAAGCCCGCCGCCTGTCGGAAGATCCCTCGACGCTCGAAGACCTCTCGACCGAATTCGACATCAGCCGCGAGCGGGTGCGCCAGATCGAGGTTCGCGCCTTCGAGAAGGTGCAGGAAGCCGTGCAGAAGGATGCCGAGGAACGCCTGAAGGCCCTGCGCGTCGTCGAGGCCTGACCGCCAGCATCATTGCGTTTTTCAACAAGAAAAGCCCGGACCGAGCAATCGGTCCGGGCTTTCCTGTTTCAGATGTCAGCTGCAAGACACAGCTTGATCCCTTGGATATCAACCGGGATTTGCCGGAGCGGCAGCGGCAGCAGGCGGCGCATCGGTTGCCCATTCGCTGATCGCCTGATTGAAGGCCTCAGCCCCGGCAGCACCCTTTTCCATCGTCAGCAGCGCCCGGCGGCCATTGCGATAGGTCAGCGGAATATCGATCCAGTTGCGGGTTTTCAGCAGGTTGAGATTGAACTTCTGCGCATCCGCGTAATCGTTGAGCGCGATCATGTGGAAATCGTCGGTGATCTTGGCCGGAACCGCGATCAGCGGATCGCCACGATCCTGCTCGGTCTGCTTCATTGCCACGCGCTGCACGCTTTCAATCGCCCCGCCATCGAAGTCTTTCGGCAGCGAGAACACCAGTTCGACCAGATGGCTGGCCGGCAGCGAGGGGTCGAGATTGCGCTTGAAGCTGATCAGGGCAGACAGACCCCGGCCGGGTGCGGTGACCTGAGCCTGAACGATAGCCTCGTTCTTGCCATTGTCAGCCAGTTCATGCTTCAGCGACCAGACGACCCCCCCTTCGATGGCGACCGGCGAGGTCTGGCCGACCCGTTCCTCGTAGAGATAGAGTTTCTGGCTGACACCGACGGGAATGGCTGCCGCGGGGACCTGCGTCACACCGGGAGTGACTTGCGTGCCCCCTGAGGTTACGGGCTTGGCCGGGTCCACCGGTGCTGCAGACGCGACATTCTGCTGTGCGACGGATTTGCCTTCGCCATCGCCCGTGCCGTCGGCCTTGCCGGCATCCACTTCCGATCCGTCATTTTTCAGCCGCTGGGTAAATTTCTGGATGTCCGGCTCGTTACCGGCCGCGGTATCCGGCGTCGCTGGCTTGGCGGTGCTTGTGGCCGCAGGTGTTGCAGAGGGCGTTCCGGCACCTGATGTGGCCGGAACCGGCACGGTACCCTTGGTTTCCTGAACAGGTGGCGACGAGACCAACCCGGTCACGAGGCCGCTCAGCGTATCGCGGAACACCCAGGCACCGTATCCGGACCCCGCGACCAGCAGCAGGCCAAGCAGGCCAAGGCCAATCGAGGTGAAATCCATCCGCCGCTTCGGTTCGATCCGGTAGGAGCGCGCCGGCTTGTCCACGGGCGTGAACAGGAAGGAATGATCGTCCTCCGGCTTGTCCTCTCCCGCATAGTCACCGAAATCACCGCCCTGGTCCCAGTCGGGCTCTTCTGCCTTCCGGCCGTGCAGCGGACGCTCCGGGGCATCGCCACCGGGAAGCGGCACGTCCGTGAAGGGCGATTCGTCCCAGACAGGATCGCCCGGCGCGAGATCGTCGTGCTCAGGCTCATCCAGCGGGATCAAATCCGCGGGCGATGGGCGATGCGGCTCCTGTGTCGGTGCCACGTCAAAAGCCGGATTGCGCCGCGCCAGACCCTCCGGTTCCGCGACAGCATCCCTGTGCGGTTCAGGGGTCTGGGCTGGCTCGTCCGGGATCCAGGAGAAGGGATCATGCTCTTCCGGCTCCGGCGCACCTGCATCCCCGTGGCTCTCTTCCGCCTGTTCCGGGGGGTGTTCGACAGTCTCAGCCACCGACAGGTCTTCATGCCGGGCAGCCGCGTGCGGTCGGTCCAGAGGGTGTTCAGGCCAGGACAGGTCCGTGCTGTCAGCCCCGGCCATCGCGTCGATTGGCCCGGCCATCGCGTCGATTGGCCCGGCCATCGCGTCGACGGTCTCGACCGGCATCTGCCGATAGGTCTCGGTCGGATCGTCAATGGGGAAATCCGCATCGGCTTCATCCGCCGGCACCGGACCGGCGGCTGCGGGTTCCGGCTCCTGCCAGGGATCGGCCTCAACCTTTTCGTCGGCCGGTGCCGATGCGAAATCGGGCTCCGGCTCCCAGGCCGGCCTGTCCGGCTCTGCCGACACCGGGCTGATCGGCTCTGCCGACACCGGGCTGACCGGCTCTGGCGGGATAACGGGCTCGGCTACCGGGTCGGCGGCGACCGGGGAAGTCCATGATTCGGGCTCGGGCGCAGGGCTGTCATGATCCGGCAAAGCATAGGACGGGGCGACGTTGGCCGGCTCAGGGACCGCACCCTCATCCTCACCCGCCCAGCTCTCGTCGCCCCAGAGATAGGCACCACCCGGAGCGGGTGCGGCAGGGCGAACCGGTGATGTGGCAGAGATCGGGGTGGAGACCGCCAGTGCCGGAGCAGCCCGTTCGACGGCGGCGGAATAAAGAGCCTCCGGCCTGGACGGTGCCGTGGCCACGGCGTCCCACCGGGTGGGCGAAACCGGCTCTGCGGGCTGAACAGACGATACGGAAGCCTGTTCCGGCTCGCTTTGTTCAGCAACAACAGCACCTTGATCTGCACCCTGCTGCACTGGCGCGGCCAGGGCCTCGCCTTGCCGGGTGTCGATGACCTCCATCGCGACGGCTTCGGCGACGATGGTCTCCGGTTCCGCAACCGGCGGCAGTGCCTCGGCATGCTCCGCCTCGACCTCGATGATCGCGGCTTCCAGCTTGTCCAGTTGTCGACGCAGCATTTCCTCCGGCGGGCGGGGCTTCATGCTTTCCAGCTGGCGGAGAACAGCGCCGCGGGCCTTGTCGTACACCTTTGCCCGCAACACGGGCGTATTGTCCGACAGGCCATCCACGGCCCTGCGTATGACTGCTACAAAATCCGCCATCAGTAATTTCTCGTAAACAACGGCTTACACCTTGCTAACCTTAAATGAGCCGCGACATTAGTCCTCAAAAGGGTCAGTCACAAGTATGGTGTCGTCCCGTTCGGGGCTTGTGGACAGGAGAGCTACCGGCGCACCGATCAGTTCTTCCACCTGTCGGACATATTTGATCGCCTGGGCGGGAAGATCGGCCCATTTGCGGGCACCGACGGTCGAGCCCTTCCAGCCTTCAAGGGTGATGTAGACCGGCTGGACGCGGGCCTGCGCGGCCTGGCTTGCCGGGAGATGGTCGATCTCCACGCCATCGAGCGTATAGCCGACGCAGATCTTCAGCTCGTCCAGCCCGTCGAGCACGTCGAGCTTGGTAAGCGCGATGCCGGTAATACCATTGGTGGCGACCGACTGGCGCACCAGGGCGGCATCGAACCAGCCGCAGCGGCGCTTGCGCCCGGTGACCGTGCCGAATTCATGGCCGCGCTCGCCGAGGAACTGGCCGACCTCGTCGAACAGCTCGGTCGGGAACGGGCCTTCGCCGACGCGGGTCGTGTAGGCCTTGGTGATGCCGAGGATATAGCCGAGCGAGCCCGGCCCCATGCCGGACCCTGCCGCCGCCTGCCCCGCCACGGTGTTGGACGAGGTGACGAAGGGATAGGTGCCGTGATCGATATCGAGCAGCGAGCCCTGTGCGCCTTCAAACAGGATGCGCGCGCCGCGGCGGCGTTCCTTGTCGAGGAACAGCCAGACCGTATCGCGGAACGGCAGGACGCGGTCGGTGATCGCGGCCAGTTCCTGCATCAGGCTTTCGACACTGACTTCGGCAACCCCGAAACCCCGGCGCAGGGCATTGTGATGGGTGAGCAACCGCTCGACCTTGGCGGCAAGCGCCTCGGGTTCGGCAAGATCCATGACGCGAATGGCGCGGCGGCCGACCTTGTCCTCATAGGCCGGACCGATGCCACGCCGGGTGGTGCCGATCTTGGTACCGGTTTCGGCAGCCGCATCCTCGCGCATGCCGTCAAGCTCGCGGTGGACGGAGAGGATCAGCGTGGCATTGTCGGCAATGCGCAGGTTTTCCGGGGTGATGGTCACGCCCTGGCCTGCCAGCTTGTCGATTTCGGCAAGCAGCGCATGCGGATCGATGACCACGCCATTGCCGATCACCGCCATCTTGCCCGGACGCACCACGCCCGAAGGCATCAGCGACAGCTTGTAGCTGACGCCATCGATCACCAGCGTGTGGCCGGCATTATGCCCGCCCTGAAAGCGCACGACCACATCGGCGCGCTCGGAGAGCCAGTCTACAATCTTGCCCTTGCCTTCATCGCCCCACTGGGAACCGACAACCACGACATTCGTCATTCCATCAAATCCTTCAGACCTGCGCCATCCGACGCCCCGCCAAACCCGCGCATCTATACTGTTTTGTTTTCGGGAAAGCTATTGCGTATCAGCCTTGAAAAAGGCTTTTTGCGTGACATTGCGCCAATTTACGGGCAAGCCCCGGACAATTGCTCCGGCAGGCTGCCACGTTTTCTGGAAAGACGAGATTCCCTTGCGGCTGAAATCCTATGTTTTCCTTGTGATTGCAACGCTTTGCTGGGGCGGAAACGCCGTGGCGGGCAAGCTTGCCGTCGGCCATGTCAGCCCGATGGTGCTGACCTTCTGCCGCTGGTCCTTTGCCATGGGCGTCATCCTGGCCCTCTCGCTGCCGCAACTGAAGCGCGACTGGCCGGTGGTGCGCAGGCACCTGCCGCTGCTCTTTGCCTATGGCGCCATCGGCTATACCAGCTTCAACGCGCTGCTCTATACAGCACTCCACCATACCTCGACCATCAATTCGGCGATTGTCCAGGCGGGCATACCGATGATGATCTTCCTCCTGAATTTCGCCCTGTTCCGGGTGCGCGTTGCGCCGTTGCAGGCCATCGGCTTTGCCCTGACGCTGGTCGGCGTCGCCATCGTCGCGTCGCATGGCAGGCTCGACACCCTGCTGCATCTCCGGCTGAACTTCGGTGATGCCCTGATGCTGGTGGCGGTGACAGCCTATGCGATCTACGCCGTCGCGCTGAAATGGAAGCCGGATATCAACTGGAAAAGCCTGATGGCGGTGCCGGCCTTTGCAGCCCTTGTCACCTCGGTGCCGCTGGTATTCTGGGAAATGCGGAGCGGAACCGATCTCTGGCCGGATGGGCGCGGCTGGGCGATCTCGCTCTATACCGGGCTGTTTTCCTCGCTGATCGCCCAGATCCTGTTCATCCTCGGCGTCGAGGGGATTGGCCCGAACCGCGCCGGCCTGTTCATCAACCTCGTCCCGGTCTTCGGCACCCTGCTGTCGATCCTGATCATCGGCGAAAGCCTGGAAGCCTATCACGCCGCAGCCCTGGCACTGGCGCTTGGCGGCATCGCGATTGCCGAACTGGGGCGGCAGAAGGCGGTGTGACCCGCCCTCCGCCAGTACCAGACCTCAGCTGATTTCGGCGAGATACCATTCGACGAAGCGCTGGGTCCAGCATTCCATTTCCGTATAGGGGCCGGGCTGATAGTAGGCCGATGACACGCCCTGCTGGTTCAGATCGATGATCCGCTTGTCGGCGAGACTGGTGACATGCCAGAGCCAGGTCAGCCGGTCGAGCTGGTAATCCACGGCCTCCACCGCATCGCCACGCACCAGCCAGATGACCTCCATGTCGGTGCGATCCACCGAACGCGGCATGAAGCGATACATCATCCCGTGATCGGGATAGGCGAGGAAATTGCTGGTCGGACCGCAATCGTTGAAGGTCACGCCGCCGTCATACCCGGTAAAGCGTCCCATCAGGGGAGCGAGCGGCTTGCCATCCTCGCTGCCGGTCACGCAATCGGCCTCGAGCGGCGAGCGATAGCAGTCAGCGGGTTCCTCGCCCGGCGCATTCAGCGGGGCGAGGTGGTCCATCTCCTCGAAGGTGATCCCCATCGCCGCCGCTTTCGCCGTCATCCGTTCGATCAGTTCGGGATCGCCATGCAGGCTGCGGGCGGTGGCATGGGCGCGGGAAAACTCCACATGGGCGGGGCTGCAATGGTAGCATTCCCAATAGTTCTCCAGCACCAGCTTCCAGTTGGCGTCGATCGTATAGGACTGGCGATGCGCAACCCTGGCATCTTTCCAGCCATATTGCCCGACCCCCGCCGCAAGTGCCCGGCGCAGATGGCCAAGACCCGGCGGCACGGCCGCAAAGCAGATGAACACCAGCCCCTCGATCACCTCGAGATGCACCTGCTTCAGCCCGTAATCGTCGCGCGACGACCCTTCCGGAAATTGCCGTGCCACCTTCAGCTGGCCATCCGTATCGTAGAACCAGGCATGATAGGGACAGACGAAGCCGCCGCGCGTACTGCCTGCCTGCTCGGTGCAGACCCGCGAACCGCGATGGCGGCAGACATTCAGCAGCGCCCGCAGCTGATTGTCCTTGCCCCGCACGATGATCACCGATTCGCGGCCGATCTCGATGGTGAAGAAATCGCCCGGATTGGCGACGCTGCTTGCATGCCCGGCACAGTGCCAGTGACCCAGCACCATCCGCTCCATGTCCCGCTCGAAAATGCCGGGATCATTGTAGAAACACTGGCTGAGCGAATGCCCCGGCACCTGCGCCGCAATCAGCGCCGCCAGACTTTCCCGCCGTCCCGCCCTGGATTCCACCACCATATCCACCGCATTCAATCCCATATCCCGCTCCTCCCAAAACTGTTGGTCTCGCAAAAAAGCTATGGCAAATAACGGAAAGAGGCAAGCGTATTGAATGAACGTTCAGACAATTTGTCAGGCGCGGGCGGAGGGCAGCGGGGATGGAAGGGACGCATGTGCTCGTGTGGTAGAGGCGGATTTTTATTTGCCGAGCTGGGCGATGGACCACATCTGGAGCGAAAGGGCGCACCTTTTGAAACCAAAGGTGTCCACGTGACTATAAAGGGTTTGGATATCGGATCTGAAAAATGTATGTTTTGATAGGTTACAGTCATTGAGAATTGGTGAGATGCGCAAACTCCTAACACTCGATGGAATCGAAAATCTTGCGGACCTAAATCGCCTAGAAATAGTAAATTGCAAACGTATCGGGGATATAAGTCAAGTTTCAGCGTTAAGAAATTTGGAACTTCTGAGCGTCAGTAACTGCGGGGATATAGATAGTTTGAAACCATTGCGAGGTTTGAGTAAGCTAAAAACCGTTATATTTTACGAATCAACTAACATAGTTGACGGCGATCTAGAGCCAATATTCTAAAACGAAAATATTTGTGGTGTGTCTTTTCAAAATCGGCGTCATTACACGCGAAAAAGAGAAGACTTCAAAGGTTATAATAAAGCCCGATGACGGCGCAAATGCTCAATAGCGGCCTTCCCTATGATCTGGAGTTTGTCAGGGACAAATACAATCCGGTTTTCCCGAAAAAACAAACGGAAACAAAGGGCCCTGGAAGCGACCGTAACGCAAGTCTCCAAAATCAATTCCTGCAAGACCGCATAAATAATGCAATCCACGCGCCGCATATCACACTATTTCAAGAAAAAATGGTAGCGGGAGAGGGACTCGAACCCCCGACACGCGGATTATGATTCCTCATGTCGAGAAATCGACCACTTGCCAAGAAAGTTTACAAGTCCTGCATTCACCATACCTCCACCTCAGATAATTCATATTTCTCAATATGTTATCAACAGTTACGCGCGGCTTGCATGTTTCAGACATGTGAGTCAGGCTAGCTGCTACCTGCTCTTGTAAACTAATTTGCGAACGGTATGGGAGCGGTATAGATTTTTGCTGCGGTATAGAGTGAGGCAACGGCATGGCGACCGAGAAACTGATCATCGGAGACGCAGAGGTTAATAGAGCAATCAAGATGGCCATGGCAGGTGAAACCCCCGACGGCAAGATTTTCGTCTTTACGGACGCGAAGCAGACGGGTCTGGGGCTGCGGGTACAGAGTAGGACAGCTTCTTGGGTAGTGAAACTAGGGAACCACACCACCACCATCGGATACGTTCACCGGAAGCAGGGGGACACAAAGCGCGTCATTACCGCGATGAAGTCTGTCAGGGATCTCGCGAAAACGGTCCTCGATCTGCTGGAGCATGACCCTGACAAAGTCGAGCCGTTTCTCGGCGCCTATTGGGCAGGACAGAAGAAAGCCGACGCGCTGCAGGCCGTTCACAAGACGGCCGACACTTGGACACTCCGTCAATGTGTGGAAGCGACGATAGATGGGAAGTCGGCTGTCGATGCGAAGACACGTATCACGCCGAACACGATCAAGGATTACAAGAACACGTTTGAAAAAGGCTGCTTCCAGAAAGTCCTCGACAAGCCTGCCGTTCTCCTCACGCGCGGCGACATCGAGGGCGTCCGCGACTACGTGAAGAAACACATCGGCACCAGTCCGGCGGTGAAGGTCATCACCTACACCCGCGCTGTCCTCGACTACTGCGCCAAGAACCATGCCGGGCAGTCGGGTCTTGAGAAGGTGGATCCGTGGTGGCGGTTCTTGAACGCGCCGTTTAAGATCAAACCGCGAGAGCGCAGGCCTGACGTCGAGAACGTAGTCAAAACGCTCCTGATTGCCGAAGAGTATCTCACAAAGCCCTTGCCTGGCCGCGCGATCCAGACCGCAGGCGTCAGCCCCGGCACGCTTGCTGGCCTCTGGTGGCTCGTCCTGACCTGCCAGAGAGCGACTGCGGGCATGTCCCTTCTTGCTCACGACGTCGTTTCTGACACCCAGTCGGATGATTTCATGATGGCGGCGTGGGCAGAGGACGTCATGAAAGCGGGACAAGCCCACGTCCTGCCGATTCCGGTCCGTGCATGGCAGCACATCGACCGCTTCCGTGATCAGGGCCGTCACGCGGGATCCCAACAACGGGCTTTCCCGAGCGAACGCAAGCCCGGCGTCCACGCGACGTCTTCAGGGGTGTACCGGATCCTCTACCGTCTCGCCGGTCGCGACGAAGTCGTACAGAAGTCCAGCAAGAGCGCGTTTGAACGGACGAGCCGGAGAGATCTGCTTGACGAAGCAGGAATAGGTTGGTGGTCGTTGCACGATATCCGGCGTACGCTCACCGCCGTCCTCGACGAACACGGCATTCCCGGCGGCGCTACCGTCATCCTCGCTCACGACATCCACGAAAAAGAGGCGCTGGCCGTCGGAGCCACGGAACGGGAGCGTGAGGATTTCGCTCGCCTGCGAACCGCGCGGATTACCAAAATGGCATATGGCGGCAGTCAGTACATCGCGCTAAAGAAAGAAGCGATGCGGATCTGGTGCGACGTCGTCCTCGACGAGTACGAGCGGCAGAAGGCCAAGAAGAAACTGTCGCAGGCGGCCTAAAGCATGTCGTCATTTATCTGATTCAGCTTCCCAAATCGGCGTGATCGTGATTCCCTTCTTTTGGAAGGGAGAAAGTCATGGGTAAATCGCATCCTGTTGAACTCCGGGAGCGGGTGATCGCTTTTGTCGAAGAGGGTCGGTCTCACCGGGAAGCGGCCCGGCATTTTCGGGTTTCGCCGCGCTTCGTGAACAACCTTGTGATCCTGAAGCGCGAGACGGCATCGCTCTCGCCACGACGCCAGGGGCATGTCGGTGGCGGGAAGCTCGCGGATCATCACGCCTTCGTGGCGGCGCGCATGGCTGAAAACGGCGACCTGACGCTCGACGCGCTTTGCCTCGATCTTGCCGGACGCGGCGTCGTCGTCCATCGTTCCAGCGTTGGAAAGCTTCTCCACCGGCTCGGCCTCAGCCATAAAAAAAACTCTGCGGGCAAGCGAGCAGCATCGAACGGAGGTCGCAAGGGCGCGTGACCTGTGGACGCAACGCCGCAAGCCCTTCCTCGACAAGGCATTGGCACGGCTCATCTTCATCGACGAGACATCGACCAACACGAAGCTGACCAAGCGCTCCGGCTGGTCACCGCGCGGCCAGCGCTACCGCACCCATGCCCCCTTCGGTGCCTGGAAATCCCAGACCTTCATCGCCGGCTTGCGATGTCATGGAATGGTAGCTCCATGGATCATCGACAGGCCGATGAACCGGCGCATCTTCGAGGCCTGGATCGAAACTCAACTCGTCCCGACACTCGCCAAGGGCGATGTTGTCATCCTCGACAACGTCGCCTTCCACAAAAGTCCCCGCGCCGAGCAACTCGTCAGGCAAAAGGGAGCTTGGCTGCTCTTCCTCCCACCTTACAGCCCGGACCTCAATCCCATCGAAATGGCGTTCTCCAAACTCAAGACCTTGCTGCGAAAACGCGCCGCACGAACCTTCGATGCCCTCTCAACAGCCCTCGGCGAAATATGCGATCTCTTCTCCGTCCAGGAATGCAGAAACTACTTCAAAGCCGCAGGATATGAGGCTAATTAATGGAGACATGCTTTATCTCTCACGGACGGCGACCTCGCGCTGCTCGCGGCGTCGAGCCACGAAGCCTGCAAGCAATCGCTCTCAGCGCGGAAAGTCGTCGTGAACGTCCGGCGGCTGCGCGAACGGCAGGAAGCGGATGCTAAAAATCCGGCACCTCTTTTGCAGATCCCGGATGACGAAAGCGAAGACAAGTGGCGGCATATTTCAGACGTCATCCGCGGGCAGTATCCGTCACTCTTCGGAGACGGCGGACCGGCACTCAAGCCTCGTCGCCACGCATGACAATCGCAAGCCGCCAGGTGACCTCTGGCGGCTTTTGTATTCGCGCAGGCGGATCGCATGGAAAAGGTCCGGGTACTCATGCATGATGTCGCCGTGCCGGTCGACGAGGCCTTCGTCGCTGAGGTCGATCCGCTCGATCATGCCGATGCCTTCTGCCCCCGCATGCGGTCGATGTGAGCCTGCCGCTGCGCGAGCGCGGTGCGTAGCCGCCGGACTTCTGCTTCGAGCGATGCCACGTGCCGTACCGCGCGGATTGCGACCCGGCCAAGTTCGTCTGCGCGGCCGCGGGCTTCGGTCAGTTCGCATGCGTATTTGAATGCAGCTCGCTCTTCCCGGCGGGCTTCGGCAGCTTGGCGGCCCGCTGCCGCTGCGTCGGCGAATGAATTGACGAGGTAACTTGTGAGAAGAGTAAGCTCGCCTGCCGCGCGACCGGCCGGATCTCGGCTGTCAAAAATCGTCATGCCCATACGCAATACCTCCTGTTCACGGGAGGTCATACGATCGGGACCCGGAGTCGACGTCAACGCAGCTCCGGGGAATTCCTCTTAAGGCGGTTAACATTTCACTGATATTTCAGTGAAAACTAGATGCAAGCGAATTCGCTTGAGTTCAATCGGCAGCGGTCGCACATCCGGTGCCCGGCATGCTCGGATCGGATCGGGCGGCGACATGTAATGCAAGGCCTCGTCGTGGCACGCGCAGCACGATCCGACGCCCGGACGCCGAGACGCGACGCCATCGTTTCCAGCGCTTTCTTCGATCTCCCCGTGATCTGGACATCTTTCACCGGAACCCCGGCGGCGAGCCCGGCAACGAGCAAGTCGAGTTCGGTCTGGCTCCAAGTGCGCAAGTTCGGGTAATAGTCAGAAGAACGCCGGGGGTGGTGCTTGTCGGTCAGATTGAGACGGCACGCGCGCGTCTGGATCGAGGACGACGAGCGGTGCGGCAGCCAGACGTCGACCGTACGCTTTCCCGCTGCGAGCTGGTCACGAATGAGCTGATCTTCGTCTGGTGTCCAAGTTTTATGTCCAGCTACCGTCGTCTGCATTCGATCTCTCCGTATGTAGAGAGATCATGTGACATCGGCCTGCCGGCCGCAACGTGGCTTCATCTTGGGAGGGACTGGTAGTCGAGACGATTGCCATGCCGATTCTGGCACCCAGTGCACCGCAGGCGTTCTTGGATGGCGAGTAAGGATACAGTTGCGTGTTTCACAAATTCCGGGACAGTGATTCCGGTAATTAGCGGGGCGTTCTCTGATTTGAAGTGCAACAGGCATCCGTTTAAAGGATGCCGTTATGGGTCAGCATTATCAGCATTTTAGCGCTTTTGAGCGCAACTTTCTCCAGAGCCGTTTGAATATGGGCAACACGCAGGCGTGGATCGCTCTGGCTCTTGGCCGGTCGCGATCGACTGTGTCTCGGGAGGTTCGCCGCAACGCGCCGCCAGCGTCGCCTTCTCACTCATGCTATGACGCGGGCATTGCTTCCAGAGCCTCTTTGTCGCGCCGCCGTCGCGGACTGGTCAGGCTTGCGGAAGGGACGGCCTTGCGGGAGACTGTTTTCAGGCAGATACGTCTGGGCTGGTCCCCGCAGCAGATTTCCGGCAGGTTAAAGCACATGGACGAGCCCGAGACAGTGGCGCACGAGACGATTTACCGGGCGATCTACATCCTGCCGAAAGGCGAATTGCGCAAGCAACTCATAGGCTTGCTTCGACAGGGGCATAAATTGCGCCGCCCCCGCGCTCAAGGCAAGGACCGGCGCGGCAGCCTGCCTGGCATGGTGTCGGTGCATGCGCGTCCGGCGTCCGTGCTGACCCGTGAACTGCCCGGCGACTGGGAGGGTGACCTGATCAAGGGCGCCGGAAATGCCAGTTGCATCGGCACGCTGGCCGAACGCAAAACCCGCTATGTCATTCTGACGAAGATGAAGGATGCCAGCGCGGATGCAGCACTTGCCGGGTTCTCGCGCGGCCTGTCGCGTGTCCCTCAAGCGATGCGCACCAGCATGACCTACGACCAGGGAAAAGAAATGGCTCAGCACACCGAGCTGGCTAAGCGGCTGAATATAAAAGTATATTTCTGCGATCCGCATAGCCCGTGGCAGCGACCCACCAACGAAAATACCAATGGCCTGATCCGCCAGTATCTGCCAAAAGGCATCGATCTCAGCATCTACTCCCAGAAGGACCTCGACAAAATCGCCGACAGCCTCAATAATCGACCAAGACAAACACTCGGATTCAGAACACCCCTCGAAGCCTATCAAACCGAAATCTCAAACCAGCCTGTTGCACTTCAGAAATGAGACCGCCCGGACATTGATTTCAGTAAATACGGGACAGCGTTTCCGCTAATTCCGGGACAGTCCCGGCGGCGGATATGATGTCGATTTTCGCAAGCGCCGTTCTGGCAGATTGGCTCCTCATTATTTGTGAGAGGGGCCATGCCAAGACGGAAGCAAGCGAGACGAACGACAGTGAAAGACATTCGATCAATATTGCGGCTGACGCATGAACAGGGGCTCTCGGTTCGTGCCATTTCTGAGCGCCTGAAGATCAGCAAGAGCTCTGTGGCGACGTATCTTCTGCGGGCGAAGGAGACCGGACTTTCTGTCTGGCCTCTACCTGCAGGACTTGATGACGATGCCGCGCTTGAGCGCCATCTTTTCCGGCGGGTTGGCCGCCCGCCACAAGACCTGGCCGAGCCGGACTGGCGGTCCGTTTCGTCCGAGTTGAAGCGCAAGGGCGTCACGCTGACGCTTTTGTGGCAGGAATACAGGGCAAGCCATCCCGGCGGCTATGGCTACACATGGTTCTGCGACCGTTATGCTGCTTTCGAACGCCGCGCTCACGCAACTTTCCGCAACCGCCATGAGGCGGGCGCGGTGATGCAGGCGGATTACGCCGGTCACACCATTCCCATCACCGACCCGTCGACCGGCGTCATCCACCCGGCACAAATCTTCGTGGCGATGCTGCCGGCCTCGTCACTGACCTTCGCGATTGCCAGCTTCAGCCAGAAGCTGCCGGACTGGATTGAGGGACAGGAACGGGCGTTGAGCTTCTTCGGCGGCGTCCCGAAGGCGATCGTGTGCGACAACCTGAAGGCGGGCGTCGCCAAGGCGCTGTGGTTCGAACCGACGCTCAACGCCACCTTCGCAGCCATGGCCGAACATTACGACACGACCATCCTGCCGACCAGAAGCCGCAAGCCGCGTGACAAGGCCAAGGTCGAAGGTGCCGTTCTGATCGTCGAGCGCTGGATACTGGCCCGCCTCAGAAACCGGCGCTTCTTCAGTCTCGCAGATTTGAACGCCGCAATCTCGGTTCTGCTGGATGACCTGAACAGTCGCCCCATGCGCCACATAGGCAAGTCGCGCCGGGAACTGTTCGATGAGGTTGAGAGGCAAGCGCTTGCGCCGCTACCGGCCGCGCCGTTCGACTATGCGGAATGGAAGGTGGCGAAAGTCCATCCCGATTACCACGTCGAGGTCGACGGGACCTTCTACTCCGTGCCGCACCGCCTGATCGGCAGACAGGTCGATGTGCGCCTGACCCATCGGGTGGTCGAGATATTCTTCGATCACGCCAGGATTGCCAGCCATGTTCGCCGCTCCCAGCGATCCGGGCATGTCACGGTGAGCGAACACATGCCCAAATCCCACCAGCGCTATGCCAGCACGACGCCTGCATCGCTTCTGAGCCAGGCAGCAAAGGTCGGGGTCAATACCGCCATTCTGGTCGAGCGGATGATGCGCGAGCGTCCGCATCCCGAACAGGGATATCGCTCGGCCTTCGGCATTCTGTCCCTTGCCCGCCGTTACGAGGCCGAGCGCCTGGAAGCGGCTTGCGAGCGGGCGCTCACGATCAACGCCATCACCTATTCCTCGGTCGTCGCCATTCTCAAATCCGGTCTCGATCGGGTCAAACCCGGGACAGACCCGGCAAAGCCCACCCCGCCGCACACCAACATCCGCGGCGGCTCCTATTACCAGTGAAGAAAGGAAGACCCATGCTGACACATCCAACCCTCGACCAGATGCAGGCCCTTGGCCTTGCCGGAATGGCAATGGCCTATCGCGAACTTGCCGCTCAGGCCAGCAGCCACGATCTCAGCCGCGATGAATGGCTCGGGCTGATGCTCGACCGGGAAACGGCTCTGCGATCCGACAAGCGCCTGACCAACCGGCTTGCCGCTTCGAAGCTACGCTTTCCCGACGCCTGTATCGAGAATATCGATTTTGCCGCTCATCGTGGTCTTGACCGCCGCAACACGCTGTCGCTTGCACAAGGCGCATGGCTGAAGGCCCATGAGAACATGATCATCACCGGCCAGACCGGCACGGGGAAAACCTGGCTCGCCTGCGCCTTCGGTCGTCAGGCTGCAAGGCTCGATCATTCCATCCTCTACCTGCGCATGCCGCGCCTGTTCGAGGACCTTGGCCTCGCCCGGCTCGACGGCCGCTTTCCACGCCTGGTCGATAAGCTCGCCCGCGTCCATCTGCTGATCCTTGACGACTGGGGAACCCATACGCTCACCGGTCAACAGCGCCTCGACCTCCTGGAAATCTTCGAGGAACGCTATCGCCGAAAATCCACCATCATCACCGCACAGTTGCCCGTCGCCCAGTGGCACGACATGATAGGGGAGCCGACCATTGCAGACGCAATCCTTGATCGGATAATCCACAATGCCCACCGCATTACACTCGAGGGCGACAGCATGCGGCGGCAGAAAACTCCAACCCACTTGACCGGCGTTGAAAACACCGAAATCAATCCATCATGACGTCAACAAGGCAAGCGAAAATCGACATCAAGCACCTGTCCCGGAATTAGTGAAACAACTGTCCGCGATTTAGTGAAACTGCTGTCCCGTAATTCCGAAATATGCATACAGTCGAGCCCAGCATTTTTGTCACCCAGTGACGACTTACCTCTGCGCGACGGTTACACACGGGGCAGGTAGCAACGAGGATGCACCAGCTCGGCAGATCGGCGAGGACGACGTCGGTGATCGGGAGCGCCTTCGGCGACGTCCGTGAGTGAGGAATCAGATCTATCGAGCGGCGGTGTTGCATGCCCCATATGAGAACAGAACGAGAACGTTCTTGTCAACATTCGTTATAGCCTACTCGGCAGCAGCGAGTTCCGAAACCGACTTGGCTTCCTGCGCCTTCAACGCCGCCATAAGCCTGTACCCAACCCATTCAGCGACCGGCGGTGTCACCGAGTTGCCGACGGCATGGTAACGCAGGCTGTCGATCTTGTCGGCCTGCCGTTCGTCGAAGTGCCGGGGACGCGTCCAGTCAGCTGGGAAACCCTGTGCGAGTTCGGTTTCAGTGGGCAGGAACCGCCGCACCCGACCTTCCGGATACCAGACATAGTTTCGAGACCAGTCCGTTCCCGTATGCCGGGCGGACTCTGCGTAGATGCAGTGCGCGATGGACTTTACGAGGGGTCCCCGCTCAGGATCTCCAATGATTGTCTGAAAGAGGGAGGGAGATTTCTTCCCATCCTGTCGACGCGGCGCAGGATCCCGGTCGCCGCGTTCGGGCTCAAAAAGTACTTCTGCTGGACTTCCCCAGCCTCGATGCATGGCAACAATGTAGACTCGACGGCGCTGCTGGGGGACTCCGAAGAATTTAGAGTCAAGCACACGCCACGCGACGTCATACCCGCACTCGTCCAGCGCCTGGAGAACGATTGCGAAGTCTCTTCCTCCGTGGGAACTGAGAAGGCCGTGGACGTTCTCGAGGATAATTCCCCTTGGGTTGCGCGCTCGTACGAGGCGCATAAAGTCGTGAAAGAGTCCAGATTGTGCCCCTCGAAGCCCAGATCTTGGCCCCATGCGCGCAAGACTGAGATCCTGGCAGGGGAACCCGGCTGCCCAAACGTCAGATTCAGGGATTTTTGCGTCATCGAGAGTCCTGATGTCCTTGTCGAGAGGAAGGCCCGGCCAGTGCTGCTCGAGGATCTCTCGGCAGAATGGCTTCACTTCGCATTGGAAGACAACCTTGAAGCCCGCACGTTCCAGCCCGAGGTCCAGACCCCCGATACCGCTGAAAAATGACGAAACTTTATAGCTCAAGGAGGCACCCTATGAATGTAGAACAGAATGAGAACCGATTAAGCTGAAAAGCCGATTCCGTCAATGGTGATCAGACACACGAAATATGTCAGTGTCTACGCCGTACGAGGCGATTCGGTGGGGAAAAGGAAAATATGGCGACGTGTTCTGTCCGCTGGCGGTCGTCCGGTGGCCGCGGCGAGTTCGAGTACGTTCCGGCTGACAGCCTCCTTGATCGGCAGATCAAGATATTCCTCGAAGATCTGAACCTCACTATCCCAGCCGAAGTTTACGGTATGAAGGCGCAAGGTAAGCCCCGCCTCCGCAAGCAAGAAAGCAACAACCGCTCGAAACTACACCTGCCGCAGCTGGTCATGGCCATCGCCCGGCTGCCGTCTCCCGCACGCGAAGACCTCACGCATACTGTCACGTTTCCACTTCGCTCCGGATCGTTCGTTATGGACGAGATGGACTTCGAGATCATCGCCGACGACGGCATGACGGCCACGCTCGAGCCGCTCCGCGTCTCGGTCAGGAACTCGACGCACAGCATCAATCTTCAGGACCGCATAAGGGCCATCGCAGCTGATCTCACGAACATCGCCGACATCCGAGCAAAACACCCTGACCTCGCCACCGCCATCGAAGCACACGGAGCGGCTCTGACAGCGCAGGAGAACTCTTCCCTGATCCGTGAGACGGCCGACCGGGTGAACGAGCTTCAGGAGGCCATCTTCGGCCTCACCAACGCGGCCTCCGCTACGGAGATGGAGAAAGCAGAAGCCGAGCCACCGGTCGAAGAGGAAGAGGTGTTCGGGGTGGAGGGGCGACTGCTTGCGCGCATCCACGTCTACAAGGAGCGGGACAAGGGCTTCGCGCTGCGCGTGAAGAAGTATTACAAGTCCAAGAACGGCGGGAAGCTCGTTTGCGAAGTCTGCGGCCTCGACCCGGTGGCGAAGTACGGCGCGAACGGAGAGCGCTGCCTGGAAGCTCACCACAAGATTCCGATCGAGCAGCTGCAGCCCGACAGCGTCACGCGCGTAGAAGAGATGTCCGTCGTCTGCGCCTCCTGCCACCGCATCATCCACTCACAGAAGCCGTGCATACAGGTAGAGGATCTCGCCGCGGCTCTTCGCCTGGCGTCTGCCGCGACGCCTTGAGCAACTCGACCGACGTCTCGAATCTTGCAGTCCGGAGCGCAAAGGTGGGCGACGGTATGGAAACGGTATAAGCCTCGATCACCAACTTTGTGGACAAACGCTGATGGTAGCTGACCTTATCAGAAACGGTATGAAAACGGTATAATCCGTACGAGACGCCTGAACATACCGCCACGCAGGTGCCAAACGACCCGGTAAACGACTGATTTAATTGAAGAAAAATGGTAGCGGGAGAGGGACTCGAACCCCCGACACGCGGATTATGATTCCGCTGCTCTAACCACCTGAGCTACCCCGCCACAGCGGCTTCACCTTTGTTTCCGGTTGTTGTTTCAACAGGCGAAATCAGCGGTGAGCCGATTGGATGAGCGGCTTAATAGGCGGGGTGGTTGCTGGTGTCAAGCACCCCGGGCGTGGAAAATCGTGCGGAATTTCAGGCAGGCTGTGCTCAGGCGGCAACGGCTGCGGCCAGCAGCTGCTTCAGCGCCGCCTCGGCCTGCGCCGAGCGTTCCGAGCGGGCGATGAAGCCGCCGCCATAGACGCGGGCATGGGCGCCCTCGCCGGAAAACAGCGCACAGGCCTGCCCCGGCGCAATGCCGGCTTCGCCCACCGCCAGATCGACATGCAGGCCGTTTTCATCGCGGCGAAGCATTGCCTGCGCCGGGGCGCGGGTCGAGCGCACCTTGGCATAGCAGGCAAAACCCTCTGCGGCGATCTCGTCCACTTCGCCATCGCCGAGCCAGTTCATGTCGCGCAGATAGACCCGCCGGGTTTCCAGCGCCTCGCGCGGGCCGACCACCACCCGGCGTCCCCTTGCATCGAGATAGACGACATAGAGCGGCTCGCCGGTGGCGACCCCGATGCCGCGTCGCTGGCCGATGGTGTAATGCAGGATGCCCTCGTGGCGACCCAGCACCCGCCCGTCGAGATGGACGATATCGCCCGACAGCGCGGAATCGGGGCGCAGCTTGTTGATGATATCGGTATATTTGCCCTGCGGCACGAAGCAGATGTCCTGGCTGTCCGGCTTCTGGGCAATGGAGAGCCCCATCTCTTCCGCCATCGCCCGGGTTTCCGCCTTGGAATAGCCGCCGAGCGGAAAGCGCAGGTAATCGATCTGTTCCTGGGTGGTGGCAAACAGGAAATAGCTCTGGTCGCGGTCACTGTCGACGGGCCGGTAGAGCGCCCGGCGCTGCGGCGCGTCCGGTGCGGGATTGGGCCGGGAGGCGATATAATGGCCGGTCGCCAGCGCATCGGCGCCGAGATCCCTGGCGGTGGCCAGGAGATCGGCAAACTTGACGGTCTGGTTGCAGGCAACGCAGGGGATCGGCGTTTCGCCCGCCACATAGCTTTCGGCAAAGGGATTGATCACCGTCTCGCGAAAGCGCTGCTCGTAATTCAGCACATAATGGGGAATGCCGAGCGTCTCGCAGACCCGGCGCGCATCGTCGATATCCTGGCCCGCGCAGCAGGAGCCCGCCCGGTGGACGGCAGTGCCGTGATCATAGAGCTGCAGCGTGATGCCGAGCACATCATAACCCTGGCGCTTCAGCAGGCCCGCGACGACAGAACTGTCGACACCACCCGACATCGCCACCACGACCCGGGTTTCCTCAGGCCGCTTGTCAAAATCCAGACTGTTCATCAGGGCACACTTTCCGCTTTTCCGCCCGGAGTTAAAGGCCCCGGCGGCCCGACTTCCCCCCGCATTTCAGGGGATCGCGTGGATATATGAGGCATTTGCGGCAGGTTCAAGTCAAATTGGGGGACGGGTGCATGCGGCGAGCGGAATAGCGAGACGCTCACGCGGGGCGCCGGAGCTAGAGTTTGTCAGGGAAAAGTGGAATCCGGTTTTCCCGAAAAGACAAACGAAAACAAATTGAATTAGAGTCTGTCTGGTTCAATGTGAACCAGACAGACTCTAAAGGCGCAATCCAAGACCACTTCAAGCCGGTCGAGCGGCTACCCAGTGGCACTTCCACAGTTTCAAGCATTATGTCCGGCGGGCAAGGCCGCAAAGCGGTAGCAACTTCGCACCAGCAGCATATTGCGGCGCAGCGCGCCTGCCAGACAGCAGCCATCAACGAGCACCGTGAACCGGCTTGCGAATGGACTCACATGAGCCCGCCGTCCACATCCAGAGCGGCCAGTTCGTCCAGCGCTGACGAACGAGCCGTGTCACGCTTGTGTTTGTAGGCGAACAAATCGGATGCCCTGACCTTCCGGTGCCGCCCCGTCTTGATATGGGGAATTGCGCCGTTTTCCAAAATCCTGATGAGGTATGGGCGGGATTACATTCAGGCAATCCGCACAGTCCACCGGCGCTGGATCTCGAACGGGAATAGAGCTGCCTCTGCGCAAAGAGACGCTTTGCGCAGAGGGATGCGGTATTGCAAACGGGACACCCCCCATCAATCCACGTTGAACACCAGCGGGCGGGCGGCGCGGATGGCGGGGTGGGATTGGAGACGCTCCAGGATGGCGGGAGAAACCTCGCCGTCGACATAGAGAAGGGCGATGGCGTCGCCGCCCTGCCGGTCGCGGCCAAGCTGGAAGTTGGCGATGTTGACGCCTGCCTCGCCCAGCGTCGAGCCGATGAAGCCGACCATGCCCGGCACGTCGGTATTGGTGATGTAGATCATGTGCGGCCCGACATCCGCATCGAGATTGATGCCCTTGATCTGGATGAAGCGCGGCTTGCCATCGGAAAACACCGTGCCTGCAATCGAGCGGGTCTGGTTGTCGGTGGTCACCGTCAGCTTGATATAGCCGTCGAAAACCCCTGACTTGTCGCGCCTGGCCTCCGACAGGATGATGCCCTTTTCCTTGATCATGATCGGCGCGGAGACCATGTTGACATCGGATACCTGGGTGCGGATCAGGCCTGCGAGCAGCGCGCTGGTCAGCGCCCTGGTGTTCATCTGCGCGGTCGAGCCATCATAGAGGATCTCGATTTCCTTGATGGCGCTGTCGGTGACCTGGCCGACGAAGCTGCCGAGCACATCGGCAAGCCGGATGAAGGGTTTCAGCCTCGGGGCTTCTTCCGCCGTGATCGACGGCATGTTGATGGCATTCGACACCGCCCCCTTCAGCAGATAGTCCGACATCTGCTCGGCCACCTGCAGCGCGACATTTTCCTGCGCCTCGTTGGTGGAGGCGCCGAGATGCGGGGTGCAGACCACGTTCTGCAGACCGAACAGCGGGCTTGCCGTGGCGGGCTCGACCTCGAAGACATCGAAACCGGCGCCTGCCACCCTGCCCGCCCGGATCGCCCCGGCAAGCGCTGCCTCGTCGACCAGACCGCCACGGGCGCAATTGATGATCCGCACGCCCGGCTTCATCCGGGACAGCGCATCGGCACCGATGATGTTGCGGGTCTTGTCGGTCAGCGGCACATGCAGGGTGATGAAGTCCGCCTCGGCGAAGAGCTGGTCGAGCTCGACCTTGGTAACGCCCATTTCCGTCGCCCGCTGGTCCGACAGGAACGGGTCATAGGCGAGCACGTTCATCTTCAGCCCGTTGGCGCGCGAGCAGACGATCGAGCCGATATTGCCGGCCCCGATGACGCCCAGCGTCTTGCCGCTGATTTCCACCCCCATGAAACGGGATTTCTCCCATTTGCCGGCCTGGGTCGACTGGTCGGCGGCGGGGAGTTGCCGGGCGACGGCAAACATCAGGGCAATCGCGTGTTCGGCCGTGGTGATCGAATTGCCGAAGGGCGTGTTCATCACGATCACGCCCCGGCGGGAGGCGGCGGGAATATCGACATTGTCGACCCCGATCCCGGCCCGGCCCACCACCTTCAGCCGGTCGGCAGCACCGATCAGCTTCGGCGTGACCTTGGTGGCAGAACGGATGGCAAGGCCATCGTAATTGCCGATGATTTCCTGAAGACGATCCTTGTCCTTGCCAAGCTGCGGCTCGAAATCAACCTCAATGCCGCGATCCCGAAAGATCTGGACGGCGGTTTCGGACAGTTCGTCGGATACGAGGACGCGTGGCGCCATGATGGACACTCCTGAAAGGCAAAAAAGGGATGAAATGCGGGGGAACGGCCCGTTCCGGCGGGCGCTTTCCGGCTTTCGAAAATCAGGCGGCCACTTTGGCCAGCGCGGCCTTTTCCTCGGCATAGGCAAAGGCGAGCCAGGGCATCAGCGCCTCGAGATCCGCCTGTTCCACCGTCGCGCCGGTCCAGATGCGAAGGCCGGCAGGCGCATCGCGGTAGGAGCCGATATCGAAGGCGACGCCCTCCTTTTCCAGCCGCGTGGCAATGCCCTTGGCGAAAGCCGCCTGGGCATCCGGCGACAGCGCCACCACGTCGGCATCGACGATCTTCAGGCAGACGGATGTGTTGGAGCGGGTTTCATCCACCTCGGCGAGATTGGCGATCCAGTCATGGGCGGCGACGAAATCATGGATCACCTGCGCATTGGCATCGGCCTTGGCCAGCAAGGCGGCGAGCCCGCCCAGGGATTTTGCCCAGGTGAGTGCATCGATATAATCCTCGACACAGAGCATCGACGGGGTGTTGATCGTTTCGCCCTCAAACAGGCCCTCGATCAGCTTGCCGCCCTTGGTCATGCGGAAGATTTTCGGCATCGGCCAGGCCGGCTCATGGCTTTCCAGCCGCGCCACGGCGCGCGGCGACAGGATCAGCATGCCATGCGCGCCCTCGCCGCCCAGCACCTTCTGCCAGGAGAAGGTGACGACATCGAGCCTGGCAAAATCGAGCTTCTGCGCGAAGGCGGCAGAGGTGGCGTCGCAGATCGTCAGGCCCTTGCGGCCGGCCGGGATGAAACCGGCATCCGGTACCCGCACGCCCGAGGTCGTGCCATTCCAGGTAAAGACGACATCGCGGTCGAAATCGATGGAGGAAAGATCCGGCAGCTTGCCATAGGGCGCCTTGATGGTCCTGACATCGGCAAGCTTCAGCTCCCTGGTGACATCCGAGACCCAGCCCGCGCCAAAGCTTTCCCAGGCGACCATGTCGACGCCACGGGCCCCCAGCAGCGACCACATCGCCATTTCCACCGCCCCGGTATCGGAGGCCGGCACGATGGCAATGCGGTAATCGGCGGGAACCTCCAGCACGTCGCGGGTGAGATCGATAGCAAGCTTCAGCCTGCCCTTGCCAGGTTTGGCGCGGTGCGAGCGACCGAGCGGCGCATCGCGAAGCGCATCCGGCGTCCAGTTTGGACGCTTGGCGCAGGGACCGGAGGAAAAACGGGGATTCGCCGGCAGCTTTGCCGGTCTTGGCGTGGTCGTCATGGATCTATCCTTTCAGATAGCAAGCCCCTCGGTGGGGAGGGGTGGCCCACGAACCGATCTATAGAAAGGGGTTACGGGCGTCAAGAGGCGGCGTCGTTTACAGACCTCTTTTTGCCGTTGCTGAAACCGGTGCCACAAGTCAAAAAAAAGCCGCCGCCTCCCCTGGGGAAGCGGCGACCCTGAAGATCTGCCGTGGATGAAGAACAATCTACCAGGTGGTTATGCGCAGACCGGCGCGGATTTCCTGGCGGGTCAGGCCGCTGTCGCTGGCCTTGGCACCGCTGGCCCCAAGCGCCTTTTCGGCAGCGGAATAGTCATAGATGTCGCCGCCTGCAATCTTCGAATAGCGATAGCCGAAATCGAGCTTCATCGAACTGGTAATGTCATAGGAGACACCGGCCATCAGCGCATAGGTAAAGCGCCAGTTGTCGAGCCCCTCATTGGCCTGGGCGGCGTAGGTGGTGCCGTTGCAGGTACCGGTACCATTGACGCAGAACGGGGTCGAACTCGCCGAGTTCCATTTGACTTCCGTGACACCGGCCCCCGCCCCGACATAGGGCGTCAGGCCGTCATAGGTGCCGAGATCCGCATAGACATTGCCCAGCACGCCGATGCCCCGCAGCGAGCCGGAATGGTTGAAGCCGCAACTGGTGCCAGCCACCTGGGCATTGTTGCAGGGAGCGTCGATGCTGGACGAACCGCTGAAGGAGGCATTGAAGAAATCCAGCGTCGCGTCGGTGCGCAGGAAATCATTGACCTGGTAACCAAGCCCGCCGCCATAGGCAAAATGCCGGTCGAACCGCGCATCATCAAAGCTTTCGACGGCGGCAACCGCCCCGCCATTGCCGACGACATTGTAGGAGGGTGCGGAAATTCCGGACCAACCGGTATAGCCAAGATCGCCGCGCATGTACCAGCCCTGCCCGACGCCCCCGGTGGAAATCTCCGGCGCATAGACGGGCGGCGGCAGATCCATGGCCAGCGCGCCCTGCGCGCCCGCCATTGCCAGCGACAGAAGGAATGCAAAAGCGGACTGACGGATCATCGCTCTACCCTTTCGCCCGTACCCGAAGCACGGTGCATGATTGAAGTCTTGAGTAGTTATTTACCAAATCAGTTAATACCCGGTTAAGCATGTCCATTAATATTTCGGCAGACACAACTATTTGCAGCCAGAGCGAGAATTTCAACAGTAAAAAGCCGCCGACCTGAAGAGGTCGACGGCTCGATATCATCGAATTTGAGACTATACTTTAGAAATCGCGTTATTTGTAAACCGGCGCGGTCGGCACTTCCACCGGCGGGATATAGGCCTGCTGGTCGCAGCCGCTAAAGACATAACGCAAGCCAAGCCGTCCTTCGTGGCTGCCGAAGCCGCGATCATAGCCGGGGCCACCATTGGCCTTGTAATCGAACATCCGGCCACCCTCGACATGACGGTAGCGGTAGCCGATATCGGCCTTGAGATTGCAGGTGACATCAACCGAGGCACCGGCCATCAGCGCATAGGTAAAGCGCCAGTTGCCATTGCCGCCATGGTGTTCGGTGACATCGCAATTGGCGGAATTGGAATCGTCGCAGGATGTATTTTCGAGATCACCCCATTTGACATAGGTGCCGCCGAGACCCGCGCCGACATAGGGGGTGATGGAACCCCAGGTGCCGATATCGACATAGGCATTGGCCAGCAGGCTGAGGGCCGTCATCGAGGCGAGATCGGTCGAGGTGCAGGACACGACGCAGGCCCCGAAAGCTGCACCGCCACCATGCGTCGAGCCCCGGAAATCGCCGTTGAACATGTAATCAGCCGTCACGTCGGCGCGCAGATAGCTATTGACCTGATAGCCGACACCGCCGCCAATCGAGAAGGAATTGCGCAAACCCGCCGTGGTGAAATCACTTTCAAGCCCGTTGGAGCCCTGGAAGAACCAGGCACCCCTGGATTTGTTGTAATTGTAAGCCGCATCACCGCGCAGGTACCAGCCGCTGGAATCCACGCTTTGCACCGGGGCGACCGGCACGGGATCGGCGGGCTGGTAAAGATCGGCACCAAGGGCCGCGCTGTTGATGGCCAGAAGCGCGAAAGCGCCAAGCAAGAGGTTCTTCATGACTTTATCTCCAAAGTCTCTGTTGCCCGGCCAAGCTTTGGCCAGCCGAATCCAGTGATTGTCATGGAAAATAAAGAGCAAAAGTTAATCAGCATTTAACTAAACTTATTTACTTTAAATACCAATGCATTTTAAATCATATAAATTAGACATATTTTAAGGAAACACCCCCAGTCGGGTAGGATCTGACGACCGATTTACCGGTTGCACGACGCAGGAAGACCGGCGCAAAGCACCGGTCCACACATTGAAATGTCAGGGATTTCAGGCTGCGTGCGGCACCGCCGCGATCACGCCGATCAGATCATTGACGATCCGCTCGATCTGGCCCTGATCATCGCCCTCAGCCATGACGCGGATCAGGGGCTCGGTGCCCGAAGGACGGATCACCAGCCGCCCGCGGCTCTTCAACTCTGCCTCCGCATCGCTGATGGCCTGCCGGACCGCCTTGTCTTCCAGCGGCTTGCCCCCGGAGAAACGGACATTGCGCAACAGCTGCGGCACCGGCTCGAACCTGCGGCAGACCTCGCTCACCGTCTTGCCGGAGCGCTTGACGCAGGCAAGGATCTGCAGCGCCGCGACGAGCCCGTCGCCGGTCGTGCCGAAATCCGACAGCACGATATGGCCGGACTGTTCGCCACCGACATTGAAATTGTGCTTGCGCATATGCTCGACCACATAGCGGTCGCCGACGCTGGTGCGGGCAAGCGACAGGCCCTTGCCGACGAGGAAGCGTTCCAGCCCGAGATTGGACATCACTGTCGCGACAATGCCGCCGCCCTTCAGCAGCTGGTCGTCGGCCCAGGATTCCGCCACGACAGCCATCAGCTGGTCGCCGTCGATGATTGCGCCGTGTTCGTCGACGATGATCACCCGGTCCGCGTCGCCATCGAGCGCGATGCCGATATCGGCGCGCACCTCATGCACCTTCTTCTGCAGCGCCTCCGGATGGGTGGAGCCGCAGTTCTTGTTGATGTTGATGCCGTTCGGATCGTTGCCGATGGTCACGACTTCCGCCCCGAGCTCCCAGAGCACGGCGGGGGCCACCTTGTAGGCCGCCCCGTTGGCGCAATCGATGGCCACGCGCAGCCCCTGCAGGGTCACGTCGCGCGGCAGTGTGCGCTTGGCAAATTCGATATAGCGGTCATGCACGCCATCAATGCGCTTGGCCCGGCCGATATCGTCTGAAGGCGCGAGCTGGGAGAGAATATCCTGATCAATCAGGTCCTCGATCTGCATTTCCAGCGCATCCGACAGCTTGTAGCCGTCAGGGCCGAACAGCTTGATGCCATTGTCTTCGTAGGGATTGTGCGAGGCGGAGATCATCACCCCGATATCGCAGCGCAGCGAGCGGGTCAGCATCGCCACGGCCGGGGTCGGGATCGGCCCGAGCACGAAGGCATCGACGCCCGCCGCCGTAAAGCCGGCCACCATCGCGTTTTCCAGCATGTAACCGGAAAGCCTGGTATCCTTGCCAATCACCACCCGGTGCCGATGCGAGCCGCGCCGGAAGATCGTGCCTGCGGCAATGCCAACCCGCATCGCCAGTTCCGGCGTCATGGGAGGGGTGTTGGATTTTCCGCGAATACCGTCCGTGCCAAAATAGCGGCGCTTCATGAATGCTCCCAATATATCCCGACCGCCCCTTGCGGCGCAGACCGCCCTTTAGAACAGGTCGCCGATGCGCCGAAACAGGATGCAGCCATACCCGTTGCTTATGCGCTCATGCCACAAGTCGAAGGGTTCGGCACGTAAAAAAACGTCTACGACTATTACAGGACGTTATCGGCGGTCTGGCGACGGCCTGGACGCCCGCCAGCCGGTCCACACGCCTCGCAGCATGGTGCGCGAACGTCGCGCCCGCTGAAAGCGCCCGGTGACGAAGAAGATCACCGAACCCGCAAGGGGCCGCTTGATCAGGGAGAATGTCTTGAAAAATCCGAAACGGTGCTTGCGGATCAGGTAACCAAGGCCGCCGCTATATTTGAGCATCTTTTCGATAGACGCATCTGTTTCCAGATCCTCGGCACTGAAATCGTGGTGACCGTTGAAATTCGGGTCGTAATAGCCGCGCTGGTCCGCCCGCAGCGACCGCAGCATCAGGTCGCAGATCTCGTAGGCCCCATAGGGTGTCCCCGCCCCCACGCCGAGATCGGGATCGAAACCGCCGATGGCGTTAAAGGCAGCAGTCCGGATCACGAACAGCCATTCGATAGCCGTGGTCCAGAGCGTGTCTTCATCGATGAACAACGGGCGTTCGGGAAAGGGCACCATGATCGACCGCCCCCCGGTATCGCAGCCCCGCCCGGAATAGAAATCGGCGGGGACAGACCGGATCAGGTCGAAGACCTTTGCCACCATGCCCGGCGGATACCAGGCGTCGTCATCGGGAAACATCAGCCAGTCGCCCCTGGCAAGCGCCACGCCGGCATTGCGGGCGCGGGTGGCACCGGTGGCCTTGATCATGTGATGGCGGATCGTCAGGCGGTCTGCATACTCGTCCAGCAAGGGCTTCAGCCGGTCATCGCGGTTCTGGTCGACAAAGATGATTTCGAAGTGCCGGTCGGTCTGGGCTGCAAGCGAGACCAGCAGCCGGCGCACGTCATCGACGCGGGATGGTCGGCACCACCATCGACAGCAGCGGCCAGGCAGCATCTGGCAAAGTCGCCGCCTGATGGTCAATCGGAAGGTCAATCGCCATGCCGGTAGGGTCCCGTTACTGTTCGTTCGACAGCAATGCCACATCCGGTGCGGTCTTTGTATGTCCCGGCTCCAAATATTGGTTTTATCGTAAACGCCAGCCCTGCCCCGCACACCCCGGCCAAACAAAACCGGCCAAACAAAACCGGCCAAACAAAAAAAGGAGGCCCCCGCAAGAGGACCTACCCGTTCGCTGCCCATGCCGGAAGGCAGGCTAAAGTCTGTCAGGTTCACTGCGGCTGCGGTTCTATGCCGTCAGGCTGCTCGTCGCCTGCGGGCTTCGCGGTACCGCCATCGCTGCGGTTGCCGGCCTTGGGCACGGCGGAGCTGCGGGGCTGGGCGCCATCGTCGCCCTGGTCGCGGGCAGGCTTTTCGCCGCGGATCACGGCGCGGATTTCGTCACCGGTCAGCGTCTCGTATTCGAGCAAGCCTTCAGCCAGAGCGACAAACTCGCTGTTCTTCTCGGTGATGACCTTGCGTGCGGCTTCATAGGCCTCGTCGATCAGCCGGTGGATCTCGTTGTCGATCTTCTGGGCGGTCGATTCCGAGACATTCTTGGTCTGGGCGACGGAATGGCCGAGGAAGACCTCCTGCTGGTTCTCGCCATAGGCGACCTGGCCGAGTGCATCGGAAAAGCCCCACTGGGTAACCATGGCGCGGGCAAGTTTGGTCGCCTGCTCGATATCGGAGGACGCGCCGGAGGTGATGTTTTCCTTGCCGAAGGTCAGTTCCTCGGCAACGCGTCCGCCCATCATGATCGCCAGTCGCGACACCATCCACTTGTAGCTCATGGAATAGCGGTCGCCTTCCGGCAGCTGCATCACCATGCCCAGCGCCCGGCCACGCGGAATGATCGTCGCCTTGTGCAGCGGATCGGCCATCGCGACATTCAGCGCCAGAATGGCATGACCGGCTTCGTGATAGGCGGTCAGCTTCTTTTCGGCCTCGGTCATGGCGGAGGAGCGGCGTTCCGCCCCCATCATGATCTTGTCCTTGGCGTCTTCGAATTCCTGCATGGTCACCATGCGCTTGTTGCGCCGGGCTGCCATCAGGGCCGCTTCGTTGACGAGGTTCATCAGGTCTGCACCCGAAAATCCGGGCGTACCACGGGCAAGCACTTTCAAATCCACGTTCGGCGCGCGCGGCACGTTGCGCACATGCACCTTCAGGATCCTCTCGCGACCGACAATATCGGGATTTGGCACCACGACCTGGCGGTCGAAGCGGCCCGGACGCATCAGCGCGGGATCGAGCACGTCGGGACGGTTGGTGGCGGCGATCAGGATGATGCCCTCGTTGGCCTCGAACCCGTCCATTTCAACCAGCAACTGGTTCAGCGTCTGCTCCCGCTCGTCATTGCCGCCGCCGAGGCCCGCGCCACGGTGCCGACCGACGGCGTCGATTTCATCGATGAAGATGATGCAGGGCGCATTCTTCTTGGCCTGCTCGAACATGTCGCGCACCCGGGATGCACCGACACCGACGAACATCTCGACGAAATCCGAACCGGAAATGGTGAAAAAGGGGACATTGGCTTCACCGGCAACCGAGCGGGCAAGCAATGTCTTGCCGGTGCCGGGAGGACCGACCAGCAGCACGCCGCGCGGAATGCGGCCACCGAGGCGCTGGAATTTTTGCGGATCGCGCAGAAATTCGACGATCTCCTCGAGATCCTGCTTGGCCTCGTCAACACCTGCCACATCCTCGAAGGTCACACGGCCATGGGCCTCCGTCAGAAGCTTCGCCTTCGACTTGCCAAAGCCCATCGCACCGCGTGATCCGCCCTGCATCTGGCGCATGAAGAACAGCCAGACACCGAGGATCAGCAGCATCGGCAGGATCGTGCCGAGGTAGCTCAGAAATCCGGAGGAACCGTCGCTTTCGGGCCGGGCAGCAATGGTGACATTCTTGGCCTGCAACTGCTTCATCAGGTTGTCGTCGATGACAGGCGCATAGGTGGAGAAGGCCGTGCCATTGTCGACATAGGTGCCGAGCACCCGGTTACCGGTGACGACAACATCGCGCACGCGCCCCGCATCCACCTCGCGCAGGAACTGCGAATAGGGAACGTCGCGGGAGCCCGACTGAGCCGGCGCCGACTGGAACATGCTGAATAGCGCGATCAACAGCAAGGCGATGATGGCCCACAGGGCTATGTTGCGAAAATTTGGGTTCATTATACTCCCCGGAATGATGGGTTGTCCGTATCGACGGACTTAAACTTAGGCCCTAACATAGGGATGCGCGACAGCCTTGCCAAGGCAAGCGCCGCTTTAGCACGGCTTTTTTGTCCCGCATAGCAATGGTGCGGGAAAAGCCTGGAATGCCGGGATTCCCGGGCCGCCGGGACTAGCCCCGAACCGGCGGGGCGGGAAAGGGTCGCAGCCCGAAGGCGGAGGCGAGCGCCTGCGCCACGGCGAGGTCGAAACCGGTCAGGAATTCCTCGAAGGCGGCGATCCGGCGCTCGGTTGCAACCCGGTCGGCAGTTTCAGGATCGAGCGACATCATTGCGGGGGCGGCCCGCCTGGCAATTGCCTCCGGCACGCCGGACTGGATCAGCAGGTCCATCGCCCCTGCCCCGCCCGCGCAGATCGTGACCGTGCTGCCGCTGCGGTTTTCCACCCGGTAGCGCCTGTCCCAGAACAGGGTGTCGCCCGGCAGAAGCGTTGCGCCTTCAAGACCGCGCGCCTCGCGGTAAAGCCAGAGCCCGTCGCGCCTGCGGTCAAACACCACCCGCCCCTGTGTCAGGCGGCCCGGCAGGCCCGTCTGCAACCAGTCCAGCACCCGCCGGGCGCTGTCGGCATCCGGCAGATGGACGCGTCCGCCGATGGCGGCAGACAGGCGGAACAGGGCCGTGGCACCATCCCGGCCGGCCAGATCGGCAAGGGCCACGACCGGCAGATGTGCCACCAGCCCCTGGGTGACACGGGCGTGCTGCGTCAGCCATTCGGCCTGGCAGAGCGCCGAACGGACCCTTGCCTCGGCGTGATCAACACCGGCGAAATCAGGATCACCGGTTTCGCCGGCCTTTCGAACCCGGACGCGCTCGAAACGCGGATTGGTGTTGCTGGGGTCGTCAAGCCAGGTCTCGCCCCATTCGATAAGCGCCGCGCGCAGCGTCTGCCGGGACAGGCCCAGCAGCGGGCGGAGCAGCCAGTGGCGCGAAAACAGCAATGTCTGCGCGGCCATTCCCGACAGGCCATCACCGTCGGAACGCATCCGCCGCATGGCGATGGTCTCGCGCTGGTCGTCTCCCGTGTGACCGGTAAGGATGGCCATGGCCCCGACCCGGTCCGCCTCGGTGACCAGCAGCCGGTAACGGGCGAGGCGGGCGCGGGCCTGCAAACCCGTCAGGGGCTTTTCGCCCGGCCAGCGGCAGATGACGTGCGGAATGGAAAGGCGGGAACAGGCAGTCGCCACCCATTGCGCCTCTTCGGCGGCGCCCGGCCTCAGATCGTGATCGACCGTCACGGCGGCCAGCGAAAAGCCGGAAAATTCGGGTGTGTCGAGTGTTTTTCGAAGGGAAAGAAGCAGTGCCATGGAATCGCTGCCACCGGAAACGGCAACCAGCAACAGGCCGGGACGGAGAAAGGATTTCAGAGAGCCATCGATGGTCTGCAACAGGCATGCTGCGGATGAAGGGTCCGTCATCTCCCGCCCCCCGCTCAAAAAAGTCTCAGCAGCCGAGGCGCTTTTCTTCGCTGGCAACCTTGTTGATCACGGTGCGCGAGGCCTTCGGGTAACGCCGGGTGACTTCCTTCAGCGTGGCGCAGGCGGTATCGGTATTGTCGAGTGCGGCAAGCGACATGCCGAGCTTCAGCAGCATTTCCGGAGCCTTTGGCGATTTCCCATAGGTCTGGTGGGCGGCAAGGAAGGTTTTCGCCGCTTCGTTATACTTGCCCTGCGAGTAATAGGCCTCGCCCAGCCAGAAATTGGCATCGGCAATCTTCTTGCCCTGCGGATAGGCGGCGATATAGGAGCGGAATTCCTTTTCCGCCTGAGCGTAATCGCCGGAGAGCACATGGCTGTAGCCGACCTGATAGGTGTCGCCATCGCTGCCGGAACCAGCAGAGGCCGTCTGGCTGGAGGCGGCATTTGACCCTTTTCAGCACCAGGCGTGATCGTCGCCTTGATCGGGTTGCCATTGGCATCCATCTGGATCGCGCCAAGCTCGCCCGCCGGTGCCGCACCTGCCCCGGCACTGCCATCGGCGGGGGGCGTTGCGATGATTCTCGCGACGTCGTCACCCGCGCCGGAGGCGGCAGGTGCCGTCCCGGCATCGGCTGCGGCAGTGCCATCACCGCCGGCAGGCTTGGCAATCGAACCGCTCTTCTTCGAGCCGCCCTTTTCCAGATCCTGGAAGCGGAATTCGTTGTCTTCCTGGGTTTTGCGGATCTGCTCCTGCATCTGCAGCAACTGATAGCTCATTTCCTCGATGCGGCCATTGAGCTGGCGGACCTGCTCTTCAAGCGCCTGCACCTCCGGATCGGCGCTTTGCGCCAGAATGATCTGCCCCCCGGTCGCCCGGAACGGCTGTGGCATCAGCGGGCCGGACCAGGCCACCTCGACGCCGGACAGCATGCCGATACCGAGCATGCCTGCCATGAGAAGTTTTTTCATATCCCTCACCCTCACGTAAACAGTCTTTCGCATTTTCTGTGGCGCGACGTCCGGCTCAAGCCCATATTTCCGGCGCTAGCAGTGAAGTTCGGCCAAACTATGAAAAAGGGGCGGCCCCACCGGAGCCGCCCCTTTCGAACGCATGTTCCACCAGAACCGGGCCCGGTCCTGACACGAACCGGATCAGAGACCAGCGCCGCCGAGAACGGTAACGGCGCGGCGGTTCTGCGACCAGCACGAGATATCGTCGCAGACAGCGACCGGCTTTTCCTTGCCGTAGGAAATCGTCTTCAGGCGGTTGGCCGGAACGCCGCGCGAGACCAGGTAGTTCTTGGCAGCCGAGGCACGGCGCGCACCGAGTGCAAGGTTATATTCGCGGGTGCCGCGCTCGTCGGCATGGCCTTCGACGGTGATGGCATAGTTCGGATACTTGGCGAGCCACTGGGCCTGACGGTCGAGCGTCTGGGTCGCATCGGCGCGGATGGCCGAGCTGTCGGTATCGAAGAAGATCCGGTCGCCGACATTGACGGTGAAGTCCTGCGCCGAACCCGGCGTTGCCGCACCGGCGCCGTTGGCACCGTTGAGGCCAAGATCATTGGCATTGTTCGGCAGGCTGTTCTTGCTCTTGCAGCCTGCGAGCGCAAGCGTCAGAACCAGGGCGACCATAACCGGATTGCGGGCGAGTGTCTGCATGCGGCTCATCGCCGGGGAAGTCGTGCGGCTCATCGGCCTTGTCTCCTTGCAATTACATTTAGCGTTGCCAGACCCTAACGATTCTCGGTTAACGGCCACTCAACGCGCATGGTTAATAAATCACCAAAATTTGCGGTTTCAGGCCGTCTTTGCCTTACAATGCGGCAAGAAGGAGGCCGGAAACGGGCCAAAGCGGGATTGCCGCCCGCTTCGCCCCGCAAGTACAGGTTTACTATTCGAGCAGGGGAGACCAGGCCGGGTCGGAGCCATAGGCCGGGGTTTTGACCAGCTGTTCGTTGTAGCCGGTCAGGTCGATGGAATAGAGCTGCGGACCGCCCGCCCCTGCCGCTTCGCGGAAGAACATCAGCACCCGGCCATTCGGTGCCCAGGTCGGGCCTTCGTTGTGGAAGCCGGTGGTGAGAATGCGCTCGCCCGAGCCATCCGGCTTCATCACGCCAATCGAAAACTTGCCGCCGGCCTGCTTGGTGAAGGCGATGAGATCGCCGCGCGGCGACCAGACGGGGGTCGAATAGGCCCCGTCGCCAAACGAGATGCGGGTCTGGCCGGAACCATCGGCCCCCATCACATAGAGCTGCTGCTTGCCGCCCCGGTCGCTTTCAAACACGATGCGGTTGCCATCCGGCGCATAGGAAGGCGAGGTGTCGATGGCGGCCGTCGAGGTCAGGCGGGTCGTGGTGCGCGAGCGCAGGTCCATCGTGTAGATATTGGCATTGCCTTCCTGCTGCAGGCTCATGATGACCCGCTGGCCATCCGGCGAGAAGCGCGGCGAGAAGGTCATGCCGGGGAAATTGCCGACCATTTCGCGCTGCCCGGTCTCCAGCTGCAGGAGATAGACCCGCGGCTGGTTGCCTTCGAAGGACATGTAGGTGATTTCCTGCTTGCTCGGCGAGAAGCGCGGCGTCAGCACGATGTCATTGGAGTTGGTCAGGGTGCGGACGTTGAAACCGTCCTGGTCCATGATGGCAAGCTGGCGCTTGCGGGCGGTCTTCGGACCGCTTTCGGAAACGAACACCACGCGCGTATCGAAATAGCCGTCTTCGCCGGTGATCTGCTTGTAGATCGCATCGGCAATGATATGCGCGACACGGCGCCAGTTTTCCGGCTGGGTGAAGAACTGCTGGCCGGTCATCTGGGTGGCCCCGAACGTGTCCCACAGGCGGAACTCGGCACGCAGGCGGCCATCGCCTTCCTGGGTGACGCGCCCGGTGACCAGTGCCTGGGCATTGATCGCCTTCCAGTCCTCAAACCGCGGCTGGGTGTCGGGATTGGTGATCTTCTCGATGAAGGCCGCCTTGTCGATGGGCGCGAACAGGCCGGAGCGCTGCAGGTCGGCGGCGACCACCGCGCTGATCTGCTGGCCGATATTGCCGTTCGAACTGAAATCGTTGATGGCAATCGGCAGGGGTTCGGCGCGGCCGCCATGAATGTTGATCCGCACTTCGGCGAAAACCGACGGGGCTGCCGCCACAACCACCAGAAGCGCCAGGGCGCATCTCTTCAGAAGCATTTTCATCATTGTTCGTCAGCCTTTCAGCTCTTCAAATTCCCGGCACCGCCGCCGCCTTGATCGCGATCCAGCGGGTTGTTTCCTGTCATTGCGCCTTTTTCAGGCCGTTTCAGAACGGGCGAGGTGCCCGGATGGTCATTCAGGCCGTGACACCCGGCTCAACCGCCGAGATCCGCCACGGTGAAACTGGCAATCACGTCTTTCCACGTATCGTACTTGTCGGGCGGCAGACCCTTGAAGGGTTCGGCCTTGCGGATGGCGCGCTTGGCAGCCGACAGCAGGGCGTTCTGGGTCTGGGAGGGACCACCGGTTGCGGTTGCCTCGACGTCGCCGACCACGTTGCCGCCTTCATCCAGGCTGAAGCGAACCTCGATCACCACCTGGTCTGCGCCTTCCAGACCGGCCGTATAGGTCCACTGGTTGGTGATCTGGCCCTTCAGGCCATCCAGTTCCGACTGTGACAGCTTTTCCCCGCCGGTCGTCTTCTTGCCGCCAAGTGCCTTTTCGCCCGTCGACCGTTTCGCCCCGGAGGCAGAGCTGTCGGTCTTGTTCAGGAGATTGGCAATCTCGTCCGCATTGAAGTCGGATTTCTGCGAGGCGGCGGATTTGGCCTTTTCCTGCTTCTTCTCCGCCTTCTTCTTGTCGGATGCAGCCTTTGCATCGGCAGCCTTGGTATCGGGCTTGGTCACCGGCTTCTTGTCCTCGACCGGCTTTTCGACCTTCGGCTTGGGGGCGGGCACCGGCACATCCTGCGGCAGGGCCTGTTCTTCCGGCTTCGGCTCTGGCTGCGGATCGGGCTTTGCCTCTTCCGGCGGCTTTTCAGCGGGCGTCGGATCGGGCTTCACCTCAGGTTTCGGTTCGGGTTTCGGCTCCGGCGCCGGATCAGCAACGTCGGTTTCTTCCTTGGCGATATCCTTGACGTCGTTCGGCTTGTCGTCGGGCGTCGGCGTCGGCTTTTCGGTCGGCTTCGGGGCAGCCGTAGCCTCGTTGGTGGACGGCTTTTCAATCGGCTTCGGCGGCGCTTTCATGTCGACATTGTTGTCGCCGACATTTTCCGCATCCTTGACCGTGTCGGGCCGCTTGGTCGGCACCGGTGCCGACTTGTCCTTCAGGGGCGCATCCTTGTCGCCCTGCTGGATCTGGGTAATGTCGGTGATCGGCACGAATTCGACCGGCAGCGATTCAGAATTGGCCATGTCGAATGTTTGCGGCGCGCCAAGCTTCAGCAGCGCCCATGTCAGCAGCAAGCTGTGCAGAACGGCGGAAATGATCAGGCATCGCTTCAGCAGATCGTTCACTTCGACGCTTCCGGCAGGGTGATGAGACCGATATTCTTGAATCCGGCAGCGGAAATCTGGGCCATCACCTTGATGACGCCGCCGTAATTGGCATTGGTATCGCCGCGCACGAAGATCCGCTCGTTATAGCCGGTCTTGGCGATGGCTTCGAGTTTCGGCACCAGTTCCTCAAGCGAGATCGGGGTTTCCTGCAGGAAGATCTCGCCTGCGGTATTGACCGAAACGGTGATCGGCTGGGTGTCGGAATTCAATGGCTTGGCGGCAGATTCCGGCATGTCGATGGGCACGCCGACCGTCAGCATCGGGGCTGCGACCATGAAGATGATCAACAGCACCAGCATGACGTCGACCATCGGCGTGACGTTGATTTCGCTCATCGGCTGGCGACGGCCGCCGCCCCGGCGACGACGCCCTCCCCCACCCGACTTGGCTCCGGCGGACATACCCATGGGTCAGTCTCCTCTCGCGCAGCGGCGCATTACTGGGCCGCCGCGCGCGGCTGCAGCTTCTCGTCGATCTGGCGCGACAGGATGGCGGAGAATTCGTCGGCAAAACCTTCCATCCGCGCCGTCAGCTTGCCGGCATCGCCCGAGAACTTGTTATAGGCAATAACCGCCGGAATGGCCGCGACCAGGCCGATGGCGGTGGCGAGCAGCGCCTCGGCGATACCCGGCGCGACAACCGCGAGATTGGTGGATTTCGACCCGGCAATCGCCTGGAACGAGGTCATGATGCCGACCACCGTGCCGAAAAGGCCGACGAAGGGGGCGGCCGAGCCGATGGTGGCAAGCGAGGAGAGCCGCGCTTCCAGCGTTTCGGATTCGCGTGCCAGCGTCACGTCCATGGCGCGGTCGATGCGCATCTGCAATCCGATGGGCGAACGCGCCCCGCGCTCAAAGCTCTTCTTCCATTCCCGCATCGCGGCGACGAACATGGCACTGAGACCGGCACCCGGACGCTCCGACAGCGAGCGGTACAGCTCTTCCAGCGACTGGCCGGACCAGAAGACCTGCTCGAACTGGTCGAACTGGCGGCGTGCGCGTCCGTAATTCACATATTTGTCGATGACAATTGCCCAGGTCCAGACGGACGCGCCGAGCAATCCCAGCATGACCAGCTTGACGATGAAGCCCGCCTGCACGAACAGCGACCACAGGCTCACATCCGTCGCGGCCGAAGCCAACCCTACCGTTTCCATCGATCTCTCACCCTCGAATCCAAACGCCCGGCTTTCGACCGGGCGGTTCATGAAAAGCATTCCGCTTGACCGCCGCAACCATTCCCGATCCGGGATCGCGGTCACGACGCTGCTTTCTAGGCCGCCAGAAGCTCAAGTTCCGGTGAGTCAAGCCCCACCCTGCCTTTTTGCCTTCTTGCTGCAAAATTTGGTTAAAGGAAGGCGCTTGGGGCGCGATTCCCTCGAATGGGAGTAAGACTCCATTATGGTAAAGAAAGGGTTATTTTTTGATGGCCCGACCCGGCGGGCCGCATCCGGTGCTTGCCGGAAAAACTACCGCTTTTCCAGAAAGCGGCTGGCAAGCTGTTCCGGCAGGCGGCGCGGGCGGCCCCGGCCGTTGATGATGGCAATCGTCACCTTCGCCTCGATCAGCAGCGTCTCGTCGCGGCGGATTTGCTGATGGAGCACCATTTTCGCCCCGCCCGCCTTTTCCGTCGTGGTCAGCACCGCCAGGATGTCATCCATCCGGGCCGGCTGGCGGAAATCGATTTCCATCCGGTGGACGACGAAGACCAGCCCCTCCTCGTCGACCGTCAGCAGCGCGCTCTGCTCGACGCCGAGGCAGCGCAGGTAATCGGTGCGGCCCCGCTCGAGGAAGTGCAGGTAGCGGGCATGGTAGACGAGACCGGAAAAATCCGTGTCCTCGTAATAGACCCGCTGCACCAGCCGGTGCCCCTGATCGGTGAGTTCGCCTGAAAGCATGGTCTGCATCGTCGTCTGCCCTGAATGAAGACTGCGTGACATCGGCTCAGCCGAGATCGATGATATTGATTTCCGGCCAGGATCCCAGCCGCACCGGGATGCCGGAACAGCCAAGCCCGCGCGACACGATCAGGTGCTGGTCGCCCCGGGTGATGTGGCCGACCAGATAGCGATGGTCCTCGGGATTGCGGGCAAAGGGGGCCCAGCCGAAAATATTGATCTGGCCCCCATGGGTATGGCCCGACAGCGTCAGCTTGATGCGCTCCGGCAGGACCGAAAACACATAGGGTTCATGCGCCATCAGGATGACAGGTGCGTCATCCCTGACATCGGCAAGGGTCAGATCCATGTCTTCGATGCCGATAAAATCCTGACGCGCCGCGCCCGGTTTTGGCAACCGGGCGATCTGGTCGCCGAGACCTGCCAGCCAGAAACCGTGGCCGTCCTTTTCCAGCCGCACCGAGCGGTTGACATAGACCGGAATGCCGGCACCGGTCAGCGCTTCCTCGACGCGGGTCATGCGGGTCGGGTCCCTCTGGTACTTCCAGTCCGACCAGTAATCGTGGTTGCCGAGGATGGCATGGACGCCGAGCGGGGCCTTGAGCGTGGCCATCACCCGGGCAACGGCGTCGGGATCGCTTTTCGAGGTCAGGAATTTCATGCTGGTGGCGAAATCGCCAAGCAGGAGAATGATGTCGCCACCCAGCGTATTGGCGTGGTCGCAGATCGAGGCGAGCCGGTCGACCGACATCCAGGGTTCGCAGGCATGGAAATCCGTCAGCACCACCACCTTCAGCTTCAGCCCGTCAGGCCAGCCTGACGGCGTCAGCCTGTAGGACTGCAGGCGCGGCCTGCCCATCGCCTCCGCCCCGGTCCCAAAGCCGAACAGGCCGATCAGGCCGAGCCACGCGGCTCCGGCGAGTTTCAGGAAACCACGGCGTTTCAGCATCAATCGTCTTCCTGGAACAGGCGGAACTGGGCGGCCTCCAGATCCTTGGGCGGCACCAGCCCCAGATGTTTCCACGCATTTGCGGTCAAAACACGACCGCGCGGCGTGCGCTGGATCAGGCCCTGCTGGATCATGTAGGGCTCGATGATGTCCTCGATCGCATCGCGCGGTTCGGAAAGACCTGCGGCGATGGTCTCGATACCGACGGGTCCGCCGCCGAAATTGACGGCAATCATCGTGAGATAGCGCTTGTCGAGCTGGTCGAGGCCGATATTGTCGACCAGAAGCCGTGTCAGCGCCTCGTCGGCAATCTCGCGGGTCACCGCCTCGACGCGGGCGACTTCGGCAAAATCGCGCACCCGGCGCAACAGCCGCCCGGCAATGCGCGGCGTGCCCCGGGCGCGGCGGGCGATTTCCCGCGCACCATCATCGGTCACCGGCAGGCCCATCAGCCGCGCCCCGCGCCGGACGATCAGTTCCAGCTCTTCGACGGTATAGAAATTCAGCCGGACGGGAATGCCGAACCGGTCGCGCAAGGGCGTGGTCAGCAGGCCGAGCCGGGTGGTGGCGGCGACAAGCGTGAATTTCGACAGGTCGATCTTCACCGACCGGGCAGCAGGCCCCTCGCCGATGATCAGGTCGAGCTGGTAATCCTCCATGGCGGGATAGAGGATTTCCTCGACCGCCGGGCTCAGCCGGTGGATTTCATCGATGAACAGCACATCCCGTTCTTCGAGATTGGTCAGAAGGGCTGCCAGATCACCGGCCTTGGCGATGACCGGGCCGGAGGTGGAGCGGAAGTTTACCCCGAGTTCCTTGGCCATGATCTGCGCCAGCGTCGTCTTGCCGAGACCGGGAGGCCCGACAAACAGCACATGGTCCAGCGCCTCGCCCCGGTTCTTCGCCGCCTCGATGAAGATCTTCAGATTGGCCCGCGCCTCGGCCTGGCCGGTAAAATCGTCCAGCGACTGCGGTCGCAGCGCGGTATCGATGTCTTCACCGCGCTTTTGCGGGGACAGGATCGGGTTCTGCTCACTCACCGGCTACATTCCATTCCTGATCGGGCACTGCTCGTGCCCTCTTCTATCAAAGGCGGAGCGATCTTCAACAAATGCTGCCCTTCACCCTTGACGAGCATCGATATCCGCCCGCTGCACGCCGCTGACGCGGTCATCTCTAAAGCCATTGCGATCCGAAAACCCAATCAAATCCGATAACAGTTTCGAAACATGCCCAAAGCCTGCGCGTCGGTATGCCCAGATCACGCCCGCGACAATTCCTTCAGTCCCAGCCGGATCAGTTTGGCGCTGTCGGCTCCCTCGCCGCCATTCTTCAGGGCGGCGGCAATGGCATTGGCGGCCTGGTCGCGGGAATAGCCGAGATTGGTCAGGGCCGAGACCGCATCGGAGACCGGGGCCGGGGCGACGCCTTCGCCCAGTTCCTGCTTCAGGCCGATATTCTGCGCACCCTCGACACCGGCAAAGGCGGGGGCCTTGTTCTTCAGTTCCGTGACGATACGCACCGCCACCTTCGGCCCGACGCCGGGTGCCCTCGACACGGCGGCCTTGTCCTGCAGCGCGATCGCATTGGCCAGTTCAGAAGGCGTCAGCGTGGAGAGCAGCGCCAGCGCCACCTTGGAGCCGACCCCCTGCACGCTTTGCAGCAGGTTGAACCATTCCCGTTCCAGCGCACTCATGAAGCCGAACAGTTTCAGCTGGTCCTCGCGCACATAGGTTTCGATGAACAGCACCACCGGTTCTCCGACCGAGCCCAACCGCGACAGCGTGCGCGAGGCGCAATGGGCGACATAGCAGACCCCGTGCACGTCAACGAGCACATGGTCATCGCCGATTTCCTCGATGGTTCCCTTCAGTTTTCCGATCACCGCCCGTTTCCCCGATCTATCAAGCTTGAAGTGCCAGTGCCTGGCGCATCCGCTGGCCGCCGCGCTGGTGGGCGTGGCAGATGGCAATCGCCAGCGCGTCCGCCGCATCATTGCCGACAAAAGTGGCCTTTGGCATCAGGATTTTCAGCATCATGTGGATCTGCTGTTTTTCACCGTGCCCGACGCCGATCACCGCCTTCTTCACCGCGTTCGGCGCATATTCGGAGACCGGCAGCCCGGCCCGTGCCGGAACCAGCATGGCAATGCCGCGTGCCTGGCCAAGCTTCAGCGTTGCCACCGCGTCCTTGTTGACGAAGGTCTGCTCGACGGCAGCCTCATGCGGCTGGTGGAGATGCAAGACCTCCGCAAGCCCATCGTGCAGCTGGCAAAGCCTGGAGGCGAGATCCATGTCGCCATCCGACAGCACCGTGCCGGAGGCGACGAAACGCAACGAGTTGCCGAGCGTGTCGATCACGCCCCATCCCATACGGCGCAAACCCGGATCTATGCCAATTATTCGAATCATGTCCTGCATGGCTCACCTTAGAAACTTGTTTCGAGTTGAGCCAGAGAAAAGTGAACAAAACAAAAACATCGCAGTTTTAATACTTATATTTACTACCAATTAAGACTGGTGAACCAGTATGCCCCCATACCGCCCGCTGTGTGCAGCATGACGTTTGCCAACCCATAACGGGTTGCCGGGCCTGCAAAATCAGAGAACACTGCCTGGAAAATGTCTTTCCAGCCGGACGTTGTTCCAACGCGGGTATTGTCATGCTTTCGAAGTTCCACTCGTTGTCATCCAAGGTGATCGGCATCTTTCTGGCTCTGACAGTCCTGTCTGTGGGTGCCCTCAACTACATGGCCTATGTCAGCAGCGCCAGGATCTTCCAGCGCCAGACGCAGAACACGATGAGCAGCATCCTGACCTTTCGCGGAGACATGCTGACCTCGCAGATGGCCCAGTTCGAGAGCCAGGCGATATCGATGAGCAAGATCGAATCGATGCAGAGCGCCATCGTCTCGCTGCGCAGTGGCTGGAAAGTCCTCGATACCCCGAGCGGCAAGGCCTCTGCGACGCTGATCGACGCCTTCGTCACCAGGAACCCCTATCCGGAAGATGAACGCGAAAAGCTCACCAAACCCGACGGCGCCAGCGTCTACTACTTTACCGCCCATGAAAAGACCCAGAGCGATGTTGCCGCCATCCTCAAGGGCACCGATTTCTTCGACCTGATGATTGCCGACATCACCGGCAACGTCATCTATTCCTACAAGAAGGGTCCGGCCTTTGCCGCCAACCTGAAATCGCCCGACTGGGCGGGGACAAGCCTCGGCAAGACCTTTGCAGGCGCGCTGGACAATGGCGCGAAAGCCGTCGATGACGTCGCAAACGCCGCCTTTTCCGGCCTTGCCGTCGATCAGAAGACCGGCAAGTCAGCCATATTCTACGCGGTCCCGATCGTGAAGCTCGGCTCGATCAAGGGCGTGATCCTGCTGCAGGTGCGCGACACCACGCTGGTTTCGACCCTGACGAGGGGCCTGACACCGGAAAGCAGCGAAGCCGCCGTGATGATCAATGCGGAGGGCCAGGCGATTGCCCCTTCCGCCGATGGCAAGCTCAAGGCCATCGATGCCGTACCCTACCAGACCGCCTATGACGGTGCCGGGGATGCACAGGCATTTCGCGAAGCGAAGCTCGCCCTTAACAGCAACATGGCGCAAGGCTATTTCCGCCCCGTCACCTTCGAGGGCAAGACGCTGGTGCTGGCCGAAACCATCGACCAGAGCGAAATCCAGGCCGGTTCGCTGGAGATTGCCCGCAACCTGCTGCTGATGGGGCTGGGCGTGCTCGCCCTGCTCTCGGTCACCACCGCCTTCTTCGCCAACCGGCTGTTTGCCCCGCTCGCCCATCTCGCAGGCCTCACCCGGTCGGTGTCGGAAGGCAAGCTCGATGCTGAGATCGGCAATGAATCGCGCAAGGACGAGATCGGCACCATGGCCCGCGCCCTTGGCCGCTTCCGCACCTCGCTCCTCGACCAGCGGGCGCTGGAAGCCGAGAACGAGGCCACCCGCACGCTCACCGAAAAGGAACGCCAGCAGCGACTGGCGGAAAAGGACGCGGAAGCCCGTACCTTGCAGCGCGTGGTGGAATCGCTTGATACCGGCCTCAGCCAGCTTGCGAGCGGCGACCTGTCCTACCAGATCAACGGCGCATTTCCCGCCGATCTCGAAAGCCTGCGCCTCAATTTCAACCGCGCCATCGCCACGCTGAACGGCACGCTGTCGGCCATCGGCGGCAATTCCAATGCGGTGCGGGCAAGCTCGGAAAGCATGAGTGGCAGCGCCGACCAGCTCGCCTCGCGCACCGAACGCCAGGCGGCCTCGATCACCCAGACAGCCAGCGCCATCAATGCCATCACCGATGCCGTGCGCACCCAGATCACCCGCAGCGAGCAGGCCGAAAAGATCGCCCGCGATGCCAAGGCCGGGGCGCAGGAATCCGGACGGATCATGCAGGAGACCATATCCGCCATGGAGGCGATCCAGGGGTCGTCCCGCCAGATCAACCAGATCATCTCGGTGATCGACGAAATCGCCTTCCAGACCAATCTTCTGGCACTCAATGCCGGGGTCGAGGCTGCCCGCGCCGGCGAATCCGGCAAGGGTTTTGCCGTGGTTGCCCAGGAAGTCCGCGAACTCGCCCAGCGCTCCTCGAAGGCCGCCAAGGAAATCTCCGGCCTGCTGCAGAAATCGACCGGTGAGGTCGAAAGCGGCGTGTCACTGGTGGAAAAGGCCGGAAATGCCCTGCGCGGCATCGGCGATCATGTCGAGGCGATCAATGGCCGCCTGCACGAGATCATCGAATCCACCCGCGACGAGGCAGAAACCCTGAAATCGATCAACCTGGCCGTGTCGGAACTCGACGCGATGACCCGCCAGAACGCCACCATGGTGCAGGAAACCACCGCCGCCATCCACCAGCTTGCCTCGGAGGCCGGCGAGATGGACGAACAGCTCGGCCAGTTCGTACTGGGCGGCCAGGCCCATCAGACAGGCTACCGCCGCGCCGGCTGACCGGACGGATGCGCCAAAACAGCAAGGCCCGGTCTCGCGACCGGGCCTTTTCGTCTTTAAAAATCAAGGGATCGCTCAGGCCGACAGCTTGGCCAGCAGCTCGTCTGAAATATCCATGTTCGAATAGACATTCTGGACATCGTCATCGTCTTCGAGCGTATCGATCAGCTTCATCAGCGATTGCGCCCGCTCTTCATCCACCGGCACGGTGTTCTGGGCGCGCCAGATCGCCTTGACCGTCTCGGCTTCGCCAAGGGCGGCTTCCAGCGCCTTCGAAACCTCGCCGATATCCTCAAAGCCGCAGATGATGGTGTGACCGTCTTCGTCGGTCGTCACGTCCTCGGCACCTGCCTCGATGGCCGCTTCCATCACCGCATCGGCAGAGCCGACGGCAAGCTTGTAGGTGATTTCGCCGACGTGATCGAAGGAGAAGGAGACCGAGCCGGTTTCGCCGAGCGCGCCGCCTGCCTTGGTGAAGGTCGAACGCACGCTCGATGCGGTGCGGTTGCGGTTGTCGGTCAGCGCCTCGACGATGACGGCAACGCCACCCGGGCCATAGCCTTCGTAGCGGACTTCCTCGTAATTCTCGCCATCGACGCCCGAGGCCTTCTTGATCGCCCGCTCGATATTGTCCTTCGGCATCGACTGGGCCTTGGCGTTCTGGATTGCCAGACGCAGGCGCGCATTCATCAGCGGATCGGGCAGACCGGCCTTGGCCGCCACGGTGATTTCGCGGGCGAGCTTGGAAAACATTTTCGAGCGCACCGAGTCCTGGCGACCCTTGCGATGCATGATATTCTTAAACTGTGAATGGCCAGCCATGGCACCCCTGTTCACGTCTCATTGTTGGGAATGGCGGCCTTATAGGCAGAAAGGCCGGTTTCGTCCAGCCGGAGCGGCCATTTTCGCCGATCAGGCCCAGAATTCCGGGATTGTTTCGGAAAGCCGCGGGCCGATGCGCAAGGGTGCGATCTTTTCGGCAAGGCCGGTCGCATCGGAAATCTCGACCCCGACGCCGCAAAGCGTCGCGGGACCGCTTGCCGCCTCGAACCGGCTTTTCGGCATTTTCGAGATGAAGCGGTTGAGCGGCTCTTCCTTTTCCATGCCGAGCGAGCTGTCGTAATCGCCGCACATGCCGGCATCCGACATATAGGCGGTGCCGCCGTTCAGAATCTGGTGATCGGCGGTCGGCACATGGGTATGGGTGCCGATGACAAAGGAGGCGCGGCCATCGACGAAATGGCCGAAACATTGTTTTTCGCTGGTCGCCTCGGCGTGGAAATCGAAGACGATGACGTCGGCCTGCTCCTTCAGCGGGCAGGCCGCAAGGATGGCTTCGGCCGACTTGAAGGGATCATCGAGTTCGGGATGCATGAAGACCCGGCCCATGATGTTGGCGACCAGAACGCGGGCACCGTTGCGGGCATAGAAGATGCCGGAGCCCTTGCCGGGCGTGCCGACCGGATAATTGGCCGGGCGCAGGAACTGGTCATGGCGCTGGCAGAAGCTGACGGCTTCCTTCTGGTCCCAGACATGGTTGCCTGTTGTCACGACATCGGCCCCGGCATTGATGGTCTCAAGGAAAATATCCTCGGTAATGCCGAAACCGCCCGCCGCATTCTCGCCATTGACGATGACGAAATCGAGCTTCAGATCCGAAATCAGGCCCGGCAATTTCTCCCAGACGGTGGTCCGTCCGGTCTTGCCAACCATGTCGCCCAGAAACAAAAGCCGCATGCGCTACCCTTCACGCTCAATCAAACTGTCGGTATCCGCTTTCGGTCAGAATGCCGGACAGGCCGACATCATGCGGTTCTGCCGGCACTGATGCCACTTCCTGACAGTCAAATGCAATGCCGATCAGCCGTGGCGACATGCCTTTTTTCCGCAGCCGGTCGATGGCGCGGTCATAGTGACCGGCACCATAGCCGATCCGGTTGCCTTCAGCATCGAAGGCGGACAGCGGCATCAGCAGCAGTTCGGGGTCGAGCACCTCGGCATCGGGCGACGGGCCGCGGGTGCCAAAGCCGGTATCGACCAGCTCTGCGCCGGGCTTCAGTTCGCGAAAGGCAATGGTTTCCCGGTCAAGCACCACCGGCAGGCAGAGCCGCGCGCC